>JAFEDK010000026.1:0-184168 GCA_018241665.1 Pseudomonadota bacterium
TCTGAAAAATAATTCTCGAACGCCTCATCACACGTCCGGGTGGGCTTCTTTAAGAGGAGCCCGCCCGTCAATCCGCAGCCACCCAGCCTCACCTGAAGAGCGCAGCCCACTAGCTCCGATACCGCCGACCTCAGTTTCATTCATCAAAAGATGAGACCCCCAGTGCATCAACGACGAGTTCGCCAATGAAGTCCGCAGCACGTATCAGCGCCGCTGGCGCTTGGGTCCCTCACTGGCGGTGATGGACAACACGGGCGTTTTCTGCCCACGCACCACTACCGCACCAGTGTTATCGAGGATACCTGACGGGCCAGTGACGAAACCGATGCTCTCCGCGTGCAGTAAATGACGCGACGGCGCCATCAGGCGGACCTTGTACCACTTGCGGAAGTTGTCCTGGATCAGCAAGGTGCTGTCGTCCTCGGCGATCCAGTCCCGAACGCCGCGGCCATTGACCGCCGGGATGGAAAGCTCCGGCGCGTTTGTCGGCTCGCTCTTGCCGGCTTCATCCTCCGCCGCTGCCAGCCCCAGCCAGCCGATGATCACGCCGACGACAGTCAGCCACACCAGCAGGATCACGTAACGCATCGCCCCCCCTTCAGGACATGTAGTGCAACGCGCTCAGCCCCAGCGCAGGTCAGTCCGCGCCAGCGGGAACTGACGGACACGCTTGCCAGTAGCGGCGAAGATCGCATTGCAGACGGCCGGAGCCAGCGGCGGCAGTGCCGGCTCGCCGAGGCCGGTGACCGGGTAGTCGGTCTTCACGAAATGCACCTCGATCTTCGGCGGCGCATCGGACATGCGGATCAGCGGATACTCGTTGAAATTGCCCTGCACGATGCGCCCACGCTCGATGGTGAGCTCCGGGAACATCAGCGTGCCGAGGCCATCGACGACCGAGCCTTCGACCTGGTTCTCGGCGCCGGACAGGTTGACGATCTGCGCGCCGATGTCGGTGGCCACCACCACCCGGTCCACCTTCAGCGTACCGTCCTTCGTCACCGTCACCTCGGCTACCTGGGCGATATAGCCTCGGTGGCTGAAATGGAAGGCAATGCCCTGCCCCTGGCCTTTCGGGAATTTCCGCTTGCCCCAACCGGCCTTGTCCGCCACATGCAGCAGCACCCGGCGCATGCGACTGACGTCGTAAGGCGTACCCCGCTCGCCGCTGCCGGCCACGATGGCCTTGTCGCCGAGGATGTCGAGGCGGAACTCCAGTGGGTCACGCCCGGCAGCGTGGGCCAGCTCGTCGATGAAGCTGTGGAAGACCCACGCGAAGACGCAACTGCCCGGCGCCCGCCAAGGGCCCATCGGCACGCCGCATTCGATGGCCGACTGCTCCAGCAGGCAGTTGGCAACCCAGCGGCCGGGAAACTCGTCGCCCGACAGGCTGCCGCCGCTGCCCGGCACCAGGCTGGTCTTGCCGTCGCGGGTCACCGGGTTGGCAAAAGTCACGAAGTGGTTGTGCCAGGCGACCAGCCTACCCTGCGCATCGACGCCGCCGCGCAGGAAGTGGAAGCCGGCGGGCCTGAAATGGTCGTGGCGCAGGTCGTCCTCCCGCGTCCAAGTCAGCTTGACCGGCGCCTGGACACGCTGGGCGATGGCCGCTGCCTCGACGATATAGTCCGCCGACAGGCGCCGGCCAAAGCCGCCACCACTGCGCGTGATGTGCAGGACAATCCTGTCCTTCGGGATGCCCAGCGTGGCGGTGACCAGCTCCTGACCAGCGGCCGGGTTCTGGGTCGGTGCCCACAGTTCGAGCACGCCATCCTTATAGTAGGCCGTGCAGTTCTGCGGCTCGAAGCTGGCGTGGGAGATGAACGGGTAGCTGTAGGCGGCCTCGACCGTTTTGGCGGCTCCGGCCAGCGCGGCGCCCACATCGCCATCCTGGCGCAGCACGGTTGCACCTGCCTGCTTGGACAGCCGCTGGGCGTCGGAGACGAAGCCGGACCAGCTCTGGTTGGCGAAGCGCCCTTCGTCCCAGTCCACCTGCAGCTGCTTGCGGGCGCTCCACGCCGCCCAGGTGGACTCGGCGACGATCGCCACGCCCGGCAGCAGGCCGCGCAGCTCGTCCGTGCCGGCGATCACGAAGGCGTCCTTCACACCGGGCAGCGCCTTGATCGCATCCAGATTGGCCGAGCGGACCTTGCCGCCGAACACCGGACTTTTCTCGTAGACCGCGTAGAGCATGCCCGGCAGCTGGGTGTCGATGCCGAACAACGGCCGGCCGGTGACGATCTGGTGGTTGTCCACGCCGCCGATCCGCTTGCCGAGCAACTTGAAGTCTTTCGGGTCCTTGACCTGCACGTTCTTCGGGTCGGGCACCGGCAGCGCCGCCGCCGCATCCACCAGCTGGCCGTAGCCCAGCTTGCGCTTGGTCGGACGGTGATGCACGGCGGAGTCCGCCGCGAAACACTCGCCGACCGGCACCTTCCAGCTGCGCGCGGCCGCTTCCACCAGCATCAGCCGGGCTGCAGCGCCGAGGCGGCGGAAGTCCTCATAGTTGGTCGGGGTGGATGTGGAACCACCGGCGCTCTGGCGACCATAGGCCGGGTCCAGGTCGCCCTGCACGATGCGCACGTCCTTCCAACTGACTTCCAGTTCCTCGGCGATCACCGTCGGCAACGAGGTCTTGATGCCCTGGCCGATTTCCGGCTGCTTGGAAACCAGCGTCACAACGCCGTCGCGGCCGATGCGGATGAAGGCATTGGGCTTGAACTCGGCACCGCCGGCGACGGGCTTTTCAAGCCGCTCGACGGCCTGGGTCGTGCCGTTCAGGTAGAAACCGAGCACGAGACCGCCACCCGCCGCGGCGGACTGGCGGAGGAAGTTGCGGCGGCCGGCGCTGGCGAGATCGGGGGCGTTCATTGGCGGCCTCATTTGCGGGCTTTCTTGTCGGCGGCGGCCAGTTCGGCGGCCCGGTGAATACCCTTGCGGATGCGCAGATAGGTGCCGCAGCGGCACAGATTGCCCGCCATCGCACCGTCGATGTCCTCGTCGCTGGGGCGGGGGTTCTCCTTCAACAGCACCGCGGCAGTCATGATCTGGCCGGCCTGGCAGTAGCCGCACTGGGGCACGTCGAGTTCCTTCCAGGCCCGCTGCAGCGGGTGCTCGCCCTGCGGATCGAGCCCTTCGATGGTGGTGACCTGCTTGCGGCCGACAGTGGACACCGGCGTCATGCAGGCGCGGGCCGGCACGCCGTTCAAGTGGATCGTGCACGCGCCGCACTGACCGATGCCGCAGCCGTACTTGGTGCCGAGCAGCGACAGGCTGTCGCGCAGGACCCACAGCAGCGGCGTTTCCGGCGCCGCTTCGACGCTGCGGCTGTGACCGTTGATGGACAGGATGTATTTGCTCATGGAATAGGTCGGTCCGGATGGTTGAAGGCGAGCCCTACAAACCTGAAAGATAGTCCGCCAGTGCTTCGATATCCTTGTCGCCGAGCGACTTGGCAATCTGGTTCATGACGCCGTCCGGGCTGTTGCGGCGGGTGTCGCTGCGCCAGTCTTGCAACTGCCCGCGCAGGTAGAAGCGGTGCTGGCCGCCGATGGCCGGATAGGCCAGGCCGCCGTCCACCCTTCCCTTGCCGTCGGCCCCGTGGCAGGCGCTGCAGGCCGGGATGCCGCGCGCGCCGTCGCCCTGCTCGAAGAGGCTGCGCCCCAGAGCGTTGGCACTCAGCACAGCACCCTTCATCGCCGGCTGGGCGGCGAAATGGGCGGACACGTTGGCCAGTTCCGCGTCGCCCAGTTCCTGCGTCAGCGCCTGCATGATCACGTTGCGACGGCGGCCGTCGCGAAAGTCGCGCAGCTGCTTATATAGATAGGCCGCCTGCTGACCGCCCAGGCGCGGGTACTCGGCCACCGTGCTGTTGCCGTCCGGGTTGTGGCATTCCTTGCAGACGTTGTCGTCGGACCAGGCCTTGCCGGCCAGCGGGTCGCCGATGCGATCCGCCGCAACCGCACTGCCAGCCGCACACAGCGCGCCGAGCAGCAGCATACGAAGTGAAGACGGAAGCCGCATCGCGCTCACCCCAACGGCCGGATCGGCTTGAAGCGGTCGTGGCAGGCACGGCAGTCACGAGCAATGCCCAGCGCCGACTCGTAGGCGGCGGCGAAATCCCCGCGCTCCGCCAGGCTCGCCGCCCTGGCTGCCCGCTGGCGCCCGTCCCAGGACAGCAGCAGCGGATCGTCGTGTTCCCCCCGCGCCTCGTAGAAGCGCTCCATCAAACCGTACAGGTGCTCCAGCTCGCGGGCATCGGCGGTGGCCGACGCGGCGTCCTGACGCTTGAGGGCGAGCAACACCGACTGGCTGTGACGGTCGATCTTCTGCATCCACACATCGAACTCGAGGATGCTGTCGGCCGCCGCGGTGCCGACGTAAAGCACACCGGCACTCAGGACGACAACCGCCAGCAGACGTGGAAAGACGTGCTTCAACGCGCCCCGCCCGCCAGCGTCTGCACCACTTCGAGGGCCTTGTCCACGTTGGCCACCGGCTGGAGGCCGGCCACCGTGGCGGCGATGCGACCATCCGGCCGGATCACGAAGGTGGTGCGCTCGGTGAAGGCGTGGTCGATGTCCTTGCCGCGGGAGTCCTTGGCGCCGCTGCGCGCCTCTCGCACCGCGATGTCGAAGGACTTGGCGATGCGGCCGTCGGCATCCGAGGCGACCGGCAGCTTGCCGGCGCAGAACTCCGGATCGGCGGAGAACTCGTTGAGGCGGCCGATGCTGTCCAGGGACACGCCGACCACGGTGGCGCCGGCGGCGTTGAACTTGCCCATGTTCTCGGCGAAGGTGTGGGCCTGCAGGTTGCAGCCGTTGGTGTAGGCCGACGGGTAGAAATACACCACCACCGGCCCCTTCCTGAGGGCGTCCTTCAGGGAATAGGAAAAGGCCTTGCCGGCCAGCGAGGCCTGGGCCTTGAAGTCCGGGGCAGCGTCACCCTCCTTGAGGGCGGCGGTGGCGGGCACGGCCAGGGCGGCGAGCAAGGCGCCGATCATGAGGGTCTTCATTGGGGTCAATCCTGCTTGTAGACGTTGTGGCAAGCCTTGCAGGTCCGGCCGAGTTCGGCGGACGCGGCGGCGGCGCTGTCGAAATCCTTGGCAGCGACGGTGGTCACGATGCGGGCAGACAAGTCGATGCTCTTCTGGGACATCTTCACGCCGTCCTCGGCATCGCCCTTCTTCACGTAGTGATCCACCACTTCCTTGAAGAGCTTCTCCAGCTCCTTGGCATCGGCGGTGGCGGTCTTGGCGTCCTTGATGCCGATGGCGGCGTCGGCGCTCTTGAAGGTGTCTTCCACGTTGCGCATGAAGTCTTCGTCCACCGCCCCGGAGGCGGTGAGCGCAGTCGTGGCGAGCAGGCTGGTCAGGGCAAGGCGGAACAATTTTTTCTTGTACATGGGATCAAGCTCAGGGTGAATGCCGGCGGGCATGGCGAGGGCCCCTGCCCTCGCCCCCCGTTGCCGGTCAGGTGATGATTTCCGGCACCACGTCGCCAAAGACGGTCGTCGCCTTCTCCTGGCGGCCCTGGTACTGGAAAGTCAGCTTGCGGTGGTCGAGGCCCAGCTGGTGCAGCAGCGTGGCCTGCAGATCGTAGGTATCGACGATGCCGGACGTGGCGCGCAGGCCGATTTCGTCGGTGGCCCCGTGGGTGTAGCCGGCCTTGATGCCACCGCCGGCGATCCACGAGGTGAAGCCCCACGGATTGTGGTCGCGCCCGTCGCCGGTCTGGCCGTAAGGCGTGCGGCCGAACTCGGAGGTCCACACCACCAGCGTGTCCTTCAGCAGGCCGCGGGCCTCCAGGTCGGCGAGCAGGCCGGCGATCGGCTTGTCCACCAGCTTGGCCATCGTGCCGTGGTTCTTCTCGATGTTGTTGTGGGCGTCCCAGTCCGGCAGGCTGTCGTCCGGCGAGCCGGAGATCACATGCACGAAGCGCACGCCCTTCTCCACCAGGCGGCGGGCCCGCAGCAGATTGGTGCCGTATTCCACGGTGCCCTTGTCGTCGAGGCCGTAGAGCTTCTTGGTGGCGTCGCTTTCCTTGGACAGGTCCACCGCCTCCGGCGCCGACTTCTGCATGCGGTAGGCCAGGTCGTAGGAGCGCAGGCGGGCCTCCAGCTCGGTATCCGCCGGGAAACGCGCAGTGGTGCGCTGGTTGAGGGTCTTCAGCAGCTCCAGCGTGTTGCGCTGCTCCACGTCGGACACGCCGGCCGGGCGGTCGAGGTACATGATCGGCGAATCGCCCTGGCGGAAGGCCGTGCCCTGATATACCGCCGGCAGGAAGCCGGAGCTCCAGATCACCTGGCCGCGCCCGCCGCCACCGGTGCTGCGCCCGTTGGCGAGCACCACGAAGGCCGGCAGGTCGGGGTTGTTGGTGCCCAGGCCGTACTGGATCCACGAGCCAAGGGCCGGACGGCCCGGCACCAGGCCGCTGGTGTGCAGCTTGAGGGAGGCGATGACGTGGGTCGAGCCTTCGGTCTTGCTGCCCTTCAGGAAGCAGATCTTGTCGGCGTGCTGGGCCAGGTTGGGCACCAGGTCGGAGAACCAGGCGCCGCTCTCGCCGTACTGCTTCCAGGTGCGCTTGGTGGCGTAGAGGGCGCCGACGCCACCGTCGGTGGCCGTCTTGAGGTTCTTGGAGAAGGAATCCGGCAGCGGCTGGCCGTGCAGCTTGACCAGCTCGGGCTTGTAGTCGAACAGGTCGAGGGTCGACGGCGCGCCGGCCATGTGCAGCCAGATCACCGCCTTGGCCTTGGCCGCGTGGTGGGGCTGCTTGGGAGCCAGCGGGTCGAGGTACTCGGCGGCCTGCACCGAGGAAATGAAGCCGCCACCGGGCAGCACGCCACTGAAGGCGAAGGCGCCGATGCCATAGCCGGCATTGACGAGGAAGCGACGACGGGCGTTGTGATCGTGAGTCATGATGTATGTGTTCCTGCCTTGTTCTCGCTGCGGCGCTTACAGGCGGTAGAGGAATTCGTTGGAGTTCACCACGGCGTGGACCAGCTCCACGAAGGCGGCGCTGCGGGCCGGGTTGGCCTTGTCCTTGGCAGACGCCTTGGCGCCGCCGGCACTGTCGCCGTCGTCATCGGACGCCTTCGCCAGCTTGGCCTGCTGGGTGTCCAGGTAGGACAGCAGCGTAGCCCGCTCGAACTTGTCGGGGCTGCGGCCGTAGAGCGTCTTGAAGAGGCCGTCCACCTTCTCGCGCACGGCGCCGGCGTCCTTGGCGCCAACCGGGGCGACCACCTTCTTGCCGCCGGAGATCTGACCGGCGACGACCTTCTCTTCCTTGTCGAGGAAGGCCAGCAGGGACTCCTTCTCGGTCTTGTCCGGGTTG
Source organism: Pseudomonadota bacterium (assembly GCA_018241665.1). Taxonomy (GTDB): domain Bacteria; phylum Pseudomonadota; class Gammaproteobacteria; order Burkholderiales; family Rhodocyclaceae; genus Zoogloea. The sequence continues at coordinate 7,329 of JAFEDK010000026.1, forward strand.
CGGCCGAAGGCGATCTGGTACAGGCGGTCGAGGCGTGCGTTGTCGCTCTCCCCCACTTCGCGGATCACCCGGCCGGCCAGCGCCTTCGACCACTCGAAGACCAGGTCGCTATTGACCAGCGCCAGCGCCTGCGGCGCGGTGGTGGTCACCTCGCGGCGGCCGTGGACCAGCTGGGGGTTGGCCCAGTCGAAGGTGTCGAGCAGCGGATACGGCGTATTGCGGCGCACGAAGATGTAGGCGCTGCGGCGGTGCTGGTCGGCCAGGCTGTCGGAGACCTTCCACGCGTTGCGGTTGTCGAAATTGACCGGCACCGGCGGGAACACCGACGGGCCGCCGATCTTTTCTTCGAGCAGGCCGGCGGCGTACAGCAGGGAGTCGCGCACCTGCTCGGCGTCCAGGCGCTGGCGCGGGAAGTAGGCCAGCAACTTGTCTTCCGGATCGATGCTGACCAGCTCCTCGCGGTGGTCGGACGACTGGCGATAGACGCTGGACAGCAGGATTTCCCGCTGCAGCTTCTTCACGCTCCAGCCGTTCTTCACGAAGCTGTCGGCCAGGTAGTCGAGCAGCGCCGGATTGACCGGTTTCTGGCCCATCTTGCCGAAGTCATTGACGGTATCCACCAGGCCGCGGCCGAAGTAGTTGTTCCACACCCGGTTCGCCAGCACCCGCGCGGTGAGCGGGTTGGACGGGCTGGCGATCCAGTTGGCGAGCGCGGTGCGCCGGCCGGACGAGGCGGCGGTGGCGACGATCTGCGGGTTCTGGCCGCCGGACAGGGCCGCCGGCAACGCCGGCTGGACTTCCTCCAGCTTGCGGTCGTAGATGCCCTTGAAGAGCACGAAGGTGGACGGCGAATCGCTGTGGCCGAGCTCGGTGGCGGTGGAGATGTTGCCCGGGTCCTTCGGTTTGAGGTCGTCGAACTTCTTCAGCTCGGCCACCACCTTCTCGTACTCCGCGTACTGGGTCTTGTCCTTCTCCTTCATCTGGTTGGCCGCATTGCGGGTGCGGCCGGACATGGTCCACAGGTTGCGGTGGTAGATCCAGCGGTCGTAGGCGTTGCGTTCCTTCTCCGGCTTGTTGATGGAGTCGCGGGTCTCCGGCACGAAGCCGAGCAAGCGGTCCGCCTCCAGCTTGTCGATGTAGGGCTTGAGCAGGGTTTCCTGTTTGGCGCGGACGTCCTTGGTGGCGTCTTCCCACTTGGCCAGCCGGGCCGAGTAGTCGGCCAGTTCCTTGCCGGACAGCGGCGTGACGTCGTCGCGGAAGCTGGTGTTAACAAAGTAGGCCTGGAGCTGGTAGTACTCCTTCTGGCTGAACTTGTCGAACTTGTGGTTGTGGCACTGGGCGCAGTTGGCGGTGGTGGCCAGGAATACCGAGCTGACCGTGTCGGTCAGGTCGTTGGCGATCTCCTGCTTCTTCAGGTTGAGATCGCGGGCGTTGATCTCGTCCGGGAAGTTGCGCAGGAAGCCGGTCGCCACCAGGGCGTCCTTGCGGTTGGGCCACAGCTCGTCGCCGGCCAGTTGTTCCTTGATGAAGACGTCGTAGGGCTTGTCGTCGTTAAAGGCCTTGATGACGTAGTCCCGGTAGCGCCACATGTTGGGCCGGGTGCCGTCGGTGTTGTAGCCGTCGCTGTCGGCGTGGCGGGTCAGGTCGAGCCAGCGGCGGCCCCAGCGCTCGCCATAGCGCGGCGAAGCGAGCAGGCGGTCCACCAGCTTCTCGTAGGCGTTGGGCGACTTGTCGCTGACGAAGGCCTTGACCTCCTCGGGGGTCGGGATGATGCCCCAGGTGTCCAGCGTGACGCGGCGGATCAGCGTGGCCCGGTCCGCATCGGCGGACGGCTTGATGCCCTTGGCTTCGAGCTGGGCCAGGATGTGGGCGTCGATCGGGCTGCGCACCCACTTGGCGTCCTTCACGGCCGGCGTAGCCGGGCGCGCGACCGCCTGGTAGGCCCAGTGCTGCTGGCCCTGGGCCTGGCGAGCCGGACGGGCAGGTTCGGCGGGCGCGGCATCGGCGGCCAGCACGGCCACCGACTCCAGACTCATGACCCCGACCAGGCTCCAGGCCACCGCCAGGGATGCGGCTTTTCTCTTCATCGTTTCAACTCCATGTACCTGCGTCGACTCGTCACCGAACCGCCGCATAGAAAACCTGCATTCGGTTCAGCGGGCAGCCGGAGCGGCCGCCATCGATGCCGGCGCCAGCGACATGGCCAAGTGCGGGCTCTTCATTGCCGTGAACCTTCCAATGACAGATTGGATGAGCCGACGCGTGCGCATCGGCATGCAGGCTTTCAGCAGAATCCATGCCGCTCCATACCGGAGTGGATTCCATGGTCATTGAATGGCAATCAAGAATTCAATTTTTCAATCGCTTACAAAATCTCCTGTGTCCAGGAAAAATCCCTCCCGACAACCTCGGCGACGGTGAACGAAGCGCCGGCCTGCTGCGCTGCCAGCACCGGGCACAACCCAAATGCTGCACCGCCAACAGACGGTGTTCAGCCCCACACAGCCGCGCCTCAGCGTTGCCCGGCCAGGTAGTTGGCCAACGCCCGCACGTCCTCATCACTGAGGGATTTGGCGATGCGGTTCATCACCCCGTCCCGGCTGTTGCTGCGGTCGCCGCTGCGCCAGTCGAGCAGCTGCTTTTCCAGGTAGCGCCATTCCTGCCCGCCGATGGGCGGTGAGGCAGCGCCCATGCCGGCGATGCCCTTCCCGGCCGGACCGTGGCAGGACACGCAGGCATCCACGCCGCGGGCCGGATCACCACTATCGAAGAGCTTCCGCCCCAGCGGGTTGTCGCCCTGGCCGTCGCCCTGCATGGGCTTCTGGCTGGCGAAATACGCCGCGATGTCCACGATGTCGGCCGGATCGACGGTCCGCGCCATCACAGTCATCACGTCGTGCTTGCGCGCACCACTACGGAAATCCGCGATCTGCTTGACGATGTAATCGGCCGGCAGACCGCCGAGCTTGGGATGACGACCTTCGGAGCTGGCACTCTGGTCGAAGCCATGCCCATCAACGCCATGACACTCCTGGCAACGTTCATCGTCCGACTTGCGGGCGCCGGCAAGCACATCGCCGGCACGCGGTGCGGAGGCGGCCGCGACAGGCACCGCCCCCGTTACCGACTTCCCCTTGCTCTTTACCGCCTGGGCCGCCACCGGCCCGGACAGGAGGACTGCAAACACCAAGGCAGCGCAGCCCCCCGCACCCCAGGCCAGGCCCGGGGCATTGCGAACTCTCAAACTCAAACGATGATCCTCAGCGCCTTGCGGACGCCAGACGCGTCACCGTTTCGAGGGCTTTTTCGACGTTCTCCACCGGCGCCACACCACCGATCGTCGCGGCAACCTGGCCATCCGGCTTGACGACGAAGGTCACGCGATCGACGCGGCCGTGGTCGATGTCCTCGCCACGGGTGTCCTTGCGCCCGGCCGGTACGTCGGCCACCGCCAGATTGAAGGACTTGGCGATCTTGCCGTCCGGATCGGAGGCCACCGCGACCTTGCTGGCGCAGTACTGCGGGTCCGCCGAGAAGGCGTTCAGCCGCTTGATGCTGTCGAGGGACACGCCGATCACCGTCGCGCCGGCGGCAGAGAACTTGTCGATGTTCTCGGCGAAGGTATGGGCCTGCAGATTGCAACCGCCGGTGAAGGCTGACGGGTAGAAATACACCACCACCGGCCCCTTCTTCAGCGCGTCGCGGAAGGAGTAATTGAAGGCTTTGCCGGCCAACGAAGCCTGGGTACTGAATTCCGGCGCCTTGTCGCCCTCGTTGAGGGCCGCGGTCGCGGGCGTCGCCAGCACGCTGGCGAGCAGCAGGCCGGACAGGAGAGATCGCTTCATGCTGAATCCAAATTGGGGAATGTCTGTTGTGCGTCGGATGGAAGCCTGCACCACCCTGCTGAAAAGACGGGAGCCGGCTTTCCCGGCCCCCGTCCGCTGCAGCCCTTTAGGCCAGCAGCTCCTTGACGACCTTGCCGTACACCACGGTCGGACGCTCGGAACGGCCGTTGTTCAGGAAGGTGGTCTTGAGGTGGTCGAGACCCATCAGGTGCAGCACGGTGGCGTGCAGGTCGTAGGTATCCACGCCCTTGTCCTTGTCCGCCACCTGCAGGCCGATCTCGTCGGTCTCGCCGTAGGTGAAGCCAGCCTTCAGACCGCCGCCGGCCAGCCACTGGGTATAGCCCCACGGGTTGTGGTCACGGCCGGTGCCGCTCTCGCCCCACGAGGTGCGGGAGAACTCGGAGGCCCACACCACCAGCGTGGTATCGAGCAGGCCGAGGGCCTTCAGGTCGGTCAGCAGGCCGGCGATGGGTTTGTCGACCATGCGTGCCTGGGTGGCGTGATTGCCGTCCAGATCGCTGTGGGCATCCCAGCTGCGACGCTCCTGGTCGGAGATGTTGCTGGGGTAACCGGACACCACCTGCACGAAGCGCACGCCGCGCTCCACCAGGCGGCGGGCACGCAGCAGCACCTTGCCGTAGCTCTCGCTGGTGGGATCGTCGATGCCATACAGCTTGAGGGTGGCTTCGGACTCCTTGGAGAGATCTACCGCGGCCGGAGCGGCCGTCTGCATGCGGTCAGCCAGTTCGTAGGACTCCAGGCGGGCGCGCAGCTCGGTGTCGGACGGGCGGCGATCGCCGCCGAAGCGGTTGAGCTGCTTCAGCAGGTCCAGCGAGGCGCGCTGCTGGGAGGCAGAACGCAGGTCCGGGCGCTCCAGGTAGAGGATGGGGGACTCACCCGGGCGGAAGGCCGTGCCCTGATAAACCGCCGGCAGGAAGCCGGAGCTCCAATTCACGGAGCCCGCGCTGGGCTCCTGCTCGCCGTTGTAGAGCACCACGTAGGGCGGCAGATCCGGGTTCAGGGAGCCCAGCGCGTAGGTGATCCACGCGCCCAGCGACGGACGGCCCGGGTTCAGGTCGCCGGTGTTGAGCTTGAGGATGGAGATGTCGTGGGTCGCGCCGACAGTCACGCTGGACTTCACGAAGGTCAGGGTGTCCGCGTGCTGGGCCAGGTTGGGCAGCAGGTTGGAGAACCACGCACCGCTCTGGCCGTACTGCTTCCACGTACGTTCCTTGGAGGCGAACAGCTTGCTGACCCCCCCCTGGGTGGAGGTCTTGATGCCCTTCAGGAAGGACGCCGGCACCGGCGTACCGGCCAGGCGCTCCAGCTCCGGCTTGTAGTCGTAGAGGTCCAGGGTGGAGGGTGCACCGTTCTGATGCAGCCAGATCACGGACTTGATCTTGCCCGGGAAGTGCGGCTGCTTGGCCGCCAGCGGGTCGATCAGTTCGGCGGCAGTGGCTGCATTGATGTAGCCCAGGCCGGGGATGAAGCCGCCGGCGGCAGCTGCGCCACCGAGGCCAAGGCCAGTCTTGAGCAGGAAATCGCGACGGTTGATGCTCATGGTTATTTTCCTTGTCGTCAGATGTTGGGGTCGATCAGAAGCGGTAAGCAAAGTCGTTGGAGTTGGCGACGGTGTGCACAAGATCCACGAAGGCCGCGCCGCGCACCGGATTGATGGCGCCCGGATCCTTCAGGCCGGTGGGCACGGCAGCTTCGAACTTGCCGTCAGCCACCTTCTTCTGGACGATCGCCTCTTCCTTGTTCAGGAATTCCTTCAGCGCGGCGAGCTCGGTCTTGTTCGGCTCGCGGGAGAACAGGATCTGGTAGAGGCGGCTGAGCTGGGCAGCCTGATCCTTGCCCGCTTCGTTGATGATCCGGCCGGCCAGCGCCTGCGACCAATTCACCACGATGTCGCTGTTGAACAGGGTCAGCGCCTGCAGCGGGGTGGTGGTCACGTCACGCTTGTGGTGGGCCTGCGACGGGTTGGCCGGGTCGAAGTTCTGCAGCAGCGGGTAAGGCAGGCTGCGGCGGCTGAAGATGTAGATGCTGCGGCGGTTCCAGTCGGCCTTGTCCTTGGACACGGTCCATTGGCGGTTGCCGTCGAAGTCGGCCTGGCCGCCTTCCAGCACCTTGGCGATCGGCGGGAACACCGACGGACCACCGACCACGTCGGTCAGCTGACCGGATGCATACAGCAGCGCATCACGGATCTCCTCGGCTTCCAGACGCTTGCGCGGATAGACCGCCAGCAGCTGGTTCTTCGGATCGAGCTTGGCGACATCCGCACGCTCTTCGGAGGACTGGCGATAGACCGCCGACAGCAGGATTTCCTTGTGCAGCTTCTTGACGCTCCAGCCGTTCTTCACGAAGGTGCTGGCCAGGTAATCGAGCAGCTCCGGGTTGGTCGGCTTTTCGCCGGCACGACCAAAGTCGGCGACGGTCGGCACGATGCCCTTGTCGAAGTACTGGCTCCACACGCGGTTCGCATAGACCCGCGACGTCAGCGGATTGTTGGGGCTGGCCAGCCAGTTGGCGTAGGCGGTGCGACGGCCGGACGAGGTGCCGGTCGGCTTGATCTCGAGCTTGTCGCCGCCCCACAGGGCCGGGATGCCCGGCTGCACTTCCTCGGTCGGACGTTCATGGATGCCGCCGAAACGCACGAAGGTCGGGGGCGAGTCGGAATGGCCCAGTTCCGTCGCGGCGGTGAGGTTCACCGAGCCGCTGATCGGACGCAGGTTGTCGAACTTGCGCAGTTCGGCCTGCAGCTTCTTGTATTCATTCCAGGCAGCCACCTTTTCCGGCGAGTGATCCTGGTGCTCCTTGTTCTCGGCGGTCAGGCGCAGGTAGCCAGAGGTATCGGTGTCCGGATTGAAGACGGTCTTGTGGCGGAAGTTCACCCAGCGGTCGAGGGCGTTCCAATCGCTCTCGGCCTTGAAGATGGATTCACGGCTGTCGGTGAGGTAACGCTCCTTCTGGTACTTGATGGCGGCTTCGCGATAAGGCTTGAGAAGAGCTGCCTGCTTGTCGCGGATTTCCTTGGTGGCCTCGCGGTACTTGGCCTGCTGCTCGGCGAACTTCTTGTCCCACGCCGTTTCGGTGCCCTTGGCCAGCGGCGTACGCTGGTCGAAGGAGGTATTGGCGAGGAAGGCCTGCAGCTGGAAGTATTCCTTCTGGCTGACCTTGTCCGACTTGTGGTTGTGGCAACGGGCGCAACCGATCGTCGACGCCAGGAAAGTCTCACCGATGGTGTCGGTGATGTCGGTGGTGATCTGGTACTTGCGCTGCACCAGGTCACGGGAGTTGGCGTTGTCCGGATAGCCGGCGATGAAGCCGGTGGCGATCTTGGCTTCCTGGCTGTCCGGCCACAGTTCGTCGCCGGCGACCTGTTCGCGGATGAAGCGATCGAAGGGCTTGTCGTCGTTGAAGGCCTTGATCACGTAATCGCGGTAGCGCCAGTTGTTCGGGCGGGTCGAATCGTTCTGGAAGCCGGAGCTGTCGGCGTAGCGGGCCAGGTCGAGCCAGCGGCGGGCCTGGCGCTCGCCGAAGTGATGGGACGCCAGCAGGCGGTCCACCAGCTTTTCGTAGGCGTTCGGCGACTTGTCATTGACGAAGGCCTTGACCTCTTCCGGCGTGGGCAGCAGGCCCCAGGCATCGAGCGTCGCGCGGCGGATGAAGGTGGAGCGGTCGGCCTCCGCCGACGGCTTGATGCCGTTTTCCTCGAGACGGGCCAGCACGAAAGCGTCGATCGGCGTCCGCACCCATTTCTGTTGCTTGACCGAGGGTGGCTGCTGCTGCTTGACCGGCTGGTAAGCCCAGCCATTCGGCACCGCCTTCGCAGCTACCGTCGCAGGCGCCGCAGCGGCTTTTCCATCCCCTTCCGCGTGAATGGCAGATGCACTGACCGCCAAGGCAACCGCGATATAGATCCCTTTTCTTTTAAACATCAAGCAACCCCCAAAGGCCATTTAAGAACGACTGAATGGCGTCGAATCGGCAAGCAAGCCATCACCCGACACAATTCCTGGAAATAGACAGAGCGCTACGGAGATCCAGACAGACACGCAAGCCGTGGAAGAACTCTCCGAACGCAGCGACCATTTCAGTCGCATCAAGCATGCCAACGCCGGGAATACCCCGAAAATGCGTCGCACATGCTTGCAAGACGCTGTTTGGGAAGGTTTTTTTACAGAGCCGGGATCACGACCCGGCACACCCGGGGAAAGGCCCGGCCGCAGGCAATGTTGAAGCAGCAACACGCTCCGCAGGCTCGCTGCTGCCCTACGCGCAGCCCGTGCACAACCCCCTGCAGAAGCATGAAAGCTGAATGGACAATGGCCAATAAGAACCGCAGCTCAATATCCGGACAAAGGCTGTTCAGATAATCACATCAGAAAAGCCAGAAATGCATTAAGCCCAACAGCATATCTTTTTTTGATAAGCAAAATAGCTTTTGCGGATACGCATATCGGCTTGCATTTCCCCCATTAAAACAACCACAAGGATTGCATCATTTTTCAAAAGGACAACACGGCAAGATAAAAAGTTCGATTGGCACAGCGGTTGCTGAATGCATTTCGTCAATTCACTTCCGATTAGAAGACGAAAGCAGCCACCATGACCGATCGTTCCCACCGAACACCTGACTCCTCGCCATTTCCGTCCGCGTTCCGGCGCAACCCGATTGCCGCCCTGCTGATTGCCGGCCTGGCCATTTCTTCTACTCCGGTACACGCCGCGGGCGAGAAGACCGCCACTGAATTGCAGGGCGAACTGACCCGGGCCAACGCGGAAATCCAGCAGCTCAAGCGCGAACTCGAGAAGTCACGCGGCACCCCCACCGCCGTGGCGCCTGCCGCAGCCCCTGTTGCGATTGCCCCTCCCACACCAGAGGAAGCCGCGGAAGCGGTGAAGCCCCAATCCCTGGATTCGGTGGTGATCCGTAGCCGCCGCCAGCTGGAGAAGCTCCACGACGTGCCCGTGTCCGTTTCCGTTGTTTCCGGCGGAGAACTGGCGCGCGAACAGGCCTCGGACTTCGAGGCCATCACCAAGCGCCTCGGCAACATCACCTTCAACCAGAACAACACCCGCGGCTCGTCCCTGTCGATCCGCGGCCTTGGCCGGCGCGGCTTTACCGAAACCCAGGACCCCAGCGTCGGCATCATCGTCGATGGCGTGCCCTACGGCTTGGCCCAGCTCGGCAACTTCGACTTCTATGACGTGCAGTCGGTGGACGTCGCCCGCGGCCCGCAAGGCACGCTACAGGGCAAGGGCGCCAGCGCCGGCGCGCTCACCATCACCAGCAAGGCACCGTCCTTCACGCCCAGCTCCGACCTGGAGATCACCTACGGCCAGCGCGAAACCGTGCTGCTGAAGGGCGCCCTCGGCGGTCCGATCGTCGACGATCTGCTGGCCTGGCGCGGCTCCTTCGTGGTGAACAACCAGCGCGGCTACTACACCGTGTGGGAAGACTCGGACAAGCAGCTCGACACCATGTACAACCGCAACCGGGTCAGCGCCCGTACCCAGTTCCTGCTGACCCCGTCGCCGGACTTCAACGCCAAACTGAGCCTGGACATCCAGCCCCGCGCCGCCCAGTTGCAGAACGGCCTGACCAACTTCGTCGATACGCCGCTGCGCTACACCAACGGCACCCTGGTGGACCCCAGCGGCACCGGCGCCCGCAGCCGCCTCAACCGCAGCTGGTTCGGCGGCCGCAATTTCAACTACGACACCTACATCAACAGCATCACCCGGGAAGGCAAGGTCTACCAGAACGAGACCCAGGGGCAGATCGCCTCCAGCCACGGTGCGGTAGCCGAACTCAATTACAACCTGAACGATACCCACACCCTCACTTCCATCACCGGTACCCGCCAATACACCTTCCAGGCTCGCAACGACGAGGGCACGCCCTTCGACATCAGCAAGCTCGGCGGCGGCAGCGTATTCTACAACCAGGCCACGCAGGAATTCCGCCTGACCGGCAAACCGAACAAGCGCGTCGATTACCAGACCGGCGTCTTCCTGCTGCGCACGGAAGACGAAGTCGAATCCCGCTCCGGCTACGGCGCCGACGCCGGCGCCTGGTTCGCCAACAATGCCCAGTACGGCACCCTCATCACCAACGCCGGCACCAACGTCGGCGCTGGCCGTGCGCTGGCTACCGACTCCCTGAGCGGGCTCTACAAGTGGGGCGAGCAGAACATCAAGACCTTCAGCAAGGCGATCTATGGCCAGGCCAACTTCCACGTCACCGACCAGCTGACGGTTACCGCGGGCCTGCGCATCGGCACCGAGGCCCGCTCCACGACCCAGTTCAACGCCCTCAACAACTTCGGCTACGGCACCGCGCTGAACCCGGTTTCCGCCCGGGTCGACGGGGTGGGCAACACCGTTTCCCTCGGCGGCTTCAACTCGGTGGCCTACACCACGACCAGCGTTGCCAATGGCACCGCCGGCAACCTGACCGGCGCCAACAGCGCCGCCCAGCTGGCCCAGGCCAACTCCATCGCGCAGAAGTACTTCGGCGTTTCCAGCTACGCCGAGCTCACGGTCGCCCAGAAGGCCCAGGTGGCCGCCGCCAAGGCGATCCGCGCCTCACAGATCGCCACCCTGGTGAACAACGTGCGCAGCGACTACAAGGACCAGCTCCACTCCGCCGTACTGAGCCCGAAGTACAAGATCAACGACGACATCACCGCCTACGCGAGCTGGCAGTACGGCGAGAAGTCCGGTTCGGCGCTGGTGGTCAATGGCATCCCGACCACCGTCAAGCCCGAGAAGACGAGCGCCTATGAGGTGGGGATCAAGAGCTTCCTGCTCAACAAGACCCTCACCCTCAATGCCGACGTCTTCCTGATGGACATCAAGGATTACCAGCAGACAGTGGTCGCGGTGGATGATTTCGCCACCCAGGACAACATCAAGAACGGCATCGCCAACCCGACCGCCTATGCCAGCGTGCAGGGCAACGTGAACAAGGTGCAGGTTTCCGGCGTCGAGGTGGACGCGGTTTACAACGGCATCCCCTTCACCAGCTTCCGCCTCGCGGCGTCCTACAACGACGCCCGCTACAAGGATTTCAAGAACGCCGGCAAGCCATCCGAACTGGCCTACCTGTCCAACCCCTTCATCGACCGCAGCGGCACGCGGCTGGGTGAAGCGCCGTACTGGCAGGCCAACCTGAGCGGCGAATACCGCCGCCCGGTGCTCGGCGACAAGGTCTTCCATGCCAGCTTCACCACCGCCTACAGCGGCAAGGCCAATACCGACGAGCTGATCTCCGACTACGCCTGGGTGCCCGACCACGCCACCACCGACCTGGCCATCGGCCTCGGCCACGTCAAGGGCAACTACGACGTGACCTTCATCGCCAAGAACGCCTTCAACGACACCGCCCACGAGCAGGGCTGGGCCAGCTACACGCCCTACCCCTACCCGCGCTGGTACGGCATCGTCTTCAGCGGCAAGCTCTGATCCGGAAGAAGCGATCCGCAATACGCCCGCCCGACCCACCGGGCGGGCGTAGCTGCATCGCAGCAAACAATCTGAATGCGCAGCTGCTGCCTAATCAGCAGCCCCATTGTTTTTCATTTGCTTACGCCTTTCTCACGATTCTTATCCGTCATTACATAAATCACACCAAAGCTGGCAAAAAAACCAATTTACTTCCAACACTTATTGAACTGAATATGGATTTTCTTATTTCTTATAAGCACGCTTAGCAGGCGTGGCATAGCTATTGCGGAATGTGTCCTCGAATATCTACAAGAGGAACAGTCCCGTCATGACCAGCACCATCCAGGCTCGACCGCGCCCCGCCGCCCGTCGCAACACCGCCGCCCGCTTCCGCCTGTCCCCGGTCGCCGCCGCCATCGCCGCCGTCTCGGTCCTCGCCAGCGGCGCCGTGCACGCCCAGGAAAAATCCAGCGCCGAGCTGCAATCCGAAATCGCCCGCCTCAAGCAGGCCCTCGAAAAGGCCCAGCAGGAACTGCAGAAAAAAGACGGCGCCAGCGCGCCTGCCGCGTCGGCTCCCGTGACCGCCGAACCCGCTGCAGCCCCCGTCAAGGACGAACCGGTCGCCCTCGACTCGGTGGTGATCCGCTCTCGTAACCGTATCGAACGCCTGCAAGACGTGCCGCTGTCCGTCGCCGTCGTCACCGGCCGCGAACTCGACCGCACCGGCGCCGACGACATCAAGGCGATCACCCAGCGCCTCGGCAACATTTCGTGGAACCAGGGCAACCAACGCACCTCCAGCCTGTCCATCCGCGGCATCGGCAAGCAAGGCCAGACCGAAGCCCAGGATCCCAGCGTCGGCGTGATCGTCGATGGGGTGAACTACGCCTACAACGCGCTGACCTCCAGCTTCACCTACCACGACATCGAAGCGGTCGAAGTCACCCGCGGCCCCCAGGGCACCCTGCTCGGCAAGAACACCAGCCTCGGGGTGGTCAACATCACCACCCGCAAGCCCTCCTTCACCCCCAGCGCCGACTACTCCATCACCCTCGGCCAAAACGACCGGGTAACCGGCAAGTTCGCCGGCGGCGGCCCGCTCATCGACGACCTGCTGGCATGGCGCGGCTCCTTCGTGGTGGACAAGGGCGAAGGCGACATCCGCAACCTGGACAACAAGGACATCACCTACCAGAACATCGACCGCGTCTCCGGCCGCGTCCAGTTCCTGCTGACCCCCACCCAGGACTTCAACGCCCGCCTCGCCGTCGAGCTGCAACCCCGTGCCGGTGAAACCACCAACGGCCGGACCATCAACACGCCGACCCCGACGCTCTATTCCAATGGCGCCGTCAACACCCTCGGCACCGACGCCTCCACCCGCCTGGCCCGCTCCTGGTTCAAGCAACAAAGTACCTACAACTACGCCAACGACTACCTCTATGGCGGTGGCCACCGGGCGGTCAACAACGACACCGTGCGCCCCCTCGTCACCGGCAGCCACGGCGCCTCGCTGGAGCTGAACTGGAACGTCGCCAACCATACCCTGACCTCCATCACCGCCTACAAGGACTACCACTTCAACGCGGTGAACGACGACGGCACGCCCTTCGACATCTACCGCAATGCCGGTGGCTTCTGGAACGACTACAAGCAGCGCACCCAGGAACTGCGGATCAGCTCCAAGACCGGTGGCTTCGTGGATTACCAGGCAGGCCTGTACTACATCAACGTCGCCAACAGCTCGGAATACCAGCGCGAATGGGGTAACGACGCCGGCGCGTGGTTTGCCAGCACCGCCCAGTACAACCGCCTGAACACCAGCGCCGCCGGCCAGCTGCTGATGCAGAACTCGCTGGACCGTGTGGTGATGGCCTACAACTCCCCCACCGGCCTGCAGAACATCAAGAACACCAGTTCGGCGATCTTCGCCCAGGCCAACTGGCACCTGAGCGAGCCGCTGACCCTCACCACCGGCCTGCGCTTGACCCGCGAGGACCGCAGCAACACCGGCTCCAGCTTCATCCGCGACTACGGCAACGGCGCCGAACTCAACCCGGTCGCCGTCAATGGCGTGCAGCTGGGCGGCTTCGCCTCCAGCAGCGCCGGCGTCCTGGCTGCCGGCAACTCCGCGGCCCAGCTCGCGGTGGCCGACAAGGTCGCCAACAAGTACTTCGGCGTTGCGGTCAATCCGAACAACCCGGGTGCCGCCTACAACAGCCTGACCGCCGAACAAAAACGCCAGGTGGCCGACGCCAAGGCGATCCGCGCAACCCAGGTGGGCGTGCTGTTCAATCAGACCCAGGCTGCGTCCTACCGCGACACCCAGCCGGCCTTCGTGGTCAGCCCGTCCTACAAGGTCAACCCGAACCTGACCACCTACTTCTCCTGGCAGTACGGTGAAAAGGCCGGCATCTCCCAGCTGACCAACGGTGTCTCCAATCTGGTCAAGGCTGAGAAGACCAACTCCTTCGAACTGGGCCTCAAGTCCACCTTGCTCGACAAGACGCTGGTCTTCAACACCGCGCTGTACTTCATGAACATCCGCGACTACCAGCAGTCGGTGCGCGTGCTCGACCAATACACTACCAGCCTAAACAACGACGGCACCAACTACTACACCTCCGCCACCGGCAACGTGCCGAAGGTGCAGGCCAAGGGCATCGAAGTCGACGGCGTGTATGCCGGCATCCGCAATGTGACGCTGCGCTTCTCCGGCGCCTACAACGACGCCCGCTACAAGGACTTCACCAACGCGGCCCTGCCCAACGAGGAGAACTACCCCGGCGCCCCCGCCTACAAGGACCTGAGCGGCCAGACCCTGCCCGGCGCCTCCAAGTGGAACTTCAACATCGGCGCCGACTATCGCCGTCCGGTGTTCGGCGACAAGGAATTCCACGCCAGCTTCAACACGGTCTATTACAGCCGCGCCAACTCGGACAACTCCCTGTCCAGCTACTCGTGGATTCCTGACTACAGCATCACTGACCTGGCCATCGGCATCGGCCGTGCCGACAAGTCCTACGACGTGAGCCTGCTGGTCAAGAACGCCTTCGGCGACAGCACCCCGCTGTCCGCCACCTGGAACAGCTACACCCCGGCCCTGCCGCGCTGGGTCGGCGTGATGTTCACCGGCAAGCTGTAAGCAAGAACCTCCTCGTCATCTCGAGATTTCCCCCGGGGTCCCCCCGGGGGTTCTTTTTCATTACGAGTGCTTTGAATTCAGCAGCGCCATGCGCCGATTCCAGCAGCCCTTCCGCTGCTGAACTCCAAGCCCTTGATAACAAAGACCCCTTTGACACAAAGGGAATGGCATCAAGATTGCCTATTTACTGGGATCGCCACTCCGGCGTCATTCCGGAACTCCGTTTCCGGCCCCTGTCGTCCGTCACAAGAAAGGCATCCTGGTGAAACGTCTCCTGTATCAGATCCACCGCTGGGCCGGCATCGGCCTGGCCTTGTTCATGTTCATCTGGTTCCTGTCGGGGCTGGTCATCATGTATGCCGGCCCGTCTGCGCTGGGCAAGGCCGAACAGCTGGCCCACCGCGAGCTGCTGGCACCCGAGTTCGGCTGGCTGAGCCTCGGCGAGGCATGGACGCGCAGCGCCGCCGAGCGCCCCCAGGGCAAGGCCGTCGTCACCGACGCCCGCCTGGTCCGCCAGGCCGGCCAGCCCCTGTGGCTGGTGGAAGACAGCCGCGGCGGACGTTTCGCCCTGTCCGCCACGGATGGGCGCGTGCACGAGACCTCCGCCGACGAAGCCACCCGCATCGCCGCCCAGTGGCTGGCCGCCGACAGCGAGCCCGTCGCAGCAACGCCGACCTACCTCGACACCGGCATCCAGGACAGCGCCGTGCGCAACCACGAAGCGCTGCGCCCCTTCCACCGCTTCGCCGTCGGCGACAGCGGGCGCGAACTGCTGATCTCCGCCCGCACTGGCGAAGTGGTGCGCGACTCCACCCGCGTCGACCGCGCGCTGTACTGGACCGGCAACTGGATCCACCTGCTGCGCCCCCTCGAAACCGCCGGCCTCAGCGCCGACACCCGCCGCACGGTGCTGGCCTGGCTCGGCTTCATCGCCTTCGCCGCCTGCCTCACCGGCCTCATCATCGGCTGGCAGCGCTGGCGGCCGGGCTGGGGCGGTCGCCCCACCTACAAGGAAGGCCGCACCCAGCCTTACCGGGAATTCTGGTTCAAGTACCACTTCTGGGCCGGCCTGCTCGGCGGCAGCGCCGCGCTGCTGTGGGCCCTCAGCGGCTACCTGAGCAACAACCCCTTCCAGCTGTTCTCCCCGGCCGCCGCCAACAAGGAAGAGCTGGCCCGCTACCAGGGCACCGAAGTTCCGGCCGCGATGCGCGACTGGCGCCCGTCCGCCTTCGTCACCGCCGACGAGAGCCGCCGCGTCGTCGAACTGGCCTGGCGCCGTCTCGGCGACCAGGCCGTGCTGGTCGCCCAGGCCGCCGACGGCAGCCGCACGCCTCACAACGTGGACGCCAGCGTAAGCCGCTTCGACGCTGCCGCGCTGGCCCAGGCCGCCGAGCGCCTGGCCCCCGGCAGCAGGGTCGCCGCCCAGACCAGCCTCGACGCCTACGACAGCTACTACTACCCGCGCCATCACCAGGGCGCCGTCGAGCGCCCACTGCCGGTGGTCCGCGTAGACCTGGACGACAAGGCCTCCACGCGGCTCTACATCGACCCGCAGGACGGCCGCCTGCTGCTGCGCCAGGACGACAGCCGCCGCGTCTATCGCTGGCTGTACTCCGCGCTGCACCACTGGGACTTCGGCGTGCTCTACCAACGCCCCGTGTGGGATGCCTGGATGCTGGTGTGGGTGCTGCTCGGCGTGGTGCTCGGCGCCAGCAGCCTGGTGATCGGCTGGAAACGCCTGCGCCGTACCTTCCAGACCGACAAGCCGAAACCCAAGGCCAAGCCTGGCAAGCCCCAGGCCGCCGGCCAGCCGCGCCTGGCCACCGACAGCCCGGCGAGCTGAACCCCGTTTTTTTACAACCACTCCAGGAAACACCGCATGAAGCGCACCCCCCTCATCGCCGCCGCCCTCGTCCTCGCCGCCGGTGCCGCCATCGCCCAGCAGGCCGCCGAGGCCCCCAAGCTGCCCCTCGGCTTCTTCGTCACCAGCGTCGGCGTCGGCAAGGGCGCCGACCTGGGCGGCCTGGCCGGCGCCGATGCCCACTGCCAGAAACTGGCCGCCGCCGTCGGCGCCGGCAACCGGACCTGGCACGCCTACCTGAGCACCCAGGCCGCCAACGGCCAGCCGGCCGTCAACGCCCGCGACCGCATCGGCAAGGGCCCGTGGGCCAACGCCAAGAACGCCATCGTCGCCAACGACGTGGCCCACCTGCACGGCGACACCGTCGAGCTGGGCCAGCTCGGCAGCAACCTGCACCGCACCACCGCGCTGACCGAAAAGGGCGAGCCGATCAAGGGCGTCGGCGAAACCCCGAACCAGCACGACATCATCACCGGCTCCAAGCCCGACGGCCGCGCCTACGCCGACGCCGCCGACCACACCTGCAAGAACTACACGAGCAGCGGCGAAGGCAGCGTGCAGCTGGGCCACTCCGACCGCACCAACCGCGGCGCCACCGGCGGCAACGTGTCGTGGAACTCCACCCACGGCAGCCGCGGCTGCAGCCAGGATGCCCTGATCGCCACCGGCGGCGCAGGCTACTTCTACTGCTTCGCCACCAACTGATCCACCCCGCCCCGGCCTGGCCGGGGCCTCTGCGCGGGGCCCGGCCCCGCCCGATGACCGCCATGCCTACCTTCTCCTCCGCACGCATTGCCTCCGGCCTGGCCGTGCTGGCCTTGAGCCTGGCCGCAGACACCGGCTTCGCCGCGTCGTCCCGTGCCAGTACGCCGCAGGTCGAGGCCGAACTCGTCGCCTCCGCCGCCGCCATCCGCCCCGGCGACGAGATCCAGCTCGGCGTGCGCCAGAAGATCATTCCCCACTGGCACACCTACTGGGTCAATCCCGGCGACTCCGGCCTCGCCACGCAGATCGCATGGACGCTGCCCGACGGCGCCCGCGCCGGCGACATCCAGTGGCCAACGCCCGGCCGCTTCAAGCTCGGCCCGGTGGTCAACTACGGTTACGAAAACGAAGTCACCCTGCTCACCACCGTCACGGCGCCGGCCACGCTGCCGGCCGGCGGACGCTTCCCGGTGAAGGCCACGGTGGACTGGCTGGTCTGCCAGGAAACCTGCATCCCGCAGCAGGTCGAGCTGGAACTGACGCTGCCCGTGCAGGCCGCGGGCAGCAGCGTCGGCCCCGGCAGCCCGCTGATCGAACAGGCCCGCACCCGCCTCCCCGTCACCAGCCCATGGCCCGTCGACGCCCGCGTGGGCAAGGACGCGCTGACGCTGCGCATCGCCGATGCGCGGCTGGCAACCAAGCCGCCCGGCGAGCTGTGGTTCTACGCCGAGCAATGGGGCAAGACGGCCCATGACGCGCCGCAGCCGGTCACCGTCGTCGGCGACAGCCTGGAGATCCGCATCAAGCCCGGCGACGAGCCACCCAAGGACGGCGAAACCCTCGCCGGCGTGCTGAGCGTCCGCGACGATGACGGCCAGACCCGCGGCTATCGCATCGCCGCCCCGGTGTCCGCTACCGCCGGCGCCATCGCCGGGGCGCCGCCAACCGGCGAGAACGCCGACCTCTCCGTCGGCATGGCCGTGCTGCTGGCCCTCGCCGGCGGGCTGGTCCTCAACCTGATGCCCTGCGTCTTCCCGGTGCTGTCGATCAAGGCCTTGTCGCTGCTGCGCCACGCCGGCCACGACCGCCGACTGGTGCGCCTGCAGGGCCTCGCCTACACCGCCGGCGTGCTGGCCAGTTTCGCCGCCCTCGGCGCCGTGCTGATCGCCCTCAAAGCCGGCGGCGCCCAGGTCGGCTGGGGCTTCCAGTTCCAGTCACCGCCCTTCGTGCTGGCGGTGGCCTACCTGATGTTCGCGGTCGGCCTCAGCCTGTCCGGCGTGTTCACGCTGGGCGCCTCGGCGGCCGGCGTCGGCGCCTCGCTGGCCGACAAGCCGGGCTACGCCGGCAGCTTCTTCACCGGCGTGCTGGCCACGGTGGTCGCCACGCCGTGCACCGCCCCCTTCATGGGCGCCGCCCTCGGCTTTGCGCTGGGCCAGCCGGCGCTGGTGCTGCTGGCGGTGTTCCTCAGCCTCGGCCTGGGCCTCGCCCTGCCCTACCTGCTGCTGTGCTTCTGGCCGGCGCTGCAGCGCGCGCTGCCGCGCCCCGGCGTGTGGATGGAACGGGTCAAGCAGGCGCTGGCCTTCCCGATGTATGGCGCCGCCGTGTGGCTGGTGTGGGTGCTGGCCCAGCAGGCCGGCCCCAACGCCATCGCCATCGCGCTGGGCGGCATGCTGGCCATCGCCTTCGCCGCGTGGCTCTACGACAGCAGCCGCAACGCCCACGTGTTCACCCGCCACGGCAGCACCGGCCTGGCCGTACTGACGCTGCTCACCGCGCTGGCCGGCGGTTATGCCGGCGTGCAGTCCAGCGCCGCCAATGCCGCTGCCCCAGCCACGGTCGGCACCGCCAAGCACGCCTGGGAGCCCTACAGCAAGGCCCGCTTCGACGAACTGCGCGCCGCCGGCAAGCCGGTGTTCGTCAATTTCACCGCCGCCTGGTGCATCACCTGCCTGGCCAACGAGAAGGTCGCCCTCAGCGACACCGGCGTGACCGATGCCTTCCGCCAGGCCGGCATCACCTACCTGAAGGGCGACTGGACCAACCAGGACCCGCAGATCTCCACGCACCTGGCCGAGTTCGGGCGCAGCGGCGTGCCGCTGTACCTGCTCTACCCGGCCGGCGCCGGCAGCGCACCGCAGGTGCTGCCCCAGCTGCTCACCCCCGCCACGGTCCTGTCCGCCATCGCCGCGGCCGGGCCGGCCACCGCTTCCCCCAAACTCGCCAAGGAGTAATCACGATGCCCTTCGCCCTCGCCCGCAAGCTCTCCCGCCGCAGCCTGCTCAAGCTGGCCGTCGCCACCCTGCCGCTGGCCGCCGTCGGCAGCGCCCACGCCAATGCCGAGATCGGCCAGCCGGCCCCGGCCTTCACCGCCCAGGGCGCCGACGGCAAGCCGGTCAGCCTGGCCGCCTACAAGGGCAAGACGGTGGTGCTCGAATGGACCAACCACGAGTGCCCCTTCGTCGTGAAGCACTACGAGAGCGGCAACATCCCGCAACTGCAGAAGGACGCCACCGCCAAGGGCGTGGTGTGGCTGCAGGTGATCTCCTCGGCCCCCGGCAAACAGGGCCACGTGGAAGGCGCCTCGGCGATCAAGATCAACGGCTTCCGCAACGCCGCGCCGAGCGGCGTGGTGCTCGACCCGGACGGCAAGCTGGGCAAGCTCTACGGCGCCCAGACCACGCCGCACCTGTTCATCGTCGATCCGGCCGGCAAGCTGGTGTACAAGGGCGGCATCGACAGCATTCCGTCGGCCCGCAAGGACGACATCGCCAAGGCCGACAACTACGTGAAGCTGGCCCTCGCCGACCTCGGCGCCAACCGCCCGGTGGCCCACGCCAGCACCAAGCCCTACGGCTGCTCGGTGAAATACGCCGACTGAGCCACGCTCCAGCGAAAAAGGGGCGGGCCGCCGACCACACGGCGCCCGCCCCTTTCGCATTCAATCCGTCATCCCGCCACAGCGGGAATCAGATCGCGGAACGCTCAGTCCGCCCGCTCGCTGCGGCGCTCCAGATCCTGCTCGAAGGCCGCGATGATGGCCTCTTCCCGGCTATCGAAAAGCGGCCCTGGCAGGCCGGCGTAGCTGGCCAGCGTCGGCGCCTCGCTGTCCTCACTGGCGAAGTGGAACAGGAACTCCCCATCCGGCGTCGCATACACGCTGAACAAACGGTTGGCGTACACCACCGGCAGCTCGGCGCCCAGGCTGCCGATCTCCACGTCGTAGAGTTCGCAGGCCGCCTCCAGCGCCGCTTCGTAACTGTCTTCAAACGGGCTGTCCTGGTAGGTGTCGTCGTCGAGTTCCACGCCAGCCGCTTCGTACACATAGCCGCCCGCCTGGGGCACATGCCAGATCGCGAAGTCGATGTGTTGGAAAACCTTGCTCACCTGCTTGGCCATTTTTTGTCTCACTGATTGATGCGTGTTCGGGCCCGAACTATATCAATGCCGGGCCGGCAAGGCGCGATGATGCGGGATCCGGACCACCCTTGATACCGGTTAAAGCCCTGGCCACCGGCTTGGCCGACAATGCCGGCTCCCAGCCCCACTACGCGGAAGAAAGACATGCAGACCAGACCGTGGATCACCCTGGCGCTCGGCGCGCTCACGCTGCTGACCGTACCCGGCCAGGCATCCTTCGCCGCCGACGCCCACCATCATCACGAACACCACGGTGCCGCTCCAGCCGCCGGGCTGCATCTGAACGCCGGCGCCCGCTGGGAGACGGACGCCCCGCTGCGGCAGGTCATGGGCGACATCAACCAGGCGCTGGCCGACGCGCTGCCGGCCATTCACCGGGAACGCTTCAGCAGGCGCGACTACGCGGCCCTCGCCGCCACCGTCGAGCGGAAGATCGCCCATGCCGTCGAGCACTGCCGGCTGGCCCCCGAGGCCGATGAAATGCTGCACCTCGTCATTGCCGACATGCTGGGCGGCGCCGAGAGGATGCGGAGCAAGACACCCGGCCAACGTCACGCCGGCGCCGCCCGCCTGCAGAAAGCCCTGCAGGCCTACGGCAGCTACTTCGAGCATCCCGGCTGGCAGCCGGCGGCGGACTGACGCCCCCCAAGCCCAAGCGAAAAAAACCCGATGGCGCGGGGGGCGGCATCGGGCGGTACTTCACCCCCGCCAGGCGGGGGCATCCGTCATCCTGTTCCGGATGATTACTGCATCAGCGACATGACCATCTGGGACATGCTGTTGGACTGCTTCAGCATGGAGGTGCTGGCTTGCATCAGCATCTGCTTGGAGGTCATGTTGGCGGTTTCCGTGGCGTAATCCACGTCCATGATGCGGCCCTTGGCGGCAGCGGTGTTGGTGCTCATGTTGGCCAGGTTGTTATAGACGTGGTCCAGGCGGTTGGAGGCGGCACCGAGGGCGGAACGCACGGTGCTGACCGAAGCCAGGGCGGTATCCAGCAGGGTAATCGTCCCGTTGGCGGTGGCGGTCAGTTCGGTGCCTGCAGCGCCTGTCTTGTAGGAGAGGCTGGCACCTGCCAGGGAACCGGTAGTGCTGGTCAGCCCGTCCATGGCGGTAGAAATATCGGTGGTCATCGTTTCCGCGGCGCTGGCACCGATCTGGAACTTCACCCCACCCGTCTTGTTGAAGAAGCTCGTGCCCGCGCCCGTGGCGACACTGCCGTCGTTGAACAGCGTTTGCCCGCCGAAGGTCGTGTTCTTCATGATGTTACCCAGCTCGGAACCCAGCGCATCGTACTCGGACTGCATGGACGTCTTGTCGGCGGCGCTGGAGGTCGCGTCAGCGGCCTGGGTCGCCAGGTCCTTCATGCGCATCAGGATGTCGGTGACTTCCTTGAAGGCGCCTTCGGCGGTCTGCATCAGCGAGATGCCGTTCTGGGTATTGCGCTGGGCCACCGCCATGCCACGGGTCTGGGCGTCCAGACGGGTGGCGATCTGCAGGCCGGCGGCATCGTCCATCGCGGAGTTGATGCGGTAGCCGGTGCCCAGGCGGGCCATCGAGGTGGACAGATTCTTCTGCGTCGCGCCGAGGGAATTCTGCGAGGTCAGGGAGGCGAGGTTGGTGTTCAGGCTGAGCATGGCAAGACTCCTTTTGAGGTTGTTCGTTGCGGGCACCGTTTCCTGCGCCCTCACCAGTCAAAGGCGACCCCCCGTCGCAAGCCCTTAAATCGATCTGGAAAAAATTTCGACGACCTGCAGGAAAATTCTTTGGGAGAAGAGCCACCCGTGGGGGCCACCCGTAGGGGCGAATTCATTCGCCCATCGAGCGTGAAATGGAGTGCAGTGGGCGAATGAATTCGCCCCCACGGTCCAGTCCACCGCTCCGGAGCCAGCCGGGCAGTGAAGCGATCCGGGGGGCTTTCAGCCCTGGGCCAGCAGGGCCGTGACGCGTTCGCGGGTGAGGCCGCGGGTGGCGGGCAGCATGGCGGCCAGCGCGGAGAAGGAGGACGTGCGCGCCTGCACCTCGAAGTCGGCGGCCAGCCGGGCGGCCTGGCGGGCCTGGTCGGCCGCCGAGGGGGACTCCGCCTCGCCGGCGAGCGGGGCCAAGGCCGCATCGGCGCCCTGCTGCAGACTGTCCAGCCCTTGTCCGGCCAGCACCACGTCGCGCAGGGTCTGGCGCAGGGCGGTCGGGCTGTCGGTCTGCCAGCCGTCGGGGCGGATCGCCGCCGCGTCGGCATCGATACGCACGCGGTTGAACTGGCCGGTCGGATAACGGCGCCCCTCGCCCTTCACCTGCAGGCTGTCGCGCACCGCCGGCCAGTCGGCTTCGGCGGCGCTGAACTGCAGCACGCCGCCGGCATCCGCCGCGACGCGCACCCCCAGTGGCGCCAGGGCCAGATCCAGGCGGCGGCCGAGGGTCCGTGGCGACAGGCCGGGTTCGATGAATACCGGCATCGACTGGCGCCCAGCGACGGAGAACTGCAGCTTCTCCGCCCCGCCCGCGGCAACATCGGACGCATCAAGACCGCGCAGGCGGAAACCCTGGCGGGCCGTGCCGGCCTCGCCCAGCCGCAAGCCCGCGTCCACGCTGCCGGCGGTGGCAAGCGGACGGCTCTGCCAATAGGCGGCGAAGCGCTGCACCTGCTGCTGTACCCGCGCATCGGCGGTCCGCTGCCCGGCCAGCGCATCCCCCAGCCCTTTCTTGAGATCGGCGAGCAGCGCCTGCCCGCGGCCGGCAAAGGCGCGGGTCTGCTGCAGCGCAGAGGCCTGGCGGTTGAAACCTTCCTTCAGGGCGAGGCCGCTGCCGGTCGGCGGGGCGAACACGACGGTCCGCTGCGCCGGGACATCCCGCCCCGCCGAGCCCAGCGCCGGCACCCGCGTGGCGGCAAGCGCCGCCCCGGCGGCGGCCGTGGTGCCGCGGGCCTGCACGGCGGAAATCTGCATCGACGCCGCCATCGCTCAGATCACGTCGAACAGGGACAGCTGGCTGACCCGCGCGTAGGCCTTCTGGGTCGCCTGGGCCGCCTCGGTATAGCCGTTGAGCTTGACCACCGCGTCGCCATAGTCGAGCTGCCCGAGGTCGATCAGGGCCTGCTGGTTGGACAGGCTGACATTGGCGAAATTGCCGTCCAGGGTTTCGAGGAGGTTCTGCATGCCGCCGAGCTTGGCGATCTTGCTGCTGAACTGGCCCTTGGTATCGTCGATGAGCTGCAGCGTGGCCGTGAGCTGGGCGCGTGTTGCCGGGTCATTGACGTTGACCGCCGGCGTGCCGAGCAGGCTGGCGGTCTGGTCGAGCTGGTTCAGCATGGCGGCCATTTCCGCCACCGTCACATTGACGTCCTGCGTCACGCCGTTGCCGACCACCACCTGCTGCTGCCCCAGGTTGCCCTGGTAGCTGTAGCGCGACCCGCTGGGCTGGGCCGGGTCATAGGCGATCGGCGCGGTGGCGGTCTTGGTCCCGGAGAACACGTAGCGCCCCTCCTGATCCCTCTCGTTGGCGGCATAGAACAGGCTGCCGCGGATGGAGTCCAGGGAAGCCGCCATCGCGGCCACGTCCTCGGCCGTGTTGGCGCCGTTGAGGGCCCACACCATCAGGTCGCGGCTCTCCTGAAGGCTCGCGTTCATGCTGTCCAGGCTGGCCTCGTTCTGGCGCAGGCGCACCGTTAGCGCACCGATGTTGTCCCGGTACTGCTTGACCGCCGCCTCTTCGCGGCTCAGCCGGGACAGGCGCACGTCGGTGACCGGATCGTCGGACGGCAGCAGCAGCTTCTGTCCCGTGGCCATCTTCTGCATGATCGTCTCGAGCCGGGACGAGGCGGTCTGCAGCGTGCTGCTCATGGTGCTGTGATACTGGGTGGTGGAAATGCGCATCGCTGGCCTCACGGGTTTTCAAGGGATGGTGTCGGCGCCGCCGCGGGCCGGGGCGCTTCGAGCTCGGCCAGCGCGTGGGCGAGGACGGCCTCGGCCTGGGCCGACAAGCCGGCAAAGCGGCACCCGACCACGTATTGCTGGCCGAGCAGGAAAGTCTGCAGCACGCGCCGGGAGCGGACCTCGAGCTCCGCCTGGAAGCCGCTGCGCGGCCCCAGTTCGAGCCACACCCGCGGCAGGCGCCGCCCCACGTAGAGCAGGGCCGCCTGGGTCGGCGAGGCCCGCAGGCCGATGCCCCCGCGGGCGAGGTCGTCCACCCCCAGCACGCGCAGCCGCCCGCCCAGCGAGAACTCGGCGGTAAAGGGCAGGCCGACCGGCGCGTGCACGCGGGCGTAGCCGCGCCGCTGGACGAAGGCCTCGGCGGCAGCGTCGCCGACGGCGGCCGTGGCCTCGGCAGGCAAGGCGGAAACCCCGGACACCGCTCAGCCGATCATCGCCAGCGTGGCGTCGAACAGCTCGTTGGCCACCGCGATGACCTTCATGTTCGACTTGTACATCTGCTGGTACTGCACCAGGTTCATGGCCTCCTCATCCTGGTTCACGCTGCTGGTGGAGGCCCAGCTGTCCTCGCTCTGGGTGCGCACCGTCTGGGCGGTGGTGAGGGAGGTCTGGTTCTGCTGGCTGACCATGCCGAGCTTGCCGACCAGCTGCGTCACCGCATCGCCAAGGCTGGCCGTGCCGAGGGAGACCACCGCCAGCGGGGTTTGCTGGAGCGCGACCAGGGCCTTCAGGTTGGCGCTGTCGCCAGGCAGGCTGGCGTCGGACGAGAAACCGAGATCCTGGGCGGAGACCGAGGCATCCACCCGCAGCATGCCGGTGACACTGCTCGCGTCGAAGATGAACAGGGGCTTGCCGGGACTGCCGTCCACCGCAAAGCCGGCCGCCAGCTGGCCGTTGAACAGCGCGGACAGCTGGCTGGCCATGTCGGTGACGGCGGCCATGGTCGGCACCAGCACGCCTCGCTCCAGCTCGTCGAGGCCGCCGAGCTGGCCACCCAGGCCCTTGATCGGCAGCTTGAAGTTCTCCTTCGCGAAACTCACGCTGAGGATCTGCGAGCCATCCACCTGCGCGCTCACCCCCAGCGTGGCGGCGAGGGAACCGGCGACCAGCGGCTGGCCCGAGCGCAGGGACACGCTGCGCATGCCATCGGCCTGGTCCACCACTTGCACACCGACCAGGCCGGCCAGCGAATCGATCTTCAGATCCCGCTCGTCGATCAGGCCGGAGGCATTGACCCCGGCGGCGTAGGCCGCGGCGATCTGCTTGTTGAGCACCGCCACGTCGGTGGTCAGCGTATTGATCTGGCCGACCGCCGTGCTGCGCTGCTGCTGCACCGACGCGCGCTGGTTGGCGAGCACCTGGTTGAGGCTGTTGAAGCGCTGGGACAGGGCCTCGCCGGCGGTGATCACCTGCTGGCGCAGGGGGCTCGAGGTGGGGTCGACGCTGGCCGCGTTGAGGGCGCCGAAGAAGGCATCCAGGCCGCTGTTGAGGCCGGCGGTCTCGTCGCCCATCACCTGCTCCAGCTGGGTCAGGTAGGGTTGGGCCACCTGGTACTGGCCGAGGCCGGAAGCGGCCCGCCACATCTGCTGGCTCTTGTAGCTGTCGGCGAAGCGCGTCAGCGCCGTCACCTCCACCCCGCTGCCGGCGGACAGGCCGCTGTAGGCCGGCTTGAGGGCGGTCAGCAGCACGCCCTGCCGGGTGTAGCCGGGGGTCATGACGTTGGCGACGTTCTGGCTGGTCGCGTTGAGCGCAGCCTGAGCGGCCAGGCTGCCGGTCAGGGCGTTGTTGATGATGCTCATGGGCGGGTTTCTTCCTGTAGCGGGGCGCCGGCAACGGACAGGCCCCTTCCTGGCGGAAAGGCGACCTTTCAGGGCTGGGACTTAAACGGGCGCGTCGCCGCGGCGGCCGGCACCGGCGCAGCGGAGGACGGCGCCCTGCCCCCGGCCGCCGGGCTGCGCGCCTCGGGCAGCAGCTGGGCGAGGATCGCGTCGGCCACGCCGAAGGCGCGCTGCCCGGCGAGCACGTCGGCCAGCTTGCCGTCGGCGATCTCCAGCATGTCCTGGTTGATGGGGCTCTGGAAGGCGCTGTCCTCGTCGGCCATCTGCCGCGTCGCGCTGCGCATCTGCTTGAGCATGTCGGCGATGAAGAAGGACTCGAACTTCTCGGCGGCGGCCACCACGCGGGCGCGCTCGGCGTCTTCGCCGCCGGCACCGCGCGGCAGGTCGAGGACACGCTCGGCGGTGGTCGGGGCGGCAGGTGAGGCGATGGCGGGATTCAGTTTCACGGCGCGCTCCTAGATGACGATCAGTTCGCCGTCGATGGCGCCGGCCTGGTCGAGGGCCTGCAGGATCGCCATCACGTCGTCGGGATTGGCGCCGATGCTGTTCACGGTGTCGATGATGGCCTGCAGGCTGACCCCGGACGGCCACTTGAACATGCGCCCGCCGGCCTGCTCCACCTTCACCTGGGACTGGGGCACCACCGCAGTCTGGCCGCGCCCGAAGGGACCGGGCTGGCTGACCTGTGGCATCTCGGAGATGACCACCTTCAGCGAACCGTGGGAGATCGCCGCAGCGCGCACGCGCACCCCTTCCGAGATCACCACGGTGCCGGTGCGGGAGTTGAAGATGACCTTCGGGCGGCTCTCGCCGATGTCCACCGGCAGCATTTCCAGATCGGCGACGAAGGCCACCCGGCGGGTCGGGTCGGCCGGTGCGACGACGTCCACGCTGGTCGCGTCACGGGTCGTCGCGAGCTGGCCGTAGCGGCGGTTGATGGCTTCGACGATGTTGGTGGCGGTGCGGAAATGGGGGCGCTTGAGGCTCAGGCGGATCGTCGGCTGGGTGTCGAAGTCGGTCTCGATCTCCCGCTCGACGGTGGCGCCGTTGGGAATGCGCCCGGACGTCGGGCTGTTGACGGTCACGCTGGAGCCGCTGGCGCCCTGGGCGGTGACGCCACCGACCACCAGCTGGCCCTGGGCCAGCGCGTAGATCTCGCCGTCGGCGGCGCGCAGCGGCGTGAGCAGCAGCATGCCGCCGCGCAGGCTCTTGGCGTCGCCCATCGACGACACGGTGATGTCGAGCTGCTGGCCGCGCCGGTAGCCCGGCGGAAAGACCGCGCTGACCATCACCGTCGCCACGTTCTTCAGCCGCGAGGCGTTGCCCTCCGGCGGCTTGATGCCGAACTGCTTGAGCATGTTGCTCACCGACTGGCTGGAAAACTTGACCTGGGTGCTGTCGCCGCTGCCCTGCAGGCCAACGACCAGGCCGTAGCCGAGCAGCTGGTTCTCGCGCACGCCCTCGACGCTGACCAGCTGGCCGAGGGCCTGGGCGGCATGCACCGCGGGGACGGGAAGGAGCAGCGCGGCGGCAAGGCCGAGCCGGCGCAGACAGGTGTTCATGGGCAACATGTCAGAAAGGGCTCCAGGGGCTGTTGAAGAAACGGGTCAGCCAGCCCGGCTCGTTGGCGTCGGCCAGCGTGCCGCGCCCCGAATAGGCAATGCGTGCGTTGGCGATGCGCAGGGACGAGACCCGGTTCTCGGTGTCGATGTCCGACGCGCGCACGTAGCCGGCCAGGCGGACCAGCTCCTCGCCCTGGTTCAGGTACAGGCTCTTTTCGCCGCTGACGCGCAACAGGCCGTTGGGCAGCACTTCCTGCACGATGACGGTGATCGCCCCCTGCAGGGTGTTCTGCTGGCGGCTCGACGCATTGCCGGCGAAGTTGCGATTGGCGTCGAAGCCGAGGCCGGTGCTCTTCACCGTCTTGCCGAACAGGGTCATCGGCGCCACCGTCGCCCCGCTCTTCTTGTCGATCGCGGTGTCCGCCGACTTGCTGGCCTGGGTGGTTTCCTCCAGCTGCACGGTCAGCAGGTCGCCGGGACGGAAGGCCCGGCTGTCGGCGGTGATGGCCCACGGCAGCTCGCTGGAGAAGACCCCGCCAGCCCTCGCCTTGCGCGGCATCGGCGCCGGGATGTTGGGGCGGGCGTCGTCCTCGAGGGGCGGGATCTGGGCAGGCTGGATCGCCGCGCACGCGGCCAGCAGGCCGGCGGCGCAGGCCACCAGCCCGTTCCAGGCGCACGACAGGGCGCGGGCGGCGGACATCTCAGCGGGCCGCCTGGGACAGGTACTGCATCATGTTGTCGGCCGCGGACAGGACCTTGGTGTTCATCTCGTAGGTCCGCTGCGCGGCGATCATGTCCACCATCTCCTCGACTACCTGCACGTTGGAGCCTTCCAGCGAGCCCTGCTTGAGCTTGCCGAGGCCCTCCTCGCCGGGGTTGGCCTCGGTCGGCGCGCCGCTGGCGGTGGTCTCCTGGTAGAGGTTTTCGCCGAGGGCCAGCAAGCCGGCCGGATTGACGAAGTTGGACAGGGTGATCTGCCCGACCTCCTTGGCGGTGGTGGCGCCGGACTGGGTGACGGACACCGCGCCGGTGTCGCTGATGGTCACCGAGGTGGCGTCGGCGGGGATGGTGATCTCCGGCTGCAGCGGGCGGCCCTGGGTATTCACCAGCTGGCCTTCGGCATTGACCTGCAGCTGGCCGGCGCGGGTGTAGCCGATCTCGCCGCTGGGCTGCAGCACCCGGAAGAAACCCTTGCCGAGGATGGCCACGTCGAGCGGCTGGCTGGTGGTCTGCAGGCTGCCGGTGGTGAACACCTTCTGGGTGCCGACCAGGCGCGTGCCGTTGCCCAGCTGCACGCCCACCGGCGCACTCGCCGCGGCGTTGTTGCCCTGGGTGCCGGGCTGGCGGTCCACCTGGTAGAACATGTCCTCCATGATCACCCGGTCGCGCTTGAAGCCGACCGTGTTCACGTTGGCGATGTTGTTGGCGATGGCCTGCAGCTTGGCATCCTGGGCCTGCACGCCGGTCTTGCTGATCCACATGGCGGGATTCATGGTCTTCTTCCTTTATTCCGAGATCAGGTGATTGCCGCTGGCGGCCATCGAGTCGGCCGACTTGAGCAGGCGCATCTGGATTTCAAACTCGCGGTTGAGGCTCATGGTCGCGACCATTTCCTCCACCGCCGAGACGTTGCTGCTTTCCAGGTGCCCGCTGCTGACCGTCACCGCCTCATCGACCGGCAGCGGTGCGCCGTTGCGGGCGACGATCAGGCCGGCCTCGTTCTTGGTGAGCTGGGCCGCGTCGGCGCGCACCAGCTTCAGCCGGTCCACCGGCTGCATGTCGCGCTGGCCGGGGGACAGCACGGAGATCGTGCCGTCCTTGCCGATCTCCACCTGGCTGAAGGGCGGCAGCACGATCGGGCCGTCGTCGCCGAGCACCGGGTGGCCATTGACGCTCAGCGCCCCCTCACCGTCGACGGTCAGGTTGCCGGCCCGGGTGTAGGCCTCGCCGCCCTGCCAGCGCACCGCCAGCAGGCCTTCGCCGCCGAGCGCCACGTCCAGCTCGCGGCCGGTCTCGCGTACGCCGCCGCCACGCATGTTCAGGCTGTTGGCCTGCAGCTGGCTGAAGTGCCGGCTGTCGTAGCCGAAGCCCGGCACCGCCTGGCTGGTGGCCAGCTCCAGGTCGGCGCGGAAGCCGCTGGTGTCGGCGTTGGCCAGGTTGTTGGCGCGCACCTGCTGGGCGTGCAGCGCCCGCTCGGCGCCGCTCATGATGGTGTAGATCAGCGCATCCATGGCTTAGATGGCCTGCATCAGGTTCTGCATCATCTGGCTCTGCGCGGTGATCACCTTGGTGTTGGCCTGGTAGTTGCGCTGGGCCGTCATCAGGTTGACCAGTTCGCCGGTCAGCTCGACGTTGGACTGTTCCAGCGCGCTGGCGGTCAGCTTGCCGGCCAGGCCGCTGCCGGGGGTGAAGAACAGCGGCGTGCCGGAATCGTTGGACATGATCCAGCTGGTGCCACCGGCCGGGGTCAGCGCACCTTCGTCGGGAAAGGTCGCCAGCGCGATGGTGCCGGCACGCTGCTTCTGGCCGTTGCTGTACTGGACCATGATGCCGCCGTCGTCGGCGATCTGGACGCTGCTGAGGGAGCCGGAGGCGTAGCCATTGGCGGCGTTGGCGCTGGTGGTGGCCTCGCCGGCGAACAGGGTGGAGCCGCTGTAGTTGATGTTCACCGCCAGCGCATCCGCGCCGGTCGGCGTACCCAGGGCCAGCGCAACCGGGGCGACCGGCGCGGTGAGCTGGCCGGAGACGTTGAACTGCAGCGCCGTGGTGGCGGGCAGCACCGTGGCGTCGAAACCGTAGTGCACGGTGACCTCGTTGGTGCCGGTCTTGACGAAGTACTGGGTCACGCTGTGCTGGGCGCCAAGGGAGTCATACACCACCGAGACCATCGAGCTGTTGAAGGTCTGCGGGTCGGTCGCATCGAAGGGCAGCGCCGGCACGCTCCAGTCGGCCGACATGTTGGCGACGTACTCCAGCTTGTCGGTGGCCTTCGCCGCCACCTGGCCGGCCGGCACCTTCAGGTCGCCCATCGCGCCAAGGGTGGTGCTGCCGGCCAGGGCGGCATAGCCCTGCACGTGGCGCCCCGAGCCATCGACCACGTAGCCGTCCTTGTTCACCGAGAAGACCCCGACGCGGCTATAGACGGACTGGCCGGAGATGTCCTTGCTGACGAAGAAGCCGCGCCCGAGGATCGCCGCATCCATGCTGCGCCCGGTGCTCTGCACGCCGCCGCCGACGCCGATGCTCTGGGTCTGGGAGGAGACGGTGGCGCCGGTGGACTGGGTGCCGGCGTATACCGACGAGAAATTGGCGCGGCTGGACTTGAAGCCGTAGGTGGCGGAGTTGGCGATGTTGTTGCTGATGGTGTCCAGCTGGGTGTTGACCGCATTGATGCCGGACAGGGCGATTTCGAAGCTCATGATGGATTCCTTGTGACGGGGCTATTCGGTGGGCTCGGTCGGAAAACTCAACCTGCGGGACTGTTGAAACCGGTGATCGCCGACGAGCCGATCTCGCCGACGTTGGCGACCTTCAGCACCACGCCCGAGCCTGCGGAGACGCGGACGCTCTCCAGCTTGCCGGTGAGGTCCACCGCCGGGGTCTCGCCGCCGTCGGTCTTCACCGCGATGCGGTAGCGCCCGGGCGCCAGGCCCAGGCTGGCCGGGTCGAGGCTGAAGCTGTTGAGGCCGGCGCCGGCGCTGCCGAGGGCCACGCTGTAGGCCTGGCCCAGCGCATCGGTCAGCACCAGGCTGGTCGCGCTGCTGCCGCTGGCCAGCTCGAAGCGGCCAGCGAGGGGCTGGCTGCCGAGCTCCACGCTGTCGCTGCGCACCGTCACCTCGCTGCCGACGCGGGCGCCGAGCAGCAGGGTCTGCAGGCCGTCCAGCTGGGTGGCGGCGCTCTTGCCCTGGCTGACCAGGGACTGCAGCGACGAAGTCTGGCTGAGCTGGCTCAGCTGGGTCACGAACTGGGAGGCGTCCTGCGGATTGAGGGGGTCCTGGTTCTTGATCTGGGCCACCAGCAGGGTCATGAACATGTCGCCGCTCAGGTCGAGCCCGTTGCCCTTGACGGTGCCGGTGTCGCTCGCCGCGGAACCGGTGGCGGTGGTGGAGGAATTGAAGACGGCGCTCATCTCAGTTCTCCCCCATGCGCAGCAGGGCCTGCTGCATGCCCTTCACGCGGCCGAGCACTTCGACGTTGGTCTCGAAGGCGCGGGAGGCTTCCATCATGTCGGTCATCTCGGCCACCGAGTTGACGTTGGGATAGAACACCATGCCGTCCTCGTTGGCCTGGGGATTGCCCGGCTCGTACACCTTGCGCACCGGCTCGCTGCTCTGCACCACGTCGAGCACGCGCACGCCGGCGGCGGCCGGCTCGCCGTCCATGCCGCCCTGGTAGAGGGTCGCGAAGACCGGCTTGCGGGCGTGGTAGGTCTTGTCCTCGCTGGCGGCGGCGGTCTGGGCGTTGGCCAGGTTGCTGGCCACCGTGTTGAGGCGCAGGCTCTGGGCCGTCATTGCCGCCCCGGCGATCTGCGCAATGCTTCTGAACGACATGTCTTATTGCCCCTCGATGACTCGGGCCAGGCCCTTGAGTTTCATGTTGATAAAGCTCAGGCTGGTCTGGAAATCCGACGCGTTCTGGGAGAACGCGGCCTGCTCGACGCCCAGCTCGACGGTGTTGCCGTCGGCCGTTGCCTGGTTGGGCACCCGGTAGCGCAGCTCGGCGGCATCACCACCGGGCACAGCGCCCTGCCCCGCCAGCGCCTCGCGGAGGCTGGCCGAGAAGTCCACGTCGCGCGCCTGGTAGCCCGGCGTGTTTTCATTGGCGATGTTGGATGCCAGAATCCTCGTCCGCTCGGCACGCAGCTTCAGCGTGTCGGCATGGACTCCAAGAGCCTTGTCGAAATCGATACTCATGCGTTTTCCCCCTACATCCAGATCCGTAATCAATGCCCTGCTCGCCGCCCTGCTGGCCGCCGGCACCTTGCCGGCCCAAGCCGACACGGCAAGCGAGGTGGCGCGGGCGGCGCGCCAGTTCCTGACTGGCGAGGCGGCCCGGCTGGGGCTGGTGGAGCCGCAGTTCACCGTCGAGGTGAGCGGCAGCCCGGCGAAGGCCCAACCCTGCCCCAAACCCGTCAGCGTCGAGCCCGCCGACACCCAGTTTCCGTCGCGCATGCGCTTCGTCGCCCGTTGCGCGGCGGCCGGCTGGAGCGAGACATACACGGTGCGCGCCGAGGTCAGCGCCCAGGTCGTCGTCGCCGCCAGCCAGCTCAACAGCGGCCAGCCCATCGTCGCGGACGACCTGCGGCTGGAGCGGCGCACGCTGGTGAACCTGCAGGACGCCCTGTCCGACCCGGCAGCGCTCGTCGGCATGGCCAGCCGGCGTGCGCTGCGGCCAGGGCAGCCGGTGGACCGCCGCGCGCTGGCCCCGGCGGTGCTGGTGCGCCGCGGCGCCAGCGTGACCATCGTGGCGCGCAACCAGGGCATCCTGGTCAGCTCGACCGGCGAAGCCACCGAGACCGGACGGCGCGACGACGTGATCGGCGTGCGCAACAGCGCCACCGGCCGGGTGATCCGGGCGCGGGTGACGGGCGCGAACGAGGTGGAGCCGGTCGGCATCGTTCACTCCCCCGACTGAAGCCGGGCGGCGATGCGCGCCAGCTTGGCCCCGTACTGGGGATCGGTGGCGTAGCCGCCCCGGGCCAGGCCACGGGCGTAGGCAGCCACGTCGCCGCCGGTGTTGAGGGCGCCCTGGTAGCGCGGGTTGTCGAGCAGCAGGCGGCCGAAGTCGCGGAAGGCCTCGCCGGGGTTGGCGTAGCTGCGGAAGCGCTCGGTCCGGGTCAGCTTGGCGCCGCCTTCGTATTCGGTCGTGGCGATGCTTGCGCTGTCGCCCTGCCACGCCCCGCCGGCCTTGAGGCCGAACAGGTTGTGGGTGTCGCGGCCGTCGGACTGGCGGATCGGCCGCTGGCCCCAGCCCGACTCCAGCGCCGCCTGGGCGGCCAGGATCTCCGGCGACACGCCGAGGCGGCGCCCGGTCTCGGCGGCCAGCGGGGCGATGGCATCGAGGAAGGCACGCCCATCCACCGGCAGCCCGTCCGGCTGGCCCGCCGCACTGACCGGATCAGCGGCCACCGGCACCATGCCCTGGCGGGCCAGGTAAGCACGCGCCGCCGCGTCGAGGCCCATCACGGCGTCGCTGTCGCCACCGCCGTTCTCGATGAAGTTCGTCACGTCCTGCTTCACGTCGCGCATCAGCGCCGCGAAGTCGCCCTGGCCGGCACCCCCGGTGGGCAAGGCGACGGCGTCGAAGGCCGCCGCACCGGCACGGAAGGCGGCGTCAGGCCGGAGCATAGATACCGTCTCCATCCGTGAGCACGCGCTGCATGATTTCCTGCTGATCCATCAGCAGCTGGCCATTGCGGCCATTGAGGGCCTTGCACTCGTGTACCAGCACGCACAGGGTCATCCAGTCCGACGCGGCGGCGCCGCGCTGCGACACCGGCAGATGGGCCAGCAGGGCCGGCACCGCGTCCGCCGGCGGCATGCCCGGCAGCGCCGTGGCGAACACCCGCAGCAACCCGTTGCGCTGGCGGCGGCGCTCGTCGAGGGCATTGCACAGCGCGACGATCTCCTCGGCGAGCCGGGCCAGCCGGCCGTTGTCGTGGCGCAGGGCGGCGTCGAACTGGGCCTCGAGCCGTTCCCGCAGCCGCTCGTAATCGGCTACGTCGGCGTGCACGCCGGCGGCGAGGCCGTGGAGCGCCTGGGCGGGCTTGGCAGGCAGCGTCGGCTGGGTCATCGACGCGTGCCGTGGTAGCGGTCGATCAGGCCGGCCAGCTTGCCTGCGTCGAAGGGCAGCTCGCCCTTGGCCAGGGCTTCGCGCAAGGCATTCACCTTGGCCTGGTCGATCTCGGGCAGCGCCTGCAGGGCTTCCTTCGCCTGCTGCAGCACGGCCGACTGCAGGGGCGCCTGCTCGGCGGCGCCGGAAGCCGGGGTGACGGCGGGCGCGCCGCTGACCGGGGCGACCTCGGAAGTCGCCGCGGCGGAGGTCATCGGGATGGAAGGGCCGGAAATCTTCATTCGGGACTCTCTGGGTTTGGTTCGCATGGGCTTAGCGGGCAGCGCCCTCCAGCAGACGACGCACGTCGGCGCCCTGACGGGCATCGCCGGCGCGCGGCAGGCCGACATTGACACCGTCGATCAGCGGGGCCACCGCGGCGGGCATGCCGAAGGTGGCGGACAGGCTGCGGGCCTGCTCGCTGCTCAGGATCAGCAGTTCGATGCGGCGGTTCACCGCCGCGCGGGGGTTCTTCGGGTCGATCGGCGCCCGGTCGGCCATGCCCACCACCTGCAGCACGCTGTCCGGGCGCATGCCGCCGGCCAGCAGGTTGAGGCGCGCGCGCATGGCCCGCTCGTTGGACAGGGTCCAGTTGGAATAGGCCGACGGGCCGGCGTCCGCGTACTGCATGGCGTCGGTGTGGCCGAGGATCAGCATCTGGTTCTCGATGCGCGCGAACAGCGGCCCCATCTTGCGCAGCAGGGCACGGAAGGGTTCGCTGGGCAGCGCCGAGCCACGGGCGAACATGCCGCTCTGGTCGGTGTCGTGGAGCATCACGCGCAGGCCCTGCTGGCTCACCTCGGTCAGCAGGTTGCCGGCCAGGCCGGCTTCGGCGCTGAGGCGCTTCACCACCTCGGCCAGCTCCTGCATGTCGGCGGTGGTCTCGAGGCGGCTCTTCGACAGCTGCGGCTCCCGGCCGGCATGGCCATCGCCGTTGGAGCGCAGCCGGCCATTGGGGTCGTCGCCGTGATCGGGCACCGGAAAGCGGTCGATCAGGCTGCCGCGCGGCCCGCCCACCGCCTCCGGGCGGCGGCCGGCGCCCTCCTCCATCAGCTCGCCGCTGGCCGTGCGGGTGATGTCGGCCAGTTGCTCGGCGTTGCGGGCGGCCATCACCCACAGCACCAGGAACAGGCACATCAGTGCCAGGCAGAAATCGGCGAAGGCGACCTTCCAGGCGCTGCCGTGGCCCTCGTCGTCGTGCCGGCGGGAAACCCGCTTGACGACGGCTTCGCCGTGCTTCTTGTCGGCCAGGCTAGGCATTCGCGCGTGCTCCGCCACGACGCTGCATCACCGCGTCCGGATCGCCACTGAGGGCCATGATCCAGCTCTCCAGCTCGGCGAAGCTCGGCTTGATGTTGAGCTGCACGAGGCGCCGGCCGGCATCGATGGACAGCAGCGCCGGCTTGCCGGACACGTGGGTGACCAGCACCACCTTGACGCATTCGAGGGCCGACAGCTCCTGGGTGACCACCTGCTTCATCATGTTGGCGAGGGGGTCGAAGAGGCCGTAGCAGAAGAAGATGCCGATGAAGGTGCCGACCATCGCCGCCGCCACGCGCTCGGCGATCTCCGCCGAATTGGCGCCCTCGCCGACGGTGTTCATGGCCATCACGATGCCCAGCACCGCGGCCAGGATGCCGAAGCCCGGCATCGCCTCGGCGATCTTCGACAGGGACTTGGCGGGCTGATTCAGCTCGTCGTGGATGGACTCCAGCTCCTGCTCCAGCACGCCTTCCAGCTCGTGGGCGTTGATCTTGCCCATCGCCATCAGGCGGAAGTTGTCCACGATGAAGGCCAGCAGCTTGGGCTCGTCGAGGATCAGCGGGTAGTTGCGGAACAGCGGGCTGTTGTGGGGCTCCTCCACGTGGGCGTCGAGGGCCTTGAGGCCGCCGGCGGCGGTCTGCAGCAGCTCGTACATCAGCAGCAGCAGCTGGCGCTGGAACTCGCGCCCCTGCTTGCGGCTGGTGACGATCTGGCGGATCTGCAGCCAGGTTTCGGCCAGCACGTGGCGCGGGTTGCCGAGCACCAGCGCGCCGAAGGCCGCGCCGCCGATGATCAGCAGCTCGACCGGCTGCCAGATGACCTTGAGGATGCCGCCGCCGAGCACGAAACCGCCGAAGACGGTGCCGAGGACAATGACGATTCCGATGAGTTGTTGCATGTGCGTCGCTCCGCCGGTCTGGCGTTCAGTGCTGCAGGCACGCCCGCATCTTGCGGAGCGCCCCCTTGTTGATCTGGCAGACCCGCGCTTCGGTGAGATCGAGCACCGCCGCGATCTCCTTCAGGCTCAGGTCGAATTCGTAGTACAGCTGGATGACCCGCTGCTCGCGCTCGTCGAGGGTCCGCAGGGCCTGCTCGATGCTGCGCCGGCGCACCAGCTGGGCCTCCGGCGACGGGCCGTCGGCGGACAGGCAGCCCATCTCCTGCAGCACCTCGTCGAAGCTGACCAGCACCTCGGCGTTCTCGGCGAGCAGGAACTCCTGATAGCCTTCCGGGCTCAGGCCGAGGGCCTGCATCACCTCCGCCTCGCTGGGCTCGCGGCCGAGGCGGCGGCTGAGGGCGCGGATGCCGTCGCGCAGGCGATGGCTCTCCTGGCGCACGCTGCGCGGCCGCCAGTCCTGGCGGCGCAGTTCGTCGAGCACCGCGCCGCGCACCCGCATCGAGGCGTAGGCGCCGAACTTCTCATCGGGCGTGCCATAGCGGCGCAGGCAGTCGAGCAGGCCGAGCAGGCCGATCTGCTCCATGTCCTCGCGCTCCATCGCCGGCCCGACCTGGGAGCGCAGCTGGCGCACGATGCGCTTCACCAGCGGCACGTACTGCAGCAGGTGGCGCTGCTCGACGGCGCCGCTGCCCTGCAGTTCGGCGTACCCCGCGTACATGTCCATGGCCGCTTACTCGATGATCAGCTTGCTGACCATCGCCTCGACGAAGGGCTTCTCGCCATGTTCGCGGGCGTAGCGGTCGTTGAAGGCGCGGTTGATGTTGGCGGCGAACTCCTCGAGGGTCATCGTCGAGGCCTTCTCATGGGTGTAGCGGGACAGCTCCATCACCGCCACGCTGCGCAACAGCGGCAGGTGTTCCTTGGCGCTCTTCTCGCTTTTCAGCGGGGTCTTGAAGACCAGGTCCATCGCCAGGTAGTGGCTCATCGGCTCGCCGGCGCCGCCGCGCAGCATGACGATCACCTTCTCCAGATTGATGTAGCGGTACTCCTGGGGGTCGACCGCCGCGGTGGCCTCGGCGCCCTTGTCCTGCGGGCGCAGCGTCCACCAGGCCGCCCCGGCGCTGATGCCGGCGGTCAGCAGCAGCGCGCCGGCCAGCAGGAGGGTTCGGGTCAGTTTGCTCATTTCGTTCATTCCTCATTCCGGGCCAGGCGGAAGGACGTGGTCCCTCCCTCGGCCTCGGCGTCGCCCAGCGCCCGGCCGGGGTTCTGTTCGGACGGGGCCTGGCGCTGCCGCTGGCGCTCGCCGTCGCCCTGGCCCGGGCGGGACGACGCGGTGTCGGCGACCTGCACCGACACGTCGCCGCCGTGGCGCTGGC
Organism: Pseudomonadota bacterium; assembly: GCA_018241665.1. Classification (GTDB taxonomy): domain Bacteria; phylum Pseudomonadota; class Gammaproteobacteria; order Burkholderiales; family Rhodocyclaceae; genus Zoogloea. The sequence continues at coordinate 45,454 of JAFEDK010000026.1, forward strand.
CAAGGCTGTGACGCAGGTTGTCGCTGATGTCCTGCAACTGGCGCAGCACCTCGTTGTGGGTGGCGCTGAGATTGATCTGCAGGGCGCCGTCCTGGTGGTGGATGGCGATCTCGATGCTGCCCATGCGCGGCGGCTCGAGGCGGATCACCGCGCTGTCGATGCCCTTCTCCGAGGCGAACTGCAGGCGTTCGCCGAGGGCCTGCAGGAGGGGCTGACGCCACTGGCCCGCGTCGCCGTTGGGCAACCGCAGGGCCGCATCCGCGCTGCCCGGGGTGCCGGCAGCGGCCGGTGCGAGGGTGGGCATGGCGAGCGGCAGCGGACGCTCCACGCCGTCCGCCGGCGCAGGACGCCCCGCGTCGCCGGCAACGGCGCCTGCCGTCACGGCCATCGGCACCGCCACCTGCGGGCGCTCGGGCATCGGCAGCCCGGCGGCAGTCGTTACCGGGGCATCAGACGGGGCAGCTTCGCTGCGGAGCGTCACCGGGAGCGGGCGCAGGCTACCGTGTTCGGCGGCAAGCGCGAGGGCGATCCGCTGGATGGCGCCGCCATCCCCGCCGACCGGCACGGAGGCCGGCCGGGGCGCACTGTCGGTCGCGGTCGCGGCCTGGGCGGCGGCAGCCTGGGTCGCCCCGTCCGGCTTGGCCACCGGCGGCGCGACCCAGCTCGCGGCCGGCGACGGCGGCAGGAGCGCGATCAACAGGGGCGGCAAGTCCTGGCCGCGTGCCGCCGGGGTTTCACCGGCAGCCGTTGCAGCGGCGGCATCCTCGCCGTCCCGCCGGCCATTCCCGTGCTCCTCGCCGGGCAGCTCCGCGCTTTCGATGGCCGGCATATCGGCCAGACAGGCCTGCAGCGCGGCATCGAAAGGCAAGCCGGCGGCGGCATCGTCGGCCACCATCGGCAGGCCCGCCGCGGCGACTGGCAGCGCCGCAGCGGCCGGCGCAGCGACCGCCGGGCCGTCGGCAGAGATCACGACGCTCATGCCGGACGCTCCCACAGTTCGTAATCAGCCATCGCGTAGGCCATCCAGCCATCCCGATGGGCACACATTTCGGTCAGCCGCCGCTCCAGGCGGGCGGCATCCTCGGCACAGGATTCGCGGGCCATCCGATGCATGCTTTCCAGCGCGTCCACCGCCTGCCGCTCGCCACTGCTCAGGGGGCAGCCCTTTTGCAGGGCGGCCAGCAGTGCGGCGATCTCGCTGTCGATGCGCCCCACCGCCACCCACTGGCGGGCCGCCGTGGCGGCACGCAGACGGGTGGCCAGCGCGGCCAGGACATCCAGCCGTTTAGCCATGGCGGGCCTGCATCCCTTCCCAGCCGCTGCGCAGGGTGCCGAGCAGCCCGACCACCTCGTCGATGATGCCGACGTCAAGCGCCACGCCAGCCTGGTAGAGGCGGCGGGCGCAGTAGTCGTAGAGCTCGCCGAGGCTGGCCACCACGGCGCTGCCGGACTCCAGGTCGAGGGCGCTGGCCAGCCCGTTGAGCATGCCGAGGGCACGGTCGAGGCTGTGGGCCTTCTGTTCGTAGCGCCCGGCCTCGATGTGGGCGCGGGCGCGGAACAGCTCCTCGAGCAGGCCGTCGGTCAGGATCAGCACGAGTTGTACCGGCGAGGCCTGGGCGGTCTGCGCCGCCAGGTTGTCGCTGTGATAGCTCTGATATGCGGAGTGATGCACGGTGGTGGTCCCGGTGGTTCTGGTGAGTCGGTCAGCTGGTGCTGCTGCTCAGGCTGCTGAACAGGTTGGAGGTCTGCCCCATCTGTTCCTGCAAGCCCTGCAACGCGGTGAATTGCTGCAGGTAGCGCTCGTAGTACAGCTTGAAGGTGGCGTCGAGGCGGGTCTGCTTGTCGGTCAGCGCGCTCTGCGCGCGTTGCAGCGAGTCCTGGCGGTTCTTGAGGAGCCCGTTGGCGCTGTTCAGCCACACCCCGGCGTAATCGTTGAACGCCCCCAGCAGGCCGCTGCCACCGGTGGCGGAGGCGCTGCCGAAGACCTGCGACAGCCCGTCCGGATGGGCCGCCAGGGCCTTGCCCAACCTGGCGCTGTCGAGGCTCAGGGTGCCGCTGCGGTCGCTCTTCACGCCGAGGTCCAGCGCGCTCAGCCCGCCGAAGCTCTGGCGCAGGATGCTGGCCAGCTTGCCGCGCAGCGCACGGATGCCGGCGTCGGAGACGAAGGCGCCGGCGCTGGTCTTGCCATCGGCGCTGCCGGCGGCGGTAAGGCTGTCGAGGACCTTGTTCAGCGCGTTGTAGGCATCGACGAAGGTCTGCACGTTGGCCGCGGTACCGCTGGCGTCACCGGCCACCGTCAGCGTCACCGGCGCGCTGCCGGCCGCCATGGCCTGGTTGAAGGTGATGCTGACGCCGGGGATCGACGTGAAGGTGTTGCTCGCCTGCTCCAGCTTGATGCCGGTGCCCTGCGCACCCAGCCAGACGACCGCGTTCTGGGCCCCTGCCAGCACGTTCGGCATGGCGCCCAGGGCGGTCTGCAGGGTGCCGGCAGGCAGGCCGCTGGCGTCGATGGCGATGTCGGGGACGACGCCCGTCGCGGCATCGGCGACACCGCCGGTCTGGGCCGCCGTCAGCACCAGCTGGGTCTTGCCGTTGGCGCTCACGGTGGTGGCGGTGAGCTTGCCCTGGTTGTCCGGGGCGAGGTTGATGGCGCGTGCCACTTCCGCCTGGGAGATGCTGCCGTCGCCATCCGCGTCGGCCAGCGTGACATTGATCTTGGCGCCGTCGGGCATCTGCACGATGATCGGGCCGCCTTCGGAGGCGGCGGCAGCGGGCAGGTCCTGGTAGGCGACCTGGCTGCCGGTGGCCAGCTTGTCCACGAAGAAGGAATAGCTGCCGGCCTGCGCGGTGGCGTTGGCCGTCGCGGTGCCGATCGCCGTATTGCTGAAGGTGGCCGTATTCTGGGTCAGCCCCTTCTTCGCGCTGAGCGCCGTCAGCGCACCGTCGAAGGTGCTGAGCGCCGAGCGCAGGGACGTCAGCGCGGTGGAGGTGGCCTGGGCCTTGCTGGTCTGGGTGGTCAGTTGGTCCTGGGCGGCCTGGGTGTAGGCGGTGGCCAGGGAATTGGCCATCGAGGTCGGGTTGATGCTCGTGCTAGCCATGGAGCGCTCCTGCGGGGAAGGAAGTGGGTCGGAATTCACCCTGGTCAAAGGCGACCGGATCGGCTTCCGACTGAAATCCCGCACGCATTCCGGTGTTCATGCCCGCCCCCGCCACCAGCTCTGGGTGGCCAGCTCATCCTGGCGCTTCTGCTCGCCCTGGCGCTGCTCCCGCTGCAGGACCTGCAGCTTGCCGTCGAGCACGCGGTTGAGGGCTTCGTGGCGCTGCACCGCGCGGGTCAGCGCCAGCTGGGCGAGCTGCAGGTCGGCGTCGTGGCGCAGGACTTCGTCCCGCTGGCTGTCGGCGAGGCGCAGCACGGCCTGCTTGTAGTCGCCGCAGTTCAAGGACAGGGCGGCAACGTGGGGGGTCGCGCCCGCAGCGCCGACGGTGGCGCCGGCGCACAGTTGTTCGAGGCGGGCCAGCGTGGCGCGATGGCGTTCGAGCTGGGCGCGGCGGCCGGCCAGCTCGCCGACCAGGCCCTCCTTCTCGCGGCGGCGCTGGTCGACGACGGCCGCCAGGCCGCGCAGGGTCTTGGGTTGGGTGCTCATGCCAGCAGGCTCTCCAGTCGGGCCAGGGTGTCGCCGAAGGGCGCCGCCTCCCGCGTGCCCTGGTGCAGGAAGGCCTCGATCTGCGGGTACAGGGCCACGGCCCGGTCGGTGGCCGGATCGGCGCCGGCGACGTAGGCGCCCAGCGGCAGCAGGTCGCGCACGCGGGCGTAGCGGGAATACAGGGCCTTGATTTCGCGGGCCGCAGCCTGCTGCGCATGGCTCGTCACCTGCGCCATGCAGCGGCTGATCGACTGGGCGATGTCGATGGCCGGGTAGTGGCCGCGGTCGGCCAGCTCGCGGGACAGCACGATGTGGCCGTCGAGGATGGCCCGGGCGGTGTCCACCACCGGGTCCTGCTGGTCGTCGCCTTCGGCCAGCACGGTGTAGATGGCGCTCATGCTGCCCTCCGCGTGCTCGCCGTTGCCGGCGCTCTCCACCAGTTGCGGCAGCAGGCCGAACACAGATGGCGGATAGCCACGGGTGGCCGGCGGTTCGCCGAGGGCCAGCGCCACTTCGCGGCGGGCCATCGCGTAACGGGTGAGGGAATCGACCAGCAACAGCACGTTCTGGCCCTGGTCCCGGTAATGGGCGGCGATGGCGTGGCACAGCTCGGTGGCGCGCAGGCGCATCAGCGGGGATTCGTCGGCCGGCGCGATGACGACCACCGCACGGGCCAGCCCGGCCGGGCCGAGGGACATGTCGATGAACTCGCGCACCTCGCGGCCACGCTCGCCGATCAGGCCGACCACCACCACGTCGGCGACGGTCTGGCGGGTGATCAGGCCGAGCAGCACGCTCTTGCCGACGCCGCTGCCGGCCATCAGGCCGACGCGCTGGCCGCGCCCGAGGGTCAGCAGGCCGTTGATCGAGCGCACGCCGACGTCGAGGACGCCCTCGACGGGCTTGCGGCGCAGCGGATGCACATGCGGCGGCTGGGCCGTCAGCGGATGCTCGCCGCCGAGGCGGCCGCGGCCGTCCACCGGCTCGCCGAGCCCATTGACGATGCGCCCCAGCCAGGACGGTCCAATCATCAGCCCGCCCTGCTCGGCCGCCGGCAGCACCCGGGCGCCGGTGGCCAGGCCTTCCGGGCGCTTGAAGGGCATCAGGTAGGAGACGTCGTTGCGGAAGCCCACCACCTGGGCGGCGATCCACTCGCCGCTGGCGGTCTCGATGCGGCAGCACTGGCCGGTCTGGAAGGCGCAGCCGGTGCTTTCCAGCAGCAGGCCGGAGGCGCCGACCAGGCGCCCGGTCAGCGTGGCCACCGGGATGTCGGCGAATTCGAGCTGGCGCAGCGCGGCGGCGATCACTGGCGCACCTCCTCGCCGTCCTCGGCGAGATGGCTTTCCAGCTGTTCGATGCAGGCGGCGAGGCGCTGGCGGCAACCCGCATCGGCCTCCCGCCCGTCGGCGCGAACGCGGCATTCGCCGGGTTCCAGGCGCGGATCGGCGATCAGCGTCCAGCGCGCGGCACGGTCCGGCGCCAGCTCGAGGATGCGCTGGCGCTCCTCGGGATTCAGGAAGACCTCGACTCCTTCGCGGGCCGGCGGCATCGTCGCCAGGGTTTCATCCACCAGTGCGAGCAGTTGCACCGGCTGCAGGGCCAGTTCGCTACGGATGACCTGGCGGGCCACCTTGGCGACCAGGTCCACCACCTCCCGGCGCAGCGCGCCCTGGTAGTCGGCTTGCAGCTGACGCAGGCCGGCGATCAGCGCGTCGATCGGCGCACTCAGCGTGTCGAACTGGGCCAGCACCTCGCGGCGGGCCTCCTCGCGGCCGACGCGCAGCCCTTCCGTGCGGCTGTCGGCCAGCCCATCCGCGCGGCCCTGGGCCAGGCCCAGCTCATGCCCTTCCCGGTAGCCCCGCTCCATGCCCTGCTGAAAGCCATCGGCCAGCGAGGCCTGGGCTTCCGCCGCCGCAGCCGGCGAGGCCGCGGCCACCTGGGACAGGGGCGGGAAACGGTAGGGGCGCAGGCTTTTCATTCGACCGTCGCCTCGGCGAACAGCTGGATCTCGATCTCGCCGGCATCGACGAGCTCCTTGACCTGTCCCATGATCTCGGCGCGCACCTGCTCGACGCGGCTGCGCGGCACCGGGCCGCTGCGCCGCATCAGATCCTCGAAGCCCTGCGCCTGACGGCGCGGCATCGCACGCAGGATGGCGTCGCGCACCGCCGGCTCGGCGCCCTTGAGGGCGATGGCCCACTGGTCGAGGGCCACTTCCTCGATGAGGCGGGTGATGACCTCGTCGTTCTGACGGGACAGCACGTAGAAGTCGTACATGCTGACCTCGATCTCCGACACCATTTCGGGATCGTGGGCGCGCAGCATCTCGACCATCTGCTGGCGGTTGCCGGGCAGCCGGTTGAGGATCTCGGCAGCATGGCGCACGCCCTCCACGCTGGCGCTCTGCAGGCCCAGGCTGTCCAGGCAGCGGAGCACCATTTCCTCCAGCTCGATCAGCAGCTCGCGGTCGATCTCGGTGAGGCGCGCCACGTTGAGCAGCACCTGGTCGCGGTTGTCGGTGGGCAGCGCATCGACGATCTCGCTGGCCAGCGCGGCCGGCAGGAAGGCCAGGAACACCGCCTGCATGCGCACGTGTTCGTTGATCAGCTGCTCGGCCAGCCACTTCGGCGAGGCCCACTGCAGGCGCGCCATCTTCGGGCGGATCTCGTCGCCGTAGATCTTGTTGAGCACGCTGCCGGCGATGTCGGCGCCGAGCGCCAGGTCGAGGGAGCGCCGCAGGTAGGTGCGCGAGGCACCATGCACGCCGCTCTGCTCCCGGTAGTCGTCGAAGAAGCGCTGCAGCGAGCTCTTCACCGCCTCCACCTTGATGCCGCTCATCCGCGACATCACCTGGGTGACTTCCAGCAGCTCGTCGCGGGACAGGCAGCGCAGCACCGCGGCGGCGGGCTCCTCGCCCATCGACAGCAGCACGATGGCGGCCTGTTCCACCGGCGTCGGCGTGGCGCCGGGGACGATCATGTCGGGCAGATTATTCGCTTCGGCCATTTTTCTGCATCCATTGGCGGACCACTTCGGCGACGCGCTCCGGCTCCTTCGCCGACAGCACCTTCAGGTGTTCAACCATCACGTCCACCGGCGAACCCGGCGCCGGCAGGTCGTAGTTTTCGAGCAGGCCGGCAACCGGCATGCGCTGCGTATCGGGTGCGGCCAGCGCGGCATGGGCGGCCGGCGCGGCGAGTTCCGGCGTGGCGGGCTCCTGTGCCTCCGCCAGTTCTGCGACGGTCTCGACGGCCGGCAGCGCCAGGCGCTGCTGGGCCAGCTTCATCAGCGGACGGACGACGAACAGGAAGGCCAGCAGCAGGCTGATCGCATAGGCCAGCCAGCTGCCCATCTCGATGACGTTGTCGCGCTGCTGCCACCAGGCCACGCTGTCATCCACCGGCTTGCGGAAGCCGCTGGCGGTGACGACCAGGCTGTCGCCGCGCGCCGCATCGATACCGAGGCCGCTGCGCAGCACCTTGTCCACATTGGCCAGCGCCTCCGGCGTCCAGGTCTTGCCGTCGGGGGCGGCGGCGTTGTTCATCACCACCGCCACGGAGAGCTTCTTCAGGCGGCCACGGCTGCGCTTCACCTGGGTCACGCTGCGGTCGTAGGCGTACTGGCGGGTGGTGGCGTTCTTCTTGGTGGTCGCCGCCTCCGGCTCCTCGTCAGCCTTGGCGCCGTCGGCCTTCACCGCCACCGGACGGTTGCTGAGGGAGCCCGGCACGCCAATCGCCAGCGGGTCGCGGCCGTTCTCGGTGCGCATCGCCTCGTTGGTGATCTTCGGCGCCTCGCCGTAGCGTTCGGTGGTTTCCTGAATGCGGTCGTTGTCCACCTCGGCGGTGACGCTGACCTTGTAGTTGCCTGTGCCAAGCATCGGCAGCAGGAGATCCTCGGCATTACGCTGGGTTTCGTCGCGGAAGCGGTGGGAGGCGTCGTTGAGCTGGGCGCCCTCGAAGCCCTCGCTGAGATCGACGCGGGCCGACAGCAGGTTGCCGGCCTGATCGACCACGCTGACCCGCTGGGGGTCGAGGCTGGCGACGCTGTTGGCGACCATGTTGATGATCGCCGCAATCTGTTCGGGGCTGAGGGAACGGCCGGCCTTCAGGGCCAGCACCACCGACGCGGTGCTCTTCTCCCCGTCATTGACGACAAAGGACGAGGAGCGCGCGATGGACAGATGCACCCGCGCCGAATCCACCGCGTCGAGGGTCATGATGCTCTGCACCAGCTCCCCTTCCAGGCCGCGGCGGAAACGCACGTCCTGCACGAACTGGCTGACCCCCAGCGGGTCGTTGCGGTCCATCAGCTCCAAGCCTTGGGGCAGCTTGGCGACGACGCCCTTGGCGGCCAGCAGCATGCGCACTTCGCCGAGGCGCCGGGACGGCACCAGCACCTGACCGGAGTCCGGATGGAGGCGGTAGGGAATGCCCTGGGCATCGAGCAGGGCGATCATCTCGGCCGACGCCACCTTCTCGCGGCTGCCGAACACCGGCTTGTAGCCGGCCTGGTCGTTCCACGCGAACATCAGCACCAGCGCGGTGATCGCCAGCGCCAGCAGCACGATGGGCAGCAGGCCCTTGACGAAACCCGGCGGCAGCTTCGGCAGGCCACCGGGCGCCCGCAGGCGGGCCAGGGCGGGAGAGAGGGAGAGATTCACGAGTGGCGTCCCGGGGTACGCTTAGAGCGGCAACTTGATGAGGTCGTCCATCGCACCAACCATCTTGTTGCGGACCTGCATCAGCATCGAGAAGGACAGGCTGGCCTCCTGGCTGGCCAGCATCGCCCCCACCAGGTCGTCGCTGCGGCCGCTGTCCACGTCGGCCATCCGCTCGCCGGCGACGCGATCCTTCTCATTGACGCCCAGCACGGCCTGCTTGAGGTGCTCACCGAAGCCGTCGGCTTCGGGGCTGGCCGCATCCAGCGGGTTGGCCACGGGCAGGGACGGCTCGACCGCCGGCAGGCTGCCCTGCAGTTTCATCAGGTCGGCGCCGATCGACGCCAGCATTTCAGTCACCACCACGCACTCCTTCAGAAAGGGAACCCCGGCTCACCGCCACCGATCGACGCCTTTTTCCGCTCGATACAAATTCATCGAGCGATTTGCATCACGGTTTTTTGGGCAAGACAATTCCCCGCCCGCAACTCAAGGCAAATAGAAAACAAGAACGAATTGATCAATGAGTAAATTGGCCGCCCAATAAGGCTCAATTCAAATACGGACGCAAAAAGCCCCCGCCGGACACATCATGGCGAATAGGATCCGAATTGAAAAAGCGGATCGGGGCGCGGCGTTCGGAAAGCATGCGGACGAACCGATGCCATGGACGGCCAAGGCGCGTATTCAGACGAGAATGTGACAGTTCATGCGCTTTCCCTCATCGATGTGCTCGGGACGCACACATGGGAAAGACGAGCCGCAGCCGCCAGGAAGGCGACAGCACAGACCCGGCGCGGCGTGCAGGCATGGCCAGCACGGACAACAACCGGTAGAACCGAGACAGCGGTTCTTGCCTGGCAACCCCGCTATCGTACCCGTGAAGGGCTTTAGACCGGAGGCTTTGCGACCCCGTCTTTCGAACGGGTGTGCCCAAATTTAAGTTTTCGCGGTTTTGGTCGCGAGTTGGACGGATTATGCCTACAAGCTCTCAGGCAAGCAATCATTTTTTTCAATTTACACCCAACCTGAATTAATCGAATGGCACACCGCCAATTCCTGTTGCGCCAAATCGAATTAGACCGCAAACTAAAAAACGATTAGCCCCTAATTCCTCCGGCAATAAGCAGAGCCGAGAGCGCCATTTGCGGGCGAAACGCGACCGGCTTTCGGCCTGAATCACCGGGCTATTATTGGTAATCCAGACATGCAGAAATCCGCAGCACCGCGCGGAGGGGTGTCGCTCGATCCTCTCTCGCTAGGGCGCCCACTCCACCTGCTCGACCGCTTCACCGCGCTCGCCCGGGACGATCTCGACGAGGCTTTCCGCAGCAGCCTGAACCGCCGCTACCGCGCGCAGTTCGAAGTGGCCGAGGTGCGCCTCGCGCCGCTCGACACGCTGCCCGAACGCGGCCGGTGGACCGGCTATGCGCACGAACAGGGGCGCATCGACTTCACACTGGACCGGTCTCTGCTGCTGGAAGCCCTCGATTACCGCTACGGCAGTCATCCTGCCGCCCTGGGCAGCCCGCGGGATGCCGCGCCGGTGACGGCCACCGAGGAACGCCTGGCGGCCCTGCTCGGGCGCCGCTTCGTTGGCGTACTCGTCGAGCGCCTGGAAGGACGCACCCCGTCCCACGACGGCAGCGCCCACACCGGGCGCCTGCTCGCCGATGCGACGACACCGCTGCGCCGCCAGGGCGCCTGGGCCTTGCGCGTGGCCGTGCGCGAACGCGTCCATGACATCGACGGCGCCATGTATTTCCTGCTCGAGGATGCCTGGCAGCGCCACCTGTTGCAGCAACTCGCGCCCCTGCGGGAGCGCCCCGCCGAGTCGGCCACGGCGCAACCCTTCGCGCACCGCCTGCCGCTGGCACTGACCGCCCGCCTGCTGGAGAAGGACATCCCGCTGGGGCGCCTGCTCGACCTGAAAGTCGGCGACGTGATCCCGGTGAGCATGGGGGTCTCCGACGTGCTGATCGACGATTCCCGGGTGTTCACGGCCCAGGTCGTGGAGCACAAGGGCAAGCTTTGTTTAACCGCTTTTGAAGATGTGGAGTGAATGGGATGGACCCGATCAACCCGAGTCTCGAAGACATGCTGGGCGACTTCGACAATGAAGCCGCCGATTTCGGCGACGGCGCCCAGCCCGCCGCCCCTGCCCCGCGCCCTGCCCGGCCGCTGGCCCAGATGCTGCGCAAGATCCCTGTCCGGCTGACGCTGGAAGTCGGGTCGACCAGCATTTCGCTGCAGGACCTGATGAACATCGACCGGGACAGCGTCATCGAACTCGACACGCTGGCCGGCGAGCCGCTGCTGATCAAGGTGAACGGCACCGCCATCGGCCGCGCGGAAGTCGTGCTGGCCGGCGAGAACTACGGGCTGAAGGTCGTCGAGCTGTGCGACCTGGACCTGGGTTCGCTGGCGTCCTGAGGCTGGCAGCATGATGCCGTTGCGAACGCGCCTGGGGCCGTCGGCCCTGCTCGGCCTGCTGGCGCTCGCGCTGCTGGTGCTGCCCGACCTGGCCGTGGCCGACCAGATCGGGCTGTTCACCAACGCCACCCAGGGCGCAAAAACCGAGCTGACGGTCAAGACTCAGGTCCTGATCATCATGACCCTGCTCGGGCTCCTGCCCGCGCTGGTGCTGATGATGACCAGCTTCACCCGCTTCGTCATCGTGCTGTCGCTGCTGCGCCAGGCCCTCGGCCTGCAGCAGGGCCTGCCCAACCGTATCATCACCGGCGTGGCGCTGATCCTCACGCTGCTGGTCATGCGCCCGGTCGGCGAGACCATCTGGGAAAAGGCGCTGCAGCCCTACGACCAGGAGAAAATCGGCCTGCAGGAGGCGCTCTCCATCGCCGAGCAGCCCCTGTCCCGCTTCATGCTCGCTCAGACCAGCAAGAGCGCGCTGGCCCAGGTCTCCCGGCTGGCCGGCGAGAAGGCCGTCGACCAGCCCGAGCAGCACGCCTTCACCGTCAAGCTGGCGGCCTTCGTGCTCAGCGAGCTGAAGACCGCCTTCCAGATCGGCTGCATGCTGTTCATCCCCTTCCTCGTCATCGACCTGGTGGTGTCGTCGGTGCTGATGGCGATGGGCATGATGATGCTGTCGCCGCTGGTCATCTCCCTGCCCCTCAAGCTGCTGCTGTTCGTGCTGGTGGACGGCTGGACCCTGACCGTCGAGACGCTGGTGACCAGCGTGCGCGGCCTGTGAGGGAGCACGCGCCATGCTGAGCCCCGAGATCGCCGCCGACCTGATCGGCGAAGCCCTGCAGATGGTGATGGTGCTGGTCGCCGTGCTGGTCGTGCCCGGCCTGGTGGTCGGCCTGCTGGTCGCGCTGTTCCAGGCCGCCACGCAGATCAACGAGCAGACCCTCAGCTTTCTGCCGCGCCTGGTCGTCACGCTGCTGGCGATCACCCTCGCCGGGCGCTGGATGACGTCCTATGTGATGGACTTCTGCGTCGCGGTGTTCCGGCGCGCCGCCACGCTGGTGGGCTGAACCCCGCCCCCCGCCGCATCATGGAAGCGCTTTTCGGCCAGCTGCTCGCCCTGCTGCATACCCTGTGGTGGCCCTTCTGCCGCAGCCTGGCGCTGTTCAGCGCCGCCCCGGTGATCGGCGAGAACATGCTGCCGGTACCGATCCGCGTGCTGCTGTCGCTGCTCATTGCGGTGGTCATGCTGCCGGTCGTCGGCCCGTCCGCGCACATCGACCCGTTCTCGATGGCCGGCCTGCTGGCCACCGGCGAACAGGTGCTGATCGGCTTCGTGATCGGCCTGGCCTTCCACCAGCTGATGGCCATCCTCGCCATCCTCGGCTACCTGGTGTCGTCCCAGATGGGCCTCAGCATGGCGGTCATGAACGACCCGATGAACGGCACCTCGTCGGACGTGGTCTCGAGCCTGCTGTACATGCTCGGCATCATCGTGTTCTTCTCCATCGACGGCCACCTGGTGCTGACCGGCGTGCTCGCCGAGAGCTTCCACGCCTGGCCGGTGGGCCACGGCTTCCACTTCCTGGCCCTGCGGACCCTCGCCCTCAACATCGCCTGGGTGTTCGCCGCGGCGCTGCTGCTGGCCATCCCGATCATCTTCTCGACGCTGGTGGTGCAGGTCGGGCTCGGCTTCCTCAACCGCGTGGCACCGGCCCTCAACCTGTACGCCCTCGGCTTCTCGCTGATCACCCTGTTCGGCCTCTACATGCTGGTGCGCATCGTCGGCTTCGTGCCGGAACACTACGTGCGCATGACCAGCCAGGTGCTGCGCCTGCTCCACCACGACATGGGGCTGTGAGCGATGGCCGACACGTCGACCGAAGACAAGAGCGAAAAGGCCTCCGCGCAGAAACTGCGCAAGGCCCGCGAACAGGGCCAGGTGGCCCGCTCGCGGGACTGGGCCACCGCCCTCGGGCTGCTCGTCAGCCTCAAGCTGCTGCTCCTGCTGATGCCCGGCTACCTGGCGGATTTCCGCGCCCTGTTCGGCGTCGGCTTCGCGGCGCTGGACGGCGACGGCACGCTGGACAACCTGTGGTCCATCGCCTTCACGACCACCATGCTGCTGTTCGCCAAGATGCTCGCCCCGCTGTTCGCGGTGCCGCTGATCGTCTCCATCGGCTCGCTGGTGCCGGGCGGATGGGTTCTCAGCGGCGAGAACCTGAAACCCAGGCTGGACCGCCTCAACCCGCTCTCCTACGCCCAGCGCCTGACCCAGCCCAAGCACCTGGTCGAGCTGGCCACCACCATCGTCAAGGCCACCGCGCTCAGCCTGGTGCTGTGGCACGTGGTCAGCAGCGGCCGCGAAGCCTTCATGCAGCTGCAGGCCCTGCCCCTCGACCAGGCCCTGGCCGGCGGCGCCGGCCTGATGGTGGACGGCATCATGGCCCTGTGCGCGGTCTTCGTCGTCTTCGCGCTGGTCGATGTGCCGGTGCAGCACTTCATCTACCTGCGCGGCCAGCGCATGGGCCGGCGCGAGATGAAGGAAGAGCACAAGTCAAACGAAGGGCGCCCGGAAGTGCGCCAGCGCATCCGCCAGATCCAGCAGCAGCTCGCCCGCCGCGGCGTGCGCAAGACGGTGCCCGGCGCCGACGTGGTGATCGTCAACCCGCAGCACTACGCGGTCGCCCTCAAGTACGACGCAAACCGCGCCGAGGCCCCCTTCGTGGTGGCCAAGGGCGTGGACGAGATGGCCTTGTACATCCGCGAGGTGGCCACCGAGCACAAGGTCGAGATCGTGCCGCTGCCACCGCTGGCCCGCGCCATCTACAACACCAGCCAGGTCAACCAGCAGATCCCGGCCCCGCTGTACCGCGCGGTGGCCCAGGTGCTCGGCTACGTGCTGCAGCTGAAGGCCTTCCGCAACGGCCAGCGCCCGCAACGCCCGGATCTGCCCGACCCGCCGCCGGTGCCGCGGCAGTTCCTCGACACCGAACCCGATATCTGAGCCACCTCCGGCAATCCATTCCAGCCCGCCCCCTGACGGACCACGGACCCCGCCCATGAACACCCTGCGCCAACTCCTCTCCGACCTCAGCCGTCACCGCGTCGCTGCGCCGCTGTTCGTGCTGACCATCCTGTCGATGGTCATCCTGCCGCTGCCGCCGGTGCTGCTCGACGTGTTGTTCACCTTCAACATCGTGCTGGCGCTGATCGTCATCCTGGTCAGCGTGAATGCGCGGCGGCCGCTGGATTTCTCGATCTTCCCGACGATCATCCTGGCCACCACGCTGCTGCGCCTGACCCTCAACGTGGCGTCCACGCGGGTCGTGCTGCTGCGCGGCCACGAAGGCACCGGCGCCGCCGGCCAGGTCATCGAGGCCTTCGGCCACGTGGTCATCGGCGGCAACTTCGTGGTCGGCCTGGTGGTGTTCGTGATCCTGATGATCATCAACTTCATCGTGGTCACCAAGGGCGCCGAACGGATCTCCGAGGTGTCGGCGCGTTTCACGCTGGATGCGCTGCCCGGCAAGCAGATGGCCATCGACGCCGACCTCAACGCCGGCCTGATCAACCAGGAGAAGGCCCAGCAGCGGCGCCGCGAAGTGGCCGCCGAGTCGGACTTCTACGGGGCGATGGACGGCGCGTCCAAGTTCGTGCGCGGCGACGCCATCGCCGGCATCCTGATCCTGCTCATCAACATGCTCGGCGGCGTCGCCATCGGCGCGCTGATGCACGACCTGAGCCTCGCCGACGCCTTCCGCCTGTACGCGCTGCTGACCATCGGCGACGGCCTGGTGGCGCAGATCCCGGCGCTGCTGCTGTCCTCCGCCGCGGCCATCGTGGTGACCCGCGTCGGCAACGACGGCAAGGACTTCGAGCAGCAGGTGGCAGCCCAGATGCTGGCCTCGCCCGCCGTGCTGTACGGCGCCGCCGGGCTGATGCTGACGCTGGCGGCGATTCCCGGCATGCCGTGGCTGGTCTTCCTGGCCTTCGGTGGCGTGCTCGCCTTCGTCGCCTGGCGCCTCGGCCGCCGCCCCGCCGCGCCGGCCGAAGCAGACAACGCCGCCGTCGAGGCCGCGCTGCTCACCGAAAGCGCCCCCGAGCTGGACTGGACCGGCCTGCCCTTCGTCGAGCCGCTCGGCGTCGCGGTCGGCTACAAGCTGGTCGGCCTCATCGACAACGCCCAGGGCGCACCGCTCAGCAAGCGCCTGGCCGGCATGCGCCAGGGGCTCAGCGAGAGCATGGGCCTGCTGCTGCCGAAGATCCGCGTGCGCGACGACCTGACGCTGAAGCCTGCCCAGTACTCGGTGCTCCTCAACGGCACGCCGATCGCCCAGGTGCTCACCTACCCGGACCAGCTGATGGCCATCCCGTCGCCGCAGATCTATGGCGAGCTGGATGGCACGCCGGGCGTCGAGCCGGCCTACGGCATGCCGGTCATCTGGATCGCGCCGGAACAGAAGGCCCACGCACTGGGCCTCGGCTACCAGGTCGTCGACGTGGCCAGCATGATCGCCACCCACGTCGCCAAGCTGATGCGCGACCACCTGCCCGAGCTGATCGCCCACGAAGACGTGCCAGCCCTGCTGGAGCGCCTGACCGCGGTGGCCCCCAAGCTCGCCGCGGCCCTCGAAAAGGCTTACAGCCACAGCCTGCTGCTGAAGATCTTCCGCGTGCTGCTGGCCGAGAACGTGTCCCTGAAGGACATCGTGCCGATCGCCACCACGCTGCTCGAAAACGCCGAAGCCACCCGCGACCCGATCCTGCTCGCCGCCGAAGTACGCTGTACGCTGCGCCGCCAGCTCGTCGCCGCGCTGGCCGGCCCGAGCGGCGAGATGCGGGTCTTCAACCTGGGCGGCGAGCTGGAGAACATGCTGCTCGGCTCCCTGAACCAGGCCCGCCAGGGCGGCAAGGCGGCCCTCGACAACTACCCGATCGACCCCAACCTGCTGGCCCAGCTGCAGTCCAACATGCCCCAGGTGCGCGAGCAGATGAAGCAGCAGAACGTGCCGCCGATCCTGCTGGTGATGCCGCAGATCCGCCCGCTGCTGGCCCGCTACGCGCGCCTGTTCGCGCCGGGCCTTTCCGTGCTGTCCTACAACGAGATCCCGGAGCAGCGCGAGGTCAGCATCGTCGGCTCGCTGGGCTGAGCCCTGCCCCACCGCGGGCGGCCCGGCCGGGCGCCCGCATATGTTTTGCAGAATTTCTTGGTTCCGCCACCGGCCCGGCGGAAATAGATTGGACAGCCGGAGCGCCACCGCGCGTCCGCCCCCGATCCACCAAGGAGTTTCCCCATGGCCGCAGCCACCGCATCCCACCTCAACCCGCTGGCGCGGGATTTTCTCGCCCGTCTGCCGCAGGAACCCGTCCCCGGCAAGCAGTTGCACCGTACGGAGAATGGCGCGGTGGTCGGCGACTGGTTCGGCTTCGAGCTGTCCAGCGCCTTCCAGCCCATCGTCGATGCAACCAGCGGCGCCGTCGCCGGCCGCGAGGCCTTCCTGCGCAGCCATGGACCGGACGATGACGGCCTGTCGCCGTGGACGCTGTTCTCCACCGCCGCCGAGGATGCCCGCCTGATCGCCCTCGACCGCCTGGCGCGTACGCTACACCTGCTCAACGCGCTGGCCGCCGGCAACGACGTGCCTCTCTTCCTCAACGTGCACGGCCGCCTGCTGGCCGCCGTCGGCGACGACCACGGCCACGCCTTCCGCCGGGTGGTGGACGCCCTCGGCGTGGCGCCGGACAGCATCGTCATCGAGACCCCGCCGGAAGCCAGCGCCCAGCCGGATCTGCTGGCCTTCGTGCTGCGCAACTACCGCAACAACGGCTTCCGCGTCGCCGTGAACGTGGAATCCCCCGCCCAGTGGCAGGCCATCGCCAACACCGTATGGCCGCAGTTCGTGAAGGTGGACCGGCGCAAGCTCGGCAGCGGCGCCGAAGCCCACGAACGCCTGAAGTGGCTGGCCGCCCTGCGCGAGGACGCCCACATCATCGTCACCCACGTGGAAGAGCCCGCCCCGGAACTGGCCGCCGAGCATGTGCTGCTGCAGGGCTACGCCTACGGCCACCCGGTCGGGGCGACGGCATTCGCGCAGGAACAGCAAACGAGCACCGGCTGATCTGGCGGGCCCAGCGGGGCTAACCGTGGGGGCTAACCGTGGGGGCGAATTCATTCGCCCTCGGACTTTGGTGAACCGACTGAGGGCGAATAAATTCGCCCCCACGGGCTTGGACAGAGCTTCCTCCTCAGGCCCGGGCGGCGAGGCTCCAGCACTCCCCGCCCCGAGGCCCCCTCCCCGCCTCAGGCGTGCAGCCAGCGCCGGTGCAGGCTGCGGGCAGCGTGGTCGAGCAGGTAGCCGAGGAAGCCGATCACCAGGATCGCCGCCATCAGGTCCGAGTAGGCCAGGCGGTCGCGGGAATCGAGGATGAAGTAACCCAGCCCGGCCGACACGCCGAGCATCTCCGCCGGCACCAGCACGATCCAGATGATGCCGATAGCCAGCCGCACGCCGGTCAGGATGTGGGCGGTGATGCCCGGCAGGATCACCCGCAGGATCGTCTCGCGGCGGGTCGCCGACAGGCTGCGCGCCAGCAGCAGCCAGTTGGGGTCGAGCTGGGCCACGCCCGACGCGGTGTTGAGCAGGATTGGCCACACCGCCGCAAAGGCCAGCAGGAAGTACACCGGCGCATCGCCGACGCCCAGCACCATCACCGCCAGCGGCATCCACGACAGCGGCGAGATCATCCGCGCAAACTGGAACAGCGGCGTGGTGCTGCGCGAGAACCACTTCGACAGCCCGGTCAGCACGCCGAGGGGAATGCCCAGCACCAGCGCGATGGCGAGGCCGATACCGACCCGCTGCAGACTGATGCCCACGTGGGGCCACAGGTCGCGCCCCTGCAGCAGTTGCAGCAGCGCCTCGAAGGCCGGCAGCGGCGCGAAGCTGGCCGCCACCGGCGTGTGGGACGCCAGCCAGCCGGCGCCGACGGCCCACAGCAGGGCCGCCGCCAGCAGGCCGGTGAGCGGAAGCAGGAGATTCACTACCATCACACCGCCAGCACTTCCTTGCGCAGCAGGTCGGCCGGCAGCCCGAAGACCGACGGCCCGCCGACGGCGGCGATGGCCTTGCGCACGAAGCGGTCATCCACCAGGTCGCGGGCGGCGAAGCGCGGGTCGAGCCTGGCCAGGAAGGCGTTGTCGCCCTCCACCTTGGTCTTCTGCAGCACACGCACCAGCTCTTCCGTGTAGGACGGGAAGGGATAGGGCTGGAAGTCGATGCGCCGCTGGTACCAGCCCCTGTTGCGCGCCGCGCCGCTGGCCTCGTAGCTGGCGTAGTCGGTGGTCGCCAGCACCTTGGCGAGCACCTGCGGGCTGTGCGGCGTGTAGCGGTTGTCATCGGCGCTCGACAGCAGCTTGGCGGCGTCGAGCTGGTTGCTGCGGGTCCACAGCTGTGCCTTGACGATGGCGTTGGTGACGCGCTGGGCCCACTCCGGGCGCTCGGCGATATCCCGCTCGGCAAGAAAGGTCACGCAGCAGGCGTGGTTCTTCCACACGTCGCCGGACAGGCGCAGCACCTTGCCGACGCCGGCGGTCTCAGCCAATGCATTGAAAGGATCGGCGACGATGAAGCCGGCGATGGACTTGCCGGCCAGCGCCGACACCATCTCGGCGGGCGGCAGCACGATCAGGTTCACCTCGTTGCGGGCCAGGCCCGCGTCCCGCGCCTTGGTCACCGGCACCAGGCCGTTGGCCTGCAGGATCTGCTGCAGCAACACGTTGTGGATCGAGTACCAGAACGGGATCGCCACCGTCTTGCCGCCCAGCTCGGCGACGCTGTTGATGCCCGGCGCCACCGTCAGCGCCGAGCCGTTCACGTGATTCCAGGCCACCACCTTGGCCGGGAAGCGCGTGCCGTAGCGCACCCACAGGGTCGCCGGCGACAGCAGGTGAATGACGTTAACCTGGCCGGCGACGAAGGCCTCGACGATCTGTGCCCAGCTGCGGAACAGACGCGGCTTCTCGACGCGCAGGCCTTCCGCCTCGAACAGCTTGCGGCCGTGGGCGACGAGCAGCGGCGTGGCGTCGGTGATCGGCAGGTAGCCGATCTTCACCGGCAGGTCGCTGCCGGCGCCCTGGGCCAGCGCGTCGCCGGCGGACAGCAGCGGCGCCGCCACGCTGGCAGCGGTGAGCGCCGACAGGCGCAGGAAGTCGCGGCGGCTCAGGCCGCAGCCGCAGTCCGGCGACTGGCAGATATGGATGGAACGGGAATCGGGTCGGTAATCCATGAAGTCGGTCTCCGGCGGGAGTTTCAGATCAATGCGCGGTCGAGTGCCGTTTTATTGGCAGCTGTGGCGCAACGCGGCGAGGATGGCCAGGCGCAGCGCGGAGACGGCCTCGGGGAAATCCTCCCGCGGGCGCGGGATGTCCACCGTCCACTCCTGCACCAGCCGGCCCGGCCGGCCGCCCATCAGCACGATGCGGTCGGCGACCAGGATGGCTTCGTCGATGTCGTGGGTGACCAGCAGCACCGCCGAATGCCAGCGGTGCACCACGTCCACCAGCAGCGCCTGCATCTCGGCGCGGGTGATCGCGTCCAGCGCCGAGAAGGGTTCGTCGGCGAACAACAGCTCCGGTTGCCGCGCCAGCGCACGGGCCAGCGCCGCACGCTGGGCCATGCCGCCGGACAGCTGGGACGGATAGGCCGCCTCGCGGCCGGCCAAGCCCACCGCATCGATGGCGGCGGCCACGCGCTCGGCCAACTCGGCCCTGGCGGCCTTCGGCTGGTGCGCGAAGTCGAGGCCGAAGCCGACGTTGCCGGCCAGGTTCAGCCACGGCAGCAGGCTCGGTTGCTGGAACACCAGCGCGCTGCGCGGATGGGGTTCGGCCAGCGCGTCGCCGAGGAAACGCACCTCCCCCGCCACCGGTTTTTCGAGGCCGGCCAGCACGCGCAGCAGCGTGGACTTGCCGCAGCCGCTGCTGCCCAACAGCGCGACGATCTCCCGCCGGCGCACCGTCAGCGATACGCCGTCGAAGATCGTGCCGACACCGGCGTGGGCATAGGACAGGCCACGGCCTTCCAGCACCGCCGGCGCACGGCTGGCTTCGGCAATTGCCGGTTCCGCCAGCGGGCTGTTCATGCGGCCCTCAAGGCGGCGTGGCGTTCCAGCTCGCCGTGCAACTGGGTCAGGCTCGGCGTGACGACCGGCACGAAGGCGGCCTCCAGCCAGCGCCGCGCGAAGTTGCCGGTGGTCGCCAGCAGGTAGGCGCGGCCGCCGGTGGCGTCCAGCTCCAGGTCGGCCGCCTCGCGGACGATGCCGGCCAGGCGGATCCGGATGCGGAACAGCGGCGCCGCCTGGGTGGCGAAGCGACCATCGGCGAGGCCGCTGCGCAGCGCGGCGACGGCCTCGGCCAGGTCGGTCTCGATGCGCTCGATGCGTGCCTGCAGGCCGGCGCGGGCCGCGCTGCCGCTGGCCTTCGACGCCGCCAGGCTGGCCCGCGCCAGGCCGATGGACATGCCGCACTGCAGGCTCAGGAAGGCTGGCCGCACCCGCGGCAGGAAAGCGCGCGCATCGGCGGCGATCAGTTCGCCCGGCCCCGAGGCCACGCCACGGATGTCGATGGCCGCGGTGTTGCTGCCGCGCAGGGCCAGCAGCTCCAGGTCGTCGCTGCGCACCGCACCGGGCGTGTCGTGGAACAGGGCCACCACCGCCGGCGGCTGGCCGTCGGTCGGCTCCACCGCCGCCGCCACCACGTAGCCGCTGCGGCGCAGGTTGGTGACCCACGGCAGGCGGCCGTCGAGCGTCCAACCGTCGGCATTCGGCGTCGCGGCGACAGACAGGCTTTCGATGCCCGACAGGTACTTCATGGCATTGGACAGGCCGGTCGCACCGGCCAGCTCGCCGCTCAGCAAGGCCGCCAGCGTGCGTTCGCGCAGCACCGTGTTGTCGCTGTCGAGCAGGTAGCCGATGAAGCAGCGCTGGCCCCAGAAGACGAAGGCGGCGGTCAGCGAATGTTCGGCGACGCGGGCGATGGCCTCGACGGCATCCCAGGTCGAGCCGCCGCTACCCCCCAGTTCCAACGGCACGCCGATGCGGAAGAAACCGGCGGCGCCGAGCACCGGCACCACTTGGTCGGCGTGGCTCTCGTCCCGGTCGAGGGACGCCGCGTGGGCGGATACCCAGGCCAGCGCGTCGTCCTGGTTGCGGATCGTCGGCGTCATGCTTCCAGCGCTCCCGGTCGGTAGGCCTGCAGCTCGGGGTTGATGCCGGTACCGGCCAGGTTGTTGGCGAAGTTGCACAGGGTCGCCAGGCTGACGCCGAGGATCACCTCCAGCACCTGCTGCTCGCCGAAGCCGGCGGCCTGGAAATCGGCCAGTTCGCCCTTGCCGACGTTGCCGCGGGTCAGGATCACCGCACGGGTGAAGGCCACCAGCGCGTCGAAACGGGCGTTGCCGGTGCTCGCCCGCTCCTGCAGCGCACGCACCAGGTCCCGCTCGAGGCCAGCCTTTTTGAGGGCGATGGCGGTGTGCCCGGCCACGCAAAAGTCGCAGCCATGCACGCTGGCGGCGGTGATCTGCACCACTTCGCGCTCGGCCAGGCTGAGGCTGGCACGGGCGTTGATGCCGGACACCGTGAGGTAGGTTTCGAGGGCCGCCGGCGCATTGGCCAGCACGCCGATCAGGTTGGGCAGGAAGCCATTGTTGGTGATCACCGTGTCGATGAAGGCACGGCTGCCCTCCGGCGCGGTGGCGGGGGTATGGACGGTCAGGCGGGTCATGGAAATCTCCACAGCGTGGTTCGTGATGGGCGCATTCTCCCGATCGGGCGGGCCGCCCTCTATGCACGAACGTCGCGGCTTTTTGCTCTTTCGTCTAACGATGGGTGTGCGGCAGCGGATTGCGACGGGCGCGCTGGAAGGCACCCGGCTGCTCGCCGATCACTTTCTTGAAGGCACGGGTGAAGGCGGCCTGGGAGTTGTAGCCGACGTGCTCGGCGGCACGCAGCACGCTGTCGCCGCCCTGCAGGCGGCGGGCAGCAATCTTCATTCGCACCTGCAGCAGGAACTGGGCGGGCGGCTGGCCGCTGGCCTCGACGAAATGGCGGCAGAAGCTGGCCCGCGACATGCGTGCCACGCGCGCCATATCCTCGATGGACCAGGGCTTGCCGGGCTCGCGCAGCAGGTCGTCGAGCAGCGGTGCGAACTCCGGCCGCCGCGCCACTGCCAGCAGGCCGGCGGCCACGTCGTCGCGGCGCGCCACGTCGCGGATCACGTAGAAGAACAGCAGCTCGGTGAGACGCTCGATCAAGGGCGACGGCGCGCCATCGCCCCGCTCCGCCTCGGCCAGGATCAGGTCGAACAGCGGCGCCACCGCCTTCAAGGCGGCGGAATCGGCGCGGATCAGCACGTAGTCGGGAAAGGCGCCGCGGAACAGCTCGCCGAGCAGGCCGCGGAACTGGAAGAAGCCGCAGGCCAGCCCGCAGGCACCGGCAACGGCCGGCGTCATCGGCTGCATGTCGCAGGGCTGGAAAGCCGGCCCCGCGTCGGGTTCAGGCGTCAGGCAATGGGGAATGTCGCGCAGCAGGAAGACGCCTTCCCGCTCGCCAAGGGCGATCGGCGCCTGGCCGTCGAGGTGCAGGTAGGACTGGCCGCGCAGCACCAGGTGGAAGCTGGCTTTCTCCCGCCCGGCGGTGGATGCCCGCCACGGCCCGCAGTACTGGCCCACGTGGAAGACCGTGGCGTCCAGCTCGAGCCCGCTGACCAGCCAGTGGGCAAGACGATCGGTTTCGGTGCTCATGGGTTCGTTGTCCGGCGTGAAGTGGCCTCAAGTGTTGCCAAGGCCAGCCGGGAAACGAACCAATAAAAAGTGCTTTGCTTATCGGCGGCCGCGGGAATGCGGCACGCTCCACAAGCCCACCAGCATCCCGGCCACCAGCGCCAGCGCGGACGACGAACCGAAGCCCAGGGAGACCACCGCCGGCCCCGGGCAATAGCCGGCCAGGCCCCAACCGGCGCCGAACAGCGCGCTACCGGCGATCAGGCGGGCATCGATGGCGCGCTTGGGCGGCAGGCATACCGGCAAGCCCGACAAGGTCGTACCGCGACGGCCGATGAGCACCACGCCAACCCGCGCCGCGGCGATGCCACCGACCATCACGAAGGCCAGCGACGGATCCCAGGCGCCGAAGATATCCAGAAAACCCAGCACCTTGGCCGGGTCGGTCATGCCCGACAGCAGCAGGCCGACGCCGAACAGCAGGCCCGACAGCAGCGCACCAAGCAAGCCGGCGGTACGGGCCGCGCCCGTATGCGGCGCGGCAGTCACCGCGACGGCGGCCTGCTCATTCATGTGGGAGGCGCTCATGCCCCTGCTCCCCCCAGCCCGTGCCGCACCAGGAATACCACCGCGATCGCGCTGCCCATGAACACCGCCACCGCCGCCAGCGAACGCAGGGACAGGCGAGCCAGGCCGCACACCCCGTGACCGCTGGTGCAGCCGTTGGCGAGACGCGTGCCGACACCAACCAGCAAACCGGCCAGCAGCAGCAAGCGCGCGTCGGGAGCCTCCGCCGGAGCCGGAACGCCCAGCCCTGGCACGAACAGGTGCAGCACCAGCGGCGCCAGCAACAAGCCGGCCACAAAGACGAAGCGCCAGGCCCGATCGCCCGGTGCCCGCAGCAGCCCGGCCAGGATGCCGCTGATTCCGGCAACTCGGCCATTCACCAGCAACAAGGCGGTGGCAGCCAGCCCGATCAGGGCTCCGCCAGTGACCGCAGACCAGGGCGTGAAGGCCTGCCAGGCGATACTCATTGGATACCTTTCGTTTGGTGAAGCGATCCCACCGGCCAACTCACTGTGGCGGCGAATTCCGTGGGGGCGAATTCATTCGCCCTGTGTGCGTCGATCTGCCACCGCGGGCGAATGAATTCGCCCCAACAGGAACAGTGGATCAACCGGCCCCGCGCATCACAGCGCCCAGGAATACCCCACCGTCAGCACGTCCTGGCTCATGCGCAGGTCGGCCTCGCCGCCGCCGAAGCTGGCGGGGATGGAACCGGAACCCGACACCGTGGTCCGGGGCACCCGGGTGTAGGCCACGCTCCACTCGCCGCCGGGCGCGCTCTTGAAACTGGCGCCGAGGCTGTAATGGTTGCGCACCACGCCGGGGGCGAGGATGTTAACAAAAGTCTGGTTGCTCGGCACCGCCTGCTGGTTGCGGCTCACGCCGGCGCGCAGGGTCAGGCGTTCGTCCGCCTTGTAGATGGCCCCGAGCTTCACGGTGGACACGTCGCGCCAGCCGAAGCCTGCACCATTGTCAGCCCCTAGCTGGCCGCCACTGAACAGCACCGACAGCGGATTGCCGACCGCCTTCACGCTGCTGTACTCGATGCGCTGCCAGTCCGCCGCCAGCGTCAGTGCCGGCAAGGCCTGCCAGGCCACGCCGACGCCGTAGTTGGCCGGCACGTCGAAGCCGCCACCGCCTTCAAAAAGACCCTTGTAGCGGCCGAGTTCGCCGGTCTCGATGCGCGACGACCAGCTGGCGCCGAGCTTGACGCTCGGCAGCACCTCGCCGATCCAGCCCAGCTTGATGCCGACGCCGGTGGAGCTGTCATGACCGCGGTCGGTCACCGAGCCCGGATTGGACGAGGTCATCGGATTGTCGAAGGCGCCGAGCCCGCGCGCCGCGAAGCGCTGGTAGGCAAAGGTCACCGCGGCGCCAATGGACTGCGTGGGAGTCAGCTTGTAGGCGACGGAGGGCGTGATGAACAGCTGGGACAGATCGACGCCGGTGCGGCCGGTGGAGCCAAAGGCACCGAAGGGGTTGCGGCCGTAATCGGTGTTCATGCCACCGTTGCCATAGACCGCGACGCCCCAGCCCAGGTTGGGCGACAACTGGCGCGCGTAGCCGAATTCGGGAATCAGGAAGTTGTTGCTGTCGTTGGCGCTGAAGTCACCATTGGCGCCATAACCATTGCCGCGGATCGAAGCCCCACGGTCGGGCCGGAACACGGACACGCCGAGGTCGAGGCGGTCGCCCACCAGTGCCGTGCCGGCCGGGTTGGCCGCGGCAGCCAGGCCGTCCTGCGGCAGGGCGATGGAAACACCGGCAACACCCTGGGCGCGTACGCCATAACCGTGGGAGAAATAACCGTTGGTGGCCGACGCGGCAAAGGGCCACGCCGCGGCCGCCAGACTGGCGGCCAGAAGAGTCTTGCGCAAGTTCATGATTTTGTTTTTCTGTAGAAACGACTGTCGATCCACCTGCCCGCCCAGTTCATGGGCGGCGGATTTCTGCTTTCTCGGAATGCTCGATCAGGGACGCGGCACTGATACCAAACGCCGAAGCGACCTTGAGCACGGTCGCCAGCGACGGCACCGCATTGCCCCGCTCGACCTCGCCGGCGTAGGAGCGGCTGAGGCCGGCCCGGTCAGCGAAGACCTCCTGGGACCAGCCCCGCTCCTCCCGCAACTGGCGGACGGCCAGGCCAAAGCGGCGGGTCAGCGCGGCCATGGGGCGGACCGCTCCTGGCCGGCAACCGCATGCTGCAGGCCGGCCTGGGTGATGTGACTGCCCGGCGGCACGCTGTGGGTCAGCCACACATTGCCACCGATGCTGGAGCCCTCGCCGATAGTGATGCGGCCGAGGATGGTGGCCCCGGCGTAGATCACCACGTCGTCCTCGATGACCGGATGGCGCGGCTGGCCCTTTTCGAGGCTGCCGTCCGCACCGACCGGGAAACGCTTGGCTCCGAGCGTGACGGCCTGGTACAGCCGGACCCGGTTGCCGATCACCGCCGTCTCGCCGATCACCACGCCGGTGCCGTGGTCGATGAAGAAACTGTGGCCGATCTCGGCGCCTGGGTGGATGTCGATGCCGGTGGCCGAATGGGCCAGCTCGGCGACGATGCGCGCAATGAGCGGCACGCCGAGCGAATACAGGCGATGGGCGATGCGATGGTGGATGACGGCCAGGATGCCCGGGTAGCACAACACCACCTCGTCTACGCTGCGGGCAGCCGGGTCGCCGAGGAAGGCGGCTTCCACATCGGTATCGAGCAAGGCGCGGGTGGCCGGCAGCGTCGCCGCGAACTCACGGATCACATGGGTGGCCTGGCGGCGGATAGCCTGTTCGTCCACGTCGCCGTGGCGGGCCTGGTAGGCCAGCTCCAGGCGCACCTGCTCGAGCAGCCCGTGCAGCGCAGCGTCCAGCGTGTAGCCGACGTAGTAGTCCTCGCTCTCCTGGCGCAGGTCGGCCGGGCCGAGGCGCATCGGGAACAGCGCCCCACACAGCTGCCCGACCACCGTGGCCAGCGCGTCCCGGGAGGGAAACTCGCGGCCGCCGGCCTCGCGGCTGCGGCCCTGGGCCTCGCGCCAGCGGTCGCGCACGGCCCGCAGGCCGCCGACCACCGCGTTGAGATCCCAGTGCTCGGCCGCGACGGACTCGGCGTGCGTGCTCACGGGCTCGCGCCAGTTCATGCCGGCAGGCCCGCGGCGTCGAAGACGCCCTCGAACAGCACCGAGCTCAGGTAGCGCTCGCCCGAATCGGGCAGGATCACGACGATGGTTTTGCCCTCGTTCTGCGGCAGCTTGGCCAGACGCACCGCCGCTGCAACCGCGGCGCCGCTGGAGATGCCGGACAGGATGCCCTCCTCGCGGGCCAGGCGGCGGGCGTAGTCCACCGCCTCTTCGTTGCTGACCTGTTCCACTGCATCCACCAGCGACAGGTCGAGCACGCCCGGCACGAAGCCGGCGCCGATGCCCTGGATCTTGTGCGGACCGGGCTTCAGCGGCTCGCCGGCGCGGGCCTGGGTGAGGATCGGGCTGGCCGACGGCTCGACGGCCACCGACTGGATGGCCTTGCCACGACCCTGCTTGATGTAGCGGCTGACGCCGGTGATCGTGCCGCCAGTGCCGACGCCAGACACGAAGATGTCCACCGCACCGTCGGTGTCGTCCCAGATCTCGGGGCCGGTGGTGGCTTCGTGGATGGCCGGGTTGGCGGGGTTCTTGAACTGCTGCAGCAGCACGTACTTGTCCGGGTCGGAGGCGGCGATTTCCTCAGCCTTGGCCACCGCGCCGCTCATGCCCTTGGCGCCTTCGGTCAGCACCAGCTTGGCGCCGTAGGCGGTGAGCAGCTTGCGGCGCTCGATGCTCATGGTCTCGGGCATGGTCAGCGTCAGCGGAATGCCCTTGGCGGCGGCGACGAAGGCCAGCGCAATGCCGGTGTTGCCGCTGGTCGGCTCGACCAGTTCCTTGCCAGGGCCGAGCAGGCCGCGCTTTTCGGCATCCGCCACCAGGGCAGCGCCGATGCGGCACTTCACCGAGTAGGCCGGGTTGCGCCCTTCGATCTTGGCCAGCACCGTGGCGGGCGCGCCGTCAGTGATGCGGTTGAGCTTGATCAGCGGGGTGCGGCCGATGGACTGTGCGTTGTCCGCGTACCATTTCGACATGGGAATCTCCTTGGATCATTCGGTTCGGGTAGGTGAATGTCTTTGCTGCATTGCGGAGCACACTACGCCCACCGATCCGGGCAGCGAACCAACAATAATTCAGTAGGTTTGCAACTCAAATCGAATAAGCTTTTCGTTGTTCTGGATATGCGGATTCAGTGGGACAGCTCGGTGAACACGTCCCAGTTGAAGCGGGTGCGGTGGCGCAAACGGGCCAAGGCCCCGCGCTTGCCACGGTTGGTGATCTTGCCGTCGTCGATGCTGCCGAGCGGCAGGCCGGTGTAGGAATCGCGCAGCGCGTTGAGCAGCGCCAGCCCCTGCGGCCAGGGGCCATGCCCCGATTCGATGTTGATATGCCCGGCCAGCCCGACGTCGATGAACAGGCTGCCCCAGCAGTCCGCCCAGTGGGCCGTCTGCTCGATACTGGCCCAGGGGTCGTCACGGCTCGCCACGACCATGCTCGGCACGCCGATCGGCGAGGTCGGGATCCACTCGGCCAACCCGCTTCTACAGGTGATGTCGCGTGGGTCGCGCAGGCCGAAGGCAGTGAAGCGGTCGGGTTCCGGCGGCGCCACCAGCAGCAGGCCAGCCACCCTCTCCGGGCGATCTGCCGCCGCCACGATCGAGGCGAGACAGCCATAACTGTGGGCAACCAGCCACACCACACCGGCAGCCTCGTCGATCTCGCGCCGCACTTCGGTGGCCCAGCGGGCCAGTACGGGTACATCCCAGTCGATGTGGCGCACCCGGCGCACATCAGGCAGTTGTTCTTCCAGCCAGGTTTGCCAGTGCCCTGGGCCGCTATTGTTGAGTCCGGGAACGATCAGGGTGGTTTGCAGCACGCGAACGCTCCTGCGAAAGGCGGTCTTGCGGCGCCTTGATGAAAAAAACGCCAGGCTTTGGGGGCCTGGCGCGGTTCCGGTGTCTTCCGGCCGGAGGGCCGGAATGCCCTCGCCTGTTACTTGATGCTGATCTGGTCGAACACGCCGCCGTCGGCGAAGTGGGTCTTCTGGGCCTTGGTCCAGCCACCGAAGACTTCGTCGATCTTGAACAGCTTGACCGGGGCGAACTGCTTGGCGTACTTCGCAGCCACCTTGGCATCGGTCGGGCGGTAGTAGTTCTTGCCGGCGATTTCCTGGCCTTCCGGCGAGTACAGGTACTTCAGGTACTCCTCGGCGACCTTGCGGGTGCCGCGCTTGTCGACGACCTTGTCGACCACGGAAACCGGAGGCTCAGCCAGGATGGAGATGGACGGCGTGACGATGTCGAACTTGTCCGGACCGAGCTCCTTGACGGCCAGGTAGGCTTCGTTTTCCCAGGCGATCAGCACGTCGCCGATACCGCGCTCGGCAAAGGTGGTGGTCGCGCCACGGGCGCCGGAATCCAGCACCTTCACGTTGCCGTAGATCTTCTTGACGAAGTCCTTGGCGGTGGCGTCGGTACCAGCCGGCTGCTTGAGGGCGTAGCCCCAGGCGGCCAGGTAGTTCCAGCGGGCGCCGCCGGAGGTCTTCGGATTCGGGGTGATCACCTCGATGCCGGGCTTGGCCAGGTCGTTCCAGTCCTTGATCTTCTTCGGGTTGCCCTTGCGGACCAGGAAGACGATGGTGGAGGTATAGGGGGAAGCGTTGTGCGGCAGGCGCTTCTGCCAGTCGGCCGGGACCAGCTTGCCGTTTTCGTTGAGGGCGTCGATGTCGGCGGCCAGGGCCAGGGTCACCACGTCGGCCTCGAGGCCGTCAATCACCGAACGGGCCTGCTTGCCGGAACCACCGTGGGAAGCCTTGACGGTCACGTCTTCCTTGTTCTTGGCCTTCCAGTACTTGGCGAAGGCGGCGTTGTAATCCTGGTAAAGCTCACGGGTCGGGTCATAGGAAACGTTCAGCAGCGTGACGTCGGCGTGAGCCAGGCTGGAGAGGCCGAGAACGAGGGCGAGAGACAACAGCGAACGGCGGGCGATGCGCGATTTCATTGGGCTTCCTATTAACTAACGATGAGTGAAACCGAGTCTAGAGACGAAGATTCGAATGGCGAACCAAGAAAAATTCGTTTGCTTATTCCTGCCGCGGTGAATTTCTATTCAGCTTTTCACCGCAGCAGGCGTGCGTCCGCTCAGCTTCAGCGGGACGCGCTGGCCTGGCCGATGGCGGTACGCAGGTCGTTCAGGGTGACGACGCGCGGGCCATGCAGCGCGGCGATCTGCTCCACGTCCAGCCCGAGCTTGCGGATGTTGTCGTAGAGGTTCACCGAGTACGGGTTGGGGCTGCTCGGCGGCGGCACATTGGCAGCCGTCGGCGTGTAGGCGTCGGCCTCGATGAGGATCTTCTCGGCGGGCAGGTAGATCAGTGCGAAGGCGTCGCTGTGGCCACTGCCGGCAATGCTGTGGATCTCGATGCGGCGCTTGCCGTCGGTCAGCACACGCTTGCCCTCCACGGCCGCAAACTGGGCGCCCTTGCGGGACTTGGCCAGGCTGTCCGGGTTGATGCTGCGCTGCGCGCCCCAGATCTTGCGGTAGTAGGCCACGTTGGCGGCCGGCGTGACGATGGTCGCGCCTTCATTGACGAAGGTGCGCAGGCCGCCGGAATGGTCGAAGTGGGCGTGGGTGTTGACCAGGAACTTGATCGGCTTGCCGGGGATGGCTTCCTTGACCTTGGCGATCACGGCCTGGGAGCGCTCCTCGTTCAGCGGCGCCTCGACCACCACCACGTGATCCTTCTGCTCGATGGCCACGCTGTGGTGGGTGCCACCGGTCAGGTAGAGCACGCCTTCGGCGAGCTTGGTCACGGTTACCGTCGGCACGGCGGGGTTGGCACCCGCCACCTCGGCCGGCACGGGCAGGTCGACCGCCGGGTTGGCCTTCACGTCGGTGATCTGCAGGTCGAGCACCGGGTAACCGCCCTGCAGGCGCTCGATCTGCGACGGGAAGTACAGGTTGCCGAAGTTGCGGTAGCCGAAGAAGCGGGTCTCGACGAGGGTGTCGCCGAGCACCGGGTTGTCGATCCAGGTGCGCACCTTCACCACCTGGTTGGCGGCGTTGATGATGCCGACGAAGCGGTAGTGGCCGTCGACGGTGAAGCTCACCTCGGCCTCGCCGGCCTTGACCACGCTCTTGGCATGGTTGGCCTGCGCCGCGCGCAGGAAGCCCTGCGGCGTAGACCAGATCTCGGCCAGCCGCTCGGCGAGCGCGGTAGGCTGCGGCGTCGGCGCCGGATTGGCGGCATTGCCGGTGGGCAGGTTCCAGGCGTGGGTGCCGCTGACGTACTGGTCGACCTTCTGCTCGACGGGAGCCGGACGCACGCGGCCCGGTTCGATGGTCTGGCGGCGGGTGATCTGCACGCGCGCGCTGGCGCTGTCGTAGTTGAAATCGGCGGCGTAGCGGCTCACGTCGAAACGCGGCCAGGCCAGCGTGGGATTCGGCGCCTGGCCGAACTGGAACCACTGGCCGGTCCCACTGACGGAGAGGGAATGGGTGTCGGCCGCATTCAGGGCCTTGACGGCACCTTCCAGGCTTTGTGCCGCCGCCGGCATGCTGGCGGCGAGAGACAGGGCTGCAGTGACACCGATGACGGGAAGTACGACCTTGCGCATGAAACCCCCTGAACATTGGCCCGCAAGCGGGCCTTATCGAGTGAATGATGTCCAGGCTTCGGCAAGAACCATACCCAGCGCTGCTTCCTGGCCGGGCGGGGTGTAGTGGAGCGTTGTTTCTTCAGGGGTTTCCGGCCCGTTCTGCAAGCTGAGCGCAAGCTTGGGCAGAAAGGAGCACGGGCTGCCGGATGTTTCGCATCCAGCAGCCCGTGATGGAATTACAGCAGGCAATGGGGAATTCCGGGCAGTGGGCGCCGGAACCCGGAAATCAGATCTCGAACCAGCCCGGCAAGGCGCGGCGGTAGCGGCGGACCTCGACGAGGGTCGTCGGCACCAGGTCGGTGATGATCTGCCACAGGCGCTCGCGGCCCTGCCGCGGCGAGCCGACGGCGGCGGTGTTGAGGGTTTCCCAGGCGTGCCAGTCGACGTGCTCCATCTCTTCCTTGTCCGCCTCCGGCATGTCGCGGGCGCTGACGCGCATCACCTCCAGGCACTCGACGATCTTCTCGTGCAGGGACGGCGAGGCGAACAGGGACTCCCGGTCCCGCCCGGCGGCGCAGCGAACGATCGCCACGCCGGCGTCGTGCAGGTTTCCGAGCAGCGCACTGCGCAACACGGCATTGCCGACCTGGAGGGGCGTTGCCGCATTTTCACGGCGGGGAACGGGAGAATTGCTCATGTCGATCTTTCCAGTAATACAGCCGGACCAGCCGGGGCCCGCATTCTCGTCCTAATGTATGTACGAAATATGACTTGGCGCTCGGCTGTTTGTAAGCAAGGAATGCACATCGCCGGAGTGGAATTCGGCCAGGAAGCGCCGGATCGCCGGCTCGAAGCGTGCCGCGTCGATCAGGAAGCCATCGTGGCCATGCTCGGAGTCGATGGCGATCAGGCTGGCCCGCGACAGCTGACTGACGAGGAGCAGCTGATCCTCCGGCACGTAGAGCGCATCCGACGGCACCGAGCCGACCAGCACCGGCTGGCGGATCTGTTCCAGCGCCAGCCTGCAGCCCCCCCGCCCACGGCCAATGTCGTGGCTATCCATCGCGTCGAGGAGAACCCGGTAGCTATGCGCGTCGAAGCGGCGGGTCAGGCTGTCGCCGTGATGGCGCAACCAGCACTGCACGGCCAGTGCATCCGGATCAAGGGCCCGGGCGCCGAAGATCTCCTCGGCGGCGCTGCGCCCAAAGCGCCGGCTCAGCGACGCCGGGCTACGGTAGCCGACCATCGCCATCGCCCGTGCCGCGGCGAGGCCCGCCAGCGGTGGATCGGACGGATCGTAATGGCCGTCGCGATACTTCGGATCGGCCGCCAGCGCCAAGCGCTGGGCTTCGCTCCAGGCCACGCACCACGGCGAATGGGCCGCCGAGGCTGCGATCGTCACCACCGCGCCGACCCGCTGCGGATCGAGCAGCGCCCACTCCAGCGCCTGCAGGCCGCCCATCGACCCGCCGATCACGAAGCGGATGCGCCGTATGCCGAGGGCATCGGCCAGCGCGATCTGGGCGCGCACCTGGTCGCGGATGGTGAGGCGCGGAAAACGCGCGCCCCACGGCTGGCCGTCCGGCGCCGGCGTCGTCGGCCCAGTGCTGCCGTAGCAGCCGCCGAGCACATTGCTGCAGACGATGAACTGGCTACTCGGGTCGAGCGCCCTGCCCTTGCCGAACAGCGGCGCCCACCAGTCATCGGCATCCGCCGAGCCGGTCAGGGCGTGGCAGACGATCACCGCGTTATCGGCCCGCGCAGATAGCTGGCCCCAGGTCCGGAAGGCGATCTGCGCACCGGGCAGGCTGTCGCCCGACTCCAGCGCGAAGTCGCCCCCCATCTGGAACAGGCGGGTCTGGTCGGACAGGCGCACAGCGCTCATGCCGCCGCTTCCAGCCCGGCCCGCCGCAGCGCGTGGTCGAAGTCGGCCTTGATGTCCTCGATGTGCTCGATGCCCACCGACACACGGACCAGGTCCGGCCGCACGCCGGCGCTCTTCTGCTCGGCTTCCGACAGCTGCTGATGGGTGGTGGACGCCGGGTGGATCACCAGCGTCTTGGCGTCGCCGACGTTGGCCAGGTGGCTGGCCAGTTCCACGTTGTCGATGAAGGTCCGCGCCGCGTTGGCGCCGCCCTTGATGCCGAAGTTGAGTACCGCGCCAAAGCCGTTGCGCAGGTACTTCTTTGCCAGCGCGTGGTAGGGGCTGTCTTCCAGGCCGTTGTATTCGACCCACGCCACCTGCGGATGGGCTTTCAGCCAGTGGGCCAGCTCAAGGGTGTTTTCCAGGTGGCGCTGCACACGCAGGGACAGGGTCTCGACGCCCTGCAGCAGCTGGAAGGCGTTGAACGGCGACAGGCTCGGGCCGATATCGCGCAGGCCTTCGACGCGGGCGCGAATCGCGAAGGCGATGTTGCCGAAGGGGCCGCCGCTGCCGAACACTTCCCAGAAGTTGAGGCCGTGGTAGCCCGGCGCCGGCTCGGTGAACAATGGGAACTTGCCGTTGCCCCAGTCGAACTTGCCGGAATCGACGATCACCCCGCCGATCGACGTGCCATGGCCGCCAATCCACTTGGTGGCGGACTCGACGACGATGTCGGCACCGTGGTCGATCGGCCGCGCGATGTAGCCGCCGGCGCCGAAGGTGTTGTCGACGATCAGGGGGATGCCGGCCTCGTGGGCGATCTGCGCCAGCGCCTCGAAATCGGGAATGTTGAAGCGCGGGTTACCGATGGTCTCCACATACAAGGCCTTGGTGTTGGCGTCGATGGCGCGGCGGAAGTCCTCCGGGTCGTCGCCCTCGACGAACTTCACGTCGATGCCGAGGCGCGGCAGCGTGACCTTGAACTGGTTGTATGTGCCGCCATACACGTAGCTGGTGGACACGATGTTGTCGCCGGCCTGGGCGATGGTGGTGATCGCCAGGAACTGGGCGGCCTGGCCCGAGCTGGTGGCCACCGCCGCGACGCCGCCTTCGAGCGCGGCGATGCGCTGCTCGAAGACGTCGGTGGTGGGGTTCATGATGCGGGTGTAGATGTTGCCGAACTCCTTCAGCGCGAACAGGCGCGCGCCGTGGTCGGCGTCATTGAAGGTGTAGGACGTGGTCTGGTAGATCGGCACCGCGCGGGCATTGGTGCCCGGCGCCGGCTGCTGGCCGGCATGGACCTGCAGGGTTTCGAAGCGGTAGGCGGCTTTGCGGTCGGTCATGGCGGCACTCCCTGGAGTCTTGGATCGAAGCGCATCCTGGCCCGCCCTGCGCCGACTTCCCGCTGCCCCCCAGCATCGGGGGGAACTGCAACCGGCTTGTATTTGTGCAGAACATGGCGCGGGCCAGCCTGCATCTGAAGGTTTCGACTCTAGCCCCGTCGCCGCAGGGCCCAAACCAAGCAATTCTTATGTACTTTGCAAGCCCGCGCTGGATTGCATTCCATGCTCACACCACTCGCCACGCCCCCACATGAAGCACCGCGTCAGCCCTGCCAGGGCTGGGCCGGTGATCCACTCCAGGCGGTCTGGGCCGGCAGGCTTTCCCCTTTCATGACCAGGGTCAGCGGCCCGAGCCGCACACCATCGCCGATCCGGGTGTCGTAGAGCACGGTGCCACGCACACCGACCGTCACCTGGGCCCCGATGTCGATACGGCCGATCTTCATGATGCGGTCTTCAAACAGGTGGGTCTGCGGCCCCGACCAGGCATTCAGCTCGGCCTGGTCGCCGATCGTCACACAGTCGAACTCGGTGATGTCGGTGGTATCCATATACACGCCGCGCCCGGTGCGCACGCCAATCAGGCGCAGCACCACCGGCAGCATCGGCGTGCCGCGCAGGTATTCGAGGAAGTTGGGCACGGCAATGGATTCATAAACGCTGGTGACCGCCTCGCTGACCCACACGAAAGGCGTCCACATGGGGATCGCCCGCGGGCGGTAGCGACCGATCAGCAGCCACTTGAGCAGCACCACCAGCAGATAGCCCCCGATGCCGTAGCAGATCCCCGCCAGGCTCAGCTGCCAGGACAGCTTGAACCAGTTCTCGTCGGCGGCGGCCGGCATGGCGGCGAGCACGATCACGTAGCCAACACCGATGATCA
Source organism: Pseudomonadota bacterium (assembly GCA_018241665.1). Taxonomy (GTDB): domain Bacteria; phylum Pseudomonadota; class Gammaproteobacteria; order Burkholderiales; family Rhodocyclaceae; genus Zoogloea. Next base: position 80,288 of record JAFEDK010000026.1, read on the forward strand.
GGGACAGCGGGATCAGGATGCGCGCCGCCTCGACGATGCCGCGGCCGATGCGCCGCCAGATGGACGGGCGGAAGGTAAGCGCATCCGGGAAGCCCATCACCTCTTCGCGGGATGGCAGCTCCAGCGCCGGCGAGCCGAGCCAGGTCTGGCCGGAGGCCATCCTCTCGGTGGCAGGCGCCTTCGACTGCACGCCGAGCAGCACGCCCGGCGGCAGCGTGGTGCCGTCCGGCACGTAGGCGCCATTGCCAACGAAGCTGCGCTGGCCGATCACCGTGTTGTCCACGGACATCCAGCCGGCGTCGATCTTCTCGTCGCCGAGCATTACCGCGTCGGCGATGAAGGCCTCGTCACCAAGGGTCAGCATGTCCGGCACGATGCCCATTGCGGTGGAGATTTCCGCGTCACGACCGATCTTGGCGCCGAGCAGGCGATACCACACCGGTGCGTAGATCGTCGCATACACCCCGTGCAGCACGTTGAGGCTGGCCACCTGGATCTGGTTGGCCAGCCATTTTCGGCAATACACGTTGCCATGCACCGGCCAGGTGCCCGGCAGCAGGCGCGGCAGCACCAGCCAGCGGATGGCAGCGGCGATCAGCGCCGTGCTGATGACCAGCACGCAACTGGCCGGCAGTGCCAGCACCGTATAGCGCAGTACGGCCCACAGGTAACCGTGGGCACCGGCCGCCGCCGGATCGAAGGCCCCGTCGTCGAGGGCATCGATCAGCACGAAGGTCGGGAAGATCGGCAGGAAGAACAGCAAGGCCGTCAGCGCCGCCCCCAGGCCGAAGAAGACTGCTTCCAGCTGCCGGCGCAAGGCACTGACCGGGGGCCTGGCCAGCCTCTCCTTCTCGCCCAGGTGGCGCACGTAACGGGCCGGCGATCCGTCCCAGACCTCCCGCTCGCCGATCCGCCCGCCCCTCGGCAAGGCTGCCAGGCCTTCGATGCGACCAAAGGGTGCAATCGCGGTATCGTCTTCCAGCACGGCGTAGGAGCCGACATTGCTTTCGGCCCCGATGTCGATGGCACCGACGATCAGCTCCCCACCCTCGACCCGTACGTTCTCCAGGTTGACCTGGGAGCCGATACTGGCACCGTCGCCGATCGACAGTAGCCAGGGCTGGCGGATCGTCACCGAGCCGATCACCACATCCCGGCCGATACGCGCCCCGAGGGCCCGCAGATAGCCGCAATACAGGGATGAGCCGGACAGCAGATAGGCCGGCGCGGTCTGCTGCAACCGGTCGGCCAGCCACCAGCGGAAATAGGTGGGGCCCCACAGGGGATAGCGGCCAGGGCGGATGCCGAGCAGCAAGGTCCGGCTACTGAGCACGGCCGCACCGAAATTGACCAGATAGGTGCCGAGGAAAACCAGCATCGACGCCCCCATCGCGCGCCACACGCTGTCCCCCGGATCACCGGTGAAGAAGTGGTAGGTGAAGAACGGCGCCAGCCAGTTGAGGATGTGCAGACCGATCATGAACGGCAGCGTCACTGCCTGCGCAAGACCGCACAGCAGGCGCCGCAGCGGGGGCACCTGCACATAGGATCGGGCACGGGTGGCCGTCTGGTGGCGAGCCCCCTCCTCCATCGCAACCGCGATGTCGGCCACCCGCCTCTGGCAATAAACGTCCCGTACGGTCATTCCGGCGAAGCGCGGATCTGTCCGCAGTGCCGACACCAGTCGCGCGGCCAGCAAGGAGTGACCGCCGAGGTCGTTGAAGAAATCGCTGTCCCGGCGAATAGCCAGCCCCGGAAAAAGCCGGGCCAGACCGGCGAACAGCGCGGCTTCGGCCTCGCCGACCGGCTGCTCGGACTCCGCAGCAGTAGCCGGCACGCTCATCGGCAAGGCACGCAGGGCCTTGCGGTCGATCTTGCCGGAAGTCAGTCGGGGAATCACCTCGATCAGTTCGAAGTGGCTGGGCACCATATAGGGCGGCAAGGTCTCGCGCAGATGGGCGCGCAAGGCGGCGACCTCCAGCCGCTCGATGTCCGCCGCCATGATATAGGCGACCAGTTGCTCGACCTCGCCGACCGGCTTCAGCACCACGGCCGCCGTCGCATTGACGAGCCGGCGCGTCAGGGCTGCCTCGATCTCACCCAGTTCGACCCGGAAGCCGCGCACCTTGACCTGGTCGTCGGCCCGTCCCAGGCACTCCACCCGCCCCTCCGCGTCGATGCGCGCCAGATCGCCGGTCCGGTAGAGGCTTGCTTCATGGGCCGCCTCCGCCCACGGATTGGCCCTGAACTTCTCGCTGGTCAACTCGGGGCGCCCCAGATAGCCATTCGCCACCCCGGGGCCAAAGATGCACAGTTCGCCGGTCTCACCGGCGGGCAACAGGTTCAGGCTGGCATCGACGACCAGCAAGCCGTAGTTGGGCAGCGGTCGCCCGATCGTCACCGCCTCGCCGGGCGTCAGCGCGGTGATGCTGGCCGACACCGTCGCCTCCGTCGGACCATAGGTATTGAAGACCTGGCGCTCTGGCGTTGCCCAGCGGTCGGCCACCGACTGCGGACAGGCCTCGCCCCCCAGATTGATCAGGCGCAGGCCGGGCACATCGGTCGCAAACAGGGCCAGCAGCGTCGGCACCGCGTGCAGCACGGTGATGCCATGTTCTTGCAGGGCTTTCGGCAAGGCATCCGGGTCGGCGGTGATCTCCTGCGGCGCAATCCACAGGCTGGCGCCAACCAGGTAGGCGATCCAGATCTCCTCGAAAGACATGTCGAAGGCGACCGAGAAGCCCTGGTAGATACGGTCGTCGGCCCGGATGCCGAGGACGTCGTTCTCGCTACGCAGGAAATGACAGATCGCCCGCTGGCTGATCGGCACCCCTTTCGGTGTTCCCGTCGATCCTGAGGTGTAGATCACGTACGCCGGATCATCCGGACTGGCACCGTCGCGGCGGCGCAGCGGCTGTCCTGCGGCGTACAGCAGTGCAGCCGGAGACCAGACCGGGCAGGTGACGCCCGCACACGCCCGGTCGGTAATCAAACCTGCGCCGCGCGCATCCTGCAGACACACGGCGACACGCTCAGCCGGCGCATCCGCATCGAAGGGTAACCAGGCCGCACCGGTCTTGGCGATGGCCAGCTGGGCCACCAGCAGCTCGGCCCCCCTCGGCAACCACAGGCCCAGGATATCGCCGGGCCGCACGCCGGCCGAGATGAGGTGATGCGCCGCCAGGTCCGCGCGCTCATTGAGCGCCTGGTAAGAGAGGCTCTCCGTCCCCCAGATCAGTGCAGGACGCTCCGGATGACGGCTCGCCGTCGCCTCGAAAAGGTCTGCAAGAGTTTCTTCAAGAAGAAGATCCGGTCGGAAAGTGCCTTTGACTATCATCGGAGATCAGCAGAGTCGGTCATTCCTGCCCTCGTCGCCCAGGACGAGCGCAGCGACACGCAGCGGAAGGGCTACGGCCACGGCAGGGATTCACGGGAGTTGGATACGGCGGACGGCAGTGCCGGGAGAGTCACCCCATTCTTATAGTCGAATCCCCTTGCGACTGCCTGACCAGATGCCCACTCAAACAGCGGAGGGAATGAACAGCAAGAGGCGGGCGTCGATACCATCGCATTAAGCCGTATTTGCCGATTTCGGCGGCAGAAAACAAAAATGGAGCAAAGCCTATTTTGACTTTGCTCCATTTTTGCTTGAGTGCAAATAAGATCTTTATTTGCCTCTGAATTGGTGGTCGGGGAAAGAGGATTCGAACCTCCGGCCCCTGCGTCCCGAACGCAGTGCTCTACCAGGCTGAGCTATTCCCCGACTCTTTACTGCTGAATTAGCGCTGATCTGCTAACTCTCTAAAACAAGAAGTCGTGAATTATACAGTTAATTTCGACTTTGTAAAGTTGTTTTTGAAACTTTTTCGCCCCGCACTAGAAATTAATATTTCCGTGCAACTGCGAACGAAGACAATTGTATCAACGATTCTTTAAAAATGGAAGAGGGAAGTTGATTAAGTGCATTAAGGGCAAGCTGCGCCTCTTCTTCGGCCACTTTACGGGTAGCTTCAATCGCACCGGATTCGCGAATGGCGCCGAGCACTGCTGCGAAGTCTTCGCGGCCACCATTTTCAATAGCCTTCCGCACGCAGGCAGCCTGCTCCGGCGTGCCGTGCTGCATCACGTGGATCAACGGCAGGGTCGGCTTGCCTTCCGCAAGGTCGTCGCCAATATGCTTGCCGGTATCCGCTTCTTCGCCGGAATAATCCAAGACGTCGTCGATCAATTGGAAGGCGGTCCCGATATGCATGCCGAAGGCTGCGAGCGAATCCTCCAGCTCCTGACTGACACCACCCAGAATTCCACCGAGCCGGGCCGCCGCTTCAAATAGCTTGGCCGTCTTGTAACGGATCACCCGCAAGTAATCTTCGATCTCGACATCGGCGTTATGGCAATTGAGCAACTGCAGGACTTCGCCTTCGGCAATCACGTTGGTGGCGTCGGCAAGGACGCGCATCACCTTCATGTTGTCGGTGCCAACCATCATCTGGAAAGCACGGGAATACAGGAAATCCCCGACCAGCACCGAAGCTGCATTACCGAACAATGCATTGGCCGTCTTGTTGCCGCGGCGCAATTCGGACTCGTCGACCACATCGTCGTGCAGCAAGGTAGCCGTGTGAATGAATTCCACGACCGCCGCCAATTCACGATGATAGGTGCCCTGATAACCGGCCGCGCCAGCCGTGAACAAAACCATGGCCGGACGCAGTCTCTTGCCGCCGCTGCCGATGATGTATTCGGCCACCTGGCGAATGAGGACCACGTCGGAGTATAGGCGATCCCTTATGACGGCATCGAGCGCCTTCATGTCTTCGGCGATCGGCGCGTAAAGCTGCGTGAGAGACAAGACCGTGCCCAGATTAGGAAAAACGCGATGTTAGGGGCCGACTGCACCGGCGTCAAGCCGACCCTGTCAAGTATTGCAACACTCCGTCGCCAACGGAGCCAGACAATCGGGACGATCGGAAAACACCCCGGCAACACCCCAGTCCAGCAGGCGCCGCGCCTCGTCGAAGGCGTTAACCGTGTAGACCATGACGGCCAGCCCGGCTTCACGGACCGCACTGACATCCGCCTCGGTCAGCCCTTCCCGCGACAGGTTGAGTGCCACGCAGGACAGACTCTGCGCCATCGCCAGTGCGGCGGGACTGTATGAACTGACCAGCAGGGCCCTCGGCCATTGGGGCACTTCCTCGATGGCGGCCTCAAGCGCTTCCACCGAAAAGGACGACAGCAAGACCTGCGGCCCGTCGGCTCCGTCGTCGATGCCACGCAGACAGCGCCCCACGACCTGGCCGGTCTGCCGCTCCTTGCCGATGGCCGGCTTGATCTCCACATTGGCGGCCAGCCGGAGGCGCCGGCAACGCTCCAGAGCCGCGCCAAATGCCGGAATGGTTTCGTCAGCATAGGCAGGATGGAAGTGGCGCCCCACATCCACCTCCAGCAGTTCCACCGCATCCAGTTCGGCGACGCGCCCCGGACGGGCTGCCGTCCGATCCAGGGTTTCGTCGTGGATCAGAAGCGGCTGCCCGTCGGCGGACAGCATCACGTCGAACTCCACTGCCCGGCACCCCAGTCGGGCGGCAATCTCAAGGCCAGCCAGGGTGTTCTCCGGCGCCAGCGCGCCACCGCAACGGTGCACCACCAGCGCCGGCCACGCCCAGCCAGCCATGATCACGGAGCCTCGCTCAGTCCAGTGCCCGCGACCGTGCCACGGCGGTATCGAGGGCCAGCTTGGACGGCTTGCGATCCTCCCAGACGGACTCCAGCTCTTCCTCGATGATGCGACGCACGGCAGCGCGTTGCGGATAGCTGCTGGCCCGGGAGACGGAAGTCACCGGCTTGTGGGACAGCTGCTGCACGCCGATGCGGATGGCAGCCAGATCGCCCGCCAGCAGGCGGCTTTCAGACGCCAGCAGGCCAGCGCGGTTGAGGGGCAGATAACCGGCGGTACGCTGCCATTCCACCTGGCTCTCGCTGCTCAGCCAGAAGCTCACGAAACGGGCAACAGCCTTGTATTCGGCCGGCTTCTTACCCGCGCCGATCCACAGGGCGGGACCATCAGCCAGGGTGTTCTGCGGCGCCCCGTAATAGTCCTCGTGGTACGGCAGGGTCGCCACTCCGACCTCGAAACCGGCCTGGCGCTGCAGGGTCGGGAATGCCGCGGACGGCGCAGTCAGCACTGCACACTCCCCCTTCGCGAAACGCTCGGTGGCTTCGTCTTCGCGACCGAAAAGGTGCAGGTAACGGGCCTTCACCCACGAAGACAGCATCGCCACATGCTTGACCTCAAGCATGCCGTTGATGGTCAGGCTGGCCTTCTTGCCTTCGGAGACGACCGGCTCGTTGTGCCAGGCACTCATGTTTTCGACCAGGATCCAGGCGGGCTGAGCCGTGGTGTACGGACAGGTGGCGCCATGGGCAACCAGTTGACCGAGGGTCTTCTGCAGGGCCTGCCAGGTTTTCGGCGCGCTGTCCGGATCAACGCCGGCATCGCGGAAGGCCTGCTTGTTGTAGAACATCACCGGGGTGGACAGACCGACCGGCAACGCAACCAGGCGATTAGCGCTATCGAGCGGCGTCGGCGTCATCATGGACGGGGCCTTCAGGGTCTCGAAGCGCTCGCCGGCCTCTTTCATGACCTGATGCAGCGGACGATAACGCGGAGCACCGGCCAGGAAGCCGGGCAGATCCCGTTCGCCGAGGATCATCATGTCCGGCAAAGCACCGTCGTTCCAGCGACGCTCGCGCACCACGACCTTTACCGCCGGGTTGCTCGCGTTGTAGCGATCGACCAGTTTCTGCAACTGCTCACCCTTGTCGGCGCCCAAGCTATGCACCAGTTCGACTTCCTTCACTGCCACGTCCGCCGACGCGGCGCGGGGGGATGCCTGGGGCTTGGCGGCCGGCTGCGACTTGGCAGCGGCCATGACCGGGGAGACGCACAAAGCGCCGAAAGCCGCCACCAGGGCGGAACGACTCAAGATATTCATGGGGAAGGGGTCCATCAACAGGAAGACGCAAATCAGGAAAGGATTATAGTAAGAAGCGCCCTGCTCCGCCGCCCGGATTCGTGACAAGACGTTCAAGTCCCGGACTGGAGGGCCGTTGACGTGACAAATGCAACGCGATCAGCGAGCCATGAAGAAATCGTCCCTGCGCCTCATGCTTACGATAGTCGGTGCCGCCGCCGTGCTCGGCGGCTGCGAACGGCTGGGCATCCCCGACCCCAGCAAGACCGCAGCCCAGACCGAATCCGAAGGGAAAGCCATCGGCAGCGCCTGCCGCCACGCTGGGCGGGCCATAGAGGATTGTTTTACGTTGAATCCGAATGCCTCGAAGGCCGCCGTCTTCTCCGGCTGGAAGGAGATGAACGACTACATGGCGGAGAACAAGATCGCCGAGGTGTCTCCGCAACTGCCGCCCCCCGCACCGCCGGTTCCCCCTGGAACGAAACCCGCCAAGGCCAAGCGTGCCGAAGCCGAAACCCAGGACGAAGACAAGACCAGCCCGGACAGCGGCAAGGAAGACAGCGAAACCGACGAAAAGCCACGCAAACGCCGCCGCGCAAGCGAGTGACAGAGGTCCGCGGCACTCAGCGGGCGGAAGACCCGGCACTCCCTTCCGGCAGGCCCCGCCACCAGTCGATGAATGCCTCGACCGTCATCGCCGGCGCATACAGGAAACCCTGCGCGCAATCGCACCCCATGTCCGCCAGCACACCCTCTGTCTCCGCGCTCTCGACGCCTTCGGCCACCACTTCCAGACCGAAGGCGTGGGCAATCCGCACCATCAGTTCGACGATCGCACGGTCGCTGGCCGACTGCGCGATTCGCTCGACGAAGGACTTGTCGATCTTCAGCTCATCCACGGGCAGACGGCGCAGATAGTCCATGGACGAGTAACCCGTCCCGAAATCGTCCAGTGCCACGCGGCCGCCAGCCACCTTCAAGGCCTCCAGCGTCCGCACCGACATGCCCTCGCTCGACACCAGGCCACCTTCGGTCAGTTCGAAGCACAGTCTTGCGGGGTCGATCCGCCAGGTTTCGCAGGTCTGCCTGATGAATAACGGCAATTCCGGATCCTTCAGATCCTCGGCCACGAGATTCGCCGAAATCCGCAGGGGGCAAGCAGCGGCATCCAGCGCGGCCAGGCTCTGGGCTGCCTGCTGGATCACCCAGCGCGACAAGTCGGCCATCAGCCCGAGGCGCTCGAAAACCTGGAGGATCCGCGCCGGCGACACCACCTTGCCGTTGGCGTCGGTCCAGCGCAGCAGGGCCTCGGCGCCGACCGGGCGCCGGGACGGCAGCGCCACCTGCGGTTGCAGGTAGAGCTGGAACTGACGCGCCTCGAACGCCCGCGCCACTTCGGTCTCGAAATGCGCATCACCATCGGCCTGACGGGCCACATCCGGGCAATACACGTCGAACAGTTGCCCCGAACGCCTGGCCACATTCACTGCCATGCGCGCCGCCTTCTCGAGCCCCAGTACGTCACGGGCCTGTTCAGGGGCCCAGCTGCCACCGGCACAGAAGCGACCACGCAGGACTGGAAAGGCATTGCCGCGAGCCGCTTCACAGGCATCGACCAGCTTGTAAGCGGCCAGCGACACTTGGGCCGGGCTACGCAGATCGGGCAGGATCACCGCCCACTCGGCATTGCCCAGGGCACACAGGATGTCGCGCGGTCGCAATACCGCCCGCATCGCATCCGACAAGGCAAGACGGAGGTGGTCCTGTTCGTCCAGCGCCAGCACTTCGGCCGCACAGCCCCACTCTGCGGCCACGACGACCAGCCCGAGCACGCCCTCCGCGCCGGCCTTGCGCAGGTGTTCGTCGAGCAGGCCGAGAAAGCGCCGCCGGTTGGGGATGCCCAGGACCGGATCGCCGTCCTCGGCACAGATCCGGAATGCCTGCTCCTGGTCGACAGTCGCCTCGGCCAGCACGCCTCCCAGGCAGCAGCCCAGGCGTATCAGTGCCGCCTGGATGTCCAGCTCGAGACGATGGGCCACGCCACGCTCACCAACCAGCAGGGTCTGGCAGTCGGCCAATAGCGATTCAATCGCCAGGAAAGGCAGTTCGGTCACCGCCCCCGCCAGGTAGCAATCGAGCCAGCTCCCGATCAGATCCTGCAGCCAGCGCGGGGAAAAATCCCACTCGGCAAAGCGGGACAGGCGGGCGCAGAAGGCCTCCAGCGGCGGCCCCACCTCCGCACTGCCACCAAAACGCCCGGCGAGCCCCGCTTCCAGGGTCCTGGAATCGACAATCCGCCCAAAAGCCCGGATCGCCGCCTGCTCGGCCGCACCAATGCCATAACGCAGCAGCAGGCGCCCGAGAGCCCCCCCGTCGAGAGGAGGCACAAGCCGGCCGCCAGGGCGCAGGGTCGGGGTATTCATGCCAGGTAGAACTCGGACGGAACCACGCCGTACGCGCCGGGCGGCAAGGCCTTGACGATGAAGTACTGCTCGCCCACAGCGCCGGGCCGGTCGTACAGCAGATCCACCGTCTGCGGATAGGCGTTCGGCTTCTTGTCCGGCCCGAGCAGGATCATGACTTTTGGTTTGAGGCGACGGATCCGGTTCTGGGCAACGACGACGGCCACCTCACCGGAATTGAGCTCAACCAGCGTGCCGACCGGATAGAGGCCGATGCACTGCACGAACTGATCGACGAGGCTTTCGGAGAAGCGGCTACCGCGCTGCACGCGCACCGCATCGAGGGCTGACTGGGAACTCTCGGCCGGCCCATACGGGCGTTCGCGGGTCAGAGCACAATAGACATCGCAGATGCCCGAGATCTCGGCCATGACGCCCACCGCCTCACCGCGCAGGCCCTTCGGGTAACCGCTTCCATCGACCCGTTCATGATGCCTGGCAACGATCTCGAGCATCAGCGGCGTCACGTGGGTCGATGCGGAAAGGATCTGCAGCGAATAGTCCACGTGGGTCTTGAAGATCTCGTACTCCATCGGCGTCAGGCTGCCCGGCTTGTGCAGCAGGCGATGGGGCAACCTCAGCTTGCCCACGTCCTGCATCATGCCTGCCATGCCTAGGGTCGCGATGGCATCCTCACCGAGGCCGAGGGCCCGTCCGAAGATCATCACGTGTGCAGCCACATCAAGGGAATGATCGTAGCTGTAGCGGTCCGTCTGCTTGAGGCGGAGCAGCCACAACAGTGCATCCGGGTTGCGGGCGACGCTCAGCACCATTTCCGCCACCACGCTGCGCACCCGCTCGAGATCCGGGTTGAGGCTGCGCTGAACATCGCTGGCGATCTGCTCAAGCACGCCCTGGGCACGCTCGACGACCGGCAACGCGGCCGCAATCTCCGTTTCGAGAGGCGCCTCGATCCCCGCAGTCTGGGGCTCAGGCACAACGACAGCGTGGTAGTTGCCATCGCCGTCCCCCTCCTCCGTCAGCCCACCTGCTCGCAGCGCCCGAAGCAGGGCAAAGAAATCGAGCGGCCGCCTCCTGGCTACCAACTCGGCCTGCAAGGCCTCAGCGCCGCGCCGCGCTCCCCGCGGCGTCTCGGGCGCCTGCGGCTCGGCTCTCCAGGCTTCACCGACGGACCGACTCCGGTCCACATACACGAAGCGGCATTCCTTCTGCACCTGCTCGAGCATCGCCGCATCCTCGATCAGGAAGCCCTGCAGCAGGAACGAAGACTCCAGCCACGGGCGATCCAGCTCAGCCACGAACATGCCGACGATCAGATCACGGGCGGCGACGATTTCCCTCACCACAACTCTCCTGAACGGCAAGCGGCCTTGCGGGTCACGGCGCCGGATTCGTGAATTGCTGGTGAATCGCCTCCACCCCGGCCAGCACGGCCTCCGGCAAGCTCAGCTCGGCAGCCCGCAGATTAGCCTCGAGCTGGGCGACGGAGGTCGCCCCGAGGATGGTGCTGCCGACCAGCGGCTGGGATGCCACGAAGGCGATCGCCAGCTCGGCGCCAGTCAGTCCGTGCTGGCGAGCAAGGTCGACATAGGCCGCGACCGCCGGGCGCACATTGGGCTTGTCGTAGCGCTGCCCGAAACCAGGGAAAAGGGAAATGCGGCCGGACGCGGCCGGATCTTCCAGATACTTGCCGGTCAGATGCCCGAAAGCCAGCACGGAGTAAGGCAGCAGGCTGACCTTCTCGCGGAAGCACACCTCGGCCAGCCCTTGGTCGAAGACGCGATTGAGCAAGCTGTAAGCGTTCTGGATCGTGACGACGCGCGGCAAGCCCAGCTCGTCGGCCAGGCGCAGAAACTCCATCACACCCCAGGGGTGTTCGTTGGACAGCCCCACGTAGCGGATCTTGCCCTCGCGGACGAGTTCCCCGAGAACCTCGAGCTGCTCGCGGATCGGTGTCGCGGCGCGCTCGGCGGCGGGGTCGAAGCGCCACTGCCCGAACATCGGCTGGTTGCGGGCCGGCCAGTGCAGCTGGTACAGGTCGATGTAATCGGTACCGAGCCGCCTCAGGCTGACTTCCAGCGCCGTCCGGATGTTGTCCCGGTCGAGCGCCTGTGGTCCGCCGCGGATCCAGCCCATCCCCCGCGCTGGACCGGCCACCTTGGTCGCCAGCACGACCTTGTCACGAGCCTGCCCCTTGAGCCACGAGCCGACGATGGACTCCGTCGCGCCATAAGTTCCGGCCTGGGGCGGCACCGGATACATTTCCGCCGTATCGATGAAGTTCACGCCACGCGCAAAGGCGGCATCAAGTTGAGCATGCCCTTCCGCCTCGTTGTTCTGCCGGCCAAAGGTCATCGTCCCGAGGCACACCGGCGACACCTGCAAGTCGCTGTTCCCCAGCCTTCGATATTCCATGAAATCACTCCCCAACCCGGCCAAGAAACGGCTCCGGCGCAATGATCGGTTATCATCCGCCACCAGTCGGCCCGCCCGCCACACCGGAAAATGACGATGGCGGCCCCTGAGTATTCCGGAATTCTACACACCCATCCTGCACCGACGCTCACCCAGTATTCATGTTGCCTGTCAACCAGCCCCACCCGGCCCTCGGCGTCCTCGTTCAATGCCGGCCCGGTTTCGAAGCCGATGCCGCCCAGGAACTCCAGGCCGAAGGCCGACGCCTCGCCGGCCGGATCGAGACGCGCAACAACAGCGGCTTCGTCTATCTGGCCCTGGATACGCCTGCCCCCCACGACGAAATACGACGTCGCCTCGACATCGCGCGGCTGATCTTCGCCCGCCAGGCCTTCCAGGTGCTGGCAATCATCGACGATCTACCGGAGCGCGACCGGCTGACACCCCTGCAGGAGGCCATCAGGTCCTTCGGCGAGCGCTTTTCCGAGCTGCTGCTGGAAACCCCCGACACCAACGACGGCAAGGAGCAATCGGGCTTCCTGAAACGCTTCGGACCCCTGCTGCAGACGGCACTCAACGATGCCGGCCTGCTGCGCCCCGACACGCCCCATCTGCCGCGCCTGCACCTTTTCCTTGTCGGCAACCGCCAGGCCTGGCTCGGCCTCAGCATGCCCAGCGAGTCCTCACCCTGGCCGATGGGCATTCCGCGCCTGCGCATGCCGAAGGAGGCACCGAGCCGCTCGACCCTCAAGTTGGCCGAAGCGATTCTTACGCTGCTGACGTCGGACGAACAGAAGACCACCCTGCGCGCCGGCCTGCAGGCCGTCGACCTGGGCGCCTCGCCCGGCGGCTGGAGCTGGCAGCTGGCCAGCCGGGGGCTGCGGGTCACCGCCATTGACAACGGCCCCCTAGCCCCGTCCGCGCTGGCCACCGGGCTCATCACCCACCAGCGGGCCGACGGCTTCACCTGGCGCCCGAAGAAGCCTGTCGAGTGGATGGTCTGCGACATGGTCGAACAGCCTTCGCGCATTGCGCCACTGATGGCGGAATGGATCGCCAGCGGACGCTGCCGGCACACCATTTTCAACCTCAAGCTGCCGATGAAACGCCGGCAAGAGGAAGTCGAGCGCTGCCGCGCCCTCATCGACCAGCGCCTGCGCCCGGCCGGCATCAAATATACATTGCGAATCAAACACCTCTATCACGACCGGGAAGAGGTTACCTGCTATCTGACGCGGCGCTGAGGGCGCGCCGATGTATAATGTTTGCCTATTTAAATGGTGCGGTGCACTAAACCCGCCGTACCGCGATCGTGATCAAATCCATGTCGTTTTCCGAACTCGGGCTCATCCCTGAAATCCTGCAGGCCGTCACCGACGCCGGCTACACCGAACCCACTCCGATCCAGCGCCAGGCGATTCCCGTCGTCCTCGCCGGACACGACGTCATGGGCGGCGCCCAAACGGGTACCGGCAAGACCGCTGGCTTCACGCTGCCGCTGCTCAACCGCCTGGCCCGCCATGCCAGCACCTCGACCAGTCCTGCGCGCCATCCGGTTCGCGCCCTGATCCTGGCGCCGACGCGCGAGCTGGCCATGCAGGTCTTCGAGTCGGTCAAGATGTACTCCAAGCACCTGCCCCTGCGCAGCACCTGCATTTACGGCGGCGTCGACATGAATCCGCAGATCCAGGAACTGCGTCGCGGCATCGAGATCGTCGTGGCCACGCCGGGCCGCCTGCTTGATCACGTGCAGCAAAAGACCATCGCCCTCGGCCAGGTCGAATTCCTGATCCTCGATGAAGCCGACCGCATGCTCGACATGGGTTTCATTCCGGACATCCGCCGCATCCTCGCCCTGCTGCCCAGCAACCGCCAGAGCCTGCTGTTCTCTGCGACCTTCTCGGACGAGATCAAGAAGCTCGCCGACCAGATGCTGAAGAACCCGCAACTGATCGAAGTGGCCCGTCGCAACATGGTCAGCGAGACGATCACCCACGTCGTCCACCCGGTTTCCAGCGGTCTCAAGCGCAACCTGCTGGCCCACCTGATCCGTCACGAAGACGAGTCCAACCAGGTGCTGGTTTTCGTGGACACCAAGTTCGCCTGCAGCCGGCTGGCCCACTTCCTGGAGCGCCACGAGATCTCCGCGGACTCCATCCACGGCGACAAGAGCCAGCAGGCCCGCACCGAAACCCTCGAGAATTTCAAGAGCGGCAAGATCCGCGTACTGGTCGCCACCGACGTGGCCGCCCGCGGCCTCGACATCGAAGACCTGCCGTCGGTGATCAATTTCGAACTGCCGCACACGGCGGAAGACTATGTCCACCGCATCGGCCGGACCGGCCGGGCCGGCAAGAAAGGCAAGGCCGTGTCCTTGGTCAGCGCAGAGGAACGCCACCGCCTCGCCGACATCCAGAAGCTGATCAAGCTGGAAATCCACCAGGAGGTTGTTCCCGGCTACGAGCCGGAGGTGGACTTTTTCGAAGGCGAGTCGGGTCGGCGCCGCAAGACATCCGCCCCCACGGCCCGCCAGCAGGCGGAGAGCAGCTCGAACGACCGTCGCAAGCGCCCGGAGCGGCCCGAGCGCGAGCGCACCGCCCCGCGCGGCCGTCAGAACCACATCGCGCCGGACGGCTTCGACTTCAGCAAGCCCTACGAGGCCACCAACCCGATCGCCCCCCAGCAAGCCACCGCAGCTCCCGCCTCGGCAGGGCGCGACATCCACAAGGCCCAGCGCCCCATCGCCTTCCTGCTCGGCGGCCTCGGACGCAAGGCCTGAGCCCCAAGACACACAGAGGAAACGCCCGTAAGCCGGCAATATCGGCGGCGGGCGTCAGCGACGGACAAATGTAAAAAAGCCCCGACTTATCGGGGCTTTTTTACGGGTATTCTTTGGGGCGACATACCGGGATCGAACCGGTGACACCTGGAATCACAATCCAGTGCTCTACCAACTGAGCTAATGCCGCCACTGCTTGCTGCAATGAGGAGTACGCGTGGGCGCAACTCCAGCAAAAAGGCCAACCCTCATGAGCTGACCTAAGTGCTTGTTTCTTATGGTGCCGCTGACCGGAATCGAACTGGTGACCTTCGCATTACGAATGCGCTGCTCTACCGACTGAGCTACAGCGGCTCCAAGAAGTCGATAATTATATACATGAAGTTTATGCGGCGCAAGCCTCGATTGCACCACATAACTCGCACATCTAGATCAGCAGCCTATCACTCGCGGATGATTCGCCAGTTGACCACACGGGGATCGCCAGCTTCGGCAACGGTCTGTTCAAAGACCACCAGTTTGCCCTGCGCCGTTGTCCCGACGATGACGATCCGGTTGCCCAGGCGTACCAGTTGCATCCCCGTCAGGCCATCGTTTCCTTCCAGATACTGCACAGCGGAACCGACGCCGCCAACCGTGGTGTACAGGACCGACTGCCCCGTCCCGTAGTTGACGGAATAGGTACGCGAGGTGCCGGAGACATTGCAGGGATCATTGTTGAGGAGCGAACCCGTCCAGCTCAGGACACCATCGAAGGTCTGCAGGCCAACGATGATTCGCTCACGCACATTCCCCGAAACGCCCGTCAGATCGTAATACCAGCCCATCGGCGCGGACGCGTCGAGCTTGGCCCCTTCGATCAGGTTCGTCACTTGATTCATCGCCGATCGACTGGCCGGAAAGCTCCCTCCCGCAGGGAAGGCCATCTGGTTGGCAGCAGTACCGTAAGCGGTACTGCGCGTACCGTCCCGGATCGCGTAAATCGTTTGCACCTGGGAATTCCCTTGATCATCCGAGGCGAGCAGGCGGCCGGTTCCCACGAAGACATAGCGCTTCAGGTCATCGGCGGAGTATTCCACCCGCGGAATCGCCGTGACCGCCTGCGCCGTACCATCAGGCGCCTTCAGCGACGCAATCTTGGTCGGCGCCGGCACCGCGTTCGCCTTGCTCGTGAAGTCAAAGCGCCAGACACTCCCGTTCAGGTCGCCGCCATACACATAATCGACCGTGTAGTCCTGGTAATTGGACGTGAAGCCGGCGATCTGGGCCAGGCCAGACGGGTCGGCCGCCGTACCTTCAGTCGTATAGACCGCTTGCAGCAGAGCGCCATTCGTCGGATTGACGACGTACAGCACCCCCTTACCCGCATTGGGGCCGGTGGTGTTGTTATAGCCACCGGTGAGCAGTACCACCCATCCCCATTTGGCAGTCTTGACGATCAGGGGCTGGCCAAAGCTGAACCCCATGTCCGGATCGGAGAACTCCCACAGCACCTTGCTGGCCGCATCGGCCTCGGTCATCGAGGATGTGATGCTGGTGACGTCCACACCGATGTAGCTCCGTCCGCCTTTGCCTTCCCCGACCACCAGCAGGGTGCGCCAGTCGAAGCTGCCCTGATCGCCGGCGATAGTCCCGCCTGCCCGGGCAAAATCGATGCTGCGCACTTCCGGCGTCGCATTCATGTAATAGCGGTGTGCATACGTCGGGCGGGCCAGAGCCTGGATGCCGCTGGTTTCCGGCACGTCGTCGGGCCCGGCATAAAGTGAGTAAGGCACGACGGCGAACAGTTCATTGCCCGCGTTGGACGTGTTGCTGGCATCGAAGGCATGCAGCATGCCGTCGTTTGCACCGACATAGACAACCGGCGTCCGGTTCGCCTTGCTCGTCACGAACTGGGCATAGCCCGGATTGTAGGCATCCCCATACCCCTCTCCTGGCGCGCCCACATAAACGACCTGGGAGTCCACGATGTCGCCGAGCAGGCTTTCCCGCTGCCTGTAGAGGTTGGTCACCGAGGCGGTCGATTCATACGTGCGGTCGCCACGCAGATAGTTCAGCACCCGCTGACCATCCACATCATCACCTGACGGCGTAACGGACGTCTTGCTGAGGTTGAGCTTCTGTTTGGCGCCCAGACTGGCAAAGCGGAAAGTCACCGCCTTCAGGTTGGACGCCGATACCGCCTTGGATTCATCCTTGAGCGCCAAGGTCGTGATCTTGCGTGCGCTGTCCCAGCCCGATCCGGCAGCCAGCGCCCCGAGCTTGGTGGCCGCGCTCCACAGGGTGCTCGTCACGGGCTGGTTGTTGTTGTCGAAAGAAGTGATGGCCGATGCCGTGACATCGCCCTTCCAGGTCGAGGCGTCATAGGTACCCTGGTACGAATTCCCCCCCCCCGCCGCCACGTTCAACTGCGGAGAAGACAGTGCCGAGCCTGCCCCCGTACCACTTCCCGATGCAATACTCTTGAAGGCGCTCTGCAGACCGGCCACCATCGCGTCGGGTGTGTTGGCCAGGTAGTAGTTGGTCGGGAGCGTCGCGGCGGTCTTATTGTTGCCAGTGTCTGTGTAGGTTCGAGCCGGCGCCCCAGCAGCCGTCTTCTCATACCAACTGTCCTTCGCCGCGTCGAAAAGCCCGATCGAGCCATCAGGCTTCGTGTAACCACCGTACTTCGTCGCCAGCCAGTACTGGTCATTCACCATCTTGGGAATGGTCGGCTCCAGAACGTCCATCCAGTAGGTGCTGATGTTCTGGGTTCCCGCCAGATCCGTCCGGATGTCACTCGAATGGGCATAGTAGGCGATGCCTGCAATCAGGTAGCCGTTCTCCGTACCGCCAGTACTCACGTCCGTTGCCCCTAGGTTGGCTCCCAACCCCTCAAGCACACCGACGGCATTGGTCCACGCCACTGCCGTTTTCAGACTCCCCATATCAGCATCCACCCCGACGGCCGGCGCGCTGGCCCCGGAAAGGTTCTTGAGATCGTAGTTGGAATTGGTGTCGCCAATGCCGATAATGTAGTTCTTCTTGCAGGAGAGAGGACCGGCAGCCGGATATCTGGCATCGACCGCCGGATCGTTCCAGGTTTCGAAAACTGGAAAGTTGTCGCGTAGCTGGGTATTGAGCCCCGAAATGTAGGAGGGGGTTGGCTGCAGCCCCTTGAAATACTTCACCACTTCCGCATACAGTTCGCTGACCGGATCAAAATACTTATACAGACCTTTATCCTGACCGAACCGGTTCAGGTAATTGATGGTCCCGCTGTTATCAACCCCCTGCACAGCTTTTATGTTGTACGGATCTGGGGGAAAAACGCCGGTCGGCAAAATCTCCGACGCAATCGACTGGAGTTTAGCCCGCAGAACACCACCGTCCTTGTTGTTATTAACCACGCCATTTGCATCCTTATCGGTCGCCGTGAACAACCCCAGATAGCCAAAGGCACCGAAATACATCTTGTCCTGGTACTTCTGCATCAGCCCCACCGGCTTCCACACGATCTTTGACCCGTCGCCGCTGACATACTTCTGACAGTTGGTCTCCAGCAGCGAGACGCCATTTACTTTCTCGTCGCGACACACCTCCACGCGTACATCGAACATCTTGCATGGGTATTTGGTGTTTTTTGTGCAGACATTATTATCTTCAGCATTAAGTGCCGCCCCGCTCGTTCCGCTGCTTCCATCCGGCCACTTCGACGACGTCAGCAGGCCAAAACGCACCTGAACCCCTTCCCCGCCGTTACGGATACCCAGCGTGCCTGTCGTCACCCCGGTCGCGCTCGTGTCGGTATATTTAGCGAGATCCGTACTCCCTAGGCTCCGGTCGATGAAGTTGCTCGTCAGATAGCTACCTTGCTTGGAGGCGTAGGCTCGTTCGAGTATCGTCGTTCCATAAGGCGCCGTTGGCGCGAGGTCGAACGCTGTCGGCAGATCAACGGCCCGATAGCCGCCGGTCAGCGCCCAACGAAAGGTATCGATCCCCTGCATCGTGGCCCAGTTCATGAAATTGCCGCTCCAGCGACCATTTTTCCCCGAGCAGGAATACAGCGCGGCAGCCGTCGTGAAATCGGCCGGCTTGAAATACCCCTTGGGTGCCTCCGAAACGTACTGGTAGCACTTTTCCGGATCAAAATAGCCCAAATACTTTTTTGCCCCTTGGAACGTGTCATCCGAGTTCTTATATGCCCGCGTAATCGCCGTCGGAAATTCCACGGACAGCGCCAGCATCACGTTTGCAGCAACGTCCGCCACGCGAACCGGCTGATCGGCCAGGGGCGTCTTGGCCGCCGATACAGGCCCCGCGCCCAGGCAGGCGACAACTCCGCTCAGAACAACCGACGCGAAACGACGCCGGCGCAAAGCCCACGTTTTCATTTCCTGCATTCCTCTCTGGTTCATCATTTCACGCGCGTTGTCACGATTGCCTGCGCATAGGTCTGGGTATTGCGCGGACCGTCGCTGCGGACGGTGATGCGGTACAGGGGCAAGGACACTGCGCCGATCGGACTGTTGCGGGTATCACCGCCCACCTGCACCCGGTCGGAAACCGCGCACACATTCTCGTTGGAGGGGCCGAAATCGGTACACATCCGCTCGATCAGGAAGCGGATGAGACTGCCGTCCTTTTCCTTCTTGCCGGGGAGCGTGTCAATCGGCTTGATCGTCGAAAACTTGGCATCGAAAGCCGTGGCATCCGCCATGACGACCGGGATTCCGTTGGCGTCTGTTTCCAGCAGGCGCGGGGAGTAATTCATTGCCAGCCACTTGGCGGCATCGGTGCAGGCGCCCGCAGCGCAGCCGGCATTCGACTCCGCGTAGGTCGCAAAATTCAAGGACTTCATCACCTTGAATGCTTCGTTCAGTCCGATCGTCGAGCGATTCACCGTATCGCGCTTGAAAGCAAGGTTGCCCGACAGCAGCGCCGAGGTATCGACGGAGCGCAGCAAGGCCACGCCCCCCAGCATCATCACGACCAGCACCACCAGCACGATGGCGAGCACGGCGCCCGCCGAGCGGGACGGTTTCTGAAAGCGGAAATTGCGCGAAAACGGAGCCATGACAAGGACCTAGGATTTCGGGATGGACTTCATGTTGCGCAGCGGAACGACCCAGTCGAACACCTGGTACACATAGAGTTGGTCCGTGCCTGACAGATCCCGCGCCACCTTCTTGCTGTCACCGAGATCCTGGAACAACACCAGTTGCGCGGTCTTTGCATCCGCCGTGGTGGCACGGGACGAGCGCAGCACGACGCCGACGCGGATAGCCTTGATCTGATCGATCTTCTGCTGGGTCACTGCCTTGCCGTCCATCAGGTCGTTCACGTCCCAACCGGCGGCAGACGGCGACACCCACTCGTCGATTGCGTTGTCATTGGCGAGACCGCCGTTCGCGCCGTTGTCCAGTCCATACAGCGCCTTCAGCAGCACCACGTTCTCACCGAAGGCCTGCACCCCGCGCCGCTGCAGCAGATCGAACTCCACGAGCTCGCTGTTGGCATTGATGCCCAGCAGCGAGAAGACAGGATTGGCCTCCCGCCCCAGATGGAAGGCCGAAGGGCTGTTGGTCGTCGATGCCAGCAGGCCATAGGACGACGCAGCCGCATTCAGCTTGACCACCGTGTATGACGCAGGCGCGACGACGGCGGCGGCAGCCGGAATGACCTTGAGCCCGAGCGACGCATTGGTCACCGGCGTTCCGTTGGAAAAGTCGCTGGCCGCCTGCACGATCTGGCAGTCACCTGGTTTGTCCACCTCCATCGGCACAGACAGGAAGAGATCATCGACGGGCTGCCCTGCGGTCTTCAGGCCAAAACCGATGGTGTTCTTGAAGGACATGAAAGTCCCCTGCTTCTCGAGGTCTGACGCGTAAGGCATGTCACGGTTGCCGGCCGGCGAGCCACCAGCCATCACGACGATGAGATCCGAGCCCGTATTGCCACCGTTCTTGATACCAACCGGGAGCATGCGTACGGTCGCCGGAAA
Source organism: Pseudomonadota bacterium (assembly GCA_018241665.1). Lineage (GTDB taxonomy): Bacteria > Pseudomonadota > Gammaproteobacteria > Burkholderiales > Rhodocyclaceae > Zoogloea. The sequence continues at coordinate 100,865 of JAFEDK010000026.1, forward strand.
CGCAGCAAAGGGCTCGGGAAACGAGGCGGCGGGGAGCAGCTTGGTATTCGCCCGGGTGGCTGTCAGGGTACAGCCCCACACATTGCGCCCCTGTACAAAGGACGCCCCGGCCTCCTCGAGCAACACCTCCAGACGGTTACCGACGATGGCCGCCGACTGCACGACATCCGCCGTGCCGCCAAGGGTGCGGCGGAAGGACTCGCTGGCAGAAAAGGACTTCAGGACGATCAGCGAGGCAATCAGGCCAACGGCCAGGCCGACCATGACCTCGACGAGGCTGATGCCCCTCGGACGCCTCGCAGCAGGCTTGCGTGAAAAAGTGTGCGGAGACATGCGTGCTTCCTAGAAAAGCATGGCGGTAGTGGTATAGGACCCCTTGACCTCGCTAGCCTTGGCCTTATTGTCCACCACCCCGGGGTTTGTCCATTCGATGGTCAACACGGCAACCAGGGTCTGGGAGGTGTAGGACGGCGGCGACCAGTCGATCGTCACCGTTGCGTTCGGCAGGTAACTCCCGCCCACCACCCGATCCTTGTACCAGGCCTTGAACTTGGCCCCGCCCTGGGCGTAGTCGGACCTGACCGTAGCGAGATCCGACGTGGCCATCTTCGCCATCAACTCATCGGCCAGCAGCGCCGCCTCGGTGCGAAAGCGGCTATCCGTTGCAATCTTGGTGGATGCGGCCTGGAAGCCGACCATCCCGAGCACGCCCAGCGAGAAGATCAGCAGGGCCACCAGGGCTTCGAGCAGGACAAAACCTCGTGCTTGCTTGGTCACGGCGGCGCTCCGATCAAGGTTTCGGACAACTGTCCAGCGGCACCAGCGGTGCGCAGGCGGCCGGTGTGCCGGCCTTCGCTGAGGGGTCACACATCTTCACGGCGCCCCCTGGCGTCACGAAAACGCACAGGGCGCGGTCGGCCCCCGTCCGGCTGATCCGGTAGATCTGGTATTCGGTCAGGGCCACACCCCGATTGTTAGAGCCTCGCCCGGTACCACTGAAGACCACGCTGGCCGGCCCGCTGATCGATATATCGGGCGCGATCTCGGACATCGACTGCGCATTGACATACGCGAGCTTGGTATCCGCAAGCGGGCTGTACGTGCTGTCGAGCACGCGCACCGCCCAGTTTGCTCCGTTGGTGGCAGCGCTGAGCGAAGAGATCGAGGCCACCGAGGGCTTGTCGTTGGTGAGCAGGAACTCGACTCGTGCATTGCGGCGGATCGCTTCTGCTTCCGCCTGACGCAATCCGTTCTGGATGACCTCGGCACCGGCCGTCACCGAGTTGCGCATCAGCCAGTCCCGCAGGGACGGTATCCCCGCAGCCATCAGGACGCCCACGATAGTCACCGTGACCATCAGTTCCAGCAAGGTGGCTCCGCACTGCGGCCGGCGGCCGTCCTGCATCAGCATGAGGTCACTCCCTTGGCCATCAGCCAGCAAGACTGGGAGGCCCCGACGGACGGCGTCTTGGAAGACTTCTCTCCCGCCTGGTTGATGGCGTAGCTGTAGCCGTCCATGCCCTTGGCCGACAGCCCCGTCGCGGTGATCGTGAAACTCGTCTGGGAACAGTTGGTCAGGGCGACCGAAAACGCGGTATCCGCGAACAGCCCGGTGAAGATGTCCGGGCAGGTCGCATTACCCATCGTGGCCTCATAGGTACGCGCAGTATTGAAATACTGCTCCATCCGCACTTTGGCCTCGGACAGGGCTTCGGTGCCCTGGGCGATCTTGCCGCGGATGATATGGTCCGTGTATGAGGGAATCGCAACGGCTGCAAGGATGCCGACGATCGCCACTACGATCATCAGCTCGAGCAGGGTCATGCCTCTTTCATGCTTCATCAATCCATCTCCTTTGATCGTACGATGGCATATCCGGAAGCATGGCGCGAGGGTCTATCGACCAGCGGCTCCGGGCCACCGACAAACGGAAATGAGTTCGCCCCCGCCCGGCACTAAAGTGCGAACCTGATCAGTCATGGCTACCTCTCCCGTGCCCTCCGCCGGCCCTCTCGACACTCCGTTCCGCCGCCTCGGCCTCGCCCTCATCCTGTCGGCACTGGCCCACCTGGTCGCCCTGTCGGCCTTCACCCCGGGCGGGGACCGGCGCCTGCCGGGCAATAATGCAGCAGCGCTTTCAGCCACGCTGGTCGGACGCAGCGCAGCGGCGCAGAACGGCACGCCCCCCCCGGCCCCGTCTCCTCCAGGCACCGCTGCCGACATGCCGCCCGCCCCCCCCGCCGGCGATGCCCCCCGGCCGGGCCCCGCGGCCAATGTCGGCGAAGGCGACACTGCAGCCCCAGCGGCCCCCACGGAAGCCACCAGCCCCCACGTTCCAGCCGCCTCCCGGCACATTGCCGCGCGCTTCATTCCAGTCGCAGAGCTCACCCGCGCCCCGGAGCTGATCAGCTATGTGGACGAAAAGCGTTGGCCGCGCCTGCCGGGCATTCACGCAGGCAGCTTCCGCCTCCAGCTATACATCGGCGCGGACGGGGTCGTGAAGCAAGTACGTCCCGACTGCGAGGAAGACCTCTGCGAAGCCGCGCGGATCTACACGGAGATCGTCAGCGAATGGCGATTCCTGCCGGGGGAAGTGCTCGGCACCCAGGTGCCCAGCCAGCTCACCCTAGAATTCCAGGTGAAGGGAGACAGCGGCTTTCCCGGCATCGATCAACTGCCGCCGCGCCAGTAATCCGGTCGTCCGAACACCCCGCGCAGATGGTCGATGAGCAGCCGTACCCGCAGCGGCAGGCGGCGGTTCTGGGGGAAGACGGCGTAGATGCCCGTCGCTGGCGCCCCCCATTCGTCGAGTACCGACACCAGCGCGCCGCTCGCCAGGTCGCGCTCCACCTCCCACATGGAGCGCCAGGCCAGACCGATGCCACCCAACGCCCATTCGTGCAGCACCGTCCCGTCGTTGCACTCGAAGCGCCCGGACACCTTGACGGTGCGCGTGCGCCCCGGCGCATCGAGATCGGCGAAGACCCAGCCCCGCTGCGGGTCGAGGGACAGGCAGTCATGGCGAGCCAGATCGTCCGGGCTTTGCGGAATGCCGTTGCGGGCCAGGTAGGACGGGCTCGCCACGACGACCCGCCGGTTGTCCGCGAGTCGCACCGACACCAGACTCGAATCGCTCAGCTCACCGATGCGGATCGCGCAATCGACGCCTTCGTTCACCAGGTCCACCAGGCGGTCACTGAGGTCGAGGCTGCAGGTCACCTCCGGATTGGCGGCCAGGAAATCCCGCACCAGCGGCGCCACGTGACGTCGACCGAAGCCCGCCGGCGCCGACACCTTGATGTGCCCGCTGGCCTTCACGCCACCGAGGCTCACTGACGCCTCCGCATTGGCGAGGTCGTTGAGGATGCGCTGGCAATCCTCCAGGAAGGCACTACCCTCGAAGGTAAGACTCAGCTTGCGGGTGGTGCGCACCAGCAGCTTCACCCCCAGGCGCTCCTCCAGCGCATCGATGCGCCGCCCCATCATCGCCGGCGTCACGCCCTCGGCGCGGGCAGCCGCCGACAGACTGCCGCGGGTCGCCACGCTGACGAAGGTTTCGATTTCCTTGAAGCTGCTCATTTGATACTAAAAGTAAAAAATCATTTGATTTTATTATGGCTTCTTTTTTCTTTAGTCATTAAATAAACTTCGCTCCAACGTGGTGGAGGGAGACGCTGATCGAGCGGCGCCACCGGGCAAGAGCCCGGCAAAAGCGCCCCACAGCACCACCAACAACAACCGCTTCATCGACAAGGACCTCAAGAGCATGGCGCACGCGCCCCGAATCCAGGCTGTTGCATTCGATGCCTTCGGCACGCTCTTCGACGTTTACTCGGTGGGCCTGCTGGCCGAACAGCTCTACCCGGGCAAGGGCGCCGCCCTCGCCGAGCTGTGGCGCATCAAGCAGATCGAATACAGCTTCATCCGTACCCTGTCCGGCCGCTACAAGCCCTTCTGGGACATCACCCAGGACGGCCTTCAGTACGCCGCCGCCAAGCTGGGGCTCGAGCTCGACGCCCAGCGCCGCACCCAGCTGATGAACCAGTACGCCTGCCTGTCGCCCTTCCCCGAAAACCTGGGCGCGCTGCGTACCCTGAAGGAAGCCGGCGTGCCCACCGCCATCCTGTCCAACGGCACGCCCGAGATGCTGCAGGTCGCCGTCAAGAGCGCCGGCATGCACGGCCTCTTCGACCACGTGCTGTCGGTGGATACGGTGCGCAAGTACAAGACCGCCGCCGACGCCTACGCGCTGGCCCCGCAGGCCTTCGGCTGCCCGGCCGAGCGCATCCTTTTCGTGTCGTCCAACGGCTGGGATGCCGCCGGCGCCACCTGGTTCGGCTATACCACATTCTGGATCAACCGCAGCGGCCAGCCCCTCGAGCAACTGGATGTCACCCCCACCGTCCAGGGACGCCTGCTGACCGATGTCGTCGATTACGTGGCGCGCCACCGCGCCTGAACAACTTAAACCCTTTCAACTTCTAAACCAGGAGTCATCATGAGCCTCACCCTCCCCGCCGGCATGCAGATCAATGCCCCGATTCGTCCGGGCTACGAAACCATCCTCACCCCGGAAGCCCTCGAGCTGGTCGCCAAGCTCCACCGCGCTTTCGAAGGCCGCCGCCAGGAACTGCTGAAGGCCCGTGTCGAGCGCCAGGCCCGCATCGACGCCGGTGAAATGCCCGACTTCCTGCCGGAAACCAAGCACATCCGCGAAGGCGACTGGAAGGTCGCCCCGGTGCCCGCCGCGCTGCAGTGCCGCCGCGTCGAGATCACCGGCCCGGTCGAGGCCAAGATGATCATCAACGCCTTCAACTCCGGCGCTGACTCCTACATGACCGACTTCGAGGACTCCAACTCCCCGAACTGGGACAACCAGCTCCAGGGCCAGGTGAACCTCTACAAGGCCATCCGCCGCGAACTGTCCTTCAAGAACGAAGCCGGCAAGGAATACAAGCTCAACGACAAGATCGCCACGCTGCAGATTCGTCCGCGCGGCTGGCACCTGGACGAGAAGCACGTGACCGTTGACGGCCAACGCGTCGGCGGCGGCATCTTCGACTTCGCCCTGGTCTTCTTCCACAACGCCAAGGAACAGATCGCCCGCGGCGCCGGCCCCTTCTTCTACCTGCCGAAGATGGAAAGCCACCTGGAAGCCCGCCTGTGGAACGACATCTTCGTGATGGCCCAGGACCACATCGGCCTGCCGCAAGGCACCATCAAGGCTACCGTGCTGGTCGAAACCATCCTCGCCACCTTCGAGATGGAAGAAATCCTGTACGAACTGCGCAACCACTCCGCCGGCCTCAACGCCGGGCGCTGGGACTACATCTTCTCCTGCATCAAGAAGTTCAAGAAGAACAAGGACTTCTGCCTGGCCCAACGCGGCGCCATCACGATGGAAGTGCCCTTCATGCGCTCCTACGCGCTGGCCCTGGTTCAGGCCTGCCACAAGCGCGGCGCGCCGGCCATGGGCGGCATGTCGGCCCTGATCCCGATCAAGGGTGATCCGGAAGCCAACGAAAAGGCCCTCGCCGGCATCCGCCACGACAAGACCCGCGACGCCAACGACGGCTTCGACGGCGGCTGGGTGGCTCACCCGGGCCTCGTCTCCATCGCCATGGAAGAGTTCGTCAAGGTGCTGGGCGACAAGCCGAACCAGTTCGAGAAGCAGGTCGAAGGCTCCTTCGGCCCGTCCCAGTGGCTGGACTTCCGTCCCACCACGCCGATCACCGAAACCGGCCTGCGCAACAACATCAACGTCGGCATCCACTACCTCGGCTCCTGGCTGGCCGGCAACGGCTGCGTGCCCATCCACAACCTGATGGAAGACGCCGCCACCGCCGAAATCTCCCGCTCCCAGGTGTGGCAGTGGGTGGTCAGCCCGAAGGGCATCCTCGACGACGGCCGCAAGGTCACCGAAGAGCTGGTCCGCCCGATGATCGCCGAGGAACTGGCCAAGGTGAAGGCCACCGTCACCGCCCAGGGCGAGGACACCGCCACCTACGACCAGGCCGCCGTGATCTTCGACAAGATGTCGCTGACCGCGGAATACCCGGAATTCCTGACCCTGCCGCTGTACGAGGCGATGGAATAAACGGAGCCTGCGCTTCGCTACGAAAACGGCACCTGCGGGTGCCGTTTTTTCATGGCGACACGGCACGAAGCGGGGCCTGTGGGGGCGAATTCATTCGCCCGCGGTGGTCGCCCCACGTGCGGAGGGCGAATGAATTCGCCCCCACAGCTGGTAGGCAGCCCAACTACGAAGAAAGCCTTGCCGCAGGCAAGAACCCGAGCCCGGCCACGAAGCCAGCCTCGTAATGGCCTCAGCCCCGCCGGGCGGCCTTCTCCAGATGAACTTCAACCACCCGCGCCAGCTTGATCGCCGCCGGGCGGATCAACTCATCCGGCACCGCCGCAAAGCCCAGGTTGAGCCCTGGCTCGCTGCGGCTGCGGTCCATGTAGTAGAGGGACAGCGGTCGCACCACCACCCCGTCGGCCAGCGCATCGGCGGCCAGCGCCGCATCGTCCACCGGCGCATCGAACAGGTACACCAGTTGCAGCCCGGCATGCCCGCCGGAGACCCGCACGCTGTTGCCCAGCCGCGCGCCCAACTCGTCGAGCAGGATGTCCCGGCGCGTGCGGTAGATGCCGCGCATGCGCTTGATGTGGGCGGTGAAATGACCTGAATCGATGAACTCCGCCAGTGCCGCCTGATCGACCATCCGCCCTTCGCGGAACAGCTCCGCGTTGCCGATCGAGAAGGCATCGACCAGGTCCTCCGGCACCACCATGTAGGACAGGCGCAGGCCGGGGAACATCACCTTGCTCAGGGTCCCCACGTAGATCACCCGCTGGGTCCGCGACAGGCCGAACAGGGACGCCAGCGGCTGGTTGTGGTAGCGCAACTCGTTGTCGTAGTCGTCCTCGATGATCCACGCCCCGCAGCGTTCGGCCTGCTCCAGCACCTCCAGGCGCCGTTCCAGCGACAGCACCACGCCGGTCGGGTACTGGCTGGACGGCGACAGGCACATGATGCGCGGCGGCGCCTCCCAGTCCTCGGGCGTCGGCGCGATGCCGCCCGCGTCGAGGGGAATTGCCCGCACGTCGAGCCCCGCCGCGCGCAGCACGTTGCGCGAGCCCCAGTAGCCCGGCTCCTCGATCCAGGCCCGGTCGCCGTGGTCGGTGAGCATCCGTGCGCACAGGTCCACCGCCTGATGGGAACCGTTGAGGATCAGGATCTGGCGCGGCGAGCATTTCATCATCCGCGTCACATGCAGGTACTCGGCGAGGGCCACCTTGAGCGGGCCATAGCCGCCGTGGGCGTACTGCAGCAGGTGCGACTGGGCCGGCTGGAAATACTTGCTGAGCAGGCGCCGCCAGATCGCGAACGGGAAGTTCTCGGTGTCCGGCACCCCTGGCATGAAGGCGCCGCGCTGGATCCGGCTGCTGCTGCTCGCCGCCGCAATCTCCCCGCCGCGCCGCGACAAACCCTCCCGCCGCGTCCCGACCAGCCGCTTGGGGGTCGGATGGCGACCGACCCGCTGCAGCGCCTCCGAGACGTAGGAGCCGTCGCCGATCAAGCCCTCGATATAGCCCTCGGCGAACAGCTGCTCGTAGGCCCGAAGCACCGTATTGCGGCCCATGCCCAAATCCCGGGACAGGGAACGCGTGCCCGGCAGGCGGGTTCCCGGGGGCAGTTGCCCATCGAGAATGGCCTGGCGCAAGGCCAGAAAAGTGCGGATGCGCAGCATCAGGCCCTCGGGCTGGCGGGCCAGGTGCTGCTGCAGCAATTCGACGATCAGGCGGTTATCCATGGCAGGGCAAAAGTGGCGTCAATCTTGCGTCAGTCAGGGGTTTCGGAGCCGCGACCGCGCCGTTCTGCAGCGCAATACACGCCTGCCGGCAGACAGGTCCACTGGCCCCGAACAGAAAGGTTCCCACAAAGTGGTTCCTTCCAGTGCGTAAAAAGTGGCTCTCTGCAGAACCGCTTTCGCACCCTACTATGACCTTAACGAACTCGCAACAAACGGCGCCGACCCATCCGGCCCCCGCTGTGAACCGCCCCCTGGAGGAATACCCAATGGCCGCACAATCCGGCAGCACCGGGCAGGAAGCCCACGTCACCTTCACCCGCGTCCAGAAGACCTACGACGGTGAAACCCTCATCGTCCGCGATCTCAACCTGGAGATCCGCCGCGGCGAATTCCTCACCCTGCTTGGCCCCTCCGGCTCCGGCAAGACCACCTGCCTGATGATGCTGGCCGGCTTCGAGACGCCCACCTCCGGCGAGATCCGCGTCGGCGGCACGGTGATCAACAAGGTGCCCCCGCACCGCCGCAACATCGGCATGGTGTTCCAGAACTACGCACTGTTTCCGCACATGACGGTGGCCGAGAACCTGCGCTTCCCCCTCAGCGTGCGCAAGCTGCCGGCCGCCGACATCGACGCCAAGGTCAAGCGCGCCCTCGCCATGGTGCGCCTCGAAGCCTTCGGCAACCGCTACCCGCAGCAGCTCTCCGGCGGCCAGCAGCAGCGCATCGCGCTGGCCCGCGCACTGGTCTTCGAACCCGAACTGGTGCTGATGGACGAGCCCCTCGGCGCCCTCGACAAGCAACTGCGCGAGCACATGCAGATCGAGATCAAGCACCTCCACGATAGCCTCGGCATCACCTTCGTCTTCGTCACCCACGACCAGGGCGAAGCGCTGACCATGTCCGACCGCATCGCCGTCTTCGACCGCGGCGAGATCCAGCAGATCGACAGCGCCGAATGCCTCTACGAGGAACCGGCCAACGCCTTCGTCGCCGGCTTCATCGGCGAGAGCAACACCTTCCAGGGCACTTTGCTAGAACGTAACGGCGACGCCTGTGCGGTGCGCCTGCCGAGCGGCGCAGTGGTCCAGGCCCGGGCCGCCGACGTGGGCGACGTGGGCAGCAGCGCGGTGGTCTCGGTGCGCCCCGAGCGCATCGTCCTCAATGGCGCCTCCGCCGGCTGCGAGAACCGCTTCAGCGCCAAGGTCAAGGAACTCATCTACCAGGGCGACCACGTCCGCGTGCAGCTCGACCTCGGCAACCAGTCCAGCCTGATGGTCAAGGCGCCGATCTCCCAGCTCAGCCACGAGCTGCGCCCCGAACAACCCATCGAGGTCGGCATCCCGGCCGCCCACCTGCGCGCCCTGGCCCCCACGCCGAGCGCCTGACGAACCCCGCAGCACCCGTCGATCCTCCCAGCCACGCCATCCCTATCCCGGAGAACCACCATGCACGCCCTCAAAACCATCGCCCTCGCCGTCTGCGGCATCCTGTCCTGTAGCAGCGCCATGGCCAGCGAACTGACCCTGATCTCCTTCGGCGGCACCAACCAGAAGGCCCAGGACAAGGCCTTCTACCAGCCCTTCATGAAGACCAGCGGCAACAAGATCCTGCCCGGCGAATACAACGGCGAGCAGGCCCGCGTGAAGGCCATGGTCGAAGCCCGCAAGGTCACCTGGGACGTGGTGGAGGTCGAATCCCCCGAGCTGGCCCGCGGCTGCGAGGAAGGCCTGTACGAGAAGCTCGACTACAGCAAGATCGGCGGCAAGGACGAGTTCATCGGCAAGGCCGTCACCGACTGCGGCATCGGCTTCTTCGTCTGGTCCACGCTGCTCGCCTACAACGCCGACAAGCTGAAGGCCGCCCCCGCCAGCTGGGCCGATTTCTGGGACCTGAAGAAATTCCCGGGCAAGCGCGGCATGCGCAAGGGCGCCAAGTTCACCCTCGAAATCGCCCTGCTCGCCGACGGCGTCAAGCCCGACCAGGTCTACAAGCTGCTCGCCACCAAGGAGGGCACCGACCGCGCCTTCAAGAAACTCGACCAGATCAAGGGCTCCATCCAGTGGTGGGAAGCCGGCGCCCAGCCGCCGCAGATGCTCGCCGCCGGCGACGTGGTGATGAGCTCCGCCTACAACGGCCGCATCGCCACCGCCCAGAAGGAAGGCAAGAACCTCAAGATGGTGTGGGGCGGCAACATCTATGACGTGGAGTCCTACGCCATTCCGAAGGGCGCCCCCAACCGCGACCTGGCCTACAAGTACCTGCAGTTCTCCAGCAAGGCCGAGAACCAGCAAGTCTTCTCCGGCGAGATCCCCTATGGCCCGACCAACCTGAAGGCTGCCAAGGGCATGCCGGCGCAGATCGCCGCCGAACTGCCCACCTCGGCCGCCAACATCGCCAGCGCGCTGCCCAGCAACACCCAGTTCTGGGTCGAGCACGGCGAAGAGCTGGAACAGCGCTTCAACAGCTGGGCCGCCAAGTAAACAGACCGCCGAATGACGCCCGCCATGTCCCCGAGCAGCGCCTCCCCCTCCCCTGCCCTGGATCTTGGCCGGGCGTCACCCGACCGGGCTCCGGCCCCGACGACCACCATGGATGAAGCCCCCATGACCGCCACCACCCTGACCGCTTCCGACGCTGCAGCCGCGCCCGACGAACGGACGCTGCCCCTCAAGACCCGCCTGCAGCGGGCCGAGCGGCGCAAGAAGCTGCTGCACCTGGCGCTGATCGCCCCCCTCGCCGTGTTCCTGCTGCTGACCTTCCTGTGGCCGATCGGCGCGCTGCTCAAGCGCAGCGTGGACAACCCCGAAGTGGTCGGCGGCCTGCCCGCCACCGCCGCCGCGCTGGCGCACTGGAACGGCCAGGGCCTGCCGCCGGCCTCGGCCCTCGCCGTCTTCGTGAAGGAAATGGAAGGCGCCCGCGGCAGCACCGAACTGGCCTCCGCCGCCAAACGCCTCAACACCGAGATGACCGGCTACCGCAGCCTGATCATGAAGACCGCCCGCAGCCTGCCGCTGCCCGACGGCAGCAACCTGCAGGAAGGCCTCGCCGCCATCGACCCGCGCTGGGGCGAAACCCGCACCTGGCAGGTGATGGCCCGCGCCGGCCAGCCCTACACCAGCTACTACCTGCTGGCCGCCCTCGACCACGCGGTGGATGCCGACGGCGCCATCGTCGCCGCCACCGAAGACCAGGCCATCTACCTGGACGTCCTCGGGCGCACCTTCTGGATGAGCCTGGTGGTCACCCTGTGCTGCCTGGTCCTCGGCTTCCCGCTGGCCTACCTGCTCACCAGCCTGCCCACCCGCAGCAGCAACCTGCTGATGATCCTGGTGTTGCTGCCCTTCTGGACTTCCATCCTGGTCCGCGTCGCCTCGTGGATCGTGCTGCTGCAGTCCGGCGGCCTGGTCAACCAGGCCCTGCAGGCCCTCGGCCTCATCGACGAACCCCTGCAGCTGGTGTTCAACCGCCTCGGGGTGTACATCGCCATGACCCACATCCTGCTGCCCTTCATGATCCTGCCGCTGTACTCGGTGATGAAAGGCATCTCGCCGATCTACCTGCGCGCCGCCCAGTCCCTCGGCTGCCCGCCCTTCCAGAGCTTCTGGAAGGTGTACTTCCCGCAGACCCTGCCGGGCGTGTTCGCCGGTTCCCTGCTGGTCTTCATCCTGTCGATGGGCTACTACATCACCCCCGCGCTGCTCGGCGGCCCGCAGGAGCAGATGGCCAGCTACTTCATCGCCTTCTACACCAACGAGACGATCAACTGGGGCATGGCCGCGGCGCTCTCCACCGTGCTGCTCGGCGCCACCCTGCTGCTCTACGTCGTCTATTCCCGCTACGCCGGTCAGGGCCGCAACGCGGCCAAGGCCCGCTGAGAGGAAAAATCCATGCTGCAAGCCTACGCCTCGCCCCTCGAACGGACCTGGTTCTACGCCCACCGGGTCATCGCCGGCCTGATCCTGCTGTTCCTGATCCTGCCGATCCTGGTCATCGTGCCGCTGTCCTTCAACTCGGACTCCTTCCTGATGTACCCGATGGCCGGCGCCTCCCTGCGCTGGTACGAGGAGATCATCGGCTCCGACGTGTGGCGCAACGCGCTGCTCAACAGCCTGATCGTCTCCCCGGCCGCCACGCTGCTGGCGGTGGTGCTGGGCACGCTGGCCTCCATCGGCCTGGTGCGCAGCGACTTCCCCGGCAAGGCGCTGCTCACCGCCATCCTCATCTCGCCGATGGTGGTGCCGGTGGTCATCGTCGGCGTCGCGATGTACCTGTTCTTCGCCCCCCTCGGCCTGGCCGGCAGCTACACCGGGCTGATCCTTGCCCACGCGGTGCTCGGCGTACCCTTCGTCATCACCACCGTCACCGCCACGCTGCAGGGCTTCGACTACAACCTGGTGCGCGCCGCCGCCAGCCTGGGCGCCAACCCGGTGCTGACCTTCTTCCGGGTCACCCTGCCGCTGGTCGCGCCGGGCATCGTCTCCGGCGGCCTGTTCGCCTTCGCCACCTCCTTCGACGAAGTGGTGGTCACGCTCTTCCTCGCCAGCCCCGGCCAGGCCACGCTGCCGCGCCAGATGTTCGCCGGCATCCGCGAGAACATCAGCCCGGCCATCGCCGCGGTGGCGACGATCCTGATCGTGCTTTCCACCCTCATGCTGCTGACCCTCGAATGGCTCCGCCGGCGCTCCGAGAAGCTGCGTACCGGAAAGTCGCGCTGAGAATTGCGCTGAGAATCGCGCTAAAAACCTAAACCCCTGATTCACCTCCGCTTTTTTAATCCCACTCGTGTCGGGAGAGCCCTTCTCATGCCCAAAATCTGTGATTCCACCCTTCTCCGCCATACCGCCTTCATCAACGGCGAGTGGTGCGGGGCCGACAACGGCGCCACCAGCGAGATCCTCAACCCGGCCAGCGGCGCCAGCCTGGGCCCCGTGCCGGTGATGGGCACGGCGGAGACCCGCCGCGCCATCGACGCCGCCAACGCCGCCCTGCCGGCCTGGCGCCATCTGCCCGCCGCCCAGCGCGGCAAGCTGCTGCGCGCCTGGTATGAACTGCTGCTGGAAAACCAGGAAGATCTGGCCGTCATCATGACCTGCGAACAGGGCAAGCCCCTCGCCGAAGCCCGTGGCGAAGTGGCCTACGCCGCCTCCTACCTGGAGTGGTTCGCCGAGGAAGGCAAGCGTGCCTACGGCGAGACCATCCCCTCGCCCTTCCCCGACCGCCGCCTGATCGTCACCAAGGAGCCGGTCGGCGTGTGCGCCGCCGTCACGCCGTGGAACTTCCCCGCCGCGATGATCACCCGCAAGGCCGGCGCGGCCCTCGCCGCCGGCTGCACGATGGTCCTCAAGCCGGCTCCGCAGACGCCCTACTCGGCCCTCGCGCTGGCCGTGCTGGCCGAGCGCGCCGGCATCCCGAAGGGCGTCTTCAACGTGGTCACCGGGGACGTGGCCAGCTCCGCCGACATCGGTACCGAGCTGTGCGCCAACCCCATCGTGCGCAAGCTGTCCTTCACCGGCTCCACCGCCGTCGGCGCCCGCCTGATGGCCCAGTGCGCGCCGTCGATCAAGAAGCTGTCGCTGGAACTGGGCGGCAACGCCCCCTTCATCGTCTTCGACGACGCCGACCTGGACGCCGCCGTGCAGGGCGCCCTCGCCTCCAAGTACCGCAACGCCGGCCAGACCTGCGTGTGCGCCAACCGCCTGCTGGTGCAGGACGGCGTGTACGACGCCTTCGCCGCCAAGCTCGCCGAGGCGGTCAAGGCTCTCAAGGTCGGCGACGGCCTGGAGCCCGGCACCACCCAGGGCCCGCTGATCAACGAAGCGGCGGTCCAGAAAGTCGAGCGCCACGTGGCCGACGCGCTGGCCAAGGGCGCCAGCGTCCTCACCGGCGGCCAGCGCCACGCGCTGGGCGGCAGCTTCTTCGAGCCGACCGTGCTGACTGGCGTCACCGCCGACATGGCCGTGGCCCGCGAAGAGACCTTCGGCCCGATGGCCCCGCTGTTCCGCTTCGCCACCGAAGCCGACGCCATCCGCATGGCCAACGACACCGAGTTCGGCCTCGCCTCCTACCTCTACAGCCGCGACATCGGCCGCATCTGGCGGGTTTCCGAGGCCCTCGAGTACGGCATGGTCGGCGTCAACACCGGCCTCATCTCCACCGAGGTCGCCCCCTTCGGCGGCGTCAAGTCCTCCGGCCTCGGCCGCGAAGGCTCCAGCCACGGCCTCGATGACTACCTGGAGATCAAGTACGTGGCCCTCGGCGGCCTCGACAGCTGATCCCCTCAAGCCCCTTTCCATCCAGACATTCAGACCTTCATACGGAGAACAGCAATGAACCAAGCGCTTCAACAACAAAACGCCCACATGATGGCCCGCCGCTCCGCCGCCCTGCCCCGTGGCGTGGGCCAGGCCCACTCCCTGTTCGCCAGCCGCGCCAAGGGCGCCGAGCTGTGGGACGTGGAAGGCCGCCGCTTCATCGACTTCGTGGCCGGCATCGCGGTGGTCAACACCGGCCACTGCCACCCGAAGGTCGTCGAAGCCGCCGCCGCCCAGATGGAAGCCTTCACCCACACCTGCTTCCAGGTCGTCGCCTACGACGGCTACGTGACCCTCGCCGAGCGCCTCAACGCCCTCGCCCCGGTGGCCGGCCCGGCCAAGAGCTTCTTCATGAGCACCGGCGCCGAAGCCGTCGAGAACGCCGTCAAGGTGGCCCGCGCCTACACCGGCCGGCCCGGCATCATCGCCTTCAACGGCGCCTTCCACGGCCGCACCTGCATGACCCTCGGGCTGACCGGCAAGGTCGATCCGTACAAGCTGCGCATGGGCCCCTTTCCGGCCGAGATCTACCACGCCCCCTTCCCCTGCGAGCTGCACGGCACCAGCATCGACGAGGCCATCCACGGCATCGAGCTGCTGTTCAAGAACGACATCGAACCGGCCCGCGTGGCGGCCTTCATCATCGAGCCGGTGCAGGGCGAAGGCGGCTACTACCCGGTGCCCACCGAGTTCCTGCAGCGCCTGCGCGCGCTGGCCGACAAGCACGGCATCCTGATCATCGCCGACGAGATCCAGACCGGCATGGCACGTACCGGCAAGGTCTTCGCCATCGAGCACAGCGGCGTGCAGCCGGACATCATCACCATGGCCAAGGGCCTCGGCGGCGGCTTCCCGATCTCCGCCATCGTCGGCCGCGCCGACGTGATGGACGCCGTCTCCCCCGGCGGCCTGGGCGGCACCTATTCCGGCAGCCCGCTGGCCTGCGCCGCCGCGCTGGCCGTGCTCGACGCCGTCGAAGAAGAGAAGCTGTGCGAGCGCGCCGTGCAGATCGGTGCGCGCATGCAGGCCCGCCTGCGCGAGATGGCCAGCTGGGCGCCGTGCATCGGCGACGTGCGCGGCCTCGGCGCGATGGTGGCGATCGAGTTCTTCCACGATGCCGAGCGCACCCGCCCGGCCCCGGAAATCACCAAGGCCCTGGTCGCCGAAGCCTTCAAGCGCCAGCTCCTGCTGCTGTCCTGCGGCAGCTACGGCAACGTGATCCGCCTGATGACACCGCTGACCCTCGACGACGCGCTGCTCGAAGAAGGCTTCGACGTGCTCGAAGCCAGCCTGCGCGCGGTACTCGCCGCCCAGGGCTAAACGCCCTCCCGCCGCAGTCCCCGCCCCGGGGCTGCGGCGCCCCTACCCGATAACACGGGGCCCACCCCGGACCGAATTTCGATGCGCCCCGCCGCGCAGGGGCGCGCCTTGCCTGCTGAAACCGTTTTCATCACCGTCAAATTGGGAGTCCGCACCATGAAGAAGCCGCAACTGATCCTCGCCCTCACCGCCGCCGGCGTCCTTTCCCTGCCCGGCATCGCCTGTGCCGGCGAAGTGGAAGACCTGAAGGCCATGCTCCTGAAGATGCAGGCGCGCATCGAGCAGCTGGAAAGCCGCCCGGTCGCCACCGCCCCCGTGGCCGCCGCAGCGCCGGCGCCGGCCCTCAACCCGGCCGACGTGGTCACCCGCGGCTCCATGCCGGGCTCCTTCAAGGTGCCGGGCACCGAGACCTCCATCAAGTTCGGCGGCTATGTGCAGCTCGACGCCATCTACGACCTCAAGGGCAACCAGGGCCGCGCGGTCAGCGCCGGCGAGCTGCCCCTCAACGGCAGCGCCGGCGCCAAGCGCAATGGCACCACCACCTTCAGTGCCCGCAGCTCGCGCCTCTACATGCAGACCGCCTCGCCGAGCGAGCTGGGTGAGATCAAGACCAAGATCGAGTTCGACTTCTTCACCGACGAAGGCAGCGAGACCTACACCAACTCCGCCCGCCCGCGCCTGCGCCACGCCTACGGCACCGTCGGCAACTGGCTGGCCGGCCAGACCTGGTCCAACTTCATGGACCTCGACGCGATGCCCGAAACCCTGGAGTTCTACGGCCCCACCGGCCAGGTCTTCATCCGCCAGCCGCAGCTGCGCTACACCACGGCCATCGGCAGCGCCAGCCAGTTCTCGGTGTCGGTGGAAAACCCGCAGACCGACGCCCGCGACAACGGCGGCAACGTGACCGCCATCGACCGTGGCCCCGACCTCACCGCCAAGTGGCAGCACAACGGCGACTACGGCCACTTCGACCTGCGCGCGCTGGTGCGCCCGCTGAAGGCCGACGACGGCAACGGCGATCACCGCGCCTCCACCAACGGCTGGGCGCTGGGCTTCGGCGGTGCCCTCAAGCTGGGCGCCAACGACACGGTGCTCTACCAGTTCAACGGCGGCCAGGGCATCGGCCGCTATATCCAGGACGTATATGGCGCCGCCGCCTACGACGCCAGCACCGGCACCCTGTCGGCCCAAAAGGCGGCCGGCGGCTACCTGGCCCTGCAGCACTTCTGGAACACCGTGCTGCGCTCCACCGTGTCCTTCAACGCCACCCACATCAACAACAAGACCGGCTTCGGCGACATCACCGGCCTCAACACCGACACCCGCCAGGTGCACGCCAACCTGATCTGGAAAGCCGCCTCCCAGCTCGACGTGGGCATGGAATACGTGTGGTCCCAGCGCAAGGTGGAAGGCGGTGCCGAAGGCACCTCCAGCCGCGTCCAGGGCGCCGTCAAGTACAACTTCTAAACCCCCGGGGCGCTGGCGGCCTCCCCCGCCGGCGTCCAACACCACTCCGCCCCCAAGGAGAGACCATGCTCGACCCCTTGCCTTCCTACCTCCGCCCCAGCAACGACGCCGGCCCCTGGGGCGTCTACATGCAGCAGATCGACCGGGTGACGCCCTACCTGGGCGAGCTGACCTACTGGGTCGATACCCTCAAGCGCCCCAAGCGCGTCCTAATCGTGGACGTGCCGGTGAAGATGGACGACGGCACGGTGGCCCACTTCGAGGGCTACCGGGTGCACCACAACACCTCCCGCGGCCCCGGCAAGGGCGGCATCCGCTTCCACCAGGACGTGACCCTCTCCGAGGTGATGGCGCTGGCCGGCTGGATGACCGTCAAGAACGCCGCCGTCGGCGTGCCCTACGGCGGCGCCAAGGGCGGCATCCGGGTCGACCCGCGGACCCTCAGCCACGGCGAGCTGGAGCGCCTGACCCGCCGCTACACCAGCGAACTCAACGTGCTGATCGGGCCGGACAAGGACATCCCGGCGCCGGACGTGAACACCAACGAGCAGATCATGGCCTGGATGATGGACACCTACTCCATCAACCAGGGCCGCACCGCCACCGGCGTCGTCACCGGCAAGCCCCTGAGCCTGGGCGGCAGCCTCGGCCGCCGGGACGCCACCGGGCGCGGCGTGTTCGTGGTCGGCGCGGCGGCGGCGAAGGATGCCGGCATCGCGCTGGAC
Organism: Pseudomonadota bacterium; assembly: GCA_018241665.1. Classification (GTDB taxonomy): domain Bacteria; phylum Pseudomonadota; class Gammaproteobacteria; order Burkholderiales; family Rhodocyclaceae; genus Zoogloea. The sequence continues at coordinate 118,508 of JAFEDK010000026.1, forward strand.
GGCGCGCGGGTCGCCATCCAGGGCTTCGGCAACGTGGGCGGCACCGCGGCACGCTGCTTCCACGAGGCCGGCGCCCGTGTGGTGGCCGTGCAGGACGTCTCCGGCACCCTGTTCCACCCGGGTGGGCTCAACGTCCCGGCCCTGCTGGCGTGGGTCGCCGCCGGCCGCCCGCTGGTGGAGTTCCGCGACGGCGAGCGCATTCCCGACGACAGCTTCTGGGATGTGCAGAGCGACTTCCTGGTCCCGTCGGCGCTGGAACAGCAGATCACCCTCCACAACGCCCCACGCATCCGCACCCGTATCGTGCTCGAAGGCGCCAACGGCCCGACCACCCCGGAGGCCGACGACATCCTCGCCGAGCGCGGCATCCAGGTGGTGCCCGACGTGCTCGCCAACGCCGGCGGCGTGACGGTGAGCTACTTCGAATGGGTGCAGGACTTCTCCAGCTTCTTCTGGTCGGAAGAGGAGATCAATGCACGCCTCGACCGCATCATGGAAGAGGCCTACGCCCACATCCGCGACACCGCCCGCAGCCGGCACGTGAGCCTGCGCACCGCGGCCTTCATCCTGGCCTGCGAGCGCATCCTCAAGGCACGGGAGATGCGCGGGCTGTATCCCTGAGGCAGCCGCGCGACCGGCGGCAGGCCCACCGGTCCGCCCAGGTGCCGATATAACAGTTTGCGGGAGAGGGCCTGGAAATTCAGGCCGCAGCCTGCTCCAGCACAAGAAGATGCGCCGGGTCGGCGCCGCTGACGCGGACCCGCTTGCTGCGCGAGGTGTCGCCGCTGACCAGTTCGACGGCTGCCTTGGGCACGCCGCAGGTCTTGGCCAGGAAGGCGATCAGGGCCGCGTTGGCCTTGCCGTCCACCGGCGGCGCGGCGAGGCGGATCTTGAGGGCCTCGCCGTACAGGCCGGCGAATTCGGTCTTCTTGGCGCCGGGCTGGATGTGCAGCGTCAGGATCACGCTACCGTCGGCAGCCCGGCTCAGCCAGTTCATGCTCAGGCCAGCCCGATCAGCATGTACTTGCCCATCGCCAGCGCGCTGAGCAGCACCTGGAGGAGGAGGAGCAGCGCGATCGGGGTCAGGTCCACGCCACCGATGGCCGGGATGACGCGGCGGAACGGACGCAGGAAAGGCTCGGCCAGCGCGTTGATGACGCCCGCCATCGGCGCGTAGGGATTGACCCACGACAGGATGGCCGACATCAGCACCACGCCCATCAGCAGGTACAGCGCCGCCTTGATGGTCTCGAGCAGGCCGACGCCCCACATCACCACCAGCAGGCTGAGCGGGTCGGCCAGGCCGATGATGCCGCGCACCCACAGGGTGATGAAGACCACCAGGGTCTGCACGATCCAGGCCGGCAGCAGGCTGGCCAGATCCAGCCCGAACAGGCCCGGGATGATGCGCCGCAGCGGCACCACCGCCCAGTCGGTGGTGGCCAGCACGAAATTGCCGATCGGGTTGCGGAAGGAAATCCGCTGCCACTGCATCACGAAGCGCGCCAGCAGCACGCCGGAAAGCAGACTGCCGAGGGTTTCGACGATGGTCAGGAACAGGTTTCCGAGCATGGCCGGCTCCGCGCTCAGTCGCGGCCGAGCTGTTCGCCCAGCTCGCGGCCGCGGGCCTCGGCGGCGGCAACCGCACGGGTCACGATGGCCGGGAAGCCGTCGGCGGCGAAGGACGCCAGCGCCGCTGCGGTGGTGCCGCCCTTGGAGGTGACCCGCTCGCGCAGCACCGCCGGGGATTCGTCGCTGCTGGCCGCCAGCTTGGCCGCGCCGAGCACCGTGTCGATGGCCAGCTTGCGGGCCGTATCGGCGTCGAAGCCGAGGGACTCGCCAGCCGCCTGCAGGCACTCGATGAAGTGGAAGACGTAGGCCGGGCCACTGCCGGACACCGCGGTGACGCCGTCGATCTGCGCCTCGTCGGCCACCCACACCACGCTGCCGACTGCCGACAGCACCTTGGCCGCCGCGTCGCGGCCTTCCGCATCGACGGACGGGTCGGCGAACAGGCCGGTGATGCCGGCGCCGATCAGCGCCGGGGTGTTGGGCATCGCCCGCACCAGCTTGCGGTAGTCACCCAGCCAGCGGCCGATGTCGGTGAGGCGCAGGCCGGCGGCGATGCTGACCACCACCTGTTTGCCGAGGCGGCCGGCGATCGGTGCCACGGCAGCCTTCAGCTGCTGCGGCTTGACCGCCAGCACCAGGACGTCGCAGTCCAGGGCCTGGTCATCGATGGACTCGACGGCGCGCACGCCGAAGACGGTCTCGAGCTTGGCGCGCCCTTCGACCGACAGCTCGACGGCCTGCACGTCCGCCGCCTTGAAACCCTGCTTGACCAGGCCGCCGATCAGGGCTGCCGCCATGTTGCCGCCACCCAGGAAGGTGATTTTCATTGGATTCTTTCCGTCAGTTGGATTCGTAGGGGTGAGTCAGGCGCGCGATCCGAAGATCGCCGTGCCCACGCGGACCATCGTCGAACCTTCGGCGATCGCCGCCTCCAGGTCGTCGGACATGCCCATCGACAGGGTATCGAGACCGTGGCCGGCCCCATTGAGTTCATCGCGCAGGGCTCGCAGGCTGGCAAAACGTGCCTGCTGCACGGCCACGTCGGAAGTCGGTTCGGGAATCGCCATCAGTCCACGCAGGCGCAGGCGCGGCAAGGCGGCCACGGCCTTCGCCAGTTCCGCCAGTTCGGCCGGTGCCACACCGCTCTTGCTGTCCTCACCGCTGACATTGACCTGGATGCACACGTTGAGCGGCGGCAGATGCACGTCGCGCTGCTCGGACAGGCGCTCGGCGATCTTGAGGCGGTCGATGGAGTGCACCCATGCGAAGTGGTTGGCCACCTGCCGCGTCTTGTTGCTCTGCAGGGGGCCGATGAAATGCCACTCGAGGCCGAGGCCGGCCAGCGCCTCGACCTTGGCCACGCCCTCCTGCACGTAGTTCTCGCCAAAGGCCTGCTGCCCGGCGGCGGCGGCCTCGCGCACGCTGTCGGCCGGCCAGGTCTTGCTCACCGCCAGCAGGCGGACTTCGGCGGGCTGGCGCCCCGCCGCCTGCGCTGCCGACGCGATGCGCATGACAAGGTTTTGGAGGCGGCCGGAAATGCCTGACTTATAATCTTCCAAAGCGCGAATCTGGGCTAAAGAGGCCGTTGAGTATAGCATCGGCCCTGACGCTGCCCGTTTTGCACGCTCATCTCCCTATCACCCGTAACCCTGCCGCCCGCAGCGAGTCGCCACGATGGACATCACCGAACTGCTTGCTTTCACCGTCAAGAACAAGGCATCCGACCTGCATATCTCGGCCGGTCTGCCGCCGATGATCCGTGTGCACGGCGACGTGCGCCGCATCAACCTGCCCGCGCTGGTGCACAAGGACGTCCACGGCATGGTGTACGACATCATGAACGACTCCCAGCGCAAGCAGTACGAGGAACAGTTCGAAACCGACTTCTCCTTCGAGATCCCCAACCTGGCGCGTTTCCGGGTCAATGCCTTCAACCAGAACCGGGGTGCGGCGGCGGTGTTCCGGGTCATTCCGTCCAAGGTGCTGACCCTCGACGAACTCAACTGCCCGAAGATCTTCAAGGACATCTCTACCCAGCCGCGCGGCATCGTGCTGGTTACCGGCCCGACCGGCTCGGGCAAGTCCACGACGCTTGCGGCGATGGTGGACTACGTCAACGAGAACGAATACGGCCACATCCTGACCATCGAGGATCCGATCGAATTCGTGCATGAGTCCAAGCGCTGCCTGATCAACCAGCGGGAAGTCATGCGTGACACCCACTCCTTCAACGCGGCGCTGCGCTCGGCCCTGCGGGAAGACCCGGATGTGGTGCTGGTCGGCGAAATGCGTGACCTGGAAACCATCCGCCTGGCGCTGACCGCCGCGGAAACCGGCCACCTGGTATTCGGCACGCTGCACACCTCGTCGGCAGCCAAGACCATCGACCGTATCGTGGACGTCTTCCCGGCCGCTGAAAAGGACATGGTCCGCGCGATGATGTCGGAATCCCTGCGGGCGGTGATCTCGCAAACCCTGCTGAAGACCAAGGACGGCACCGGCCGGGTCGCCGCCCACGAGATCATGATCGGCACCCCGGCGATCCGTAACCTGATCCGCGAGAACAAGGTCGCCCAGATGTATTCGGCGATCCAGACAGGCCAGAATGTAGGCATGCAGACCCTCGACCAGTGCCTGGCCGACATGGTCCGGCGCAATATCGTATCGGGTTCCGAAGCCCGTCTGAAAGCCCAGAACAAGGACAGCTTCCCGGCCTGAATACTGGCCGCCTTGAACAACCCAAACCACCGGCCGCGCCGGTGACAGGAACGCACCATGGAACGCGATCAGGCACTCAAGTTCATGCACGACCTGCTGCGGCTGATGCTGCAGAAGAACGGCTCCGACCTCTTCATCACGGCGGGCTTCCCGCCGGCGATCAAGATCGACGGCAAGATCGTGCCCCAGTCGAACCAGCAGCTCACCCACACCCACACCATGGAACTGGCACGGGTGATCATGAGCGACCGCCAGGCCCAAGAGTTCGAAGCCACCAAGGAGTGCAACTTCGCCATTTCTCCGCCGGGCATCGGCCGCTTCCGCGCCAACGCCTTCATCCAGCAGGGCCAGGTCGGCATGGTGCTGCGGACCATCCCGCAGAAGATCCCGACCTTCGACGAGCTCGGCCTGCCGCCGGTGCTGAAGGACATCACCATGTCCAAGCGCGGCCTGGTGATCTTCGTCGGCGGCACCGGCACCGGCAAGACCACTTCGCTGGCGGCGATGGTCGATTACCGCAACGAGAAGAGCTACGGCCACATCATCACCGTCGAAGACCCGATCGAGTTCGTGCATGCGCACAAGAACTGCATCGTCACCCAGCGGGAAGTCGGCATCGACACCGACTCCTGGGAGCCGGCGCTGAAGAACACCCTGCGCCAGGCCCCCGACGTGATCCTGATGGGCGAGATCCGCGACCGGGAGACGATGGACTACGCCATCGCCTTTGCCGAGACCGGCCACCTGTGCCTCGCCACGCTGCACGCCAACAGCGCGAACCAGGCCATCGACCGGATCGTCAACTTCTTCCCGGAAGAGCGCCGCCACCAGTTGCTGATGGACCTGTCCCTCAACCTGCGGGCACTGATCTCCCAGCGCCTGCTACCCATGTGCGACCGCAAGGGCCGAGTGCCTGCGGTTGAGGTGATGCTCAACTCGCCGCTGATCTCCGACCTGATCTTCAAGGGCGAGATCCCGGGCATCAAGGAGGTCATGAAGCGCTCCAGCGAACTGGGCATGCAGACCTTCGACCAGAGCCTCTTCGATCTGTATGAGCGCGGCCTGATCAGCTACGAAGACGCCCTGCGCAACGCCGACTCGATGAACGACCTGCGCCTGCAGATCAAGCTGAAGAGCCGCCGTGGCGACCGGGATATGCTCTCCGGCATCCAAAACCTCGACATCGTCTAAAGGCGTCCATAAAGCTACTGCGCGACCCGATCTCGCGACTGCGGTGCTCGCCGTACTCATGTACGGCTGTGCGCCTCGCCGCGACCTCGGGCCGCTCGCTACACTTTCTGGACGCCTTTAGTTCGAGGGTCTTAGTTTTCTGATTCCGCCGGTTTGGGTTTGCGGGCGGAGCCGGAGATCATCAGGTATTCGAACAGGCGGCATTCGATGGCACCGTTGAACAGCGGGGTGCGCTTGCTGGCCTTGAGGCGGACGCCCTTCGGCAGGGCCGGGTCGCCGGTGAAGAAGTAGCAGCGCCAGCCGGTCCAGTTGGCCTTCAGCGCGTCGCCGAGCTTTGGGTAGAAGGCTTCCAGCTCGGCGGTGTCGGACAGGCGGACGCCGTAGGGCGGGTTGGCGACCAGCACACCTGACGGCGCTGGAGCCTTGACATCGAGCAGGTCGGCACGCCCCACTTCCACGCAGCCTTCCAGGCCGGCACTGCGCAAATTCACATAGGCCTTGCGCTGCTGCGACTCCAGAATGTCCGAACCATAGATTGCCAGCTTGCGCGGCGCCTGGCGGCGCGCCTCGGCAGCCTTGCGGATCGGCAGCCAGGTGTCGCGCTCGTAGTGCTTGAAGCGCTCGAAGGCAAAGTGCCGGCCGAGGCCCGGCGCCACGTCGAGGGCCATCTGGGCCGCCTCGATGAGGAAGGTGCCGCTGCCGCACATCGGGTCGTACAAGGCCTCCTCGCCCGGCTTCCAGCCGGTCAGGCGCAGGATGCCGGCGGCCAGGTTCTCCTTCAGCGGCGCTTCCACCGCGGCCTGCTTGAAGCCGCGCTTGTAGAGCGGATCGCCGGACGTATCCAGATACAGGGTGACGGTATCCGCCGACAGAAAGGCGTGGATACGCATGTCCGGCGTCTGGGTGTCCACGTTCGGGCGACGGCCGGCGACTGTACGGAAATGGTCGCACACCGCATCCTTGATCTTCAGCGTCACGAACTCCAGGCTGCGCAGCGGCGACTTGTGGGCAGTGACAAACACGCGGATGGTCTGGTCGGGCGTGAACCAGCGCGCCCAGGTCGGCGCATAGGCGATGCGGTACACATCTTCCTCGCTGCGGTAGCGGCCCATGCTGATCTGCCACAGCACGCGGGTCGCCAGGCGGCTCTCCAGATTGGCGCGATAGCACAGGGCCCAGTCGCCGGAAAACTGCACGCCGCCGGGAATGTCTTTCGCGTCGGTGGCGCCAAGGGCGCGGAGTTCATCGGCGAGGAGCGGCTCAAGGCCGCGGGGACAGGGAGCGAAGAAATTCAAGATTGCAATCCGTTCGGAAAATCAAAAGGGCTTCAGGACGACCAGGAACACCACCACGAACAGCACCAGCACCGGCACTTCGTTGAAGAAGCGGTACCACACGTGGCTGCGCGTGTTGCGCCCTTCGGCAAAGGCCCGCATCAGGCGGCCGCAATACAGGTGATAGACGATCAGCAGTGTGACCAGCGCAGTCTTGGCGTGCAGCCAGCCGCCGGCCAGGCCGAAGCCGAACCACAGCCACATGCCGAGGCCGACCGCCAGAATGCCGAGCGGCGTCATGAAGCGGTAGAGCTTGTTCTCCATCAGCGTCAGGCGCTCGATAGTGGCCTTGTCGCTGACCATCGCGTGGTTGACGAACAGGCGCGGCAGGTAGAACAGGCCGGCAAACCAGCTGACCACGAAGATGATGTGCAGGGCTTTGATACTCAGGTAGAGCATGGTGTCGACTCGAAGGGTGAAAGTATTCAGGAAGTCGCCGCGGCACGCGTCCGCAACGCATCGGCAACCGTCGGATAGCGCAGGCGCGCGCGCAGTTCCCGCTTGATGCGCTCGTTCTTCAGGCGGCGCGACTCGGCCATGAAAGAGAGCGTCATCTCCGACAGGCGTCCGCTGAGCTCGCTGCGCGGCAGGCGCGGCGGGCGCGGCAGGCCCAGCGTGTCGGCAACCAGATCGAAATACCCGCCCATCCGCAGCGCGCTGTCGTCGCAAGCGTTGTAAACCCGGTTCGGGCCACCCCGGAACAGAGCCAGCACCAGCAGTTGCGCCAGATCGTCGGCATGGATGTGGTTGGTGAATACATCGTCCGCCGGCGCCAGCACCGGATCGCCCTTCTGCAGCCGCGCCACCGGCAGACGCTCGTCGGCGTCGTAGATCCCCGGCGCCCGCAGGATACTCACACGACATCCCGTGCGCAGCCCGAAGGCCCGCAGGTGCGCTTCCGCCGCCACGCGCCGCAAGCCGCGCGGAGAGCCGGCCCGCAGGGGACGCGTCTCGTCGGCCCAGTCGCCGCCGCAGTCTCCGTATACACCGGTGGTACTAATATAGCTTAGCCGTCGTGGTAGACTTCCGCGATGCACAAGGGCTGCAAGCAGATGTCGGGTACGCGGATCGTCCCGCCCCACGGCGGGCGGCGGCGCGCAATGCAATATGTAATCGGCAATGCCGGCGAGACGCACCAGGCTGGCGGGTTGATCCAGGTCGGCCACGATCGGCAGTGCGCCCAGCGCCCGCAGCGCGGCGCCCTCCTCCGCCCGGCGGACCACGGCACGTACGCAAAAGCGCCGGGCCAGCCACGGAATGATGCGGCGAGCCACATCCCCGCTGCCGACAATCAGCACTTTCTTCATATTTCGACGTTTCATTAATCGATTATCTCACGGCCACCCATCATGTCGTTCCAGGTCACCCTCCAACCCAGCGGACTCCAGTATTCCGCCAACGCTGACGAAACCCTTCTCGAGGCCGCCCTCGCGGCCGGCCTGCTGCTCCCCTACAGCTGCCGCGACGGCGCCTGTGGCGTGTGCAAGAGCCAGGTCCTGTCCGGCGAAGTGGACCTCGGGCGCTACTCGGAATCCACGCTGACTGCCGAAGAACGCGAGCGTGGCCTGGCCCTGCTGTGCTGCGCCCAGCCCCGCTCCGACCTGAGCGTCGAAGTCCGCCAGGTGACCCGCGCCGGCGACATCCCGGTCAAGAAGCTGCCGTGCCGCGTGCAGAAGATCAGCCGCGCCGCCGACGACGTGATCGTCCTCGAAATCAAGCTGCCGGCCAGCGAGAAGTTCCAGTTCGTCGCCGGACAGTACATCGACTTCCTGCTCTCCGACGGCAAGCGGCGCAGCTTCTCCATCGCCAACGCCCCGACAGGCGCCGATTTCCTCGAGCTGCACGTCCGCCTGGTGCCCGGTGGCCAGTTCACCACCCACGTCTTCGAAAAGCTCAAGGAGAAAGACATCCTGCGCTTCGAGGGCCCGCTGGGCAGCTTCCGCCTGCAGGAAGGCTCGCCGAAGCCAATCGTGCTGCTCGCCGGTGGAACCGGTTTCGCGCCGATCAAGAGCATCGTCGAGAACGCCATCGCCAGCGGCGTCTCCCGTCCGATGACCCTCTACTGGGGCAGCCGCGACCTGGCCGGGCTGTACCAGCTCGACCTCGCCCGCAGCTGGGAACAACGCCTGCCGGGCTTCCGCTTCGTGCCGGTGCTGTCCGACGCCCCGGCCGACGGCAGCTGGAGCGGTCGCACCGGCCTCGCCCACCACGCACTGATGGCCGACCTGCCCGACCTTTCCGGCCACGAGGTATACGCCTGTGGCTCGCCAGCGATGATCGACGCGGCCCGCCAGGACCTGACCGAACGCAACAGCCTGCCGGTCGAAGCCTTCTTCGCCGACGCCTTCAGCTTCTCGAACGACGTCAAGACGGCCTGAGCCCAAGCACCGGAGTCCCGTGTCCATGAGCAATGCAGCGTTGATCACCCGCGAACCCGTCATCAACAAGCAGTACAAGATCACCGCCAACCGGCTGGTGGTCCATGCCGCCTCGGTGGCCCAGGCGGTGGAAGTCCTCGACGGCCTCGCCGACGTGTGGCCCGCGGCCCATCCGGTGTTCGTCAGCCTCTACAAGCTGGTCCCGACACCCGATCTGCTGGAATGGATCGCGCCGTCCAACGCGATGATCGAGATCCCGACCCAGTCCATCGGCCACCCGCTGACGCTGCAGCTCATCCCCCAGTTGCAGGCCAACGGCGTCAGCCTCAACCTGACCTGGTACCAGCCCGACACGGTGCTGCCCGCCAATGTGCCGTGGCGCTTCGTGATCATCGACGCCAAGCGCCAGCCGCTGCCCGCCGACCCGCCCGGCCTGTCCCTGGCCTGGGGCCTGCCCGACGTCCCCAGCTTCAAGGAAGCGGTCATCCAGGGCTATGACGGCGCCTCCGGCTGGTTCTTCCTGCACGGCATCAAGACCGATGGCAAGCTCGCACCGTCCCATGCGCAGATCGTCCGGCTGATGAACCTGGTGCGCAAGAACGCCGAGGTGAAGGACATCGAGACCGTCCTGAAGCAGGACGTGGCCCTGTCCTACAAGCTGCTGCGCTACATCAACTCGGCAGGTTTCGGGCTGATGTGCGAGATCCAGTCCTTCCGCCACGCGGTGACCATCCTCGGCTATGAGAAGCTCAACAAGTGGCTGTCGGTGCTGCTGGTCTCGGCCAGCCGCGACCCGTCCGCACCGGCCCTGATGCAGACCGCCATCGCCCGTGGACGCTTCATGGAAAAGATCGGGGCGGCCTTCTTCGAGAAGGGCGAACTGGACAATCTGTTCATCACCGGCGCCTTCTCCATGCTGCACCTGCTGCTCGGCGCCAGCCTGCAATCCGCACTCGACGAAATGCACCTGCCGGCAGGCATCGCCGATGCACTGCTCAGTGGCGATGGCGTGTACGCTCCCTTCCTCAAGCTGGCCTGCGCGCTGGAAGGCTTCGACGCAAAGAACCTCACCGCCCAGGCAGAAGCCCTGCACCTGTCGGCAGAGCAGATCAACCGCGCGCACCTGGAAGCGCTGGCCTTCGCCGACAGCCTGCAGTTCGGCTGACAGCCCACGGCAGGGCACGCCACCAACAACCGTCACACTCTGCGGCTAGATTGGCCCCATTGCAAAACTCTCGGGAGATTGCCATGGGAATCTACAGTCTCGTCCTCGCCTCACCCCGCCACCCCGACGCACGGCGCCTGATGGCCCGCCACGTGGACCCGTCCTGGCTGAAACAGCGGGGCTACGAAATTGCCCGCAGCCTCGGCGAGGCCGCCGCCGTATGGACGGCCGAAGCCAGCTCAGGCCGCCCGGGACTGGCACTTCGCTGCCGCAGCGGCCACGCACTGACCATAGAGACGGAATAAGAAGCCCCCGGCACCACAACCGGGCGGGGGGCCAGAAGGCTCAGCGCCCAAGCTGCAACAGGGTTCCCGGATCAATGCCCTTTTCACGCAGGCGAGCCTGCGCGGCAAGCGCCTCCTTGCGATCGGCGAAGGGCCCCACCACTACCCGGATTTCCAGCTGGGACGGGATGCCGGCCTGGGCCAGCCGCGCCCGCAGCGCCTCGGCACTCCCGGCGTTGGAGAACACACCGTACTCGAGCGCGTAGGGGCGCAGCGTCTCGGCCCGCGTGGGACTGGCTGGGGCCTGCGGAGCTTGGGCCGGAACAGTCGGGCTGGCGGCAGGCGCCACCTGACGCGGCGCCACAGAGCTTGCCGCAACGGGCGCCGCCGGCGCTGTCGAGACGGCAGGACGCGGAGCCTGCGAGGTAGCTGCCGGCGCAGACTGGGGTACTTCCTGGGCCACCGGCTGGCGCACACTGGCCGGCGCGGGCACCGGCATCGGGGCCGCCGGCGCCTGCCCATGGGGAGCAACAGTCGCGCCCGGCGTCGCGGGCGCGGGAGCCTGGGAGGCTGGTGCATGCTGTGCCACGCTCCCCCCATGGGGTGGCGCAGCCCGGCTGGCTTCGCCAATCCGGCCGCTGCGCATCGCCCGCGACGGCGCCTCGGAGTCAGCCGCCACGCCGCCACCAGGCAGCATCGGCGGTGCCGACTCCTCTTGCGGCGGCACGGTGTCAGGAGCACTTGCCTCGCTCCCGGCCCGCAAAACGTCCGGCGGCGCATCACGCCCCACGTCGGGCGTTACCTGGGCTGGCGCGATCGGCCGGGTTGGCAACGGCGCCTCCGCTGGCGCGGGCGGACGCGATACATAATCGAAAACGGACAGGCCGCCGAGCAGCGCAGCGATCAAGCCGCCTGCCACGCCGGCGCGGATCAGCAACTGCTTGCGCGGATCCTCGTCGCCCGCCACCTCATCGACCACGTCGGTGTTGCGTTCCGTCATGATCCGCTCTCCGCCCGCGCCAGGGCACAGACCAGTTCAGCCTCGGCGACCGAGATTCCACAGTGTTCGGCAACCTGCGCCGCGCTCATGCCCCGCCCCGCCAGCAGCATGGCTTCCGAGTGCTGCGGCGATACCGGGCGGGTGTATTGGGTCCGTTCCCGCGCCGCCTGGGCGGCCTGCTGCTCGCTGCGGGCATGCTCACCGAGCTGGTCCACGTCATGGCGCATCACCGCCAGCTCGCGGCGCAGGAAATCGCAGTCGGCCCGCAGGCGCGTCACGTCCTGGCGCAGTTGCTGGATTTCCAGTTCATTGAGCAACTCACGGGAAACGGCGGCCTCTTCGGGGTTCGGCCCGGGCTTCGCCGCCACGGCATCGAGCGGGGCGACGGGTACCAGCGCGGGCTCCGGCTCCACCGGCGACGAGGTATCGCGACGGTGCCGGGCCAGGCGGACCAGCACCACCACCAGGTAAAGGCTCAACACGGCAACCAGCGCCAGGATCCCCTCGCGCACACCGATCTGGATCATTGTGCGTGCTCCCCGGCAGCCCTGTCGTACCCGTCCGATTCAAACCCGATGCAGATAATGATGATTCCCCTGGTGGCGACCGGTCTGTACGACCGGCGATGACGCTGGATAATAGCCGCGCCGACCTTCACCGACAATGCGGCAGCCCCCTGGCCCGCCCCCTTTTCCCATGTTCTTTCTGAAAAAGCTGCTTTCAGCCCTCGTTTTGCCACCGCTCGGCCCTCTTTTGCTGGTTGCACTGGGGCTTCTGCTGCTGCGACGCCACCCACGCATGGGAAAGATCCTGGCCTGGGGCGGCTTGCTCGCGGCTCTGCTGCTGGTCACGCCGGCGTCCGTCACGCCGCTGGTGCGCGGCCTGGAGGAACGCTTTGCGCCGGTGGACGAAGCACGGCTGCGCCAGGCCGACGCCATCCTCATCCTTGGTGGCGGCACGCGGAACTACGCGCCCGAGTTCGGCGGCCGCACCGTCAACCGGCTGACCCTCGAGCGCCTCCGCTACGGCGCCCGCCTGGCCCGCCACTCGGGCCTGCCGGTGATGGTCAGCGGCGGCTCGACGCGGCCGTCACAGACGCCCGAAGCGGTATTGATGAAAGCGGCCCTCGAAGACGACTTCGGGATTCCAGTGAAATGGATGGAAGCCCGCTCGCGGGACACCCGGGAGAACGCTGAACTCAGCGCGGCCGCACTGCTTCCAGCAGGCATACGTCGCATCGTGCTGGTTACCCACGCAGCGCACATGGAACGCTCGGTGGAAGCCTTCGAACATGCGGGCTTTCAGGTCATGCCGGCACCGACGGCCAATCTCGCCGGACCGCCGGACAGCAACGAGGGGTCGGTTTTGCTGCCCAGCATGAACACCGCCTATGCCGGCTGGTACGCCGTGCACGAATGGCTGGGCCTGCTGGCCTATCGCCTCAGCCGTTGAAGCGCGGCTTGCGTTTGTCGAGAAAGGCCCGGATGCCCTCGTCGAAATCGGAGCGGGCCGCACAGCGGGCAAAGGCTTCCGCCTCCAGTTGCAGCTGGGCGTCGAGGGAGTGGCAGGCGGAATGGCCGAGCAGCCGCTTCATCTCAGCGTAGGTTTCCCGTGGACCATTGACGATGCGGCGCACCAGGCCGCCAACAGCCTCGTCCAGCCCATCCAACGGGACAACCCGGTTGACGACGCCGAGACGCTGCGCCTCCGCCGCATCGAAGCGCTCGGCAAGCAGCAGCAACTCGTAGGCCTTGTGCCGCCCGACGACGCGCGGCAGCAGCCAGGAGACGCCGCCGTCGCCGCTCAGTGCGATGCTGGCGTAGGCCGTCGTGAAGTAGGCATTGTCAGCGGCCACCACCAGGTCGCAGGCCAGTGCGAGTGACAGGCCGAAGCCGGCGCAGGCGCCCTGCACGCGGGCGACCACCGGCACCGGCAGGTTCACCAGGGCCTCGATGGCCGGATTGATGTGCTGCTCGATGGTGGCCCGGAAACTGGCCAGCCGGCTCTCCGGGGAGAGATGCAGCTGGCCGGCGAAATCCTTCAGGTCGCCGCCAGCCATGAAATGCTCGCCGGCCCCGGCAATCACCACGACCCGCAAGTCCTTGCGGCGGGCCAGCTGGCCGGTGGTTTCGGACAAGGCCGCCATCATGTCGAAGGACAGGGCATTGAGGGAGGCCGGACGGTTGAGCGTGAGGGTCGCGACACCGGCATCGATGTCGAGCAGGATGGGCGCGGTCATGATCTCGTTCTCGCGGTGGAGTTGTGACTGGGTCTGGATGAGGACATTGTCCGCAAAAAAAGGACGGCGGGAAGTGCTCCCGCCGTCCCAACCAGGTCGCTTAAATCTTCTCGAACACGCCCGCTGCGCCCATGCCGGTGCCGATGCACATGGAGATCATCCCGTAGCGCGCCTGGGTGCGCCGGAAGGCGCTCATCAGCGTCGCCGCGCGGATCGCCCCGGTGGCGCCCAGCGGGTGGCCGAGGGCGATGGCGCCGCCCTGCGGGTTGACCTTGGCCGGGTCGAGATCGAGCTGTTTCATCACCGCCAGCGCCTGGGCTGCGAAGGCTTCGTTGAGTTCGATCCAGTCGAGATCGCCCTTGCCGATGCCTGCCGCCTTGAGGGCGCGGGGAATCGCCTCGATCGGGCCGATGCCCATGATCTCCGGCGGCACGCCGGCCACCGAGTAGCTGCAGAAGCGGGCGATCGGCGTGACGCCGTAGCGCTTCACCGCCGCCTCGGACATCAGCAGCACGGCACCGGCGCCATCGGACATCTGGGAGCTGTTGCCTGCGGTCACCGAGCCCCTGGCGGCAAACACCGGGCGCAGCTTGCCAAGGCTCTGCAGCGACGCATCGGCCCGCGGGCCTTCGTCGGTATCGCAGATCCGCTCGACGACACGTACCGCGCCGCCCTCGCCGGGCACATGGGCACGCACGGTGTAGGGCGTGATCTCGTCCCGGAACGCACCGGCGGCAATCGCCACAGCCGCCCGCTGGTTGGACTGCACTGCGAAGGCATCCTGCTCGTCGCGGCCGATCTGCCACTGCTGGGCGACCTTCTCGGCGGTGAGGCCCATGCCGAAGGCGATGCCCAGGTTCTCGTCCTTGGCGAAGATGGCCGGGTTGAGGGACACCTTGTTGCCCATGATCTGCGGCATCACGGTCATGCTCTCGGTGCCGGCGGCGATCATCACGTCGGCCTCTCCGAGGCGGATCCGCGCCGCGGCATCCGCCACCGCCTGCAGGCCGGACGAGCAGAAACGGTTGATGGTGATGCCCGGCACGGTGTTGGGCAGGCCTGCCAGCAGCACACCGATGCGCGCCACGTTCATGCCCTGCTCGGCCTCAGGCATCGCACAGCCGACGACCACGTCGCCGATCTCATTGGCGTCCAGCCCCGGCACCTGGTCCACCACCGCGCGTAGCACGTGGGCCAGCATGTCGTCCGGCCGCACGTTGCGGAACATGCCGTTGCGCTTGGCCACCGGCGTACGGGTCGCGGCGACGATATAGGCGTCTTGAATCTGTTTGCTCATGGTTTCGTCTCCGTCCTTCAGTTGCGCAGCGGCTTGCCGGTTTCCAGCATGTGCACGATGCGCTGCTGGGTCTTTTCGGTCTTCAGCAGGTCTACGAACTGGGCCCGCTCCACATCGAGGATCCACGCTTCGGACACCCTCGCGTTGGTATCCACCTCACCACCACACAGGGCGGTGGCCGCCGCCTTGGCGACACGGTAGTCCCAGGCCGAGATGAAGCCGCCCTCCCGCATGTTGATCAGCATCATTTCGCAGGTGGCGATGCCGTTGCGGCCAGCCACCGGGATCGCCCGCTGGATCAGCGGCGGCTGGTAGCCCGACTCAGCCAGCGCGCGCGCCCTGTGCAGCGCCACGTGCAACAGCTCGCGGGCGTTGAAGACGATGTCGTCCGAAGCCTTGGCGAAGCCCAGTTCGACGGCCTGCAGCGCACTCTTCGACACCGTCGCCATCGCGATGGTCTGGAACATGTTCTGGATGAAGGGGAACACGTCGCCGCCCGCGGTCCGGCTGGCCAGGCTCGCGGCCTGCAGCGCAAACTCCTTGCAGCCGCCGCCGGCCGGGATCAGA
Organism: Pseudomonadota bacterium; assembly: GCA_018241665.1. Lineage (GTDB taxonomy): Bacteria > Pseudomonadota > Gammaproteobacteria > Burkholderiales > Rhodocyclaceae > Zoogloea. The sequence goes on from JAFEDK010000026.1 coordinate 134,253, forward strand.
CCGACACCGGCTTCGACAAGGCCGACATAGCTTTCCAGCGCCAGCACGCGGTGGGTCGCGTGCATCGTGAACTCGCAGCCACCGCCAAGGGCCATGCCCTGCACCGCCGCGACGGTCGGCACCATCGCGTGCTTGAGGGCCATGGAGGCGCGCTGGAACTTGGCGACGGTCTTCTCGAGCATGTCGAACTGGCCGGCCTTGCAGGCTTCCACCACCTGCTGCAGGTTGGCGCCGACGGCGAACGGCGCCTCATGCCAGATCACCAGCCCGTCCAGATCGCGCTCGGCGCGGGCGACCGCTTCCAGCACGCCGTCCAGCACCTCGTCGCCGATGCTGTGCATCTTCGACTTGAAGGACAGAATGCCGATACGCGCATCCTTCGCCGGCAGGTTCCACAGACGGACACCTTCGTTCTCCCAGAGGGTTTGGCCGGCGTCCGGAGCGGCTTCGCCCAGCACCTGTTCCGGGAAGAGCTGGCGGCCATACACCGGCAGCATGGAGCGGGGCTTGAGCGCCGCGTCCGTAGCGCTCCACGAACCCGCCGCCTCATGCACGCCTTGGCGGCCATCGAAAACCCACGCCGGCAACGGCGCGGCAATCATTGCAGCACCGGCCTCGATATCGGCCTTCACCGCCTCGGCAACAGCCTGCCAGCCGGCGGCCTGCCAGGTCTCGAAGGGGCCCTGCGCCCAACCGAAGCCCCAGCGCATAGCGAAGTCCACGTCGCGGGCGTTGTCGGCAATGTCGGCCAGATGAAAGGCACAGTAGTGGAACACGTCGCGGAAGATCGCCCACAGGAACTGCGCCTGCGGATGGCCGCTGGCGCGCAACTGGGCGAATTTTTCCACCGGGTTGCGGTTCTTCAGGATGGCCGCGACTTCCGGCGCCACCTCGCCGGCGCTCGGGCGATAGTCCTGCTTGGCCAGGTCGAGCACGACGATGGCCTTGCCGTCCTTGCGGAAGATGCCGCCCTTGGTCTTCTGGCCGAGGGCGCCCTTGGCGATCAGTGCGGACAGCCAATCGGGGCTTTTGTAGAAGGCGTGCCACGGATCGTCCGGCAAGGTGGCCTGCATGGTGCCGATCACGTGGGCCAGGGTGTCCAGGCCGACCACGTCCGCGGTGCGGTAAGTCGCGCTCTTTGGACGACCAATCAGCGGGCCGGTCAGCGCATCCACTTCATCGAAACCGAGGCCCAGGCGCGCGGTGTGGTACATCACCGCGAGGATGGAGAACACGCCGACGCGGTTGGCGACGAAGTTGGGTGTGTCCTTGGCGCGCACGATGCTCTTGCCGAGGCGGGTCGTCAGCCAGCCTTCCAGGGCGTCCAGGGTGGCCGGATCGGTGGTGCCGGTGGCGATCAGCTCCACCAGTGCCATGTAGCGCGGCGGGTTGAAGAAATGGATGCCGCAGAAGCGGCTGCGCAGCGCCAACGGCATGCCTTCAGACAGGGTCTCGATGGACAGGCCGGAGGTGTTGGACGCAAAGATCGCATCGGCGCGGACGTAAGGCGCGACCTTGGCGTAGAGGTCGAGCTTCCACTCCATCTTCTCGGCGATGGCCTCGATGATCAGGTCACAGCCGTGCAGCAACTCCAGATCGCTGCCGTAGTTGGCGACGTCGATGAACTGGGCGCGGTCCTTGGTGGCCAGCGGTGCCGGCTCCAGCTTCTTGAGGCCTTCGACAGCTTTCCTGGCGATACCGTTGGGGTCGCCCTCCTTGGCCGGCAGGTCGAAGAGAACGACCGGAACGCCGGCATTGGCGCAATGGGCGGCGATCTGCGCCCCCATCACGCCGGCGCCCAGCACGGCCACCTTGCGAATGATCAGTCTGCTCACATGCGTCTCCTTTTGGCTCGGCCCGTCACCCGGACCTTTGTCATGGACCGCGGACGACATCGCCGCAGTCGAATTTGAACAATCGTTCAAATCTTAGCGCATTGACTCCTTCAGGTACAACATGGATTAAAAATCAGGTGCTTGCCAGCCCGATCGGCGGCACCCCGGCAGGTGCCTGGAAACCCGCGACGATGAAGGGCCGCAGCCGCGCCATGATGGCCTCCGGCTCGCCTGCATCGGCGAGCGCGTAGGTCTCGGTCATCCGCATCACGTCCTTGCCGGCCATCGCATAGGCCACGATGCCGACGAAGAAGTACATGCGCCACACCACGTCGTCCTGGGACAAAGACGGCAGCGTGCGCATGAAGGCCTGACGGTAGCGGTCCACCGCCTCCTTGTACTCCGCCGGAAAGAAAGCCTCGGTGCCCGGTCCCGGTTCGTAGAAGGCCCGCCCGATGAGCTGCTTGAAGACTTCGCCGGGAATACTGTCCTTGCGCGTCAAGCGCAGCGCCGACGACAGGAAGGCATCCACCAGCACATCCACCGGAATCGGTGCTCCGGCGGCCTCGGCCTCCAGCTTGTCCAGATAGCTCACCCGGCTGCCGCCGCGGCTTCCCAGGGCCCGCTCATACACGGCCTCCATCAGCCCCTGCTTGGAGCCGAAGTGGTAATTGACCAGCGCCACCGGCGCCCCCGCAGCACCGGTGATCATGCGCACAGAGGTCGCGGCATAGCCGTTCTCCATGAACAGCCGCTCGGCGGCATCGAGGATGCGGGTCTTGACGTCAGGCAGGGAAGAATCGGAACGGCCCATGGGAAATCGGATCAGCGGCAAGGCCCCGGCGCGCCGGGGAAATGTTGAACATCGAAGCCTCAAGCGCCGCCTCGGCGAGCTTGAGCCGCAAGGAGCTTCACTGTGGGGAGCTTCACTGTGGGGAGCTTCACTGTGGGGAGCTTCACTGTGGGGGCGAATTCATTCGCCCGCGGAGCTTGCTCGGCGTCCGGAGGGCGAATGAATTCGCCCCCACGACAGAACCCCTGAGCAGCCTCCTATCAGAACGCCATCGAATACTGGGCGCCGAAGATCCACACCCGCGCATCATAGACGCCAGTCACCCGGCCACGGCCCAGGGCAGTCTGGTTGTTGTCGATGTGGGATTCCGGCACGTACAGGTAGGCGACGCCGACATCGAGCGCTGAATCCTTGTTGACCTTGACCTGGGCACCGGTGGTGAACCAGGTCCGGTTGTTGTCTGGCAGGGACACCAGGCGATGCTGCGGGTCGCGCACCGGGCTCTGGTCGTAGGCGACGCCGAACTTGAGCTTCACCGCTTCGGTATAGCGGTAGTTGGCGCCCAGCGCGTAGCGCCAGGTATCGCGGAAGTCGGTGTCGAGGCTCTGCACCGTGGCGCCGTTGAGCAGCCCGGCGGTACGCACGATATCCACCTTGGGAATGCTGCTCCAGCCGGTCCACGACAGATCGCCCAGCATCTCCCAGCGCTCGTCGAGCTTCTGGGTGACGCTGAGGATGAAGGTCGCCGGCAAATCCACGTTAGCCTTGGCAGAACCCGTCGTCAGTGCAGCACTGGCCCCCGCGGCGGGACCATCGATCTTCAGGTCGCCTTCGAGCTTATGGCGGACCTCTGAGCGGTAGGACACCCCAACCTTGGTCGTCGGACTGAGCGTGAACAAGGCGCCGAGGTTCCAGCCGAGGGACACGTCGTCAGCCGCGAAGGTGGCATGGGTCGCAGCCAGGGCAGCGGAGGTCACCGTCGCCTGACGGCGGTAGTCCACTTCAATGCGCTGTATGCTCAACCCGCCGCCGATGGACACCTTGTCGTTGAGGCGGTAGGCCAGGCTCGGGTTGATGTTGTAGGTCTTGATGTCGAACTTGATCGCCTGGGCGCCGCCCAGCCAAGGATCGTCGTATTCGGTGATCAGGCCGAAGGGCGCACCGAGGCCGACCCCGGCATAGAGATCCTTGCTCAGCGCCCAGGACAGGTAGGCATTGGGCAGAAAAGCCCAGCTCCCCGCGTCACCGCCGTTGCCGGCACCACCCAGCACGCCGGTGCTGGAGCCCCGGTCGGAGAACTTGAAGGTCGGACGCACGATGGCCAGGCCGACCGACACCTCGCGGTCCTTCAGCTGGGTCATGCCGGCCGGGTTGAAGAAGATCGTGCTGGCGTTCTCCGCAACCGCCGCGGAACCAGCATAGGCATTGCCGATCCCGCTGGCGTTCTGCTCGAGCAGCTGGAAGCCGGCAGCCGCCGCTTGGCCGCTGGCCACGCCAAAGGCAAGCAAGGGCATCAATCGGGCGATGGTCTTCATCTTCATACCACTGTCTCCTCACAAGGGCGCTGTAGTTGTGTGCAGGCCACGGGGCGCGCAAACCCGCGACGATTCTAGAGCCCCGACAGACTGCCGCTACGCAGCAAATCGGGGCCCTGTTGGATTCATGCAACAGTTTCGGGCGGCACCTCACGCTTGACGCCGTTGGCATCCACCGCCACGTAGGTCAGCGTCGCCTCGGTGACCTTGACGACCACCGGGTTCTCGGGGTTGCGTTCCGCATAGACCTCGACGTCGACGGTGATCGAGCTTTTGCCGATGCGCACGATCTCGGCGTAGAAGCTGACCATGTCGCCCACCGAAATGGGCTGCTTGAACAGGAAGGAATTGACGGCGATGGTCGCCACCCGGCCGCGGGAGCGCTTATGGGCCGGCACCGCGCCGGCGATGTCCACCTGGGACATGATCCAGCCGCCGAACACATCGCCCGATGGATTCAGATCGCGGGGCATCGGCATGACCCTCAGCACGGGGATCTTGCCGGCGGGCAATTGGGTGGGAATGTTGCACATGGGAACTCCTGTCAGCGCCGGCCGCCGGAGAACGCGGCCGCGCGGGATTGGTGGAAAGGTCCGCCGGTGAAGGGCGGAAAGCCGGCCCCGAATATAACCCCGGCGTCCGCCAGATCGACATCCTCCACCACGCCCTTGGCCACGCAGGCCTCGGCGGCCGCCTTCAGGGGCACCATGATCCGCTCCGCCAGGCCGGGCGGAATCGCACCCGGCCGGCCCTTGCGGGCCTTGCCGTCCTTCCACGCGTAAAAGCCCTGCCCGCTCTTCTTGCCCAGCTCTCCGCGCTCGACCCGCTCGGCCAACGCCCGCGGCATCACCGCCCCGGCGCCAGCCAGGGCCTTGCCGGCGGCCACGGCGATGTCCAGGCCCACCGTATCCACCAGCTCGATCGGCCCCAGCGGCATGCCGAAGGCCACCAGCGCCGCGTCTATGGTTTCCGGCGCGATGCCCTCCTCCACGCAGCGCAGCGCCTCGTACATGTACGGGCCGAGCAGCGCATTGACGAGGAAACCCGGCTCGTCCTTCACTGGCAACGGCAGCTTGTCGAGCCGGCGCACAAAAGCCGCCGCGCGCCGGAAAGCCTCGTCGCCGGACTGCGCGGCACGCACCACCTCCACCAGCGGCAGCACCGCCACCGGGTTGAAAAAATGGATCCCGACCAACCTTTCAGGCCGTGTCAGCGCCGTCGCGATATCGGCAATGCGCAGGCTGGAGGTGTTGGATGCCAGCAGCGCGTCCGGACGAGCCCGCTTTTCGATGTCGGCGAACAGCGCCCGCTTGGCCTCCAGGTCTTCGAAGATCGCCTCGATGATCACGTCGGCCTTCGCCACGCCATGGCCGGCCGGATCGGGAATCAGACGATCCAGGGCGAAACGGGCCTCCCTCGGCTTACTGCGGAATTTGCGCCCGAAGCGCTGCGCGGCACGGGCGATTGCCGGCGCGATGCGCTCGACGGACTGGTCCTGCAGCGTGACCGTCATGCCACGCAGCGCGCATTCGGCCGCAATGTCGCCGCCCATCACGCCGGCACCAACCACATGTACATGGCGCGGCCGGAAGTCTCCATCCTTGCCGAAGCCCTTCAGGCGCTCCTGCAGGAAGAACACGCGGATCAGGTTGCGCGCCGTCGGCGAACGGAAAATCGCGCCCAGCGACGATGGCGAAGCGGCCGGCACCGCCAGCGCGTTGCCGCCGTGATTGGCCCAGGTATCGATGATCGCGAAGGGCGCCGGGTAATGCTCCCGGCGCACCTTGGCTTCCGCAGTCTTGCGCGCCTTGGCCGCGACAATGCCACGCAGCGGGCCGTTCATCAGCGCCTGCCCGATGGACGGCCTGCGCGGCGGCCGACCGGACATCAGCAGTATCCGCGCCGCGTCTTCCATCACCCGTGTCGGCACGCAGTCGTCGGCGAGGCCCAGGCGCTTCGCCTTCGGCCCATCGACGCCCTTGCCGGTCAGCATCATGTCGAGGGCCGCCGCCGGGCCGATCAGCCGCGGCAGGCGCAGCATGCCGCCCCACGCCGGCATGATGCCCAGCATCACCTCGGGCAACGCCAGGCGCGTGCCGGGTTCGTCCACCACCAGCCGGTAGCGGCAGGCCAGCGCCAGCTCCAGCCCGCCACCCATGCAGTGGCCGCGCACCAGCGCCAGGGTCGGAAAACGCAGCGCAGCCAGGCGTTCGAACAGGCTCCAGCCCCGCTCCACCAGCTTGCGTGCCCCGTCGGCGGAATCGATGCGGGTGAACTCCTCGATATCGGCCCCGGCGATGAAGCCGGCGGCCTTGCCGGAGCGGATCACCAATCCGCTTGGCGGACGCACGGTGAGCTGATCGACGATGGCCTCCAGCTCGGCCATCACCCGGCTACCCAGCGTGTTGGCGGCAGCGCCCGGCACGTCGAGGGTCGCCCAGGCGATGCCGTCGGCGTCCCGTTCCAGTTTCCAATTGAGCAGCTCCATCACAAGGCCTCCACCAGCATCGCGCCACCCTGGCCACCACCAATGCAGATGCTGGCGATACCGCGCCGGCCGCCGCTGCGGCGCAGAGCGTGCAGCAGATGCAGCACGATGCGCGCGCCGCTGGCCCCTACCGGATGGCCGAGGGCCACTGCGCCGCCATCCACATTGAGGCGGGCGGGATCGATGGCCCCCAGCACGCCGGGCAAGCCCAGCAGCTCACGGCAGTAGGTGTCGTCCTGCCAGGCGCGCAGGCAGGCGATCACCTGCGCGGCGAAGGCTTCATTGATCTCCCACAGATCCACGTCATCGAGACCAAGCCCATGGCGCTGCAGGATCGGCGTCGCAGCATGAACGGGGCCAAGCCCCATCTGGTCCGGCTCCAGGCCGGCCCACTGGCTGTCGACGATGTGCCCGATCGGCTGCAGGCCGAAGCGCTCCACCGCCGTACCGGAAGCCAGCACCAGCCAGGTCGCGCCGTCGGTGATCTGGGAGCTGTTGGCAGCGGTGACACGACCGTACTTCCTGTCGAAGAAGGGCTTCGGCTTGGCCATTCCAGCCAGGCTCGCATCCCGGCGCAGACCGTCGTCGGCGTCGTAGACCGATCCGTCAGCGCCAATCAGCGGCACCAGCTCGTCAGCGAAATGGCCAGCATCCTGGGCCGCAGCCACACGCTGGTGGCTCGCGACGGCGTAAGCATCCATGTCCTGCCGCGTGATGCCGAACTTCCAGGCCAGGTTCTCGGCGGTCTGCCCCATCAGCTGGCCGACGATGGGATCGGTAAGGCCCTTCATGATGCCGATCACCGGCGCCAGGTGCTTCAGGCGGAAGCCTTTCAGCGCGGCCAGCCGCTCGCCCCAGCCGCGCGCCGCCATCCAGCCGGCGAAGACGCGCACCATTTCATCGGAGAACAACAGCGGCGCACGGGACAAGGCATCGACACCACCGGCCAGCACCAGTTGCGAACGACCACAACGGATGTTGGCGATCGCCGAATCCAGGGCCTGCATGCCCGACGCACAGTTGCGCATCACCGTCCAGCCCGGCACCTTGAGGCCGCAGCCCATGCGCAGCGCCACCACGCGGCCGATGTTCACCTCGTCCGGCGACGGGCTCGCACAACCGAGGATCACCTCGTCGAGCTGATCCGGTGCAAAAGGCTGGCGCAACAGCAGCGCGCTGCCGGCGGCTGTGGCGAGGTCGGCGGCAGCGAATGGCCCCGGGCCACTGCGGGCTTTCAGAAAGGGGGTTCGCACCCCATCGATGACGTAGATCGGCTCGTTCATGGTTCGCACGGGTCCCTTTCCTCAGGCGCGCCCGATCCCGCTCAGGCAGTCTTGTGCTGGGGTTCGGTGATGTCCGCCAGCGCGTCGCGCAAGCCAAAATCATAGGGAAAATCGTCCACGCGGATGACCTTGTCGCGCAATTCACCGCGACGCTTGATCAGCGCGTACTCGTTGCCCGAGATGATGCCACCCGCCACCGCCGCGTCATACAACGCATCGACCCCGCCACCGACCAGCAGGCCGGGCGTGAAATGGCCTTCCCTGATCGCGCGGCGCACCTTGGCCTCGACCGGCTCCGCCGCAAGCGTGGCGTGCAACGCGGCCTCCAGCGCACCGACCGGCTCCTCCACATCCTTCGGCAGATACACATCGGAGGTCAGCCGGTCGCGGGTCGCCGACGGCTCGATGAGCAGGCCCGCCACCTGATGCCCGAGGGCGTCCGACGGCACCACATAGGGACGCCCGAGCGGAAAGACCACGAGGCGCCGCAGCAGCATCGCGAACAGCCGGTTGGGGAAATTGGCGATGACGCCCTCGAAGGCATTCTGCGCCTTGAACATGCAGTCCCAGATCGCCCAGTGCATCAGCGGCGCATCATCGGCCTGGCGCCCTTCGTCCTCGTAGCGCTTGAGGGTGGCGGATGCCAGGTACATCAGCGACAGGATGTCACCGAGGCGGGCCGACAGCTTCTCCTTGCGCTTCAGTGCGCCGCCGAGGGTCCCCATCGACACGTCGGCAAGCAGCGCGAAGGCCGCGGAGAAGCGCGTGAGTTGCTGGTAGTAACGACGGGTTTCCGGTGCCACGTCGGCCGGCACCGCCACGAAATGGGAGCCGGTCAGGCCCATCACCAGCGCCCGCGCGGCATTGCCGATCGTGTAACCAATATGGCCCCAGAAAGCCTGGTCGAAGACTGGCAGATCACCACTCCGCGCCGCATCCATTTCCTTCAGCACATAGGGATGGCAGCGGATCGCCCCCTGGCCGAAGAGGATCAGGCTGCGGGTCAGGATGTTGGCCCCCTCGACGGTGATGCCTACCGGAACCTGCTGGTAGGCCCGGCCGAGGAAGTTCTGCGGCCCCAGGCAGATGCCCTTGCCGCCGATCACGTCCATGCCGTCATTGACCGCCTGGCGGGCCCTTTCGGTGACGTGGTACTTGACGATGGCCGAGACCACAGCCGGCTTCTCGCCGAGGTCGATCGCCCCGGCGGTCATCACCCGCGCCGCGTCGCACAGGTAGGCGTTGGCGCCGATACGGGTCAGCGCCTCCTCAACCCCTTCGAAGCGCCCGATGGCGGTCTTGAACTGGTAGCGCACGCGGGCATAGGCGCCGACCGCGCGGGCCGTCATCTTCAACATGCCGGTGTTGGAACCGGGCAGCGAGATCGAACGCCCCGCCGCCAGGCATTCCATCAACATCCGCCAGCCCTGCCCCGCCATCTGCGGGCCACCGATGATGAAGTCGAGGGGCATGAACACGTCACGCCCGCGGATCGGCCCGTTCATCCACACCGCATTGAGCGGGAAGTGGCGGCGGCCGATATCCACGCCCGGATGATCGTGGGGCACCAGCGCACAGGTGATGCCCAGGTCCTCCACGTCACCGAGCAGGCGATCCGGATCGTAGAGACGGAAAGCCAGGCCGAACACCGTACACACCGGCGCCAGCGTGATGTAGCGCTTGTCGAAGCTGACCCGCATGCCCAGCACTTCGCGCCCCTGGTACTGGCCACGACAGACGACGCCCGCGTCCGGAATCGAAGCCGCATCGGACCCCGCCCATGGGCTGGTCAGCGCAAAGGCAGGAATATCGACGCCGGCAGCCAGCCGCGGCAGGTAGTGCTGCTTCTGCTCGGGCGTACCGTAGTGCAGCAGCAATTCAGCCGGGCCGAGCGAATTGGGCACCATCACCGTCACCGCAGGTGCCGACGAGCGGGTGGACAGCTTGGTCACCACCTGGGAATGGGCATAGGCCGAGAAGCCCTTGCCGCCGTATTCCTTAGGAATGATCATGCCGAGGAAACCGCGCTCCTTGATGTACTTCCACACTTCGGCCGGCATGTCCTGGTGCTGGGTCATCTCCCAGTCGCAGGTCAGACGGCACAGTTCGGCGGTGTCCTCATCGAGAAAGCGCTGCTCCTCGGCGCTGAGCTTCGGCACCGGGTAAGCCAGCAGCTTTTTCCAATCCGGGCGACCGGCGAACAGCTCCCCCTCCCACCACACCGTGCCAGCCTCCAACGCATCCTTCTCGGTCTGCGACATGGACGGCAGCGCCTTGCGAAAAGCCTTGAAGATCGTCGCGGTAACAAGGCTGCGACGCAGACCAGGCAGCAGGAACACTGCACCTACCGCAGCCGCCCCGCCAATCACGCCGGTCACCATGATCGACGACCAGCCGGCCGTGATTGCCGAAGCCGCCAGCCACAGCAGGCACGCCCCATACCAAGCAACAAACGGCGCCCGCCAGTAGGCAAGCGCAAGCAGCACAACGGGCAGGAAAAACAGGAACACATACGACATCACAAGTCTCCTTTACTCGGCGCCGTCCTGGCAGCGCGCTGTCTTTTATATACCAATGTCTTTTCTCGTCCTACTGTGCAGCCCCGAAGTCCGCCAGCGGCGCACGCAAGCCACCGAGCAGGAAGCTCATCAGACGCGACTCGAGACGTGACGGATCCTCGTCGTCGAATTTGCCGGTCACCAGTTGCAGCGCGTCCGTACCGGCGATGGCATAGGACATCGCCCCCATCATGAAATGGAAGCGCCACAGGATCTCGTTGCGATCCACTTCCGGCAGCGCGCGATACAGCGCCGCCAGAAAGTGCTCGACGCATTCAGCGTATTCCTCGGCGAGAAATTTGCGCACGAAGGCCTGCGGCTCGGTGTAGGTCCGACCGAGCAGGCGCATGAAAGTATGGCCGCCCCCTTCCACATCGGACGCCATGCGTAGCGCCGTACCGAAGAAAGCATCGACGATGCGGCTGGGCTTGATCGATGCGCCGCCAGCTTCCGCCTCCAGTTCCCCCAAACGGGTCAGGCGGATGCGGTTCAGCTCGGTGAGGCGGCGGTGGAACACCTCCTGGATGAGTTGTTCCTTGGAGCCGAAGTGATAATTGACGGCGGCCAGATTCACACCGGCGTGGCTGGTGATGCTGCGCATCGATGTACCGTCGAAGCCCTGCTCCATAAACAGGACCTCCGCCACATCAAGGATGCGGCTGCGCGTATCTCCGTGGCCTTTGGCGAGACTGTCGGTCATGGCACACCTGTCGGTCTGAAACGAAAATTAAAACGTACGTTTGAATAATACAGACGTTTCAGTATTCGTCAAGCCATCCAACGACACGGCACTGACCCTAGCCGTCCTGCACCGCACCTTCGGCTTGCCCGCCGACCGGGCCCTATGGCCCTATGGCCCGCGGGCCGACGCGATTCAAGACAGGCCGAGCCTTGCCGTCAGCCACATCCGGCTTGCCAACGATCCGATGCAGAGCCCGCCCGCAGCCATGATCGACCGTCCGCGGAAAGCAAAGCACTCGGTCGACAGCCAGGCCGCAGCACAATAAATTGTTTTATTACGCAATAAAAATATTCAAAAACACTGCGGACTGACTACAACTAGAATTGAACTGTCTCCTCCACCCCTCCTCCTTTGGTGTGGATTTAGCCCGGGCTTCCAGAAGCTCGGGCTTTTTCTTTTTCGGCACGTCACACGGAAACAAAAAAACCCTCGCAAGGAGGGTTTCAGGAATGAGTTCGAAACGACAGTAACGTTGGGCAGGCGCAGGCCCGAAGTCCGCCAGCGCGGAAGGACGAACGCGGAACCGGCAGGCTCCGCGTCCGGCAAACGGTGTCAGAAACGCCCTAGCTTGCGATACAGGGTATTGCGGCTGATCCCCAGCCGGCGCGCGGCCGCCGAAATATTGCCGTTCTCGGCTTCGAGGGTGCGCTGGATCATGTCGCGCTCGATTTCTTCCAGGCGCCCGAAGTTCGTCGTCCCACCAGCCGCCGGCGCGGCTGCGGCAGGTCCGTCAGCCAACCCGGCAGGCATGCCGCGCCCCTGCATGACGGACGCCATCGCCGGCACCGTCTCGCCGATTTCCTCGAAGATGTCATCGGGAAGGTGCCAGGTTTCGATGACATGCTCATCATCATCGAGCAGCGCGATTGCCACCTTGATGACGTTGTTGAGCTGGCGGATGTTGCCGGGCCAGCGATAGCTCAGGAAGGCCTGCATGACCTTGTGGGAGACCTCCACGTGGCGGTCGGGACCGGCCTCCTCACGCATCAGCTTGTCGATCAGGCGATCGATGTCGCTGCGCTCGCGCAGGGACGGCAGATTGATGCACAGACCGTTGAGGCGGTAGTACAAGTCTTCGCGGAAACCACCGCGCGCCACTTCTTCCTTCAGGCGTCGGTGGGTAGCGCAGACAAGGGTGATGTCCACCGGAATACTCTTGTTGGTCCCCAGCGGCGTCACGCAGCGCTCCTGCAACACACGCAGCAGGCGGGCCTGCAGGGACAGGGGCATGTCACCGATTTCGTCGAGGAACAGCGTCCCGCCGTGGGCCTGCTGGATCTTGCCGACCGCACCTTCCTTGCGGGCGCCCGTGAAGGCCCCCCCCGAATAGCCGAACAGCTCGGATTCGATCAGGGTTTCCGGAATCGCCGCGCAGTTGAGGGCAACGAACGGCCCTTGGGCCCGCGGCCCGCTGTTGTGGAAGGCCTTGGCGAACATTTCCTTGCCGGCCCCGGATTCGCCCTGGATGAGGATCGGGATGTCGCGACCAAGCACCCGCACACCCTTGTCGATAGCGGCCTGCAGGCGCTCGTCGCCGGTGGCCAGGGTGTGCAGCGTCAGGCGGACCTGGGAGGCCGGCTCCGCCTCCACGCGGGGCGGACGGGCAGGCCGCTCGCTACGACCTTCCATGCCGACCGGGCTCGACACCGGCATCGACGCGAAATTGCCGCGCAGACGCGCATAGAAGCGCTCGCCGTTGCGGCCAGCAATCGCGATCAGGGACGACGGATCGCGCCGGGCGCGATCGATCAAGGTGCCCAGCGGCACGTCGAACAGCATGCTGTAGTGGCGCCGGGGCAGATCCTCCCGACGCAGGCCGAGCAGCTCAAGGGCCGCCTGGTCGGCGCCGACGATGTCGCCATCCGGCGAGATGGCCAGCAGCGCCTCGCACATGCTGCCCACGTGGTCCGGGCGCGCATGGAAGCTGAGCAGGCCCTGGTGGGCGAATTCGGACTCGAACAGACGCTTTTCGATGATGCGGGACGACATTTTCACCAAGCCGAGGGAGTGACGCTGGAACGCGCGATAGTCACTGGAGATGTCCAGCACCCCCATCAGGCGGCCCTGCGCATCCTGGATCGGGGATGCACTGCAGGTCAGGGACGCGTTGCCTTCGTAGAAATGCTCGGAGCCGAAGACATTGACGGCCCCGCGCTCGGCGAGGGCCGTACCGATGGCGTTGGTGCCACGGTCGAATTCGTGCCAGCTGGCCCCCGGGTGCAGGGACACCTGCTCGGCGTGGCTCAGGAAATCGGGATCCCCATAGGTCTGCAACACCATGCCGCGGGCGTCGGCCAGGATGACCATGCTGTGGGAGTTGCGGATCTGCTCGAAGAGATGCTCGAGAACGGGCTCGGCGTGGGAGATCAGCGTGCGGTTGCGCTCCCGGGCCTCCGATACTGCCCGCACGTTGGGCTCGCCGCACTCCAGGCGGGTGGGGTCGAGGCCCGCCTGTCGGCAACGCTCCCAGGAGCGCAACACGCTTTGGTCGAGCAAGGCCTCCGGGAGCTCGCCTCGGCCGAAGTACAACGACCGCGCCTCCAGGAGACTCAGAGCCCGAGCCTCAGCGCTGAAAGGAACCTGCATCATCTCTCTCCTCCTCCGTTTTGACGGATTGTCTGCCAGCTCGAGCCGGCATTTTAGTCTGCGCCAAAATGTAGCAGCTGGACCACATTTCAGCAATGTGACTGCTCCACCTTCCCGCTCAATCAGCAAAACCCAGGCCAGTTTATAGGGCTATAAAGGAAACTGGAAAAAACCTGCTACGGCAAAGGTGTCCCATTTCACGACGCAGCCCTTTGCCGAGTCGAAGCACAGGCCTGCCGGAAAGTGGCACACCCCTTGCTGAAAGGTCTGCACACACGGCGACTCGCCCACCAGCGCTTCGCTCGACGAACTCCAAACACATGACCAAAGGTGACCCAGGTGACTGTCCGTAATTCCGCCCTTCTCCGTGCCCTCTCCGCCGCCGCGCTGACCCTGGCGGCCACTGCCGTCATCGCCCACGGCGACGTGACCCCCCAGGCCGTCGACACCTCGACGCTGCCCTCCGTCGGCAAGGACTGGCTGCCGAAGAACCCCTACCTGGGCAACAAGGAAGCAATCCGCATCGGCTCCTCGGCCTTCAACCAGAACTGCGCCCGCTGCCACGGTCTCGGCGCGATCTCCGGCGGCATCGCCCCCGACCTGCGCTACCTGCCCGCCGGCCAGGAGGGCGACGAGATCTTCCTGAACCGCATCCGCCACGGCGCCACCCGCGACGGCCGCGTGTACATGCCCCCGTTCGAAGGCATCCTGAGCCAGGAAGCCATGTGGACCATCCGCTCCTGGCTGGAGACCGTCCGTGAAGACTGATCGTCGCCGTTTCCTGCTGGCTGCCGGCGCGGCAGCCCTGGCCGCCAGCCTGCCCGCCCGCGCCGACGCACTCGAAGAAATCAGGAAACGCGGCAGCCTGCGGGTTGCCGTCTATAACAACTTCGCCCCCTACTCCAACCAGGGCAAGGGCATCGACGTGGAACTTGCCGAAGCCCTTGCCAAGCAACTCGGCCTGAATCCCCAGGTCGTCGGCTACAACGCCGACGAGGACATGGACGACGACCTGCGCAACATGGTCTGGAAGGGCCACTACCTGGGCACGCAACCGTCCGACGTGATGATGCACGTCCCGGTCGATTCCTACCTGCAAGGCAAGAACGACAAGGTCAAGATCTTCGGACCCTACCACCTGGAAACGGTGGCCGTCGCCCGCGTGCAGCGCATTGGCTCGATCCGCGGCTCCGCCGCGACGGCACTGGAAGTGTTCACCCGCGAGAAGATCGGCGTCGAAGGCCGCAGCCTCTCCGATGCCTTCCTGCTCGGCGTGCTGAACGGCCGCCTGCGTGACAACGTGGTTCATTTCGGCAGCGTGGCGGCCGCGGTGGACAAGCTCAAGGCCGGCGAACTGGCCGCCGTGATGGGCCCGCGATCGGAAATCGAGGTCGCACTCGGCAAGGACAACCGCTTCGTCGTGGAAGTTGTCCAGATGCCCGAACTGAAGATCAACAGCTGGCCGCTGGGGATGGCCGTCAAGGCCGAGGAAAGCGGGCTTGCCGGCGCCATCGACCAGGCGCTCAAGGAACTCGAAAAGAACGGCACGGTCGCAGCCATCTTCGCCCGTAACGGCGTCACCTACGTCAAGCCAACCCTCTGAGACCATGGCCCAGCCTTTCACCTTGCGGCAGCTCCTGGCGAGCTGCATCCTGCTGCCGGGTGCGGCCCTCGCCGCCCCTTTCGCCTACGTTCCCAACGAGAAGTCCGCATCGGTATCGGTGATCGACACCGCCACCGACGAGGTCGTTGCCAACCTGCCTGGCGGCCAGCGCCCGCGCGGCATTGCCACAGACGGGCAAAGCCTGTTCGTCAGCGAAGCGCCCAGCAACGGCCTGGTGGTGGTCGGTATCGCCGAAGGCAAACAGATCGCGTCCATTCCCCTCGGTGAATCACCGGAAGGCGTCAGCGTGTCGGCCGACAGCAAGCTGATCGCCGCCGCAGTGGAAGAATCCAACAGTGTCGTGATCCTGGACGCCGCCAAACGGCGCAAGCTGGCCGAGATCAAGGTCAAGGGCAAGAACCCCGAACACGCGGTGTTCAGCCCCGATGGCCGCTGGCTGCTGGTCAGCGCCGAAGAGGCCCAGCAGGTAGACCTGATCGACGTGAAGGCCCGCAAGCAGGTCGCCTCGATCGAGGTCGGCAAGCGCCCGCGCGGCATTGGTTTCACGCCCGACGGCAAACGTGCCTACGTGGCCTGCGAGATGGTCAGCACGGTCTACGCGATCGACATGGGCAAGCGCAAGGTGATCGCCGAGATCAAGGCCGGCAACTTCTCCAACGGCGTCGCCATGGCACCGGACGGCAGCCGTGCCTACGTCTCCAACGGCAAGGACGGCACGGTCAGCGTGATCCGCACCAGTGACAACCAGGTCGAAGCCACCGTCCCGGTCGGCAAGCGCCCCTGGAACATGGCCATCACCCCCGACGGCCGCAAGCTCTATGTCGCCAACGGTCGCTCCAACAGCGTGTCGGTGATCGACACCGAACGCCTGGAAACCATCAAGGAAATCCCCGTCGGGGAGCTTCCGTGGGGCGTCGTCATCCGCTGAGCCCCGCCCGCACCGCCCTCCGGCGGGAGCAAGACAGACTTTTGTAGCGCCTCAAAAAGAAACACCTGCTCCACACTGGAGCAGGTGTTTCAGTCACCTGTAACGGGGCATCCCCCGTCCTGCAGCAATCAGAGCTTCAGGATCCACTCCACGGCGGCCTTCAGATCGGCATCGCTGATCTTGTCGGCGCCATGGGGAGGCATCGGAATCTGACCCCAGGTACCGGTACCGCCACTACGGATCTTGGCGATCAGCATCGCCTCCGCTTCCGGGTGGCCCTTGTACTTGGCCGCCACATCTTTATAGGCTGGACCGACGCGCTTCTGGTCCACCGCATGACAAGCCACGCAGCGCGCCTTCTTGATGATCTCCTCGGATGCCAGGGCCGGGGTCGCAGCGGCAGCCCCGAGGGCGACGACGCACAGCAGGTTGACGAATTTCATGAGCTCCTCCTTCTAGTCTTCTTCGACAGACTGGTTATCAAGTCAGCGGTCAGGCTGATCACGGAATGCGGCACGGCACTTCAGCGCCCCTGAACCGCTTCACCCACCATAGGCAGCAAAAAGCGTGCGGACTACCGCCCATCCGCGTTCAACGCAAAAACCCTTTTCAGACAGTGACTTGACAACGGCATCATATAAACAACGGGGGTTGCGCATGTTCCGCAGCGGAACACCTGCTCCATCCCGTTACGTCACTTTGAACACCTGCTCCACTTCAGGCCTGCCAGGTGCCTGAAAAAACCCGTTTGAAAACAGGGCCATAAGGCTTAAACCCTGATTCTTCTGCAAAAACCCCGCTCGACTGACGTGCACGACAGCCACTTTCTGGGTAGGTATGTTTCGTGCTATTCAGCACTTGTGAATAATCAGGACCCTCCCTCCTCTCTCCCGCTCGAGGCCATTCGGCGCTCCTGGGAACGCTGCGCGGCCGACGGCCTGCGCCCCACCGAGCGCCTGCCGGCCACCAGCCAGCAAGGCAACCTGGCCGACCGCCTGGAGGCCAATGCCCGGCTGGTCGCTTATGCCCAGCCGATCATGGAGCACCTGCACCAGCAGATCGCCCACTCCTCGTCGACAATCCTGCTTGCCGACGACTCGGGGGTCATCCTGCGTTCGGTGGGCGACTCCGACTTCCTGGAGCGGGCCGCCCGCGTGTCCCTGAAGCCGGGGCATTCCTGGGCCGAATCGGTGATGGGCACCAACGCGATCGGCACCGCCCTGGCCGAACAACGCCCGGTGGCGGTGATGGGGGACCAGCATTACCTCGAACGCAACAAATTCCTCGCCTGTGTCGCCACGCCGATCCATGCCCCCACCGGCGGCGTGCTCGGCATCCTGGATGTATCGAGCAACCTGCAGATCACCCAGACCCACGCCCAGGCCCTGCTGCAGACCACCGCGGAGATCATCGAGAACCGCCTGATCGAAACCGTCAATGACGCGGCCGTGCTGGTCCGCTTCCATTACCAGTTGGAAGCGCTGGCCTCCCCCCTCGAAGGACTGGCCGTATTCGATGAAGCGGGCGCGCTGCTGGCCTGCAATCGCCGCGCCGAGCGCCTGCTCGGCCTGGCCGACACCCGGCGCAACGAGAAGCCGCCGTTCTGGGACCTGTTCGACACCCGCTGGAACACCGTGCTCGACCACGCCCTGCAGACCAGCGCCCATCCCATTCGTCTGCGCAGCCGCCAGGGGCAGGAATTCGCCGCCCGCATCCTGCTGACCAACATGCAGCGCATGCGCCCGATCAGCACGCAGGAACCGCTGGCAAGCGCCACACCGGCGACGCCGCTCGGCCCCACCCTCGACGAACTGGATCTCGGCGACAAGACGGTCAGCCACGCCATCCGGCGCGCCCGGCGCATCCTCGGACTGGACATTCCACTGCTGATCCAGGGCGAGACGGGCTCCGGCAAAGAAGTCTTCGCCCAGGCCTTCCACGCCAGCGGGCAGCGCCGCAATGGCCCCTTCGTCGCGATCAACTGCGCGGCCATCCCGGCCAACCTGATCGAGGCCGAGCTGTTCGGCTACACCGCCGGCGCCTACACCGGAGCCCGTGGGGAAGGCGCCCGCGGCAAACTGCGCGAGGCTCACCAGGGCACCCTGTTCCTCGACGAAATCGGCGACATGCCGCTCAAGCTGCAGGCTGTCCTGTTGCGCGTCCTCGAAACCCGCCGCGTCACGCCGCTCGGCGGCGGCCCGGAGGAAGAGATCGACCTGTCCCTGGTCTGCGCCAGCCACCGATCGCTGAAGGCCCTGTGCGAAAGCGGCGACTTCCGCCCCGACCTGTATTTCCGCCTGTCGGCGATGAGCCTGTCGCTCCCGCCGCTGCGGGATCGCAGCGACATCGAGGCGCTGGCCCGGCGCATCCTGCAGGACGAATCCCCGCGCAGGCCGGTGCGCCTGTCGGCGGCCGCCCTCGACCTGATCCGCCACCACCCGTGGCCGGGCAACATCCGCCAGTTGAAGAACGCCCTGCGCCTGGCGGTGGCCATGCTGGGGCCGGATGAGGACACCCTGAGCCCGGAGCACCTGCCCCACGACCTGGTGGACGATCCGGACACGCCGGCCCCACGCCCTGCCGCCCAGAGCCTGCGCGCCGCCGAAGGCCGACTGGTGGAGAGCACCGTGGCCCGCCACAACGGCAATATCTCGGCGGCGGCGCGGGAGCTCGGCATCACCCGCACGACCCTCTATCGCAAGCTGCGCCAGCTGTCCGCCTCGTGATCCAACACGCCACGGCGTGGGATACTCGGGTTTTGCGATCCCTGTCCACCGCCGTGTCCTTTTCCATCAACACCCTGTCGCGCCTGGCTGCAGGCCTTTTCCTGGCTGCCGGCCTGAGCGCCTGCACGTCCTCCCCCAGCCCCCTGCCGGACCAGCTCTCGGCCGAGTTCCAGCCGGGCATTCCCCTCGACGACGCCCGTAAGAAGCTGGCCGCCCATGGCACCACCTTCTCGGAGAAAACCGCAGCCGAGTGCCAGGCCCTCGTCGAGCGCAGCCCCAATGTCTCCCAACTGCCCCCCCAGGGCGGCCCCTGCGTGTTCGGCAAGATTCCCCTGACCCGCAGCTGGTTCGGCGGCAAGAGCGACGTGATCCTGCAACTGGTCTTCGGCGCCGACGGCCGGCTGGTAGACGGGCACTTCGAGCAGATCGACAGCCTGCTGTAACCCCAAAAAGGCGAACCCCGGACGGGGGGGACGTCCGGGGTTCTGGGTACTGCATCCTTCACGGCCTCAGCCGTGCGTATTGCCGGCTTACTTCGGTGCCAGGGTCAGGATCCACTTCACCAGTTTCTTGGCGTCGGCTTCCTTGATGGCAACCTTGTTGGGCGGCATGGCCAGGCCACTGACCTTGTCCTTCCAGTGGCTGCCGTAGGGGTTGGAACCCTCCAGCACCACCCGGGTCAGGAAAGTGTCGGCACCCGGCTTGCCCTTGTAGGCCTTGGCCACGTCCTGCCAGGCCGGGCCGATCGGGGCCATGCCGTTAGGGCCGGGCGTGCCGGACTCGATGGCGTGACAGGTCAGGCAGCCGCTCTTGCTAGCCAGCGCCTTCATGTCCTCATCCACCGCAGCATTGGCAGCCGTGGCGACCAGGGCCAGGCCCGCCAGCAGCGCCGTCTTGCGTAAGGCGTTCATCTTGTTTCTCCTTAGCTAAAAAAAGTCTCCACGCCGCCCGTTCGGCAGCCTGAAAACGTCGCCCGCGTCCGCCCTTTGGCGCAACGCAGGCGGGATCCCGGAATGATTTCGGGAAACATGGGCCTCAAGCCTGCGCCAATGGCAGCGGCAGACTGAGGCGGACCTGCAGACCGCCGCCGGGCGCATCGGTGAGCCAGCACTTCCCGCCGGCCATCTCGGCACGCTCACGCATGCCGAGCAAGCCGCCACGGGAACGCGGCACCACCTCTTCAGCCTTGCCGACACCATTGTCGGCCACGGTCAGTTCCAGCGCCTCGCCGCGGGTCCGCAGGGACAGGCGTACCCGGCTCGCCACGCTATGGCGCAGCACGTTGGTCAGGGCCTCCTGCAGCGTACGGTAGAGCGCCAAGCCGGCATGGGGCGGCAAGGGCGGCAGGGATGGCGGAAATTCCGCCTCGATGCCGATCTCCGGCACCCGGCCCCGCCAGCCGCGCACGAGGTCATTGAGTGCATCGACCATCTGCAGGCCTTCGAGGCCGTGGGGCCGCAGCTGGGACAGCAGATTGCGCACCTGGGCCAGCATCCCGTTGGTCTGACTGCGGATGTCGCCGGCAATGGCCGCCAACTGCGCCGGCTCCGCCCGGCCAGCCTGGCGCTCGATGTAGGCGGCAGACACATTGACCGCCGTCAGCGCCTGGCCGAGTTCATCGTGGAGCTCCCGCGCCAGATCCCGGCGCTCGCTCTCCTGCAGTTCCAGCAGCTGCCGGGCAAGCAGCTGGCGCGCAGCCCGCGACTCGGCCAGCTCGCCGGACAGGGTTTCGATGGCCTGGGCGATGCTGGCGAACTCCTTCAACTGGAACGGCGGCAGGCGCACCTGCTCCTCGCCGCGGCCAAGGCGGGCCAGCCCTTGTTCGAGCAGGCGGACCGGCTTCAGGGCACGGTGAGCCGCCACCCACGCCACCACGGCCATGCCGAGGCAGAACACCACCAGCGTCGCCATGTTGCGCATGCCATCACGCAGCACTTCGTGGATTTCGGCGCGGGGATCGGCCCGGATCACCAGCACTTCATCGCCGAGCGGGATGCGGCGTTCATGGATCACCCGTCCGTCCAGCAGATAATCGGCGAGGGTCGCCAGCAAGCCCGTTGGCGCAGGCCGTCCCTCTTGCTCCAAATTGGAGCGCTCCACGGACACCGCAACGTGTCGCAACTGACCACCCGCCAGCAACTCCCGTAGTTGGGCGGCACGCTCCTCAGGTGCGCTTCCGATGGCGAGGATGACGTCCGCCAGGCGGGTCGAGGCTTCCATTTCCTCGGCCACGTCCTGCTGCAGGGCCAGCCCGACCCACGCCACGGCCGCCACGGACAGGGCCAGCGCAAAGCCGAGCACATAGCCGAAAAGTCTCCAGCGCAAATCCATTTGCGTCTCCTTATATTCCCTTTGGAGTAGGAAACAGCAAGGCATGTGCCAGTTACCACTGGTGACACAGGCTGCAACACGGGCGCGAGGGATCGGAGATAATCGGGGCCTTCCGACCGGCCCGCCCAGCTCTTGACCCGACTATCCATCCGTCCTGCCTGCAATGGCGACCTGGACGCCATCATGCTGATCCAGGCCCGCTGCTACACGGCCATCGTCCCCGAATCATCCCGCTCGATGGGCGCCAAGCTGGTGGCCGCGCCAGACAGCTGTTTCGTCGCCAGCCTCGGCAGCGCAGCCCCCGTCGCCTACCTGCTGGCCCTGCCCTGGCACTTCGACGATCCCCCGCATCTGGACGAGCAGGGCTGCCAGCCGCCGGTCGACGCCGACACCCTTTACCTGCACGACCTGGCGGTAGCCCCGGAGGCGCGTGGCAGCGGTGCCGCCGAGGCCCTCGTCGCGGCCTTCATGGCGGCCCTGGCGGCCAGCCGCCTCGAGCGCGCCAGCCTGATCGCCATCCAGGGCTCGGCCGGCTGGTGGGCCCGCCACGGCTTCGCCCCGGTCGCCATGACACCCGCGCTGGCCGAACGCCTGGCCGGCTATGGCTCCGACGCGTGCTACATGAGCCTGCGCCGGCCCGCCGGCATCCAGCTCTCATACTAGATCCCCGGAAACCCATGCGCGCCCTCCTCGGCCTTGCCCTGCTGGTCCTCGCCGGCTGTACCACCGTGGTCGCCAAGGTCCAGCTCGACCACGAACTGGGCCGTCCGGACCCGGCCCGCTACGATGCCCCCGCGGTGCCCGTCGCACCGGCCCCTGACTACTGGCAGCAGGTCCGGCCCATCCTGGACCGCCGCTGCGTGAGCTGCCACGCCTGCTACGACGCCCCCTGCCAGCTCAAGCTGACCCGCTATGACGGCATCACCCGCGGCGCCAATCCGGACCCGGTCTATGCCAACGCCCGCCTGCTGGCGGCCAGTCCGGCCCGCCTCGGCTTCGACGCCCACAGCACCGTGGACTGGCGCAACAAGGGCTTCCACCCGATCCTCAACGAACGCGCCGCCACCCCGGCCGCCAACCGTGACGCCAGCGTGCTGTACCGCATCCTGGCCCTCAAGCAGCAGAACCCCGGCCCGAGTTCGGGCCCGCTGCCGGACGAGCGCTTCGACTTCGCCCTCGACCGCAGCCAGAGCTGCGCCAAGGTCGAGAGCATGGACGGCTTCGTCGCCGAACATCCGGAATGGGGCATGCCCTATGGCCTGCCGGCCCTCAGCCAGAAGGATCATGACCTCCTCACCCGCTGGATCGAGGCTGGCGCGCCCTATGCGCCGCGCCCGGCGCCGCTGCCGGCGGTGCAGGGCCGCGTCGCCGAATGGGAGCGCCTGCTCAACGGCAACAGGCTGCGCGATCAGCTGGCCGCCCGCTACATCTACGAACACTGGTACGTCGGCCAGCTGTATTTCGACGAACAGCCGGACTACCGCTTCGAGCTGGTCCGCAGCCGCAGCGCCCCCGGCCAGCCCATCGATGTGATCGCCACCCGCCGCCCCTACGACGCGCCGGGCGTCGAGCGGGTGTATTACCGCCTGCGCCCGCTGGAGGAAACCCTGGTCGCCAAGACCCACATGCCGCTGTCCCTCGACCCGGCGCGCATGAGCCGCCTGCGCAAGTGGTTCTTCGATGCACCGATCGCCGTGGCCCAGCTGCCCGACTACTCGCCCAGGACCGCGACGAACCCCTTCGCCGCTTTCCGCGCCTTGCCGGTGGATGCCCGCTACCGCTTCATGCTCGACGACGCCCAGTTCACGCTGACCGGCTTCATGAAAGGCCCGGTGTGCCGCGGCCAGGTCGCCCTCAACGTCATCACCGACCACTTCTGGGTGCTGTTCTATTCGCCGGAGAGCGAAGCCAATCACCAGATCCAGGGCCTCCTCGATGCGACCCAGCCGAATCTGCGCCTGCCCGCCGAGGACGACAGCAGCACCGGCATCCTGGCCTGGCGCCGCTACGCCCAGGCCGAGAAGGCCTATCTGCGCACCAAGGCCGACTTCATGGCACGCAGCCCGCGGCTCCAGCCACGGCTGGCCGAGCTGTGGAACGGCGACGGCCGCAACCCCACCGCCGGCCTGACGGTGTTCCGCCACTTCGACAGCGCCTCGGTGATCCGCGGCCTGGCCGGCGAGCGGCCTCAGACGGCGATGCTGCTCGGCTACCCGCTGCTCGAGCGGATGCATTACCTGCTGGTCGCCGGCTTCGACGTCTATGGCAACACCGGCCACCAGCTGGCGACCCGTCTCTACATGGACTTCCTGCGCATGGAGGGGGAAGAGAACTTCCTGACCCTATTGCCCCTGAAGGATCGCCAGAAGGTGCTCAACCACTGGTACCGGGGCAAGCCCGAGCACGTGCGGGACTTCGCCGACGCGGCCACCTATTACCCCGGCGAGACCGGCATGCGCTACCGCAGCACGGACACCCTCGGAGAGCTGTACCGTAACGTCGCCCAGTACCTGCGCCCGGTGCGGGAGAAGCAGCTCGACCTGGTGGTGAACGGCTTCAACGCCGAGCAGGTCGCCCAGTTGCGCGCCCTCGCGACGGTGGCCGGCAGGCCCGCGTCCCGGATGCCCGAGCACGCCCTGGTAGTGCTGACGAGCCCGGACGGCAGCCTCCACGTGGTGTCGGTGCTGCGCAACAGCGCCCACAGCAACGTCGCTGAGCTGTTCCGCGAAGACAGCCGCCGCCTGCCGGACGAAGACACGCTGAGCGTCCTCGATGGTGTCGTCGGCGCCTACCCCAACGTGATCTTCCAGCTCGACGCCGACGAACTACCGCGCTTCGTGCGCGCGGTACAAACCCTCGCCAGCGACGAGGATGTGCAGCGCCTCACCCAGCGCTTCGCGGTCCGCCGCACCGACGCCCGCTTCTGGTCGGTCAGCGACGCCATCCATGCCCACTGGCGCCAGGTCGCCCCGCGGGAAGCGGCAATCCTCGACTACAGCCGGCTCGAGAATCGTTGATGCCAGCACTCGAGCGCCCCAAAAAAGACAACGCCCCGCAAGCGGGGCGCTGGTCATCTTCGATATCGCACAATCAGGGCAGGCAGATCTTGCCCAGCACCGGCACGGTCTGGCCGATGCTGTTGCCGATCACCGTCAGATTGCCGGTCACCTTGGCGTAAGCCCCCTTGTTGTCGCTGCCGGTGATGATGATCTGCTCGCTCACCGCCGCCGGCTGCCCCATCTGGCCCACCGCATCGAAGGTCGGCTGGATCACCACAACATCGCTGGTGTACAGCGTGGTCTGGCTGCTGCCCTTGCCAAGCGTGATCGCGGTGCGGGCGGTCTGGACGATCTGACGCGGAATCATCGGGCTGGCATCAGACGGGATGACGGCCGGCGACGCCGTGCCGACCCCGTTCGCGCCAACCAGCGCCTCGGAAGTCACCCCCGCATAGCCGGCGCCCGTCGGCAGCCCGATGAGGGACAGCTGAACGCTGAAGCAGCTACCGATGTAGGTCGGCCCCGGAACCTTCGACGCGATCTGACAGGTGGCGTCGGGCACGAGCCGAACCGTGCCGGCCACCTGGCTACAGGCGGCTCCCGCCGTTCCGGCAGCCATGCCGATGGCAAGAAAAACGAAAATCTTGGGGGTAATTCGACGCATCATGACGGGGAGACCTCCTGAGTAGAGCAAGAACATTCGCATTAGGACAACGTCAACGCATCATGCCTAGCGCAAGTTCTTATTTCACGGACGCCGGGCCGATGAGCGTGACGGATTTCACGCTCGGCGGCAGTCGTCACCGGCGGGTGAGGTCACCGCGGGTAGCCGGACGACGGAACGGCAGGGCTTGCAAACATGGCTTGTGCAATGCAGCATCCGCACCTCCATCAAGTTAGGCCGCCTTCCACCGATATGAGTCCACGTCGCGACTTGCCCGCCCTGCCATGATCGTTCGCCCCCGCCCGCGCCTGCGGGAACTCTTCTTCATCTGGAAGGGTTCCATCATCCCGTTGATCCTACCCCAGGTGATCTTCGTCACCGTGGTCGCAGCCATCGTCACGCTGATCGCCGCACTCACCGGGCCGCGCTTCCCGGATTTCGCCACCGGCCCCTTCACCTTCCTCGGCCTGTCCCTGTCGCTATTTCTCGGCTTCCGCAACAACGCCTGCTACGACCGCTGGTGGGAGGCCCGCAAGCACTACGGCAACCTGCTGGTGGTGATGCGCAGCCTGGCCCGCGACAGCCAGCTGCTCGACGGTGACGCCGCCGGCCGCGCCCAGCGTCAGGACGTGCTGCGCCTGTGCACCGCCTTCACCAAGGCCCTCACCGCCCGCCTGCGCGACCGTCCGGTGGCCGCAGCCGCCAACGCGGAGCTGAGCGCCGACGAGCTCGCCAGGGTCAGCGCCAGTCGCAACGTGCCCGACAGCATCCTGCGCCTCGTCACCGGGCAGTTGCTCGATGCCCACCGCCACGGCCGCCTGGACTCGATCACCTACACCGCCCTGGCCGAGCATGTGAACCAGCTCACCGCCATCCAGGGCGCCTGCGAGCGCATCCGCTACACCGCGCTGCCCTTCGCCTACACCCTGCTGCTGCACCGCACCGCGCACCTGTACTGCGTGCTGCTGCCGATCGGCATGGTCCACTCCCTGGGCTGGGCGACGCCGCTGATGACCGCCCTGGTGGCCTACACCTTCTTCGGACTGGACGCCCTCGGCGATGAGCTGGAAGAACCCTTCGGCACCGCCCAGAACGATCTGCCCCTCGATGCGATCACCCGCATCATCGAAATCGACCTGGGCGAATACCGTGGCCTGGAAAAGCTGCCGGAGCCGCTGCAGGCGCAGGACTTCCTGCTGCTGTAAGGCTTGGCACGCGGCCTGCCCAGCGTGGGCAGGCTTAAGACGCGCTTAAGAAGCCTGGGCGATAATCGGCACCATGCCTCGTGCCGGAGTCTCCATGTCGCCCTCGCTTTCCGCCGCCCGTCCCCTGTCCCTGTCGATCACGGCCAGCCTGCTGGCTGCCCTGCTGGCCAGCCTTCCGTACGACGGCGCCCGGGCCGCCGATGCCAACTTCGTCGCACTGAGCGCCGCCCAGAGCCAGGCCCTCGGCATCGGCACGCGCAAGGCCGGCGGCAACGGCACCCCTGCGGCAGCCGGCCTGCCGGCCACCGTCAGCATTCCCAACAACCAGGTCCGGGTCATCGCCGCGCCGCTGGCTGGCGTTGTCGAGAGCCTGGAGACCGCCCCCGGCCTGACGGTGAAGAAGGGCCAGGTGCTGGCCCGCATCGCCAGCCCCCAGGCCCTTGAACTGCAACGCGACCGCATCCAGGCCGACGCCCAGGCCAGCCTCGCCCGCCAGAGCCTCAACCGGGACGAGCAGCTGTTCCGCGAAGGCCTGATCGCCGAATCCCGCCTGCAGGCCAGCCGCGCCAATGCCACCCAGGCCGCCGCCCAGGCCGCCGAGCGCCGCCAGGAGCTGAGCCTCGCCCAGCACAGCGGCGGGCAGACCCTCAGCCTCGTCGCACCGATCTCCGGCAGCGTACTGGAGCAGCAGGTCAGCGTCGGCCAGCGCGTCGAGCAATCCGCAGCGCTGTACCGCATCGCCCGCCTCGACCCCCTGTCGGTGGAAATCCAGGCCCCCCTCGCGGTGGCTGCCCGGGCCCGCGTCGGCACGCCGCTGCGCATCCCCGCCGCCGGTGCCAGCGGCGAACTGGTGGCGGTCGGCCGCGCCGTCGATGCGGTCAGCCAGAGCGTGCTGCTGCGCGGCCTGATCACCCGCGGTGCGCAGAACCTGCGCCCCGGCCAGGCCACCGCCGTGGATCTCGACCTGCCGGCCGATGCCGGCGCCGCCGGCGTGCAGGTGCCGGCAACTGCAGTGCTGCGCCACCAGGACAAGCAGTGGGTCTTCGTCGTCGCCAGCGACGGCAAGGCCACCGGCTACCGCGCCGTGCCGGTCACCATCAGCGGCCGGGTCGGCGATGCTGCGCTGGTCAGCGGCCTGCCGGCCGATGCCACGGTGGTCACCACCGGCGTCGCCGCGCTGAAAGCCAACTGGCTCGGCATCGGGAAAGAATAAGACCATGCTGTCGCGCCTCATCGAGTTCTCCCTGACCCAGCGCCTGCTGGTGCTGGTCGCCACCCTGCTGCTGATCGGCGCCGGCGTGCAGGCCTGGAACGGCCTGCCCATCGACGCCTTTCCCGATGTCTCGACCACCCAGGTCAAGCTGATCATCAAGGCCCCGGGCATGACGCCGGAAGAGGTCGAGACCCGCATCACCGTGCCCATCGAGCAGGAGATGCTGGGCATTCCGCACCAGCGCATCCTGCGCTCCACGTCCAAGTACGCGCTGGCCGACGTGACCCTCGACTTCGAGGACGGCACCGACATCTACTGGGCCCGCCAGCAGGTCGGCGAACGCCTGGCCGGCGTGATGGACAACCTGCCGCCGGGCGCCGGCGGCGGCCTCGCGCCGATCACCACGCCCCTCGGCGAGATGTTCATGTTCACCATCGAAGGGCCTATCTCCCTCGAAGAGAAGCGCACCCTGCTCGACTGGACGATCCGCCCGGCCCTGCGCACGGTGCCCGGCGTGGCCGACGTGAACAGCCTCGGCGGCGAAGCGCGCAGCTTCGAGATCGCCCCCGACCCGGCGGCCCTCGCCGCCCGCGGCCTGACGCTGGGCCAACTGCAGGCCGCGCTGGAGGCCAACAACCGCAACGACGGCGCCGGCCGCCTCAGCGAAGGCGAGGAAACCCTGCTGGTCCGCGCCGAAGGCGCCATCCGCAACCTGGACGACGTGCGCGCCATCGTGCTGAAGCACGACGGCGGCAACGTGGTCCGCGTCGGCGACGTGGCCAGCGTGCGCATCGGCGCACTGACCCGCTACGGCGCCGTCACCCGCAGCGGCGAGGGCGAGGCGGTCGAAGGCCTGGTCCTCGGCTTGCGCGGCGCCAACGCCGGCAAGGTGGTGGACGGCGTCAAGGCGCGTCTGGCCGAACTCGCCCCGCAATTGCCGCCGGACGTGAAAGTCGTGCCCTTCTACGACCGCAGCGAACTGGTCGGCCGCGCCATACACACGGTGTCGAAGGCGCTGATGGAGGCCATCGTGCTGGTGCTGGTGCTTCTGCTGGCCTTCCTCGGCAATCTGCGCGCCGCGCTGGTGGTGGCACTGATGCTGCCGCTGGCGGCGCTGGCCACCTTCATCGCGATGCGCCAGGTGGGCCTGTCGGCCAACCTGATGAGCCTCGGTGGCCTGGCCATCGCCATCGGCATGCTGGTGGACGCCGCCGTGGTGGTGGTCGAGAACATCGAGACCCATTTCGGTGAAGGCGGTGCCGCCACCCGCCAGCCGCTGCTGCACCTGGTCTTCCGCGCCACGCGGGAGGTCGCCGCGCCGGTCGCCTCGGGCATTCTGATCATCGTCATCGTGTTCCTGCCGCTGCTGACGCTGGAAGGCCTGGAAGGCAAGCTGTTCGGCCCGGTGGCGACGACCATCGTGTTCGCGCTGTCGGCCTCGCTGCTGCTGTCCCTGACCGTCGTACCGGTGCTGGCCTCCTACCTGCTGAAGCGCGGCGAAGCCCACGAGCCGTGGCTGATCCGCAAGCTGCAGGCGGTCTACGCACCGCTGCTGCAGTTCGCGCTGGCCCGCGCCAAGCTGGTCGCTGCGGTGGCCGGCGTCTCGCTGCTGGTGGCGGCCGGCGCCTTCGCCACCCTCGGCAAAACCTTCATGCCGACGATGGACGAAGGCGACATCATCATGCAGCTCGAAAAGCTGCCTTCCATCAGCCTGGCCCAGACCATCGACGCCGACCTGCGCGTGCAGCAGGCGGTGCTGAAGGCGGTGCCGGAGGTGAAGGCCGTGGTGGCCCGCTCGGGCGCCGACGAGCTGGGCCTCGACCCGATGGGCCTCAACCAGACCGACACCTTCCTCGTCCTCAAGCCCCGCGAGGAATGGCGCAAGCCGGACAAGGACTGGCTGACCGACCAGCTGCGGGCGGTGATGGAGAACTTCCCCGGCATTGCGCTGACCTTCACCCAACCGATCGACATGCGCGTCTCGGAGATGCTCACCGGCGTGCGCGGCGACCTGGCAATCAAGCTTTACGGCCCGGACCTGAACACCCTCAACCATCTTGCCGCGCAGATCGAAGGCGTCGTCAAGGCGGTGCCCGGCGCCGAGGACACCGTCACGATCCGCAACGAGGGCGTGCAATATCTCAAGATCCAGGTGGACCGGCTGGCCGCCGGCCGCTTCGGCCTCAACGTGGAGGACGTGCAGAACACCCTGCGCAGCCTGCTCGAAGGGCGCATCGCCGGCACCGTGATCGAATCCACCCGCCGTGTGCCGCTGCTGATCCGCGGCCCGGGCAACCTGCAGAACGATCCGGACGCCTTCGCCGCCCTGCGCATCACCACACCGGACGGCCACAGCCTGCCACTATCCAGCATTGCCAAGGTCGAACGGGTGGACGGCCCGGTCAAGGTGGATCGGGAGAATGCCCAGCGTTACTCGGTGATCCAGTCCAATGTTCGCGACCGCGACCTGGTCGGCTTCGTTGACGAAGCGAAGGCCGCGGTGGCCGCCAAAGTGCCGCTGCCCAACGGCTATCGCCTCGCCTGGGGCGGCCAGTTCGAGAACCAGCAGCG
Organism: Pseudomonadota bacterium; assembly: GCA_018241665.1. Lineage (GTDB taxonomy): Bacteria > Pseudomonadota > Gammaproteobacteria > Burkholderiales > Rhodocyclaceae > Zoogloea. The sequence continues at coordinate 164,334 of JAFEDK010000026.1, forward strand.
CGCCGCCGCCCGCCTGATCGTGGTGGTGCCGGTTGCCCTCGGCTTGATCTTCGTGCTGCTGTTCTCCACCTTCGGTTCGGTCCGCCAGGCACTGCTGGTGCTGTCGATGGTGCCCTTCGCGATGGTCGGCGGCGTGCTCGCGCTGGCGGTCTCCGGCGAATACATGTCGGTGCCGGCATCGGTGGGCTTCATCGCGCTGCTCGGCATCGCAGTGCTCAACGGGGTGGTCATGGTCAGCTACTTCAACCAGCTCCACGCCCGTGGCATGCCCATCGCCGAAGTCGTCGTGGAAGGCGCCAAACGCCGCCTGCGCCCGGTGCTGATGACCGCCAACATCGCCGCCCTCGGCCTGGTGCCACTGCTGTTCGCCACGGGCCCGGGTTCCGAGGTGCAGCGTCCGCTGGCCGTCGTGGTGATCGGCGGGCTGGTCAGCGCCACCGCCCTGACCCTGCTGCTGCTCCCCGTCCTGTACCGCCGTTTCGGCATCGCCCCCGTCGCCCCCGTCGCCCCCGAGGTTGCAAGTCAATGATCGTCGATACCCCGTCCCACGTCGTGCTGACCCTGGTGCTGCCCATCGAGGTGGAAGACGCCGTGCTGGAAACCCTGCTCGAACACCCGGAGCTGGCGCCGGGCTTCACCTCCCAGCGCGTCGAAGGCCAGGGCCAGCGGGTCACCTTCACCGGCACCGCCGAGCACGTGCGCGGCCGCGCCGCCTGCTGCCGGGTCGAACTGGTCGCCCCGCTGGGCGATGCCCAGGCCCTGCTCGACATCCTGCGCGAACGCTTCGGCACCAACCGGGTGTTCTTCTGGATGGTGCCAGTGATGGCCAGCGGGAGGCTCGCATGAAACGGCATACGCATCGTTCTCCCGCAGGGGCTGCTGCACTTGTGGGGGCTGCTGCATCTGTGGGGTCTGCTGCATCTGTGGGGTCTGCTGCATCTGTGGGGTCTGCTGCATCTGTGGGGTCTGCTGCATCTGTGGGGTCTGCTGCATCTGTGGGGTCTGCTGCATCTGTGGGGGCGAATTCATTCGCCCGCCGCCGCCTGTTCACCGTCCGCGGGCGAATGAATTCGCCCCTGCTGATGATGCTCTTTCCGCTTGCGGCCCTCGCCGGCCCGGCCGCCGATGCGCCGGACCTGCCGCCCCAGGCCCAGGTGACCAGCGTGCTGCGCAGCAGCCCGATGGTCAGCGCCGCCGGCGCCATGCTGGAGGTCGAAGAAGCGCGCAGCCGGCGCCTCGCTGCCGGCCCCCACGAATGGATGCTGCGCCTCACGGAGCAGCAACGTCGCGTGCGCACGACGCCGGGCGAGCGCTTCAACGAACAGGACGTGGCGCTTGAACGTGCGCTGCGCCTGCCCGGCAAGGGGGAGCTGGACCGTCAGCTCGGCGCTGCCGGCATCGCCAGTGCCAAGATCGGCCGAGGCGATGCGCTGCACGAAGCGAGCCGGGCACTGCTGGCCGGCTGGTTCGACTGGCTGCGCGAAAAGGCCGGCGCGGAACAATGGCGCAAGCAGCGCGACGTGCTGGCCCGCCAGGCCGGCGTGGTGAAACGCCGGGTCGAGCTGGGCGACGCCCCGCGCCTGGAAAAGCTGCAGGCCGATGCCGCGCTGGCCCAGGCCGAAGCCCAGCTTGCCCAGGCCGAAGGACGTACCCTGGTAGCCGCCGAAACCCTGCGCCGCCTCTACCCCGCGCTGAACCTGCCCGACAGCGTGCCCGAAGTGGCGCCCGAGGGGATCGAGCAGGATTCCGCCAAATGGGTCGGCGCGATCCTCGAACACAATCATGAGCTGGGCGTCGCCCGCTCGGAGAGCCTGCGGGCGCGCATCGGTGCGACCCGTGCCGAGGCTGAACGACGCCCCGACCCGAGCGTCGGCGTACGTGTCGCCCGCGAGCGGGACGGCGAAGAACGCCTGGTCGGCCTGACCCTCAGCCTGCCGTTGCCCGGCGAAGGCCGCCGCGCCGATGCCGATGCCGCCATCGCCAGCGCCCAGGCCAGCGCCCACCGGGAAGCCGGCATCCAGCGCCGCATCGAGGCCGAGGCTGCCGCCCTGTACCGCCGCACCACCGCCGCCCGCGCCGGTTGGCTCGGCCAGCAGGCCGCGGCCGAAGCTCTGGCGCGCAGCGCCGACCTCAGCGAACGGGCCTGGCAACTCGGCGAGGGCAGCCTTTCCGACACTCTCAACGCCCGCCGCCTGGCCCACGAGGCCCGCCTCGCCGCCAGCCTGGCTCGCCTCGACGCCAGCGAAGCCCGCTACCGCCTGCTCCTCGACGCCCACCAGCTGTGGGCGCTGGACATGGACGACGACGAACACGGCGAGCACGATCACCCCTGAGTTGCGGCACCCGGCGAGTGCAGCCCGATGCGGTTGCCCTCGCTGTCGGCAAACATCGCGATATAGCCGATCTCGGGGCTGATCTCGGTCTTCGGCAGCAGCACCTGCCCGCCGGCCTCCACCGCGCGGGCCAGCGGCACCGCGAGGTCGTCGCCCCCGTCCAGGTAGATCAGGATGCCCTGCTCGCCGGGCCGGGCCTGGGGCGCGGCCAGCAAGGCCCCGCCGGTCGCCGGCTCGACGTACGGGAAGACGGCCATCTGCATTCCGTGCATCGCCTCGCGGCGCAGGCTGACCGCAAAGGTCGCCTCATAGAAACGGACCGCCCGCTCCAGGTCGGCGACGGGAATTTCGAACCAGTTGATCAGGGTCTTGGCCATGCTGTGCTCCTTCATGCGGATTGATTGGAGCCGCCATTCTGGCCACCTGCTCCTGACAGCCTCCCGTCAGTAGCCCTGGCGTGATCAACCACACGGCGCGGTATCCTGACAGCCTTATGTCAGTAGCCTCAGTGACCGACCGACGCACCTGCCGGGTTGCGCAGGGCACAGTCCGGGGCCGTCCTTTTTCCGGAGTCCCTGCATGCGTCGCGCCGACCGCCTGTTCCAGATCGTCCTCCTCCTCGACCGCGGACGCGCAGTCACCGCCCGTGAGCTGGCCGAGGCCCTGCAGGTGTCCGAGCGCACCGTCTACCGGGACATCGCCGACCTGTCCCGTTCCGGCGTACCGATCAGCGGTGAAGCCGGCGTCGGCTACCTGATGCGCCCGGGCTACCGCCTGCCACCGCTGATGTTCGACGCCGACGAACTCGCCGCCCTGGCCCTCGGCAGCCGCATGGTGCGCAGCTGGGCCGACCCGGAACTCGGCCGCGCGGCGGAACGCGCGCTGCTGCGCATCGAGGCGGTGTTGCCGAAGAAGCTGCGCGACGATCCGGCCCGCGACGCGCTGCTGGTGCCCGGCTTCCACGTCCCCGATGCGATGCGCGCCCCAATGGCCGTGCTTCGCGAGGCCATTGCCACCCAGCGCAAGGTCAGCGTCGCCTACACGCGGGCCGACGGCGCAGGCAGCGAACGGGTCATCCACCCGCTCGGCCTGGTGTTCTGGGGCGAGACCTGGACGCTTGGCGCCTGGTGCGAGCTGCGCGGTGAGTTCCGCAGCTTCCGCCTCGACCGCATCCGCAGCGTTGCCGCCCTCGACGGCCATTTCGACGGCGAAGGCATGCTGGCGCGCTACCTCCTGGCCGTCCAGCAAGCGTCGGACAAGGCGCCCGCCAACTGAGCTGGCGGCGCACCACAAGGCATGCCGGACATGCCAGAATCGCTCCCCACATCCGCCTGCTCTCCCCTTCCGCCCACGACATCCGATGAGCACCGCCGACGCCAATCCCTGCCTCGACTGCGGCGCCTGTTGCGCCAGCTTCCGCGTGTCCTTCTACTGGTCCGAGGCCGAAGCCCGTGGCCTGCCGGCCGAGCTGACCGAGCAGGTCAATCCGTGGTTCAGCTGCATGGCCGGCACCAATGACGCCCATCCCCACTGCATCGCGCTGGCCGGGAGCGTTGGCCAACAGGTGGGATGCACCGTCTACGAGCAGCGCCCCGAGCCCTGCCGGGAAGTCCAGGCCGGTGACGGGCAGTGCGCCAAAGCCCGTGCCCGCCATGGAATGACAGCGCTGTCCGGCCTGCCGGGCTGAGTCCGGCACTACGGCAATCCGTCGGCAAGCTGTCGATGGGCTTGCATATAATTGCGAACAACTCTCATTTGCGTTAGAGTTGTAAGCAGATCCTTCGGGCAAGCCAGCCATGCGCTAGCCAAGCCAGCCAGCCTCAGGTCCTGAATTCCACCGTCTCACCGACGACATTCATCCCAGGAGGCCAAATTGGCACGCACTAAAACCCGTCACCAGAGCTTTCACCCCCCGCACCGCAACGCCGCACCGCAGCAGCCCACCGGCAGCACGGCCGAACGCGCCATCCTGCCCCTCGGCGCGATGATGTTCGCCGCTTCGGTGAACAGCTGGGCCCAGGCACCGGCCGCCGAGGAGGACGTCAAGACCCTCAAGCCGGTGGTCGTCAAGGCCGCCGCCGAAGCCGAGCAAGGCAAGGACAGCCTGCGCACCACCACCACCCGCATCGGCAAGGGCCAGCAACAGCTGCGCGACATTCCCCAGTCGATCACCGTGGTCACCGAGAAGCTCATCGATGACCGCAAGATCGACACCGTGAAGGAAGCCCTCAAGGCCACCGCCGGCATCACCTTCCTGGCGGCCGAAGGCGGCGAGGAAGACATCCGCATGCGCGGCTTCCCGATCAACACCACCGGCGACCTGTTCATCGACGGCATGCGCGACCCGGCCTTCTACGACCGCGACACCTTCAACCTGGACCGCCTCGAAGTACTGCGCGGCTCCGCCTCCATGCTGTTCGGCCGCGGCTCCACCGGCGGCGCGGTCAACCAGGTCAACAAGCAGGCCCAGCTGTACGGCGAGAACCAGGTCGACGTGACCCTCGGCAGCCACAACTATCGCCGCGCCGTCGCCGACCTCAACGTGCGCACCGGCGACAACGAGGCCTTCCGCTTCAACGCGATGCGCACCATCGCCGACAACAACGGCGCCGGCGCCAGCATCGACAAGCAAGGCTTCGCCGCCGACTACCGCTGGGGCATCGGCACCACCGACGAATTCGAGGTCGGCTACTACCACCTCGACAACAAGAACGGCATCAACTACGGCCTGCCGTGGGTCCGCCCGACCGCCGCTTCGCCGGTATCGTCCTCCGGCATGCTGCCGCTCGATCCCAAGACCTACTACGGGATGGCCAGCGACTACAACAAGGGCACCGCCAACTACGCCACGCTGATCCACACCCATCGCTTCTCCGCCGATACCGAGCTGGTCACCAAGTTCCGCAAGGGTGACTTCCAGCGCGACCAGCGGGCCAGCTCCCTGCGCTTCGCCGCTGCGGCGCTCCAGCCCGGCAGCCTTGCCGCCAGCCTGGCCACCCTGAGCGACGGCACCGTGGTGACCCGCGGCACCAACCTCAAGATGCAGAGCATGGAGAACTTCTTCGCCCAGAGCGACCTGTCCTCCAAGTTCGACGCCTTCGGCTTCAAGCACGAGGCGCTCACCGGTGTCGATTTCGCGTGGGAGCGCAAGCGCGTCTACGGCGCGCTCAACGCAGCCCAGGGCGGCGTGGTGCCGACCAAGGCCAATACCACCATCGGCACGCCCTTCGACGGCGCCACGGTAGACGAGAGCATCCGCAGCCTTGCCAAGAGCAGCGAATTCGAAAGCCTGTCCGGCGGCCTCTACGCCCAGGACCTGATCCAGCTGGCCGATCACTGGAAACTGCTCGGCGGCGTCCGCTACGACGCCATGTCCGGCACCTACGACCAGTTCAACCTGACCACCAAGGCGATCACCAACTTCCAGCAATCGATCTACAAGTGGAGCCAGCGGGTCGGCGCGCTGTACCAGCCGAGCCCCCTGCAGTCCTTCCACCTGTCCTACGCCAACTCGTTCAACACTTCCGGCGACACTTACTCGTACAGCACGCTGAACGAGAACACGCCGCCCGAGAAGAGCATGAACCTGGAACTCGGCGCCAAGATCGACTCCGCCGACCGCCGCTTCAGCACCCGCTACGCGCTGTTCCGCTCGGTCAAGCTCAACGAGCGCAACACCGACCCGCTGATCAACCTGTCCATGCTGTCCGGCAAGCGCCACTCCACCGGCGCCGAGTTCGACTTCACCGGCCGCATCACGCCGCGCTGGGAACTGTGGGGCTCCTACATGTGGATCTGGGACGCCGAGATCGACAAGGGCGCCCCGGACGGCGAAGCCCAGGGTTCGCGCCCGTCGCTGGTGCCGAAGCATTCCGGCTCCTTGTGGTCCACCTACCAGTTCACCGAGAAACTCCGTGCCGGCGGCGGCATCAACTTCCGTAGCAAGATGACGCCCAACCGCAACCCGGGCTGGTACTCGGAAGGCTATGCGACGGCTGACCTGATGGCGGAATACGCGGTGATTCCCGAGAAGTTCATCCTCAAGGCCAACGTCACCAACATCACCAACAAGCTGTACGCCGACTCCCTATACACGTCGTTCTACGTGCCCGGGGCGGGCCGGCTCTACATGCTGACCTCGACCTTCAAGTTCTAGGTCGAACCCACGGGCGGACATCGCGTCCGCCCGTTTTCCTTACGGGAACCCGCCATGCTCCTGCAGATACCGGACGTCCTCAGCCGCGACGAAGTCCGCCAGGCCCGCCAGCTGCTCGTCGACGCTCCTTGGGCCGACGGCCGTGACAGCGCCGGCCCCCAGGCCGCCCAGGTCAAGAACAACCAGCAACTGCCCCACGACTGCAGCGCCGCCCAGGCGATCCGCGGCCTGATCCAGAGCCGCGTCGAGCGCCACCCGCTGTTCCTGACCGCCGCGCTGCCGAAGAAGATCTTCACCCCACGGATCAACCGCTACGGCGGCGACACGCCCTTCTACGGCGCCCACGTGGACAACGCCGTGCGCTTCACCGCCGACGGCCAGCGGGTGCGCACCGACGTCTCGTGCACGGTGTTCCTGTCCGATCCGGACGAGTACGACGGCGGCGAACTGCAGGTGCAGGACACCTACGGCAGCCGCGGCGTCAAGCTGCCGGCCGGCCACGCCGTGCTCTACCCCGGCACCAGCATCCACCAGGTCACGCCGGTCACCCGCGGGCACCGCATCGCCTGCTTCTTCTGGATCGAGAGCATGGTGCGCAGCGACGAACAGCGCCGCTTGCTGTTCGACCTGGACATGGCGCTGATGCGCCTGCGCGAAAAACACGGAGAATGCGACGAAGCGGTCGCCATCACCGGCACCTATCACAACCTCCTGCGCATGTGGACGGACACGTGAACGCACCCCGCATCGACACCCTGCCGCCCGGCGTAGTCAGCCTCGGCGACCACGAAGCCCACGCCCGCGGCGTGCTCGACGCCAATGCCTGGGCCTACTTTGCCGGGGGCGCCGCTGACGAGCTGAGCCTCGCCGACAACCGCGAAGCCTGGAACGCGCTGCACTTGCGCCCCCGCGTGCTGCGCCCGCTGGCCGGCGGCCACACCCGCGTGTCCCTGCTCGGCCGCGAACTGGCCCACCCGATCCTGCTCGCGCCAGTCGCCTACCAGCGCATGGCCCATCCGGACGGCGAACTCGCCACGGCCTGCGCCGCTGCCGCCCAGCAAGCCGGGCTGGTCCTCAGCACCCAGGCCAGCCTGCCGCTCGAGCAGATTGCCGACGCGGTGCGCGACGACCCGGAGCGCGGCCCCCTGTGGTTCCAGCTCTACCTGCAGCACGACAAGGGCTTCAACCTGGAACTGGTGCGCCGCGCCGAAGCCGCCGGCTACGAAGCCCTGGTGCTGACCGTGGACGCGCCCTGCCACGGCGCCCGGGACAGGGAGCGCCGCGCCGGCTTCCGCCTGCCGCCGGGCGTCCGGGCGGTGAATCTGGACAGCCTGCCGCCCCGCCTCGCCCGTCCCCTCGTACCCGGCGCCAGCGCGCTGTTCGACGACCTGCTGGTCGACGCGCCGGGCTGGGACGACGTCGCCTGGCTACTGGCCAACACCCGCATGCCGGTGATCCTGAAGGGCATCCTCGACCCGGAGGACGCCCGCGAGGCGGCACGCCTGCAAGTCGGCGGCCTGATCGTCTCCAACCACGGCGGGCGCACCCTCGACACCAGCCTGCCCACCGCCACCGCGCTGCCGTCCATCGTGCATGCGATCGGCGACAGCCTGCCTGTGCTGGTGGACGGCGGCATCCGCCGCGGCACCGACGTGCTGAAGGCGATGTCCCTCGGCGCCAGCGCGGTGCTGGTCGGCCGGCCCTACATCTTCGGCCTCGCCAACGCCGGCGCCCTCGGTGTCGCCCATGTGATCCGCCTGCTGCGTGACGAGCTGGAAATCGCCATGGCCTTGTGCGGTTGCCGCACGCTGCAGGACATCCCGCCCACGCTGCTGGTCGCCTGAATGCCACCTACCAGGTTGCCGCGTTGCCGGCATCCAGCCGGTAGGCGGCGAAACGCTCGGCCAGGAAATCCACGAAAACCTTCACCTTGGCGCTGAGCAGGTGGCGCTGGGGATAGACGGCGTGGATGTCCGCCACCGCCCCAACCCACGGCGCCAGCACCCGCCGCAATTCGCCGCTGCGCAGATGCGGCGCCACATCCCATTCCGAACGCAGCACGATGCCGTGGCCAGCCAGCGCCCAACTCACCGCCACCTCGCCGTGGTTGCTGCTGAGGCCGCCGCGCACCTTCACGGTGATGTGCTTTTCGCCATCGGCCAGTTCCCAGCTGTTGTAGGCGCGGGTGTTCTCGCGGATCACGATGCAGCGGTGACGGGTTAGATCCTGCGGGTCGCTGGGTTCGCCGTTGACGGCCAGATAGGCTGGCGACGCGCACAGCAGGCGCCGGTTGGCGGCGATCCGCCGGGCCAGTACGCGGGTATCCGGCGGCGGTCCGAAGCGGACACCCACGTCGGTGGCGGTTGCGGTCAGGTCCAGCGGCCGGTCGGTGAGCTGCAGGATCACCTCCACCTCCGGGTAGCGCAGTGCGAAATCGGCGATGGCCGGCGCCAGATGGCAGCGCCCGAAGCCCAACGTCGCATTGACGCGCAGCAACCCGCGGGGTTGCTCGCGGCTAGCCGACAGGCCGCGCTCCAGGGTCTCGATATCGCGCAGGATCCGCGCACCCTCGTCGAGGTAGCGCTCCCCTTCCGGCGTCAGGCTCTGGCGCCGCGTGGTTCGGTTGAGCAGGCGCACACCCAGGCGCGCCTCCAATGCCGCCAGCCGGCGGCTCACCGCCGGTGGCGTCACGCCCAGTTCGGCGGCCGCGGCGGCCAGGCTGTCCTGGCGGGCGACGACGGCAAAGAAGGCCAGGTCGGATGAATCCTGCATTCGTGCGCTTCAGGTAAGGATCAAATTAACCTGAAAGCATTGTATCTCTGCCGCCGCTGCTTATGATGGGTTCCAGATTTTCACTTGCGTGACCATCATGCCCATCCCCGATCTCCTCGCATTTCTCCCGGCGCTGATCCTCGGCGCCGCCCTCGGCTTCTTCGGCGGCATGTTCGGCATCGGCGGCGGCATCATCGCGATCCCGCTGTTCGTGATTGGCTACGGCATGGAGCAGCCCCTGGCCCAGGGTACCGCGCTGGTGATGATGGTGCCCAACCTGATGGTCGGCTGGTGGCGCTACAGCCAGCGCCACCCGGTGCCCTACCGGCGCGCACTGGCGATCGGCGTGATCGCCATGCTCACCACCTGGGGCACCGCGCATTTCGCCAATGCGCTCGATCCGGCCATCCTGAAAGTCATGTTCGCGCTGTTCCTGCTGGCGATGGCGCTCAAGCGCATCTTCCCCGGCCGCTCCCCCAGTGCCGAAACGGCGCCGCGCCTGGACGAACGCCACGTGCCGCTGGTCGGCCTGCTTGGCGGCAGCAGCATGGGCCTGCTCGGCATCGGCGGCGGGTTGGTCGCCACGCCACTGCTGACCGGCCTGTTCGGCCTGCGCCAGACCGTCGCCCAGGCCTTCGCGCTGGCGCTGGTCACGCCCAGTTCGCTGATCGCGCTGCTGGTCTATGCGGGTGCCCACCGGGTGAACTGGACGATGGGCCTGCCGATGGCGGCCAGCGGGTTGTTCACCGTGTCGGCCGGCGTGGCCTTCGCCCACCGCCTGCCGGAAAAGACCATGCAGCGCGCCTTCTCCGGCCTGCTGCTGATCGCTGCCGTGTGGCTGCTGATCAGCCCGCTGGTCATGGGCTGACCAGCGTCCGCTCAGACGCGCAGGCGCCCGACCTCGTTTTCCAGGTCGCGGGCGACCCGCAGCAGCTCGGACGCCTCACCGCGGTTGGACGCCGCCGACTGGCTGGTTTCGGCCACCGAGCGGGCCACCGAATCGATGCCGCCGGCAATCGTCTGGCTGGCCTGGGTCTGCTCCCGCGTCGCGCGGGCAATGTCGGCCACCGCCTGGGAAGTGCGCTCGGCCCGCTCGTGGATGGCTTGCAAGGCGTCGCCGACCTGGCGCGACACCGTCACGTTGCGATCCACCTGCTCCACCGCCTTGCGGGCCGAATTGGCCACCGATGACACGCCATCCTGGATGCTGTTGAGGATGGCGTCGATCAGCGACGCGGACTTTCCGGACTGCTCGGCCAACTTGCGCACCTCATCCGCCACCACCGCGAAGCCGCGCCCCTGCTCGCCGGCGCGGGCCGCCTCGATGGCCGCATTGAGGGCCAGCAGGTTGGTCTGCTCGGAGATGTCGCGGATCGCGTTGAGCACCCGGTGGATCTCCGCCGACTGCTGGCCGAGCTGCTCCACCTGGGTTGCCGCATCCTGCACGGTGCGGGCCGTTTCATTGAGCTGCTCGATGCTCGTCTGGACAGTGCCGACCCCGTCCTGCACCGCCTGCGAGGTTTCCCGCGTCAGCTCCAGCGCATGGGACGCATTGCCGGCTACCTGCTCGACGCTGACGGTCAGCTGCTCCGTGGTGCTGGCGATCGCGCTGGTCGAATCGCTCTGCCGGCGGGTCGCATCGCCCAGGCTCTCGGACGCGGCGGACATGTTCTGCGCGGTGCGCTGCAGGTGGTCGCTGGTCTGGCGGATGCTGCCGCTCAGCGTACGCATGGATTCCGCAGCGGTGTTGATGCTGCTGCCGATCAGGTCGATCTCGCTGCGGCTGCGCGCATCCACCTCGGCGCGCACGGTCAGGTCGCCGTTGCCGAAGCGGGACACCAGCTCGGCCAGGTGCGACAGGGGCTTGAGGCGCAGACGCAGGAAATAGCCCAGCGCCAGGATCAGCAAGGCCCCGCAGGCCACCGCCAGCAGGGCGATGTCGTTGCGCAGCCCGTTGGCGTCCTCGACGAACTCATCTACCCACGAGCCGCTGGCGACCATCCAGTGCAAGTCCGGCAGCTCGCGGATGACCACCATCTTGTCGGCCTCCGGGTCACCCCACTTATAGACCAGCGTGCCGTTGCGCTTTTCCACCAGGCTCTTGATGACACCCTGGGTGCGCGGGTCCAGGTCGGCCAGGGACTTGCCCTCGAACTTCGGGTGATAGATGAAGCGCACGTCCTTCGCGTCGCCCGAAGGCACCGACACGATGTACGGATATCCGGTCTTGCCGACGCGGATCTGCGCCAGCTTCTCCTTGATCAGCTTGACGTTGCTCTCCGCGTCCACGCGCATCGTCACCGCGCCGATCACATTGCCGGCGGCATCCTTGAGCGGATTGGCGGCCAGCACGAACATCTTGCCGTTGCGCTCGATGGCGCCCAGGTAAGGCTTGCCGGTCAGCAGGATGGACGGGTAGTCACCGGTGGAGCCGACCTTCTCGCCGTGCCGGTAATTGCCCTGCTTGTCCTTCAGCATCGTCACCGCGCGATAGAAGCTGTCGCCCTTGCGCACCAGGAAGGACGGCTCGCGGTCCTCGTAGCGCTGGGCGTAATCCTGCAGCACGGCCACATTGCCGCTGACGACGGTGCTGCCGATCGCCAGTTCGGGCAGGGTTTCGCCACTCCCCTGGATCTCACGGCCGGTCAGCCGCGGCGTGCCGGGCACGCTGGCGACAAACTGCACGACGGCGTCGGCAGCCCGCGCCTTCAGGGCATCCTGGGCGTAGGCCAGCATCGCGACCGTCATGTCGGCCTGCTGGGCCAGGGACTCCTCGGCTTTATTCAGCGCGCTCTGGCGTGACAGGGCGGCAACGGTGGCGACCAGGACGGCCACCATCAGGGCGATACCAAGGGTGCACAGCAGGACGACCTGCCGGACCAGGGGCTTGTGCTTGAGCATGTCTCTTCTCTTTATTTTTCTGTTGGCGTTTATCGACTCCCCTGCACTGCACAGCTGACATACCACGCAGTACGAACGAGTCCGAGCATATCGGCTCAAAACGGGCTGTCTTGAGATTGAAATAAACGCGAACGGTCTTTTTTCACGCCGTCCGCATCACGGTGGCGCGGACGACACGCTTACCGCGATAGCGTGCCCCGGCCGGCAAACAAGCGCCCATCCCAGACGACCGCTTCAGGCGCACTCACGAGCAGCCGCCGGAAATCCGGATGGGCGGGGTTGATCACGGCATTGAACTCCAACCGTGCGACCACGGACGGCACAACGAGGACGAGACTGCGGCCGGAGGCCAGCCATGCGTCGCCGAAGCTGCGCGCCGCGGCGCTGTCCTCGGTATCCCAGCCGTCGGGCAGCATCCCTGCATCGCGTCGCTCCACGGACACGGATGCCGGCACATCCACCACCACGAACTGCTGGGTCGACGGAATACGGCCGATGCCCGCGTGGGCAAGGATTTCCAGCATCGCGCAGGCATAGCTCAGGGAGCCGCAGATCGCCGGGCGTCCAGGGCTGTTCCAGCGCCCGCCGACCAAGGCCGCGCCGGAGCCATCCCAGACAGGGTGACGCTTGTCGGCGATGCGATAGATCCGCATCACGCCGCGATGCCGTAGAACAACCTCCACAGCAGGGTTTCGACCCTCCGCGCGCCCAGTTCGGTCATCGCGACCTCCAGCGGCGCACGCCCCCCGAGCATGGCGTGCGACGCGTGCAGGAAGGCCCGCGCATCCTCGTCCGAATCCCAGACATGTCGCGCCGTTGCATAGACCCGGGCGAGACGCTCGGTCCTTTCCGACTCGGCCGCGCTCAAGCGGTCCCGGCGACGTTTCAGCGTCGCCTCGGGAACCACCCGGTAGAGCAGCGCACGGCGTTCCTCAACGCTGCGGCCGAGTTTCTCGGCGCCGGCCTTGAGGGCGGACTTCGGCAATCCTTCGGCCACCCGCTCATCGAGTTCGGCAAACGAATGCGGAACCGGAACAAGCGCCATCACGGCGGCAATCTGCTCAGGGGTAACGATCTGCATGCCAGGCTCTAAAGTATCAATTGATACTCGAATATGGATCAGTCGACACCCTGCGTCAAGAGAAGCCGGCCAGCACCTCAGGCGAACAGGTCGGCCAGCCTGATCGACGGCCGCACGCCTACGTCCTGGCGGTGGGAGCGGATCCAGCGTGCCGCCCGCGCCCGCCCGAGGTCGCGCAGCTCGGTCAGGAAGGCCCGCGTGGCGTTGAGCTTGCTGGCGGTGCCGGCATCCACCAGTTCCTCGGCCTCCACCATGTGGAAGCGCAGGCGGGTCAGCTTGCGCTCCAGCCGCCCCTGGGGCAGCCAGTTGCTACCCTCCTCGATGTAGCTGCGGGCGTGGGCGATCATGCGCATCTCGCGCAGGAAGGTCGTCGAGAAGCCCAGCTCGACGCTGCGCGCGGCGATCTCCTCGGCGCTGCGGGGCGCCTCCGGGCGCACCAGTGGATTGAGCAGCACCAGCAGGATGTCCGGCGTGGCGCATTCGTACATCAACGGATAGATCGCCGGGTTGGCGGTGAAGCCGCCGTCCCAATAGTCCTCCCCGTCGATCTGCACCGCGTGGTGCATGGTCGGCAGACAGGCCGAGGCGAGCAGCGCCTCCTCGCTCAGTTCGCGGGTATGGAACAGGCGGACCTTGCCGCTACGCACGCGGGTCGCCGCGATGAACAGCTTGAGCGGACAGTCCCGACGGATACGCTCGAAATCGAACTGGGCACGCACCACGTCGCGCAGCGGGTTGAGCTCGAAGGGATTGAGCTGGTAAGGCGAAAAGACCTTGGTCAGGCCCATCATCATGCCCACCGGCCCCGGCAGCGAGCCGTCACCGGCGGGATTGAGGCTGTGCAGCAGGTCCAGCTCGAAAGGCGTGGTATCGGACACGGCCTCCCAGAACGCCGCCAGGCTCTCCCGCGCGCCCTCCGATCCGCCGCGGGTCCAGCCCTGGGCCAGCGCCACGGCATTCATCGCGCCGGCGCTGGTGCCGCTGATGCCGTCGATCTGCCAGTCGTCTTCCAGCAAGCGGTCGAGCACGCCCCAGGTGTAGGCGCCGTGCGCCCCGCCCCCCTGCAGGGCCAGGCTCAGGGACGGAACAGCAATGTCCCGGGTTTTCCAAAGCTTCTTCAACATGGACGGAATGCCTCCATTCAGGTGCTACGGCCTGGATTGCTGCGCCGCAGCATACATCATGGATGCCCGTCGATGACGAAAGTTCGCGCCGACCGGGGTGGCCGGGAGAATCAGGGGCCCGGACGCCTCCCCGTGGGGGCGAATTCATTCGCCCTCAGGTGCTTGAATCGAGGCCGTGGCCCCTGCATTCCACCGTCAGCGAGGCACCAACCCGCTGCGGGCGAATGAATTCGCCCCGACATGGCCTTCCTGCTGGAGCGTCACCGGGTATCGGGCGGCAGCTTCCCGCCCAGCCCACCGCCGGCGTTCTTCGCCAGCAGCACCGCCGCCACCAGCCGGCGGGCGGCCAGGTCGCTGGCGCTGCGCTGGGCACTGAGATGGGTGGCCTGGGCGGTGACCACGTTGAGATAGCTGACCGCGCCGGCCCGGTACTGGTTGAGGGCGATGGCCTCGGCTTCGGCAGCGGCGGACACGGCGGCGGCCTGCTCGACGCCGGCCTCCTCCAGCACACGCACCGCGGCGAGGTTGTCCTCCACTTCCTGGAAGGCCGCCAGCACGGTCTGGCGGTAAGTCGCCACGGCCTGTTCCCAGACGCCGACGGCCTGGCCCACCGCGGCCTTCTTGGCACCCGCGTCGAACAGCGTCGCCGCCAGCGTCGGGCCGAGGGACCAGTAGCGGCTCGGTACGGTCAGCAGATCCTCGATCTGCGAGCGGCGGAAGCCTGTGGAAGCGGACAGGCCGAGCACCGGGAAGCGCGCCGCCTGGGCCGCGCCGACGGCCGCATTGGCAGCGGCCACGCGGCGCTCGGCAGCAGCGATGTCGGGACGCCGTTCGAGCAGCGTGGACGGCAGCGTCAGCGTGACCGGCGCGGCGGCGAGCGGCCCCGCCACCGGCGGCAGCGCGAAGCCGGACGGCGCCTGGCCGATCAGCACCGCGATGGCGTGCTCATACTGGCTGCGCGACAGGCCGGCATCCAGCGCCGATGCGCGGGTGCTGCGCAGCTGGCTGTCCGCCTGGGCCACGTCGGCCTTGGTGGCGACACCGGCGGCGTAACGGTTGCGGGTCAGTTCGAGGGAGCGCTCGTAGGCTGCCACCGCCGCGTCGAGCAGTGCTTTCTGGCGGTCTGCCGCGCGCAACTGGAAGTAGGTCTGCGCCAGCGTCGCGTGGGCCGACAGGCGGGCCGCGGCGAGATCCGCCTCACTGGCCTGCACCCGCTCGTCGGCCGCTTCCACGTTGCGGGCGATACGCCCCCACACGTCGGCCTCCCAGCTGGCGGTGGCGCCAAGGCTGAAGCTGTTGACCGGCGGCGCGTTGCCGGCGCTGGCGGTGGACGCCGCGCTGGCCGAACGCGTCGCGCCGAAAGTGCCGTTGATGGTCGGGAACCACGACGAACGGGCGGAATCGGCCAGCGCCCTGGCCTGGCGGTACTGGGCCTCGGCGGCGCGCAGGTTCTGGTTGGAGATGTCCACCTTGGCCTGCAGGCCGTCGAGCACCGGGTCGCCGAACACCGTCCACCAGGCGTCGCCGGAAACCGGGTCCTGCGGGCTCGCCGGGCGCCACTCGCCAGCCGCTTCCTTGAAGGCCGCGGGGGTTTCCACCGTCGGCCGCACGTAGTCGGGGCCAACGGTACATGCGGCCAGGAAAAGGCAGGGCAACACGACCCGTAGGGGCGAATTCATTCGCCCGCAGAGCTTGATCAAAGCGCGTAGGGCGAATGAATTCGCCCCCACAGACTTTTGCCCCACAGATTTTTGCCCCAGTGGCGCCCCCCCAGCGGGACGCTTCCCGACAGGATCGACCGCCACCTTGGCCATCGCGTTCATCTTATTCATCTTCAAAGGGCGCTCTCCGCCTGCAATGCCGCCGCGGACTTGGGCTGGCGGCGCAGCCGGTCGAGCATCACGAAGACGACCGGCGTGGTGTAGAGGGTCAGGATCTGGCTGAGGATCAGGCCACCGACGATGGCGATGCCCAGCGGCTGGCGCAACTCGGCGCCGTCGCCGCTGCCGATGGCCAGCGGGATCGCACCGAACAGGGCCGCCAGCGTGGTCATCAGGATCGGCCGGAAACGCAGCAGGCACGCGTGGTGAATCGCGTCGCGGGCGCTGGCGCCCTGGCGTTGCAGCGCGATCGCCACGTCGATCATCATGATGGCGTTCTTCTTGACGATGCCGATCAGCAGGATCACGCCAATCATCGCGATCAGGCTGAACTCGGTATCCATGCCCATCAGCGCCAGCAGCGCCCCCACGCCCGCCGAGGGAAGCGTGGACAGGATGGTGATCGGGTGGATCAGGCTCTCATAGAGCATGCCGAGCACGATGTAGATGGTCACCACCGCGGCCAGGATCAGCAGCGGCTGGGTGCTCATGGACTTCTGGAAGGCGCCGGTGCTGCCCTCGAAACTGGTGCGGATGCTCACCGGCACGCCGATGCGCGCCACCGCCGCGCGGATGGCGTCGGTGGCCTCGCCGATGGAGCGCCCTTCGGGCAGCGCGAAGCTGATCGTGGACGCCGCCGCACCGCCCTGGTGGCTCACCGACAGCGGCGCCAGCGTGGACACCACGCGGGCCACCGCCGACAGCGGCACCTGGGCGCCGGTGGACGACACCATGGTCAGCCGCGCCAGGGATTCCGGCCCCTGCAGGTAGTCGGACGCCGCCTCCATCACCACCCGGTACTGGTTGAGCGGGTTGTAGATGGTGGACACCTGGCGCTGCCCGTAGGCGTTGTTGAGCGCCGTCGTCACCGCGCGCATGGTCAGGCCGTAGCGGGCCACTGCGTCGCGGTCGATCACCAGCGTGGTCTGCGGCCCCTTGTCCTGCTGGTCGGAGCTCACGTCGGTGATCTCGTCGAGGCGGCTCAGCGCGTTGCGGATGCGCGGCTCCCACAGGCGCAGCTCGTCCAGGTTGTCGGACTGCAGCGTGAACTGCTGGCTGGAGTTGCTGGAGCGCCCGCCGATGCGGATGTCCTGCACCGGGTTGAGGTACAGGCTGGCACCCGGCACGTGGGCCAGCTTCTTGCGCAGGCGGGTGACGATGGCGTCGGCGGATTCCTTGCGCTCGTCGATCGGCTTGAGGGTGATGAACATCGAGCCGGAGTTGATCTGCCCGCCGCCGGTGAAGCCGACCACGTTGGCGACCGCCGGGTCGGCCCCGACGAGGGCCAGGAAGACGTCCATCTTGCCTTTCATGGCCTGAAAGGAGATCGCCTGGTCGGCCTCGACGAAGCCGCGGATGCGCCCGGTGTCCTGCTGCGGGAAGAAGCCCTTCGGGATGGTGTTGTAGAGATGGACGTTGGCCGCGATGGTGGCGAGCAGGATGCCCAGCACCAGCCACGGGTGCGCCAGCGCCCAGCCCAGGCTGCGGCGGTAGCCGTCCACCAGACGATCCAGCGCGCCGCCGGCGAGGCGGTCGAAACGGCCGCGCTCCCCTTCCGGCGGGCGCTTCTGCAGCAGGCGCGCGCACATCATCGGCGTGGCGGTCAGGGACACCACCATCGACACCAGGATCGCCGCCGACAGGGTGATCGCGAACTCCCGGAACAGCCGCCCGACGATGCCGCCCATCGCCAGGATCGGGATGAACACGGCGATCAGCGACAGGCTCATCGACACCACCGTGAAGCCGATCTCCCGCGCGCCGCGCAGGGCCGCCTGGCGCGGCGCGAGGCCTTCGTCGATGTGGCGCGAGATGTTCTCCAGCACGACGATGGCGTCGTCCACGACGAAACCGGTAGCGATGGTCAGCGCCATCAGCGACAGGTTGTCGAGACTGAAGCCGGCCAGATACATCACCGCGAAGGTGCCGATCAGCGACACCGGCACCACCACGCTGGGGATCACCGTCGCCCGCAGGTTGCGCAGGAACAGGAAGACCACCATCACCACCAGCGCTACCGAGATCATCAGCGTGTGCTCCACCTCGCGCAGGGAGCCGCGGATGGTCGGCGTGCGGTCCATCACCACGTCCAGGTCGATGGCCGGCGAGATGCTGGCGCGCAGGTGCGGCAGCAGCGCGGTGACCCGGTCCACGGTCTCGATGATGTTGGCGCCGGGCTGGCGGTTGACCATCAGCAGCACCGCCGGGCGGCCGTTGGAATAGCCGTAGTTGCGGTCGTTCTCGATGCCGTTGCGCACATTGGCCACGTCGGACAGGCGCACCGCGGCGCCGTTCTTCCACGACACGATGAGCGGCTTGTACTCGTCGGCGGTTCGCGCCTGGTCGTTGGCGCCGACCTGCCAGGCCCGCTCGCCGTCCTCCACCACGCCCTTCGGACGGTTGGCGTTGGTGCCGACGATGGCAGTACGCACGTCGTCCATGTTGAGGCCGTTGGCGGCCAGGCGGTCCGGGTCCAGCTCGACGCGCACCGCCGGCAACGAGCTGCCGCCGATGGACACCTGGCCGACCCCCTCCACCTGGGACAGGCGCTGGGCCAGCACCGTCGACGCGGCATCGTAGAGCTGGCCCTTGGTCAGCGTGTCCGACGTGAGGGCCAGGATGATGATCGGCGTCTCGGCCGGGTTCACTTTGCGATAAGTCGGGTTGTTCGGCAGGCTGGTCGGCAGCTGGCCGCGGGACGCGTTGATGGCGGCCTGCACGTCGCGGGCGGCGCCGTCGATGTCGCGGGACAGCTCGAACTGCAGCGTCACCCGCGTCGAGCCGAGGGTGCTGTAGGAGGTCAGCTCGGTAACGCCGGCGATCTGCCCGAGGATGCGCTCCAGCGGCCCGGCGACGGTGGCCGCCATGGTTTCCGGGCTGGCACCGGGCAGGTTGGCCGACACCGAGATGGTCGGGTAATCCACCTGCGGCAGCGGCGACACCGGCAGCAGGCGGAAGGCGATCGCCCCGGCCAGCGCCACGGCCAAGGTCAGCAGCGTGGTGGCGACCGGGCGGAAGATGAACAGGCGGGACAGATTCATCGCGGCCCGGCCTCCCGGCAAGCGCCGATGCACGCAGGCACAACGCTGAGCGGCAGCAGGGCGAATGAATTCGCCCCCACGGCAAACACCGCGCCATGCCAATCCCCAGGATATGGATTATCCCATACAAAGACCGATGCCTCGTCCCTGTCTTGTGGGGGCAAATTCATTTGCCCAGAGCACGTTCCGTAACCGCTACGGGAGAATGAGTCGGCCCCCACGGCAACCGACGCGCCCGCTTCACCCCGTGGGGGCGAATTCATTCGCCCGAAGTGCGTTCCGTGGGCGCCTCGGGCGAATGAATTCGCCCCCACATCGGCCCCCACATCAATGCCTACACCGATCGTCACGCCGCCCTCCCCCGCCGGGCCAGGCGGTCGAAGGCCAGGTAGATCACCGGCGTGGTGAACAGTGTCAGCACCTGGCTGACCAGCAGGCCGCCGACCATCGTCACGCCGAGCGGGTGGCGCAGTTCGGAGCCGACACCGGAGCCCAGCATCAGCGGCAGCGCGCCGAGCAGCGCCGCCAGCGTGGTCATCAGGATCGG
>JAFEDK010000026.1:184238-255803 GCA_018241665.1 Pseudomonadota bacterium
GTTCTTCTTGACGATGCCGATCAGGAGCACGATGCCGATGATGCCGACGATGCCCAGCTCGCTGCGCGCCATCAGCAGCGCCAGCAGCGCGCCGACGCCGGCCGACGGCAGCGTGGACAGGATGGTGACCGGGTGGATGTAGCTCTCGTAGAGCACGCCGAGCACGATGTACATGGTCACCACCGCGGCGAGGATCAGCAGCAGGGTGTTGGTCAGCGAGGCCTGGAAAGCCAGCGCCGCGCCCTGGAAGCTGGTCTCGATGCTGGCCGGCAGGCCCAGGTCGGCCTCGGCCGAACGGATCGCCTCTACCGCCTCGCCGAGGGATGCGCCCGGCGCCAGGTTGAAGGACAGAGTCACCGCCGGGAACTGGCCGATGTGGTTCACGGCCAGCATCGCCGGCCGTTCGACGACCCGCGCCACCGCCGACAGCGGCACCTGGGCGCCGCCGCTGCCCGGCACGTAGAGGTTGGCGATGGCGGCCGGGCTGCTGCGGAACTCCGGTTTCACCTCCAGCACCACGCGGTACTGGGTGGCCTGCGTGAAGATGGTGGATATCAGGCGCTGGCCGTAGGCGTTGTACAAGGCGTTGTCGATGGCCGCGGTGCTGACACCAAGGCGGCTGGCGCTGGCCCGGTCGATCTCCACCCAGGCCTGCAGGCCCTTGTCCTGCAGGTCGCTGGCCACGTCGGCCAGCTGCGGCAGACCTTTCAGGCGCTCGACGAGGCGCGGTACCCATTCGGCCAGCGCCGCCGAATCCGGCGACTGCAAGGAGAACTGGTACTGGGTGCGGCTGACCTTGTCCTCGATGGACAGATCCTGCACCGGCTGCATGTACAGCGTAATGCCGGCCACCTTGCGCACCTCCGGCGTCAAGCGGCGGATCACCTCGCTGGCGCTGGCGTCCCGCTCGGCCAGCGGCTTGAGGTTGATCATCATGCGCCCGCTGTTGAGGGTCGCGTTGGCGCCATCCACGCCGATGAAGGACGACAGGCTGGCCACCGCCGGATCCTTCAGCACCACCTCGGCCAGCGCCTGCTGGCGCTGCGACATGGCGGAAAAGGAGATCGACTGACTCGCCTCGGTGATGCCCTGGATCGCGCCGGTGTCCTGGACCGGGAAGAAGCCCTTGGGCACCACCACGTAAAGCAGCGCGGTCAGCGCCAGGGTGCCGATGGCGACCACCAGGGTCAGGCCCTGGCGGTCGAGCACCCACTGCAGCATCACGCCGTAACGGGCGATGACGCGGTCGAAGAAGTCACCCATCACCTTGTAGAAGCGCCCCTGCTCGGCCTCCGGCACGTGCTTGAGGAGCCGCGCGCACATCATCGGCGTGAGGGTCAGGGACACGAAGGCGGAGATCAGGATGGCGATCGCCAGCGTGATCGCGAACTCGCGGAACAGCCGGCCGACCACGTCCGCCATGAACAGCAACGGAATCAGCACGGCGATCAGCGAGAAGGTCAGCGAGATGATGGTGAAACCGATCTGCTTGGCCCCCTTCAGCGCGGCCTGCATCGGCGATTCGCCCTCCTCCACGTAGCGGGCGATGTTCTCGATCATCACGATGGCGTCGTCCACCACGAAGCCGGTGGAGATGGTCAGCGCCATCAGGGTGAGATTGTTGAGGCTGAAGCCAGCCAGGTACATCACGCCAAAGGTGCCGACCAGTGACAGCGGCACCGCCACGCTGGGGATGATGGTCGCCGGCACGCTGCGCAGGAACATGAAGATCACCATCACCACCAGGGCCACGGCCATCATCAGCTCAATCTGCACGTCGTGCACTGAAGCGCGGATGGTGGTGGTGCGGTCGGACAGCACACGCACATCGAGCGAGGCCGGCAGGCTGGCGGTCATCTGCGGCAGCAGCGCGGTAACCCGGTCGGCCACCTCGATCACGTTGGCGCCTGGCTGGCGCTGCACGTTGATGATCACCGCCGCCTGATCATCGGCCCAGGCGGCGAGGCGCAGGTTTTCGGCGTCGTCGGCCAGGTTGGCCACATCCGACAGACGCACCGGATTGCCATTCTTATAAGCGACGATCAGGCCGCGGTACTCGTCGGCGGAACGCAGCTGGTCGTTGGCGTCGATGGTGGAGGCCCGCTGGGGTCCGTCGAAGCTGCCCTTGGCCTGGGTCACGTTGGCGTTGGCGATGGCCGTGCGGATGTCCTCCAGCCCCAGCCCGTAGGCAGCCGCGGCGGTCGGATTGACCTGCACCCGCACCGCCGGACGGCGCCCGCCGGCGATGCTGACGAGGCCGACCCCCGGCACCTGGGAGATCTTCATCGCCAGTCGGCTCTCAACCAGATCGTGGATGCGCGTGATCGGCAGGCTCTTCGAGCTCACCGCCAAGCTCAGGATCGGCGCGTCGGCGGGATTCACCTTGCTGTAGGTGGGCGGTGCCGGCAGGTCGGTGGGCAGCAGGTTGGATGCGGCGTTGATGGCCGCCTGTACCTGCTGCTCGGCCACGTCCAGGCTCAGGGACAGGCTGAAGCGCAGGGTGATCACCGAGGCCCCGCCTGAACTGGTGGACGACATTTCGTCCAGCCCCGGCATCTGGCCGAACTGGCGCTCCAGCGGCGCGGTGATGGCCGAAGTCATCACGTCCGGGCTGGCGCCGGGATACAAGGTCTTGACCTGGATGGTCGGGTAATCCACCTCGGGCAACGCCGAGATGGGCAGCAGGCGATAGGCGACGAGGCCCACCAGCAGGATGGCGACCATCAGCAGGGAGGTCGCCACCGGCCGCAGGATGAACGGACGGGACGGGTTCATGCGTTAATGCCCCGGACGACCGCCGCCGTTGCCGCCGCGCTTTCTCTCCCGCCCGGGCGCATCCACGGCCTTCGGGTCGATGGCCTCGATCTGGGCGCCGTCCTTCAGCTTGTCGAGGCCGTCCACAACGACCCGGTCACCGGCGGCGAGGCCATCCTCGACGACGGCTTTGTCGCCATCCACCGGCCCCAGCTTGACCGGCACCGACGCGACCTTGTTGCCCTCGCCGACCTTATAGACATAACTGCCCTTGGCACCCTGCTGGACCGCAGCGGTCGGCACCGTGACGACACCGGCCAGGGTGTCGAGGATCAGGCGTACGTTGACGAACTGGTTGGGGAACAGGCTGCCGTCCTTGTTGGCGAAATCCGCCTTCAACTTGACGGTGCCGGTGGTGCTGTCGATCTGGCTATCCACCGCCAACAGCTTGCCATCGGCGAGGTGGTTTTTCATCTCCCGGTCCCAGGCCTCGGCGATCAGGCCCTTGCCTTCACGCACGCGCTTCATGACCGCCGGCAGGCGGTCTTCCGGCACCGGGAACACGGCGGTGATCGGGCTCACCTGGGCAATGGTCACCAGCCCGGTGGTGTCGGAGGCCTTCACGATATTGCCCGGGTCCACGGCCCGCAGGCCGGCCCGGCCGCTGATCGGGGCCTTGATGGTGGTGTAGGACAGCTGCAGCTCGGCGCTCTTCACCGCCGCCTGGTCGGCCTGCACGGTGCCCTGGTACTGGCGCACCAGCGCCTCCTGGGTCGCCACCTGCTGCTCGGCAATGGAATCCTGGCGTAGCAGGCCCTTGTAGCGGTCGAGGTCGATCTGGGCGTTCTTCAGCAGCGCCGCGTCCCGTGCCAACTGGCCGCGGGCCTGCTCCAGCGTGGCTCGGAAGGGATCGGGATCGATCAGCGCGAGCACATCGCCCGCCTTGACCGGCTGGCCTTCGGTGAATTTGACTGCCAGCAGCGGACCGTCGACCCGCGAACGCACCGTCACCTGATTGCGCGGCACCACGCTGCCGAGGGCCGGCACCATCACCCGGATGTCGCCAGTGACGATGGTCGCGAGGGTCACCGGAATCGGCCGGTCGCCACGCCCGTCCCGGCCACCGCGCGGTCCGTTGGCCGATTTTCCGCCACCGCCCCCGTCTCCGTCCGATGCGCCACGGTGGGTGTAATACCAACCACCACCGGCCGCCAGGGCCAGCACGATGAGCCAGGGAAGAAGACGACGGGGACGGGAAGCTGAATCGGACGGAGCAGAGGCAGGGCTGGGCATGGAGCGTTTTTCCGGAAGGCGCCAGCCCGCTACAGGCCGGCAGTTCGAAGCCATCGAGAGGCGGTCGCAATGCTACACGATGCCTTCGTAAGACTGCGTAAAGACCCTGTAAGGAAAAAGCCGTTCCAGCAAATTCACTGCGGCAGGCCGGAAACGCCTCAGATGCCGCCCTGTGGGGTGCCAACCCTGTGGGGTGCCAACCCTGTGGGGTGCCAACCCTGTGGGGTGCCAACCCTGTGGGGTGCCAACCCTGTGGGGGCGAATTCATTCGCCCTCGGACTCCCTGAAACGAGCGGAGGGCGAATGAATTCGCCCCCACAGGGTGGTGGTATGCGGCACCGGCCGGGTCTCCCGCAGCGCACGGGCGCGGGCCTTGTGCCGCCAGCGCATCCAGCCGGTGACGAACAACAGTGCCGGCAGCAGCCCTGCCACGCAGGCGAGGATACGGCCGGGCAGCCCGAAGGCCTCACCGTTGTGGAGCGGATGCATCCAGGCCAGAAAGCCGTCGCCGGCGGATTCCCGCAGCGGATCACGCACCGCCAGCACCTGCCCATCGCTCGGGTCTACCCACACCTGGGAGCGCGGGAAACGCCGGCCGGGTTCGCCAGGCTGATGGAATCGCACCGAGATCGGCCGCCCGGCGCTGCCGGAGGTCTCGACCCAGCGCAGTTCCGCGCCGGGAAAGCGGCTACTAGCGATGCGCACCGCCACATCGAGGGCGATCGGCTTAGCGCCATCGTCCAGCAGGCCGGCCGGCGGCCGGTAGGCCTCGCGCAGCGGCGATGCGTTGCCAACCAGCGCGCGGGTGAAGTCCGGCAAGGCCAGCGCACTGCCGGTTAGCGCCAGCACCAGCAGCACCGGCAGCCCGTAGACGCCGCCCAGCACATGCAGATCGTAGGTGCGGCGGACCGCGCCGCTGCGCAGCACCGGTTTGAGTGCCGCAGCCAGGCGGGCACGGCTCGGCCACCACAGATAAAGCCCGCTGAGCAGCGAGAACGCCAGCAACAGGCCGAGAACGCCGACCGCCGTCTTGCCCCCCTCGCCCGCCAGCAGCGTGTAATGCAGGTCGAACAACCAGGTCGTCGCGTAGTCGCCCCAGAAGCGCGCGCTGGTGATTTCCAGTGTGTGCGGATCCAGGCTCAGCATCAGCGGCGCGAAGCCGCGGCCGGCCGTTTCCGGCGGGTTGTAGTAGCGGGCCAGCACCGGCGCGTCCGCCGACAGCGGCATCTCAATGCGCCACGGGCCGTCCCGCTGCGGGTAGCGGGCACGCAACACCTGAAACACCGCCTCCGGCGACGGCGCGGGCGCCGCTGCGCTGACGCGGATCTGCGGATTGAGAAGGCCGTCCACATCCAGGTAGAACACCAGCACGCTGCCGGTGAGCCCCAGCAGCACGAACAGGCCGCCGGCCAGCAAGCCGACATACAGGTGCAGCTTGACCCACAGGCGGCGCAGTTCGCGTTTCATCGAGGCTCAGAACTTGACCGCGACCGTCCCGTACACGCTGCGCGGCGCGCCCGGAGCGTGAAGGGACTGGGCGCCATCCCACCAAGCGTATTCGCTGTAGCGGTCGAACAGGTTGCGCACCTGTACCTCCAGATTGATGCGCGGGCTGAGGCGATAGGCCGCCGCCACGTTGGCCAGCGCGTAGCCGCCAAACTTGCCCGTGCTGTTGGTGCGCTCCAGGTAATAGCTGCTCTGCCCATTTATCCATGCCGACAGGCGCCAGGCCTCGCTGGCCTGGTAATCGGCGCCCAGGTTGTAGAGCAGGTGCGGCACATGGTCGATCTCCTTGCCGACGGTGCCGGCGGACACCGCGTCGGCCTGCAGGATCTTCGAGCGCTGCAGCGCGGCGCCGACCCACAGGCCGAGCTGGCGCGTGGGCTGGGCGTTGAGCTGCAGGTCTACACCCTGGCGGCGGGTCTGGCCGATGTTCTCGGCGTCGTTGGCCGGGTCGTTGAGCTTGCGCCGCGCTTCGTTGGAAGCGGTCTGGCGCCAGGCCGCGAGGCGGCCCTCCAGCCAGGCCAGCGGGCGGAACTTGAGGCCGACCTCCCAGCCTTCATTGATCGACGGCGACAGGTCGGCCGTCTGGTTCACCTTATAAGAAGCGGTACCCACGCCGACCTGGAAGCTGCGGCCCCAGTTTCCGTACACCGAGTACGCATCGGACAGCGCATACACCGCGCTCATCTTCGGCTGGTTGATCGTGCCGTAGTCGTTGATGTCGTAGGTCTTGCCGTTGAGGCGGTTGGTGTAGGTGCCGTCAACGCGGTCGGCACGGAAGGCCGGCGTCAGGCTCAGGCCGGGCAGCGGCTTGAGCACCGCCTGCACGAAGGCGCCGGCAGTGTCGAACTCGAAAGCCTGGTCGCGGGTCTGGCTCTGGCGCACCTGGCTGACGGTGTTGTAGCGGGTGCTGCGGTTGTCCTGGCGCTCCACGTCGAGGCCGCCCATCACCGACAGATCGCCGAGGACCGTCTTGCCGGCCCGCCAGGTCAGCGTCGTGGACGCACCGCTGTGGGTTTCCGCGACGACGCGCTCCTGCTGGGAGACATTGGCCGAGAAGGTCACGAAGCGGCGATCATCCAGATTGTTCAGGTAGACCTGGCCGGTCCAGAACAGCTGGCTGCCCAGCGCGGTTTCCGCCTGCAGCGCCACCTGGGTGGCCATCCGGCGGTCTTCGTCGGTCCGGTTGTGGGCCGGCGACTGGTCCGGGTCGGCGCGGCGCTGGGCATCGGTCAGGTAGCCCGCCTCATCGGCGCGGGCGGTGGAGTGGCGCAGGATCAAGCCAAAGCGGCTGTTGCCACCTTCCGGCGTAATGAACCATTTGCCGCTGAAGGCGCCGTTCTCGGCACCGGAATGGGCCCGGTAGCCGTCGGTCGAGTTCACCGCCAGCGCGTAGTTCTGCGCCAGCGCGCCCTGCTCGATGCCCGCCGCCGCCTGCAGCTCGCGGGTCTGGAAGCTGCCGAGGGTGGCCCGCCCCTGCACATAGTTGCCGCCGCTCTTGGTGATGATGTTGGCGTTACCGGCGATGTTGTGCAGACCGTAGCGCGGATCGTTGGTGCCGCGCACCACCTCGATGGATTCGATGTCCAGCCGCGGCGCCAGATCGATGTAGGGCATGTTGCCGTCGTTGCTGTTGGACGGCACGCCGTCGATGAGCAGCTTGACCGCGTTGATCTCCCCTTCCCCGTTGAAGCCGCGCATGGAAAATTTGCCGGACGTAGTGCCCTGGCCGAACTGGGTCAGCATCACGCCGGGCAACTGGCCGAACAGCTGCCAGTTGTTGGCCACCACCTGGTTCGCGATGCGCGCCTCCGGCAGGATATCCACCGAGCTCAGCACACGTCGGGCCTGCAGCGGGCCATCGGCGCTGCCGCTGACGACCACCTCACCGAGGGTCAGCGCCACGCTGTCGCCGGAGTCGGCCGCATGGGCTGGAAGCGTCGCCAGCATGGAAACGGCAACGGCGATGGGGGTCAATCTTGCGGAAATCATCAGGGGCCTCGTCAGTCGGGAACTGGGCCCGGACTGTAGCAAGGCAGCCCCTTAAAGTTTCTTGATACGGGCCAGGAAACGGGCAGTTGCGACACTATGTCGCAGCCGTGACCGCCCCCCGCGCCTGGCTTCTTGACCTGGGGCAAGTCCCGACAGGAAATCTCCCCCACAGCCCTTGCTCCTAGATCAGCAGCGCCTAATATTGATGGCGTAACAAGGTTCCAGCCCCGACACATGGCCGACGGGCAGCCCTGGGGATGGATGATGGCCCGCGCGCATCAGGAGATTACGATGACGATGTTCAGGCAATGCGTCCTTGCCGGCATGGCAAGCCTATTTATGGTCGGTATAGCGGCAGCCCAGCCGGGCCCCGGCATGGGCGGCGGTGGAATGGGCGGGGGCGGCATGGGCCCCGGCATGATGCAGGGCGAACGGCCGTGCATGAAGGCCGACGGCACGGCGAAAGCGGACATGGGCCCCAACTGCGGCTGGCGTATGAACCGCCGCAACACCCCGGGCATGGGACTGATGACACCGGAGGAACGCCGCGCCCACCGGGACAAAATGCGCTCGATGAAGACCGCCGAGGAATGCCAGGCCTACATGGCGGAACACCATGCGCAAATGGCGGAGCGGGCCAAGGCCAAGGGCATCACTTTGCCGGCGCCGCGCAGCAGGGCCTGCCTGCGCTTTGGCACGCCCGCTGCCGCTCCAGCCCCCGCAAAATAGGAAGTTGGCCAAGCGGGAAGTCCGTCGCGGGCGGAATGGGATAATCGTCGGCGCCCCAGCGGTTATGCTGGCGCGCTGACAACTTCACTTCCTGCCCCATGCCCCCCCGCGCCGAGCCTGTCTCCTCCTTCGCCATTCCCGACAGCGTTTTCGACCTGGCTCGCGCACATTTCGCTGCAGCCGGCAGAACGCTGCGCAATGTGCGCCGGGATTTCCACGAATGGCATCTTGGCCGCCCGCACTACGCGCTGTGGGCCATAGACGTAGACCTGCCGGAGGTACGCCGCCTGACTGAACAGGCAGCGGTATTGCTGGACGACGTACTGCTCGACAACTACCGCCGCCAACCGCACATCACACTCGCCCTGTGCGGCTTTCCGACCCTGCAGCCGACACGTCCCGACGACTTCGGCCCAGCCGGGCTGGAACGACAGCTTGATACCCTGCAACGCTTCGCCGGCGCCCCCTTCCGCATGGAGATCGGCGGGCTGGCGAGCTTCACGTCGGCGCCCTTCCTGAGCGTCCGCGACGTGGACGGTGGCCTAGGCCGCCTGCGCCATGCCCTGTGCGGCCCACGCTCCGACCCCGGTGGCCCATATACACCCCATGTCACGGTGGGCCTGTACGACGGTGAATGGCCCACAGCCCCCCTGCTCGAACGCCTGGATGCGGGCACACAGAAGGTCGTCCACTGCACCGTAACGAAACTCAGCCTGATGTGCTACGCGGCATCCGACATCGGTGGGCCACTGTCCACACTGGGGCAATTCGACCTTGCTGAGGGGCGCTGGGAAGACCTCGATTCACGGATTTTTCCTGCCCCGGAGGCCAGCCAGACGCTGCCTAATTTTGCAGCAACATTAAAAAACACTGACCAATCAGTGACATGAAATCCCCCTTCACACCTTATCCACAGGGTTGACCACGTCCGGTGGGGAAAAACCGGGGAAACACCCACAAATCCACATCCCCATTCCGGGGCATCCACCGTGTGCATTGCACAAATTTGAAGCAAACGATAAAAATGCTGCTGGATCAGTAGCCTAGCCCCACCTTTCACAACTTACCCACAGGGTTGACCACGCTGGGCGGGGATAACAACGCACTTGCGACAGCCTCGCAAACCGGGATGCCCACCGCAAAGCGCCTTTGAAAAACGGTCGGCAACCCTGTTTCGAATCCTCGAAAGACCTGCCTAATTTTGTGGCAGAAACAAAAAGCATTTAACTTTCAATGATCTGTTTACACCCTTCACACCTTATCCACAGGGTTGACCACGCCACGCGGGGATAACCCACAGCTGCAGCAAGAATCCACAGGACGTCCGTTGCCGGCCAGAAGGGTGCATTGCACAAATTTGAGGCAAACTCTAAAAACACTGTCCAATCAGTCGTCTAAGCCTGCGTTTCACAACTTACCCACAGGGTTGACCACGGCGGGCGGGGATAAAGCTCAGGTCCGGTGGACAAAATCCACACGGGACGGCCGTCCCGGCAGATCCAGCACGGCAACGGCCGCCGGGCTGCGGGCAACGATCCGCCCAGCGCGCAACACCAGCAGACGCGTCGCCCGCAGGCGCAGTGCCTCGACGGGGTCGCCGGCCTGCAGCAGCACCAGATCGGCGCGGCAGCCCGGTTCGAGGCCATAGCCGTCCAGGCCCAGGATGCGCGCAGGCGTCGCCGTCACCGCCGCAAAGCAGGCGCGCATGCCGTCCTGGCTGGTCATCTGCGCCACGTGCAGGCCCATCGCCGCCACCTCCAGCATGTCGCCGCTGCCGAGGCTATACCACGGGTCCATCACGCAGTCGTGGCCGAAGGCGACCGGAATGCCGGCCGCCAGCAGTTCCGGCACGCGGGTCATGCCGCGGCGCTTCGGGTAGCTGTCGTGGCGGCCCTGCAGCGTGATGTTGATGAGCGGGTTGGCGACCGCCGCGACCCCCGCCTCGGCCATCAGCGGTAGCAGCTTGGACACGTAGTAGTTGTCCATCGAATGCATGGACGTCAGGTGGGAACCGGTCACCCGCCCCTGCAGGCCGAGGCGCTGGGCGTGAAAAGCCAGCGTTTCGACATGGCGCGACAGCGGATCGTCGGATTCGTCGCAGTGCATGTCCACCGGCAGGCCGCGCTCGGCGGCCAGTTCGCACAGGATGCGCACCGACTCGGCGCCGTCGGCCATCGTGCGCTCGAAATGGGGAATGCCGCCGACCACGTCGACGCCCATGTCCAGCGCCCGCTTCAGGTTGTCCAGCGCACCGGGGCTGCGCAACACGCCGTCCTGGGGAAAAGCCACCAGTTGCAGATCCAGGTAGGGGCGGACCCTGTCCTTCACGTGCAGCAGGGCTTCCACCGCCAGCAGGCGCGGGTCGCAGACATCCACGTGGGAGCGGATCGCCAGCAGGCCCTTGGCCACCGCCCAGTCGCAATAGGCCAGCGCCCGCTCAACCAGCGCCTCCTGGGTCAGCAACGGTTTCAGCTCACCCCACAGGGCGATGCCTTCCAGCAGCGTGCCGGACTGGTTCACCCGCGGCAGGCCGTAGGACAGGGTCGCGTCCATGTGGAAGTGGGCGTCGACGAACGGCGGCGTGACAAGCTGGCCGGCCGCGTCGATGACTTCCCCAGCTTCGCCGGCCAGCGTCGTTTCTACAGCGGTAATACGCCCGTCGCGAATGCCGATGTCGATGCCGCGGCGGCCATCGGGCAGACTACAGTTGCGCAGGATCAGGTCGAACACGGGGATTCTCCTTCCGGAATCGGGCTGGCGAGGCCGCAGCCGCGCAGCACCAGGTTCAGCACATGGGCGGTGGCCCGCCGGTAGTCGGCTGGCCCCAGGCTGCGGCGGTTCAGCACCGCGCAGACCTGGGTCTCGAAGTCGGCGTAGGTCTGGGTCAGCGCCCACAGGCTGATGAACAGATGCACCGGATCCACCGGCGCCATCCTGCCGGCGGCGATCCAGGCTTCGATCACCGCCGCCTTGTCGGCCACCAGCAGGCGCAGCTCATTGCGCAGATAGTCGCCGATCTCCGGCGCACCATGCAGCAACTCGTTGGCAAAGACCCGCGAGGCGTCCGGATGCTCGGCGGTGAGGCGCATCTTGGCCTCGATATAGTGGGCCAGCGCCTCGCGCGGGTCGGCGTCGGCGTTGATGCGGTCGGTCTCCGCCAGCCACAGGCGCAGGATGTGCGCCAGCACGGCTCGGTAGACCTCGGCCTTGGTGCCGAAGTAGTAATGCAGGTTGGACTTGGGCAGGCCAGCCGCCAACGCGATCTCCGCCATCGTGGCGCCCTGGAAGCCGGCCCGCGCAAAGACCTGCTCGGCAGCGGCGAGGATGGCGGCCTCGTGCTGGCGCCGGATGCGCCCGCCGCGCGCGGGCGTGTCCACGTCCCCGCGCGGCGTCGCTACCGTCATTTGGTGCCGAAGATGCGGTCGCCGGCGTCGCCCAGGCCGGGCACGATGTAGCCGTGCTCGTTGAGGTGGCTGTCCACCGCGGCGGTCGTCACCGGCACGTCCGGGTGGGCCTCTTGCAACGCGGCCAGGCCTTCCGGCGCGGCCAGCAGGCACACGAACTTGAGGCTGGTCACGCCGGCCTCCTTCAGGCGCGACAAGGCTGCGCTGGCCGAATTGCCGGTGGCCAGCATCGGATCGACGACGATCACCAGACGGTCTTCCACGTCGTCCGGCAGCTTGAAGTAGTACTCGATGGCCTCCAGCGTTTCCGGATCCCGGTAGAGGCCGATGTGCCCGACCCGCGCGCCGGGCAGCAGGTCGATCATGCCGTCGAGCATGCCGTTGCCGGCCCGCAGGATGGACACCAGGCACAGCTTCTTGCCGCTGATCACCGGCACCTTGCAGGCCGCCACCGGGGTGGTCACGTCGATCAGCTCGGTGGGCAGGTCGCGGGTCACCTCGTAGGCCAGCATGGAGGCGATCTCCCGCACCAGGCGGCGGAAGTTGTCGGTGGTGGTCTCCGCGCTACGCGCCATGGACAGCTTGTGCTGAAGCAGGGGGTGGTCGATGACGGTAAGGGGTGCGCTCATACAGTCCTCCAGTGCTTGCAGTGGTTTCAGAACACGGTGCCGTCGCTGATCAGCCTCACCGGCGGCGCGCCGCCAGCGCGGCGCTGGGCGGCGATGCGCCGGCCGGCCGACCAGGTGCCGCCTTCCAGCACGCGGGCCAGCGGAAAGGCTTCCGGCGCCAGCCCGAGCAACTCACGGACGGCGACGGCGAGCCGGTCCAGGCCAGTCACGGTGAGCGCCCGCCATTCGACGATGGATGGCGCATCCACCGTCCAGGCATGGCGCCAGAAACGCTCCTCGCGCGGACGGATCAGCCCGAAGTCGAGCAGCAGGCCACCGTTGCGATACTCCGGCAGGCCGGTCAGTTCGTCCAGCCCGGTGATCGTCAGCCCCGCCGTTTCCAGCGGTTCGAGCAGGGAATAGGTGAGCCACTGGGTCAGCTTGTGGAAAGGCAGCAGGCCATCCTCCAGCGCCGGATGGGCCCAGCAGTCGCCGAGCGGGACGCCCTGCAGCACCACGCGGCCCGGCCACACCGGACCGAGGGCGCGCAACAGCGTGCCAAGCACGAAGGACGCGGCGATCCGGCCATCGATGGCGTGGGCAAGCAGGTAATCCACCAGCGTACCGGCGCGGGCCGGTGTGCCGAACACCGCCGGCGTCGCTTCCATCACGGCCCCCAGGCGCTGCAACAGCGCACTGCGCCCCTCCAGCCCGACCAACGGATTGGCCGACCCGACCTGGAAGGCCGCGGCCAGCACCTCCGGCGTCAGGCGCTGCAGCGCCGCCGCATCGCAGCGCAGCGGGCTGGCCGGATCGGCCGACAGCGCACCGCCGGCAAACAAGGCCAGGCTGGCCACGCCGAGCCCTTCGGAGCGGCCCAGTTCCATGCCGCCGGCCACGTCCCGAAAACGCCACTCGGCGCCGGCCCCGGCGTCCAGCAGCACGCTGGGGATGACCAGATCCACCGCCACACGCGCCCGCTCCAGGCGGTCGCCGTCCAGGCCGTGGGTGCCGGCAAGCACGCTCCAGCGGTCCCGCCCGCCGGCCTCGAAGTGGCGCCAGCGACTGTGATAGGGCACGTCGAGATCCGGGTAGTTGAGGCGGATGGTCTGCGCCACGTACTCGGCACAGGGCAACAGTTGCTCCGGATGCCAGGTGAAGAAGGGCGACAGGCCCGCTTCCACCCGTGCCGTGACGACACGGCAGCGCTCGCGCACCGCCATCGAGCTCAGCAGCGGCGCCGCCGGATGGCCGGCAGATACCGGCGTGTGCCATCCCGATCCGTGACTCATGCGTGCAGCCCCCTGCCCTTCGCCACCGTCAGTTCGGCCGCGCTTGGCGGCGCCACCGGCGTGAAATAGCCCGCCGCCGTCTTTGCGTCCATCTCCACCCGCGCGTCGGCCGGGATCAGTTCGTCGGGAATCGCCACCTGTTCGACGACCTGGATGCCGGCAGCGGTCAGCGCGCCGTGCTTCATGTTGCTCATCGATGCCCAACGGTCGATGCGTGTAATACCGAGCCAGTGGAAGACATCCGGCATCAGCTCCTGGAAGCGCATGTCCTGCACGCCAGCGACGCACTCGGTCCGCTCGAAATAGGTTTCGGCGCGGTCGCCGCCGAACTGGCGCTTGCGGGCGTTGTAAACCAGGAACTTGGTCACCTCGCCGAGGGCGCGGCCCTCCTTACGGTTGTACACCACCAGACCGACGCCGCCGCGCTGGGCCATCTCGACGCACACCTCGATGCCGTGGGCGAGATAGGGCCGGCAAGTGCAGATGTCCGACCCGAACACGTCGGAGCCGTTGCACTCGTCGTGAACCCGACAGGCCACCTGCGTTTCCGGACGGCCGAGCAGGCTCACGTCGCCGAAGAAATAGAGGGTCATGCCACCGATCGGCGGCAGGAAGACCTTCAGGTCGGGCCGTGTGACCAGCTCCGGGAACATCCCGCCGGTCTGCTCGAACAACGCCCGCCGCAGCGCGCTCTCGGTGATGCCGAAGCGCTCCGCCACACCGGGCAGGTACCACACTGGGTCGATGGCCGCCTTCGTCACGCGCACGTCGCCGTTGGCTTCAAGGAGATCACCGTCCGGCACCAGCCGGCCAGCGTCGATCGCGTCGCGCAGTTCCGGCATGTTGATGTGCGCCGTGGTCACCGCGATGGTCGGGCGGATGTCCATGCCTGCCGCAATCTCGGCCGCGAACTCCTGCGCCACCCGGTGCCCCCAGGGGTCGAGGGACACGATGCGCCCCGCGTCGGCCCACTGGGGATGGGGACCGATGCCGGTGGCCGGCACCGTGTTGGTGAGATCCGGCCGGTGGTTGCGCTGCAGGTTGCCGGCCGCCACCGCCAGGGCCCGGTACACCGAGTAGGAGCCGGAATGGGTGCCGATCACGTTGCGCACAGCCGGTTCGGCCAGGCCCGCTATCAGTGGCCCCCTCTCCGCGGCACTGGCGGCGCCCCACTGGATGGTCGGCACAGTCCGGCCACGGCTGGCGCGGGGATGGGAAGTCAGAACGATGTGGGACGCCATGCTTCGCTCCTGAAAACCTGACCATATGGTCAATTTTTTACAAGCGAGTTCCATGCCATCGGAAATACCTGCATTTCCGGTCCAAAACGGCATCGGCACGCACTATTGCAGTGCACCATTGCACGCTCATGAACCCCCGCGGTGCAAGACCCGCCGCACGACCGATGCCGTGCTCAGGGCACCTGCAAGCTCAATGGCACCCTTTCACAAAAACATTTACACAAATACAATTGATATCAATAGATAGCTGTAAGCCTACCACCGACCTCCGTGTGCCCTTCGCCGGCTCCCTGTTGTGACGGATGCGCCCGCATCCCGGAAGTACCCCCGCTCCCCGATCGTTTGCCCACCGACCAGGCCCTTGCGCCTGCCCGGAAGAATCGCCTGCAGCAGCGCCGCAGTCGTTGCAGCGGCACGTCCATTTCCCGACTTTCCTCCCTTCCCACCACCCCTGGAGTTTCTCCATGAACAAGTCCGTCCTGTCCACCCTTGCCTGCAGCCTCGTGCTGGCCGCCTGCTCGACCACCGCCCAGAAGCCCGTCGCCTCGACCGAACAGCCGGTTTCCGCCGCCCAGGCCGCACCGGCGCCGGTTGCCGCACCCGGCCTGTCCGCCGCCGAACTGGAAGCCCAGAAGCTGAAGGCCCAACGCGAAGAGCTGGCCAAGAAGAGCGTGTACTTCGCTTTCGACAAGTTCGCCGTCGAAGCCAAGTACCGTGATGTGGTGAAGCAGCAGGCCGATTTCCTGAACGGCCACGCCAACGACGCAGTGACCGTGGAAGGCAACGCCGACGAACGCGGCAGCCGCGAATACAACCTGGCCCTCGGCCAGAAGCGTGCCGAGTCCGTGCGCAAGGCGCTGGTGCTGCAGGGCGTGCCCGACGCCCGCATCGAAGCCGTCAGCTTCGGCTCCGAAAAGCCGCGCTCGAGCTGTGCCGAAGAGCGCTGCTGGGCAGAAAACCGCCGCGTGGACTTCCAGCACAAGGACAAGTAAGCAGCAGCTTGCCGGCTCCCCGTGGGCACGAGCGCCGACCGTTCCCGGCGCGCTCTCCTGCGGGCCGTCCCCTCAGCCGGCCGTCAAGCGCCAGTGCCCGGCGCTTTCGGGGCCTGGGCGCGATGCCCCTCGGCCTCTGCCCACAGGGCACGGGCAAACGTCTTCCAGATCACCCCACCGTGGCTCTCGAAGCCGATGCTGGCGCTCTCCTGCATCGTCCGCAGCATCAGGGCCGCCAGGCCGAACAGCTCGACCTTGGCGAGCTGCTGGTAGTCGATGGGCCGGGTCATCGCCCGCTGCATGTCCGACGGGACGTGCTCGATCGCCTCACGAGCCAGCACCCGCACCTGCTCCGCATCGTTCCAGTCGATCCCGAGGGCAACGCCTCTGCGCTCGATCTCGCGCTCGATGTCCTGGGTGTCCTGCAGATAGTTCTCGAAACCGGCCATTGAATGATTCCTGCTATAGAGGCGGAGCGGGAGTCCGTCCCGTTGTTCGGTTGTCAGGTGGCTCCCGACCAGCCGGATTGCTTACGGGTGGAGAAAGAAGAGCCTTCAGCGTCCCCGCGCAGC
The DNA here is from genome assembly GCA_018241665.1 of Pseudomonadota bacterium. GTDB lineage: Bacteria > Pseudomonadota > Gammaproteobacteria > Burkholderiales > Rhodocyclaceae > Zoogloea. The sequence continues at coordinate 200,619 of JAFEDK010000026.1, forward strand.
CGCATGGAAGGCATCGAGCAGCGGCACGCAGTCGAGCAGATCCGTGCGGCCGGGCGTATGGAACTCCGGATGCCACTGTACGCCGACCACGAAGCTGCGGCCCGTATGGCGGATCGCCTCGACCATGCCATCGTCGGAAGACACCGCTTCGACGACCAGATCGCGCCCCAGCGTCTTTACGCACTGGTGGTGGATGGACACCACGCGGCCCCCTTCGGCACTCCCGAACCAGCGTTCGAACTGGCCCTTCTCCTCGAAGCGCACCGAATGGTGATGCAGGTCGTAAGCCTCGGCCTGGTGGCGCCCAGAGCCACCGAACTGGGTCGGAATGTCCTGATAGAGTGAACCGCCAAAGGCCACGTTGATCAGCTGCATGCCACGGCAGATGCCGAGCACCGGCTTGCCGAGCTCGACGAACTCGTGCAGCAGCTCCATCTCGTAGGCATCGCGGACCCGGTCGCCGGTCCACTCCTCCTTGAGCGGCTGCTCGCCATAGGCTTCCGGACTCACGTCCGCCCCCCCTTGCAGCACCAGGCCATCAAGGTATTCGGCGTAATCGCGCAGGCGGATGTTGCTGCGGTGGATCGGCCCGTCCTTCAGGATGGACGGGACCATCAGCACCAGCACATCCCGCGACATGATCCACTGGGCAATCGACTGCTCCAGCACCTGCAGGGTCTTCGACTCGAGGCCGGTCGCCCCGGCCTTGGGATGGAAGAGGCGGGCCGACAGCCCGATACGGATCGTCTTGTTCCGTGCCACGCTCGTTCTCCTTCCGGGGGCCCTGCCCCGCAATGTCTTACAGATCGGACAGCGGTCTGTCGACGCTCCGCTCGTCACGCGTTTTCAACTGGCCGATGATGCTGGCCAGCCCGGCCTGGAGCCGCAGCAACTCCTCCTCGGACAAACCTTGCAGGGCCTCCGGCAATATACCCTCGGCCGGCCCCGGCGCCGCCTGCAGCACGTCCTTCGCGCCGTCGCTGAGCTGCAGGCCGACCCGGCGCTGGTCTTCCGGCTTGCGACGCTTGCTCACCAGGCCACGGGTTTCCAGCTTGTCCACCAACTGGCTGCAGGTGGACTGGTGGATCGACAGGCGGCCGGCCAGTTCCGACACGCCGACCCCCGGGGTGCGGGCGATTTCGTGCAGCAGCCACAGCTGGGAGCCCGATACGCCACAGGTCTGCTCGATCTCGCGGAAATGCTGCTTCACCGAACCGTAGATGAGACGGAACTGTTTGAGGACGGCAAAGGCCAAAGATTCCTCTGCTGGACGGGTGGCGGGCGCCTCAAGTGGGGAGTCAGCTGAATTCATTTGTGGAAATTATATTTGTATCAATATAGTTTACTCGATGAGAGGCCGTTTTCCCGGCGGCCTGCGCCACCCCAGTTCCGATTACACCCCGTACCCCCGGTTTTCCAGGAAGCACCTCATGCCCGCAACCGTCCCCGGCCCCCTGCTCCGCCTTCGCGCCGCCGTCTATCCCCTTGCCTGCGGCCTGCTCGCTGCCAGCGGACTCCTGCTGACCCAGAGCGGTCTGGCCGGCGCCCCCGACCCGGGCAGTGCCATCGCAGCCAGCGCCCTGGCGGTACAACCCTCGGGCTGGCGCAGCCTGGCCGGCGAAATTACCCGCCTGGCCCGCGCAGCCGGGCTGAAAACCGCATGGCAGGATGACGCCCGCGCGATCAACCTGACCGTCGACACCACCCAGGCCTTCGAGAACCGGCAAGCGCAACTGAGCCCCGGCTACGCCTCGCTGCTCGGCGAGATCGCCCTGATGGTGCAGGCCCGCCCGGAGATCCGCCTGATCATGACCGGCTTCGGCAACACGCCGGCAACCCACTACAACCCGGTGCTGTTCGGCCTGCGCCTGAAGGCGCTGCAGGCCTTCTTCGCCGAGCACGGCATCGCGATCGGCCAGATCGAAACCCTCGTCAAGGACGCGGATAGCGCAAGCGGCCACGACATGCCGTCCGGCCGCGCCGCCGCCGGCCGGCTGATCAGCCTGCGCTTCGTACCGGCCTGACCTTGCCGGCGGCCTGCTTGGCCCGCGCCCGCGCCTCGTCCACATCGGCACCGTTGGCCACCGCGACGCCCATCCGGCGCCGCGCGAAAGCCTCCGGCTTGCCGAACAGGCGCAGGTCGGTGCGCGGCACGGCCAGCGCATCGGCCACCCCCTCGAAAACGACACCCTCGGCCTCCATGCCGCCGTAGATCACCGCGGACGCGCCCGGCTCGCGCAGGCTGACGTCCACCGGCAGGCCGAGGATCGCCCGGGCGTGCAGCTCGAACTCCGAGAAACGCTGGGAGCACAGGGTCACCAGGCCGGTATCGTGCGGACGCGGGCTGACCTCGGAGAACCACACCATGTCGCCCTTCACGAACAGCTCGACGCCGAACAGGCCGCGCCCACCGAGGTTGGCAGTGACGGCGCCGGCGATCTCCCGCGAGAGCTCCAGTGCCACCGGGCTCATCGCCTGCGGCTGCCAGGACTCCACGTAGTCGCCCGACACCTGCACATGGCCGATCGGGTCGCAGAAATAGGTCTGCACCGTGCCGCTGGCATCGCAAGCCCGCACGGTGAGCTGGGTGATCTCGTAGTCGAAGTCGATGAAGCCCTCGACGATGACCCGCCCCTGGTTCACCCGCCCGCCGGCGGCGGCGTAGTCCCAGGCCTTCTGCACGTCATCCGGCCCCTTCAGCAGCGACTGGCCCTTGCCGGAGGACGACATCACCGGCTTGACGATGCACGGGTAGCCGATCGCCGGCTGGCCGTCGGTGCCGTCGATGGCGGCCTGCAACTCGGCCAGGGAATCGGCGAAGCGGTAGGGCGAGGTGGCCAGCCCGAGCTCCTCGGCGGCGAGGCGGCGGATGCCTTCCCGGTTCATCGTCAGACGCGCGGCGCGGGCGGTGGGGATCACCTCGGCCAGCCCCTCGGCCTCGATCTCGACGAGCGTGTCGGTGGCGATCGCCTCGATCTCGGGCACGATCAGATGGGGCTTTTCCTTTTCGACCAGTGCACGCAGCGCGGCGCCGTCGGTCATCGGGATCACATGGGCACGGTGCGCCACCTGGTGGCCGGGCGCGTTCGGGTAGCGGTCCACCGCAATCGTCTCGACCCCCAGCCGTTGCAAGGCGATCAGCACTTCCTTGCCGAGTTCGCCGGAGCCCAGCAGCATCACGCGCAGGGCGGAGGGAGAAAGAGGGGTACCGAGTTTCATGGCGGGCTCCGCATCGATTGAGAGGCCCGGATTATACGGACTGCCCGCCATGGGTGCGGGCAGTCCGGACCACACCCTGTGTCAGGACACCCGGAAGCGGCCGATCTGTTGCTTGAGGTTGGTGGCGATCCCCTCCAGCTGGTGCGCAACGGCAGTCGTATCGCGGATGGTGCCGGTGGAGTCCTCGACCATCCCGGCAATCTGCTCGACCCGCTGGGCAATGGCAGTACTGGCCGCGCTCTGCTCCCGCGTCGCGTCTGCCACGTCGCCGACCCGCCGCAGCGTGGCGCGGGCCCCCTCCTCGATGGACTTCAACAACTCGGCGGCGGCAGAGGCCAGTTCGACGCCTTCCTGCACCTCGGGCAGGGCCGCATTCATCGCCTCGACGGCGCCCCCCGTGTCACCCTGGATGCCGATGATCATCTGCTCGATCTCGGTGGTTGCCGAAGAGGTCCGTTCGGCCAGCTTGCGGACCTCGTCCGCCACCACCGCAAAGCCACGCCCCTGCTCGCCGGCCCGTGCCGCCTCGATGGCCGCGTTGAGGGCCAGCAGGTTGGTCTGGCCGGCGATGTCCTTGATCACGCTGGCGATCGACGACACCTGGCGCGCCCGCTCCTCAAGGGCACGGATACGCCCGGAGGCATCGTTGACGGTATCGGAGATCTTGCGGATGGCGCTGGCCGCAAGATCCACCCGCGTCGAACCGGTCCCCGCCAGTTCGACCGCCTCCGTGGAGTAGCGGGAGCTGTCGGTGGCACTGTCGGAGATGTGACTGGAGCTGACGGTCAGCTCCTCGATGGCCGCCGCCATTGCCGACGTGGCATCGGACTGCTGATCGGCGGCGCCGGCGATCTGGTCGGAGGCCGCTGCAATGCGCGCCGCGTTATCCACCAGGCTGTCGGCCTCCCGGTTGATTTCCGCGACGAGGCTGCGCAAGGCCTGGACCATGGTGCCGGTGGCGTGCAGCAGGCTGCCCGCCGGCCCAACACGCACCTCCGCGCCGAGATCACCGGATGCCACCCGCTGCATAACGGCGGCAACCTCGGCAGGCTCGCCGCCGAGCTGCCGCAGGATGCTCGCCCCGAGCTGCCAGCCGAGAGCACTCAGGACCAGCAGCAGGAACACCGAAATGCCGCCCAGCACCCGGGCGATGGCCGCGTAGGCCTTGTCGATGTCATCGACGTAAACACCGGTACCAACCGTCAGCTTCCATGGCTCGAAGGACGCGGCGTAGGCCAGGCGCGGCTCCGGCGGCTGGCCCTTGGTCCGCTCCCAGGTGTATTCGACGAAGTCGCCGCCCCGGCCGGCGGCTCCGATCAGCTCGCGGATCAGGAACTTGCCGTGGGAGTCCTGCATGTCCCACTTGCTCTGCCCTTCGAACTCCGGCTTGATCGGATGCAGGAAGGTGATCCCGTCGTTCTGGTACATGAAGATGTACTCGCTGCCGCTATAGCGGACGCCGCGCAGGACTTCCCGCGCGCTCTGACGGGCCTGCTCCTCCGACACCTTCCCGTCCCTTGCCTGGGCCTGAAAGTACTTGAGCACGCTCACCGCGCTCTCGACCTGGCTCTTCAGCTTGTCCTGGCGCTCCTCCAGCATGCTCGACTTGAGTTCGTAAAGGGCCGTCACGCACAGCACCAGCAAGCCGAGCAAGGCGAGGCCAACCAGGGTCTGGATGCGTGTGGACACACGCATGGAGCTTGCGACATTCATGGTTTTCTCCCCTTGTTATGAGTTCTGGCAACGACTTCCGCCGCCGATAATTCCAATTCCCCGATTACAACCTGCATGTCATTAATTTGAATAGCTATTTCTTGCTGGCAAAGCGATTTCTGACACTTGTTTGACCAAACGCAAGGAACTGCGACTCCCTCACGACGGCAAGCCGGAGAGGTGGGAAAAAATCACTTTTCTGACGTAAACTGGCTTATCGTCAAATTTGTCAAAATAAGCACAAACAGGAGATATCTGATGCATCCCCGTACCCTGCCGTGCCTGCTGTCCCTTGCCCTCGTTACAGCCCCCGCAATCGCCGGGTCGGGCACCAAGGCCTATATCGTCCAGTTCCAGGAGTCGGCCGTGCAGGCCCCGGTCCGCAATGCCGTACGCGATGGCCGCATCGATGCCGACCCGCAGAACTGGGGCTATGTGGACAAGCGCGTGCTCGAACGCACCCAGGATCTGGAAACCCGCTACAAGGTAAAGGCCCGCCACGCCTTCAGCCATGTGATGAAGGGCTTCGCCGCGGAACTCACCGAAGCCCAGCTCGCCCAATTGCAGTCCGACCCGACGGTGCTGGCCATCGAGGAAGACCTGCCGGTCACGGCCAGCGCCCAGAGCATCCCGTGGGGCATTACCAAGACCCGCGACAACCTGTCCTCCACCCTGGCCGGCAACGGCAGCGGCACGGTCAGCGGCGTCAACGTGTATGTGATCGACACCGGCATCGCCAGCCACACCGACCTCAATCTGGTCGCCCACACCAACCTCGTCGGCGACGGCAAGAACTACGACTGCAACGGCCACGGCACCCATGTAGCCGGCACCATCGGCGCCAAGGACGACAGTGCCTACGTGGTCGGCATGGCCCCCGGCGTGCGCCTGACCGGCGTGAAGGTGCTCGACTGCACCGGCGCGGGCTATACCTCGACGGTCATCAAGGGCGTGGACTGGGTCACCGCCAACGCGGTGAAGCCGGCCGTCGCCAACATGAGCCTGGGCGGCAGCGGTGTCAGCAGCATGCTCGACAGCGCCATCACCAAGTCGGTGGGTTCCGGCGTGGTGTATGCGATCGCCGCCGGCAACAACGCGGTGGATGCCTGCACCCTGTCGCCGTCCCGCCTGGGCAGTTCGCTGGCCGGTGCCCTCACCGTGGCCGCCACGGCCAGCAACGACACCGAGGCCTCGTTCAGCAACTACGGAAGCTGCGTCGACATCTGGGCGCCCGGCGTCAGCATCCTGTCCACCTACCTCAGCAACGGGCTCGCCACCGCCTCCGGCACCTCGATGGCCAGCCCCCACGCGGCCGGCGCCGCGGCGCTGTACCTGTCCCGCTACCCCACCGCCACACCGGCCATGGTCGAGGCGGCGATCAAGCAGGCCCTCGTCACGCCGGGCACGCTGAGCAAGAACGGCCAGCCCATCAAGCGCCTGGACACCCTGTCCTTCTGATTCTGCAGCCCCCGCCCCCACGCCCCGTGGGGGCGAATTCATTCGCCCGACACCGCATCCCCGAAGGCCGCAAGCTTCTCCGCTCCCGTACCGGTCTTCCGCCTTTCGCCCCTCGCAGCACCCGGGGGTCGGACTTGTGGCCGCCACGCATTACAATGCGTGCCCTCCCCCGAGCACGACCCGCAGCATGGCCATCCAGCTTCTCCCCGACCACCTGATCAACCAGATCGCCGCCGGCGAGGTCGTCGAACGGCCGGCCTCGGTGCTCAAGGAAGTGCTGGAAAACGCCATGGACGCCGGCTCCACGGTGGTCGAGGTGCAACTGGAACAAGGTGGCGTGCGGCGCATCCGGGTGGCCGACGACGGCTGCGGCATCCCCAAGGACGAGTTGCCACTGGCGCTGGAGCGCCACGCCACCAGCAAGATCGGCAGCCTGGACGACCTGGAACACGTGGGCACGATGGGCTTCCGCGGTGAAGCGCTGGCGGCCATTGCCGCGGTGTCGCGGATGAGCATCACCAGCCGCGCCGACGGCGCCCCCCACGCCTGGCGCATCGACGCCGATCCCCGCGAGCTGGCCCCGGCGGCCCTCAACCACGGCAGCGTGGTGGACGTGGCCGACCTGTATTTCAATACCCCGGCGCGGCGCAAGTTCCTGAAGAGCGAAGGCACCGAGTTCGCCCATTGCGACGACGTCTTCCGGCGCGTCGCGCTGGCCCGCCCGGACGTGGCGCTGCAGCTGTCCCACAACGGCCGCGTCAGCCACCGGCTGCCATCCGGCACCAAGGAAGCCCGCGTACGGTCCCTGCTTGGCGACGATTTTCTTTCCGCCGCGCGCCTCGTCGAGGCCGAATCAGGCCTGCTGCGCCTGACCGGCTACGCCTCGCTGCCGGCCTACTCGCGCAGCAACCGGGACGCCCAGTTCTTCTACGTGAATGGGCGCTTCGTACGCGACAAGCTGGTCACCCACGCGATCCGCGAGGCCTACGCCGACATCCTGCACGGCAGCCGTCATCCGGCCTATGTACTGTTCCTAGAACTGGATCCCTACGGCGTGGACGTGAATGTGCACCCGGCCAAGATCGAGGTGCGTTTCCGCGACTCGCGGGCCGTGCACCAGTTCGTCTATCACGCGCTGACACGGGCGCTGGCGGCCTCCGGGGCCGGCGGCGCAGCGGCAACGGTGGAGGCCGCGGCCCAACGGCCGGAGGCAGCAAGCCAGAGTGGCGTCCGCTACCCCCTCCCCGGCCCCCAGACCACGCAGCCTTACCAGGGCCGCCTGGCGATGGAGCCGGTGTCGCGGGCCTATTTCGATTTCGCCGCCTCGGCCCGCCCGGACCTCCCCACGGGCCCCCGCCCCGACGAATCCCGCCCGCCGCTCGCCGCCTTCCAGCCCGCCGTGGCCATCGAACGGGACAGCCCGCCGCTGCCAGCCGGCGACCTGGCGCCGCCCCTCGGCTACGCACTGGCCCAACTCCACGGCGTGTATATCCTGGCCCAGAACGAAAGCGGCCTGATCCTGGTGGACATGCACGCCGCCCACGAGCGCATCCTCTACGAACGCCTCAAGACCCTGCTCGACGGCACGCCCGGCGTACAGCGTTTGCTGATCCCGGCGGTGTTCGGCGTCGGCCCGAAGGACATGGCGAGCGCCGAGGAACACGCCGAACTGCTGGCCCGGATGGGCTTCGAACTCGGCCCGGCCGGCCCGCAGGAACTGGCCGTGCGCAGCGTGCCGGCCCTGCTCGCGCGGGCCCCGGTCAGCGAGCTCGTCCGTGCCCTGCTGGCGGAGCTGCGCGACTATCCGGCCAGCGAAGTCGTCACCGCCCGCCGCAACGAACTGCTGGCAACCATGGCCTGCCACGGCGCGGTACGCGCCAACCGCAGCCTGACGATTCCAGAGATGAATGCGCTGCTGCGCGAGATGGAAGCCACCGAGCGGGCCGACCAGTGCAACCACGGCCGCCCGACCTGGACGGCCCTGAGCATGGTCGACCTCGACAAACTGTTCCTGCGCGGGCGTTAAGGCACCGCACGCGGCGCCAGCCCCATCAGGCCTGGGCCACCTCGCTGGCCCACGGCCACAGCGGACCGCCATCCATGCGCTGCAGCTTGCCAAGTACCGACGGCACCGGCAGCGGCCGGTCGAAACGGTAGCCCTGGAACTCGTCGCAACCCAGGTCGCGCAGCAGCTGGTGCTGCAATCCCGTCTCGACCCCCTCCGCCACCACGGTCAGCCCCAGGCTGTGGCCGAGGCTGATGATTGCGCGGGAGAACTGCAGGTCTTCCGACTCCGGCTGCAGGCCATCGACGAAGGACTTGTCGATCTTGATCACATCGATCGGCAGGCTCTTCAGATAGGCCAGGCTGGAATAACCGGTCCCGAAATCATCCACCGCCACGGTCAGGCCGCGCGCCTTGAGTTCGGCGAGGGTATTGATCATGCGCTGGGGATCCGCCATCAACTGGGTCTCGGTGATCTCCAGTTCGATGCACTCCGGTGGCAGCGCGTGGCGTTCAAGCACGCTGAACAAGCGGCCGGCGAAGCCACTGTCGCGGAACAGCTGCACCGAACAGTTGATGGCCACCCGCGGGCAGGCCAGGCCGGCGCGCTGCCAGCCGTCCAGATGGGCGGCGACGCTGCGGATCACGAAGTCGGTGATCGGCACGATCAGGCCTGTTTCCTCGGCGATGCGGATGAAGCGCGCCGGCGACACCGGGCCGAACTCGGCACTGTTCCAGCGCAGCAGCGCCTCCATCGCACGCAACTCGCCGTCGCGCCCGAGGCGCGGCTGATAGACCAGGGACAGCTCGCTGCGCTCGATCGCGCTGCGCAGCGCCATCTCCAGCGCCAGGCGCTCGGTGGCATTGGCGCCGATCTCCGGGGTGAAACGGTGCACCCGTGCGCGCCCGGCCGCCTTTGCTGTGTACATCGCCGCATCGGCCTGCTGCAGCAGCTGCGGCAGATTGCGGGCGTCTTCCGGATAGTGGGCCACGCCGATGCTGGAGGTGACGGTCACTTCCTTCTCACCAAGCATCACCGGGCGGGAGATCGCCTCCTGCACCCGCGCCAGCACCGCCTCCACGTTGCCGCCCTGGGCGTCGTCCTCGAGCATCAGCACGAATTCGTCGCCACCGTAGCGGGCCAGCACGTCGGTCGAGCGCAGGCACTGGGACAACCGGTAGGCCACCGTCAGCAGCAGCTTGTCGCCGAACAGATGGCCCAGCGAATCGTTGATGACCTTGAAGTTGTCCAGGTCGATGAAGGCCACCAGCAGGTTGTCGCCACGCCGGTCGGCGCGTCGTGCCGCTTCCTCGAAGCGCTCGGCAAAGCTCAGGCGGTTGAGCAGCCCGGTCAGCTGGTCGCGGGTCGCCTGGTAACGCAGGCGGTTCTCGGCTTCCCGCTGGGCGGTGATGTCGCGCACCGAGCCTTCGTAGTACAGGAAGTTGCCATCCACGTCGCGCACGCTGTGGGCGCTCTCGGAAATCCACACGATGCTGCCGTCGCGCCGGCGCACCGCGGAGACGAAATCCCGCACCTCACCATCGACCTGCATCTGGGCAATGAAGGCTGCCCGCCGCTCAGGGTCTACGTAAAGCTGCCGGCCCACGCTGCGCAGCTCGGCAATCAGCTGGGCCGGCGAGTCGTAGCCGTAGATCGCCGCCAGCGCCGGATTGGCTGCCAGGTAGACGCCATCCTTGGAGGTCTGAAACAGGCCCTCGCTGCCCGAATCGAAGATACTGCGGTAGCGCAGCTCGGCATCGGCCAGTTGCTGCTGGGCCGCCACCTCGTCGGTGATGTCCTTGATCTGCGCCTCGGTGTACCGCACCCCGCCACCGTCGCAGCGCCCGGCCCCCTGCTCGCTTACCCAGCGCACGCTGCCGTTGCGATGGGTAATCCGGTAATCGACCCGGTAGCGCCCTTCGGCCTGGGCCGCCTCCAGCACGTGGGCCATCAGCGATGCCTTGTCCTCAGCAACGACGAGGCGCTCGAAGAGTTCGCCATCCCGCATCAAGGCCTCGGCGGACCAGCCGCACAGGGCCTCCGCCCCTTCACTGACGAAGGTGAGGCTGCGCTCGCCGTCCCTGCCGGTCAGCCGCCCCTGGATCACCATGCCCTCGAGGGCCGCCAGCACCCGCTCTGCCAGCGACGCGTCCACCGCACCAGCGGCCGGAACCAGCGCAATCCGCGCTGCCGCCTTGCCTGCCCCGAATGTCGCCCGTCCGTTCATGCCTTGCCCATCAATTCGTTACCCACCTGCTCGATCCACACGAACACCGTATCGATCGCCTCCGTCGCCAGCCTGTAGAAATCATCCACCGGGTAATCGACCCGGTCGCGCAGGAATTCCGCCCGCACCACATGCACCAGCCGCTCGGCGGCATTGCGCGCCACCAGCGCCTCGATCGGCGGCGCCACATCCCGGTAGCGCTGATTGGCCGCCACCAGCAAGGCCTCGGCCGACGAACACTGGAAGAACAGGCGGGTGCGCTTGAACGGCGAACACCGCCCGGCCGCCGCCACGCCGCAGCACAGGCCGCGGATCTGCCCGAGCGCCTCGGCCAGCGCCGGCAGCTGGCGAGCGTAGGCGCTCACCAGGCGCCCCTGCTCCCGGTCCAGGCCCGCCCATTCGTCGGCGAGGCGTCCAGCGCGGTCGAGTATCTCGCCCAGCAAACGGCAATGGCGCAGGAACAGCATTTCATCGCTTCCGCCTTGCCGGCTTGCCAGCAACTGCTGCCAGGCCACCGCCAGCATCTCGACGAAGTCCCGTTCGCCGCCGGCATCGGAGCCCCCCTCCTGCTGCGGACAAGCCTGCAGCGCCCGTCCGATGGCATGCACCACGGCACCCTGTGCCGCCGGCAGATCCGCCGCCAGCGGCGCACCGCCCGCACACAGGGCGCGATGGCGCTGCACCGGGCGCAGCACGGCGAGCAGACAGGCGGTGAAACGGAAGTCGGCGCGAAACTGGCGGAAACCCGCCGGGGCTGCATGAACGGCGATCACCCTCAGTTCCCCCCGGAGCAACCGGTCAGACAGGGGCGACCGGGGACGAACCAGAAAGGCGGGCAGCTAGCGGATCGAGGCAAGATCACGGGATGTCTTCAAGGAAATTACAGCGATTGTGCACTGCAATTACGGGGTTGGCGACGCAATCTTTAACGATCATTACATTTTAAAGACAACGGGATAGCAGCCATCACCGGCTCGCGCCCGGCAGCCTTCCGACAAACCGGGGCTCGTCGATGCAAGGTGGATCGGCGCCGCCCCGCATGCCGGCAGCCGGGTTGCCATCACCGCCGCCAAACGCGAAAATGGAAAGTTACACCGCTCTAGCGCAACTCCCGTGAAACTCGAACGCATTCTCCAGAATCAGGGCTTCGGCAGCCGTCGCCAGTGCCGCCAGTGGGTGGAACTCGGCGAAGTCCGCATCAACGGCGAGGTGGTGGACGATCCCGGCGCCGAGATCGACACCACCGGCCTGGTCTTCGAAGTCGAAGGCCATAGCTGGACCTACCGTGAGAAGACTTACGTCGCCCTCCACAAGCCCGCCGGCTACGAGTGCTCCCACGAACCCAAGCACCATCGCAGCGTGTATTCCCTGCTGCCGCAACAACTGGTGGCCCGCAACGTGCAGAGCGTCGGCCGCCTCGACCAGGACACCACCGGCCTGCTGCTGTTCTCCGACGACGGCGCCTTCATCCACAACCTGTCGTCGCCGAAGAAGCACGTGCCCAAGGTCTATCGCGCCGAACTGGCCGAGCCCGGCACCGACACCCTCGTGCAGCGCCTGCTCGACGGCGTCGATCTGATCGACGAACCCCAGCCGGTGCCGGCCCTCCATGCCCGCCTGCTGGCCGAGAAGACGCTGGAAATGAGCATCGACCTGGGCAAGTACCATGTCGTCAAGCGCATGATCGCCGCCGCCGGCAACCATGTAGAGCAACTCCACCGCAGCGGCTTCGGCGGCCTCCACCTCGGAGAGGGGCTGCTGAGCGGCCTGACCGAGGGCCAGTGGGTCTATCTTGAAGAGGCCGACCTCCAGCAACTGCATTCCGCCGCCAGAAAGGCCTGATCATGACCGATACGCTCCGCCGCCGCACCCCGCTGCCTACCCGTGACGGCACACTCAAACTCAAGCCGCGTGCGGCCGACGCCCCCGAGGCAGCCCCCCAGGCCCCCAGCAGCCCGAAGCCCAACAAGGACTGGCGCAAGCCGGCCGCCGGCAGCTCCGGCCGCAACCGCGCCAAAGCCTCGTTCCCCGAACAGGCCAACGCAGAACCCGAGCGCCGCAGCCCGCGTCCGCCCCGCGACGGGGACGCGCCGCGCCAGGGCGGCGACCGCTTCCGTGACGAGCGCCCGCGCAGCGATCGCCCCCGCGACGACCGTCCGCCCCGCGCGGGTGGCGACCGGCCGGCCCGGCCCTTCGGCGACAAGCCGGCCCGCCCGTCCGGCGAACGTAGCGGCGGAGAGCGTACGGGTGGCGAACGTCCGCGCTGGGGTGAAGAGCGCCCGGCCCGGCCCTTCGGCGACCGCCCGCCCCGGCGTCGCGACGACAGCCGCGGCAATGACGACACCGCAGCACAACAGGGCAGCCGCCCCCGTGGCGATTTCGGCAAACCTGCGGAAGCCCGCCCGCCGCGCCACGAACGCAAGCAATGGAGCGGCGAGCCGCGCCCGGCACCTGCGCCTTCCCCGCTGCGCGACGACGGCTCGATCCGCCTGTCCAAGCGGATGACCGAACTGGGCCTGTGCTCGCGCCGGGAAGCCGACGAATACATCGAGAAGGGCTGGGTCCGCGTGGACGGCCGCGTGGTCAGCGAACTCGGCTCCCGCGTCAAGCCCGACCAGAAGGTCGAACTCGACCGCCGCGGCCAGACCGCCCAGGACAGCCGCGTCACCATCCTCCTCAACAAGCCGGTCGGCTATGTGTCCGGCCAGGCCGAGGACGGCTATGAGCCGGCCAGCGTGCTGATCACCGCCGAGAACCGCTGGGCCGAGGATCCGTCCGAGAACCGCTACCTGCGCACCCACCACCGTGGCCTCGCGCCGGCCGGGCGGCTCGACATCGACTCCATCGGCCTGCTGGTGTTCACCCAGGACGGGCGCATCGCCCGCGCGCTGATCGGCGACGACTCGAGCATCGAGAAGGAATACCACGTCCGCGTCGAGGGCAGCCTCACCGAAGAGGGCCTCAAGCTGCTCAACCACGGCCTGTCCCTCGACGGCGACGCGCTGCGCCCGGCCAAGGTCAGCTGGCTCAACGAAGACCAGCTGCGCTTCGTGCTGCGCGAAGGCAAGAAGCGCCAGATCCGCCGGATGTGCGAACTGGTCGGCCTGAAGGTCGTCGGCCTCAAGCGCGTGCGCATCGGCCGCGTGATGCTCGGCAACCTGCCGCCGGGCCAATGGCGCTACCTCGGTACGGACGAGCTGTTCTGAGCCGATCCACCGCAAGCATGTGACATAGCCCGCCTGCGCCGTCCGGCCAGCGGGTTAAAATCGTCGGCCATGGCTGCCCCCGACGGGGGCTCCGCCGCCTCCGGGCGGTGGATGCCGCATCCTGCGCAGCATCCCACTCGCGAAATGACCGACGATGCCCCTGCCTCATGTGTTCCGCGCCCTGCTCGTGTTCCTGATCGGCCTGATCGGCCTGGCCTGCACTCCGGCGCGGGCAGAGCTCGACGAGACCTACGAGGGGCTGCTGGTCCCCAACAACTTCGAATCCGCCATCCCGGTCACCCTCCAGTTGCATGAGCGCAGCGGCCAGCTGACCGGCACGATCACGACCGGCGCGCCCTTCCATGTCACCGCCGCACTCTCCTCCGGGGTCAACAAGTACGGGCAGTGCAACATGCGGATCCCCCTGACGCCATCCTTCTCCCTGCGCCTGTACGGCAGCTGCCAGTCGGCCCTGTTCGAGGGCCGCTACACGATCTACACCACCCAGTCGGAAGACAAGCCGCGGGGCACCTTCCGCCTGATGCGCAAGGAGGTAAAGAAGGAAGTGGACGACGATGGCCTGCCCCGGCGCAGCACCAACGCGCCGCCGACGGGCAGCGTCACCGACTGCATCAAGGCCAACACCCGCTGCCTGCTGGCCTGCCCGCAGGGCGACTACAACGTGGAATTCCTGTGCTCGAACCGGTGCCGGCGCAAATACCAGGCATGCAAGGCCAAGTTCTCGACGACCCCGGTTCCCAAGGCCAGCAGCGGCGCCATGCTGCCGGACAGCGGCCTTGCCCCTGCACGCTGAACGACGTTCCACCCGGGCGGGCTGCTGCAAGTCCGCCCTGAAGGTATAATGCTCGGTTTTCCCGCACCAGCCAGGGCCCCGATCATGGAAGCAGAACGTCTCAACGCCATCTCCAACAAGCTCGCCGACCTGAAGGCGCGGGAGCTCGAACTTCGGAGGTATCTTTGACTACGATTCAAAAGCTGAAAAGCTGATCGAAGTCAGCAAGCAACTCGAAGATCCGGACATCTGGAACGACGCCAAGCACGCCCAGGAACTCGGCAAGGAAAAGAAGACCCTTGAAGGCGTCGTGGTGACGCTGCAGGAAATCGAGCAAGGCATTGCCGACGGCAAGGACCTGTTCGAACTCGCCTCGATGGAAGAGGACGAGGACACCATGCAGGCCGTCGAGGCCGACGTGGCCAGCGTCGAAGCCCGGGTCGGCGAGCTCGAATTCCGCCGCATGTTCAGCAACCCGATGGACGGCAACGCCTGTTTCATCGAAATCCAGGCCGGCGCCGGCGGCACCGAGGCCCAGGACTGGGCCGGCATGCTCGAACGCATGTACCTGCGCTACGCCGAACGCAAGGGCTTCCAGGTCGAACTGCTGGAAGAGTCCGAAGGCGAAGTGGCCGGCATCAAGAGCTGCACGATCAAGGTCGGCGGCGAATACGCCTACGGCTTCCTGCGCACCGAAACCGGCATCCACCGCCTGGTCCGCAAGAGCCCCTTCGACTCCAACGCGCGCCGCCACACCAGCTTCACATCGGTGTTCGTCTTCCCCGAGGTGGACGACTCCATCGAGATCGAGATCAACCCGGCTGATGTGCGCACCGACACCTACCGTGCCTCCGGCGCCGGCGGCCAGCACATCAACAAGACCGACTCCGCGGTGCGTCTGACCCACATCCCCACCGGCATCGTCGTGCAGTGCCAGAACGACCGTTCCCAGCACCGCAACAAGGACGAAGCCTGGTCGATGCTGCGTGCGCGCCTCTACGAAGCCGAGCTGCGCAAGCGCCAGGGCGAGCAGCAGAAGCTCGAGGACGCCAAGAGCGACATCGGCTGGGGCCACCAGATCCGCTCCTACGTGCTCGACCAGAGCCGCATCAAGGATCTGCGCACCAACTACGAAGTCGGCAACACCCAGGGCGTGCTCGACGGCGACCTGGACGGCTTCATCCAGGCCAGCCTGAAGCAAGGCGTGTAATACACGGCGGGGCCGCGAACCGGCCCCGCGGCCTTCCATTCTTTCCTGATCGAACCTCTACCATGCTGCGAATCCTCGTCTGGCTGAGCGGCAGCATCGTGCTGCTGGCGGCGGCGGCCGTCGTCCTCGCCTTCCAGGCGGTGGAGAGCTCGCCGCTGGTGACATCCGGCGCCGCGCCAGCGCCCGCAGCGCTGATGCGCGCCAAGGCGATCCTGCGCAAGAACGACCCGCGCAAGCTGGCCCGCGACGAACGGCGCGAAATCACCATTTCCGGGCCGGACCTGGACGCGCTGGTCGCGCTCGCCGCCCGCCGCGGCCTGCAGGCGGACACCCGCGTCGACCTGCGCCAGGGCGGCGCCGAGCTCCGCTACTCCGCGCAGCTGCCGCGCAACCCGCTCGGCCGCTACCTCAATGTGAATGCCCAGCTCGGAGCCGGCACCGACGGCCTGCGCTTCGAGCAGGTGCGCATCGGCCGCGTGCCGGTGCCGCCGGCCCTGTTCCAGGCCGCCGTCACGCATTACCTGCAGCACACCCAGTTCGCACCGGACCTCGCGCTGCTGGCCCGTAGCATCGACCGGATCGCCATCACGCCGACGGGCGTCCGCATGGCCTACACCTGGCAACCCGAACTGCTCGACTCGGCCCGCGCGCTGGCCATCGATCCCACCCGGCGCGACGGCCTGGCCGACGCCCAGCGCCGCCTGGTAGCCCGCATCGACAGCCTCGGCAGCCGGTCCAGCGCGCCGCTGGCCACGGTACTCGGCCCGCTGCTGCAGGAGGCCGGCGAACGGACCAACGCCAGCGAACGCAGCAACGCCTACCGGAACCTCCTCCTGGTGACCGCCGCCCAGCTGTCCGGGCACGATATCGCGCTGCTGATCCCCGAGGCCCGCCAGTGGCCGCGCCCCCACCCGATCACCCTGACCCTGCGCGGGCGCGAGGATCTGGCCCAGCATTTCACCGTCTCCGCCGCGCTTGCCGCGTGGGCCGGCGAGCCGCTGGCCAATGCCATCGGGCTCGACAAGGAAGTCAGCGACTCCCGCGGCGGCAGCGGCTTCTCCTTCGTCGACCTGGCCGCCGACCGGGCCGGCACGCGCCTCGGCCAACTGGCGGTACGTGACCCCGAACGCCTCGCCGCAGGCGTGTCGGCCGGCCTGCGCGACACCTCCCTGCTGCCGCCGATCGACGGCCTGCCCGAATCCATGATGGCCGACGAGTTCCAGCGTCGCTTCGGCGGCGTCGACGCACCGGCCTACAAGCGCATGGCCGACGAAGTCGAACGCCGCGTCGCTGCCCTCGCCCTGTTCCGCTAAGCCCCGCATGAACGAAGTCCGCCTGGAAGAACTGCTGGCCCCCGGCGTCGCCGCCGACGACGTCCCCGAACTCGCCCCGCTGATCCAAGCCCGCCCGCTGCTGTCCGCCTTCAGCACGCTGTTTCACGGCAGCGAGGCCGAAGTGCTGATGCGCCTCTTGGTACTGCGCGAGATCGGCAGGGAGACCGACGCCCCGCGCTGGGAACCCGAACAACTGCGCCAGCGCTTCTCCTTCCTCGACCACGTCAAGCTCGAGACGGTACTGCGCCGCCTGCGCAGCAACGGCCTGCTGGAAATCGGCGACGACAGCCTGTACGCGCTGTCCGACCTCGGCCGCAACGCCGTGGCGGCAATCGGCATGCTGGTCAGCTTCAGTGCCGAGGACGACCTGGAGCTGGGCTTCCTCACCGCCCAGCTGGCCGGCCTGCAGGCCGTCGGCAGCGTCACGCCGGAAGCCCTCGGCCACCTCCTCGGCAAGCTCAACGACCTGGCCTGGCATTTCGAGGAGGCCATCGCCTCCGGCTCCGAATTCCGCATCGCCGATGCCCGCCGCCGCCTGTCCGCCAACACCCGCTGGATCGAGAAGGGCACCGAAGTCCTGCACGAACTGCTGGCCGACCCCGAGGTGCCCTTCGACCTGGCCCGCATCGCCCAGCGCATCGGCCTCGCCCAGTCGCGCCTCGCCCGCGTGGATGCGGCCTTCCAGCGGGCAGTGAACAAGATCGAAGCCCAGCGCGTGACGCTCGGCGGCTCCGGCATCTCGTCCAGCGACGTGGCCGCCTGGCTGCGCAGCCTGGACGCCCGCAAGCTGGCTGGCCTCGCCGTCGGCTGCCTCGCCCCGGCCCCCGAACTCACCCTGCTGGCCGGCGGCCACGAACTCCTCGACCGGGCCGAAATGGCCCTGTCGGAAGAAGCCCGCCAGATGGAAGCCGACATCGCGCTGCCGACAGCCGAGGAAGCGCCGAGCCGCAACCAGCCGGAGCAGGAGGACCTGCGCCTGCTGCAGCACTTCAGCCAGCGCCTGGGTCGCCTCGCCGAGCCCGGCCAGGCACCGGCCAGCCTGGCCCAAGTCGTCACCGGCGGCGGCTTCCCGGCCGCCTCCTACCGCCTGTCCCTGCTGGCCCTGCTCGCCGACGGCGGTGGCGAAGGCGGCGCAACGCCGGCCGACGGCCCGATCGGCGAGTTCATGCGCCTGCCCCTCGAAGTGCGCTTCGACGCCGCCACCGTGAAGGTCGGCGAAGACGAGATCGCCACCATGTCGGCCGGCCTTGTCGGCGCCCACGGCAGCCTGCCGGCCCCCGAGGTGGTGCCCGTCCTCGACGCCCCCCCCGAATCCTCCGCATCCCTTTCCGACCCCGCCTGATGGAACAACAGATCCGGACCCTCACCGCGCGCCTGCTGGCCAGCCGCAGCCTGCCCCGCACCGACCCGCTGGTGCGCCGCGCGCTGGTGGACGAGACCTTCCGCGTGGAACTCGACGCCCGCCTCGCCGCGGTCGGCCTGCAACTCATCGACAACCCCTACGCCGAGCACGTCGCCACCGCCCTCACCGAGGACATGCACGAGCCGGTGTTCGGCGCCACCCGCGAGTACGCCGCCAGCAACATCGGCCTGACCCGCGACCAGCTGGCGCTGCTGGTGGTCATCTGGGCGCTGATCATCCTGCCCAAGCGCGAACGCCAGGTGAATCGCCAGAAGCTCGGCGACGACGGCCAGGGCGACATGTTCAGCAAGGATGCGCCGGTGGAGCGCGGCGAGGCCGTCTCCAGCCCGATCGTCGAAGCCTCCCTGCTGGCCGACTTCGCCAACACCCTGGGCCACAAGACCTATGTGCAGGGCAAGCTGCTGTCCCGCCTGGCCCAGCTCGGCTTCATCGAGCGCAAGGCCGGCATGATCCACGAGGGCCCGCTGCTCGACGTGCTGCTCGACTACCGCACCCTCGCCGACCGCATCGTGCACGGCACCCTCGGCGAAGTGCTGTCCCAGGCCGGGCACATCCTGCCCGACAACGACGTCTTCGACGACGAACCGGAGCCGGAAGAAGACACGTAGGGGCGAATTCATGCGCCCTCCTGACTTCGTAGCACTTCCGTGGGCGAATGAATTCGCCCCTACAGGGGCTAGCCGACAGGGCGTTCTGCACAGGCGATCCCACGAATCGCCACACACGGCGCCCCCGGTGACAGCCCCCCGGCCCGGCACACGATACACACGGTTTCAAGGCAGACATGTTCCACATCAAGCAACTCGAACTGGTCCACTGGGACTACTGGCGCCGCTTCAGCCTGCCCCTGGACGCGCAGATCATCACCATCGTCGGCCCCAACGGCTCCGGCAAGACCACCCTGCTCGACGCGCTGCGCACCCTGTTCGGCCTGCGCTGCTCCGGCAAGCGCGACTTCCGCCGTTACGTGCGCCGCGCCAACCGCAGCTTCGCGTGGATCCGCGCGGTGGTCGCCAACAAGCCCGGCAGCACCGGCAAACGCCCCTTCTTCCCGTGCCTGAAGGACGAAGTGACGCTGGCCTGCCGCATCCGCCGTGCCGGCGGTGACTGGACCCGCGACTACGCCATCGCCGACGGCGACGTCCCCATCGAGGTGCTGGAAGCCAACGAAAACAAGGTCGTCGAGTGGGTTGGCTACCGGGACTACCAGAGCCGGCTGGCCTGGGGCGGCCTGACCCCGGCCATCGCCAAGGTGCTGGCGCTGGAGCAGGGCGACACCGACAAGCTCTGCGAATACTCGCCGAAGGCGCTGCTCGAGCTGGTCTTCGACGTGTTCGGCGACAAGGAAGTGCTCGACAACTACGCTGCCGCCCGCGAGGAACAGGGCAACGCCGAGAAGGAACTCGAAGCCCTCGGCCTCGACCTCGACCGCCTGCGCGCCCAGGCCGAGGCCAAGCGCCTGGAAGCCGACCGCTTCCTCGAATGGAAGCAGCTCAACGACGAAGCCACCGCGCTGGCCGGCGAAATCGTGCCGCGCCTGGAGGCCGCCGAGCTGCTACGCGACATCGAGCAGGCCCGCGCCGACATCGCCCGCGGCCGCCTCGACTTTCAGAAGGGCGACGAGGAGCTGGCCGGCCACAAGGCCCGCACTGCCGAGGTGGAAGCCGAGAAGGCCGCCGCGGAAGCCGAGCGCAAGGCCGCCCGCAGCCGCGAGCTGGCTGCCGAGAAAGCCCATCTCAGCGCCCACGACGAAGTCCGCGACTTCGAGAAGCTGCTCGCCGAGCGCTCTGCGCTGCGCGCCCGCCTGGCCCGCGAAGCCGGCGACGGCGCAGTGGACCTGGAGGCCGCCTACGCCAAGGCCGACGCCCGCCTGCTCGCGCTGCAGCGCCAGGAGCGCGCCGCCATCGCCGCCTTCGAGGAGAAGACCAACCAGCTACGCGCCACCCGCGAGCACCGCGGTCCACCGCCCGACGGCGAAGTCAGCCGCTTCCGCAAGCGCCTCGGCGGCGCCGGCATCGCCCACCAGGCCCTGTCCGAAATCATCGAGGTCACCGACCCGGACTGGCAGGGCGCCGTCGAGGCAGTGCTGCGCCCCTACCGCAACGTGATCCTGCTCGAACGGGAACAGGACCGCCACGCCGCCTGGGCGCTGGGCGAGCAGGAGCGCTTCCGCCACTTCATCGTGCCGGAGCTGGAAACCGCGCCGCCGGCCGTCGATGGATCGCTGGCTGAAGTGATCCGCTTCGCCGACGCCGTGCCACGCTGGCTGGCCGACCTGCTCAACCGCATCCAGCGCGTCGAGGACGCCGACTCCGCCCGCCACCTGCCCAAGGAAACCGAGTGGATCACCCGCGACGGCTACCACCGGGAACGCCGCGGCGCGCGCCACCTGGGCAAGCCGACCGAGTTCCATTTCGGCGAGCTGGCCCGCAGCGCGCGCCTCAAGCAGCTCGACGCCGACATGCACAGCCTCGACGCCCGCCTGCGCGAGCTGCGCCCCGAGCTGGATGCCGCCAAGGAAGAAGCCGACGCCCTGCGCGCCCGCCTGCATGGTATCGAGGCCGCCCAGCTGCTGGCCGCCCGCGCCGAAGCCTTCGAGCAGGCCGAAGCCGCGCTGCCCGACGCCAAGGCCCGCCTCACCGCCGCCATCGCCGACCGCAGCGAGTCCAAGGGTGACGTGGACAAGATCGACCAGCGCCTGCGCGGCATCGACATCGAACTCGACCGCCGCAAGCGCGAGATCTCCGCGCTCGCCCGCAAGGCCCAGGAACTCGCCGAGAACGAAGCCCCGCGCCGCCGCGAACAGGCCCGCCGCATCCAGCGCCTGCGCCAGCTGCGCCGCGGCATGCCGGCCGATTGGCGCGAAGCGCGGCAGAACGCCCTGCTCGTCGACAAGTACGGCGACGCCCGCGGCGCCCGCGCGGATCTGGAGCGCCTGCGCCAGCGCCTCAACGAAGGCGACTGGATCACCGACGACACGGTTCTGACCCTGGCCGGCCGCCTGAAGGCCGACCTGCAGCAGCGCGAACGGGACTACGCCGAGCGGGAAGCCTATTTCGCGACGACCCGCCGCCTCACCTCGGATGCCCGCGCCGCCTACATCGCCAAGCTGCGCATCACCATCCGCCAGTACGGCAAGAATCTGCGCGCCCTCGGCGACCTCGCCAACGTGGACGTGGACTGCCCGGTGCCGATGCTCGAGAACGAAGACCGGGCGCTGGCCTCCGCCGGCCTCGAAGTGCGTTTCGACTTCGACCGCAAGGGCGCCGTCGGCCTCAACGACGGCGAAGCCTCCGGCGGCCAGCAGGTCATGAAGTCGCTGATCCTGCTGATCGCCCTGCTGATGGACGAGGCCCGCCCCGGCGGCTTCGTGTTCATCGACGAGCCCTTCGCCCACCTGGACATCGCCAACATCGACCGCGTCGGCACCTTCCTGCGCGCCACCCGCGCCCAGTACCTGATCACCACGCCGGTCACCCACAACGCCAACGTCTTCGCACCGGCCCAGCTCACCCTGGTCACCCGCAAGAAGAAACCCGGCGACGACTGGGCCCCGCCGATCGGCCTGATCCAGCGCAGCGTCTGAATCGGGACGGCGGAACCAAACGCCGCCCGGCCATGACAAAACCATGCTAGAAAGACAAGGGGAAGGCACTGAACCCAGTGCCTTCCCCTGACGAAGCACGCAAGACACCCAATTTGGGTTTCAGAATTCAGCCGTACGGACCATAATCGCGCCTCACGCCCCGGACACAATTCATTCATCCCCATGCGCCAGCCCCCGGCGGCCCCGCCCGACCCCTCCCGCACTCTTGCGCTGCTTGCCGGTGCGGAAGCCCTATCGCGCCTCCGAGACCTGCGCGAGATCTACCGTCACGCCACCGAAACGGTGATGCGCTTTCTCGACGGCAGCTATGGCCTGCTCTTTGCCGTCCGCTTCACGCCCCCCGATCTCACGGTAGGGCTACTCGGCTACTGTGTTGCCGATGGCCAGGTAACCAATTGGGATGACGTCTGCGACGGCCACTCCTGGCTACCGGTGGACCCCTTGCTGTCCCGCTGCCTGCATGCCGGCTACGGCCACGCAGCGACCCGCGAGGGCGACACCTGGCGCCTGGCTTTCGCCGTCGGAGAACTCGGCCAGGCGCGCTGGGTACTCGAGATCCACAGCCCCGAGGAACCGAGCGAGGCCGACTGCAGCGCCCTCAGCCTGTTCCTGCGCTGTTTCGACAACCAGCACCACGGCTGGGAGTACGCCAACCTCGACACCCTCACCCGGCTGCTCAACCGGCGTACCTTCGACGACGACTTCGAACGCCTGATCGCGGCCGCCGAGCAGGCCGAACAGGCTCGCCTGGATTCCGCCGAACGTCGCGAATACAGCCTTGCCGTCAGCCAGCCGTGCTGGCTTGGCGTCGTCGATATCGACCACTTCAAGAGCATCAACGACAACTACGGCCACCTGTTCGGCGACGAGGTGCTGCTGCGCGTCGCCGAGCTGATGCGCATGAGCTTCCGCAACCACGACAAGCTGTTCCGCTTCGGCGGCGAGGAGTTCGTGGTCATGCTGCGCAACGTCGCCGAAGACAATGTGAAGGGCATCTTCGACCGCTTCCGTGGGGCCGTCGCGCAACACGAGTTCCCGCGGGTCGGGCAAGTTGCCTGTTCGGTGGGCTTCGCCCGCATCGATCCGCGCCTGTCGCCGGCCGAGCTGCTGGGCCGCGCCGACGAAGCCCTGTACTACTCCAAGGAGCACGGCCGCAACCAGGTCAATGGCTTCGACGAGCTGATCATGAGCGGCAAACTGCGCATCACCACCCCGGCCGGCCAGGCCCAGATCCAGTCCGACATCGACGAGATCTTCCTGTAAGCGGGCGCCCGTTATGCGCCCAGCCGCGACGGGCGGGCCGGAATATGTCAAAATTCAGGGCTTTGCGGCACTTTGCGCATCACGCCGCGCCCATTTCGTTGATTGAAGAGCCCATCATGTCCGACCAGACCACCTCGCCCGCCCAGGATGAAAACCACCTGATCGCCGAGCGCCGGCAGAAACTCGCCGAATGGCGCGCCACCGGCAAGGCGTATCCGAACGACTTCTCCCGGGAAAACACCGCCGGCAAGCTCGACGAGGTCTATGGCGAGAAATCCGCCGAAGAACTCGAAGCCGTGCCGGTCGAGGTCAAGGTCGCCGGCCGCATCATGCTCAAGCGCGTGATGGGCAAGGCCAGCTTCATCACCATCCAGGACCTGTCCGGGCGCATCCAGCTCTACGTCACCCGCGACGGCGTCGGCGAAGAGGTGTACGCCCAGTTCAAGCACTGGGACATTGGCGACATCGTCGGCACCGTCGGCGTGCTGTTCCGCACCAAGACCAACGAGCTGTCCATCAAGTCGTCCGAGCTGCGCCTGCTGACCAAGAGCCTGCGCCCGCTGCCCGACAAGTTCCACGGCCTGGCCGACGTCGAGACCAAGTACCGCCAGCGCTACGTGGACCTCATCATGAGCGAGGAGTCCCGCCACACCTTCGTCGCGCGCAGCCGCCTGATCCAGTCGATCCGCAACTACATGACCGGCCACGGCTTCCTCGAAGTCGAAACGCCGATGATGCACCCCATCCCTGGCGGCGCAGCGGCCAAGCCCTTCATCACCCACCACAACGCCCTCGACATGCAGCAGTTCCTGCGCATCGCGCCGGAGCTCTACCTCAAGCGTCTGGTGGTCGGCGGTTTCGAGAAGGTCTTCGAGGTCAATCGCAACTTCCGCAACGAAGGCCTGTCGCCCCGCCACAACCCCGAATTCACGATGATGGAGTTCTACGAGGCCTACGCGGACTACCGCAGCCTCATGGACTTCACCGAAGGCCTGCTGCGCCACGCCGCCCGCGAGGCGCTGGGTACCGAGGTGTTCACCTACCAGGGCCGCCAGCTGGACCTGTCCAAGCCCTTCCACCGCCTGACCATCGTCGACGCGATCCGCAAGCACCACCCCGGCTTCACCGACGCCCAGCTGGGCGACGCCGAGTGGCTCAAGCAGAAGATCAAGGAGTTCGGCGAGAAGGTGAAGCCGGGCGGCCTCGGCAGCCTGCAGCTGCAACTCTTCGAAGCCTGCGCCGAAGCCGAGACCTGGGAGCCGACCTTCATCATCGACTACCCGGTCGAAGTCAGCCCGCTGGCCCGCGCCTCCGACAGCAACCCGGAAATCACCGAGCGCTTCGAGCTGTTCATCGTCGGCCGCGAGATCGCCAACGGCTTCTCCGAGCTCAACGACCCCGAAGACCAGGCCGCCCGCTTCCAGGCCCAGGCCCAGGCCAAGGACGCCGGCGACGAGGAAGCCATGTACTACGACGCCGACTACATCCGCGCGCTGGAGTACGGCCTGCCCCCGACCGGCGGCTGCGGCATCGGCATCGACCGCCTGATCATGCTGCTGACCGA
Organism: Pseudomonadota bacterium; assembly: GCA_018241665.1. Taxonomy (GTDB): domain Bacteria; phylum Pseudomonadota; class Gammaproteobacteria; order Burkholderiales; family Rhodocyclaceae; genus Zoogloea. The sequence goes on from JAFEDK010000026.1 coordinate 225,641, forward strand.
CAGCCCGGCGATCCGTGACGTGATCCTGTTCCCGCAGATGCGTCCGGAGTAAATCCCGCCGTCACCGCAGCCCGAGAATGCCCGGTCATCCAGACCGGGCATTTTTCTTTTCTGTGCGCCGACACTATCGATGGCTTGTCGGAGTTCCTTACATTCGCCCCTCCTGCACGACAAGCAAAAATCCTTATCGATTGATTTTATTTGCTTATTAAACGTTGGCGCGTCCGTTGCTTGTCCCCCTTGCGATCTACCTCCCGGACCGCATCCCTAAGGAGGACACGCCATGATCAGACAATCCCGTCTTCTCACCGCCCTGTGCGGCAGCTTCGCGTTTCTCTCGGCACCGGCATTCGCAACAGTCTCGTTCAGCACCTTCGTGAGTGGCAGCGACCTCAATTCGACTCTGTCCAACACCGCCGCCATTGGCTTTGCCTATGCGGGCGACAAGTTCGTCGGCTCGGTCTATTTCGGGGCCAACAACAACCAGCTGTATCAAACCGACCTGTCCGGCGGCAACGTGAAGAAGTTCGGTGCCCCCATTCCAACAGCGAGCGGCGAACTGTACGTCTCCAGTTCCCTCGGCCTCGGCGGCTTCGCCTCAAGGGATATCTTCGTCAGCCAGGGCAACGATGTGTACCGGGTCAGCAAGGACGGGCTGACCCAGGGGACCTTCACCACCTCGCCATTGAGTGGCGCGGTGCGCGGCATCGCCTTCGACCCCTACGGCAGCTACAACTTCAACATGATCGTCACGACGACCAGCGGCGCGGTTTATGTCGTCGATAGCAGCGGTACGCCAACCCTCCTCACCAACGTCGGTGAGGACACGGAAGGCTTGAGCTTTGCCCCGAAGGCATTCGGCCCCATCCCGGCAGGCACGCTGGTCGTCGGCTCGGAAGGCTCGGGTACCCTGCGGGCCATTTCGCCGATCGGCGGCATCACCGTGATCGGTGCCGTGGCTTCGGCTGAAATGCTGAACTTCGTTCCCATCAACCTGGGCGTCAGTGGCAATCCCGTCGAGGGTTTCTATTCCGCCAACTACCCCGACAACGTGGTCAAGGCCAAGGCCAGCGATTTCAGTGCCTACCTGGGCGACCTGGTCGTCACCGGTGAAACAACGCACCTGCTGTCGGCGGTCCATTGGGACGGCAGCCAGTTCATCACGTCGCTCATCGGCCAGTTGCCGAGCCAGCCCGAGGACGGCATCTTCGTGACGGCCGACATCATCAAGCCAGGATGTAGCCTGACCAACAGCTGCGGCAATGGTCGCGTACCCGAGCCCAGCAGCCTGCCCCTCGCCGCCCTTGGCCTGCTAGCGATATCCGGCGTGACCTGGCGGGCCCGGCTGGCACGCTGAGGCTGACACCACCGGTTTTCGTCTTGAAAGGGCAGGCCTACCTGCCCTTTCCTCTTTCTGGAGCACGCCACGAAGTTCCGTCCCAACAGCTGGCTTTGCGTCGGAACTTGGTAGTATTACCAGGAACTTGGTAACCTTACCAAATGCAGGCCTCCCATTCACCGCCAGCCGGCGTCCGCCGGCTCATTCTCGACGCAGGCACAGCCTTGCTGCGCGATGACGGACTCTTCGCGCTGACCCAGCCGCGCATCGCCAAAGCGGCCGGTGTCAGCCAGAGCCACCTGACCTACTACTTCCCAACCCGTGATCGGCTGATGCTGGCGATCGCCCAGCACTCCGTCGAGCAGGAACTCGGCCAACTCGGCAATGCGCCGGGCACTGATCCGAAGCAAGCCCTGGCCACCGCAATGCGCTTCCTGCCGCGAGTCCGCATGATGCTCGGCCTGCTGGCCTCGGGCGACCGGGATCCGGACATCCGTCCCGAGTTCGCCCGTCTCGTCGCCTACATGCGCAGCGCCCTCGGCCAGATCCTGATCCGCCTGGGCTATCAGCTGGATGCCCCCCAGGTGCTGGTCTTCCATGCCGCGGTAATCGGGCTGGCAATGATGAACCTGGGCCGGCAGAGCGCCGAGTCGGAACGAGAGATCGACATCGGCCTCGCCCAACTGCTGGCCCTCCTGCCCTCTCCGCCGGACGACCAAGGAGACATCCGATGAAACGCACCCGCAGCCCCCTGCTCCTCGTGATCCTCCTGTCCGCCTGCGGCAAGGCCCCCGACACCGGTTTCCAGGGCTACGTGGAGGGCGAATACCTGTACCTCGCCGCACCACAGGCCGGCTACCTGAAATCCCTCGACAGTCCGCGAGGCAGCCGAGTGACGGCCGGGCAGCAACTGTTCGCCGTCGCCACCGATCCCGACAGCCAGGCCCTCGCCGAGGCTGAGGCCCGCAGCGGCTCCGCGAAAGAAAAACTGGAGAACCTCAAGGCACCGCGCCGGGCCCCGGAGATCGCCGCTCTCGAAGCCCAGCTCGCTTCCGCCGTCGCCGCCCGCCGCCTCGCCGACACCCAGCTCGCCCAGCAGGACGCCCTGTTCCGCCAGCGCTTCGTCGCCCAGGCCCGCGTGGACGAAGCCCGCGCCAACCGCGACCGCAGCGTCGCCGCCGTCGAGGCCGCCCGCCAGCAGCTGGAAACCTACCGCCTGGCCCTTGGGCGCCAGGCCGAACTGCGCGGCGCCGAGGCCGATCTGCAGGCTGCCACCGCCCAGGCGGCCCAGCGGCGCTGGGCTGTCGAACGCAAGACGGTCACCGCGCCGGCCGTCGGCGAAATCACCGAAACCTACTACCGCCCCGGCGAATGGGTGCCGGCCGGCGCGCCGGTGGCCAGCCTGCTGCCGGACACCCGGCGCCGGCTGCGCTTCTTCGTGCCGGAAACCGCGCTCGCCACGCTGAAACCCGGCCAGGCCGTCGAAGCGCGCTGCGACGCCTGCCCGGCGCCGATCCGCGCCACCATCGACTTCATCGCGCCGCAGGCCGAATACACGCCGCCGGTCATCTATAGCCGTGGCAGCCGCGAGAAGCTGGTGTTCCGCGTCGAGGCCGCCCCCGCCGCCGAACAGGCCGCCAGCCTGCGGCCCGGGCTGCCGGTGGATGTCAGCCTGGCCGGGCACTGACATGGACGAACTAGTCATCGACGTCGCCGGGCTCAACAAGCATTTCGGCGACAAGCACGTGGTGCGCGACCTCGCCCTGCAGGTCCGCAAGGGCGAGATCTACGGCTTCCTCGGCCCCAACGGCAGCGGCAAGACCACCTCGATCCGCATGCTGTGCGGCCTGCTGACGCCGGACAGCGGCAGCGGCACCTGCCTGGGCCTGGACGTGCTGAAGGACAGCGCCGCCATCAAGCGCCAGGTCGGCTACATGACCCAGAAGTTCTCCCTGTGGGACGACCTCAGCATCGTCGAGAACCTGGACTTCGTCGCCCGCATGTTCGGCATGGCCGACCGGCGCGAGGCGGTGGACCGGGCCATCGACGAACTGGGCCTCGGCGGACGGCGCAAGCAGCTGGCCGGCACCCTCTCGGGCGGCTGGAAGCAGCGCCTGGCCCTGGCCAGCTGCCTGCTCCACCGGCCGCGCCTGCTGCTCCTCGACGAACCCACCGCCGGCGTCGACCCGAAGGCCCGCCGCGACTTCTGGGAGGAGATCCACCGCCTGTCCGCCGCCGGCATCACCATCCTGGTGTCCACCCACTACATGGACGAGGCCGAACGCTGCCACCGCCTGGCCTACATCGCCTACGGCAACCTGCTGGCCTCGGGCACCGCCGACGAGGTCGTCGCCAACTGCCGGCTCAACACCTGGGAGATCGCCGGCGACGGCATCCACGGGCTCGCCGAGCGCCTGCGGCAACTACCCGGCATCGACCTGGTGGCCAGCTTCGGCACGGCCCTGCACGTCAGCGGAACGGACGCCGCTCAGTTGGCTGCCAGCCTGCAGACCATTCAGGCAGAAACCGGCCTGAGCATTGCGCCGGTCGCCCCGTCTCTCGAGGACGCCTTCATCCACCTGATGCAGCACACCGCCGACCCTCTCGGGCATTAAAGCCATGACCCGCTTTTCCTTCGCCCGCTGGCTCGGCATCCTGATCAAGGAATTCATCCAGCTCCGCCGCGACCGCCTGACCTTCGGCATGATCGTCGGCATCCCCATCATCCAGTTGATGCTGTTCGGCTTCGCAATCAATTCCGACCCCAAGCACCTGCCCACCGCGGTGGTGATGGCGGATCCCGGCCCCTTCTCCCGCGCCTGGGTGGCCGCCATGCGCAACAGCGACTACTTCACCATCGTCGGCAGCGTGGATGAGCGCCAGGCCACGGCCCTGCTGGAGCGCAGCGAAGTGCAATTCGTCGTGACCTTCCCGCCCGGTTTCAACCGCGACCTGATGCGCGGCAAGCCGCCCACGCTGCTCGTCGAGGCCGACGCCACCGACCCGATGGCCACCGGCGGCGCCATCTCGGTGCTCAACAAGCTCGGTGCCGAAGTCTTCGCCCCCGATCTGCCCGGCCTGCGGCCACCGGCCCAGCCGCTCGTGGACCTGCGCATCCACCGCCGCTACAACCCGGAAGGCGTCACCGCCTACAACATCGTGCCCGGCCTGATGGGCGTGATCCTGACGATGACCATGGTGCTGATGACCGGCCTCGCAATGACCCGCGAACGGGAGCGCGGCACCTTCGAGAACCTGCTCGCCACGCCGGCCACGCCGCTGGAAGTAATGACCGGCAAGATCGTGCCCTACATCCTGATCGGCCTGATCCAGGTCACGCTGATCCTGCTCGCCGCACGCTGGATCTTCGATGTGCCGATGCACGGCAACCTGCTGCTGCTCTACGCCGTGGTGCTGATCTTCATCTGCGCCAACCTGACCCTCGGCATCACGTTCAGCTCGATCGCCCGCAACCAGCTGCAGGCCATGCAGATGACCTTCTTCTTCTTCCTGCCGTCGATGCTGCTGTCCGGCTTCATGTTCCCTTTCCGCGGCATGCCGGAATGGGCCCAGGCCGTTGGCAACGTGCTGCCACTGACCCATTTCCTGGTCCTCGTGCGTGGCATTCTGCTCAAAGGCAACGGCATCGACATGCTGTGGGCGCAGATCTGGCCTATCCTCGCATTCATGGCCGGGGTGCTGACCATCGGCCTGAAGACTTTCCGCAAGACGCTGGACTGAAAACAGGGCATCCACGGGCGCAAATCCGCGTTAATGGATCGGATAAATGTTTCATAATGCCGAACTTGGCAGGATCACCGTGGCCTGCCCCGTTTTTGCCGAATCATGACCACCCGCACCCGATCCGCTCCCGCTGAACCCGCGTCGTCCTCCATGACAGAACTCAAGTCGTATTCGCTGCCCGAGCTCGAAGAACTCGCGGAGCAGATCAAAGCAGAAATCCTCAAGCGGGAACACGAAGAACAGGAAGCCGCCCGACGCCAGGCCGAAGAGGCTGAACGCGCCTTGCGCGCTGCCGAAGAAGAGGCCGCCCGTGTAGCCGCAGCAGCAGCAGAAGCGGCCGCCGAAAAGGCCCGTGCACAAGCCGCCGCCAAGGAGCGCAAGCAGGCAGCCGAGAAGGCCCGTCGCGAAGCCGCCGCGGCCGAAAAAGCCCGGGCGGCTGAAGCGGAAAAGGTGAAAGAAGCCGTGCAGGTGGAAATTCCGCTGGCCGAAGAGGCTCCTCAGCCCGTCACCGAAACCCCGCCGGTACGCTTCATGCACCCCTCCAACCGCGCCCTCACCTGGTCTGGTGCCGGCCCCAAGCCCGACTGGGTCAATGCCTGGCTCGCCACCGGCGGCACCCTGTACGCCCTCGAAGTCGCCGCCGAGAAACTCGCGCCGAAGCCCATTCCGGCCAGCCTCCGGCCACGCTGACGCAGCCCGCCGGGGTCTGCCCAAGACGGGTATCAAATGTCGCTTGCAAGTGCCCCGCGTCGACTATCTTGAAGCGTGAATAAACCGGGGCGCAGTCCAACGCGCACGCTGCCGCGGGGCTAGAGGACAGCCCCCGCCCCGGCTCTCCAGACTTCGACCAGGGGCGTGCCCCACTGCCCTCCTGCAGGGCAGTCCGCATGGCCTCGCGCATCCTGTTCCGGATGCGTCTCCGCCAATTCAATACATTTCACCCGACACCCCGGACACAGGTCGTCGGCGGGACTGCTTCATCCCGATCTTGCCGGCCTCCTCTGCCGGCCCGTGAACTCCAAGAGGGGCATGCGCTCTGCCAGCCCCCGTGGCGAGACCGGCGCCGTGGCTCACCCGCCGGCCGGCAGCCTTCGCCCTCCGAGGTGAGCCGTTCGCGAAACCACGCGGAAGGAGACACACCATGCCCGTACTCGACATACGCAGCATCGCCGGCAGTCTCACCCAGGCCAGGGCCCGATGGCAGCCACGCCAGAACCTCCAAGCCAACCTGAGCGACGCCGCCAAGCAGGCCCTGCTGGGCGTCACCCTCGACCCTGCCGCGCTGGCTGCGGCCATGGCTGTCCCAAGGGCAGCGGCGGCTCCGCAGGCCAACTTCGCGCCGGCCGTCGACTGGCGTAACCGCAACGGCAACCACGTCACGCCCGTCAAGGACCAGGGCAACTGCGGCTCTTGCGTGTCCTTCGGCACCGCAGCCACCGTCGAATCAATGGCCTCCATCGAAGCCGGCCAGCTGCTCGACCTGTCCGAAGCCGATCTGCACTTCTGTTCCAGCCACGGCGCCAGCTGCGGCGGCTGGTGGCCCGACCAGGCCATAGACCAGGTCCGTCTGCGCGGCATTCCCGACGAGGCCTGCTTCCCCTACGCGAGCGCCTTCGCCCCGCCGGCCCCGACGCCGAAATGCATCGTTGGCCCCAACCGGGATGCGCGGGCCGTCAAGATCACCACACCGGGCACCCTGGCCAACATCGTCGACCGCAAGAACTACCTGAGCAATGTCGGCCCCTGTTGCGCCGTCTTCCACGTCTTCAACGACTTCTTCTCCTACGGCAACGGCGTCTATCACCACGTCACCGGTGCGGACGTGGGCCTGCATTGCGTGCAGGTCATCGGCTACTCGGAAGCCGAGCAATGCTGGATCTGCAAGAACTCCTGGGGGGCCGGCTGGGGCAACGCCGGCTTCTTCAAGATCGCCTACGGTGAAGCCGGCATCGACACCGAGTTCCCGTTCTGGACCGCCCGCGGCGTGGTGCTACCGGTGGTCCATGGCTGGCACGGCTGGGAGAACCTCGGCGGCCAGATCACCTCGCGCCCCAGTGCCGTCTCGTGGGCCAACAACCGTATCGACGTGGTCGCCCGCGGGCTCGACTCCGCCGTCTGGCACCGCTGGTGGGACGGCAAGGCCTGGTTCGGCTGGGAAAACCTCGGTGGCGTGATCCACGGCGCGCCGGCCATCTGCTCCTGGGCCAGTGGGCGCCTCGACATCTTCGCGGTAGGCCTCAACCATCACCTGTGGCACCGCTGGTACCAGGGCGGCTGGAGCGGCTGGGAAGACCTCGGCGGCGTGCTGTCGTCGGAACCGGCCGCCGTCTCCTGGGGCCCCAACCGCATCGACGTGTTCGCCCGCGGCATGGACCAGGCCATGTGGCACTTGTGGTGGGACGGCGCCGGCTGGCACGGCTGGGAAAGCCTCGGCGGCGGCCTCAGCTCCGCCCCGGCGGTATCGTCATGGAGCGCCAACCGCCTCGACACCTTCGTGCGCGGCTACGACATGCACCTGTGGCACAAGTGGTGGGACGGCAGTAAGTGGAGTGCCTGGGAAGACCTCAAGGGCGTGCTGTCCGACTCGCCGGCCGCGGAATCCTGGGGCCCCAACCGTATCGACGTGTTCTACCCCGGCCAGAACTCCCACATGTGGCATCGCTGGTGGGACGGCGCCACGTGGAGCGGCGAGGAAGACCTCGGCGGCACGCTGAGCTCCGCGGTCGGCGTCAGCTCCTGGGCCGCGGGGCGGCTGGACTGCTTCGTCGAGGGCACGGATTCGGCCATGTGGCACAAGTGGTACGTCTAGAATGAACAGGGCCGGGGCTGTGCCCCGGCCCGCCCCACAGACGCGAAACCATGAGCACACAGATCCACACCACCGTCGGTACGCCATTCGGGATCGACCTGGAGGCGACGCCGAGCTCCGGCTACCTATGGACCCCCCAAGCCCTGCCCGATGGCATCGAGCTGACGGACAGCAGCTTCGGCGCTGCCGCTGGCGCCCCGCCCGGCACACAGGGCCACCAGCATTTCACGCTGCGGGCCACACGGGCCGGCCACTACCGCATCGACTTCCTGCTCAAGCGCGAATGGGAAAGCCAGCCCATCGCAACCCACACGGTCAGCGTCATCGCGCACTGACCGGCAGCGGCACGATGCGGGCGCGCTTGAGCGCCTTCTGCAGGATCTTGAAGACGTCGCCGTCGAAGGCGGGCCGGGCGCTTTCCAACAGCGAGAAAACCTCCGCGTCGTCCTTCGCCGTGCCCAGGTAGCACCAGTTGTCCACCACGTGCACCGCCGTACCCTCGCGGATGCCCACCGGGCCGGCATGCGGCCAGGCCTCGACCTTCAGTTTCTGCAAGGCCATCAGCAGGCGGGCGGTGTGCATCCCACGGCTTTCGCCCCCGACGCAGACGCCGCGGCAGCGCTTCAGCTGGTAGCCGAAACAGGGCTGGCCGGGCGGCTGCTTCTCGAGCCCGAGGCAGACCTGGCACAGGTTGTGTTCTTCAGCCAGACCACGCAGCGTGCGCAACGCCGTCGCCCGGCTGCCGAAGAAGCCGAACAGGTCATCGCCCCAGTTCTCCGTCAGGTCGCGCGCGTACACCAGTTCGGGGCGTCGGCCGCCCTCGCCGTCCTCCACCAGCCGCCACGCACACACGTCGGACTGGCGGCGCAGGCGGCGGTTATGGATCGGCTGGCGGCTCTTCACCAGCGCGGCCTCCAGCAGCAGCGCCTCGATCTCGCCGGCCGTCTCTATCCACTCGACGCGCCGCAACTGCTGGGACAGGACCATCTCCTTGGCATTGCGGTGGTCGGCGCTGAAGTGGGACAGCACCCGCGTGCGGATGTCCTTGCTCTTGCCCACGTACAGCGGCAGGTCGTTCTCGCCGAAAAAGAGATACACGCCGGGCCGCTCGGGCAGCTCGTCGAGGACGGATTCGTCCAGCTGCGGCGGCAGCGACGGCCGGCCGGTCAGCCGCGCGATCTCGGCATCGATCCGCCCTGCGTCGAAATGCCCGTGGATGTGCTGCCAGAACTGCCAGATCAGCTGGGCATCGGCCAGCGCCCGGTGGCGCTCGCCGACCCGCAGGCCGTGCCGCTCGATCAGGCTGTCGAGGCCGTGGCGCTTGTGCTCCGGATACAGGGCCCGCGACAGCTTGACGGTACACAGCACCGGCGGCTTCAGAGCCAGGCCGGCCCGCTCGAAGGCGTTGCGCAAATAGCCGTGATCGAAACGCGCGTTGTGGGCGATGAACAAGCGCCCGTCGAGGCGCGCATGGATGTCCGCCGCCACTTCGGCAAAGCGCGGCGCATCCGCCACCATCTCGTTGCTGATGCCGGTCAGGCGGGTGATGAACTCCGGAATGCGGCTGGACGGCCGGATCAGCTGCGACCACTCCCGCACGCCGTCCTCGTCCACCTCGACGATCCCGACCTCGGTGATTCCCTCGTCGGTGGCCGCGCCTCCATTGGTCTCGATATCGACGAAGGCCAGCCCGCGCCAGCGCCCGTTGGCCAGCTGCACCGGGTCAGCCCCGGCGCCAGCCGCCCGGCCGGCGGCGGGGTTGCACGTCCTCTTCGACGGGCTTGGCCTTCGGCATCAGCAGGTTCTTGCCGCCGACGGACTTGGAGGCCTGGTGGGCACGCACCGCCTCGGCCACCTGCTCCTCCTGCATGACGATGGACGGGGTCTTCTCCGCCGGCTCGTATTCGGAGAGCTTTTCGCGCAGCAGGAAGATCCGCTCGGCGGTATCCGCCTTCTTCGGCAGGCGATGCACGAGCTGCACACCGGCTTCCGTCAGCGTGTAACGGCCATCCACCTCGACGATCAGGTCGTGGGTCGCGAAACGGCGGAAGGCCTCGGCCCAGCGCGCCTCGGAACCGACGCCGCCGTCGAGCAGATCCGCCGCCGCGACGATCTCGACCATGTCGGCCGGCCTCCGCTTGGTGGCAAGCAGCATGGACAAGAGCAGGAGCGCATCGACATCTTGGACTGGATACATGGGTGACCTTGGAAAAAACGGCACTGGAAGCCGGATGGAAACGGAAAACGCCGGCTGAACGCCGCCGCGGACGTTGTCCGTTTCAGGAATGAATGGGATCGGCCGGCATTGTAAATCCCTGCAGGCCGTAGAGGTGCCCGAAGACGCATCCGGACCGCCTCGGTCCTTCCCCGCCGCGTCGTCGTACTGCCGGGAGTCGCTTGCGCATTTCCTGAAAACCAGCTCGGCGCACGCCCCCACCCGATTTGCGCAGTTGAGAAAACCACGGCCCGCGCCGTCCTGGCGAGGGTTTTCCGCGGGCCATCGCGCTCGGCACACGGACTCATAAGAATCAATCACTTGAGATCGCCGCCAGCCTGTTTTCAGTCGTTCTGGAGAGGGTGGCACAGGCGTTGCAATGGAGCTCCACACGGCACCGACAGAGTGCCTGACAGGAGACACCATGCAAGACAGCACCTTTCCCCCCGCGGGCAGCTTCAACCCCGCCCGCCGCTTCGTCCGCGTCCGCCAGATGCGTGACGACGGCTTCGTCGAATTCGACTTCGCCATCGGCGACGCCGAACTCAGCGTCGAACTCATCCTCCCCCGCGCGGCATTCGAGGCCTTCGCCGGCCTGCCGGGCACGGAGCGCATGAACGAGGACGCCGCCGCCCGGGCCTTCCGGCGGCAGCAGTCCTACCTCTACGGGACGCCGGACGGCGCACCCGAATCCTTGCACAACAACAATCAGGAGACTTGAACCATGAGCGTCGAGATCCGGGTCGCCAGCATCGACCCGATACGCCAGACCTTCGCCCGCACGTCGCGCCGCTTCGGCGCCGATAAGCCGGCCAGCCGCTACCAGGAAGCCAGCTTCGACCTGCAGCCCCGCGACAACTTCCACTACCGCCCGGTGTGGGACCCGCAGCGGGACATCTACGACCGCCGTCGCACCGCCATCGAGATGCGCGACTGGGACGACTTCCGCGACCCGCGCCAGTACTACTACGCCACCTACGTGCTCAACCGGGCCCGCATGCAGGAAGCCGCCGAGAAGAGCTTCGAGTTCGTGGACAAGCACGGCCTGATGGCCACGCTGCGCGCCGAACAGGTGCGGGACATCGAGACCCTGCTGCTGCCCCTGCGCCACCTGGAATGGGCCGCCAACCTCAACAACTGCTTCGTCACCGCCTACTGCTTCGGCAGTTCCATGGCCCAGGGCGCCATGTACGCCACCACCGACCGCCTCGGCATCGCCCAGTACCTGTCGCGGATCGGCCTGCTGCTGGACGGCAACTCCGGCCAGTCGCTCACCGACGCCAAGGCCCGCTGGCTGGGCGACCCAGCCTGGCAGCCGCTGCGCCGGCTGGCCGAGCGCTGCCTGGTGCAAAAGGACTGGTTCGAGCTCTTCGTCGCCCAGAACCTGGTGCTGGACAGCCTCGTCCATCCACTGCTGTACGCCCCCTTCCACAGCGGCGTGGGCGACGCCGGCGGCGCCTACCTGGCGATGCTCACCGAGTTCATCAAGGACTGGTCCGCCGACAACCAGAAGTGGGTCGATGCCTGCCTGAAGATCGCCGCCGCCGAATCGCCCGCCAACCGCGCCCGGCTGTCCGCCTGGGCCGCCGAATGGAAGGGCCTGGCCCTCGACGCCCTCGCCCCGCTGGCCCACTGCGCCGCCCACCTGGACGGCCCCGCTCGCCTGGAAAGCGCCGCACGCGCGCTGGACCAGCGCATCGCCAAGCTCGGCTTCGACGCCGCCTGAAGAAGGAACACCTGATGAGCTCCATTCAAAGCACCGTCTTCATGGCCCTGCAGACCAATGACGACACCCGCCCGATCATCGAAGCCCTGCAGCGCGACAACCCCGACGCGGTGGTGCACCGCCTGCCGGCGATGGTCAAGATCGACGCCCCCCGGCGCCTGGTGCTCAGGCGCAGCACCGTCGAGGAGATCCTCGGCACCGACTGGGACCTCCAGTCCATCAACCTCAACCTCATCTCCCTGTCCGGCAACGTGGACGAGAGCGAGGACGAAATGATCCTGCACTGGAACCGCTGACGAGGAGCCCCCAACCATGAACACCCAAGACACCCGCCGTCCGGCCGGCAAGAAGCTGAGCCTCAAGGAAAAATACGCGCTGATGACCCGCGGCCTGGGCTGGGACACCAGCTACGAGCCGATGGACAAGGCCTTCGACCAGCTCGGCCTGGAAGGCATCAAGATCCACGACTGGGACAAGTGGGAAGACCCCTTCCGCCTGACCATGGACGCCTACTGGAAATACCAGGCCGAGAAGGAACGCAAGCTCTACGCGGTGCTCGACGCCTTCCAGCAGAACAACGGGCACCTCAACATCTCCGACGCCCGCTACGTGAACACGCTGAAGCTGTTCTTCACCGGCATCACCCCGGCCGAGTACAACGCCCACCGCCTGTTCGCCATGCTCGGCCGCCAGTTCCCCGGCCCCGGCGCGGCGATCGCCTGCCAGATGCAGGCGGTGGACGAGCTGCGCCACGTGCAGACCCAGATCCACAGCATCAGCCAGTACAACAAGTACTTCAACGGCCTGCACGACCACACGGTGATGAACGACCGCCTGTGGTACCTGTCGGTGCCCAAGTCCTTCTTCGAGGACGCCATCTCGTCCGGCCCCTTCGAGCAGATCATCGCGATCTCCTTCGCCCTCGAATACCTGCTCACCAACCTCGTCTTCATGCCCTTCATGTCCGGCGCCGCCTACAACGGCGACATGGCGACGGTGACCTTCGGCTTCTCGTCCCAGTCCGACGAAGCCCGTCACATGACGCTGGGCCTCGAGTGCATCAAGTTCGTGCTGGAGCAGGACCCGGGCAACGCAGCCATCATCCAGCGCTACCTCGACAAGTGGTTCTGGCGCGGCTACAAGGTGCTCGGCCTGGTGTCGATGATGCTCGACTACATGCTGCCGAAGAAGGTCATGTCCTGGAAAGAAGCCTGGGAGATCTACTTCGTGCAGAACGGCGGCTCCCTGTTCAACGACCTCAGCCGCTACGGCCTGCGCATGCCCAAGTACTGGGAGCAGAGCGTCGCCGAGGCCGAGCACCTGTCCCACCAGACCTGGAACGCCTTCTACAACTTCTCCGGTGCCGCCGCCTTCCACGTATGGCTGCCGTCGGACGAGGACATGGCCTGGCTGGCCGAGAAGTACCCCAACACCTTCGACCAGCACTACCGCCCGCGCATCGAGCACTACCGGAAGCTGCAGGCCGAGGGCAAGCGCTACTACAACCCCAGCCTGCCGATGCTGTGCCAGACCTGCCAGACCCCGCTGATCTTCACGGAGATGGACGACCCCACGCGGACCAGCCACCGGCAGCTCGAACACGACGGCGACACCTACCACTTCTGCTCCGACGGCTGCCGGGACATCTTTGCCGGGCAACCCGACAAGTACGTCAGCGCCTGGCTGCCGGCCCACCAGATCCTGCAGGGCAACTGCGTCGAGCCCGGCGCCGAGGCCGCCGGCGATCCGGGTGCCGACGCGCTGCGCTATTTCCACGTGGTCGCCGGCCAGGACAACCTGGACTACGAAGGCTCCCCCGACGAAGCCAACTGGCTGCGCTGGAAGGGCCTCGACAAGACGCCGCCGGCCGCCGCGGCCTGAACGCCCAGGGCGCCCCGGCGGCGCCCGCCCTTCCCCTTCTCATCCATACAGACAGGTGCCGCGCCCACGAGCGCGGCCCATGGAGACACACATGCACACCCACGCTCAACAAACGTCCGTCCCGCCCCTGGTCCGCGACCGGGTCGACAACTTCCACGGCCAGCAACTGCTCTACGTCGGCTGGGACCACCACACGATGATCTGCGCCCCCATCGCGCTGCTCGTCTCCCCCGAGCTGCGCTTCGGCGAAGTGATCGACGACCTGCTGCCCGCCAGCGCCTTCGCGCTGCACCCGGAGTGGCCGCAGATCGACTGGGCCCACGTCGAGTGGCTGCTCGCCGACAGCCCCTTCGCGCCGGAGTACAACGCCACGCTGAAGACCCAGGGCCTCGGCCACAAGGCCTACCTGCGCCTGCGCACGCCGGCCCTGCACGGCATCGCCGGCAGCGGCGCCTGAATCGGGTGGCGCCATGAGCTACACGGTCACGATCGAACCGCTCGGCGCCAGCTTCGACGTCGAGGAGGGACAGACCCTCCTCGACGGCGCGCTGCGCCACGGTATCTACCTGCCCCACGCCTGCTGCCACGGCCTGTGCGGCACCTGCAAGGTCCGCGTGGTGGACGGCGAAGTCAGCCACGGCGACGCCTCGCCCTTCGCGCTGATGGACATGGAGCGGGACGAGGGCCGCTGCCTCGCCTGCTGCGCCACGCCGGAAGGCGACGTCGTCATCGAGGCTGACATCGACGAGGAACCCGACCAGCGCCCGATCCCGCTGCGCGACTTCAGCGGCCGTGTCGCCGCGCTGCAGGACCTGACACCCACCATCAAGGGCGTCACCATCGCCCTCGACGGCGACGGCCTCGACTTCCAGGCCGGGCAGTACGTCAACCTGGGCTGGCCCGGCCTCGCCCAGCCACGGGCATTCTCGCTGGCGAGCTCACCGGCCGACGGGCGCCTGGTCGAGCTGAACATCCGCCGCGTGCCGGGCGGCGAGGCCACCGGCTACATCCACGAGCGCCTGCAGGTCGGCGACCCGGTCACCGTCAGCGGGCCCCTCGGGCGCTTCTTCGTGCGCAAGTCCGATCCCCAGCCGATCCTCTTCATGGCCGGCGGCTCCGGGCTGTCCAGCCCGCGCTCGATGATCCTCGACCTGCTCCACAGCGACGGCGACACCCGCCCGATCACGTTGGTGTACGGCGCCCGCAACCGCGCCGAGCTGTACTACCACGCGGACTTCGTCGCGCTGGCCGCCCGCCATCCCAACTTCCGCTACCTGCCGGCCCTCAGCGAGCCCACCGCGGACTGTGCCTGGGACGGCGCCACCGGCTTCGTGCATGACGCGGCGTGGGCACTGTTCGACGGCGACTTCCGCGGCCACAAGGCCTATCTGTGCGGCCCGCCGCCGATGATCGAGAGCGGCATCCGCACGCTGATGAAGGGCCGCCTGTTCGAACGGGACATCCACACCGAGAAATTCCTGTCCGCCGCCGACACCGCCCAGCAAAGCCGCAGCCCGCTGTTCAAAAACCTCTGAAGACACGCCCCGGCACCGGCAACGGCCCGGGGCATCGTGCATTGCTTACGCCGGGGATGATGGCGGAGCGGACGTAATGGTCACGCCACGGCCTCGTTCAACAGATGTTGGTGATGCAGGTCGCGAATGAGATTGCACACATCGCCCTGCTGTTCGAACACCCGCCTTAGATAACTGCACCCGGCCCGCGTGGTTTCAAAAGCGAAATCCTCGTGTTGGACAATACAGTTTTCCATCTCACACAAGAACAGGCGACTGGCTGCCAGCAGTTCGCGCTCCTGCGCGAGTAGCAACAGCCGGCGGCGATCAGATCGGCATCAGGCAAACCTCTGCAAGCGCTCCAAAGCAATGCCCAACGCCCGGTCATCGAAGAGGCGCCCCTTACGCGTGGCAGCATCCGGACCGCCACGCCAGAGGCGTAGCCCTTCACGCAGGGCTGGCACATCAGGCGCAACGCCTTCGCGGACCAACAGCCAGTCCACGGTGGCCAGCAGCTCCATGCCAAAGGGCGATTCAAAGCCATCAATCAGTGCGGTAGTGGATTCCAGCGCTTGCGTGTAGGCCTTGGCCTCGCTCTTGAGATAGGCCTGCACGAAGGCCTTACGCTCATCGTCGAACCAGATCACGTCCAGCGGATCCGCATCGCTAATGCGCTTTTCGGAGTGCAGGTAGCTGCCGTCCAGGCCTTCCAACAAGTGCCGCAGGCGATCCGCATAGGGCCCATATTTATTCGCTTCAAAGCGAAGGTCTAGAGGCTTCAATCCGAGCTTCTCGATTTTACGTTCCAGAAACCACGCCAGCTTCTGAATTTCCAGCAGGCTGCATTCCATGCCTAGCACCCAGTAGCGGCGCACCAGTTCGGCAATCAGGGCCCGGGCAGGCGTCAGCTTCTCGACCCCGGTGCGCTTGGCCACGTTCTGGTACTGCTTGGTAGGCTCGAACACCAGAATGTCGATGTCCAGATCGCCTAGTGCCTGCTCGATCTGCTCGCGTACCTCGTCCCATTCCAGGCCTCCGTTACCCGCGCCAAGGGGCGGAATGGCGATGGACTTCACCTGCAGCTCGATCAGGAAGCGCCGCAGGTCCTGCAGCCCCTCCGCTACCCACTCCATGCGCGACGGCGCACGCCAATGCTGCTTGGTGGGAAAGTTGATGATCCAACGCGGGCCGTCCAGCTCGTGCACCGATGTGACGAACATCTTGCCGGTCTTCACTTCCTTGGCCTTGCAGGCCGCAGCATAAAGACGGAAGTTCTCGGTAAAGCGCTCCTTGAACATCAGCGCGATGCCCTTGCCCATCACTCCAACCGTGTTGACGGTGTTGACCAGCGCCTCGGCGCGAACCTCCAGCAAATTGCCTTGAGTGAATGTAATCATCAGAAATACCACCCTGTTCGGGCATAAACCGGCAGGTTCAGGTTGCGAGCCTGGATCTCCTGTTCAACGCCTTGTTTCAATGTTTCCGTATAGCACACGATGCCAAGCAGTCCGCTCACCGGCAAGTGCTGATAGATCAGCGCTTCCGCCTGATAACGCTCGAATTTTGCCGGGTCTTCCGGGTCCCGCTTGAAGTCACGCCGCTGCAGCAAGGGCCAGTCGATCTTGTCGAGATCGGCCAGGTCGGTATAAAAGTCCGCCCACTGGTAATAGGCGTGGCAATCGGTGAACAAGAACGGCAAACCCAGCCCGGCAATGTGGTGCAGGCTGGAGACAAGAATCAGGATTTCTTCGTTCGACCGCTTCTGAATACCGCCCCAGCCGGTGTGGATGTTGCGCAGCATGGGCGAAAACGGCGTGAAGTAGAATGGCACATAGTCGTTCAGCCAGCCTCCCGGCGGCAGCGGCACCGGATGATGGGCGCGTTTATCGATCAGCTCCGGGTTGCCGATGCTGACCCAGCCCGGAGCCTTGACCGCGCAGTTACCACAATGCAAGCCGTTTTCCAGCACCCACGGCAGATTGTCGCGGTGGACGATGCGCCAAATCAGCGCCTTCTGCGGATTGAGACTGGGATAGTGATTAGCCATCGACGACCTCAGGTTCTTCAAACTTGACGGGAACCAGACCCTAGGCACCCTACCCACCTGAAACCATGGTCTCAGGCGTATCAATAAGACGAATTCCGACTACGCAACGCTTCATTGAGAATGGTTCTGGATGCGCAGAAAAAGCTTTCCATTTTATCAGTCCAATACAACTACGACGAGAAGCTGGAAAGCGACACCTCCGGCGACCGTCGCGCCTTTGCTTGATCGTCCGGCGTGTAGGCGAAGCATCACGTATCCGAGCCCCTGACTCACTCCTCCTTGTCCCGCTCCAGCCGGTAGGCCAGCTGGGCGCGGGACATGCCGAGCAGGCGCGCGGCGTGGGACAGGTTGCCGTTGGCGCGCTTCACCGCCTCGCGCATCGCGCCGCGCTCCAGCGCCTTCAGCGGCATCGCCAGGTCCAGCGCCCGCTCGACGAGGTCCTGCACTTCAGCACCGTCGGGCTCCTCCACGTCCTCCACCTGGCTGGCCGGGCGCACCGCGCCGCGGGGGTCCATCGCCAGCAGCCCGTCGCCCAATGCCTCCTCGGCCTGGAACAGGTGATGGCGGTCGATGGCCCGGTCTTCCTGGGCGAGGATCAGGCCGCGCTCGATGAGGTTCTCCAGCTCACGCACATTGCCCGGGTAGTCGTAGCCCAGCAGCGCCGCGATGGCCCGGTGGGTGAAGCCGGACACCCGCTTGCCGTGGGCCGCCGAGAACTTGTTGATGAAGTGATTGACCAGCAGCGCGATGTCGTCGCGCCGCTCGCGCAGCGGCGGAATGCGGATCGGGAAGACATTGAGGCGGTAGTACAGGTCGGCGCGGAAGCGCCCTTCCCGCACCGCGGCGGCCAGGTCCACGTTGGTCGCCGCCACCACGCGCACATCCACCGCCCGCGATGACGAGCCGCCGACGCGCTCGATCTCCCGTTCCTGCAGGGCGCGCAGCAGCTTGGCCTGGGCCGGCTCGTTGAGGGTGCCGATCTCGTCGAGGAACAAAGTGCCCTTGTCGGCCCGCTCGAAGCGGCCCTTGCGCGCCTCGCCGGCGCCCGTGTAGGCGCCCCGCTCCACGCCGAACAGTTCGGCCTCCAGCAGGTTTTCGGGGATCGCCGCGCAGTTCAGCGCGACAAAGGGGCCTTCCGCGCGCTTGCTGAGGCGGTGAAGCATCTTGGCGAAGCGCTCCTTGCCGACACCGGTCTCGCCGAGCAGCAACGTCGCCGCATTGGTGCCCGCCACCTGGCGCAGCTTGTGGCAGGCGGACAGGAAGCCGGACGAGGCGCCGACCATGAAGTCGCAGTCCGACGGGGCCACCGGCGCGCCGCTGGCGTCCTCGAAAGGCGAACGGCGGCGCACCAGCGATGCATTGACGAAGTCCTCGGTGCGCAGGAAGCTCAGGTCGGCCTCCACGTCGCCCCACTCGTCCACCGGCTTGCCGATGATGTGGCAATGGGCGTGACCGGCGCCGCGGCATTCCACCTCGCGGAACAGGATCGGGCGGCCGAACAGCGCACTGTTGAAACCCGACGCGTAGCCGGCCTGCATCCAGCACACCGGCTCGGCGGCGACGCCGGCGGCCTCCATGTGGGTGGTCGCCTCGACGGAGTCGTGCCAGATCTGCTCCACGTAATGCACGCCCCGCTCCACGTCGATGTCGATGCGGATCGGCTCCACCGCGACAAAGCCCTCCAGCGCGTGCATCTGCGGCCCCACCGCGAACACGTCGATCAGCCGGCGGCTACCGCGCAGCTTGATCGCCAGCGTCGCATCGCGGGCGCCGGCGGAATAGCCGATGCGTGTAAACAACGCCCGCGCCTTGTCCACGCCGAGGGTTTCCAGCAGCTCCCGGCGCAGGCCGGCGAACACCGACGCGCGCAGCAGCACGGTGCGTTCGTCGTCGAGCCAGATGCGCCCATCCTCCGGCGCGAAGCGCAGGCGCGCGGCGATGTCGCGCAGGTCCGCCAGGCGCGGCACCGTACCCTGCCCGTCCGCCTCAATGCGGATCGCCGCGTGCTCGAAACGGGCGTCCATGCAATGGTCCTTGTTCATGGGTCGTCTCCCCCGGTCTTTTCTTGTCGTCCGCCCATCTTAGGGCACGGACTGCCGTGGATAAAAAAATGCCCCGGGATGGCCGCAACATCTCGGGGCCAGGTCGACCGACCTGAGAGGAGAGGAAAGACTGAATCGGTCGAGGGAAACATCCGCCCCGGCATGAGCCTGCGGCCGGGGAGCCTCACCGACGGGCTAGTCGGTGAAGCGCAGGGGCAATGCGCCGGGCCGCTGGCAGCACGCGACGGCGGCGCCATTGCGGGACGGGATCACCCCGTCGTTCATACGGCGCTCTTGCCGGAGAAGCTCACGCGGCAGCTGCCGAGGCCGCTGATCGTGCACACCAGCT
The DNA here is from genome assembly GCA_018241665.1 of Pseudomonadota bacterium. Lineage (GTDB taxonomy): Bacteria > Pseudomonadota > Gammaproteobacteria > Burkholderiales > Rhodocyclaceae > Zoogloea. Next base: position 245,307 of record JAFEDK010000026.1, read on the forward strand.
CGTCGCCGTCCTGCACCGGCACCAGCGGGGACTGGGAGCCGGACAGGATCACCTCACCGGCCTTGAACGGGATGCCCAGCGGGCCGAGGGTGTTGGCCAGCCAGGCCACCGCATTGGCCGGCGAGCCCTGCACCGCGGCACCGGTGCTGGTGGAATGCAGTTCGCCGTTGCGTTCGAGCACCATAGTGGCGCCAGCCAGGTCGAGCTCGCGCGGGTCGCCCTTGGCCTTGCCGAGCACGAAGACGCCGCAGGAGGCGTTGTCCGCCACGGTGTCCTGGATCTTGATCTTCCAGTCGCGGATGCGCGAATCGATGATCTCGAAGCACGGCACCACGTAGTCGGTGGCACGGATCACGTCCGCCGCGGTGCCCCCCGGCCCGACCAGGTCTTCCTTCAGCACGAAGGCCAGCTCGGCCTCCGCCTTGGGCTGGATCAGCGTGCCGAGGTCGATCGCATCGCCTTCCTGGAACACCATGCCCGACGTGAGCTGGCCGAAGTCCGGCTGGAAGACGCCAAGCATGTCCTGCACGGCCTTGCTGGTGACGCCGATCTTCTTGCCGACGATGGTCTCGCCGGCGGCGAGGCGGCGGGCGATGAACGCCAGCTGGATGCGGTAGGCGTCCTCGATGGACAGTTCCGGCACCCGCTCCAGCAAGGGCGGCACCGTCTCCCGGCGCAGCCACGCGGTGAACAGTTCGGCCCCGTAATGTTCGATGGTCTTGCCATCCATATGAATTACCTCTGGTCTGATGAATCAGGTGCCGCCCAGCCCAACCGGCGGCGGGGCGAGGCGGACGATGCGCGAGAAGAGCTGCTGGTAGAGCGGATCGAGGCCGCTCACGCCGGCGCCCGCCAGCAAGCGGCCGAGAGGATCGTGGTTGGCCGCGAAGGCCTGGTCCATCTCCGCCCAGTCGGCCGCGCTCAGGCTGCGCTCGGCGGCCGGCAGCACGATCTCTTCTTCGAGGCGCATGTGGTCCTCGTAGAAGCGCAGGTAGATGCCGACGCTGGCCTCGAAGACGGCACGGCGCTCATCGCCGAGCAGTTCCCAGGCGAGCAGCTCGTGCTGCAGGCGGCGCACGGTCTCCTCGCCGCGGGCGTGCTCCCGGTCGAGGCGTGCCACCACGTCGCCGACCTCCGGCGCCCGCGCCACCACGCGCGGGAACAGCAGGCTGGACTCGATGGGGTGGTGCTGCTTCTCGGGGATCTCGTCGATGTAGAACAGCATCGCGCGGACCACCTCGAAGTAGGCGGCGCGGTCTTCCCCCGGCCCCATGCGGACCATCATCGCGAGGGACTGCAGCATGGCGGCCAGCGACGCGTGTTCGTCGCGGATGACCTGTTTCGTCAGCATGCTCATAGGCTCACCTTGGGCATCAGTTGGGAAGGCGCGGCCGGCGTGTGGGCCGGGACGGGCGTCGCGGGCTGCGCGTCGAGCTTGAGGATGCGCCGCGTCGGCAGCATCTCGAAGCCCAGGCGGCGCTGCAGGAAGCCGCCGAGCCCCTCGCGGAAGAACAGGGTCATGGCGATGGCCAGCAGGCCGAGGCCCATCTGGTACCAGGTGCCGTAGTCGCTGAAGAACTTGTTGAGGGCCCAGAACACCACGGCACCGATCAGCGGCCCCTCGATGCGGCCGATGCCGCCGATCATCACGATGAAGATCGCGAAAGCCGTCCAGTTCACCCCGAAGGCGGCATCCGGACTGATGCGCAGGTTGCTGACGAAGTACAGCGCCCCGGCCATGCCGCAGCCGAAGGCAGCCACCACATACACCGCCAGCTTCATGCGGGCCACGCCGACACCCTGGCTCTCGGCCGCCACCTCGCTGTCGCGGATGGCCTGCAGGGCCAGGCCCTGCTTGCTGCGCAGGAACAGGTACACCAGCGCGATGGCCGCCACCACGCAGCCCAGCGCGACCCAATAGGTGGTGTGCTCGCGGGTCGCCCGGCTGATCCCGCGCAGCGCCGTGAGGCTGGTGCCGGAACCGCCGCCGACCGCCGACACGTTGGCGATGCTGAGGCGGAACACCTCGGCGATGACCCACGTGCCGATCGAGAAGTAGCCCCCATGCAGGCGGAAGGCCAGCCGCGACACCGGCAGCGCAGCCAGCGCCGACACCAGCGCCGCCAGCGGGATGGCCAGGAAGGGATTGAAGCCGAGGAAGTTGCCGAGGCTCAGCATCACGTAGCCGCCAAGCCCGAAGAAGGCCTGCTGGCCCACCGACACCATGCCGCCGTAGCCGGCCAGCAGGTTCCACATCATCGCGAAGATCAGGTAGCAGGCGATCTCGACGAACTCCCGCATCCACGACGATTCGCCCCAGAAAGGCAGCGTCGCGGCGGCGACGCACAGCGCAGCGCCGATCCCGATGGTCGCCTGGGACGCCCGGGTGCTGCGAATGACGTTTGCACTCATGTCTCTCAACCCTTCGTTTTCGGAAAAAGGCCGTTCGGGCGGACAAGCAGCACGGCCAGGAAGACCAGGTGCCCGAACCACACGCCCCAGCCCGGATCGAACTTGAAGCCCACCTGCTGGCTGACGCCGAGGACCAGCGCGCCGACGAAGGTGCCCCAGAAGGAGCCCATGCCGCCGATGATCACCGACTCGAAGGCGAACAGCAGCAGCAGCGGGCCATCGGCCGGCGACACCGTCGTGCGCAGGCCCTGGAACAGGCCGGCCAGCGCGATCAGCACGAAGGCCAGGGCCGTCGCCACCGAATAGACCTTGGCCGAGTTCAGCCCCATCAACTCGGCCACCTCGCGGTCGTCGGACACGGCGCGGAAGGCGCGGCCGAGGGACGTCGTCGAGAACAGCAGCTGCAGGCCGGCGGTGCAGGCCAGCGCCGCGACCAGGATCAGCAGCGGCAGCGTGCCGACGTAGATGTCCCCGCCGAGGTTCAGGCTGCCGGTGGCCAGTTCGCCCGCGTCCAGCGAACGGGGGTCCGCCGAGTAGATTTCCAAGAGCGCGTTCTGGATGACGATCGACAACCCGAAGGTGACGACCAGCGACGGCAGCGGGTCCTTGCCGAGGGTGCGGTTGAGGACGGTCCGCTGCAGCGCATAGCCGACCGCGAAGGCCACCGGCAGCAGCACGACGCCGGCCATCACGAAGTGGCCGCCGACCAGCGGCGCCACGGAGATGGCGGCAAAGCCGCCGGCCACGATGAGGTCGCCCTGGGCGATGTTGGTGAGGCGCATGACGCCGAACATCAACGACAACCCGAGGGAGAACAGGCAGTACAGCCCCCCGAGCAGCAGCCCCTGAATGATTGTTTCAGTCATGTCTAGATCCCAAAGTAGGCTTGGCTGATCTGCTCGCGGGTGAAGCCGTCGCTGGCCCCCTCGAGGGACACGCGCCCTTCCTGAAAGCAGTACAGGCGTTGCGACACCCGCTGGGCGACCATCACGTCCTGCTCGACGATCACCACGCTCATGCCTTCTGCGGCGATGGCCGGCAGCGCGTCGTAGATCTCCTTGATGACGATGGGCGCGAGGCCCAGGGAGATCTCGTCGCACAGCAGCAGGCGCGGGTTGCTCATCAGCGCGCGGCCGATGGCCACCATCTGCTGCTGGCCGCCCGACAGGGAGGTGGCGGGCAGCTTCCGCTTCTCCTTGAGGATCGGGAACATGCCGTACAGGCGCTGCAGGCTCCACGGCCCCGGCCGGCGGGCGTAACCGCCCATCAGGAGGTTCTCCTCGACGCTCAGGCTGGGGAACAGGCGGCGCCCTTCCGGCACCAGCGCGACGCCCTGGCGCACGATGTCGCCGGGCACGCTGCCGCCGCTGGGCTTGCCATCGATCAGCACGGCTTCCGGCGCTACGCGGACGAGGCCGGTCACCGACTTGAGGAAGGTGCTCTTGCCGGCGCCGTTGGCGCCGATCACCGCCACCGTCTCGCCTTCGCCGATGTGGAAGTCGATGCCGAACAAGGCCTGGGCATCACCGTAATGGGCCCGCAGGCCCACCGTTTGCAGGAAAGGCGCCGTCATGCTTCGAGCCCCATGTAAACGCGCCGCACATCCGGGTTGCCCATCACCGCCTCGGGCTCCCCTTCCGCCAGCTTCTCGCCGAAATTGATGACCAGCAGGCGGTCGGCGATGGACATCAGGGCGTGCACCACGTGCTCGATCCAGATCATCGTCGTGCCCTCGGCCTTGATGCGCTTCAGTTCCGCCACCAGCTCGGCCGCCTCGTGCTCGGTGAGGCCGCCGGCGATCTCGTCGAGGAGCAGCAGCTTCGGCTTGGTGGCCAGCGCACGGGCCAGCTCCAGGCGCTTGCGGTTGAGCAGCGTGAGGCTGCCCGCCGGCTTGTTGGCATGGGGCAGCAGGCCGGTCTTGTCGAGGATCTCGGCCGCCGTGTCCCAGGCCTGGCGCTCGCTGAGGCGGGCACCGAAGCAGGCGGCGGTGACGAGGTTCTCGAAGACCGTCATGTTCCCGAAGGGATGGGGCACCTGGTAGCTGCGCCCGATGCCCGCCCGGCAGCGCTGGTGCGGCCGCAGGGCGGACACGTCCTGCCCCGCAAAGGTGACGCTGCCCGCATCGACGCGCACATCACCGGATATCAAATTGAACAACGTTGTCTTGCCGGCGCCGTTCGGCCCCAGGATGCCGAGCGTCTGGCCCTCCTCGACGGAGAACGAGACATCCCGGGTCACCTTGAGGGTGCCGTAGCTCTTGCTGACGTTGTCGACCCGTAGCAGCACGTCGATCTCCCGGGCCGCGCTCAGAGCGGGAAAACGGCCTTGACCCAGAACGCGGCGCCGTCGGCGCGGTTGCGCACGGCCATCTCGTCCTGGTACTTGGCGGTGATGAACCAGCCCTTGCCGCTGTCGTAGCGCACCGACGGACCGAAGGCGACGGCGCGGCCCTTGTTGTTGTCGATGGTGGCGCCGTTCTGCGAATCGTTGGTGAGCTGCTGGTAGTAGTAGCCGCCGACGCCCAGCGTCCAGCCGCCGCCCACGCCCCAGCCGGCGGAGTAGTCGACGATCAGCTCCTTGCCGTCCTTGTAGTCGGTGTCGTCGTTCTTGAAGTTGTAGGTCCACATCGTCTTCAGGTCGGCGTTGAAGCCGTGGGGCTGGATGTAGCTGAAGCCGAGCACGGGCTGCAGCGCCCAGTGGTTGCGGCCGATGTTGGCCACGTCGCCCTTCTTGTAGGCACCGGTCGGCGCGTAGATGTCGAGGGCCAGCACGCTGTGCAGCTTTTCGGAGAGGTGCCAGCCGAGCACCGGGCCGAAGGTCATGTCGCCGAAGCCGGTCTTGCTCTGCTGCACGCCGGAGGCCACGTTCACGTCGAGATTGACGATCGGCAGGATGGCCTGCACGCCGAGGGATGCACCGGCCACGACCATCGGCGTCACATACACGACCCGCGGCACGATGGCGTTGGCGGTGACCTTGAAGGTGGACGGCGTGACCACTTCACCGCCGTTGCCGCGCACCGCGTCGGCGCTGTAGTGCTGGTACCAGGCCATGCCGTACAGGCCCGGCGGTGGCAGTGCGCAGCAGGTGTAGTTCTCGGCGCCCACCGGGTAGATCGTGCCGCCGCCTTCGGTGGCTCCGGCCGCGCCGGCCAGGGCTGCCAGCGCCAGTGCAAAGGCTGCGTTCAATTTATTGTTCATGGTCCGACTCCTCCTTTTTTTGGATGTGCGCGCCCCTGCGGGGCGCGACCTAGGTCGCCCGCATTGTCTCGATACGGGTTATGGGTGATGCCGGCTGGGGATCAGCCGTATTTGATGGGCAGCAGCTCGGCCTGCACGGGAATCATCGGTGCCTGGCTGTTATCGACGATGACCAGTTCCAGGCCCTTGCCGCGCTTCTGCCACTGGCCGGCGACCAGCGGGGTCTTGCTGATGTTGGGCACCGGCCCCTTGCGGAAGTCGATATGGCCGACGACGGTGTCGAGGCTGGTGCCGCGGATCGCGTTGCGGATCGCTTCCGGGTCCTTGCCGCCGGAACGCTTGAGCACGTCCAGCGCGGTCTCGAACAGGGAGTGCTTGAGGCCCAGCGGCATCGTCCAGGGCTTGCCGCTGGCGGCCATGTAGGCGTCGGCCAGCTGGCGCGCACTCTGGCCGGTGAGGCTGGACTTGAACGGGTGCGCCGGGCTCCACATCAGCTCGACGGTGAGCCCCTCGGCGCGGTCGCCGAAGGCCGCGATGGCCGCCGGGAACTCCGTCGCCTTGGCCACCGTGACGATCTTCGGGCGGAAGCCCTGCTGGCCAGCCTGGTTCCAGAAGTTGGCGAAATCCGGCGGCGGCACCACGCCGGTCACGATGTCCACGCCGGCGCCCTTGAAAGCCGAGATGAAGGACGAGAAATTGTTGATCGGCGATTGGAAGCGGCCGCGATCCACCACCTTGAAACCCTTCGAGGCCAGCACCGGCGGAAAGCCCAGCTTGCCGTCGCCCCACGCGTTGCCGTCCTCATCGTTGGGCCACAGGCCGCCGACCGCCTTGGAGGTGGGGATCTTGCCCCACAGGCTGGAGAAGGCGCCGATGATGTCCTCCAGGCCCCAGAAGAAGTGGTAGGTCCACTCGAAGCCCTGCTTCGGGTCACCCTTGCGGCCAAAGAAATACGGCTGCCACGGGGCATCGTTGGTGATACAGGGCACGCCGTTCAGCTCGCACTGGTCGGCCACCGGATTGGTGGTAGCCGGCGTGGAGGACGCAATGACCAAATCGACCTTGTCGCGCAGGATCAATTCGGCGGCGGCGGCGCCGGCGCGGTTCGGATTGGACTGGGAGTCCTTATAGACGATCTCCACCACGTATTTCTTGCCGCCGGACACGATGCCGCCGGCCACTGCCTTGCGCACCTGTTCGAGGGTGAAGGCATCGGGTTCCGCAAAGGCGGCCAAGGGGCCGGTCTGCGGGCTCACATAGCCGATCTTGAAGGTCGTCCCGCCGGCGGCGCGCACCCAGGGCGCGGCCAGCGACGTCGCCGCCACGGCGGCCCCGGACTTGAGGAGGGTGCGGCGAATGTGGTTTACCGTCATTTTTGTCTCCTGATATTTTTTCGTGTCTAATGTTCGCCCCGCCTGCGCCGGTAATTGGCATTGCGAGTGAATTGACGCTTTCTTGATGGCGGAGGGGCTGAATTGCCCGATGCCTGCGGCGAATTCTCGGCCCGGCGAAATGGCACGTCCAATATCGTTTTTGTCTTCAACTATACCGGGGAGGTATAAATGGAGTTGCGCCAGCTCAGGTATTTCGAGGCCGTGGCAAGCACCCTCAATTTCAGCCGCGCGGCCGAACGCCTGCACATTGCGCAACCTCCCCTGTCGCGCCAGATCCAGCAGCTCGAGGAGGAACTCGGCGTCCCGCTGCTCGACCGATCGAGCCGGCCGCTGAAGCTCACCAACGCCGGCAGCTTCTTCTACGACCAGACCGTGCAGGTATTGGCCCGTCTCAAGGAAATCCAGAAAGCCACGCGGCGGATCGGCGCCGGCAGCACGCGCTGGATGGGTATCGGCTTCGTGCCGTCGATCCTCTATGGCTTCCTGCCCAACGTGCTGCAGCGCTTCACCACCGAGAACGACAAGCTCGACATCTCCCTGTCCGAGCTGACCTCGGTGCAGCAGGCCGAGGCGCTGAAGGCCGGGCGCATCGACGTCGGTTTCGGCCGCCTGGCGATCCAGGACGAAGGGCTGGAGAACATCGTCCTCACCGAAGAGGCGCTGGTCGTCGCTGTCCCCAGCAACAGTCCGCTGACCCGCGAAACCTCGATTCCGCTCAAGCGCCTCGCCGGCGAGGTGCTGGTGCTCTACCCCGCCTCTCCCCGCCCCAGCTTCGCCGACCAGGTGTTGAACCAGTTCAGTGTGCGCGGCTACGAGATCGGCAAGACCTACGAGACCAACGGCCTGCAGACCGCCATTGGCCTCGTCGCCGCCGGCATGGGCGTGACCCTGGTACCGGAATCCGTGCAGCGCCTGCGCCGCGACGACGTGACCTACCGCCCCCTCGTCGAACAGGGCCTGACCTCCCCGCTCATCATGACGATCCGCACCGGCGACACCTCGGCCCATGTCGCCGCTTTCCGCGCGATGATCGAGGCCGCGCTCGCCTCCTCCGACGAGCACTGAACCTTTTCCGGCACGCACCTACTATATCTTTCAGGTATGGAGCATAACCCCATCAGTATTTGACGCCATTCTCCTTTGCTTCGACCATTGCAGCATGACGTGGCCGGCTTGCCCGGCGCGGCAATAAGAAACATGCGCATTGGATTGCGCAGACGATTTATTTCAAACAAATAAATCTGCAGATCGAACCATTAAAGGAGGATTCAAATGTCAATGACGGGAGTATTGCGGCCGGGACACTGCCAATTGCGCGTCCTGGACCTGGAGGAGTCGGTCAATTTCTATACCAATGTATTTGGCCTGGTCGAAACGGGACGGGACAAATCGGGTCGCGTCTATTTCAAATGCCACGACGAGCGCGACCACCACAGCTTCGTCATCCGCGAAGCGGACCGGGCCGGCATGGACTTCTATGCCTTCAAGGTGCGCGACAAGGCCACGCTGGAAAAGCTCAATTCGGACCTGCGCGCCTACGGCGTGCCGACCGAGCGCATTCCGGCCGGCGATCTGCTCGAAACCGGCGAGCGCGTGCGCTTCGAAGTCCCCACCGGCCACCTGATCGAGCTCTACGCGGAAAAGACCTCCGTCGGCGACGGCCTGGGCTATGTGAATCCGGACGTGATCATCGAGAACCGCAAGGGCATCTCGCCGGTGCGCCTCGACCACTGGCAGATCCACGGCGCCGACCTGGACGGCAGCCGCGACCTGTTCGTCAATGTGCTCGGCTTCAGCCTGGTGGAGAAGATCCTCGGCGAAGACGGCAAGACCGACATGGCCGTGTGGCTGAGCTGTTCCACCAAGGCCCACGACATCGCCTTCGTGCGCGACGAGCGCAACAACACGCTGCACCACGCCTCCTTCCTGCTGGAAACCTGGGAGCAGGTGCTGCGCGCCGCCGACCTGATGGGCAAGTACCGCGTCTCCATCGACAACGGCCCGCTGCGCCACGGCATCACCCGCGGGACGACGATCTATTCCTTCGATCCGTCCGGCAACCGCCTGGAAACCTTCTGCGGCGGCTACGACTTCTATCCCGACATGCAGCCCTACACCTGGACCTGGGACGAACTGGGTTCGGCGATCTTCTATCACACCCGCGCCCTCAACGAGCGCTTCCTGACCGTCGTGACCTGACGACGGCGCCGCGGACGGGCTGACGCCCCGGCCCGTCCGGCCCTTCCCTCTGTCTGACCGAGCGACGTCCCCGCGCCCAGCGCGGGGGGCGAAGGGCCCGCTCATCCTCTGGAAACGCAAATGGATCTTCAACTCCTTGGCAAACACGCACTGGTGACCGGCTCGACAGCGGGCATCGGTTTCGCCACCGCCCAGCGCCTCGCCGCCGAAGGCGTGGCGGTGACGCTCAACGGACGCAGCGCGGCCGGTGTCGACGCCGCCATCCAGCGCCTGCGCGCCCTCCTCCCCGACGCGCGGGTCGACGGCATCGCCGCCGATCTCGCCGGCCCGGACGGTGCCGCCCTTCTGGCGGAACGCTGCGAACACGTGGACATCCTGGTCAACAACCTCGGCATCTACGAGCCGAAGCCTTTCGAGGAGATCAGCGACGCGGACTGGCTGCGTTTCTTCGACGTGAATGTGATGAGCGGCGTGCGTCTGTCGCGCATCGCCTTTCCGGCCATGAAACGGCGCGGCTTCGGGCGGATCATCTTCGTGTCCAGCGAATCCGGTCTCAATCCGCCGCCCGAGATGATCCATTACGGCATGACCAAGGCCGCCCAGCTGTCCATCGCCCGCGCCCTCGCCGAAGCGAGCAAGGGCAGCGCGGTCACCGTCAATGCGGTCCTCCCCGGCCCGACCCGCACCGAAGGCTCGCGCGCCTTCACCGAACGCCTGGCCCGCGAACAAGGCATCGACGAGGCCCAGGTGGAGCGCAACTACTTCGCCGAGGAGCGCCCCGCCTCCCTGCTTGGCCGCTTCATCGACCCGGCCGAAGTGGCCGCCACCATCACCTACCTGTGCAACCCCCTTGCCGCCGCGACCAACGGTTCATCCGTGCGCGTGGATGGCGGCATCGTGCGCAGCATCGTTTGACGCACTTTCCCGAGGACATTGCGATGACCAAGAAAATCAAATGCGCCCTGATCGGCCCGGGCAACATCGGCACGGACCTGCTGGCCAAGCTGCAGCGGAGCCCCGTGCTGGAGCCGGTGTGGATGGTCGGCATCGACCCGGAATCGGACGGCCTCAAGCGGGCCCGTGAGATGGGCCTCAAGACCACCGCCGACGGCGTGGACGGCCTGCTGCCCCACGTGCTGGCCGACGGCGTGCAGATCGCCTTCGACGCCACCAGCGCCTACGTGCATGCCGAGAACAGCCGCAAGCTCAACGAACTGGGCGTGCTGATGGTCGACCTCACCCCCGCCGCCATCGGCCCCTACTGCGTACCGCCGGTGAACCTCAAGCAGCAC
>JAFEDK010000027.1 GCA_018241665.1 Pseudomonadota bacterium
AACACTATTCTGAAAAATAATTCTGGATGTCTCAACCAGCACGCGGGTCAAAAGCATCCCTGACACTGTCGGCAAACAAATTGGCGGCAAGAACCATCACGAACATAAAACAGAACGCTGCAACCAGACTCCACCAAACCATCGGCTCTCTCGCCAACTCCATTCTCGCTGCATTGATCATCGTGCCGAAACTAACGGTGCCTGGATCAACCCCGATCCCCACATAGGATAGAACCGCCTCAGCCAGCACCAGCGCAGAGAAGTCCATCACCAAGGCAATCAACACCAGATGCATTAGATTTGGCAGAACATGCCGAGCAAGGATGCGCGCAGTGGACACACCAAACGCGCGAGCAGCTTGGACGTATTCGAGTTCGCGCAACTTCAGCGTTTCCCCGCGCAGAAGTCGACACAAACCGGTCCAACTGGTCATTCCCAGAATGATACAGAGCGCCAGCAGGCGTGCGTCAGCCCTCTCGGCCGCGGTACCGAACCAATGGGGGTGAGAATCGATCACGACCTGCATCATTAGCACGGCAGCCGCAATCAACAGGACACCCGGAATGGAATTGAGGACCGTATAAACATACTGGATTACGTCATCAACCCAGCCGCCCACGTAGCCCGCAACGATGCCGAGCGCCACAGCCAATGGCAAGGTCACTAACGTGGTTAGGGTGCCAATCACGAGCGCGGTACGAATGCTCTTGAGGGTCAGATAAAACACGTCCTGTCCAACCTTGTCAGTGCCGAACACATGATATTCAGTCGCGAGAGCAAGCAGCGGTCCCATGAACAGACATACCCCTCCCAGACTTACCAGTACGGCACGCCACGCCAACCCTCCCCTGCCGCGCCAGATCGCTCGCCACGCCGCCCCCAAGGGCACTTTTCGCGAGACTGCCACCCACTTCACGAGCACGAGCGCCAGCACGCCCCAGCACGTGACCGCTACAGCCAAGCCGATACCAAGACGCCCAAGCACATCGCCAGCATGATCATCTGCCGGATACTGTAGATCGGCGCCGCCATAGCGCAAACGAGGAAACTCCCGTCGTTGCGCACCGTCAGCACCCTCGACCGTCTCCTTTGAAAACAACTGGTACGCCAGCGGCGAAGAGTAAGTCTTTTCGGTTTTGGCTCGGAGCGGATCGGCGAGCACATCAAGCAGACTCACAACCTCTGTCGATAACTGCCGCTTCGCATCAACACCGGAGCGCGCATCAAGCCACGATCGGTAATGCAGGCTATCGAGTACACCAACCAGAAGAAACAGCATCAGAACGGTCAGCGCAGCCATTCCAATATGGCTTTCACCAACCCTTCGCCACGCCACTCGTAAAGGCTCGCTCCCCCTCGCCCGTACGACGGCAAGCGCAATGCATGCGAGCAATCCAAAGAGCAGCATATCCGTCCATAGAACCACCGGCTGAATGCCCATCATTCGAGCCTCACCCGCGGATCAACCAACGTGTAGGACAAGTCGGTCAGCAACAAGCCAGCGATATAAAGCATGGCCCCGATGAAAACCATCGCCCGAACGACCAGAAAATCCTGCGCATTGATCGCGTCGATCGTATAGCTTCCCAACCCGGGAATTCCAAAAAAGGATTCCGTCAAGAGGCTTCCCATGAAGAGGGAAGGAATCACCACCACTACACCCGTCAAGATCGGGATCATCCCATTCTTAAGGACGTGCCTGAACAATGCCTGCAATTCCGACAATCCTTTTGCACGCGCAGTCCTCACATAATCCTTACCGGCCTCTTCCATGAATATCGTGCGATACCACCGCGAACTCGCGCCAATCCCAGCTACGACCCCGATCAGTACCGGCAGGACGAGAAAGCGCGACACATCAGCCCCAGCTCCGTAGCCCGAGATGGGGACCAGGTGCCAGACCTTGGAAACCAGCCACTGCCCGCCAATGATGTAGAACAGACCGGAAATGGACATCATCCCGACACACAGCACGCCTCCCCATAAGTCGAGATAGGAAGCGCGAAAAAAAACCAGCAACAATGCAAAGGCCACGGTGACAAACAGCCCCAGTGCGAAAGTCGGAAGCGCAATCGCCAGGGATGGCCCCATGCGACTGACGATTTCAGTGGCGATAGCCCTGCCATCGTCCGCCCGGCCGAAGTCGAAAACGAACATCCGCAAGGATTTTTCGAAGAAAACAGTCTCTGTGAACGCCCCGACGCCACGCTCCTCGGCATTGACGAACAGGGGCTTGTCGTACCCCCTTTCGGCCTTCCACCGCTCAATGGCCTCAGGTGTCACGCGTTTGACACCCAACTGCATACGCGCCATGTCATCGGGAGTATTGACCACGAAGAACAGGGCGAATGTGAGCAGATTGACGCCCACGAGGATGAGCGGCGCATAAAGCAGCCGACGTGCAATATAAGCAAGCATAGGGCGCCTATCCTACATGGACGCAGCCCAAGGGCGGAATCCCTTCGCCCCAACCTCCCGCCCGCACGCGCCCTCCTTCACCGTTTCGACACCCCACCGATCAAGCCCCGTACAGCCTCCTGAAGATCGGCGGGCAGCACTACGACGCGCGCGCTCTCCGACGATCCCATGCGTTCGAGCGAGGCAATGTATTTCTCTCCGAGCAGGAAGAGCATCGGAGCGCTTTCCGTGCCGACCGCCGCGCTCACGCGCCGAATCGCCTCGGCCGACGCCTCGGCAAGCATCACCTGAGCATTGGCATCCCGCTTGGACGCCTCCAGGCGTGCCTCAGCCTCGAGAATTGCCGCCTGCTTCGCCCCTTCGGCACGGGTAACCAAAGCCTTTCGCTCCCGTTCCGCCGAGGCTTGCTGCTCCATGGCCTTCTGCATGGAAGGGGACGGCTTGATGTCCTGAATCTCCACCGACTTGACGGTCAGCCCCCAGTCAACGGCCTCGTCGGCGATGCTCTCCCGCAACCTAGCCTTGATCTTGTCGCGGCTGGACAAGGCCTCATCGAGCTCCATCTCGCCAATGATCGACCTCAAGGTTGTCATGATCATGTTGCGGATCGCCTCGGAGAAATCGGTGACGCCATAAACGGCCTTCACTGGATCCGTCACCTTCAGAAAGGCAATGGCATTGGTGAGGATCACCGCATTGTCGCGGGTAATGACCTCCTGCTCCTGCACATCCAGGATGATGTCCTTGGTGACAAGCTTATAAGCGACCTGATCGAGATACGGAATGATGATGTTGAGACCGGGCTTCAAGGTGCCAAAGTATTTGCCAAGGCGCTCCACGATCCATTCCTCGCCTTGGGGCACGATACGCACCCCCTTCGCGATCGTCACGACGACAAAAACAAGTACTGCCAGCACCACGATAAATCCAGCGCTCATCGTCCGCTCCTCCGGTTAGGTTCGACTCTTTTCCACTTTGAGAAAACTACCCTCTACCGCCACGACCCGCACGCGCTCCCCAGCCACCACCGGCTCATCAACCACGCACTCCCATTCCTCGGAGCCCAGCAGCGGCTTCTGAAAGCGAACCTTTCCGCGCTCAAAAGGAGCGCCAGCCCTGGAGACCAAACCAATCTCCCCGATCACGTCACCATCCGACTGCCCGATCCGCGTCCGGTAATCACTGCGCTTGAAGACACGGAACCACAGCCCAACCATCGCCAGGGATGCGAGGATCCACAGTGAAACCTGCGCCGTCATACCGATACCGGGCAGCAGAAGCAGGGATAAGCCCACCAGCAATGCCCCGAGCCCGAACCAGATCACGAAGAACGCGGGAACAGCTAGTTCGGCGATGACGAGCGCAATGCCCAGGACAATCCAATGCCACCATTCGAAGTCCATTCCACCTCCCTGCCCTATCAACGATTGATGCCGCGCATAGCAGGACACTAACAGAGCCTCGGCATCTGCAATCACCCGGCACAAACTACAGACGAAAAAAAGCCGGGTTTCCCCGGCTTCCTTTCGTCAATAGCGATGACGCATCAGGCCTGCTTGTGAGCAGCCAGCTTCAGCCAGGTATCCACAACCGTATCCGGGTTGAGGGAGATCGTCTGGATGCCTTCGTCCATCAGCCATTCAGCAAAGTCGGCGTGGTCGGACGGACCCTGGCCGCAGATGCCGACATACTTGCCGAGCTTGTTGGCGCTCTGGATGGCCAGCGACAGCAGCTGCTTGACGGCCGGGTCGCGCTCGTCGAAGGAATGCGCCACCAGTCCGGAGTCGCGGTCCAGGCCCAGGGTCAGCTGGGTCAGATCGTTGGAGCCGATAGAGAAGCCATCAAAAATCTCCAGGAACTGATCCGCCAGCAGTGCATTGGACGGGATCTCGCACATCATGATCAGCTTGAGGTCGTTCTCGCCCTGCTTCAGGCCATGCTCGGCCAGCAGATCGACCACGCCCTGAGCCTCTTCCAGATTGCGCACGAAGGGCACCATCAGCTGAACGTTGGTCAGGCCCAGTTCGTTGCGCACCTTCTTCATCGCGGCGCATTCGAGTTCGAAGCAGTCGCGGAAGCTGTGCGCAATGTAGCGGGACGCGCCACGGAAGCCCAGCATGGGATTTTCTTCTTCCGGCTCGTAGATCTCGCCGCCCAGCAGCTTGCGGTACTCGTTCGACTTGAAGTCGGACAGGCGGACGATCACGGGCTTCGGATAGAAGGCCGCGGCGATGGTCGCGACGCCTTCCACCAGCTTTTCGATGAAGAACTGCTTCGGCGTGGCATAACCACGGGAGCGGCGGGTGATTTCCGCACGCAGGCTGGCCGGCACCTGGTTGATCTCGAGGATCGCCTTCGGGTGGATGCCGATCATGTTGTTGATCACGAACTCGAGACGGGCAAGGCCGACGCCGCCGTTCGGGATTTGCGCAAATTCGAAGGCCAGTTCCGGGTTGCCGACGTTCATCATGATCTTCACCGGGATGTCGGGCAGGTTGCCCATGTCGGTGGTGACCACTTCGAAGTCCAGCTTGCCGCGATACACGTAACCGGTATCGCCTTCGGCGCAGGACACGGTGACTTCGTCGTTCTCTTCCAGGACCTCGGTGGCGTTGCCGCAACCGACGATGGCCGGGATGCCCAGCTCACGGGCGATGATCGCCGCGTGACAGGTACGACCGCCGCGATTGGTCACAATGGCGGAAGCGCGCTTCATGACCGGCTCCCAGTTCGGGTCGGTCATGTCGGTGACGAGGATGTCGCCAGCCTTCACACGATCCATCTCGGAGGCGTCCTTGACGATGCGGACGTGGCCGGCACCGATCTTCTGGCCGATGGCGCGACCATGGGTGATGGACTTGCTGTACTGCTTGAGGCGGTACTTCTCCATCACGTGGCCGGACTGCTGGCTCTTCACGGTTTCCGGACGGGCCTGCAGGATGTACAGCTTGCCATCGTCGCCGCTCTTGCCCCACTCGATGTCCATCGGGCGGCCGTAGTGCTTCTCGATGATGGTCGCGTAGCGGCCGAGCTCCAGCACATCCGCGTCAGTCAGCGAGTAGACATTGCGCTCGGCTTCAGCGACATCGACGGTGCGGGTGGACTTGCCGGCTTCTTTCTTGTCGGCGAAGACCATCTTGATCAGCTTGGAGCCCAGGTTCCGACGGATGATCGCCGGCTTGCCCTCGGCCAGGGTTGCCTTGTGAACATAGAATTCGTCCGGGTTCACTGCGCCCTGCACGACGGTCTCACCGAGACCGTAGGAGGCGGTGATGAACACTACGCCGTCAAAACCGGACTCGGTGTCCATCGTGAACATCACGCCGGAGGCGCCGATGTCGGAACGCACCATGCGCTGCACGCCGGCAGACAAGGCAACTTCAGCGTGGGTGAAGCCCTTGTGCACGCGATAGGCGATCGCACGGTCGTTGTACAGCGACGCGAACACTTCCTTGATGGCGTGGAGGATGTTCTCGTAGCCGTGGATGTTCAGGAAGGATTCCTGCTGACCAGCGAAGGACGCGTCGGGCAGATCTTCCGCGGTGGCAGAGGAGCGCACGGCGAAGCTGCCGTCACCTTCCGCGGTGAGCTGCTCGTAGGCGGCCTTGATCTCGGCCTCGAGAGCCGGCGGGAAGGGGGTTTCGACAATCCACGCACGGATCTGGGTACCGGTCTTCGCCAGTGCTACCACGTCATCCACGTCCAGGCTCTCGAGTGCGGCGCTGATACGCTCCGCCAGTCCCTGATGGGACAGGAACTCGCGATAGGCGTCGGCCGTGGTGGCAAAACCACCGGGAACGCGTACGCTGGACGGCAGCTGGCTGATCATTTCGCCGAGGGAGGCGTTCTTGCCGCCGACCTGCTCGACATCGGACATGCGCAGCTCTTGGAAAGGAATGACGTTACGGGCCATAAAAGGACTCATCCTGGGGAGGTAATGAAGAAAGTAAATCTGGGCGAATCACGTTGTCAGGCCGCATTGTAAGTCGTTTTGTTGCCCCGCCGCATGCAGGGTTTATCCTAACGACGCCCAAGTCAGGCCAAATGCATAGACAAAACAACGCTCAAGCGAGGGTGTCGTGCCGGGGCAGGAAGCGGCCCGACGGCCAGAATGGGATAAGATGCAGCCCTGTATCGGCCTCGCCGCCGGCGAACATCTCCCTTTCCCTGTTGGCACGTTCATGACTCAGACCCGCCCCGTATTCTTCATCTCAGACGGAACAGGCATCACGGCCGAGACCCTTGGCCACAGTCTTCTCGCGCAGTTTCCGGAATCCCGTTTCCGCAATCACCGCATGCCTTTCATCGACTCCCCGGAGAAGGCCCGCGACTGTGCGCTCAAGATCCACGACGCAGCCATCGAAAGCGGCGCTCGCCCGATCGTCTTCAATACCCTCGTCGATCCGGAAGCGGTTGCTGCACTGCGCGAAGCCGACGCCCTGTTCCTTGACCTGTTCGAGAAGTTCATCGAGCCCCTGGAGAATGAACTCGGACAGCGTTCCACCCATGCGGCCGGACGCTTCCACGGGATTGCCGACAGCCAGGACTACAAGAAACGCATCGAGGCCATCAACTTCACGCTGGCTCACGACGACGGCGTCTCCAGCGCCGACCTGGCAGAAGCCGACGTGATCCTTGTTGGTGTATCCCGCTCCGGCAAGACGCCAACCAGCCTCTATCTGGCCATGCAGTTCGGCATCAAGGCGGCCAACTACCCGCTGATCCCCGAGGACTTCGAACGCAACAAGCTCCCCGGCGAACTGGCCCGCTTCCGCCACAAACTGTTCGGCCTCACCATCGGCCCCGACCGCCTGTCACAGATCCGTCAGGAACGCCGCCCCAACAGCCGCTATGCATCCCTCGACAACTGTCTGGCGGAGATCGAGGCCGCCCAGCGCATGATGAAGCGCGAAAGCATCAAGTGGCTCGACTCCACCACCAAGTCCATCGAAGAAATCTCCACCATCATCCTGCAGGAAGTGCGCATCGACCCTCTCGCCTACTGAAGCGGGAATCCGGCCCCGATACCACTGTCCAATTCATAACCTTACGGAGAGCCCCCGATGAAACGTAATCGACTCGGGCGCCGCGGCGGCCTGCCGCGCGACGCCGAACAACTGCTGTGGCTCGCCAACGGACTGGCCGACTCGAGCAGCCGCGCCGAAGACCATTTCTGGGATCTGCGCCTGGCCGCGGCGGTCGATCATCTGTTGAGCGCCGAGGACGAGGAGACGCTCACGACCGCTCTCGACCACCTCAGCACGGCCAGCGTCCATGCCTATGACGAGCTCGCCGACATGATCGAATCGCGGGCCGAAGGTGCGTTGAAGTCCAACGACCAGCAGGACGTGCTGCTGATCGCCGTACCGGTGATGGCCTGGTCCCGCTACCGCATCCCTGCCTCACCGATCACCGCGGCGGTCATGGCCAACCTGCGCGTACAACTCAAGGCCCACGTGCTCGCCAACGGCGTCAAGCTGGCCCTCGCCGACTTCCTGTTCAGCCCCGACCAGCTGCCGCAGGGCTATTGCGCCACCGCCGACCTGGCTACCCACATTGGCCACGCCGCGGAGAAGGACAGCGACCTGCACATCAAGACCGACAACCTGCCGGAAACAGCCCAGTTCCTGTCGGACAACCGCTACCTGCTCGGCGCGGTCATCGTCCCGAAGGGGGCCCCGATCTTCCGCTGGCAGGAAGAAGACTGCACCCGTGACCAGGCACTCGAACAATGGCGCGCCCAGGGTGGCGCCTGCATCGCACCGCTGCTCACCGGCTGCGCCTTCGAGGTCGTGCTGCCGGACGCCTACTTCGCCGCCAGCCGCGAGGCGGACAAGATGTCCCGGCCCTACTCCATTCAGGCTTCCGTGGCCTTCCTGAGCACCACGTTGGATGCGCCGGCAGCCAACCTGCGGGCCGTCGTGGCGCCCTTCTTCGAACGCCAGGTGGAAGAGTTCCGCATCGGCTTCACCCTGCGCGGCCAGAACGACGTGGTGCACGGCGTGGTCTGGCCGCTGCTCGGTGCCGAGGACGAAAGCGTCGAGACCCTCGGCCAGATCGAAACGACCCTGCGCGCCTGCGGCATCACCGACATCCTGACCCTCGACAACGAATTCCCGATGGAATATTGCGATGACTGCGGTGCCCCCATGTACCCCTCGCCGGAAGGCGAAGCCGTGCATGCGGAACTGCCTGAGGAGCAGGCCGAGCAGATGCCCAAGCACCTGCACTGAACCCAGCCTCGACGGGCGGGAACCTTCCCGCCCGTTGCCCCCTCCATCCGGCACCCCCCTCCGGAGACCTCCATGAGCCGCAAGATCGAAAAGACCGACGCCGAATGGCGCACCCAGTTATCCCCCGAGGAATACGTGGTAACCCGCCAGAAGGGCACCGAGCGCGCCTTCACGGGCCGTTACTGGGACTGCCACGAGCAGGGCAAGTACGTGTGCACCTGCTGTGGCAGCGACCTGTTCTCGTCAGAGCACAAGTACGACTCCGGCTGCGGCTGGCCGAGCTTCCATACCGCGGCTGCTCCCGAGAACGTCGAGGAGGAGGAGGACCGCAGCCACTTCATGGTCCGCACCGAGGTGCTATGCCACAACTGCGGCGCGCACCTGGGGCATGTCTTTGAGGACGGCCCTGCGCCGACCGGCCTGCGTTACTGCATCAATTCCGTCTCGGTCAAACTCAAGCAGGACGATTGATCAGGCGCGCATCGCCGAGTAGGTGTGGGACAGGAAGTCCCGGCGGTACAACACCAGCACGATGAAGGTCGTCACCGCAAAGAAAAGCCAGGGGTGAACGAACCAGAACACGGCGGCGAGGCCGAAATAATAGGCCCGGATGCCGCGGTTGAATTCGTCCCCGGCCAGGGAATTCACCTTGGCGAAACGCTGTACGTCCTCTTCCGTGCCCTCCCCCGGCGGCGGCGCGGCACCGATCAGGATGGATAGCATGTTGAACTGCCGCAACGACCAGGTGAACTTGAAGTAGGCCACTACGAAAACCATCAGCAGCAACAGCAGCTTCACCTCCCACACTTCGCGTGACACATGCCGGGCGAACGGGAGATCGGAAGCCGCATCGATCAGCTTGTCCATCGTGCCGAGCAGCGCCAGCAGACCAGCAATCACGTAGATCGTGGTGTTGGCATAGAAGGACACGTTCTGCATCAGGTTGCCGACCAGCCCCGAATCTGCCACGCGGACCTCACGGCGCAGCATCTGCCGCCCCCACTCCAGCCGGAACGCGTGGCTTGCCCCCATCAGGCCGCGCATCGTGCCGCCAGGGCCGTGCTCAACCAGCCAACCATAGCCGGTCCAGCAGAAGATGAACCAGCTCACAGCCACCCAATCCACGGCGCTGAAGGCCGTCAGCCACACTCCCTGCATCACGCCTCCAGCAGGAAATCACGGATTGGCGCGATCTGGGCCGGATCCATCAGCGTTGGCGCATGTCCCACGTCCGGAATCTCGACGACCCGCGCCCGCGGACCACGGGCCTCCATCTGGCGCGCCGTATCGGGCAGCAGCAGGTCGGAATCCGCCCCCCGCAGGACCAGCGTAGGGCAGCCGATCGCCTCGTAGATCGGCCACAGGTCCACGTCGGCCATGTGCGGATCGCGAAAGGCATCACCGATCGCCGGGTCGTAGCGCATGACCCAGCCCCCGTCCACCGGCTTGATGGACGGCTCGGTGAGATGCCGCCACTGGGCATCGGAGAGATGCCCAAAGGGAGCGCTGACCGCCCGGATATAGGCCTCCGCCGCGTCATAGCTGGGGAAAACCGGCGCCTGCCCGACGTACTGCCCGATCCTGACCAGCGACTCGCCCGGCAGCACCGGCCCGACGTCGTTCAACACCAGGCGCCGGATCGGGGTGTCAGGCAGACTTGCCAGCACCATGCCGATCAGCCCGCCCATGGAGGTCCCGAGCCAATGCACCGTCTCCACATCCAGGCGGGCGATCAGGGTCACCATATCTGCCACGTAGGTCGGCAACTGGTAGTCAGCCTTCACTGCCAGCCAGCTGCTGCGGCCGCGCCCGACCACGTCCGGACAGACGACCCGGTAATGGGATGCCAGCGCACGGGCCATGTCGTCGAAGTCCCGACCATTGCGGGTCAGCCCATGCACACACACCAGAACCCGGGGATTGTCCGGATCGCCCCACTCCGTGTAAGCCATCCGGTGCAGTCCGTGGGGACTGGCGCACTGCACGCTACGACTGCGGGGCTCGACGGTAGATGCGGCAGCAGGATCGGAAGGCGCGACCTGCAACGGGGCAAACAGGTGGCGATAAGGCGTAAGGATGCTCATGGGAAACCCGCTTGGCTCACTGACTGGAATGGCCCAAGGATAGCATCCAGCGCCGGCCCCCACCCCTCACTGCCCGTGCCAATAACGGGGAAAAGCCTCCCGGGCAGATCCGACCCGGACCTCCCCCTCCTCCAGCCGGACCATGATTGCCCCGCTGGCGTCGGTCCGCAGCAGACTGGCGCCACTGGCAACCCAGCGCGCCCATACGTCCGGGTTCGGATGGCGGAAACGGTTCCGATAACCCACCGGAAAGATTACCCAGCGTGGCGCTGTTGCCGCGACGAAGGCCGGCGTAGACGAAGTCCGGCTGCCATGATGGGGCGCCACCACCACGTCGCTGACCAGCGCTGCCCCAGCCCACTCAAGCAGGCGAGCCTCCGAAACGGCCTCGATATCGGAGCTCAGCAACACACGCCGACCGCCGGCCTCCACCTGCAAGACGCAGGACACGTCATTGCTCTTGCCCCGTCCCGCGCTACTGCCGGCAGCCGGGTGCAACACTACGAAGCGCACACCGTCCCAGTCCCAGCTCTGTCCCGCGGCACAGGGCTGCCCTCGATTGCCCGCGATCAGGCGTACCGGATGATTCTCCGGCAGAGAGGCCAGTACGGATTCCACTGGAATCCCCGCCAGCAAGGCTTCCGCGCCTCCCGCGTGATCGTTGTCCTGATGAGTGACCACCAGGGTATCGAGGCGACGCACGCCAAGCGCCCGCAGATAGGGCAGCAGGATCCGCTCACCGCTGTTGGCATCGGCGGAAAAGGCCGGGCCGGTATCGAAGATCAGGTCCCGACTGGCCGTCTGCACATGCACGGCCAGCCCCTGGCCCACATCCAGCACGGTCACCCACGCCTCGCCCTGATGTGGCCGTGGCGGCACCCAGAACACCAGCGGAAGCAGCATCGCCCACCCAACCCACCGGGCCGGCGTTCCACGGGGCAGCAACGCCCACAGACAGCCAACGGTAGCCAACACGGCCACTCCCGGCGGTGGTGCCGCCTGCTGCCACTGGGCCATCGGCAGCGCGGCCAGCCATTCGATCGGCACCATCGTTGCCGCCAGCACCCAATGGGCGATGTCAGCCAGCATCTGCACCGGAAAGACCGCGTAGGCGACGGCGAGGGGCGTCACGACGAAACTGATCAACGGAATGGCAACAGTATTGGCGGCGGGCGATACCAGCGAGAACTGCTGGAACAGCACGAGCAACGCCGGCACGAGCCCCAGGGTCACGGCCCACTGGGCTCGCCAGGCCTCGTGCAGCCAGCCTCCGGCATGCAGACGTCCGCTACCGACCAGAAGGAGCACGGCAACAGCCCCAAAAGAAAGCCAGAAGCCGGCGGCGAGGATTGCCCATGGATCCATCAGCAGCACGACCAGCAAGGCACTGGCCAACACCCGGCTCGGCGCTGTCTCCCTGCGCAGGATGAGGGCCAGCGCCACGCAGCCGAGCATGAACAGGGTACGTTGGGCCGGCACCCCCCACCCGGCCAACAGACAATACCCGAAGGCTGCCAGGAACCCGGCCACCACACCGGCCTGTTGAGCGGGCCAGCGCAAAGCCAGCCACGGGCTGCGCCGCCATAGCCAACCGAGCCCCGCTGCAGCCAGGGCTGCCATCATCGTGACGTGCATGCCGCTGATGGCCACGAGGTGTGCAATGCCGGAGCGGGCAAAAATCTGCCACTGCTCCTGACTGATGGCGCGCTGGTCTCCTATCGCCAACGCCACCAGCACGCCCCTGTAGGTGCCATCAGGCAGAGCCTGCTGGAAGCGCCCCCGGACCGTCTCCCGAGCTCGCTCGGCCAGATTCATGATGTCCGGCACGAAAGCATCCAGACGCCGGTTCGCCCTGCTTGGGCGGACATAACCGGTAGCCCGCACCCCTTGCTCGAGCAACCAGCCTTCGTAATCGAAACCGTGAGGATTCACGTTGCCATGGGGGCGCTTGAGACGCACCGTGAGTTGCCATCGCTCCCCCGCATGCACCTCAGGCAAGACATGCCATTCGTCCTCCCGGAAGCCCTTGTACCAGGCCAAGGACAACATCCGTGGCACACCTTGCGGGCTCTCCTCGACCCGGAACACGAAGCGCAGGCCCCGCTCGAAATCCTGCGGCAGGCCGGCAACGATACCCGTCACCACCACATCCTGCCCCTCAAGGGCCGTCGGCAGCGCGTCGGCAAGTCGCTCATGTGCCCGCCAGGTGGCGAACCCCCAGCCCAGGGATGCCGCCAACAGCAACAGCAGCCCTTTCACCACCAGCCAGTGCCAACGCCCCGAAACCACGGGCAGCAGGGCCAAGCCGAGAAGTGCCGTGGCCATCAATGCGGCAGCGTGGGGCGGCGACAGCAGCATCGCCGCCATCTGACACCCCCAGACCCCCACCGAAAATCCCATTGCCATAACTCGCATGACCGGCAATTTAGCGGGAAGCGCGGCAAACACCAAGAACCCGGCAGTCGGTTAGAATTCCCGCCGGAGGAGATGGGCCTGGCCCACGACACACAAAAAGAACATGCGACGACTGCTGAAGCGCCACTTGCCGGACCACGCGTCGCTGGCCGCCAATCGCTGGCTCGCGCCATTTGGCTCAACGCTGTTCCACCCGCGTCTGTGGCATCTCAACCGCCACTCGGTCGCCGGCGCGATTGCGGTAGGGCTGTTCTGTGGCTTGATCCCTGGGCCGTTCCAGATGCTCGGCGCCGCGATCTGCTGCCTTCTGTTCAGGGTCAATCTACCGCTGGCCCTTTTCACCACGCTGTACACCAACCCCTTCACGATCGTACCGATCTACATCCTCGCCTTCTCACTTGGCGAATGGGCACTCGGCACCGACTCGGGTCCCTTCACCCAGCCGCCCGAATGGGGCTCCGCTGGCTTCGCCGCCTGGCTGGGTGAGCTCACCCACTGGATCATCGGCCTCGGCCAACCACTAGCAATCGGCCTCATCATACTGGCCTTCGCCCTGGCATTTTCCGGCTACCTGCTGACCCGTCTGGCATGGCGGATCTACCTGACCCACCACTGGCACCGCCGACATTCGCGCAAACCATGAAGATCGCTACCGTTCTGGCGCTACTGAGACGACTGCGCCAGCACCTCCACCTGCGCCGCCGGCACCACCCAAAGAAGGCATCGACACGGGCCAGCCAGTTACCGCGCATTCTGCTTCGCATCTACTATGCTGCCGGCGCGCTGCTCGGGCTCATCGTTGTCGGCACCATCGGCTTTTACGGGATGGGTGGTGACAAGGCCAATCTCTCCGACGCGATCTACATGACCTTGATCACAGTCACAACGGTCGGCTACGGGGAGGTCGTGCCGATCCACGGTTTCGGAGAACGGCTCTTTGCCGGCCTGATCGCGCTGGCGGGCTTCGGCGCAGTCACCTTTCTATTCACCAGCCTGACGGTCTTTTTCCTCGAGAGCGATCTCGACTACACCCTGCGGAGGCGACGCATGGAAAAGCAGGTCCACAAACTGCACCAACACTTCATCATTTGCGGCTTTGGTCGCGTCGGCCGCAACGTGGCCAACGAACTGACGACAACCCACCGCCACTTCGTCGCCATCGACGCCGACGAAGCCGCGCTGGAAACCCAGCGCGAACGACTGCCCGGGCTGGTGTATCTGGGGGGAGATGCATCCGACGACGACCTGCTGCTGGCCGCCGGGATCAAGGAGGCGCGCGGTCTGTTTGCGGTGACCGGCGATGACAGCCGCAATCTGATGATCGTGTTCACCGCCAAGCAGCTCAATCCGGGCATCCGCATCGTGGCCCGCTGCCATGAAGTGCGCAACACCGAGAAGCTGCGCAAGGCCGGCGCAGACAGCGTGATCTCGCCGGACTTCACTGGCGGGATGCGGATCGCGTCCAGCATGATCCGGCCCCACGTGGTGTCCTTCCTGGACGAAATGCTGCGCTCCGAACACAAGCTGCGTCTCGAGGAGGTCGAAGTACCGGGGCAGTTCCAACCCCGCGCCCTCGAAACGCTGCGTCTGCGCAGCCCGAATTACGTTCTGCTCGCTGTGCGCAACGACACCGACTTCGTCTTCAATCCGCCCAAGGACTTCATGCTTGAGCCAGGGCAATACGTGATCGCGATGGCATCACCCCTGGGACGTCAGGAGCTGGAAGGCGCGTTGCTGCCGGAATGAAACAGTGGCAGCAAGGTGGACGCGAGCGCCCACCTTGCAATGCGACCCTGCCTCAGATGTGGAAGTGGGAAACCTCGGCGCGCAGTTGCTGGGCGAGGTTCTCGAGCCGGTGAGCGGTATTCGCGGTCTCCCGGACAGCGGCCGAATTCTGCTCTGCCATCTGGGCAATCTGCTCCACGTTGCGTGCAATATCCGTACTCGCCGCCCCCTGCTCCCGCAGGGCCGACGAGATGTCCGTCACTGCCGCGACGACCTGGCTTGCGCCAGCCCGGATCTGATCCATCGATGCGCCGGCCTGGCCGGCAAGCTCCACGCCCTCCTGCACGCGGGTAACCCCGCCCTGCATCGTTTCCACGGCACGGCTGGTGCCATGCTGGATGGCAGCGACCATGCCGGTGATCTCGTCGGTGGCCTTTGCCGTACGCTCCGCCAGCTTGCGCACCTCGTCGGCCACCACAGCAAAGCCCCGACCGGTCTCGCCGGCGCGCGCCGCCTCGATGGCCGCATTCAGCGCCAGCAGGTTGGTCTGGTCGGCAATTTCCTTGATCGAATTGACGATGGCGGAAATCTTCGCGGACTGGTCGCCCAGATCCTGGATCACATCCGCCGACTCCCTCACTGATACGGAGATGCGCTCCATCTCCGAAACCGTCTTCGCCACCACCGCGCCGCCTTCGATCGAAAGACGCCCCGACTCAGCCGAAATACCTTCCGCCGACGACGCGCTGCTGGCAATTTCCTCGATACCGACCGTCATCTCCTCGACCGCTGCCGCCATGTTGGAGGCCGCCGCACTCTGCTGGTCGGAGCCGTTCGACACCTGCGATGCGGAGCTCGCCAGGGAAACCGCCGAGGCAGCCACGTCGTTGGCACCGCGCTGGACCTTGGTGATCACATCGGAGAAGGCCTGGGCCATTTCATTGAACTGGTCCGCCACCAGGTGCAGCTCGTCGCGGGCCGACAGGACAATACGCTCGCGCAAATTGCCGGACGCCAGTTCCTTGGCTCCGGCCCGCAGCTCGCTCACCGACTGCATCACCGACAGGCAAAAGGCGATAGACAGATAAAGCAGGACCAGCAGGGATGCACACGACAGCACCGCCGCCAGCATGAACTCCCGCTCCGACTCGGCCAGGCGGGCGACGAGCAGGCCGTGCGCCTCGGGGATGAGCTCCTGGTACGTCTTGGCGAACACCATGTCGATGCTCTTGGTGACCATGTCGAAATAAGCCGGCGCCGCCATCTCAAAATCGCCCTTGAGCAGGTGATTCTGCAGTTGGTCGATCACATTCGAGGTGCCGGCATTGAAATCCCGGCCAAGGGCTTCCAGTGTTCCCTTGATACGGGGGTTGGCGACCGCCGCGCGTTCAAAGTTCTCGTTCAGGTCGGTCACGGCCATGTTCAGCTCACCCAACTGGGAGCTGATGTCGAAGCGCCGCTGCTCGTCGACGCTCTTCGCAGCCAGCGCTCCGGTACCCAGCGCACGCAGGCGGCCGAGACGCTCGGATACGTCCGGAACACGCCGCAGCATGTTATCGACCAGATAATAGGTGTCCGGCGACGGGTCGAGTGCAAGATTGGCATCGTCGCCCAGATCATGCAGGGTCAGCACGGTCTTGCGGATCGCCGCCGTATGCGCCTGCAGGTTCTCCCGTGGCGGCATTTGCAGGCCACCGCCGCGAATCGTCTCCCAGCCCGCCTTCACCTCCGCCCAGCGCTTGCTCGCCGTGGGAGCCACATCCGCCGCCAGCACGCTTTCCGCGGCAGCCACCGCAGCCACAACCTCCTCGGTCTTCTTCTGAAGGCGCGGCCGCAACTCCTCGTTACCGTTCAGCACACCGGACGACAAGCCCCGGTGCTGCTGCATCAGTTCGATCACCTTGAGCACCCGCGGCACGCCGTCCATCGCGCTCAGTTCCTTTTTGGTGAAGACGATGTCGGCGCGCAGGGAGATGGTCAGCTGAACCAGCAGGAAGCCGACTACCACGAAGGCAATCAGACCCAGGAGCGTAAACTTGGCCGGATAGCGCATGCGATTGAGCATGCCCACGGCTGGCGAAAAAATGACCTTCATGCTGACTCCTAGATAATCTGGTTGGCGGCAAGCGCGCCAGCCCACCCTATATCGGCTGGAACCCTGCCCCGCTTGAGGCCCAGGGTCAGAGATAGTGATATGGCTTATTCAGTCTAGAAAAGACTCGGCCAGATTGAAGCCCGATTCGAGCACCCGCCGCCGCAGACTGCGCTGACGAGCCCGCTTGCCGGGCCCCGGCGCACCTCAGTCCGCCGCGCCCAGCACACCGTCGCGCAACTGCAGTACCCGGCTGGCCCTGCCAGCCAGCTGCGAGTCATGGGTGACGATGACGAAACTGGTGCCCTGCTCCTGGGCCAGTTCAAGCATCAGGCCGAAAACCTTCTCCGCCGTCTGGCGGTCGAGGTTGCCCGTCGGCTCGTCGGCCAGTACGCAGGCCGGCCTTGTCACCAGCGCCCGTGCGATGGCGGCCCGCTGGCGTTCGCCGCCCGACAGCTCGCCTGGAGTGTGCTCGAGGCGATGCCCCAGCCCGACTGCCTTCAGCGTCTCGGTCGCCTGCGCCATGGCCTCTTCCCTTTCCATCCGTCGCACGAACAAGGGCATGGCAACGTTCTCCACCGCCGAGAACTCGGCCAGCAGATGGTGGAACTGGTACACGAAGCCAAGGGACTGGTTGCGCAGCCGCCCGCGCTCCGCATCGGAAATGGCCGAGAAATCCCGGCCAAGCAGACGCACCTCGCCCGCCGACGGCACATCCAGTCCGCCGAGCAGATGCAGCAAGGTGCTCTTTCCCGAGCCCGACGAGCCGACGATGGCCAGGCGCTCCCCGCGCTCGACCGACAGCGTCACGTCCCGCAGCACCTCCAGCGCATCCGCCCCTTCGCGGAAGGACTTGGACAGCCCCTTGCATTCCAGCACCGTGCGCGGCTTGGTCGGGTCATTCATAGCGCAGGGCCTCCGCGGGATTGAGGCGCGATGCACGCCAGCTCGGGTAGAGGGTCGCCACCAGCGTCAGCACGAAGGACACCACGGTGATCGCGATCACGTCCGACCACAGCAGTTCGGACGGCAGGTCGGAGATGTAATACACGTCCTTGGCCAGGAACTGGATGCCGAAGGCCCGTTCGATGGCCGGCACCACCACATCGATGTTGAGCGCCAGGCTGACCCCACCGATCACGCCGATGGCCAGCCCGATGAAGCCGATCAGCGCCCCCTGGATCACGAAGATGCTCATGATCGAGCCCGGACTCGCCCCCAGCGTGCGTAGGATGGCAATGTCGGCCTGCTTGTCCTGGACCGCCATCACCAGCGTGGACACGATGTTGAAGGCCGCCACCGCGACGATCAGCAGAAGAATGATAAACATCACGTTCTTCTCGATCTGCACCGCGCGGAAGAAGTTGGCGTGGCTGCGGGTCCAGTCGGACACCAGCAGATCCGCGTCCACGTACTTGACCAGTTCCCGCGCCACCCGCGGCGCCTCGAAGAGGTCGTCGATCTTAAGGCGCACGCCGGACACCCGGTCGTCCATGCGGTAGAGGGTCTGGGCGTCCTGCAGATGGGTCAGGGCCAGGCTCGAGTCATACTCGTACATGCCCACCTCGAAGATCCCCACCACCCGGAACTGCTTCAGGCGCGGCAGGATCGCCGCTGGTGTGACAAGCCCCTGCGGCGCAATCAGCGTCACCTTGTCACCGACCGACACCCGCAGTGCCCGTGCCAGATCGGCCCCGAGCACGATACCGAAGCCTCCCGGCTGCAAGTCGTCGAGCCGCCCGGCGCGCATGTGCTGCGCAAAATCGGCCACTTTGTCTTCGGCGTCCGGCAATACCCCGCGGACCAGCGTGCCCTGCACGGTCTGGTCGAAGGACAGCATGCCCTGGGCCTGCACGAAGGGCGCAGCCGCCTTGACCCGCGGATGCTTGGTCGCCTCGTCGGCAACCCGCTGCCAGCTGGCCAGCTCACCGTCGAAACCCGTCACCTGCACATGAGATGCAACGCCCAGGATGCGTGTGCGCAGCTCACGCTGAAAACCATTCATCACCGACAGCACGACGATGAGCGCCGCCACCCCGAGGGCGATGCCCAGCATGGAGACCAGAGAAATAAAGGAAATGAAACGATTGCGGCCCTGCGCACGCCGTTTGGATCGGGTATAGCGCAGGCCGACGAGGAATTCGTAAGACATCAGGATGGGCAACCGGCAACACCGGATAGCGGATCAGGGCCGCATTGTGCCGGAGTTGGCCGGCGCTGGGTATCCCGGATGGGGCGTGAGACTTATCTCCTTACATTTGTCATCCCCTCGAGCCGATAATCCGGCCACCCGGGCCTTACCCTCGTCGCGACCATGCATGCTCCCCGTCTTGCCGTCCTGTCAGCCTCAGCCTGCCTGCTCCTGTCCGCCCTCCCGGGGCATGCGCAGAATGCGCAGCTGATCCGGCAGGAAGCGCTGCGTGCGCAGCCCTCCGTCATCGCGCAGAACATCATGGAGGTGGCCCGCCGTTCCGAAGTACGCATGCTCGAGAGCCGGCACGGATGGACCCGCATCGAGGCCGCTGGCGGACGCACCGGCTGGGTGCCGGACACCAGCCTGGACCGCAACCCGAATCCGCCGCCCGCCAGCGCCCAACTGCCCTTTCCACCGTCTGCCGCAGGCAGAACGCCCAGCGCCCAGCCCCGGGCAAGCCGACACGCGCTGATTCTCACCGCCGGCACGCTGTCGTCGACGCCGGCCAGCAGTGCCGCAGACGCCGGACTCGGCACCGCCATCGCCCGCCTCAGCGGTGTGCCCGACGCCAACATCCGTCATCGCAGCAATGCTGATCTGGGCATGGAAGGACTGCGCCAGTCCTTAGCCGAACTCGACGCCCGCATGGGCGACGGCGACCAGGCCCTCATCTATCTGTCCGCAACGGGAATACACCGGCAGGAGCGCGGGCGATGCGTCGAAGCGATCCTGACCCAGGGCGGCGAAGCCTTCACGCTGGATGAAATGGCCCGCCACCTGAGGCAGCTCGCCGCCAGGGCCGACAAGGTGTACCTGATCCTCGATGCAGGACGCGGCGACGGCTCCGTCGGATCCGCGGCCATCTCGTCGCGCTTTGCTCCACAATTCTCCGACCCGAGCTGCAAGACGGCCCCGCCTGCCGCCGAATTCTCCCGCCTGCCGCCGAACATACTCGTACTGACGGCCAGTCGCCCCAACGAGAATGCGGGGGATACGCCCGCCGGTGGTCTTTTCAGCACGGTGCTGCACGCCTGCCTGTCCGGCAACCCGGCGCCCGACAGCCCCTCGGGGCTGCCGACAGGCGAAGCCCTGGCCACCTGCAGCCGTCAGCTCATCGCCACGAGCGCCGGCACCCAGCATCCGGGCCTGGCAGGCAATGACGAACTGGTGCTTGCACTGCCAAGCGTGGCCAAA
The DNA here is from genome assembly GCA_018241665.1 of Pseudomonadota bacterium. Lineage (GTDB taxonomy): Bacteria > Pseudomonadota > Gammaproteobacteria > Burkholderiales > Rhodocyclaceae > Zoogloea. The sequence goes on from JAFEDK010000027.1 coordinate 20,356, forward strand.
CCAGCCCACGACGCCCGCCTGGTCCTGCGCGCGATCCACGCCCAGCGCGACCAGCGACGGCATATCGAACTGGCCCTGCTGTCCGCGGCCACCCCCGGCATGCATCGCCTGCGCGTCACCAGCAGTACGCCGGGCTATATTTATGTCCTGTCCGCAGCGCCCGGCAGCCGGGACTTTCGCCTGCTCTATCCCACTCCGGACGGCCAGCAGGCACCACTCCCGCGCACCGCCGAGCTGGAGATACCACTTTCAGGCGAGACGAGGCAGGACACCGAATGGCTGGTCCTCGTCAGCGATGCGGCCCGCCATCCCCGACGGGCCGGCTTCACGAGCGACGGCCCCCATGGACGCCTGCCCGCCGACGGCGCCGGCGTGGTCGGACTCATCCACGAATTCCTGTCCGGCGATGGCAGCCGGACCTGCCTGTTCAGCGAGACCCGCAACCTCGGACCGACCCAGGCACTGACCTGCTCATCCCGTTTCGGCGCCGCCCTTCTTGGCGCGCCCCACCCAAAATGATTCTCGATAAGCCCATGCACAGTCGCTAAAATAGTCACAAGAAACGACAAAAATGTTCAGCACCTGTTCTCAACCCATCAAGACTCCAGGGGAAATCATGAAAGCCCTTTCAAGCTCGGCCGGATACCGTAACAAAATTGCCCTTCTCGCCGGGCTGCTGGCCCTATCGGGCTGTGCCAACATGCAAATGGGCTCGCAGGAGGCCAAGACCACCGCCACCGGTTCGGCCGGCGGTGCCAACTCCCAGAATGCCAACTCCACCCTCGAGAAGTGTACGGCGCCCCTCGGCACGATCGCCGTGGTGGAAGACACCGGAGCCCCCTGGTATGGCGTTCTCACCGGGCAGATGAAGCTCGGCTCGACCGTACCCGTGCTCAAGCTGCTGATCCAGCAGTCCAACTGTTTCGTGGTGGTCGAGCGCGGCCGCGCGATGAACAACATGATGCAGGAACGCGCCCTGCAGCAGTCGGGCGAACTGCGTTCCAACTCCAATTTCGGCAAGGGCCAGATGGCTTCCGCCGACTATTCCATGAGCCCGTCGATCACCTTCAGCAACAACAACGCGGGCGGCATGACCGGTGGCCTGGGCGGCATCGGTGGCGGCGTACTCGGTGCGGTCGTCGGCAGCATCAACGTCAAGGAAGCCAGCACCATGCTGACGATGGTCGACAACCGCTCCAGCGTCCAGCTCGTGGCGGCCGAAGGCAGCGCCCGCAACATGGACTTCGGCGGCATGGGCGCGCTGTTTGGCGGCGGCCTCGGTGGCGGCCTCGGCGGCTACACCAACACCGCAGAAGGCAAGGTCATCGTTGCCGCGTTCACCGACGCCTACAACAACGTGGTCAAGGCCGTGAAGAACTACAAGGCCCAGGAAGTGAAGGGCGGCCTCGGCACCGGCGGCCAGCTCGGCGTACAGGGCGGCAGCACCGGTGGCAGCAACGACGCGACGACGACCAAGTCCAAGTCGACGAAGAAAAAGAAATAAGGCACTCTTCGCGTCCAGAGAGCCGGGCCTCGTGCCCGGCTTTGTACTTTTGGACTCCCGCCGCGATGCCCGTCCTCCACGTGTTCACGGCAAGACCTGCGCCAACATCCTGATGCGCAGGGGAGCTTTCAGCGAATGTTCCGATGCACTTCGAGTTGATCCTGCCCGGATTGGACTGGCCCACCGGGCCCGGCCATCACCCTGCCGACGATCTGGCACTCCCCGCCCTGTCCAAGCTACTTGGCTTTGCCAACGTAGCATGGACGCCGCGCAGTACGCCGGAAACCTTATTGGCTGAACGTTTCGGACTCACGGATCGCCTGCCCCACGCGCGCTTCCGGCGCCTCGGGGAAAGCACCCCGGCACCAGCCGACGGCCACTGGCTGTGCTGCGACCCGGTCCACCTGCACTTCTCCCGCGACACGCTGCTGCTCAACGACGCCGGCGGACTCGACATCACGCGCGAGGAAGCCGATGCGCTGATGGATGGGCTGAACAAGACCTTCGCCGACATCGGGCACTTCGAGGCACCTGCGCCAGATCGCTGGTACATCCGCCTGGCAGCCGAGCCGCAGCCGGCGTTCCATCCCCTTGCGGACGTCAATGGCCGCCCGGTGCAGCTCTTCCTCCCCGAAGGCGAGGAGGTTCCGCGCTGGGCGCGCCTGTCCAACGAGCTGGAAGTCTGGCTGTTCAGCCATCCGGTCAATGCGGCGCGGGAAGAGCGTGGCCAACGCACCATTAACGGCATCTGGCTGTGGGGCAATGGAACGGCCAGCGCAGCCAGCCCGCCAGCCTGGTCTGCCATACAGGCCCGGCAGGCCTTCGCCCGCGGCCTCGCCTGCCATTTCAGCTTGGCCCCGGCGGCGGCCGACCGTTACTTGCGGCCGGATGGCAACGGCCTTGCGCTGGTCGACGACCTCCAGCGTCCGCTCCTCCATCAGGACCGGGAACTCTGGCGCAACGCGCTGCAAGCCCTGGAAAGCAATTGGTTCGCTCCGCTGCTGGCCGACCTCAAGGCCCGCCGGCTCGAGGCGGTCCGCATCAGCGTGCCCAGTGACCGGAACTCGCTGCAGCTCGACATCGCCTCCAAGGGACTCTGGAAGTTCTGGCGCAAGCCGCGCCCCCTCGCCAGCGCGCTGGCTTCCGCCCCCCAATCCGCAGCCCAGACCCCATGACCCGCATTCTTCCCCGCCCCGTCCCCACCCGAGCCATCACGCATCTGCTGGAGGCTGGCACCCATCCGCTGCTGGCCCGCATCTATGCAGCCCGCGGCATCGAGAACCGGGAAGAACTCGACTACAGTCTCAAGGCCCTGATCCCCCCCCATCAACTCAAAGGGGTTCAAGACGCCGCCCAGATCCTTGCCGACGCCATCGAAGCGGGCGCGCGCATGCTCATCGTTGCGGACTACGACTGCGACGGCGCCACCGCCTGCGCAGTCGGCATCCGTGCCCTGCGCGCCTTTGGCGCCGAAGTCGGTTACCTGGTCCCCAATCGCTTCGAATACGGCTACGGCCTGACCCCGGCGATTGTCGAGCTGGCCGCCGCCATGGAGCCCGAGCTGCTAATCACCGTGGACAACGGCATCGCCAGCGTCGAAGGCGTCGCGGCGGCACGGGAACACGGCATCGCCACAGTCATCACCGATCACCACCTGCCGGGCGACACGCTGCCGGAAGCGGATGTGATCGTGAATCCCAACCAGCCCGGCTGCCCATTCCCGAGCAAAGCCCTGGCCGGCGTCGGTGTCATGTTCTACACGATGCTGGCCCTGCGCGCAGAGTTGCGCGACCGGGGCTTCTTCGAAGGCCGAACCGAGCCGAACCTGGCCGAGCTGCTCGATCTGGTAGCACTCGGCACCGTCGCCGACGTGGTCAAACTCGACCACAACAACCGTATCCTGGTCTCGCAGGGCCTGCAGCGCATGCGCGCGGACCGCATGCAGCCCGGCGTCCGGGCGCTTTTTGCCGCCGCCGGACGCGATGCGACGCGCGCCACCACTTTCGACATGGGCTTCGCGCTGGGGCCCCGCCTCAACGCCGCCGGCCGTCTTGCCGACATGTCCCTCGGCATCGAATGCCTGATCACCGACGACATGGGCCGCGCCCTCAACATCGCCCAAGAACTCGACCGCCTCAACCGGGAACGGCGCAGCATCGAAGCGGAAATGCAGGAAGGCGCGATGCTCGAACTGGACGGAATCGACCCGGGCAGCCGCGCCACGCTGACGCTGTTCCAGCCCGAATGGCACCAGGGGGTGATCGGCATCCTGGCCGGGCGCATCAAGGAAAAGTTCCACCGCCCCACGGTGGCCTTCGCCCGTGGCGACGAAGGACAGCTGAAAGGCTCGGGCCGTTCGATTCCCGGCCTGCACCTGCGCGATGCCCTTGATCTGGTGACCAAGCAGGCACCGGACCTGATCCTGAAGTTCGGCGGACACGCAATGGCTGCCGGCCTCACCATCCGTGAGGCAGACCTCGAGCGCTTTGAGAGAATTTTCGAATCCGTCGTGCAGTCGCTGATCGACCCGGCCGACCTGACCCGCAGCCTGGAAACCGACGGCGCGCTGGAAGACAGCCTCTACAACCTGGAAACGGCGAGGCTACTGGAACGGGAAATCTGGGGCCAAGGCTTCGCAGCCCCGGTCTTCGACGACACCTTCCGCGTCGAGAACCAGCGCATCCTGAAGGACAAGCACCTCAAGCTCCAACTGCGCAAGGGCAACACGCGGATCGACGCCATTCAGTTCAACTGCACCACGTCCGCTGGACCGCAGATCCACGCGGCCTTCCGGCTGGCAGTCAACGAATATAATGGCGCTGCGAACATCCAGCTGATGCTGGAACATTTCGAAGCTGCCTAAAGGCTTTCTCCAACAGAAGCAGAGGCCCAGTCAAGCACAGCAGCCAATGCGCGCTGAGCAGCCTAGAGCACTACGCCCTTCACCGAAGTTTCCCACCCGCCGCATGACGCTCGGGCGGGAAACCCGGTATGAAGAAAGGTTTGTCCGGGATACGGTTCAGTAACGACCGCCGCCACCGCCGAAGCCAGAGCCACCGCCCGGACCTCGTCGGCCACCGCCGCCTCCGAAACCGCCACCACCACCTCCGCCCCCCGGACCCCGGCGGGGACCGCCGAAACCGCTACGCGGCTCCTGCGGGCGGGCCTCATTCACCGTGAGGTTGCGGCCATCGTAATTTTTACCATTGGCGCCTGCGATCGCTGCCTGGGCCTCATCGTCGGAACCCATCTCGACAAAGCCAAACCCTTTGGAGCGGCCGGTTTCACGATCCATGATCACCTGGGCAGAAGCCACGGTGCCGAACTCGTGAAAAATCTCTTCCAGACGACTCTTATCTACAGTGTAGGCCAGGTTGCCTACATAAAGCTTAGTACCCAATTGACGCGCTCCATTTCGAAAAGAAAGGCGGCCACGAGACAGTCCGCCCTCACACAATAGCAAGGCATTCCGCGGACGTCGAATGTTTTTGTACCTAAAGAGCAATCCGTATTACCGCATTCCTCCGGCATTACAGGCAGTCATTGTGAAGCCCCTGACAATGCCCTGCGGCGCTTGTAAGGTTCGTCACAAGGCCACACCCCCTTCATTTCACCACACCACTGTAATTTCAATGCCTTAGCACCTTTCATCAGATGGCACGGAGCTTGCGGATCGATACCTGAGACCAACCGGGAGATTCGCGGTGAAACCATCTGAAGTAGCAGTTCTTCTCGACGAACCCGCCTGCACCCACAACAAGAAGGCGAAATCCGGCTGTTCCAAGCCGACGCCGGGTGCCTCCGCCGGTGGTTGCGCCTTCGACGGCGCCCAGATTGCGCTGCTGCCGATCGCCGACGTTGCCCACATCGTTCATGGTCCGATTGCTTGTGCTGGCAGCTCCTGGGACAACCGGGGCACCCGCTCCACCGGGCCTACGTTGTACCGGATCGGGATGACCACCGACCTCACCGAGCAGGACGTGATCATGGGTCGCAGCGAAAAGCGGCTGTTCCACTCGATCAAACAGGCCATCGAGACCCACAACCCCAAGGCCGTCTTCGTCTACAACACCTGCGTCCCGGCCCTGGTTGGCGACGACATCGATGCCGTCTGCAAGGCCGCCACGGAACGCTGGGGCACGCCGGTGGTGCCTGTCGATTCCGCCGGTTTCTACGGCACCAAGAACCTCGGCAACCGCATTGCCGGCGAGGCAATGGTCAAGTACGTGGCGGGCACCGCCGAGCCCCTGCCGCCGCCCGCCGCCGCCATCGAATACGCAGAGAAGCGCGGCATCAAGATCCACAATGTGAACCTCATCGGCGAATACAACATCGCCGGCGAGTTCTGGTTCATCGCCCCACTCCTCGACGAACTGGGCATCCGCGTGATCTGCACCCTGTCCGGCGACGGCCGCTTCCATGAGGTGCAGTCCATGCACCGGGCCGAAGTGAACATGATGGTGTGCTCCAAGGCGATGCTCAACGTCGCCCGCAAGCTCGAAGACCGCTTCGGCACGCCGTGGTTTGAAGGCAGCTTCTACGGCATCACCGACACCACCCAGGCCCTGCGCGACTTCGCCCGCCTGATCGGCGACCCGGACCTCACCGAGCGCACCGAAGCCCTCATCGCCCGCGAAGAAGCCAAGATCTTCGCCGCCCTCAAGCCCTGGCGTGCGCGCCTCGAAGGCAAGCGGGTGCTGCTCAACACTGGCGGCGTGAAGAGTTGGTCCATCGTCTCCGCACTGCAGGATCTCGGCCTGGTCGTCGTCGCCACCGCCACCAAGAAATCCACCGAGGAAGACAAGGCGCGCATCCGCGAGCTGATGGGACCGGAAGCCAAGATGGTCGAGGACGGCTCGCCACGCGCGCTGCTCAACATGGTCAAGGAGCTGCGCGCCGACATCCTCATCGCCGGCGGCCGCAACCTTTACACCGCCCTCAAGGCCCGCCTGCCCTTCCTCGACATCAACCAGGAACGGGAATTTGGCTACGCCGGCTACACCGGCATGCTTGAACTGGTGAAGCAACTCGCCCTGACCCTCGAATCCCCCGTCTGGACGCAGGCCCGCAGCGCCGCACCGTGGGCCGCCCTGCGCCCTGCCGCCCCTGAACTGCCGCTGGATGCCGACGACCTGCCGATGCCTCTCGACGATGGCTTCGACATGGACGACGTGCACGACCACCACCACGCCGCCGCCTGAGGAGCCGAGCCATGAGCGAGATCATCAAGCGCAGCAAGGCCATGTCGGTGAGCCCCCTAAAGGCCAGCTCGCCGACCGGCGCCGCCCTGGCCTTCCTGGGCATCCACCACGCCATCCCGATGCTGCACGGCAGCCAGGGTTGCACGGCCTTCGCCAAGGTCTATTTCGTGCGCCACTTCCGCGAACCGATCCCTCTGCAGACCACTGCGATGGACCAGGCCAGCAGCGTGATGGGTGCCGACGACAACGTGATCCAGGGCCTCGCCACCATCTGCGCCAAGCAGAAGCCGGCGATGATCGGCCTGCCGACCACCGGCCTGTCGGAAACCCAGGGCACCGACATCGCCCGGCTGGTCAAGGACTTCTACCGCCAGCACCCGGAATACGCCCACGTGGCGGTCATCCCGGTCAATACGCCGGACTTCACCGGCTGCCTGGAAACCGGCTACGCGCTGGCTGTGAAAGGCATGTTTGAGGCCCTGGTGCCGGCCGATCGCACGCGTGTCGGCCTGCGCCCGCGCCAGATCAACGTGGTTCCCCACGCCTCCTTGACACCCGGCGACACCGAGGCGCTGAAGGAACTCATCGAATCCTTCGGCCTTCGTCCGGTGATGGTGCCCGACGTCGGCGATTCCCTCGACGGCCACCTGATGCCCGAGGACTACACACCACTGACCCTCGGCGGCACGCCGGTCAGCGAGTTCGCGACCCTCGGCGAAGCCGCTGCGACGATCGTCATCGGCCGCTCGCTGGACGCTGCCGCCGACGTACTGGCCGAGCGCACCGGTGTGCCCGACCACCGCTTCGACCACCTGATGGGCCTGGACGCCAACGACCGCCTGATCGGCGTGCTGGCAGAAGTGTCCGGCCATCCGGTGCCGGAGCGCATCGAACGCCAGCGCGCCCAGTACCAGGACGCCCTCGTCGATTGCCACTTCATGCTCGGCATGGCACGCGTCGCAATCGCCGCCGACCCTGACCTGCTACTCGGCATGAGCGAGTTCCTCAAGTCGGTCGGCTCGGACATCGTCGCCGCCATCGCGCCGGTCCGCGCCCCGTCCCTCGACGACGTGCCCGCCGACAAGGTGCATATCGGCGACCTGGAAGACCTGGAGATCGCCGGGCGCGAAGGGCAGTGCCAACTCGTCATCGGCAACTCCCACGCAGTCTCCAGCGCCGAGCGCCTCGGCGTGCCGATCCTGCGCATCGGTTTCCCCCAGTACGACCTCGTGGGTGGTTACACCCGCACCTGGATCGGCTACCGCGGTAGCCGGCAAGCCTTGTTCGACCTCGCCAACCTGCTGCTCGAACATCATGAAGAACACCACCTCATCGCCCCGTACCGGTCCATCTTCCGGCCCGCAGAAGCCTTCGCCGAGCTCGGCCCGGCCACCCCGGCGACTGCGGCTGGTGGTCTCCCCATCCACTGAGGAATCAGCCATGCAGCTACGCGTCGCCTTCGCCAGCAGTGACCGGGTGGTCATCGATCAGCACTTCGGTGCCGCCAGCGCCTTCGCCATCCACGAGATCGGCCTCGACACCTCACGCCTCATCGAAGTGGCCCAGTTCATCGAAACCGCGATGGACGGCCACGAGGGCAAGCTTGACGCCAAGATCGCCCTCCTCGACGGCTGCTCCGCGGTATTCAGCGAGGCAGTAGGAGCCTCGGCGATCCAGCGCCTGCTCTCCAAGGGCGTGCAGCCGGTCAAGGTCGAAAACGGCACGACCATCGATTCCGTTATCGCGATGCTGCAGGGCGAGCTCAAGGACGGCCCCACCGGCTGGCTGGCCAAGGCGGCGCAGCGCGGCACGCCAAAGAGCACCGAGCGCTTCGCCGACATGGAAGAGGAAGGGTGGAGCGAATGATCATCGAACAAGGCCGCGTCATCGCGGCAAACGCCGAATGGGCCGAAGTCGAGGCCGGCGGCAGCGGCTGCTCCAGCTGTGGCACCGCCAGCGCCTGCGGCGTGCCCAAGGAAGGCAAGGCCGGCCTGCACGGGCGCATGGTGCTACGCCTCGCCAATAGCGTCGGCGCCAAGGCCGGCGACATCGTCGACCTGTCTGTCAGCTCCGAATCCATGACCACCGACGTCGGCGTCGCCTACGGGCTGCCGACGGTCGGGATGATCATCGGCATGGCGCTCGCCCACGGCCTGTTCAGCAATAGCGGCGAAGCCCTCGGTGCCTTGCTCGGCGCGCTGTCCGGCTTCGTCGGCGCCCGTCTAGCTGCCGCCCGCATTCCCAGTGGCGTGCGCATCCTCGCCATCGCCAACACCGCGCCGGCATCGGGCTCCGCCCTGCCGATCTATTTTCAAGCCGCTTTATCCAAGGAGTGACAACAATGACTACCGCCACCGCTGACGAAGGCCTGTGGAGTTCCGATTACGTCAAAGAGATGGTCAAGCAGATGCGCGCGCTTGACTCCTATGGCACCTACGACGGCTGGCCCAACGAACGGGTGCTGGCCCCCTTCATCGTCACCAAGGACCAGCGCCGCGAGATCCCGGTGATCGGCGATCCGGACGAGGTCATCCTGTCCCGCGTGAAGGCCTTCTACAACGGCCTGGCCGTGTTGATCGAAAAGGAAAGCGGCCTGATGGCCAGCTCGATCATCAACATCACCCACGAAGGCTTCGGGCGCGCGCTGATCTCGGTGGGCAAACTGATCGTCCTCGACCGTACCCTGCGCGACGTCCATCGCTTCGGTTTCGACAGCATCGGCAAGATGAAGGACGAGGCCGACAAGTTGCTGTCGGTGGCCGTGGCCATCGTCGGCAAGTACCCGGAAGTCGCCGGTCTGTAAGGTGAGCGCCATGACCGAAGAAGACATCAAGGCCCTCGACAAGGAGGTGCGCAAGCTCAAGCGCATCGCCTCCGAATGGGCATCGCAGATGCACGACCTGGTGGAAGACCGCCTGCCGGCCGCCTACGAGGAAATCCCCGGCATCGCCAAATCCACCTACGAGGCCTGCCAGGCATGGGCCGAGGCCAACCGCAAGCTGGCCGCCGCCGGCGGTCAGTAAGCAGCACCACGCAATCAAGGCACGATCATGGAAACGATTACCGGCTTGACCCGGGGCGGCAAAGCCTACACCCCGACCTTCGTCACCGACCTCAACCAGGAAACCTGCATCGGCTGCGGCCGCTGCTACAAGGTCTGTCCGCGCAACGTCTTCGAACTGGTCGAACGCGAGTTCGACGATGACGACGAGGGCGACGACGACAACACGATGGTGATGGCCATCGCCGACGCGATGGACTGTATCGGCTGTGGTTCCTGCGGTCGTGTCTGCCCGAAGGACTGCCACACCCACTCGCCGGCTTCGCTGTGAGCGTCGACCAGGCCGTGACCCGCAGCGTGGATGAGCGGCTGGCGCAGGAGCGCCCGCTGATCGAGCGCATCTGCGCCCGTCTGATCCACGAAGCACAGCGCCACGGCCTCCCCGCGCTGGACATCGATCCGGCGCGGGCCGCCTACAGCCTGCGTGACGACCCCTACACCGGCGAAGCTGCGCTGATCGGCCTGTGGCCAGCCGATGGTGCCGGCCGCAAGGGCAACCTGATCATCAACGCCGACGGCAGCTTCTTTGCCGAATACGACGTGCTGGCCAACGATCCAGCCAATGACCGCCAGTTCGTCGAGGCCAGCACCGCGTGGGGACGCGGCGAGCGCATCGGCGCCGAACTGCGCACGCTCGAATGGCCGGAGTAAGCCGCTGCCGAGCCGCGAGCACGGCACGGCCCCTCGCACGCCCCGTCTGAGCTGAAGACGGCCCTCGCGGCGCGCAGCAATGACGCGCGACGGCCGGGAGCAAAGGAATGGGGAGGATCGTGGATAACCCTCATTCACCGAACCGCAGATCTGTCGATATAAGCTAGCTTACCTGCCTCACAGGACCTCGCTGTCTTCGATGAATCGCATCCTCACTCTGGGTCTCGTGCTCGCCCTCGGCACCATTCTCGCCATGGCTTACGCGCTCCATGCGCCAGCCGGTGAGGAGGCAGCATCCCTGCTGGGCTTGCCCAAGGCAGACACGATCCGGATCGGCTACGCTGTCGAACCGCCTTATGCCTTCATCGACGCCGACGGACGTGTGACCGGCGAATCCCCCGAGGTCGCGCGCCATATCGTCGAAGGCCTCCGCATTCCTAACATCGAGTGGCGCCTGGGCGAATTTGTCGAGCTGATTCCTGAACTGGAGGCGGGCCGGATCGACGTGATCGCAGCAGGCATGTTCATCACCCCCGAGCGGGCACGCCACGTCGGCTTTTCCGAACCGACATTCCACGTTCAACAAGGCCTGCTGGTGGGCCGCGGCAACCCGCACGCGTTACACGCCTACGCGGACATCGGGAAGGACCTGCAGCTCAAGCTGGCGGTGCTGTCAGGCTCCATCGAGGAAGCCCTGCTTCTGGAAATGGGCGTCGCGCCGGCCCAGCTCCTGCGCGTACCGGATGCGGGCACCGGCCGGGCCAGCGTGGCGACAGCCGCCGCCCAGGGACTTGCCCTGTCCCTCCCTGCGCTGCGTTGGCAAGAACAGGACAAGGCTCGGGACGGAACGGAGATTGCTGCGCCGTTCGCCCAGCCCGAAGCCCGGCAACACCATCCGGGTTTCGGCGCATTCGCCTTCCGCAAGCAAGACCAGCAACTGCAGGCCGCCTGGAACAAGGTTCAGGCGGCCTACGTGGGTAGCGCCGCCCATCGCGCCCTGATCGCCCGCTTCGGCTTTGACGCCGACGCACTACCCGGCGCGGTTCGCACCCGCGACGTCCTGGCCCGATGAGCGTGCTGCCCAGCCGCCTCGCCCTCCAGCCCCACCTGCTGCTGGCTCTCACCGTGGCGCTGACCGTTCTCATCGCGGCCGCGCTCACACGCCTGTACATCACCCAGCAGGACGACCTCGCCACCGCCAGCCAGCGCCTGCAGAACGTCCATCAGGCCCGCACCGAGCTGGCCAAGGGACTGCTCTATGCGAGCCTCGGTCAGCCGGAAGGCACAGCGTCGCCCTTTCGCCGGGACCAAGGGCTGACGCTGCTGCGACAAGCCTCCGCCACCCTCGCGGAACTTCTCGACGGCCCGGGCGAACGGGAGCACGCCAGAGCCGACGAATTACGCCGTAGCGCCACCCGCTTAGAGGCGCTGCTGACCAACCCACCCCACCTGCCAGGCCGACCACTGCAGGACATCGACCTGCTGGTGACCTACCATGCCCTGGAGCGGCAAGCAGCCCAGGCGGACAGCCTCATCCGCGAGCAATCCGCCACCCTGGCCGCCACCTTCCAGCGCAACTTCCGCCTGGCCGCTGCGGCTGCCCTGCTGCTCATCACCGGCATCATCACAATGGCCTTCCTGGCCATGCGGGCGCGCCACCGCGCCGAACAGCAGGCCTTGCTTACCCGTGCCCGCTACGAGCGGGTCATCGAAGGTTCCGATCAAGGCTTCTGGGACTGGAACCTGCAAACGCATCGCTTCGATGTGAGCGAGCGCTTCGAGACCATGCTTGGCTTTGCCCCCGGCGAACGGAATCTCAGCGAAGAGAACTGGCCCCGCTACGTGCATCCGGACGACCTCGCCGCCAACACGGCATCGATCCAAAGGCATCTGCAGGGCGAACAACCGCTGCACGAGGCCGAGCTGCGCTGCCTGACCCGGACGGGTGACTGGCGCTGGATCCTGTCTCGCGGCAAGGTTGTGGAGCGCGATGCCGAAGGCCGCCCGTTGATCATGTCGGGCACGCACACGGACATCAGCGATTACAAGCACTTGCTATCGGAACTGGACCGTCACCGCCACCACCTGCAGGAGCTGGTCGAAGAGCGGACCATGCAGATCGAGGAGCTCAACCGCCAGCTCGAACGCCGCAGCCGTCAGGCAGAAACGGCGAACCAGGCCAAGAGCACCTTCCTGGCCACCATGAGCCACGAGATCCGCACGCCGATGAACGCGATCGTCGGCCTCACCCACATCCTGCAGCGGGAGCCCACGTCGCCGCGCCAGGGCGAACTGCTCGGGCGAATCGGCCAGGCCGCCGCCCACCTGCTCGAGATCATCAACGACATCCTCGATCTGTCAAAGGTCGAAGCCGGCAAGCTGGGTATCGAACAGGTGGACTTTCGCCTGGATGCGCTGCTCACCTCGGTATCCGCCCAGATCGCCGAGAAGGTGAACGCCAAGGGCCTTCACTACGCGATCGACGCGCCTGCCATGCCTGAGGTGCTGCGCGGTGACGTGACGCGGCTCACCCAGATGCTCCTCAATTACCTGAGCAACGCCGTCAAGTTCACCGCCAGTGGTTCCGTGACGCTCAGCGTCCGCTGCGAGGAGAGAACAGCCAGCGGCGTGCTGCTGTGCTTTACGGTCACGGACACCGGCATCGGCTTGACCGAGGAGCAGCAGGCGCGCCTGTTCCAGGCCTTCGAACAGGCCGATGGCTCGACAACCCGCAAATACGGCGGTACCGGCCTCGGGCTGGCCATCAATCGCCACCTTGCCCAACTGATGGGTGGGGACACCGGCGTCATCAGCCGGGAGGGCCTGGGAAGCAGCTTCTGGTTCACCGCCCGCCTGGGCCACGGCGCAAAGGCTACCGACATTCCACAGCCCCCCGCCGCAGGAGACGTGCTAACTTGCCTGCGCCATCGCCACGCCGGCCGCCACGTACTGCTGGCCGAGGACGAAGAAGTCAATCAGTTGGTGGCCGGGGAGATGCTTGCCGATGCCGGACTGACCGTGGACACGGCCAACGACGGACTTCAAGCTGTCGAGCGGGCCCGGGAAACGCCGTATTCGCTGATCCTCCTCGACATGCAGATGCCGCTGATGGACGGCCTGGCGGCCTGCCAGGTCATCCGGGCCCTCCCCCTGCATCGCGACACGCCCATTCTGGCACTTACCGCCAATGCGTTCCGGGAAGACCGGGAGCGCTGCCTCGCCGCCGGCATGGACGACTTCCTGTCCAAGCCGGTGGATCCCGTTCGCCTGCACGCCAGCCTGCTCCACTGGCTCGATAGCGGCCGCGGCTGATCTGCCGCACGGGCGAGTCCGACGGCAGGACCGCCTTGCACAGCCTCCCCTCTTCTTCCCGAGCGTGCCGGAAGCACCGGATTGTGCTGCGCTTCACACACGCTCCGGGCATATTTCACACATTGAAAAATATCGACAAAATACATTTACAGACCCGCGATGAATTGATATTTTCATTAAAAACATTAAATTCATCATGGTCAATTCGCCAGGTTCCTTTCTTTCCGTCGTGGTACTCCTCGTCGTGCACGTCCTGCTCGGCATGCCCGACGCGTGGGCGAACACCAGCCTCACCCTTCAACTGAAGTCACGGCACGGCTTCGAGTTCGCCGGCTACTACATGGCCAAGGAACACGGCTTCTACGGGGACGCTGGCCTGGATGTGCAGATTCGCGCCGCCGCGCCGGGAATCGACAGCGTCGACGAAGTGGTCGCCGGTCGCGCCGATTTCGGCGTCGGCTCCAGCAGCCTGTTGCTCGCGCACAAGGCCGGCAAACCCGTCGTTGCGCTGGCGGTCATCCAGCAGCACTCCCCCTACGTGATGATCACCGGGACCCGCAGCGCCACCGACAGCATCCAGGATCTGCTCGGCAAGCGGGTCATGCTCGATCCGATGGCGGACGAACTTCTGGTGTATCTGAAGCGGGAGGGCATTCCCCTCGACAGCATCCAGCGCCATCCGCCCAGCTTCAACGTCACCGACCTGACGAGCGGCAAGACCGACGCCCTCGGCGCGCAACTCACGGATCAGCCCTACAAACTCGACCAGATCCGCTTTCCCTACCACATGTACACGCCACGGGCGGCGGGCATCGACTTTTACGGCGACAACCTGTTCACATCGGAAAAGCAGCTCCGCACCCGCCCCGAGCAGATCAAGGCCTTCATCCATGCCAGCCTGCGCGGCTGGGAATATGCCTTGAGCCACCCGACCGAAACCACCGACCTGATCCTGGACAAATACAGCCGCCAGGAGAGCCGCGAACAGCTCCAATACGAAGCTGAGCGCAACATCGCCCTGATCCACGCAGATCTGGTCGCCATCGGTTACATGAATGCCGGCCGCTGGCGCCATATTGCCGACAGCTACGCGGAAATCGGCCTGCTCCCCGCCAACTATTCCCTCGACGGCTTTCTGTACGCCCCGGACAAGGGCAAGACAAACAACGACAGCGAACTCTGGCGCTACCTGATACTGACACTGGCGATCACCGCCTGCGTCGGCTCGGTGGCGGTCTACACCGGGCGTGTCAATCAGAACCTGCGGCGCAGCCAGACCCAGCTAGCGGCAACCCTTGAAGCCGTTCCCGACCTGCTGTTCGAGCTGGACGAGAATGGTGTCTACCTGGATGTGCGGGCCCGGCGCGATGCCCAGCTCGCGGCCCCCCGCGAAGAGCTGCTGGGGCGCAGCGCCTTCGACATTCTCCCCAAGGCCTCGGCGGACACCCTCCGCGAAGCCCTGCGTGCCGCCTTCCGGCACGGTGCCGATTACGGCCGCATCATCGGACTCCCCCTGCCCGACGGGGACCTTTGGTTCGAGCTCTCGGTGGCCCGCAAGGAAGGTCCGAGCAACCAGCCCTGCCGCTTCATCGTGATGTCCCGCGACGTCACCGACCGCAAGCGGGCCGAGGACGCGTTCCGCAAACTGTCCCAGGTCGTCGAACAAAACCCGACCGCCATCGTCATCACGGACGTGGACGGCCAGGTGGAGTACGCCAACCCGGCCTTCTGCGCCCTCAACGGCCTGCGCTCCGAAGAAGCCGCCGAGCACCGCATCGAGGACTTCTTCGACATCGCCCCCCAGTCACCGGGCAACCTGGACGACGCCTGGACATGCCTGCTCAAGGGCCAGGTATGGACCGCCGAGTGCGAGAACCGGCACGCCGACGGGCGCCTCCTCATCGAACGGATCACGCTTGCCCCGCTACGCGATGACGCCGGCCGGATCACCCACGGCCTGTGCATCATCGAGGACGTCACCGAGCGGCACCAGCGGGAACGGGACCTGAGCACGGAGCGCCAGCGCCTCTTCAACGTGCTCAGCGGCACGGGCGCCGGAACCTGGGAGTGGAACGTACAGAGCGGCGAAGTGCAGTTCAACGAACGCTGGGCCGACATGCTCGGCTACCGGCTCGAGGAGCTCGCCCCGCTCTCCATCGACACCTGGACCCGGCGCATCCACCCTGACGACCTGGCCTTTTCGTCGTCCATGTTGCGCCGTCACTTCGCCGGCGAACTCGACCAGTACGAATGCGAGACACGCATCCGCACCAAGAACGGCAGCTGGGCCTGGGTCCTCAACCGTGGCAAGGTCATCAGCCGCTCGCCCGACGGCCGTGCCCTGATGATGTACGGCACACACATGGACATCACGGCCCGCAAGGAGGCCGAGGCCAGGCGCGTCGAAAGCGAACAGCTCTTGCGCTCGGCCATCGACACCATCGGCGAGGGCTTCGTGATCTACGACGCGGAGGACCGGCTGGCCTTCTTCAACGAGGAATACCGCGAGGTCTACCGGGGCGCCGGGCCGGTGATCGACGTCGGCCACAGCTTCGAGGAAATCCTGCGCTCCGGCCTGGAGCGCGGCGTTTATCCGGATGCAGCCGGCCACAAGGACGAATGGCTGGCCGAACGTCTCGCCCTGCACCGCAGCGGGGACTGCGAGATCATCCAGCGCCTCGACGACGGCCGCTGGCTGAAGGTGCGCGAACGACGCACCGCCAACGGATACACCGTCGGCTTCCGGGTGGACATCACCGAACTGGTGCGGGCCCGCCAGGCCGCCGAGATGGCCAGCCTCGCCAAGAGCCAGTTCCTCGCCACGATGAGCCACGAGATCCGCACCCCGATGAACGGCATCCTCGGCATGGCCCAGATCCTCCTGTCCCCCGGCGTCGCCGAGGCCCAGCGTCAGGAGTACGCTCACATCATCATCAAGGCCGGCCAGACGCTGCTCACCCTGCTCAACGACATGCTCGACCTGTCCAAGATCGAAGCCGGCAAGCTCCTCATCGAGCCGGCCGCCCTCGCCCCCGCCCCGTACCTGCAGGAGCTCAAGGCGCTGTTCGAGGAAACCGCCTGGCGCAAGGGCCTCGTGATCGAGGCCCGCTGGCACGGCAGCGACGAGCTGCGTTTCCGCATCGACCCCCACCGCCTGCGCCAGATGCTCTCCAACCTGATCGGCAACGCGATCAAGTTCACCGCGCGGGGTGAGATCCACATCGACGCCCATGAGGTCGAGCGGGACGGCAAGCACTCCGTCCTCGAATTCTCCGTGTCCGACACCGGCATCGGCATCCCCCCGGACAAGCTGGGGCTGCTGTTCCAGCCCTTCAGCCAGGCCGACAGCTCGACGACCCGGGAGTACGGCGGCACCGGTCTCGGGCTGTCCATCGTACGCAGCCTGGCCGAATTGATGGACGGCTCGGTCGGCGTGGACAGCGTCCTGGAGCAAGGCTCCCATTTCTGGTTCCGGATCCGCGCTGAACGCCTCGAGGCCGACAATCCCAATGATGCGGCCGACCTCAAGCCGGCCACGACCTGCGCCCTCAACGGGAAGGTCCTGGTGGTGGACGACAACGGCACCGAACGCAAGGTCATCGCGGCCCTGCTCGGCAAGCTCGGCCTGACCGTATCCCTTGCCAGTGACGGGCGCGAAGCGGTGGACGCCGTCACCCAGGGCGCCCCGCCGGATCTGGTCCTGATGGACTGCCAGATGCCGGACGTGAGCGGCTACACCGCCACCGAACGGATCCGCGCCTGGGAAAGCGCCAACAATCGCTCTCCCCTGCCGATCATCGCCCTCACCGCATCGGCCTACGATGAGGACCTGCAGCACAGCATCCAGGCCGGCATGAGCGACTTCCTGACCAAGCCAGTGCCGCTGGATACACTGCAGACAGTCCTCGCCAAATGGCTGCGCGGCAGCACCGCGGACGGCCCTGCCGCCCCGCCGCTGGACAACGCACGCCTGCTGGCCCTGATCAACGAGCTGGAGCCCCTTCTGGCCGGCCAGAAGTTCGACGCGCTGATCCGCTTCAAGGAACTGCAGGCCCTCACCGCCGGCACCGATCTCGCTGCCGAGATCGGCGAGATCGGCAACATGCTGGCCAGCTTCCGCTTCGGCCCGACCCTGGAACGGCTGCGCGCCCTGGCGGCCACCACTTGCGCCCGACACCCATCATGAACAGCAAACCGCGCATCCTGGCGATCGACGACACGCCAACCAATCTATACACCCTCGGCATGGCCCTGGCCGGCGAGTTCGACCTGCAGATCGCCAGTTCCGGGCCGGAGGGGCTGGTGATGGCCCGCGAGTCCACGCCGGACCTGATCCTGCTCGACGTGATGATGCCCGGCATGGACGGCTTCGAGACCTGCCGCCGCTTCAAGGCCGAGCCGGCACTCGCCAACACGCCGATCATCTTCGTGACCGCCCTGTCGGACCTGGAGTCGGAGCTGTCCGGGCTCCTGCTCGGCGTCGCCGACTACATCACCAAGCCCTTCAAGGTGGAGCTGGTAAAACTGCGCATCCGCAACATCCTGCGCATCAGCAGCCTGTCCCAGGAGCTCAAGACCAGCGAGGAATGCCTGCGCTATGTGATGGAAGCCACCGGCGAAGGCGTCTGGGACTGGGGAATGACCGACGGCGCGGTGCATCACAACGCATCCTGGTGCCAGATCCTGGGGCTCGACCTGTCCTTCCTGACCCATCCGGTGGAGGCCTTCATGGAGCTCATCCATCCGGACGACCGGGCCGGCGTGCAGCGCGTGCTGGGTGCCTGCCTGGCCGGTGAGGGCAACTACGCCAGCGAGCACCGCCTGCGCCATGCCTGCGGGCATTACGTGTGGGTCGCCGACCGGGGCCGGGTCGTCGAGCGGGCCGCCACCGGAGAGCCCCTGCGCATGGTGGGCAGCATCGCCAACATCACCGAGCGCAAGCGCCACGAGGCGGAGATCCATCACCTTGCCTACTTCGATGCGCTGACCGAGCTTCCCAATCGCCGTCTGCTGATCGAGCGCCTGCAGCAAGCCATCATCCGCAACCAGCGCAGCAAACAGTTCGGCGCGCTGATGTTCCTCGACATGGACCGCTTCAAGCAGCTCAACGACACGCACGGGCATGCCAAGGGTGACGAACTGCTGATCGAAGTCGGCCGGCGGCTGTCCGGTTGCATACGGGAACAGGACACCGTGGCCCGTCTCGGTGGCGACGAATTCGTCGTGATGCTGGAACATCTTGCAGGTCCTGCCGACGACGCGATCGCCAATGCCCGCGGTGTCGGCTACAAGATCCTCGACACCCTCAACGCCCCTTACCGCCTCGGTGAGCTGCCCTATGCCAGTACCCCGAGCATCGGCCTGACCCTGTTTTCTGGCAAGGAGGACAGCGTGGACGGCATCCTCAAACGCGCCGACGCCGCGATGTACGCGGCGAAGGCCGCAGGGCGCAACACCCTGCGGGAAGCCAATATCTGCAGCTGAAACCGGTCAGCGCGGCGGCGGGCTGCCCAGGGCGGCCTCGCAGGCCGCAATGTTGTCCACGTGGGAAACACGCATCGCCTCCAGCATCGTGCGCGCCTCCCCGTCCTCCATGTCCGGCAGCACCTCGTCGATCTTGCGCACCACCCAGGCCTGCCCCTTGTTCAGGAAATGCAGGCGGGCCTCCAGCCCCTCGATCGCAAGGGTCTTGTGCACGAAGGCGCCGGTCTCGTGGGAGGCCACCCCGCCCAGGCGCTGGATGGTCTTGTAGAGCACCACCGCGTTGCGGCCCTCGTCCTGCTGCAGGCGCTCCAGCAGGCCACGCAGGGGTGCGCGCGCATCCAGCTCGTCGCGCAGGATGGCGAGCACCTTGGCGCCGGCACGCTCCGCCTCCAGCAATGCATTCAGGCGTTCGATGCGCAGTGCCTCGGCGCTCGGCACCTCTTCTCCAAAATGCCCCGGAAAATCGCCGGCGTAACACGGCGGCGAGGCATAACGCGCGTCCGCCCCGGGGGCGGATGAATCAGTTGGTCGGCCAGGCTTGCGGCTCATAGGGTGCTCCTTTGCTCAATTGACCGCACGAAGGACGAACACGCCGGGATCGTCACCATGCTCCAGCAGCACCCGCCGAACACGGTCCTGCCACAGCCGCCGGAACTCCTGTACCTCGTCCGCACTGGCCTGGCCCGCCAGGCACAGGTGCATCAACGGCATCATGCGCGGGTTGGCCGGCACCTCGCGCAGCGTGCTCATCGCATCCACGGCTGCGCCGCTGTCCACGCGGCGGAAACGCAGATCGAGGGGCTGCTCGGCGTCGAAGGCGAGCAGGTCGCGGCGATCGAAACGCCCGGCCAGCCCCTTGAAGCCGGTATCCACCGTCGCGCCGGTCAGCAGCGACACCACGTTGGCGATCACGCCGGTCACACCGTCCGTCCGGCTGTCGCGGAAACTCACGTGCACGCTGCCGCGTTCCGGCACCTCGCCGCCGTAGAGCGCCGCCAGTGCCAGGCCGGTCAGCCGATAGGCGCTCGCCACCGTCGGGCAGGAATGTCCGGCCAGCCGCACCGCATCGATATAGCGGTATTCGATCAGGCCACCCTCGGTGGCGCCCAGGAATGCCGCCAACGGATCGCGCATCCGCAGCGGGGGTACTTCATCGAAGAAACTGGGGTAACTCATGACGACTCCCGGTACCAACTCCACACAGATCAGATGGACGCCACCCTAAGGCGCTTCCCGGCTGCGGGCCTTGATCTGCGATATGCGCGCCGGCGCATTCCCGCCAAACGGCGATGGCACTTCAATCTGCCCTGCCGGCAGTGCTATCGTCGGCCCCTCGCCTGCCCCCCGTTGTCCTGCCCTCGCCGGAGTTCCAAGCCCATGTCGCGCGCCCTCCTCGCCATCGCCCTGTTCCTTGCCGGCATCGCGGCCAGCCAGGCCGACGGGATCCGCCATCTGGCGATCACGCCCGGCCGCTACGCCGACGCCCGCGAGGCCCTGGTGGACGCCATCGAGACCGAAGGCCTGGTGCCCGCCCCGCCGAGCCGTTTCGGCGACATGCTGGCGCGCACCGGCCCTGCGCTGGAGCAGACCACGCCGGTGTATCAGGACGCCGAAGTGCTGCATTTCTGCAGCGCGCGCATCGCCTGGACCTTCGCCCGCGAGAATCCGCTCAACGTTGCCCAGTGCCCGCTGTCGATGGCCATCTACACCCTGCCGGCGGAGGCCGGCACGGTGCACCTGGCCTGGCGCGAGGCCCACGGCGACAGCCCGGCCAGCCACGCCGCCAATGCACTGCTCGAACGCATCGCTCGGCAGACAGTCGACAACGCCGGGCGCAGCAGCCTTGGCCGCTGACACCACACGGCCTTATCGCCGCGCCCCTCGCGGGCCGGCGGCGGGCGCGGTATAGTCCGCTCCGCTTCAAAATCCATCCGTATTCCCCCCCAGCATGTCGCAGAAAACCTACAACGCCGATTCCATCACCGTCCTCAAGGGCCTCGAACCCGTCAAGCAGCGGCCGGGCATGTACACCCGCACCGAAAACCCGCTGCACGTCATCCAGGAAGTCATCGACAACGCCGCCGACGAGGCGATGGCCGGCTTCTGCAAGAAGATCGGCGTGACCCTGCATGCAGACGGCTCGGTGAGCGTGTCCGACGACGGCCGCGGCATCCCGGTGGAAATCCACCCGGTCGAGGGCGTGTCGACGGTAGAAGTGGTGTTCACCCGCCTGCACGCCGGCGGCAAGTTCAACAAGACGGATGAGGAATCCGCCTACCGCTTCTCCGGCGGCCTGCACGGCGTCGGCGTGTCCGTCACCAACGCCCTGTCCCACCGGCTGGAAGTGGAAGTCGTCCGCGACGGCGGCCGCCATCGCCTGGTGTTCGCTGCCGGCGACGTGATCGAGCCCCTCGCCCGCATCGGCGACGCCCCCAAGAAGGCCAGCGGCACCATCGTGCGCGCCTGGCCGGACGCCAAGTATTTCGACGCCGCCGACCTGCCCCGCGCCGAGCTGGAACGCCTGCTGCGCTCCAAGGCGGTGCTGATGCCTGGCCTGGAGGTCAGCCTGAGCATCGAAGGCGGCGACACCCGCACGTGGCTGTTCGAGCACGGCATGCGCGGCTACCTGTCCGAAGCCCTGCCCGACGAACCGCTGATCCCGCTGTTCAGCGGCGAGAAGTACGCCGCCAAGGGCGACGACACCTTCGCCACCGGTGAAGGCGCATCGTGGGCCGTGGCGTGGACCGCCGAAGGCGCGCCGGTGCGCGAGTCCTACGTCAACCTGATTCCCACGCCGGCCGGCGGCACCCACGAGGCCGGCCTGCGCGACGGCGTGTTCACCGCCGTCAAGAATTTCATCGACCACCACGCGCTGTTGCCCAAGGGCGTCAAGCTGACCGCCGACGACGCCTTCGGGCGCGCCTCCTTCGTGCTGTCGGCGCGCGTCCTCGACCCCAGCTTCCAGGGCCAGACCAAGGAACGCCTCAACAGCCGCGACGCGGTGCAGCTCGTCTCGCGGATGGTCCGCGACCCCTTCGAGCTGTGGCTCAACGAGCACGTGGAGTACGGCAAGAAGCTCGCCGAGCTGGCCATCAAGGCCGCCCAGGCGCGCGCCCGCGCCGCCCAGAAGGTCGAGAAGCGCAAGTCCTCCGGCGTCGCCGTGCTGCCGGGCAAGCTGTCCGACTGCGAGTCCGAGGACATCGAGCGCAACGAACTCTTCCTCGTCGAGGGCGACTCCGCCGGCGGCAGCGCCAAGATGGCCCGCGACAAGGACACCCAGGCCATCCTGCCACTGCGCGGCAAGGTGCAGAACGCCTGGGAGGTGGACCGGGAACGCCTGTTCGCCAACGCCGAAATCCACGACATCGCGGTGGCCCTCGGCGTGGACGCCCACACCCCGAAGGACGAGCCGGACCTCTCCGAGCTGCGCTACGGCAAGGTCATCATCATGTCCGACGCGGACGTGGACGGTTCCCACATCCAGACCCTGCTGCTGACCCTGTTCTTCCGCCACTTCCCCAAGCTCATCGAGAACGGTCACATCTATGTCGCCCAGCCGCCGCTGTACCGCCTCGACGTACCGGCCCAGGGCAAGAAGCGTCCGCCGCGCCGCCTCTATGCGCTGGACGACCAGGAGCTCGCCTCCCTGCGCGACCGCCTCACCCACGAAGGCGTCAAGCCCGAGCAGATCGAAGTGGGCCGATTCAAAGGCCTCGGCGAGATGAACCCCGACCAGCTGCGCGAAACCACCATGGACCCGGCCACCCGCCGCGTGCTGCCGGTGCACGTGCGCCCCGACGCCTTCGACGACACCCTCCGGATGTTCACGCTGCTGATGGGCAAGGGCGAAGCCTCCGGCCGGCGGGCCTGGATGGAGGAAAAAGGCGACTCGGTGGAGGCCGACGTCTGATCTTCGTCAACCAGGGGCGCAATGTGTGATAACCCTGATTGACCATACCGGGCCGCATGCAAAGAATGGGGAAATCGGCCCGCCGTGCTACTAAAGTTATAAGACACAGCACACGGGCCGCTGACGGGTCTCCTCCCGACCCCGCGGTCGAACCGGTGCCGTAGCCTTACCGGGCGCGGTGCCATTTCTTCCTCACGAGTCGGGTGGATGCCTGTGCGTCTCCACGAAACGACAGTGAGGAAAACCATGACATCCATACAGCGTCACCTCGGCTGGGGGGCCGTTGCCGTACTCGGCGCAGCCGCGTTCGGCACCGTAGCCCTGCATCGAGGCGAGACCATCAACGCCCTCTGGCTGGTCATCGCCGCGGTATGCACCTATCTCATCGCGTACCGCTACTACAGCCTGTTCATCGCCGAGAAGGTGATGGAGCTGGACCCCAACCGCATGACCCCGGCGGTCCGCCACAACGACGGCCTCGACTACGTGCCGACCGACAAGTACGTGCTGTTCGGCCACCACTTCGCCGCCATCGCCGGCGCCGGCCCGCTGGTCGGCCCGGTGCTCGCCGCACAGATGGGCTACCTGCCCGGGATGCTGTGGATCCTCGCCGGCGTGGTGTTCGCCGGGGCTGTACAGGATTTCATGATCCTGTTCATCTCCACGCGCCGCGACGGCCGCTCCCTGGGCGACCTGGTCAAGACCGAGCTCGGCCCGGTGCCCGGCGTGATCGCCCTGTTCGGCACCTTCATGATCATGGTCATCATCCTCGCGGTGCTGGCGCTGATCGTCGTCAAGGCGCTGGCCGAATCCCCGTGGGGCATGTTCACCGTCGCCGCCACCATTCCCATCGCGCTGCTGATGGGCGTCTACACCCGCTTCATCCGCCCTGGCCGTATCGGTGAAATGTCGCTGATCGGCTTCGTGCTGCTGATGGCCGCCATCATCTTCGGTGGCGACATCGCCGCCAGCGAAACCTGGGGCCCGCTGTTCACCTTCGACGGCAAGCAACTCACCTGGCTGCTGGTCGGCTATGGCTTCGTCGCCTCGGTGCTGCCGGTGTGGCTGCTGCTGGCGCCGCGCGACTACCTGTCCACCTTCCTGAAGATCGGCACCATCGTCGGCCTGGCCATCGGCATCGCCGTCGTCGCCCCCAACCTGCAGATGCCGGCCCTCACCAAGTTCATCGACGGTACCGGTCCGGTGTGGTCGGGCAGCCTGTTCCCCTTCCTCTTCATCACCATCGCCTGCGGTGCCGTGTCCGGCTTCCACTCGCTGATCTCCTCGGGCACCACGCCCAAGCTGCTCGACAACGAGAAGAACGCCCGTTTCATCGGCTACGGCGGCATGCTGATGGAGTCCTTCGTGGCAATCATGGCCCTGGTGGCCGCCTCGGTCATCGAGCCGGGCATCTACTTCGCGATGAACAGCCCGGCCGCGGTAATCGGCAAGACCGCCGAAAGCGCCGCCCAGGCCATCTCCCAGTGGGGCTTCGTGCTGACGCCCGAAATGCTGCTGCAGACCGCCCAGGACGTCGGCGAGAAGACCATCATCTCCCGCGCCGGCGGCGCCCCGACGCTGGCCGTCGGCATGGCCCACATCCTCTCCAACGCCCTCGGCGGCAAGACGATGATGGCCTTCTGGTACCACTTCGCGATCCTCTTCGAGGCCTTGTTCATCCTCACCGCCGTCGATGCCGGCACCCGCGCCGGCCGCTTCATGCTGCAGGATCTGATGGGCACCTTCGTGCCGTCGATGCGCAAGATGGATTCCATCTTCGCCAGCCTCGTTGCCACTGCGCTGTGCGTGGCGGCCTGGGGCTACTTCCTGTACCAGGGCGTGGTCGACCCGCTGGGCGGCATCAACACCCTGTGGCCGCTGTTCGGCATCGCCAACCAGATGCTGGCCGGCGTCGCGCTGACCCTCGCCACCGTGGTGCTGTTCAAGATGAAGCGCCAGCACTTCGCGTGGGTCACGATGGTGCCGACCGCCTGGCTGCTGATCTGCACGCTCACCGCCGGCTGGCAGAAGATGTTCCACGAGAACCCGAAGATCGGCTTCCTCGCCAACGCCCACAAGTACCAGGCCGCCCTCGACAAGGGCGAGATCCTGGCCCCGGCGAAGAACATCGACCAGATGCACCAGATCATCACCAACAACTATGTGGATGCCACCATGTCCGGCCTCTTCATCCTGCTGGTGGTCGCCATCGTGATCTATGCCATCCCGGCCTGCCTGCGCGCGCTCAACACCAACAAGCCGACCACGCTCGAAACGCCTTTCGAGCCGCTGCCGGCCAAGTAAGGAGCGACACGTGTTCTCCGACCTCGCCCGCGTAGGCAAATACCTCGGCCAGGCCGCCCGCCTGATGGTGGGCATGCCCGACTACGACACCTACGTACAGCACATGCGCCTCACCCACCCGGATCAGCCGATCATGAGCTACGAAGAGTTCTTCCGGGAACGCCAGGAGGCCCGCTACGGCGGCGCTGACGGACGCCCGGGGCGCTGCTGCTGAGCAAGGCGCGCGTCATCTTCGGCCGGCAAGCCCTTCCAAGGCCTGCCGGCCGATTTTTCATTGAATCCGGACCATGACCAATCCCCTCTCCATTCCCCGTCCGCCGATCCGCGCCACCATCCTCACCGGCTTCCTAGGCGCGGGCAAGACCACCCTGCTCAACCGCTACCTCAACAGCGCCGGCCACAAGAAGATCGCCGTGCTCGAGAACGAATTCGGCGCCGTCGGCATCGACGGCGGGCTGATCGCCGGCTCACCGGCGGTCGAGATCGTCGAGCTCGCCAACGGCTGCATCTGCTGCAGCGTGCGTGGCGAGCTGAGCACCTCCCTCGTCGATCTGGCCGACCGCCGCGACCGTGGCGAGCTGGACTTCGAACACCTGGTCATCGAGACCACCGGCCTTGCCGACCCGGCACCGGTGGCGCAGGCCTTCTTCGTCGACGAAGGGGTGCGCGAGCGCTACGAGCTGGACGGCATCCTCGCCGTCGTGGACGCCGTCCATGCCGGCAAGCAGCTCGACGAAAACCGCGTCGCTGCTGCCCAGATCGGCTTCGCCGACCGCGTCCTGCTGAGCAAGACCGAGCTCGTCGAGCCGGCCGAGCTGGAAGCGCTGGAGGCGCGCCTGCGCCGCATCAACCTGCGCGTGCCGATCACCACCGTCCCCGCCGACGAGGATGCCGTCGCTGCACTGTTCGCCCTCGACGCCTTCGTGCTCACCGATGTACTGGAGCGCACACCGGGCTTCCTGTCCGATGCCAGCCCCAACGGCCTGCGCCGCGGCGGTGCGGAACGCCAGCCCTTCGTGCGCCACGACGACGACATCGCCTCGCTGGTGCTGCATCACGCCGGCGACGTGGACGTGGGCCTGATGGGCAATTTCGTCGAAGAACTGCTGCTCAAGAACGGCAACGACATGCTGCGCTACAAGGGCATCCTGGCCGTGCGCGGCGAGGATAAGCGCCTGGTCTTCCAGGGCGTGCACCGCATCACCGGCTTCGACTACGGCCGCCCGTGGACTGCGGATGAAGCGCGCGAAACCACCATCGTCATCATCGGCCGGCGCCTCGACGTCGCCGCCATCGAGGCCGGCTTCCGCCTGGCCTGTCGCTGACGGAAGGGGCCAGACATGCTGGCCCCATAATTGCTAAAGCTCTCCGACAACAACAGCCAGCCCCCGGAGAGTTCCATGAGCGTTACCGCCCTCAGCGAGGACACCGTCGATTTCGGCGACGTGCCCGACAACATCAACGCCCTGCTGCAACAGGGCGTCGCCATCCATTCGGACGACCCGGCCCGCGCCCGCGCCTTCTTCCGCACCGCCATCGAAGTGGCGCCGGACGTGCTGCCTTCCTACCGCTGCCTGTTCAAGCTGCAGAACAAGCTGCGCGACTTCGACGCCGCCTTCGAGACCGCCGTCACCGCCCTTGCCCAGGCCGCCGACCAGGCCGCGCTGCCGCGCGACTGGACCACCTGGAGCCTCGCCGACCTCAGCGCCGCCCCTGCCGCACCGCGCCGCTTCCTGCTCCAGTTCCTGAAGGCCGTTGCCTTCATCGAGCTGCGCCGGGGTAACGAAGACGCCGCCGCCAAGGCCCTCGCCAAGCTGCAGGAACTCGACCCCGAAGACGGCGCCGGCGGCTCGGTGATCGCCGCCCTCCTCGCCCACCGGGAATCCGCATGAACGCCCCCAGCGCAAGTCAGGAAGCCGACAAAACCCCCTTCACGGTCTCGGAAACGACACACCGCGCCCTCGGCCGCCTGCTGACGCTCAAGGTCGGCAATACCCTCAGCGTGCGCCTCACACCCCTGGAGGCCCACACCCTCGCCCTCGCACTGGTCGCGGTGCGTGACGGCAAGAGCGCCGAGACCGAACTCTTCATGAGTCCCATCGCCAGCGACGCGATCTTTGTCGCGCCGGTAGGCACTGACGGCATCGCGGTGAACACACCGGGCGGGGCGCAAGCCCTCGACTGGAACACCGTCGGCCAACTCGCGGCGGCACTGTCACCGGCGGCCGTGGAGAAGTAAGGATGTCGCCGCCGGACGCGCCAGCCCCACGCAGCGTTGATCGAGCGGTGCCGGTACAGCTCAGCGCACGCTGACGCTGATCCGGTCGTAACGGCCCTGCTCGTCCATCGCGGTGATGTCCACACGGCCGGTTTCGGCCAGGGTTTGAATCAAGGGCTGGGTGGAGGGACGGTGGGCGACCAGGCGTCCATTGATCAGCCAATAAACCGGCCCGCGCTGGCCGCGCAGTTCGAGGCGGATCACCGGCGCCTGGTCGGGGCGCGGGCGCTTGATCACTTCTCCGTTGCTCAAGCCGACGATGCTCAAGCCCGCATCAGGTTCGGCCTGCCTCTGGCAGCCGGCATCCCACGCCGGCGGCTGGGCTTTGGCGCGCAGGTCGGCGGTCAGCCACGGGTCCAGTACGGTCGGCCAATGCACGGCCTCGACCTTGCGGCGCGGACGGGTGCTGCACGCCGGCGTGACGCGCAGGCCGCTGACCGCGTCGACTTCGTAGGTGTAGCGCATCTCGCCGCTGCGCAGCCGGTCTGGAAAGCTTGGCGGTGCAGTATCGTTGAGCACCCAGGCCAGGGCCTGGCGATGGCAGAGGGCCTCGTCTTCCGGCTGGAAGCGCGTGCCGAGGGGCCAGCAGATCTTCTCCTGATGCACGGAAGGCGGCGGCGTACGGACCGTGGCCGGCTGGCTATCCACCGCCGAGAAGATATCGACCAGCAGCGGCGCCGCGATGTTGGCGCCGAAGAAGCCGGGATTCGGCGTGCCGTCCGGGCGGCCGATCCACACACCGACGGTATAGCGATCCGACACGCCGATCGACCACGCATCGCGGAAACCGAAGCTGGTGCCGGTTTTCCACGCAATACCGCGGCGGATGCCCGGCCCCTGCTCCACCGCACGCCCCACCGGCCCGCCGGATTCGAGCACATCACGGATGATGAAGGCGGCGCCGGGCGACAGCATGCGCTGCTCGACCAGCGGTTCGTCGGTCCTGTAGCGCGGCTTGCCCGAGACACCCTGACGGGCGAAGGCCGTGTAGGCGCCGACCAGTTGTTCGAGCGTCGTGCCGGCACCGCCGAGGATCACCGACAGGTTGGGCGCTTCGCCCTTGGGGAAATCCAGCTTCAGGCCGCCACGCCGTAGGGCCGCGACGAAACGCCCTGGCTCCAGCCGGTCGAGCACCTCGACAGCCGGCACGTTGAGGGACTTGCTCAGGGCTTCGGAAACGCTGACCGCCCCGTGGAAGGACTGCTGGAAATTGCCCGGCTGATAGCCGCCGAAGGACTGCGGCACATCGGCGAGCAGCGATTCGGAATGGATCAAGCCTTCGTCGAGCGCCAGCCCGTACAGGAAGGGCTTGAGCGTCGAACCGGGCGAACGCGACGCACGCACCATGTCCACGAAGGCGAAGCGGTCGGTATCGCCGAAATCGGCCGAACCGGCATAGGCGCGCACCTCCAGCGTATGGTTGTCCACCACCAGCGCAGCCATCGACACCCTCGGCGGCAAGGCGGCAAGCCGGCTGGTGAGCAGCAGTTCGACGGTCTGCTGGGTCTGGGCATCGATGGTCGTGTCGATGCGCTGCCGGCCACGCGCCTCCTTGCGCAGCCGCTCGGCGAGCAAGGGCGCAAGGAGCGGATCGCGCGCCGTCTGGGCGATGATCGGCTCCTGCAGCGCATCGCGGATCTCGCCGTCCGGCCACACGCCGGCCATGCGGTGCACGACCTTGTCGCGCGCCACCCGCGCCCGGGCCGGCTGACGATCCGGCCGCAGGCGCGATGGCATCTGCGGCAGCACGGTCAGCAGCGCCGCGTCCGCATGGCTCAGGCGTTTGGCCGGCTTGCCGAGATAAGCCCGGCTGGCCGCCTCGACCCCTTCGAGCACGCCACCCATCGGCGCGTAATTGACGTAGAGGGCGAGGATCTCGTCCTTCGAGTAGTGCAGCTCGAGCTGCATCGCACGCAGGATCTGCCTGCTCTTGCCGACCAGCGTCCGCGGCGTCGGCTCGATGATGCGGGCAACCTGCATGGTCAGCGTCGAACCGCCCGAGACGATGCGCCCATGGCGCAGCCACTGCCACGCCGCCCGCGTCAGGGCCAGCGGATTGACGCCGGGATGCCAGCGGAACCAGCGGTCCTCGTAACGCTCCAGCGCCTCGAGATAGAGCGGCGAGACATCCGCCAGCGCCACCGGATGCCGCCACACATGGTCGCGGTCCGGAAAGGCCCGCAGCGGCGTGCCGTCGCGGGCGACGATGAGCAGCGCGTTCGGCGCATCGCGGCCGGGCACCGGTGGCGGAAACGCTCGGTCGAGCCCGACCAGCACCAGCAGCGCGAGCAGCAGGCCCCACTGCCAGCGCGGACGGCTCATCAGCCATCCGCGCCCGGCAATCCACCATGCTGCGCGTCGCGTCATGCCTTACGGTTTGGCCGGCGCTGCGGCAGCCGGCTTGTCCTTGCCGTCGCTCACTGTCAGCGTCGCCTCGCCAGTGGCAAGGCCATAGACATCCGGCCGGTACATGTCCTCGGCGTACAGCGGCGGGAAGACGAACTTGCCGGGGGTGACGACGCGCGCGCGGTAGAACAGGCTCAGCTTGCCGTGCAGCCGCGCGGCCACCACGAAGCGGTCATCGCGGAACTCGACGTGCTGAATGCGCGGGTCCTGCATCGCCTCGGCCGGGTTGAGGCCCTCGATCGTCGTGCTGCCCATGCCCTCGCCCTGGGCGATGTTGAGGTTCTCGATCTCGAGGCCGGCCGGGATGTGGTCCACCACCATGCCGGTATTGACCCAGCTGTGCGGATTGACCTTGATGCGCACGATGACCGATTCGCCGACCTTCAGCGTGCGGCTCTTCAGCGGCGTGCCATCGGCTTCGAACAGATCACGGCTCAGCGCGATGGCATCGTCGCGGTTGGCCGGCATCTTCGCCGGATTGCCGCTCAGGCTGAGTTGCAGGTAGAGCTTGTCCTTGTAGGTGTTCCGGATGCGGATGCCGCCCTGCAAGGCCGTTGCCGACAGCGGCCGGATCAGCGTGCCGGCGCCGTTGATGACTTCCGGCGTGTCCTTGCCGAGCACTTCCGCCGTCCACCCGCCCTCGCCTTCGCCGGCCTTGGTGAAGTTGCGGCCAAGCAGGAACAGCGCGAGCTTCTCCTGGGTGCTGGTGTAACGGTTCTTGCCCAGTTCGGCGGCAGCGACGGCAACCAGATTGTCGCGGCCGTCGACCTTCACCTTGTGGCGGTCGAGCAGCGCGTAGGACAGCGCCGCATCCCGCAACGGGCTGCCGTAGTCACCCCACCAGTAGCCGTTGTCGCGGCCCTTTTTCACACCTTCGGCGAGCGCCGTCTGGGCGCGGGTTTCATCGCCCATCAGCTTGAGCGCCAGGCCGAGCTGCACCAGGGCCAAGCCCGAATGCGCCTGGCTGCGGACCTCGAACATCTGGCGCAGCGTGGACAGCGGCGCCTTGGATTCGCGGGCCAGCACGTAGGCGCCGTAGGCCAGCACACCGAAGCGGCCGGAACCACCGAAGCGGTAATCCTGCCAGCCGTTCTCGTTGTAGCTCAGCTTGCCGGTCGGCAGGCCGGCCACGCCTTCCTGCAGGTACTTGAGGAGGAATTCCTGAGTCTTCTTCTGCATCGCCTCCGGCACCTGGAAACCCTGTTCGCGGGCATCGAGCAGGAAGTTGCCGACGTAGGCCGACAGCCAGTACTGGTACTCGGACACATTGCCCCACAGGCTGAAGCCGCCGTTCGGCGCCTGCATCGCGCCGAGCCGGGCGATGGCCTTCTCCAGCATGTATTCCCGCTGCGCGCGGGTGTAGGCCTTGAGCCCGAACAGCCTGGCACCCTCTTCGTCGATCAGCACATGCGGGTAAGCAGTGCTGGTCGTCTGCTCGGCGCAACCGTAGGGATAGGTGAGCAAGCCCTGGATCGCGCCGCGCACGTCGATCGGCGCCTTGTTGGAGAGCACCAGGTGCGATTGCACGGTGCTCCGGATAAAGCCACCCAGTTC
This sequence comes from Pseudomonadota bacterium, assembly GCA_018241665.1. GTDB lineage: Bacteria > Pseudomonadota > Gammaproteobacteria > Burkholderiales > Rhodocyclaceae > Zoogloea. Next base: position 52,021 of record JAFEDK010000027.1, read on the forward strand.
CGCGTCCTTCACCTCCACCGTCTCGCCCGGCCCGACGGCCAGCAGCTTGAGCACCTGCTGTTGCGGCGTCGCCGCCTGGACCTGCAGGCCGAAGCTGCGCTCCAGCTTGAGGCCGGCAACACTGCTGACGTGAACCCGCACATCGGTCAGGCCGAAGGCGTTGCCGGCTTCGAGCGGAAAGCGCAGCGTCTGCTTCTGCTGATCCTTGAGGTCCAGCTCGCGCTCGGCGTTCTGGATCTTCAGGCCGTCCGCATTCTCGATACGCACCTTGAGCTTCTGCGCCACACCGGACAGGTTGTGCAGGTCGAGGGCGATGGTGGCGTTGTCGCCCACCGTCAGGAAACGCGGCGTCATCAGCTCGGCAACCAGCGGCGCGGCGACAACCGTCTCCACCTCGGCATTGCCGAACTTCTCGGGTGCCGCGACCACCGCCATCAGGCGCAGCGTGCCGTTGAAATCAGGCACGTCGAGGGCGATCTCGGCTTCGCCCTGCGCGTTGAGCAGCACCGGCCCGGAGAACAGATCCACCAGACGCACCTTCTTGGGCAGGCTCTTGGTTGCCTTCGGCGCGGCATCGCCGCCGAACTTGAGCTTGCCCTTCTGCCCACCCATCTTCTCGATCAGGCGGCCATACACGTCGTACTGGTCGGCGCCGTAACGCAGCTTGCCGAAGAAATGGCCGTGCGGGTCGGGCGTCATGTAGCGCGTGATGTTGAGGATGCCCACATCGACGGCAGACAGCGTGACCACAGCCTGCTGGCCGGCGGCGCCGGGCGCCTTGACCTTCACCTTGAGGCGCGAGTCCGGCAACATCTTCTTCGGCGCATCGAGGCTCACCGCCAGCTTGCGCTCACCCCGTTCGAGCGGCAGATGCGCCAGGCCCAGGGCCCGCGCCGGGGTGACCTTCTCGCCGGCACTGCCCGGCCGCAGCACGCTGACCGACACATACAGATCGTGGCGCTTCCACGCCTTGTCCACCGGAATCTCGACCGTCGTGCCATCGAGCGCCACCGGGATGCGCCTGACCCACAGGGTCTTGTCCGCCTCGACGGTGATCAGCGCCTCGCCGGCGTGCGGCGGCGTGATGCTCAGCTTGGCGGTTTCGCCATCCTGGTAGGCCGGCTTGTCGAACTTCAGCGCGACGCGGTCGGGACGGACGCCCTGGGTTTCGTCACCACGGGCGCTCCAGCCGGCGTAGAAGCGGTATTTCGTCGTCTGCTGGGTGGCCGGATCGGTGATCTCCAGGCGGTAGCGCCCATATTTGACCGGCACACCGAGCTTGCCGCGGCCACCGTCGGGAATGCTGACGCTCGCGGTATTCACCAGCTCGTCGGTCTCCGTGAAGCCCGAATGCCAGCCGCGCTGGTCGTCGAAGCGCCAGTAATAGTCGCGGTTCTCGCGGAACAGGCGGACCGGCAGCCCGCTGCCGGCGCTCAACTTGCCCTCCGCATTGGCGCGGATGACCTCGAACTGCGCGATGCTGCCTTCGCGGGCATAGTCGCCGGTGAACAGCGGACGGACCCCCACCAGCACCGGCGCCGGCCAGATCACCCGCTCGAAATTGCGCACCACCGGGCGGCCGCCGCTCTCCAGCAGGCTCAGCGTGGTCCGCACGGTGTAGGGCGACCGCTTGTCCTTGGCCGGAGCGAGATCCACGTCGAGCGCCAGCTCACCGTTCTCGTCGAGCTGGGTCTGGTCCAGCTCCACGCGCTGGCGCTGGCTTTCCTCGTTGGTGTCACCAAACTCGAAACCGGGCAGTTTCTGGGCCAGCGGATTCTTCTGGCGCTCGAAGACGGCAACCCCGAGCAACTGGTTGCCCGCCGCTGGCGCACCGTAGAGATAAGCGCCCTTGGCGGCGATGGTCAGCGTGTCGTCCGGCGACACCGTGGCCTGCTTGCTGGCCAGATCGAGCTTCATGCGCTCCGGCAGGAACTCCTCGACGCCGAAACGGAAGCTGGTGGTGGCCAGCTTGTCGGCCGGGTCGGCACGCAGCTCCAGTGCCCATGCCCCTGTCGGCGCATCCACCGGCAGCGCGATGCGGTTCTGGTAATAGCCGCCCAGCTTGGCGTCCGGTTGCCAGGTGGCGGTGAACTGGCTCTTGCCGTCCGGCCGCCTGAGGATGGCCTGGATCGGCTGCGGCGGCACCGCGCGGCCGTCCGCATCGCGCGCCAGAACGGACAGATCGAAGCTCTCGCCCGGCCGATACAGGTTGCGGCCGGAGTAAGCGAACAGGCGCACCGGCCGACCGGGCAGGCCCGCGATGTCGTATTCGGAGAGATCGAGCGCCGGCTCCTTCAGCGCAATCAACGAGATCTGCTGGCCATGGCGGGCAAGGACGACCTTCGCATCCGCGGGCCGCTCGGCGAAGCTGACCCTCCCGTTACTGTCGGTCTCTCCACGGGCGAGGGCCTTGGCGTTCTCGTCCAGCCAGGCGACCTCGACACCGGCCACCGCCTTGCCGGTGGTCAGCGAGCTGACCCAGGCATCGGCGCCCTTGGCGAACAGGCGAGTGCTCAAACCGAGATCGCTGACGTAGAAATACGTGACCTGGTAGTCGTAGCGGAAGCGGTTCGGCTGGCTCATCACCGCGATGTAGATGCCGGGCTCGCGGAGTTCCTTGATGTCCTCGACGGGGAGGAAGGTCACGTTGCGCTTGTTGGGCTTCTGCTCGGTCAGGAAGCGGCCGACGAAGACGCTGTCGGTCAGCTTGTGCAGATCGTCGAGCGACCAGCCGGCGACCGCCCCCTTGAGATCGGTCGCGCGCCAGTCCTCATCCCCGTCGTATTCCTCGTCGTAGTCGTAGCCGTCGTTGTTCTGCTGGCGCTTGCCCCGCTGCGGACGCGGCCGACTGATCACCTTGTCGAGGAAGCGCGGCAACTGGTCCGGCTTGACGCGGAGGAACTGGACATCCACCTCGGGCACGTTGACCGTGATCACCGGCAGCCCGCCGTTCTGCTTGGCCGGCAGCACCATGCCGCGGCTGGCGAAGTAGTAGGCCGGCGAGACGACGGCGGTGACCACCGAGTAACTGCTCGCTTCCGCCAGCATCTGGCCAGCCTTCGATGGCAGCCCCGCCGCCACGCGCACCACGTAACGGGTTTGCGGCTTGATGTGCGGGAAATACAGGATGCGCGGGTTGTCCCCCACCACCCAGGCGCCCTTCACCAGCTTGCCGCCGTCGATGGCCACATCCGCCGGGGCCGTACTGACCTGCGGATTGCCGCTGCCGGGCGCGCCCTCGCCCTGATTGTCGGCGTCCTCGTCATCCTGACCGTTCGGCTTGGCCTCACCCGTGCGGGGCGGCATCTCGAACACCTGGATCGCCCCGTCGTAGTCCCGCCGCGCATCCATCGGATGGGTGAAGCTCAGCGCCAGCGCCGGCGAGCCCTCGAAGTCGCGATTGGCGAAATCCGCAATCTGGAACGGCCCGTCCACCGAATCGGCCACGTCGGATTGCTGCGTCCTGGCGACGAACACACCCGCCGCAGCCAGCGCTGCAAGCACCAGCAACAAGGGCACCAGCCCGAAACCGCGACGCGATAGATGACGCAACATCGACTTCTCCCTGGAGCCCGCTCAATCGGAGCGCGCATCATGACAAGGGATCGATATTCCATCAACATGGAACATCAACAAGACCCGCGGCCGAATGCTTCCGGGCGCAATATCGAATGTTGCCGACGCATTCATCGATGTTGACGTCCGCGCTTTCGATGCAGGCGGCTCAATATGTCATGCGTCGCCATCCACAAAGCAAGTTGACGTCGCAACATTGATAATTGCGACGTCAACACGCCATACGACGATCTCAAAACTCGATATTCACCGCACCCATCAATCATCAGGGTATTGAATATCAAATGTTGATACCTGAGCGCTCGATACGGCAAGGCGCGCATTCAATATTCCCACACCAAGATCGAATGTTCACCCGGCGACATGCTTGCTTGCCGGGTGAACGAAGCATGTTGCCGACGCCTCTTGGGATGTTGCCGAGCACGCGACGATCAACGGAGCGGCAACATGGGTAGTTCAGCCATCATTCCTTGAGCGCCCGGCCTTCTTTTCACATAGGCTGCCGATGAGACATCCGGCATAGACATTTGCTTGCCAGCTCAGTAAGTTCGTCTGGCGGGAGTTAGTTCTATCCCCTAATGGACGCCAGCGAGCCGCCACTTATGGATTCATCGATACTGCTGAGCACGAACGCACTACTCTCAACAGCGGCGGCGGCAGTGATGTTGGTCGTTCTCCTGACGCATAAGACATACCCTGGATTTGGCTGCTGGGTTGCGGGCATTTTCAGTCTGGCGCTGGGTGCCGCCATGCTGATTCCCGGTGCTTTGCCCGGAAGTTGGCTGATCCGCGTGATGCGCAATGCGTTCCTGGTCGGGGGGCTAGGCTTGATCCTCCACGGTATGCTGGTCTTTCGAGGCTACCGGATCAGTTACTGGCTTGAATCACTGGTCGCCCTCTCCTTTCTTGCAGCCTTCGGCTACTACAGCATCGCCCCCAGCGACCTCGACGCGCGCATCGTCATCTATTGCGTCTACGCGAGCGCATTGAGCTTCGCAACGGTGCTCGTCACCCTGCGCCGCCGTCCAGCCGATTTCGGTTCAAACGATGTCCTGCTGGCACTCTGGTTGTCGGTTTATGGCCTGCTCTCTGTGGTCCGGATTGCGCTGCAACTTGCCAGCCCCGAGATCGAAACCGCCTTCGAGGCACTGAGCGGATTCGGAACCTTCTATGCGATGGTGCAGATTCTCACCGTCCAGTTGGTAACGCTGACCCTGATCAGCATCAACTCGCAACGGATCGAATGGGAATATCGCAGTAGCGAGGCTAGCCTGCGCGAAAGCGATGAACGGCTTCGCTCGATAGGCGACAACGTCCCGGATGGTTTTGTCTATCGGTACGAACTGATCGATGGAAAACCACGATTCGATTACATCAGCGCCGGCATCGAAAAGACGCACGGGCTGACCCCAGCCGATGTGATCGACGACGCCCAGCGCCTGTTTTCGATGCTCACGCCGGAGTCACGGACTCATTATTTGGACGGCGAAGCTGTCAGCGCACGGGATCTCAGCGTTTATTCGGGAACGCTGCTGTTCACGCGTGCCGACGGACATCCACTTTGGCTGCATGTGCAGTCCAGGCCGCACAAACGCACTGACGGTGCAATTACGTGGGACGGCGTGGCCATCGATGTCACCGAGCGCAAGAAGGCGGAACTGGAGCTTGAACACCACAACGCACGGCTTGAAGGCTTGGTCGAAGAACGTACCAAAGCCCTATCGCAGGCCCTGGCCCAACAAGCACTCGATCGCGAGCGCCTCGAATATGCCCTGGATGCAACCAACGACGGTTTGTGGGATTGGGATATCCAACGGAACGTTTCCTATATAAATCAGGCTTACAGCCGGATGCTGGGTTACGCGCCGGGCGAGCTGCCGGACAACACCTACGATCACTGGATTGCCTTACTACACCCGGATGAGAGGGAATCGGTGCTCTCACGCACGCGGCTCTTGCTGGAAACGGCCGGCAGCTACGAGCTGGAATTCCGGATGCTCTGCAAGGACGGGCACTACAAATGGGTGCTCAGCCGAGGCAAGGTGGTCTCGCACGATCCGCATGGAAAGCCATTACGCGCAGTGGGGACGCATACGGACCTCACGGTTCGAAAGGAGCTTGAGCTGAAATTACGTGAAGCCAAGGAAGAGGCCGAGGCGGCAAACCAAGCCAAGAGCTCTTTCCTGGCCAACATGAGCCACGAGATCCGGACGCCGCTGAACGGGATCATGGGCATGGGTAGCCTGCTCAGACGAACAGGCGTAACGGATCAACAGTCAGCCTACCTCGACAAAATGGAGGCCTCCGGCCGCCACCTGCTGACCGTCATCAACGACATTCTCGACCTCTCCAAGATCGAAGCGGGAAAAATGGAACTGGAGGACAAGCCCTTCGTCCTGGCCCGGGCACTCCGTGCGGCGGTCGAAGTCGTCGAGAGCGGGGCTGCGATGAAGGGCTTGCAGATATCCGTGAAGGACGCCACCCTGCCTCAAAACCTGTGCGGCGATCCGACGCGGCTCACCCAGATTCTGGTGAACTACCTCAGCAATGCAGTGAAATTCACCGAGCAAGGCAGCATCGAACTCACGGCGCGCGTGATGGAGGAAAACGACCACGCTTGTCTTCTGCGCTTCGAAGTGAGCGACACCGGGATTGGCATGACGGGCGAACAATGCGCCCGGATCTTCAACGCCTTCGAGCAGGCTGACAGTTCAACCACCCGGAAATACGGGGGCACGGGACTCGGTCTGGCCATTACCAAACGAATCGCCCAGATGATGGGGGGCACAGTCGGCGTCACCAGCACCCCCAATGAAGGCAGCACCTTCTGGCTAACTGCCTGGTTGCAAAAAATATCAGCCACAGCCAATGCGGTACCACTGACTCTGGACGGAAACGCCGAGGCGACATTGCGCCGCGACTATGCCGGCATCAAGGTACTGCTTACCGAAGACGAACCGGTGAACCAGGAAGTTGCCCGGGCCCTGCTGGAAGAAGTCGGCTTGGAGGTAGATATCGCCGGGACGGGGTTGGAGGCCCTGACGATGACGGACAAGAACGACTACTCAGTCATCTTGATGGACATGCAGATGCCTGTCATGGACGGCATCGCTGCAACCCGTGCCCTCCGTGCCAATGCGAAGCACAAGGACATTCCCGTTCTCGCGATGACCGCCAATGCGTTCAGTCAGGATCGAAGAGCATGCCTTGATGCAGGGATGAATGACTTCATCACCAAACCGGTCGAGCCTGCGATCATGTATGCGACTTTGCTAACCTGGTTAGAAAAAAGCCGCTAGATTGAAGATGATTGGATTGGCTGGGTTCCCCCGGTCATTGCCCTTCGGGCTGCGGTGGCGCAATGCCCAGACTGTACCAATGTCATTGCTCGCGTTGCCGAAGACAAGGCGGCTCATCCTCGAACACGGCGACTATGCGTCGACTCGAAAGCGTCGTGGGACACCTTGCCGTCGCAAGGAATTCGATATGGAACGGTTCCAGATGATCTTCTGCAGTTCATTGCAAGTCTCCACTCCGACACCGCCTACCAGGCGCATTCATCAGTGGATCGACGACCAAGGAGACTTGACCCTCACGCCACGTCAGCCCTCAGCCTTGTCGCACGCATGAACCGGAGCTTGCCGAATGGCTGACGACTTTGGAAAGGATGATCATGTACGACAAGTATTTCTCGCAGGACGAACTCGCCCGGCTGCCCCTCTATCAGGGTGGCAAGACCGCAGAGACGGAATGGCGGGCCTTGGTGGATGAGGTGCGTGCGCTGATGGACCGCGGCATCGCGCCGCAAAGCGAAGAAGCGCAGGCCGTATCGAAGCGCTGGATGGCGATGGTGGAACGGGATACGGACAGTGACCCGCGCTTGCTCGCCAAACTGAACGCAATGCATCTCAACGAGCCGTCGGTGCAGGCCCAGACCGGCATCACGCCGGACGTGCTGGCCTTCGTGCTGCAGGCCAACGCGGAGAGCAAGCTGCGCATCTACGCCAAGTATCTTTCGCCGGAAGAGTTCGCCTTCATGCGCGAGCACTACGGCAAGCACACCTACGAGTGGCCGGAGCTGATCGGTGCGCTGCGCGAGCAATTGGAGCAAGGCAGTGCGCCCGACGCCCCGGCGGTGCAACAGCTGGCCCTGCGCTGGCTGTCCTTGTTCCGCTCTTACGCGGGTGACAACCCGGAAACCCACGCCAGGATCCGCCTGGCCCATGAGAAGGAGCCGGAGCTGATGGCGGGCAGCCTGATCGACGCAGCGCTGCTGGGCTTCGTGAAGGACGCCATGGCCCACCTCAAACCGCGCTGAGCGGCGTGCGCACAGTCCATCCGCGGCGCGGATGTGCCTGTCGCCGCCCTTATACAGCAGGCGAAGCGCGGTGCCTGTGGTATTTTTGCGGCCTTCGTCGCGCCGAGCCCGGCGCGCGCAACTCTGGCGGCCCCTGCGCCGCCTGCCGCAACACACAGCACCATGAACGAAACTCCGGATCTTTTCGATTCCCTTCTGCCGGAGGCGGACGAGCCGCCGGCACCGCCGCCGCCCCCCGCGGCCCCCTTGCAGGGCAGCGACGACGCCCTGCCCCTCGATCAATATGCCGAGCGTGCTTACCTCGCCTACGCGATGAGCGTGGTGAAGGCCCGCGCGCTGCCGCAGGTGGAAGACGGCCTCAAGCCGGTGCAGCGTCGCATCCTGTTCGCGATGAACGAGATGCGCCTGTCGCCGGCCTCCAAGCACGTCAAGTCGGCCCGCGTGGTCGGCGATGTGATCGGTAAGTACCACCCCCACGGCGACAGCAGCGTCTACGACGCGATGGTGCGGGTGGCCCAGGATTTCTCGCTGCGCTATCCGCTGGTGGATGGCCAGGGCAACTTCGGCTCCCGCGACGGCGATTCCGCGGCGGCGATGCGTTACACCGAATGCCGCCTGACGCCGATCGCCGAGCTGCTGCTGTCGGAGATCGACCGTGGCACGGTGGATTTCCGCCCCAACTACGACGGCGCCTTTGAAGAGCCGCAGCTGCTGCCGGCCCGCCTGCCCTTCGTACTGCTCAACGGCGCGTCCGGCATTGCGGTCGGCATGGCCACCGAGATCCCGTCCCACAACCTGCGGGAAGTGGCCGACGCGGCGATCCACGCCATCGAGCATCCGGCCGCCAACGTGGCCGACCTGATGCAGCACATCAAGGGCCCGGATTTCCCCGGCGGCGGCCAGCTCATCTCGCCGGCGGCGGACATCCGCCAGGCTTACGAGACGGGCCGCGGCAGCCTCAAGCTGCGCGCCCGCTGGGTGATCGAGGATCTGGCCCGCGGCCAGTGGCAGCTGGTCGTCACCGAGTTGCCGCCGGGCGTGTCGGCGCAGAAGGTGTTGTTCGAGATCGAGACGCTGACCAACCCGCAACCCAAGACCGGCAAGAAGTCCATCGACGCCGACCAGGCCCAGCTCAAGGCGCTGATGCTCGGTGCCCTCGACCGGGTGCGCGACGAGTCGGGCAAGGATGCGCCGGTGCGCCTGGTCTTCGAGCCGAAGAGCCGCAACCAGGACGTGGCCGAGTTCTCCAACCTGCTGCTGTCCCACACCAGCCTGGAAACCTCGGCGTCGATCAACCTGGTGATGATCGGCCTGGACGGCCGGCCGGGTCAGAAGAACCTCGCCGACATCCTGCACGAGTGGGGCCGCTTCCGCGTCACCACGGTGCGCCGCCGCTCGGTGCATCGCCTCGGCCAGGTGAACGACCGCATCCACATCCTGGAAGGCCGCCACATCGTCTTCCTGAACATCGACGAGGTGATCCGCATCATCCGCGAGTCGGACGAGCCCAAGCCGGCGCTGATCGCCCGCTTCGAGCTGTCCGACCGCCAGGCCGAGGACATCCTGGAAATCCGCCTGCGCCAGCTGGCCCGCCTCGAAGGCATCAAGATCGAGCGCGAGCTGGCCGAGCTGCGCGGCGAGAAGTCCGATCTGGAAGCCCTGCTCGCCGACGAGCACAAGCTGCGCCGGCTGGTCATCAAGGAGATCCGCGCCGACGCCGCCAAGTACGGCGACGCGCGCCGCACGCTGGTGGAAGAAGCCGCCCGCGCCGGCGTGACGCAAACGGTGCTCGATGAGCCGGTGACGGTGATCGTCTCCGAAAAGGGCTGGGTACGCTGCCGCAACGGCCACGGCGTGGATCTGGCCAACGTCAGCTTCAAGGACGGCGACCGCCTCGGTGCGGCCTTCGAATGCCGCAGCGTGGATGCGCTGATCGCCATTACCGACGGCGGCCGCGCGCTGACGGTGGCGGTGTCGACGCTGCCCGACGGGCGCGGCAACGGCTCGCCGCTGGCCTCGCTGATCGAACTGCCCAGCGGCAGCAAGATCGCCCACGTGCTGGCCGGCCCGGCCGACAAGCGCGTACTGCTGGCCAGCACCGACGGCTACGGCTTCATGTGCCGCCTCGCCGACATGACCGCGACCAAGCGCGCCGGCAAGCAGTTCGTGACCATCGACGACAAGGCCAAGCTGCTGGCGCCGGTGCTCTTCGACGACGCCGCCGACCTGCACCTGGCCGCGCTGTCGTCGGACGATCACCTGCTGATCTTCGGCCTCGACCAGATGAAGGAACTGTCCGGCGGCGGCCGCGGCGTCATCATCATGGGTCTTAACGACGGCCAGACCCTAGCCTCCGTCTGCGTGGCGGGCGAGTCGATCACCCTGCTCGCCAATACCCGTGGCGGCAAGGCGGTGGAGAGCACGCTGCCGAAGAAGGAATGGGAAAGCTGGATCGGCAAGCGCGCCCGCAAGGGCAAGCAGGCGCCGGGACGCTCCCAGGCCAGCGCGCTGCGCGGCGACTGACGGGCTTGGCTCCTGTTGGGGCGAATGAATTCGCCCCAACAGGGAGATCAATCCTTCCACGACCCCCTACAGAGGCTCCCCTCTACGGAAGTTTCAGCGCGTCGAGCAGGCTTTGCCGGTTGATCGGCTTGACGAGCAACTCGTCGAAGCCGGCGGCGAGGATCTCGCTGCGTTCGCTCGGCAACGCATGGGCGGTGTAGGCGACGATGTGTAGGTGCCCCCAGGCAGGCTCCTGGCGCAGCTTGGCACACACTTCCATGCCGCTGACGCCGGGCATGCTGATGTCCAGCAGGACGGCATCGACGGGACAGGTCCGCAGCAGGGCCAGCGCGGCTTCGCCGCTGTCCGCCTCGAACACTTCGCAACCCGCCTGCTTCAGCAGAACGCTGGGCAACGTACGGTTGATCTTCTGGTCGTCAACGATCAGTACTTTCATCGGCTCACACCTGCTCGGCCACGGGATGGCTGAGCCGTGGCAGGCGAATGACGAATTCGCTGCCCTCACCCAGCCGGGACGTGAGATTCACATCCCCACCCATCAGTGTAACCAGTTCCTGGACAAGCGCGAGGCCGAGACCGGTGCCCTGGTGGCGGCGGGTCAGGAAGCCGTCCACCTGGCGGAAGCGTTCGAACACGTGGGGCAGCATTTCCTCGGGGATACCGCTGCCGGTGTCCGCCACCGCAATCCGCAGCGCGTCGCCGTCGCACCCCACCCGCACGCTGACGCTGCCCTTGTCGGTGAACTTGATCGCGTTGTTGATCAGGTTGTTGAGGATCTGGGCTAGCCGGGTCGTGTCGCAGACGAATTCCGCCGGCGCTTCCGGCGCAATGTCCACCTTCAGCTCCAGCCCCTTCTCCTCGGCGGGTGGATAGTGGGTCCGCACGATGCGCTCGATCAGGGGCTGCAGCTCTTCCTGGCTCAGGTCCAGTTCCATCTTGCCGGACTCGATCTTGGCCAGGTCGAGGATGGAATTGACCAGTTCCAGCAGGTGATGGCTGCTGTCGAGGATGATGCCGGCGAACTCCTTGTTGGTGTCCTCCGAGGTGTCGCGCAGGAACTCAGCGTAGCCCATGATGCCGTTCAGCGGCGTGCGCAGCTCGTGGGACATGGAGGCAAGGAACTCCGACTTCATGCGGTTGGCCGCCTCGGCCTTGACCTGGCTTTCGCGCAGGGCCTCGGAAATGCGGTACTGGCGATTGAAAAGGTGGATCGACAGGCCGCCGAACAACAGCACCACCAGCGTCATGCCCCCCGCGTAGATCATGTATCCCCGGCGCCGCTCATGGAAATCGGCCAGGGCTTCGTCCTCGTCCACGCCGACCGCCACGGCCAGCGGGTATTCCTTCAGCGCCCGGTAGCTGTAGAAGCGCTTGACCCCATCCGCCACGCTGGTCGAACGGTAGCTGCCGCTGGCGGCCTTGTCCCATACGCTCATCAGCGGACTGCCCTGGATGTTCTGGCCGACATCGTTGTTGTCGCCCACCCGCCGGGCCCGCACGATGCCGTCGCGGCCGACCAGCGACACCACGCCGCGCTGGCCGAGCTCCACGCCGCTGTAGAAATCGGAGAAGTAATAGGGGTCGACGGAAATCACCACGACGCCGCCGAAGCTGCCGTCCGGCTTGTTGATCCGCCGCGTCATCTGGATCGACCACTTTCCCGATGCACGACCCAGCACCGGCTTGCTGACGAACAGCTGGTTGGTGTCCCTGTCCTTGTGGACGCGGAAATGCTCCCGGTCCGAGAGGTCCATCGTCTTGTGATTGGGCAGGTTGCTGAGGATGTACATGCCGTGCTCGTCGATCACCCCCAGCTGGTTGAAGATGCTGCTGATGATCATCCCCTCCCGCACGTATTCGGCGATATTGACCTTGTCGCCGTATTTCTCGTACTGGAACTTCAGGAACAGCACGGCCTGGTCCACGCTCTTGATCGTGCGGATCGTGTGTTCCTCGAAGGCCCGCGCGAGGTTGAGGTTCTCGGTATTGACCGAGTGGATGACCATTTTCTCTTCCGCCGCCGCCTTGTACATGACGGCCCCCCAGATCAGGCCGGTCAGGGCCAGGACGAGAATGAGGATCGGCGCGAACAGGCGCACACGACGGCCGGCAGTGAGCGGAGCGAAGGACGAAGGCATGGAGTCGGGAAACCAAGGGGGTCGCCCATCGCGCGGAGCCACACGGGACTCCGGCGGGCACTGCTGACGATATCGGCAGCCGCCAGGGTGTCTTGAGCGCGGCGCGCCCCCAAAAAACGGCACTCGGGTCGCCATTCTACCGGCTGGCGGCGCGCGAAAACGGGATCGCGCGGGTAGAATACTACTTTAGATATATATTGCGACGCTGTTCACATAATTTGGCGTTCCAACGCCCACAACAAGCAGCCAGAGCCCCGACAGCCCGTAATGAGATTTCACCTGACCGACCGCAACCTGCCCCGTTACCACCTTTTGGGGACACTGATCGTGGTCGTCACCCTGGCCCTCGCGCTGGGTGCCAGTTTCCTGTGGATCGGCGTCAACCAGCACCAGCAGAGCATCGACCGCCTCGAGCGCGGCTTTTCCACGCAGAAACAGGAGCGCCTGCGGGGCGAGATGGCGGCCGCCATCGGCTATCTGGATTTCGTCCACTCGCGCACCGAGATGGTCCTGCAGGAAGCCCTGCGCGACCGCGTGGACATGGCCATGCAGACCGCCCAGGCGATCTACGAGCGGGAGCGCGGCCGCCGCCCCGAGGCCGAGGTGAAGCGCCTCATCGTAGAAGCCCTGCGCCCCCAGCGCTTCTACGATGGACGCGGCTATTTCTTCATCGACGGACTGGATGGGGAATGCATCCTGCTGCCGACTGCACCGGCGCGGGAAGGCAGCTCCCTGTGGAACAACCAGGACGACAGCGGCCATTACATCATGCGCGGCCTGGCCGAAACCGCCCGCAGCAAGCCGGACGGCGGCTACTCGGCTTATCGCTGGTATTCCCCCGACAATCCGAAGGAGATGTCGAACAAGCTGGCCTACGTACGGCTGTTCAAGCCCTACGGCTGGGTCATCGGCACCGGCGACTACCTCTACAAGTGGCAGGACATGCGGATGCGCGAAGGGCTCGAGCGTCTGCGTGCCTGGAAGTTCGGCGATACCGGCAGCTTCGTCGCCATCAGCCAGGACGGGCAGCTGCTGCTCCAGCCCCAGTGGCCGGAATTCGAGGGCAAGCACTTCACGGAAGTGGGCTCGCCGGAGGAGCAGAAGGTCCGCGCCGCGCTGATCAAGCTGGCCAGTGAAGGCGGTGGCTTCCTGCAATACCCGTGGCTCAACCGGTCCAGGAATATCCAGAGCCTGCGCACCGCCTACGTCCAGGTGTACCGTCCCTGGAAGATGGTGGTGATCGCCTCGGTGTTCGAGGAGGAGATGCAGGGGGCCTTCGATTCCGAGCGTGCCGCCATGCTGCAAGCCCTGTCCCGCCAGATCCCCTTCCTTTCCATCGCCGCGCTGAGCGCCATCCTGCTGGCCATCGGCGCGTCGGTGCTGTTCTCCCGCTGGATGAGCGGCCTGCTGGGCAACTACCGGCGGGAACTCGACGAACACGCCCAGGCCCTCGAGAAACAGGCCAAGCAGCTCCGTCTCGCCGGGCATGTCTTCGAGAGCAGCAAGGAAGGCATCGTCATCACGGATCCGGAAACCCGCATCCTCGCGGTCAATCCGGCTTTCTGCGCGATCACCGGCCGAACCCCCGACGAAGTGGTCGGCCAGCGGCCCAGTGTCCTGGCGTCCGGCGAACACGACGGAAACTTCTATCGCAACATGTGGAAGTCCATCCGGGAAACCGGCTCATGGACCGGGGAGATCCGCAACCGCCGCAAGGATGGCGTGGTGTATCCGGAACTGATCAGCATCAGCTCGGTGCGCGACCAGGCCGGCAAGGTATTGCACTACGTGGGCACCTTCCTCGATATCACGGAGCGCAAGGAAGCCGAAGAGCAGATCCGCCAGCTGGCCGAGTACGACCCGCTGACCCAGCTGCCCAACCGCAGCCTGCTGCACGAGCGCCTCAACGAAGCCGTCTCCCAGGCCCGGCGCGAAGCCCGCCAGGTGGGCGTGCTGTTCATCGACCTGGACCGCTTCAAGAACATCAACGACTCCCTCGGCCACGCCATCGGCGACCGGGTGCTGCAGGCCGTGGCCGACCGCCTGCGTCATCTGGTGCGCGAGAGCGACACCGTCAGCCGCCTGGGCGGCGACGAGTTCGCGGTGGTGCTGACCCATCTCGATGGCCCGTCCCACGTACTGCCGGCGGCGCGCAAGATCCTTGCCGCCCTCAGCCAGCCCTATTACGTGGACGAGCACGAGCTGCAGCTCACCCCCAGCATCGGCATCACCCTCTTCCCGGACAATGGCCAGGACAGCGAGACCCTGCTGAAGAACGCCGACACGGCGATGTACCACGCCAAGAACAACGGACGTAACAACTTCCAGTTCTTCACCCCCGAGTTCAACGAGTGGGTCATGGAGCGCCTGCAGCTCGAGAACGGGCTGCGCCATGCCCTCGCCCGCAAGGAACTGCTGCTGCACTACCAGCCCCAGGTGGACCTGGCCAGCGGCGCCATCGTCGGCTGCGAGGCACTGCTGCGCTGGCAGCCGGCCGGCAGCGCGCTGGTCCCGCCGGACCGCTTCATCCCGGTGGCCGAGGAAACCGGCCTGATCCACGGTATCGGCAGCTGGGTCCTCGACGAGGCCTGCCGCCAGTTGCGAGAGTGGGATACCGGCGGCGCCCGCCCCATCGACATGGCGGTCAATGTGGCGGTGCCGCAACTCCGCCAGCGCAATTTCGTCGGACTGGTGCGTGACACCCTGCAGCGCCACGGCCTCAACCCGCAGCGCCTGGAGATCGAGGTGACGGAGAGCGTTTTCCTGAGCCACGATGAGCAGATCCGCGAGACCCTACAGGGCCTCGCCGACCTGGGCGTGCAGCTGTCCCTGGACGACTTCGGCACCGGCTATTCCAGCCTGTCCTACCTGCGCAACTTCCGCTTCGACGTGCTGAAGATCGACAAGTCCTTCGTCTCGGAGCTGCACTTCAATCAGGACGACATCACGCTGATCCGCGCCATCGTCAGCATCGCCCGCGACATGTCGCTGGTCACCGTCGCCGAAGGCATCGAATCGGAGGAGCAGCAGCACATCCTGCACGAGCTCGGCTGCATGATCGGCCAGGGCTACCACTTCTCACGCCCGGTCGGCGCCGATCAGATGGGCAGCCTGATCAGCCAGCCCGTGGTGGAAAGTTCGCTCGCCCAATAACCCCAAAAAACAGGCAACCCCCTGTGGGGGCGAATTCATTCGCCCATCGCGCGCCGAATACGCTCTGTGAGCGAATGAATTCGCCCACACATGCGCTCCACACTCGCCCCAAAAAGGGAGAGAAGAGCACAGGCAGAACGAAGAGCGGCTAACATCCGGGTTCCACAACCCGATCGCGCCCCATGATCAAAGCCCTCCTCACCGGACACAGCCGCGGCCTCGGCGCTGCCATTGCCGACGCCCTGCTGCGCCGCGGCATTCAACTGCTGGCTTTGGCCCGGAGCGGCAATCCGCAACTGTGCTCAGCCCATCCGGACCTGCTCCAGGAGGCGTCAGTCGATCTCTCCGACACCCTATCCCTGGAAGCCTGGCTGCACACGCCGACGCTACGCGAATTCCTCGCCGACGCAGAGACCGCACTGCTGATCAACAATGCCGGCCTGCTGCAACCGGTCGGGCTGGTCGGCGAGGCCGATGCCACGGCGATCACCCGCGCGGTGGCGGTCAATGTGACGGCGCCACTGCTGCTCACCAATGCCTTCGTCGCCGCCACGCGGCAATGCGCCGACCGGCGTGTGGTGCATATTTCCAGCGGTGCGGCGCGCAGCCCCTATGCGGGCTGGAGCGTGTATTGCGCCACCAAGGCGGCACTGGACCACCAGGCCCGGGCGATGGCCGCCGAGCACTTGCCCGGCCTGCGCGTCGCCAGCCTGGCGCCGGGCGTCGTGGATACCGGCATGCAGGCGGAAATCCGCGCCAGCAGCGTGGAACAGTTTCCGCAGAAGGGCCGTTTCGAGGCACTGAAGAGTAGCGGCCAGCTGACCTCGCCGGACAAGGCCGCCCAGCGCCTGGTGAATTACTTGCTCGGGCCAAGCTTTGGCGACGTGGTGGATGGCGACCTGCGCCACCTGCCGGACTGAAGACCCGCGCCGGCCTCAGCCTTCGATCGGCGTATCGAGCATGCGCTCGCACTCCACCATCATCGTCTGGCCGACGTCGGACTGATGATTGGGGTCCAGCGCTTCCATCATCTCGTGGGTGATGTGCAGGCCCACCTCACGGGACACCGAACCCGCCACCTGGCGGGCCAGCTGGTCGCTCAATTCCGACAGGTGCTTGCGCTCCTCCAGCGGCAGGCTGCGTTTGCTGCGCCCCAGCCAATCGGCAACCAGGGTTGCGCCCTGGGCTGCGGTCAACCACTGGCCATGCTCGTAATGCACCGACAGGCGCTCGGCGGTGAGGGCGAAGATCAGCGCCACGCGCAGCCCCCGCTCCGTCACCGCGGAACGCAGGCCCTTTTCCAGACTGCTCATGCGACGGACTCCGTTTCTCGATGGGGGCCGACCATAACACGATCACCGCCCCACTCCGGGTTCCGCAATCGCCGCAAGACTAGGCACTGACGGACGGGCAGACGCCGGCGAGCGCACCGTAAGCGTCCTTCAGCCCCTTGTAGGCCGGCCGAACCTCGCCGATCCCGGTCGTCCGTACCCACGCCAGTTCACCGGCCCGGGCCTGCTGCAGCATGCGGCTGCGGATCTGGCGATAGTGCCGCAAGGCATCCTTGAAGCCCTGCACTACGCGCCGCCCGGCCGCGTCCTGCACGACCCGGTCGATCTGCGTGAGCTGCGCATCGACGACCCCATCCAGCGCCTCGATGCGCTCCACGTGCGGCAGCGCCTGCTCGCGGTTGCGCGAATTGACCACCAGGATGCTGTTGGTGCGCGTCTCCTCGATGGCATCGAGCAGCGCGACCAGCGCGTCGCGGCGCACGTCGAGGGCCACGCTGAGGCCGTTGAGTTCCACCAGCCCGGTCATCAGCTGGCGCAGGCCCGCATCGCAGCCATTGACCCGCTCGTCGAGGGCACGCGCGAGGCCCGCCACGCCGCCCATCTCGTCGACCAGGCGGCCGCCCGAAGCCGCTTCGCCGTTGGCACGGCTGACGATGTTCTCGACGGCCGCCATCGTCCGGCTGGCCCCGTCGGCGATCGCCGCCAGGGTCTCGGCCGCCTCGCCGGTGCTGTCGGCGCTGGCGCCGGCCTGCGCCTTCACGCGCGCCAGCAGCACGTGGAGCCCCTCGCTGCCGCTCTCGATGGCGGCGATGATCTCGCCGACGCTGACCGTCGCCTCGCTGGTGCGCTCGGCGAGCTTGCGCACCTCGTCGGCCACCACCGCGAAGCCGCGCCCCTGCTCGCCGGCCCGCGCCGCCTCGATGGCCGCGTTGAGGGCCAGCAGGTTGGTCTGGCTGGCGATGCCCTGGATGATCTGCACGATCTTGCCGATCTGCTCGATGTGCGCATGCACGCCGGCGAATTCCTGCCCCACCGCGCCGACCACGCCGGCCAGTTCGCGCACGCTGTCCGACATGGCCGCCACCCGGCCGCCGCCGGACGAGGCCCGCGCATGGGCGTCGGCCGCCACACCGAGCAACTGCCCGGCCTCCGTCGACACCGCGCCGATGCCCGCCGCCATGCCATTGACCGCCGACGAGGCGGCCAAGGCCAGCGCCGACTGCTGGTCGGCGGTCTGCACCACGTCGGTGAAGGACGACACCAGCGTGCCGGAAGACACCATCAGGTCGCGGGCCAGTTCGCCCATGCGGCGGGCGGCGGCGACCTTCTGCTGCAGCAGGCCTTCGAGCTTGCGCACCGAGTCGACGGCACTGGCCGACGCACTGGCGTCGTCGAGCAAGCCGCGGATGGCGTCCAGTTGCTGCTGCACCTGGCGCAACGGACGGCGCGCCAGCGCGAACACCAAGGCGCCGACGGCCAGCAACAGGATCAGGCCGATCCCGGAGGCGAGGATTTCTGTGGTCATGGAATACCTTCGTTGAGGCGACAGCGGAAGCCGACATGGCAGCCCGTTGGGTGGCACTGGGGACGGCCGGGCCTGGGCTGTGGGCCTGGGCTGTAGGCTTGGCTGTAGGGGCGAATTCATTCGCCCGCGGGCTTCGAGCCGCGTAGGGCGAATGAATTCGCCCCCACAGGAGTAGCCCACAAGAGCAACCTACAGGTTCTCCGGCTGGTTCTCCCCACAGGTGCAACACATAGATGCAACCCACAGGCGCCCCTGAACAAGGAGCAACCCACAGCAGCAGACACGGCCGCGCTCTCCTGGCGAGGGGCATGAGACATGCCCTGCAGGCAGCACCAAGGGGAAAAAAAGCCAGCCGGCGGGTGCTCCGCGGGCTGGCCCGGGTTCATGCCATCAGCGGATCAATCGCCGCCGCGCATGTACTGCACCTGGAACATGGACGGCGGGTTCAGCTTGGCGTCCACCTGGCCCTTGAACTGGCCAGTCGTGCAGTGCTTGCTCTGCACGTCCACCATCGAGAAGGCGTCGTCGATGCCGATGCCGGAGCCCTTGTTGAGCGGCAGGTGGTGGTCCGGGTGGGACTTGCCGACCATGAAGATCTTCCACAGCTCGCCCTTGCGGTCGTAGATCTCGTTGGCGCCGTTCAGGTTACCGAGCTGGGCGTCCATGTAGAACACGCGCTTGGAGACCGGATGGTTCGGATTGACCGGCGCCGCTTCGAGCACATAGACCTTGCGCAGCTGCCAGGTGCCTTCGTGGAAGCAGCCACCCTGCCCGCCGAAGTTCACGTACTTGTAGCCGTCACCCTCCGCCGGCATGTCGCCGGCGAGCTTCAGCTCACTGTGGTTCCACATGGGCAGGATCACGTTCTTGGTGCCCTTGTAGGTCCACTTCATGTCGGAGATGCGGCCGTTGTAGCCCTCGAAGTCTTCGATCATCAGGTCGGAGCCGAGGAAGGCGTCGGTCGTCTGGCCGGTGGCCAGGCGGCGCACGCGGCGCTGGAAGCCCAGGTACAGGTAGGCGTCGTCCAGCTTCTGGTCATCCTCGTAGCGCTGGATCAGGAGCTGGGTGTTCTTCAGATCCTGCGGCTCCAGCACCTTCATGTAGATGGCGCGGAACAGCTCGGACGGGTTCGGCGTCACTTCCGGCGTCGGCGCATCCTTCACGCGATGCTTGAAGTTGAGGAAGTGCATGTTGAGCTTGAGGGTCTTCTCGACCTGCCCGGTCTGCATGTTGCGGTACTTCCAGTAGAACGGGTAGATCGCCGCGTTGTCGCCCCAGTTCACGCCGTACTTGTAGTTCCAGGCCAGCTTCTCGCCGGCGCGCGGGTCCTTGGCGTCCGGCTCTTCCGGGAACGGACGACCGGCCACGTAGCCTTCGATGTCGCCGTTCTTGGCGCCGAGCTTGGCCTTGCCGAGGTTCTTGCGGGTCGCCTCGATGTAGGGTTTGGAGAGTTCGAACTGGGTCGTCGGGCCAACCTTGATTTCGAACAGGCCGTCCTTCAGCAGCTTGAACACCCCGGCCGGCAGCACATCCTTGAACTGGTCGGCGTTGCCCTTGTTGATCACCGTGCCGGCGCTCAGGCCAGCGGCCTTGGGGAAACCGCCCTTGTAGGGGTTGAAGGTGTTTTCCACGTCGGCTTCGGTGGCGGCGTGGGCCAGGCCGGAGGCGAGCACGGCCAGAGCCGCGGCGATGAAGGTCTTTTTCATATTTGTGTCTCCTCGATCAGAACTTGTAACGCATGGTCAGGTAGATCTCGTCTTCGCGCATCGCGGCACCGATCGGACCGGCGCGGAAGCGGCCGAGGGGCTCCATGCCGGCCAGGCCGCGGGAATATGCGGTCATCGGGTCACCCGGATAGGAGCCGGACGTGAAGGGCGCGAACGGGTTGCACGAACGGCAGTCGTCGAACTCGTTGCGGCCATTGGAACCGCCCTTGAAGTTGGCGCCAAAGGTGAACTTCAGGTTGTCGGTGGTGCTCCACTCCACCGCCGGGGCGATGGCGTGGGAGCGGGCGCGGAAGTCGCGGGCGATGATCAGCTGCGGGCTGATCCGGTCTCCGGCCATGAAGCCCTTCATCAGCAGGGTGCCGATCACGTTGTCCTTGAAGTCCGGAATGCCGCGCATGCCCATCGACGTGCTCTCCAGCTCATGATCGAAGATGTGCTGCCAGAACAGCTGTCCGGAGAACAGCGTGGTGCGATGCGGATTGATGAAGGGGACGAACATCGGCCGGTCGACACCGATCACGCTGCGCCACACGCGGTTCTTGGAAAACAGCTCGGGCTTGATGGTGTTGGCAAACTCCTCGCCCCAGGTCATCGCGCCTTCGACGCGGAAGGCTGCGCCGAGCGTCTCCGACTGGAAGTCCAGCGAGCCACCCAGCAGGTTGACCCGCGGGAAGTTCATGTCGAAGGAGATCAGGTAGGGCCAGGCGTTCTGGTAGGCGCCGGTAAAGGAGTTGGTGGCCCGCTTGCCGCCATGCAGGGACGGCAGTTGCGAGCGGTAATGCAGCGCATTCACCGAGAAGGACAGGCCGCCCATCGTCACGCCTTCGAACTTGCCACCGATCTGGGTGTTGGCAAGACTCCACTTGGGCAGGTTCACGTCGGCCAGGCCGATCTGGCCGGGGCCGAAGTTGGTCGCCAGGTAGGTGTTGGGCGCAACATTGGCGAAGTTGGCCACGGTGCCACCGTTGTCCCACAGGTTCTTCATGCCGCGGAAGAAGCAGCCGGCGTCCAGCGCCACGTTGGGCGAACCGCACTGGCCCAGGTTGTTGGCGCGGAACTGGTCCACGTTCCAGATCAGCTGCAGGTTGCGGTCCTGCATCGACTCGCTGGCCCCCATCCGCCACTCGGCCTGGGCGATCCACATGGGAATGCGGATATCCTGGAGCTCGTCATAGATGTTGTTGCGCGAGAAATCGACCGGGTTCACCACGTCGAGCACCCGGAACAAGTCGGTACGGCCCCACACCACCTGCTGCTTGCCGAGTTTGAGGAACAGTTCCTGGCCGCCGCCGATGTCGATGCTGTTCTTCACATAGGCTTCGCGGATGAAATCCAGACGGCTGTTGAACTCGGGGAACTCCAGCTCGTTCAGGTTCTTATCGCCGTAGCCGCCGAAGTCGGCACAGCCCCGGCTATCCACGTTGCAGGGACGCACTGGCGTCGCGAAACCCACACCACCGTTGGTCTTGTGCCAGCGATCGCCCAAAACGCGCAGGCCGGCGTTGGGGTTGTTCGGGTAGGAATCCATGAACACGTTGCCCGGCAGACCGAGCCCAGCCACGGCCGTGTAGCCGATCGGGCCGGCCGGAGAGGTGGTGCCCCAGGGCACGGTGGTCTGCGTGCCCCCCAGAATGCTCTGGGAGGTAATGGCACCGCCGGCGTCCTCGCCGTACTGGCCCTTGTTCATGCGATACACGCCGTCCCAGCTGCCGCGGAACACGCCGTGGAAGGCCCAGCCGCCGGAGAGCTTCTTGTCCGCCTCGACCTGCATGGTGTTGCGGAACTTGGACAGGCCGACCACCTTGCCGGTGTCGTCACGGCCGCGGAAGGCGGTGTGGTTCTCGTAGAAGGTATCGACCTTCCACGGTTCGGCGCTGCTGCCCATGTCGGGCAGGTTGTCCTCGGCGAAAGCCTGGGATGCACAGGCGGACGCGACCGCCAGTGCGCAAAGGGTGAGAGCCGGTTGTGCCCGGTTTGATCTGTTCTTCATGGTGTCTCCTCCTTGAATGTTCGATTGCGGCCGGAGCAAAGCCGGCCGCCCTCCCTTGAATCGATAGGCTTGGCTGTGGTGGGCTTTCCTCCTAGTCGTTCTCGAGCACGCCATCCGCGTCGTAGTGGGCAGCGGTGACGAACTTGGGTTTGAACACCACGCACCAGGACGGCACGATCAGCACCGCGGCGATGGCATTGACGATGAGCATGAAGGACAGGAGCACGGCGGCATCCGACTGGAAGCGCAGGTCCGACATGAAGATCCACATCACGACGCCGGCGATCAGCGTGGCGGCGGTGAAGCTGACCGCGTAGCCGGTGGTGGCCACGGCGCGGATCACCGCTTGCTTGATGTCCTGCAGGGCCGCGTATTCCTCGCGGATGCGGTCCATGAAGTACACCGCGTAGTCGATGCCGACACCGACGCCGACGGCGATCACCGGCACGGTGTTCACATTGATGCCGATGCCCGCGGCGCCCATGTAGGCGTAGGTCATCAGCGTGGCGAACAGCATCGGCAGGACCATCAGCCAGCCGGCGTGCAGCGAGCTGTAGTAGATCATCACGATCACGAAGGCGATCAGCATCACCGTCGGGATGATGATCATGTGGTCGGTGTGCAGGGCCTGGTTACCGGCCGCCGTCACGCCGACGATGCCGCCGCCCAGCTCGATGTGGATGCCCTTCACGTCGGCCTCGATCAGGCGCTTGCCCTCCTCGGCCAGCGCGACGACGCGGTTGATGGTGTCGGCCTGGTGGTCCTTGTAGTAGAAGACCATGTCGGCTTCGTTCTCGTCGGCGTTTACGAACTCCTTCAGCGCACCGGGGATCGGGCTGGCCGCCATGTACGCGAACATCAAGCCGCCCACTTCATCGGCGGTGTCCGGCACCTGCATCCAGCGCGGATCGTCGTTGTGGGTCAGCTTGTTCACCACCCGCAGCACGCCGGGAATCGCCTTGGCGCCGCCGAGGGTCGGATCGGACAGCATGTGGGCCTGGAAGCGCTCGATGGCCGCCATCACTTCCGGACGCTTGATCCCGCCCTTCTCGTCGGTGCGCATCAGCACGTGCAGTTCCTCGGAACCCGGGAAGCGCGTGTTGATGGCCTTGGTGGACACGTTGAAGTCGTGATTGACGTGGAGCAGCGGGGAGCCGGGCTCCGACTCGCCGAGCTGGACCTTGCCGACGAAGTACAGGCCACCGATGGCGCCGATCAGCGTCAGCAGCAGGATGCTGCGGGCACCGCCGTCGGTGCCGCCGGTGCGGGCCATCGCCGCGCCGAGGAAGTTACGCACGCCTTCGTTGGCATTGACGGTGTTCTTCGGCGCCGGCAGCACGGTGAGGGCCAGCGGGACCATGAAGTGCACCGTGAAGATCACCGAGAAGCCCCAGAAACCAGCCGCCAGGCCGAGCTTGTGGTTGAACGGCGCGGCGCCGAGCACCAGCACCGCGATGCCCACCGCATCCACGATGATCGCCAGCGAGCCCGGCCGGAACAGCGCGTCCAGCGCGTTGCGGGCGGCCTTCTGGCCGTTCTTCACGATGGCCAGCTCCTCGTAGTAGCGCACCACCAACTGCACGCCGTGGGAGGTGGCGCGGGCGGCGATCAGGAACGGGATCGGCAGCGACAGCGGCTCCAGGTTGATGCCCATCAGCGCCATGAAGCCGAGGCCCCAGATGGACGACAGGGCAATGCCCAAGAGCGGCAGCGCGATGCCGTACAGGCGGCGGAAGTAGATCACCAGCAGGAAAGTCAGCAGCGCCAGCGTCCACGCCAGGATCTCGACGATCTGGTTGAGGTAGGTGTACACCCAGCCCGTCAGCACCGGATTGCCGGTGACGTAGATCTTGTGGCCGGGGCTGGCAAGGGACTCACGCACCTGCTGCAGGGCGGCAAAGGTCTTCGGGTAGTCGATGTCCGCCTCGTTGAGCTGGGCCTTGATGAGGGCCGCCTTCAGGTCGGGGGACACCAGCAGGCCGTAGATCGTCGGGTTGGCGATCACGTCCTTCTTCAGCTGCTCCAACTCGGCCACCGTGCGGCCACTCTTCATCGGGTCGTAGTAGGACTCGGACGCGAAGCCGCCCTGCTCGTCAAGGAAGATCTTGCGGGCGGTGCGGTGGGTCAGGCTGTTGACCAGGTTGTGGTTGACGCCGGGCAGGCTGTCCACGCCCTGGGTGGCCTTGTGGATCAGGGCCAGGGTTTCATCGTTGAAGATCGTGCCCTTCTCCACCTCGACCGACATCACGATCATGTTGGCACCGCCGAAATTCTCCTTCAGGCGGTTGTAGGTCTGGATGTAGGGGTGGTTCTGCGGCAGCAGGTCGGCGAAGTCGGAATAGATCCGCAGCTTCGGCACCACGGCGCCGAAAAGCAGCGTGACGAGAAAGATGAGGGACAGGACGATCTTCGGATTGGCGAAGATCCACGCCTCGCCCTTGTGCAGGGCGTGGGTGATGCGGTGACGGGTTTGGCTGACCATGATGCGCCTCAGTGGGCCGCGGAAGCGACGAGCGGTTGGGCCTGGGTACCGATGAGGCGCAGCAGGCCTCCCGGTCCGCCGGCGACGATGGCATGTTGTTCGGGCAGGGACACGGCCGCGGCCAGGAAGACCGGCACAGCGTCCGGGTAGGCCACGTTGCGCCAGGTGTTGCCTTCCAGGCGGGCGACGACGCCGCCGGCGCCAACGCCATAGGGCACGCCTTCATGCATGAACAGCCGGTACAGCGGCGCACGGCTCGCATTGGTCTGCTTGGCCCAGCTCTTGCCGCCGTCGGTGGTGTGCAGGATCTGGCCGGCGATGCCGCTCACCCAGCCTTCGGTCCGGCTGGCGAACAGGCTGGCGTAGGGATAGAACTCGTCCGGAATCTTGCCCTGGCGGGCCCAGGTCGTGCCGCCATCGGTGGTCGTCGCCACCAGGCCGAACTCGCCGGTCGCGTAACCGACTTCCTTGTCCACCATCTGGACGCCGGTGAGCTGCGCGTCTTCCTGCAGGTCGGTGACCTTCCAGCTGGCGCCGGCGTCGGCACTCACGGCCAGTGTCGCGCCGGTACCGGCAACCCACCAGCGGCCTTCCCCGTCGCAGCTGATGGCCAGCGGCGTACGCGGCTTGTCGAGGGAAACGGACTTCCAGCCGCTGCCAGAGGCATCGGCGCTCCACACCTTGCGGAAGAAATCCACCGCCACGAAGCGCCCGTCGGGGCAAGTGGCGATACCGATCACCGAGGCGCCGGCCAGCGGCTGCCGCTTCCAGGTCTGGCCCTGGTCACCGGAAACCAACAGAGCCCCACTCTGGGTTCCAGCGACGACGACCTTGCCGTTGCTGGCAAGGGCCTGAGTCGTGTCATAACGTTGAACGGGCTTGGCCGACTCGCTGGCGACCCCGGAGAGGTCGGGCGCAGCGTGGCAAGCGGCAAGCAATGTGGCGGCACTGGCGAGCGCCACCATGCCGCGGGCGCGGCATTCGATTCTGTCTTTCACTGGGTCTCCTCCAGCTTTTCTGTTTTTTGGGCGCAAGGCCGCCCTGCTCCGTGGCCTTGGCCTGGAGTTCTTGTAGGGGCGAATTCACTCGCCCGCCGTGTGGTGCCCACCTCGGGCGAATGAATTCGCCCCCACGGCAGGCACCGGCACGGCGTGCCGGACCGTACTTAGCGGCCCAAGTCCTTTGCGCTGACGCCGGCGATGCCCCAGTTCGCCTTGGGCACGTCGTGGATCCACACGCGGACGTTCTCCTGAGGAGCGCCGACCGCCTCCACCAGGGCCTGGGTAACCTTCTCGATGACCGCCCGCTTCTGTTCTTCGGTACGGCCTTCAATCATGTAGATCTGCGCGAAAGGCATGTTTCTCTCCCTTGCTTACTTGAAACGGATGGACACGGAACCCATGCCCTGGACCCGCAGGGTCACGTTGTCGCCAGCATTCACCGCCACGGCTTCGGTGATGCCGCCGGACAGGATCAACGCACCGGCGGGGATTTCCTCGCCGCGGGCGCCGAGGTGGTTGGCGAGAGCCGCGATGGCCGCCGCCGGATGGCCGAGCACTGCAGCACCGGCGCCGAAGGCCACCGGCTCGCCGTTCTTCTCCATCACGATGCCGACCGTGCGCAGGTCCACTTCGCTGACCGGCAGCGGCTGGCCACCGACCACGAAGCGGGCCGACGAGGTGTTGTCGGCGATCACGCTCTTCAGGTCGAACTTGAAATCGCGGTAGCGGCTGTCGATGACCTCGATGCCGGGAATCACGAAGTCGGTCGCCGCCAGCACGGCGCCGATGTGGCAACCGGGCCCCTTCAGCGCATGCTTCATCACGAAGGCGATCTCCGGCTCCACCTTGGGGTGAATCAGCTCGGATACCTTCACTTCACCGCCGTCCGGCACCGTGCCGTAGTCGGTGATGAAGCCGAACACCGGCGTCTCGACGCCCATCTGCTTCATCTTGGCGAAGGACGTCAGGCCGGCCTTGAGGCCGACGATGCGGGTGCCGCGGGCAAGCTTGCGAGCCTTGATGGTGTCCTGGATCGCGTAGGCGTCGTCCCAGTCCATGTCCGGGAACTCGTCGGTGATCTTGACGGTGTCCTTGGCCTCGAGCTCGCAGTTTTCCAGGTGCTCGGCGAGACGGGCGATGGTGGCTTGATCGAGCTTCATACCGTCAGCCCCCGCTCGCGGGCCATCGTGATGGCCGTATCCTCGATCATGTCCTCCTGCCCGCCGACCATGCCGCGACGGCCCAGTTCGACCAGGATGTCGCGGGCCGGCACGCCGTACTTCTTGGACGCACGCTTGGCGAAAAGCAGGAAGGAGCCATACACGCCGGCGTAGCCGAGGGTCAGCGCGTCGCGGTCGATGCGGATCGGGAAGTCCATGATCGGCACCACCAGGTCTTCGGCGACGTCGGTGATCTTCGCGACATCCACGCCGGTCTCGATGCCCATCAGGCTGCACACGGCGATCAGCACTTCCATCGGGGTGTTGCCGGCCCCGGCGCCCAGGCCGGCGGCAGCGGCGTCGATGCGCGTGGCGCCCACTTCAATGGCGGCGATGCTGTTGGCGACGCCCATCGCCAGGTTGTGGTGGCCGTGGAAGCCCAGTTCGGTCTCCGGCTTAAGGGCTTCACGCACCGCGCTGAGACGAGTCTTGACGGTTTCCGGCAGCAGGTGGCCGGCGGAG
>JAFEDK010000028.1:0-63205 GCA_018241665.1 Pseudomonadota bacterium
CAGCTCTTCGACCTTGGCGTAGGCAGCGGGCTTGTTGTCAGGGGTGACGGGCACGTGGTGGAAGGGGATGCCGTGCCACTCGACGAAGCCGCGGAAGGTCTCGTGGTTGGAGATGACGCAGGGGATGTCGATGTCCAGGTCGCCGGACTGCCAGCGGGCGAAGAGGTCGTACAGGCAGTGTTCTTGCTTGGAGACGAGGATGACGACGCGCTTCTTGCGGGCGCTGTCGGAAATGCGCCACTCCATGCCGAACTCGGCGGCGATGGGGGCGAACTTGTCGCGCAGGGTGTCGATGCCGAAGGGCAGGGAGTCGGCGAGGATTTCCTGGCGCATGAAGAAGCGCTTGGCTTCGGGGTCGGCGTGGTGGTTCGCTTCGGTGATCCAGCCGTGGTTCTTGGCAAGAAAGGCGCTGACGGCGGCGACGATGCCTACTTTGTCAGGGCAGGACAGGGACAGGGTGTAACGTCGGGTGGGGGTGCTCATGGGCTGTTTCCTTTTGCTCGGCCTCTGGCGGGCCATCGGGGGCTGCATCTAGCGGCGCCGTGGGGGCGAATTCATCCGCCCTCCGTCGCCTAAACGAAGTCTGCGGGCGAATGAATTCGCCCCCACGGAGATACCCGGGCTCAGCCCTTGGCGGTGCGCTTGGTCTTGTCCGGGTCGTCGAAGGGCAGCGTGTGGGTCGTCGCGCTGCATTCGAGGCTGGCGCTGCGCAGTTGCAGCTTGCGGCCTGCGACGGCGTAGGCCGGGTCGAGGCGGACGATGGCCATCGAGCGCTCCACCAGTCGTGAGTACATGCCACAGGTGACGAAGCCCACCTTGGTGTCCCCGTCGTAGAGGGCATCGCCGGCCTGAGCGGCCTGGTTGCTGGCCAGCTCGACGCCGAATATCTTGAAGCGCTCCTTGCCCTGCAGCCGGTAGTGCTCGGCGGCGCCGCGGAACTCCTTCTTGCCCGGCGATACGGTGAAGTCCAGGCCCAGTTCCCACAGGCTGTCGCCGATCGGCTCGCCCTCCATCGGGTACATGTCGGAGTTGTCGTAAGGGTAGAACAGCAGGTAGCTCTCCACGCGCAGCCAGTCCAGGGCGGTGAAGGAGCAGGGCATGATGCCCATTTCCTTGCCTTCGGCGACGACGGTGTCCCAGATCTGCGGGGCATCGGCGGCCTTGCAGAAGATCTCGTAGCCACGCTCGCCGGTGTAGCCGGTGCGGGACAGCATCACCGGACGGCCGAAGAGGGTCGTCTGCATGTGGTGGAAGTAGGGCAGCTCGCGGATGCCAGGCACGTGCTTGGCGAGGAAATCGACGGCCACCGGCCCTTGCAGGGACAGGTCGTGGAGGTCGTCGTCGAACAGCACCACCACGTTGCGGCCGACCGCTGCGCGGGTCAGGATTTCGTGGCCTGCGCCGGAGCCGTGCACCACCATGAAGGCGTTGGGGCCGTTGCGGTAGATCACGCAGTCGTCGATGAACTTGCCGGCCTCGTTGAGCATGCAGGCATACACCGACTTGCCCGGGTAGAGCTTGCTGACGTTGCGGGTGGTGGCGAAGTTGATCAGCGCCTCGGCGTGGGGGCCGATGATGTGCATCTTCTTGAGGCCGGACACATCCATCAGGCCGGCACGGGTGCGGATCGCCTCGTGTTCGTCGGCCAGATCGGTCCGGTAGGTCCAGGCGGTACCCATGCCGTTCCAGTCTTCGAGGCTGGAACCGAGGGCGCGGTGGCGGTCAGCGAGGACCGAGAGTCTCCATGAACTCATCTGCAACTCCTAGTCGAAAAGGGGATGAAGCTTGAGTTCATTAGGCCAGCCGGGCCGGCGCGGGAAAATACTACTCTGGTACTACTTCAGGGCTGAGGGAGACGGAGTTCGCCTGGTGGAGGGCAATCTGTGGGGGCGAATTCATTCGCCCCACGGTCAGGCTGATCGTTCTTCCTCCCGCAACTCCCGCAGCCACACGGCAGCCTCGAAGCGGTTGCGCAGGTTGAGCTTCTGCAGCACGTGCTTCACATGGACCTTCACCGTGCTTTCGGCGATGCCCAGTGAGCGGGCAACGATCTTGTTCGACGCGCCCTTGGAAACCAGCTCCAGGGTTTCCTGCTCCCTTGCGGTGAGGGAGGCCCAGCCGGCGTCGATGCTCTCCCGGCTCGGCGGCTGGGGCTTGGCGAGGATGCCGCCGACTTCGGCGGACAGCACGGTGCCGCCGGCCGCCACCTGGCGCAGTTTCAGGCAGAACTCGTCGGGCTCCATGTCCTTCAGCAGATAGCCGCTGGCGCCGGCCTTCAGTGCCTCCATCACGTCGAAGCTGGAGTCGGACACGGTGAGCATCACCAGTCGCGTCGCCGAGCCGGCGGTTTTCAGCGCGCGGACCACCGAGATGCCGTCGAGGCCCTTCATATGCAGGTCCACCAGGGCCACGTCGGGTTGATGGGTTAGCACGGCCTCGATGCCCTCGGCGCCGGAAGCGGCCTCGGCGACCACCTGGAGGTCGCCGTACATCGAGAGCAGCTGGCCGATGCCCTTGCGGAAGAGGGCGTGGTCGTCCACCACCACCAGGCGGATCGGCGGCGTGTCGTCAATGGGGCTGTACATGGGCGGTGTCCCTGTCGTTGTCGTATGGGGGAGTCGAAGGTGGTGGGCCGGCCCGCGGGCGGAAGCGCAACTCCACGCGGGTGCCGCGGGCGCCCGGACCGGGTTGCAGGCTCAGGTTGCCGGCCAGTTGCCTGGCGCGGTCGTGCATGATCGAGACGCCGTGATGGCCTTCGCCGCCGCTGCCGGCTGCCATCCCGCGGCCGTCGTCGTCCACCTGCACGACCACTACGCCGGCTTCGCAATCCAGGCGGATCAGCGCATGCCCGGCGCGGGCGTGGCGGATTACGTTGGTCAGCGCCTCGCGGACGATCTGCAGCAGATGGAATTCCTCGTTGACCGACAGCGGTGTGTCGCCGAGCCGGTAGTCGAGGCTGATCTCGGTGCCGGCGCGGGCCGACAACTCCTCCACCACCTCGCGAATGGCCTGCTGCAGGCCGCCGGGCGGCATGCTGGTACGGAAGGCCGACAGCAGTTCGCGCAGGTGGCGGTAGGCGCTGTCGAGGCCGGTCTTGATATCGCCGGAGATCTCCAGCACCTTGCCGCCGGGGGCGCAGGCGCCGCAGCTACGCCCGATCTCCAGTTGCAGGCGGGCGATCTGCAGCTTCATGTAGGACAGGGCCTGGGCCAGGGAGTCGTGCAGTTCGCCGGCGATCGCGTTGCGCTCGTCCATCAGGGCCAGCCGGCGGCGGCGCTGGGTGCGCTGCAGGCTGCCAAGGGATAGCGCGAACAGGCTGGCCACCGCATCCACCAGCCGGCTGTAGCGGCTTTCGAAGAGCATGTCGCTGCGGGCTTCCACCACCAGGATGCCGTAGATGCCGTCGGCGTCGCGCACCGGCACCGCCAGCTCGACCCGCTCGCCATCCGGGTGGGTGGCCTGGCGGCGCAGCCCGCCCTTGCGGGCCAGGGTCTCCGTGTCGAACTCGTCGAGCAGGCTGGCCAGCCGTGGCGCGCCCAGGCGGGTCGGCACGCCCAGGCTCTCGGCGAGGGGCGTCAGCAGGCCCAGCGAGCAGCTGCGGGCGCGCAGGCAGTCGGCCATGTCCTCCAGCAGGGCGGTCAACCACTGGGCGCTGGCGTTGTTCTCGGCCAGGCAGGTACAGGCGCGGTAGACGAACTCCAGCGAGCGGGTGGCGAAGCGTTCCTGCTCGTGGGCGTGACGGGACAGCCGTTCGCTGTCGGCGATGCGGCAGGCCAGCTGGGCTGACACGCCGTCCAGTGCGCGTATCAACCGGTCGATCTCGTCGGTCCCGCCGACTGGCCCGTCCGCACCGCCGGTGTGCGCGGCCAGGCGGGCCAGCGCACAGTCGGTGCGTTGCGCCAGGGCCCGGTAGGCGATGCGCAGCGTGATCGCACAGCCGATCACGAAGGCCAGCGCCAGCGCGATCTCCATCAGTTCGATGCCTGCCAGCCGGCTGGCCGCCAGGCTGGCAGGGGCCGCGTGGGCCGCCTCTTCCAGGCGCCCGGCGGCCCCGGCGCAGAGGAACAAGGCCGCGCACAGGCTGGCCAGGCAGCTCAGCATGAGGCTCAGGCGGGACAGGAGCGGGTAGCGTTTCAGCACGTAAGCGTCGTGGTCGATGGAGACGGTCAATCGATATGCTGTTCTTATGAAGCAACTTTTGCGCCGTGTGGGAAACGCTCTATTTCCGCATCCGATCGGCGCTGCGCCATGCCGCATGGAGTGAATCCTGCTTGATGCGGGCGCCGCGCCGTGTCGCTGCGGCGTTCACGCTCACGGATTCCCACCATGACCCTCTATCTATTTGCGACCCTGCTGGTTTCGGTGCTGGCCGTCATCGTCTGTGGCGATGCCGGGCGGCAGACGCCGGTACTGACCCTCGTGCCGCTGATCCCCGGGCTGGCGTGGACGGCCCTGCGCTTCGGCGGTCGTCGCCTTGCCGCCGCCCGGCCGAACGGCCCGACGCTGACCGATCCGTCCCTCAGCCAGTTCGCCCAGCACAGCGGCCAGCCGGCGGTGCTCGCCGAGAACGGGCGCATCGCTCACGCCAATCGGGCCCTGCTCAAGGCGCTCGGCCTGGAAGAGCGCGGTGACGAGCTGATCGGCATGCCCCTCGACAACATCGTGCATCCCAAGCACCAGGGGCGGCTGGTCGAACTGCTGGCCGCTGACACCCCGGCCTGCGATGGCGTGATCACGCTGCTGCGCGCCGACGGTGTGTCCTGGCCGGCGCGGGTCAGCCTGTTCAGGGCCGACCGCTCACCGATGGCGCTGCTGCATTTCTCCCTGCCGGAAGACGACGGCGGCGCGGTGGACCACCAGTGGGGCAACCGCTTCGCCCACGGCGCCGCAGAGATCTTGTTTACGCTGGATGCCCAATTGCATGTGGCCTATCTCAATTCCCGCTGGGAGCGGACGACTGGCCGACCAGCAGCGGACAGCCTCGGTGCGCCCTTCCTGCAGCTCTTCCCGGTGGAAGACCGCGCCGCGTTGACCAAGGGCCTGCGCCAGTTGCAGGCCGGTGAACGGGACGGGCTGGCGCTGGAAGTGCGCCTGCTCGCCGCCCGCACGTCCGGCCCGCGTTGGGTGGAACTGCGTGCCTGGCCGGTGGAACTGCCGCCGGGCGGCGAGGCCGGCATCGCCGGCATGCTCCTCGACATCGACCAGCGGCGGCGCGGGGAGGAAGCCCTGCGGGCCCAACGGCGCAGCCTGCACACCATGCTCGACAACCTGCCGGGGATGATCTATCGGGGCCAGAACGACAAGGAATGGACGATGGAATTCGTCAGCGAAGGCTGTTTCGAGCTGACCGGCTACACGCCGCTGGAACTGGTGGATAACCGCTCCGCCAGCTTCGCCGACCTGATTCACCCCGAGGATCGGGACTTTGTCTGGAACTACGTGCAGATGCGCCTGGCCCGCCGCGAGCGCTATGAGCTCAGCTACCGCATCATCGACCGGGATGGCCAGACCCGCTGGGTGTGGGAGCAGGGGCGTGGCATCCATTCCAGCCGCGGCGAATTCCTCGGCCTGGAAGGCTTCATCACCGATGTCAGCAGCAGCCGCGAAGCGCAGGAGGAGGCCCGCCGCCGCCTGTTCTTCGACAACGCCACCGGCCTGCTCGGCTTCAGCCTGTTCCTCGACCGCCTGCAGCACGTGTTCGTCCATTCGACGATCGCCGGCTATCCCTTCATGGTCGTGCACCTGGCCATCCCATCCCTGGAGCGGATCGCCGCCGAGCACGGCGCGGCGATGGCCGAGCGGGTGCTGGTGGAAAGCGGCAAGCGCCTGCGCGTGCTGCACAGCGACTGCAACTGCGTGACCCGCCACGGCAGCGGCTTCGCGGTGCTGATCGCCGATTTCCGGCCGGCGGCGCTGGCATGGGCCGGCGCGCTACCCGACGAGCCAGCCTCACCGTCGGGGCGTGCCCGCCTGACGGCCGCCCTCGTTGAACTGCTAGGCCATCCGCTGCGCATCGACGGCCATGCCATCAGCCTCGACATTGCGGTCGGTGAGGCGTCCGGCCAGGCTGCCTGCGCCGACGCCCAGGCGCTGCTGATCGAGGCCGCGCGGAGCGCCCAAACGCCCATCTGAAGGCGCTGTTTACGCATCCTTTATATGTGGCCCGCTTGAAAAGGGCCATAAAACAAGGCTTTGTCGTTTGTTGTCTTTATACGTGCGACAAACCGGGCCATGTAGCGTCTCCTCCACAAAACGTTCCATCCCATCCGCCCGCCGGACCCCCGTAAAGACTGTAAAACACTGCAATTCCGGGCCTTCCGGCGCATCCGCGAGTCCTTGGCACAAGACCTGCTAAATCAGGGCAAACCCCCTTATTTCGACAGATCATGAACGCCACGCACGATTCGCCGATTGCTCCGGTCGCCGTTAAGCCGAAACCCTACATCCACGGGGTGATCCTGTTCGCCTTCTGTCTCGGCTTCGGTCTGGTGATGGCGCTGACCAACGATGTCACCCTCGACGACATCGCTGCCCGCGCCCTCGAGGACAAGCAGAACTCCCTCAGCCAGGTCCTGCCCGACGACATCCACGACAACAACCCGGTCCTCGACACCCTCACTGTCCAGAACGAAGACGGCAAGGAAATCACCGTCTATCGCGCCCGCAAGGACAAGCAGGTGACCGGCGTGGCCTACGAGATCTTCGGCACCGGCTATGCCGGCGAGATCCGCCTGATGATGGGCATCGACGCCGGCGGCAAGCTGCTCGGCGTGCGCGTGCTGGCCCACAAGGAAACCCCGGGCCTGGGCGACAAGATCGAGGTGAAGAAGGGCCCGTGGATCGAGCGCTTCACCGGCCTGTCGCTGGGCAATCCGTCCATCGAGCGCTGGAAGGTCAAAAAGGATGGTGGGGATTTCGACCAGTTCGCCGGCGCGACGATCACGCCGCGCGGCGTGGTGGCCGCCATACGGCGCGGGCAGGAGTTCTATGCCGCGAACAAGGACAAGCTGACCGGGAGCAATTGAAATGTCGAACGCCGAAAACTCGAACCAGTATTCCACCATCGTCAAGGATGGCCTGTGGGACAACAACGGGGTCTTCAGCATGCTGCTTGGCATGTGCCCGACGATGGCCATGACGACCAGCGCCACCAACGGCTTCGGCATGGGGCTCGCCACCGCCGTCGTGATGGGCGCCTCGAGCTACCTGGTGGCGGTTTTCCGCAACCAGATCACCACCGAAGTGCGGATCCCGGTCTACATCCTGATCGTTGCCGCCATGGTGACCCTCGTCGATCTGGCGATGAACGCCTGGATGCATGAGCTCTACAAGGTGCTCGGCCTGTTCATCCCGCTGATCGTTTCCAACTGTCTGCCGCTGGCCCGCCTGGAAGCCTTCGCGGCCAAGCAGCCCGCGTTCCCGGCCTTGCTCGATGGCCTGTTCATGGGCCTCGGCTTCACCATCGCGCTGACCGTGATCGGCGCGGTGCGGGAAATCATCGGCT
The DNA here is from genome assembly GCA_018241665.1 of Pseudomonadota bacterium. Taxonomy (GTDB): domain Bacteria; phylum Pseudomonadota; class Gammaproteobacteria; order Burkholderiales; family Rhodocyclaceae; genus Zoogloea. The sequence continues at coordinate 7,505 of JAFEDK010000028.1, forward strand.
CCGGCACGCTGTTCGCCGACGCCTCGCTGCTGCTCGGCAACTCCTTCAAGGTCATCGAGATGCGCCTGCTGCCCGCTGATATGGGCGTGCTGATGATGATCCTGCCGCCGGGCGGCTTCATCGTCACCGGCCTGCTGGTGGTGGCCAAGCGCGTGCTCGATCTGCGTGCCGGCAAGGAAATCCAGATGGCCGGCGCCCACGCGGTCTGAGTCGTCACCATCTGACAGTCATCCCGATCATGACCGCCACCCGCGAGATCGCCAGCATGAGCCAGGACTCCAGCACCCCGATGGTGGAAGGCATCGCCCGCGTCGTCCGCGTCGAGCCGGGTTGGGCCTGGCTCGAGCCGGAGCAGACCACCAGCTGCGGCAGCTGCGCCTCCAGCGCCAGTTGCGGCAGCCACGGTGCGGCCGGCATCGGCTCGGTCGCCAGCCGCCTCCAGTCCCGCCGCTTCCGCCTCGACAATCCGCCGGGCCCCGGCGAGCTGCGCGAGGGCGAGCGGATCGTGGTCGGCGTCCACAACAGCACGCTGCTGAAGGCCGCGGTGCTGGCCTACGGCTTCCCGCTGCTGGCGGCCCTGTGCGGTGGCGGCCTGGCGCAGTCGGCCTACGAGAGCGATCCGTTGTCGATGCTCGGCGTGGCCGCCGGCCTGGCCTTCGGGCTGCTGGTGGCGCGTATCGGCGCCCACCGCCTGGCCGTGCGCGGCGAGGCGACCCCCCATTTTCTGCGTCGGGCGCGCCCCGACGAAACCTGCAAATAGGCTTGGGACAAGACCATGAAAGAATTTGCCATGATCATGATCAGCGCTGCGCTGGTCAATAACGTGATCCTCGCCCGCTTCCTCGGGCTGTGCTCCTTCATGGGGGTGACCACGCGCATCGATACCGCGGCGGGGATGGGCTTCGCGACGACCTTCGTGATCACCGTCTCGTCGATGGCCGACTGGGCCGTGCAGACCTACCTGCTCGACGCCTACGGGCTGGGCTTCCTGCGTACCGTGACCTTCATCCTGGTGATCGCCTCGGCGGTGCAATTCACCGAGATGACGATCAAGAAGGTCTCGCCCGAGCTGTTCCAGATGCTCGGCATCTACCTGCCGCTGATCACCACCAACTGCGCGGTGCTGGGCGTCGCCCTGCTGCTGGTCGAAGGGCGCATGAGCTTCATCAACGCCACCCTGTTCGCCTTCGCGTCGTCCCTCGGCTACAGCCTGGTGATGGTGATCTTCGCCGGCCTGCGGGAGCGCCTGGCGCTGGTCCAGGTGCCGCGCCTGTTCGCCGGCCCGCCGATCGCGTTCATCGTGGCCGGGATGCTGGCCATGGCCTTCATGGGGTTCTCGGGCATCGCCGCGAGCTAATCAGAAACCAGAAACGAGGACGATCATCATGTTGGTATCAGTCGGAAGCCTTTCCTTGATGGGTCTCGCCCTGGGTAGCATGCTCGGTGCAGCGTCGCGCTACCTGGCGGTCGAAGAGAACCCGCTCGAAGCCGAGATCCAGGCCATGCTGCCGGGCTCCCAGTGCGGCCAGTGCGGCTACGTGGGCTGCGCCCAGGCTGCCGCCGCGCTGGCCAAGGGCGAAGCGCAGGTGACCCTCTGCCCGCCGGGCGGCAAGGCCACTGCCGAAGCCCTGGCGGCCAAGCTGGGCATCAAGGTGGACCTCTCCGGGGTGGTGGATTCCGGCCCGCAGATCGCCGACGTGACCGAGGAGATCTGCATCGGCTGCAGCCGCTGCCTGAAGGTCTGCCCGACCGACGCCATCATCGGTGCCGCCAAGCAGGTCCATAACGTGATCCGCGAAGCCTGTACCGGCTGCTCGTCCTGCGTGAACGTGTGCCCCACCGAAGCGCTGAGCCTGATGCCCATTCCGGTGACCCTGCAGCACTGGGTCTGGCCGCAACCCGCTTCTTCTGCCGCCTGAGTACGCCATCATGGGATTCCTCGACCGCTTCTTCAAAGAGCCCAGCTGGGGCGTACATCCGGATGACCACAAGCGTCCGGCCGCCGATGCCCCCCTGCGCATCCTGCCGACGCCCGAGCGCGTCTACATGCCCCTCAGCCAGCACGTCGGCGGTGCCGCGCGCCCGATCGTGGTGGTCGGCCAGAAGGTCCTCAAGGGCCAGTTGCTGGCCGATGCCCAGGGCAATATCTCGGCGCCGATCCACGCGCCGGTGTCGGGCACCGTGTTCTCCATCGGTGAGGTGACTGCGCCGCACGCCTCGGGCCTGCCCTTCCGCGCCATCACCATCGAGTCCGACGGCCAGGACCGCTGGATCGACACGGAGCTGGTCGCCGATCCCTTCGCGCTGGCGCCCGAAGACATCGCCCGCAAGGCCGCGGCCGCAGGCGTCGTCGGCCTCGGCGGGGCGACCTTCCCGTCGGCGGTCAAGTTCGCCCTCGGCAAGCGCCTCAAGGTGGAAACGCTGATCGTCAATGGCGGCGAGTGCGAGCCCTACCTGTCCAGCGACGACCGCATCATGCGCGACTTCGCCGACCAGGTCGTCGATGGCGTCCGCCTCGTCATGCACGCCATCGGTGCCAAAGAGGCGCTGGTCGGCATCGAGGACAACAAGCCGGAAGCCATCGCCGCGATGCGCAAGGCCGCCGCCTCCTTCTCCGAGGTCAAGATCTGCCCGGTGCCGACGCGCTACCCGATGGGCTCCGACAAGCAGCTGATCCAGACCCTCACCGGCAAGGAAGTGCCGTCCAACGCCCGCGCGGCGGAAGTCGGCGTGCTGGTCCACAACGTGTCCACCTGCGCCGCCGTGCATAAGGCGGTGCGCCTCGGCCAGCCGCTGGTGGAACGCATCGTCACCCTCAACGGTGGGGCGATCGCCACGCCGGGCAACATCTATGCGCCGCTCGGCACGCTGGTCACCGACCTGCTGGCCTTCGTCGGCCTGAAGGGCGAGCCGGCCCGCCTGATCCTCGGCGGACCGATGATGGGCACGCCGCTGGCCCACGACCGCATCCCGCTGGTCAAGGGCGCCTCCGGCATCCTGGCCTTCAACGCCGCCGAAGCGGCCACGCCGGAAGCCGGCCCGTGCATCCGCTGCGGCACCTGCGCCGACGCCTGCCCGATGGGCCTGCTGCCGATGGAGATGGCCGCGCACATCCGCGTCGAGGACTTCGAAGGGGCGGAAGGCTATGCCCTCGGCGACTGCATCTCCTGCGGCTGCTGCGCCTACGTTTGCCCGTCGCACATCCCGCTGGTGCAGTACTTCAGCTACGCCAAGGGCGAGCTGATGGCCGCCGAGCGCGTCAAGCTGCGCACCGATGCCACCAAGCGCCTGGCCGAAGCCCGCAGCGCGCGCATCGAACGGGAGAAACAGGAGAAGGCCGAAGCCGCCGCGCGCCGCAAGGCCGAGAAGGACGCCGCCGCGGCAGCCAAGGCGGCGGCTGCCAAGGCACCGGCCAAGGATAGCGGGCAGGCTCAAGGAGAAACGGTATGAACGAGAACCTCGGCAGTCCGGTCGCCGCACCGTACACCACCACCTCCAACAATCCCGGCCGCATCATGGCGACCGTGATGGTCGCGCTGGCGCCTTCCACGCTGTATGGCTTCTGGCTGTACGGCTGGCCGTCGATCTACCTGTGGCTGATCACCATCGCCTCGGCGATGCTCGGCGAGGCCTTCTTCCTGCGCGCCATGGACCGCCAGGCCAGCAAGGCGCTGACCGACGGCTCGGCAATCCTCACCGGCTGGTTGCTGGCGGTGTCCCTGCCGCCGTGGGCGCCGTGGTGGATCGGTGCCTTCGGCGGCCTGTTCGGCATCGTCCTTGGCAAGCATGTCTTCGGCGGCCTCGGCCAGAACCTCTTCAACCCGGCGATGGTGGCCCGCGTCGCGCTGCTGATCTCCTTCCCGGTGCAGATGACCTCCTGGGTCGGCGCCGCGCCGCTCTTCGCCGAGGGTTCGCCGGGGCCGCTGGACGGCCTGGTGATCCTCTTCAAGGGCATCCCGGCGGCTTTCGACGCGATGACCAGCGCCACCACGCTGGGCTTCTCGAAGACCGAGATGTCCCGCGGCGTCGATCTGCTGCAGTCGGCGGCCCACGCGCCGGCCCTGTCGATGATCGGCGAGCGCGCCGGCAGCATGGGCGAGACGGCGGCCTGGCTGATCATCGCTGGCGGCCTGATGCTGATCATCAAGCGGGTCATCAGCTGGCACATCCCGGTGGCCATGCTGGTCGGCGTCGCGCTGCCCGCCGCCGCGCTGAACGCCTACGACCCGGCCCACTTCCTCGATGCCCAGACCCACCTGATGTCCGGCGGCGTGATGCTCGGTGCCTTCTTCATCGCCACCGACTACGTCACGTCCCCCAACTCGCCGGTGGGCCGCCTGGTGTTCGGCTTCGGCTGCGGCCTGCTGACCTACGTGATCCGCACCTGGGCCGGTTATCCGGAGGGCGTGGCCTTCGCGGTGATGCTGATGAACGCGCTGACGCCGATCATCGACAGCCACTTCCGCCCCCGCATCTACGGCCGCAACCGCAAGGGGCTGCCGCTGCAGGTCGCGGACTGAGGCTCCCATGCCGGGCTTCCTCCGCACGCCATGAGGATCCCGGCCGCCGCCCGTCCGTCCAGCCCGCAGCCCACCCGGCTGCGGGCTGTTTTCTTGGGGAGCGGGGTGGCGATGGTGTGGGCGGCCCTGCTGGTAGTGCTCATGCTGACCCCGCTGCGTAGTGGCCCGATGACCGACACGCCTTACTTCCTGCCCGCCGTGCTGATGCTGGCGGTCGCGCTGACCGTCGGCCACACCACGGTCCGCCTGCGCCGCCATGCCGAGATCGCCGAGCGCAAGTCGCTGCTCAGCAAGACGCTCTACGGGTTCTCGCGGGAGCTGTCCGGCGCGCTCACCGCGGCCGACGTGGCCGACACCACCTTCGCCTTCCTCGCCAGCGCCGTCGGGGCGCGCAACGCCCGCCTGATTCCGCCGGCGGAGTTCATCGCACCGCCTTTTCCGGTGCTCGCCAGCCGCCTCGAGGCCTGCGTCGAGCAGGCGCGGCTGAACTGGGAGCCCTTGCCGGACGGCGCGCTGCACGCCCTGCTGCCCCTCGCCGCTGCCAGCGGCACCCAGGGCGTGCTGGCCTTCGAGGCGATGCCGGCGGTGGTGTCCCACCCGGATTTCGTCGAATACATCGAGACCGTCGCGTCCCTCGTCGCGGTGGCGCTGGAGCGTTCGCGCTTCGCCGAGATGGCGCGGGAGACCGAGGTCCGGCACGCCTCCGAGGTGTTGCGCAGCTCCATCCTCGGCGCCCTGTCCCACGACCTGCGCACGCCGCTGGCGGCGCTGGTCAGCATGGCCGACACGGCGGCTCTCGGCAAAGCCTCGCCGGAGCGCCAGAAGCGCCTGCTCGAAGCAATCCGCAACCAGGCCATGACGATCTGCCAGCAGATGATGAACCTTCTCGACATGGCCAAGCTGAGCTCCGGCAGTGTCGAGCTGAACCGTGCCTGGCAGCCGGTGGATGAAGTGGTCGGCGTGGTGCTGACGCAGATCCGCGGCCAGTGGCGCGACCGGGAGATCAGCGTCGACCTGCCGCGCAACCTGCCGCCGGTGTGCATCGACGCGGTGCTGATCGAGCGCGTGCTGTGGAACCTGCTGGAGAACGCCATCAAGTACGCGCCGGCCGACGCGCCGATTGAGCTGGCCGTGCGCCAGCTTGGCGACAGGCTGGAGATCAGCGTCAGCGATTCCGGCCCCGGCCTGCCGGACGGCGACGCCGGCCGCCTGTTCAACCTGTTCCAGCGTGGCCGGCAGGAGTCCGACGTGGCCGGCGTCGGCCTCGGGCTGGCGATCTCGCGCAGCATCGTCGAGGCCCACGAGGGCGAGATCGGCGCGTCCAACCGCATCGGTGGCGGGGCGTGCTTCCACTTCACGCTGCCGATCGGCAACCCGCCGGACGTGCTGGCGCTGGGGTGACGGCGATGAGCGACGGCAAGACCATCCTGCTGGTGGAGGACGAGCGCCAGATGCGCGAGGCGGTGGCCACCGCGCTGGAATGCGAGGGCTTCGCCGTCTGCGAGGCGGGCAGCGCCAGCCAGGCGGCGGTGGAGGCGGCGGCGCGGCGGCCGGACGTGGTGATCCTCGATCTGGGCCTGCCGGACCGGGACGGCATCGACTTCATCCGCGACTACCGGGCCTGGTCGCCGACGCCGATCCTGGTGCTGTCGGCGCGCACCCAGGAGAAGAGCAAGGTCGACGCCCTCGACGCCGGTGCCGACGACTACCTCACCAAGCCTTTCGGCATCGCCGAGCTGCTGGCGCGCGTGCGCGTGCTGCTGCGCCGCGGCCAGGCCATGCCGGTCGTGCCGGAACCGAAGATCCGCTTCGGAGACCACGAGATCAACTGCGTGACGCGGGTCGTCGAGCGGGCCGGCGAGGCCCTGCACCTCACCCAGATCGAATACCGCCTGCTGGTCTTCCTGGCCGCCAATCCGGGGCGGGTGATGACCCACCACCACCTGCTGACCCACATCTGGGGCGCCAAGGCCGCCGACAACCACCAGTACCTGCGGGTCTATGTCGGCCACCTCCGCCAGAAGATCGAAACCAGCCCGGCCTGCCCCCGCCATATCCTGACCGAGATCGGCGTCGGCTACCGTTTCGAGCCCTGAACGCCGCCGCGTGACACATCCGTCACGGATCGGGGCGGATCCTCGCGCTTTCTGCCGCGACTTGTGCAGGCCCTTTTTCTACAATAGCGCGACATTCAGTGTGCCTAAATTGGTTTGACGCATGCATCCCTCCATGGCGATCGAAATGAAGAGACTTTTTGTTGCTGTGGGGTGTGTCCTGCTGTGCGGCACGCCAGCGCTCGCGGAGAACGGGCATCTCGAGCGGATCAAGGCGGCCGGTGAGGTCCGGGTCTGCATCTGGCCCGACTACTACGGCATCTCCTACCGCAACCCGAAAACCCAGGCCCTCGACGGCATCGACGTGGACATGGCCCGCGCGCTCGGCCAGGAACTGGGCGTGCGGGTGAATTTCATCGACAGCTCCTTCGCCCGCCTGATCGACGACATTACGCAGGACCGCTGCGACATCGCCATGTTCGCCATCGGCATGACGCCGGCGCGGGCCGAAAAGCTGCGCTTCACGCGCCCGCACCTGGTCAGCGACATCTACGCCATCACCACCCGGAGCAACCGGCGCATCAAGACCTGGGACGACATCGACAAGCCGGGTGTCGTCGTGGCCGTCGCCAAGGGCACCCTGCATGAGCCGATCATGCGCGACAAGCTCCGCCACGCCACCCTGCTGGTCACCGACACGACCCAGGGCCGCGAGCAGGAGGTCGAGTCGGGCCGCGCCGACGTGTTCATGACGGACTTCCCGTTCAGCCGCCGGATGCTCGAGACCACCGACTGGGCCCGCCTGGTGGCTCCAACATCCACCTATCACCTGACCCCTTACGCCTATGCGATGCAGAAGGGGGACGAGCGCTGGCATGCGTGGGTGGAGCAGTTCCTCGGCCGGGTCACGCAGAACGGCCAGCTGATGGCCGCGATCAAGCGCCACCGGCTCGAACCGATCGCCATTCGCGGGCAGTCAGGCAATTAGTCTTCTTCGCCCCATGTCCGCCCAGGCCGGCTTCAGCCGGCGCTCCATCTTTTTGCTGGTCGTGCTGGTGGTGCTCCTCAGCGCCTGCAGCGCCACCGCCTACGGCTTGTGGCGACTGCGCGCCGAGCGTGTCGATCACCAGCTGGAGGCGGCCGCGATGACCGCCCGCGGGTTCGAGAACCATCTGACCCAGAGTCTGAACGTCATCGAACGGAGCCTGGTTTCCCTGGCGGTCGAGGGGGTGGGGCCGGCCAGCCTGCCGCAGGCGCTGCGCCATGCGCCCTACCTGCGTTCCGTTGCAGTGGTGGATGCGCAGGAGCGGATCGCGCGCAGTACCGATCCGCGCAACCTGGGCATCCGCGTGCCTCGCGCCGATTTCCGGCCGGCTGCCGCCGACCCGCTCGAGGTGCTGCGTGCCGGCCCCATTGTCAGCGGACGGGACTTCTACGATGCGAGCCCGGCGGGGGCGAGCGCGCCGGTGGTCAGCTTCATCCCGGTCGCCCGCGATGTCCGCCTGGACGATACGCGGTGGATGACGGTCGTGGCCTCGGTGAACACGGATTACTTCCTGAATTTCTACAGCGCCCACATCAACCCGGAACAGGGGGTGGTCGAGTTGCGTGGCTACGACGGCCGCCTGCTGCTGAGCACCGACGAGAAGGCGGTGCCCGGCAGCCTCCGCCCCGATGACGATCTGGTGCGCCGTCTAGCCGATACGGAAGTCGGCCAGTTCGAAGAACGGGATGCCGCCGGCAGAACCATGCTCACCGCCTACCGGGCGTCCCGGGCCTACCCCTTCGTCCTCTGCGTCCGCCTCGACAAGGAGCAGGCCCTGGCGGTCTGGCAGCAGGAGGCCCTGCGTACCGGCGCCATCGTCGCGGTGGTCCTGCTGGCCGCCCTGACGCTGGCGGGCCTGTATTTCATGCGCTTCGAGCGCCTGGCCCGGGAGCGGGAGTCGGAGCGCGCCCGTCTGCGCATTGCGGCCATCGCCTTCGAGTCCCAGGAAGGCATGGTCGTCACCAATGCGGCTGTCGAGGTCCTGCAGGTCAACAAGGCCTTCACTGCGATCACCGGCTTCCGGGCCGAGGAAGTCATCGGCCAGTATATGAATTTCATGAAGTCGGGGATGCACGATGCCGACTTCTATGCCGCCGTCCGGACGAGCCTGGCGGGTACGGGGGCCTGGTCGGGGGAGATCCTCAACAAGCACAAGGACGGTTCGATCCATCCGCATTACCTGACCATCACCGCGGTGCACGGGGATGATGGCCAGACCACCCACTACGTGGGGACGCTGACCGACATCACCGAGCGCAAGCGGGCCGAGGTCGATCTGCGCATCGCCGCCATCGCCTTCGAGTCCCAGGAGGGCATGTTCATCGCCGATGCCAATCGCGTCATCCTGAAGGTCAATCGCGCCTTCACCCGGATCACCGGCTATGGCGAGGACGAGGCCATCGGGCAGACGCCGCGCCTGCTCCGTTCCGGCCACCACGACAGCGGGTTCTACGCCGAGATGTACGCCAGTCTCGAGACGACCGGGACCTGGCAGGGCGAGGTCTGGAACCGGCGCAAGAGCGGCGAGATCTTTCCGGAATGGCTGACCATCACCGTCGTCCGCGATGGGGCCGGACGGATCAGCCATTACGTGTCCGCGCTCACCGACATCACCCTGCGCAAGGAAGCGGAATACGAGATCAAGAACCTCGCCTTCTACGATCCGCTGACCCATCTGCCCAACCGCCGCCTCCTGCTGGATCGCCTCAAGCATGTGCTGTCCTCGCTGGGCCGCAGCCAGCGGCAGGGGGCCCTGCTGTTCATCGACCTGGACAACTTCAAGACCCTCAACGACACCTTCGGCCACGACATGGGCGACCTGCTGCTCCAGCACGTGGCCCAGCGCCTGAGCGGCTGCGTGCGCGAGGGCGACACCGTGGCCCGCCTGGGGGGCGACGAGTTCGTGGTGCTGCTCGACGATCTCCACCCGGGCCGGCCGGATGCCGCCACCCAGGCGCGCATCGTCGCCGACAAGATCCAGAAGAATCTCGACGAGCCCTACGACCTGATCGGGCACGATTACCACTGCACGCCGAGCATCGGCATCACGCTGATCGACGCCGCCGACAGCAGCTGCGAGGAGCTGATGAAGCGTGCCGATCTGGCGCTGTACGGCGCCAAGGCCGCCGGGCGCGACACCATCCGCTTCTTCGATCCGGAGATGCAGGAGGCCGTCAGCTCGCGCGCGGCCCTCGAGAAGGACTTGCGCATCGGCCTGCAGCAGGCGCAGTTCCTGCTGCACTACCAGCCCCAGGTGGATGAGCACGGTGTCGTCATCGGTGCCGAAGCACTGGTCCGCTGGCAGCACCCCGGCCTTGGCATGGTGGCCCCCGGCAGCTTCATCCCGCTGGCCGAAGAGACCGGCCTGATCCTGCCCCTCGGCCAGTGGGTCCTGGAAACGGCCTGTCGCCAGCTGGCAAGCTGGGCTGCCGCGCCGGGCCGGGCGCATATCGAGATCGCCGTCAATGTCAGCGTCCGCCAGTTCCGCCAGCCGGACTTCGTGGCCCAGGTCGAGGCGGTGCTGGCCCGCACCGCGGCCGATCCCCACCGGCTCAAGCTGGAGCTGACCGAGAGCCTGATGCTCAACGACCTGGAGGAGGTCGTCGCCAAGATGGCGGCCCTGCGCAGCCGCGGCATCCGTTTCTCCCTCGACGATTTCGGCACCGGCTATTCCTCGCTGGCCTACCTACGGCGCCTGCCGCTGGACCAGCTGAAGATCGACAAGGCCTTCGTCCATGACGTGCAGGCCAATGCCAACGATGCGGTGATTGCCCGCAGCATCGTCGCGCTGGCCCGCAACCTGGGCCTCAACGTCATCGCCGAGGGGGTGGAAACCCATGAGCAACACCAGTTCCTGATCCGCCAGGGATGCCCGGCCTACCAGGGCTACCTCTTCAGCCGGCCCTTGCCCATCGACGAGTTCGAGCAGTTTCTGGATGCGTGGGGCGCGGCCAACATCGTTCGCCATCGGGCCTGACTGCCGCTGCCGGCGGCGGCCGCAACCGGCCAAATCACGGGGCTGAGCCGTCGCTGGAGCGCGCCGTAGTGCTCGCCACCCGCAGGCGTGCGACCAGTTCCGGGATCCGTCCCTCATCGGCCACGCCATAGCCGAGGACCAGCCCGTTGCCGGCCGCCGCGCCGTCGGCGTAATAGCCGCTCAGCGGGCGGGCGATCACCCCCAGCGCCCGCGCGGCCCGCACCACCGCCACGTCGTCCGGCCCGTCCGGCAGGCGCAGCACCAGGTGCAGCCCGGCCTGGCCGCCGAGGATGTGCTCCGGCGTGCCGAACTCCGCACCCAGTGCAGCGCGCAGGGCCTGCTGGCGGGCGCGATACACCGGCGCCAGGCGGCGCAGGTGGCGTGTCAGCTCGCCGCTGTCGAGGAAGCGGGCGAGGGCCCGCTGCTCCACGGATCGCCCGCTGCGGTACAAGGTGCCGATGGCTTCGCCGAGGGCCGCCACCGCCCAGCGCGGCACCACCATGTAGCCGATGCGCAGGCCGGGGTAGAGCAACTTGCTGAAAGTGCCCACGTAGATCACCGGCGCATCCGGCCGCAGGCCCTGGATGGCCGGCAGCGGGCGGGCGCCGGGCTGGGCGTGGTTGAAGTCGCTGTCGTAGTCGTCCTCGATCAGCCAGCTACCGGGTGCCAGCCGGTTGAGGAAGGCCAGCCGCCGCTCCAGGCTCAGCACGCTGCCCAGCGGATACTGGTGGGACGGGGTCAGGAAGAGCAGGCGCGGCGGATCGGTCCGCCACAAGTCCTCGTCCGGCGCCATGCCGTCCTGGTCTACCGGTACCCCCTGCACGCGCAGGCCGGCAGCCAGCATCGCGTTGCGGGCGTGGGGATAGCCCGGCTCCTCCATCCACACCGTGTCGCCCTCGTCGGCCAGCAGGTGGGCACAGGCATCCAGCGCCACCTGCCCGCCGGCGACGATGAAGACCTGCTCCGGCGCGCACGCGACACCGCGCCGCGCCGACAGGAAGGCCGCCACCGCGCGGCGCAGGGCCGGCTCACCGCCCGGTTCGGTGTAGGCCAGCTGACGGGCGCTGACCTCGCCCCAGGTCTGTTGCAGCAGCCTCGCCCAGCGCTGCCACGGAAAGGCGTTGAGATCGGCGATGCCGGGTGCGAAGGGCAGCGACGCGTCGCTCCGGTCGATGGGCGGGAGCTGCCGGCCGCGCCGGGACAGGATCTCCGGCCCGACCCGGGTTGCGGGGGCCGGGCCGGTCGCCAGCGGCAGCGCCGCCACCCGCGTGCCTTGGCGATCCGCCTCCAGGAAGCCCTCGGCGAGCAGTTGCTGGTAGGCGAACAGCACGCCGTTGCGGGCCATGCAGAAGTCCACCGCGAGCCGGCGGCTGGCCGGCAGGCGCGTGCCCGGCGCCAGGCGGCCGTCGAGGATGGACGCCTTGAGCAGGCGATACAGCCGCGACTGGCGCGGTTCACCGGCATCCGCCGCATCACGCAGCGGACCGAGGATCAGCTCCAGGTCGAGGGACATCGTGGCTCCATGAAGGGAGGTGGGCATGGTTCCATGGATGGTGCCACGCCGCGGCTATGCTGGCCGCACATTTCAAGGAGCCCAGCATGTCCCACCTTGCCCCCAGCCCGCGTACCGAGATCCACCGCAAGGCCCAGCGCGCCCATTACGACCTCGCCGCCGTGCGCGCCATCGTCGACCAGGCCCTGGTCTGCCACATCGCCTTCAACCAGGGCGGCAGCGTGCATTGCCTGCCCACTGCCTGCTGGCGGGACGGGGATTTCCTGTACGTCCATGGTGCCAACAACTCGCGTCTGGTGAATACCCTGCTCGACGGCGAATGTGCGGTCTGCATCACCCACCTGGACGGCCTGGTGCTGGCCCGCTCGGCCTTCCACCACTCGATGAACTACCGCTCGGTGGCGATCTACGGCTGCTTTCAGGCGGTGGATGAAGTGGAGGCCAAGGAGGCCGCCTTCCGCGCCTTCGTCGAGCATGTCAGCCCGGGGCGGGCTGCGCAGGTGCGCCTGCCGTCCTGTGCCGAACTGGCCGGCACCCGCCTGCTGCGCCTGCCGCTGGCCGAAGCCGCCGCCAAGATCCGCAACTGGGGCGTGGAAGATTCCGAGGAGGACATGGCGATCCCGGTGTGGGCCGGCGTGATCCCGCTCGCGCTGCAGGCGGGGGCGCCGGTACCGGAAGTGGGTGGCGAGGCATACAGCCTGCCGGCCCGCCCCGCCTTCATCGACGGGGTGGGCTGAGATCGCGCCTCAGTCGCCGACGCGGATCACGATCTTGCCGAAGTGCCCGCCGTTCTCCATGTGCTTGAGGGCGGCAGGGGCTTCCTCGAACGGGAACTCCCGGTCGATCACCGGCTTGATGCCATGGGCGGCGATGGCGTCCAGCATGTCGGCGAACATCGCCCGGCTGCCCACGAAGATGCCCTGGATGCTCGACGCCTTCGGGATCAGCATCACCGGGTTGGCCGCGCCGGCGAGGCCGGTCAGCACGCCGATGTAGGCGATCCGGCCGCCGACGCCGACGCTCATCAGCGAGCGTTCCAGCGTGCCCGGGCCGCCCACTTCCAGCACCACGTCCACGCCTGCGCCGCCGGTGATGCGCAGCACTTCCTCGTGCCATTCGGGGTGGGTCCTGTAGTTGATGCCGTGGTCGGCGCCGAGGGCCTTGGTGCGCTCCAGCTTGGCGTCGTCGCTGGAGGTGATGATCACCTTTGCGCCGGCCGCCTTGGCGAACTGCAGCGCGAAGATCGACACGCCGCCGGTGCCCAGCAGCAGCACCGTCTGGCCCGGCTTCAGGTCGCCCGCCTCGAAGAGGGAATTCCAAGCCGTCACCGCCGCGCAGGGCAGGGTGGCCGCCTCGGCATAGCTCAGGCTGTCGGGCAGCTTGACCAGGCCGCTCTCGTCGGTGATGAAACGCTCGGTGAAGGCCCCGGTGGATTCGGCGCCGCGTGCGTCGGACAGCGCCCGCGCGTCGGCCTTGCCGCTGTACCAGTGCGGGAAGAACTGCGTCGCGACCCGGTCGCCGACCGCCAGCCCCTTCACGTCCTTGCCGACCGCCACCACCTCGCCGGCCCCGTCGGAGCACGGCACCAGGCCATCGACGATGTTGGCGAAATAGGTGTTGCGGGTGACCAGGATGTCGCGGAAGTTCAGCGACACGGCCTTGATGGCCACCGCCACCTCCGTATTGCCCAGCGGGGCGGGTTCGAACTCGGCGATCTGCAACGGCGAAACCGGGTGGTTCGGGAAAACTTCGTAGCGTCTCATCGGGGCCTCTTTCTTGTGGGTGTGGATAACAGCGCTGGCATTCTTGCATGAGGGCGGTGATTGCGCCCATGCAATGTGGTTCAGGCGAGCCTGTCCCTTGCCTGTCGGTAAAGCCGCGCGAAAGTCGCGCTGTCGATCCACTGTTTGGTGTGTGCCTGCGTGGAGATGCCCCATTTCCGACCTTGCACGTCGCGGTGACTCATCGCGGCAAGGCTGGCCGCACCGCCCTGGATGCCTACATGGAAGCCCGGCTTGCCCGGCTGTTCGGCCAGCCACAGCAGCAGGTCGCCAGGCAGCGACAGCTTGCCGTCCGGTGCGCAGGCCATCACGGCACCGATGTCGGGGAAGCCGGCCTGCGCGGCGGCGGCAATCGCCAGAACGCTCCGTGCCGGCAGCCAGTTCTGCACGTGGGACATGTCTTGCCGGGTGAATTGAAAGTCGCGGCTGTCGAGCGGCGCCTCCTTGAGATGGCAAAGCAGGCCGGACAGGCCTGCGGCAATGCCGACAAATCCATCTGCTTCCTTTGCCAATCCGGACAGGCGGATTCTTTTTTCGGTTGCCGGGTTTGCGCCGCCGACGCTTTTCTTGCGGCTGAAGGGGTAGCCCTCGAAGTCACCGCTGATGAAGCGGCGCAGGGCCAGCAAGGTGTGGCGGGTCTGATCGTGGAGAGGCTCGATCTCCCCGTCCAGTTCGTCGCCGAGCATGCGCGTGATCACGTTCTCGATGGACGGGCGGCCATTGCGGCGGCGCCAGCTGACCAGCACCTTGCCGTCCTGCCGGTGCATCTCGCCGAGCTGTAGTTCGTTCCACTCGGCCAGCACCGAACGCTCGAAATCCTCTTCTGCCTGGGCCAGGCTGTGGGGCGGCACCAGGAAGACCATCAGCCGGCGCCCCTCGGGACTGGCCGGTTCAGGCTGCCCGGCACAAGCCTCATCGCACAAGCCGCGGTATTGCCCCAGCAGTTGTGTGGAATCCTGGGCCGATGCAGCGCTGATCTTGTTCTCGATGGCAATCACCCAGTCGTCGTTGACGCTGACCAGCACATCGACGAAGCCCTGGCCGCCGGCGTTGTGTTCCAGTTCCACATCGATCGACAGGTCATCCTCCGAGTTCGAGCGCAGCCGGTACTTGATGCGTTCGCCAAGCCGGGCCAGTTCGCCCTGGAACTGCGCATCGGCCGCTTCGGCGTGGCTGCCGATCTCGGCGAGAAAGGCTTTCAGGAAGGCCGGGCCGAAGCCGTGGTCCATGCCCGGATGAAGCAGCCAGGCCAGGCAGGCCGACATGTTTTCCTCGTTGAGCCCCCGCTTGCCAGACGCCAGCACCCTGAAAAGATTCATCGTTCCCTTGTCCCCGACTATCCATGCCCGAAAACGGCGCGCCAAGCATAGTGGCTGGCCTGTGCGCGGATCAATGGCTGGTACTCACACCTCCCACCATTCCCCGTCCGGGTGTTGCACCACGTTGGCGAACAGCCCGGCGTACTTGTCCGGTGCAAAGCTGTGGATCGGCACCAAGGCGCCGGGCGCCAGCGCTTCCGCAAAGCGCCGGAGATCCCGCGGGCTGGCGTGGCCGGAGGTATGGATGTGGTGCATGGAAATCCGGTGCCTGGCCAGCCAGGCCTGGGTCGTCGCGTAGGCGCCCCGCTCGAGATAGCCCTGCCACTGGGAGTAGATGAATCCCGCATCCTGAAGCGCGTCGGCGCGCTCCAGGTCGGCCATCATCAGCGGGCGGAACAGCACGGTGCTGGTCGATGCCAGCGCGCGCAGCTGTTCCGGAAACACGCGCCGCTTCGCATGGCGTCGCAGCAGCTCGAACCATTCGTTCTTCCGGATCTGCGTGCGCTGGGACTCCGGCACGAACAGCGCGATGCCCGGCCAGTCGGACTGCGGGATGTTCCCGTTGCCGGTCGCCTCGAGGATTGCCGCGGCGTACAGGTCGATGATCAGGGTCCGCCCGCTGCGCTTGCAGGCGCGATAAAGGCTGACGACCCGGTCGATATTCTGGGCCGAGGTGAGCACCATGCTCAGGCCGGCGGTTGCCCGGAACTGCCGGACAAAGGCCTCCTCCAGCTCCGCCTCGCTCGGGAAGACGTCATCGTCCTCCAGCCGGGACAGGGATGAGCCCTCCATCAGCAATACATCGATGCCCGCCGGCGGGGCAGACACGATCTGCTCAAACAGCCCGCCCTTGCGCCCGTGGCCGCGCAGGTCGCCGCTGTAGAACAGGGTCTTGCCCCCTGCCTCGACCTGCAGGGCATAGGCATCGTAGGCCGAGTGGTCCATCAGATAGGGCGTGATGCGGAACGGCCCGATGTCGAGAGGTGTCCGGTGGGCCAGCGTGAACCCCTCCAGCCGCGGCAAGGCCTGACCGGTGAAGGGCGCCGCCGCCCGCACGATGCGCCGCGCCGCCTGTCCCATGGCGACCGGAACGTCCTGCCGGAGATGATGCAGCAGGCCGTAATGATCGAGATGCGGATGGGAAATGGCGATGGCCTCCAGCCCGTCGAGGCGGATCGGCGGCAGCAAGGCCTTGTCGGCCGGATCACCTTCAAGCGGTAGTCCGAAATCCAGCGCGATACGGGCGCCGTCGTGGGCAATCTCGATGCACGACCCGCCGATCTGCCGGCTGCCCCGGTGAATGCAGACCTTCATGCGTAGCTCCCGCGCCGGGGGAGTGTGATTTCCCTGTCCATGTTGCCTTTCTCCGTTGAAGGCTGACCAGTATTGGAGATCGGTACGACAGGGAATGACGCTTGTGGCTTGCGCTATCCGGGTGTGGAGACCCAGGGGGCCGAGGCGTCGGGACGAATTGCCAAAAGAAAACCGGCCGAACGGCCGGTTGTCGGAAAGCTCCTTGACTGGATATACGTCAGAGAAAAGCTACGCTTCGTGAATGATGGTTGATCGGCGCAATTCATCTTCAGGGAAAACTCGGCCGCTTTTCAGGCATGTGTATATATGCTCAAAAACCAGGCCGGGCGTTCCTTTCTTTCTGCCGCTCCGGAAATAGGAATGTCCTTTCGGATTGTCATACACATTGTTGACGTCGTCGCAGTCAACCACATAGACATTCTTCGGCGTCAGCTCCATATTTTCCGGTCCCGTATGGCCCAGGCGCCGGGATGCAATCTTGTTTTTCAGGTTGGCCGCCTTGCTCGCGCGCAATGCCAAGTCGTCTGAGGCAAAATAGACAACAACATTCCGTGAGGCATCGCAGATCAGCTTTCCCCTTTCGGTCCGGTGAATGGACTCGTTCTCAATGTCTGCTGCCACAAGGAAAGTGTTGCGGAACAGCAGCGGGACTCCGTCGGCCAGATCATATTTGTCCCAGGCACACAGCGTTTCCCGGAGAACCCTGTTGCCCATGGAGTGCGCAAGAATATTGATCCGCTTCAGGCAGGGGTCGGTATCCGGTGTGTTCAGATTCGACTCCCGCCACTCGATAAACCTGCTCAAAGCTCTTGCCAGGGACAAGGCGCTGCCATCTGCTGACTTCTGATCATCCCAGTAGTCCTTGACGATTCCGAGATCGTTGTCGCATGGCCAGATGATGGGAACAACCAGGACTTCCTTTTTGTCCTTCTTGTCGCACAGTTTCTGGAATTCGGCGGCAGCCTCGAAAACATCGTCGGGAAGGTTCGAGAAGCCGTGAATGTAGATCAATACTTGCCTGTATTCCGAGCTCTTGAGTTGAGAAAGGAAGTTTAGTCCACCAACCTCTCTAATGCTTCCGTTCTGTGCTCTTTCGCAGAAAAAAACGGAGTTGCTCGGGGCATTGTTTTCCAGATCAAAAATGAATTCCCTGCCCAGCTCGGTTTTTATTGATGCCTTCGGAAATCTATTTGTTATGAATAGCATGATGGCTCCTTGGCGTGGTTGGTAATCGAGGGAGAGAAAACAACTGGTGCAGAATAAGTGCTCGGCAAGCTTTCCGAGCAAGTCGAAATGCGATGCGCTAAACATGCCGCCGACCGCTATACGTTGCTTACGTCTCGATATGCAATAGTGCGGCGTCACCATCGAATGGTGACGCCCTCTCGATCATCAATCAGGCGTCAACTTCTTCGTGGCCGTCTGCAACATTGAATATTCATTGATCAACATAGAACATTGCCCAGTGAATATTCAATGTGGACTTTTCAGCATCGAATGTTCACCGCACAACATCCTTCGTGCACAGCAAACATCCCCAAGCAGCCGAAGCCACTTGGGGATGCGGGGGCACAACATGCAGCGAGCGCCGGGCTAGGTTCCCAGCGCCGCGGCCATCATCAAGCCCTGACCCGCGACTTCGTCGGGTCGTAGTGCGGAAACGCCACCACTTTCGCATCCAGTCGTTTGCGGTGCCCATCCAGCTGGCCGACCTGCAGTTCGGTGTCGAGTGCCGAGTAGGCGACATCCACGCGGGCCAGCGCGATCTGCGTGTCGAGGACTGGCGAGCGGGTGGTGCTGGTGATTTCGCCGACCCTGGCGCGGCCGACGTAGAGGCCGTCGCCGTGGCTGGCGGCTTCGTTGCTGGCGATGGCGAGGCCGACCAGTTTGCGGCGGGGATGGGCCTTGCGTTCTTCGAGGGCGGCCTTGCCGATGAAGTCGTCCGGTTTGCTGAGGGCGACGGTGAAGCCGATGCCGGCTTCGAAGGGGTCGGTCTGGTCGCAGAATTCGTGGCCGGCGAAGGCGAGCCCGGCTTCGATGCGCAGCATGTCGAGGGCGTCGAAGCCGAGCGGCACGATGCCCAGCGGGGTTCCGGCTTCCATCACCGCGTTCCACAGGGCCGGGCCGTCCTTGGGGGCGCACCACAGCTCATAGCCCAGCTCACCGGTATAGCCGGTGCGCGACACGACCAGCGGGATGCCGGTGGGGCCGCCCAGGCGGGCAGCGGCGAAGCGGAACCAGCCGAGTTCGTCCGGCGTGGGCTGCAGCGGGCTGGTCCACAGGATCTTCTTGAGCAGCTCGCGGCTCTTGGGGCCTTGCACGGCGAGGTTGTGCAGGGCATCGGTGGCTTCGCGGATATGCACGTTGAAGCCGCCCGCTGCGGCCTGTTCCTGCAGCCACAGGCCGGTGGTGTCTTCGCCGCAGACGAAGCGGAACACGTCGCGGCCGAGGCGGAACACCGTGCCGTCGTCCATCATGCCGCCGTGGGCGTGGCAGACGGCGGTGTAGACCACCTGGCCGACGGCCAGCTTGCGCATGTCGCGGGTCTGCACCTTCTGCAGCAGGGCTTCGGCGTCGGGACCGGTGACGTCGAACTTGCGCAGCGCCGACAGGTCCATGACCGCCACTTTCTCGCGGCAGGCCCAGTATTCGGCCAGCGTGCCGTGGCCGACAAAGCTGCGCGGCAGCCAGTAGCCCTTGTAGTCGATGAAGTCGCGGGTGAGGGTTTCGGTTGCCGGCGCGAAGGCGGTCGGCCGGGTCAGGCGGACGGGGGAGTCGGGTGTCATGCGGTGGGCCATCGCGCGGGGAAAGGAATGGGCGGCGTCGTAGATACGTGCCTCGATATCGGTGGGCTGCCAGGCGTTGGCGGGGTCGATGTCGTCGGCGCAGGACGACACCGCCACCACCAGGTCCTTCAATGCCCTGAGCAGCACGTAGTCGCCGGGCTTGGACCACGGTTCGGCAAAGCCGAGGCTGCCGCAGGGCTGGATGAAGGTGTTGTAGAAGAAGTTGATGGCCGGCCAGCCGGCGCGCGGGCGGATGCCGAAGCCGGCCAGCGCGGCGTTGAAGTTGTCGCTGCAGTTGGCGTGGCCGGGAAAGCCGGCGTCCTCATAGTACTTGGCGGTGCACGCGAGCGCGAAGGCGTCGTGGCGGCCGACGGTGTCCTGCACGGTTTCGAGCAGCGGCTGCATGCGTGCGTCGAAGTACTTGGCGTGCAGGCCGGGCTGGGGATAGGCGGCACCGGCCAGGGTGCGCGTCACTGTCGGGTCGAGGCCCCATTCTTCGCTGGCGGCCAGCGCCGCGGCGTCGAAGGCGAGGAGGTCGGAGCACTGGCGGCCATCCACGTCGATGACCTGGATGTACTGCCCGGCCTTCACCTCGAAGGCACGGGCGCTGGCGGCGGTGACGCGGATCACCGCCAGCGGTTCGGGAAAGGCCTGGGCGAAGCGCGGCGCGGCCTCGGCGGCGAGCAGGAAGGGGTCGCCTTCCTGCGCCACGTCCGCGGGCGGGACGACGTCGTTCATGCGCACACCTCCCGCTCGGCCAGGCGCCGGTAGCTGCCGCCGGCGAAGACCAGCGGCTCGCCGTCGCGGCAGCGCAGTTGATGAACCTCGGCGACGAAGATGGTGTGGTCGCCGCCCGGATACTGGGCGAAGGGCCGGCATTCGAAGGTGGCCAGCGCCCCGTCGAGCAGCGGCGCGCCATGCTCGCCGGCGCCGTAGACCAGGTCCGCCCACTTGTCGCCGCCGCCCCGCGCGAAGCGGTTGGACAGCGACTCCTGCTCGTCGCCGAGCACGTGGATGGCCAGCGGCCCGCCGGCGGCGAAGGCTTCGCAGCAGGCCATGTTCTTGGCCAGGCTGAAGAGCACCAGCGGTGGGTCTAGGGACACGGAGTTGAAGGAGCTGACGGTGGCCCCCACCGGCCGGCCTTCATCGTCCCAGGTGGTGACGATGGTGACGCCGGTGGGGAAGAGGCCGAGGACGCGGCGGAACAAACGCCCGTCGAAGGGCGCCCGGTGGGCGGCGATGGGCTGGCTGGTGGTGGCTTGCATGGCGGCGGTGCTCCCTGGACTTAGGCTTGCGCCTCGGCGAGGAGCTTGCTGGCGAAGGCGGCCTTCTCTTCCTTGCTCATCTTCTTGAGCTCGTTGTTGAGGACGCGCTGGTTCACCGACTGGTTCCAGTAGTCCAGCACCTCGAAGCCGAGCAGCGCGGCCTTGCCGACGAACTGGCGCAGCACTTCGTTGGTGGGGCCCATCACCCAGCCGGCCTTGCCGTCGCGCAGCAGGCGCTCGATGCCGAGGGCCGGCTTGTAGCCGGTGCCGCCGCAGGCGTGGAGCATCTTGTCCACCACGAAGGTGACGTTCTTGGAGGCGAAGAACTTGACCTGCCACAGCCAGTTGAGCAGCGCGGTGCGCGGCAGGTGGTCGATGGTGGCGTGGGCGGACCAGTCGCAGTTGTTGGTCTGCTCGTCCAGCGCCTTGGCGGCCAGGTACACGTAGCTGCGGCTGGCGTTGGTGTCGATCAGGCACTCGCCGACGTAGTCCTGGATGGTCGGGTAGTCGGCCACGCGCATGCCCACGTCGTTGTGCACCTTGCGGGTGGTGTGGTTCTTGGTGATGTCCATCGCGGCGAGGCAGATGCCGTTCCAGCAGGCCGAGGAGCACACCAGGAAGAAGGGGTCGACCACTTCGTCGTTGGACTTGGCGCCGTCGCCGATCGGGCCGACCAGCGCGTCCGGGGCGATCTCGACGCCGTCCACCGCGATGGGGCCGGACTGGTTGCCGCGCATGCCGAGGCCGTCCCAGTTGGCCGGATCGGCGTGGATCTGGTCCTTGGTGACCAGGAAGCAGGACAGGTTGGAGTAGTCGCCGCCGAAGTCCGGCGAGGTGGTCTGGATGATGTACCAGTCGGCGAAGCCGCCGGAGGTGGTCCACGAGGCCTTCTTGAAGACCTTCCAGCCGTTGTCGGTGCGCTCGGCGCGGGACGACATCGGGTACCAGAAGTGGGAGCCGGTTTCCGGGTCGGAGTAGGACAGGGTGCCGATCAGCACGTCCTTGTCGACGCGGCGCAGGATGTCCTTCAGGCGCTCGTTGTCGTGGTGGCGCAGCAGCGCGGCGGCGCAGGCGCCCAGGTGCATGGTGTAGCACATGGCGGTGGACGGGCAGCCGTAGCGGGCGATGGTCTCGACCACCATCGCGGCGCACAGGTGGCTCTCACCGCGGCCGCCGAGCTCCTTCGGGATGGTCAGGCTCATCAGGCCCATGGCGGCCAGGGCCTCGAAGTTCTTGCGCGGGTAGATGTACTTCTTGTCGCTCTCGATGGCGTTGGGGCGCAGCGTGGTTTCGCACAGGGCGATCAGGTCGGCCTGCAGGGCCTTCTGCTCGGCGGTGAGCAGCCACTGGGGGCTCCATTCGGAACCGATGCCGGTGGGGGTCATTTGGGTGATGGCGTTCATGGTGGTTTCCTTTGCTTGGGCGTTTTGAAAGGGGAATCGGTTGTGAGTACGGCTGGCGATGCTTGTTGGGGGCCGGGCTGCAGGGTTGTGGGGTGGGCGCTGTGGGGGCGAATTCATTCGCCCTCAGTCGGCGATCCAGAGTCCGCGGGCGAATGAATTCGCCCCCACGGGTTCCGTCCGCAGTCCCTACAGGTTCCTTTTCAGCGCGGCGCCAGCGTGCTGACGCCGGCTTCCGTGCCGACGGGCAATTCGCGGCCGTCGTCGTGCTGGGCCAGCCATTCGAGGGCGGCCGGCAGGTAGCGGGTGAGGCCCTTGTATTCGACGAGCTGGGGCGGCAGGGAGGACAGCACCCGGTGCAGGCGGGCGCCCCACTTGGGTACGCGGGCCAGGTCCTCGAGGGAGGCCAGGTAGCAGCGGATCGGGAACAGGATTGCGTTGCTGCGCGGCAGGCGCCACAGGGTCTGCAGTTCGACGCGCAGGTGCACCTTCTGCCCGGCATTCTCGGGCGTGACGCTGGCCCGGTCCGGGCCCCACTCGGGGTAGCTCTCCGGCGAGGTGTCGAGGCGCGGGTTGATGCTCATGGTCCAGTTGAGGCGGCGCACCGGCTGGCCGAGGCGCAGCATCAGCAGGTATTTCAGGGCCCGCTCGAAGACGCCGGTCTGGTGGGCCAGCGGCACCGGGCCATGCCACTCCATGAAGCTCATGCCGACGTCGAACTCCAGTGACCAGTCGGCCTGGGAGGTGACCATGCCGGCGTCCATGAAGAGGTTGTCGTCGCGCTGGTCGCAGATCGCGAAGTCACCCTGGGCCTGGCGGGTGATGTATTCGAAGGGTTCGCAGGGCAGGGTCTCGGCGTTGCCGAAGATGAAGCTCTGCTCGATGCCCAGCGGGCGGTTGATCCAGGTCCACCGGCTGCCGAAGTCGTCGCCTTCCTTGATCAGCGAGAACTGCTCCGGGTAGTCGGCGGACAGGTTCTCCATCAGCAGCTCCAGCGTGTCCCACTGGGCCATCATCATGTGCGGCAGCACCTGGCAGCGGCCGGGGTCGCGTTCCAGCGTGATGGCCTTGTCGCGGCATTCGGCGATGTAGTGCTCATCCACGTCGAAGGGGCGCAGGAAGACGTCGCTCGGGCCGCTGCGCACATGCGGCTCGATGTTGACGCTGTACATGTAGCGGTCTTCCGGGAAGGGGAAGGGGAAGCGCAGGACGGCCGCGTCGCTGTTGCGGTAGCTGTAGTCGCCGCGGAAGGTTTCTTCGGGTTTGAATGCGATGCTCATGGCGGTTCTCCCGTGGAGGCGAATTCCTTCGCCCGTGGACTTCGTTTCACCGGTTGAGGGCGAATGAATTCGCCCCTACGGAGGGTTCGTGGTGTGGCTTACAGGTCCAGCACCAGGCGCCCGCTCCGTGCCCGCGACACGCAGGGCAGGATCAGGCGGCCGGTCTCCCGCTCGGCGGCGGACAGGTAGTGGTCGCGGTGGTCGGCTTCTCCGTCCAGCAGCGGCGTCACGCACACGCCGCAGGCGCCGCCGCGGCACAGGCAGGGGGCTTTGACGCCGATCCGCTCGATGGCTTCGAGCAGGCTCTCGTCCTCGCCGACGCTGACCTCGACGCCGGACTTGGCGAGGAAGGCGCGGAAAGCCTCGCCGCCGGACAGGGCGCTGCCGAAGTGCTCGCAATGGACGTGGCTGGCGGGCCAGCCGGCGGCCGCGGCGAGTTCCAGCACCTCGTCGTTCATGGCGGCCGGGCCGCACACGTAGAGGTGGGTGCCGACCGGCTGGGCGGCGAGCAGGGCGGGGATGTCGAGGCGGCGGCCGTCGGCGTCCCAGTGCACGCTGACGCCGCTCTTGCCAGCCAGCCAGGGGTCGAAGACGTGCTGCTCGTCCTCGCGGCAGCACAGGTGCAGCGCGTAGTCGGCGCCGCCGAAGGCGAAGTCGGCCAGGTAGGACAGGAAGGGCGTGATGCCGATGCCGCCGGCGATCATCAGGTGGCGGCGGGCGGTGCGCACCGGGGCGAACAGGTTGCCGGGCCAGCCGGCCTCCAGCACGTCGCCGACCTTGATCTGCTCGTGGATGAAGGCCGAGCCGCCGCGGGAGCTGGGCACGCGCCGCACGATGATCTCGTAGGCGTCGCGGGCGCCGGGCCGGCTGATCAGCGAATAGGCGTTGCGGTGGGTGCGCGTGGCGCCCTTGAGCACGAGCTGGAGGTGGGCGCCGGCCGCCGCCGGGGGCAGCTTGCCGCCGTCCGCCGCCACCAGGCGCAGGTGGCGCAGGCTCGGCGAGATGGCGCTGGCGGCGGCCACCTTGAGCGTGAGGGTTTCGCCGATCATGCGAAGCTCTCCTCGACGGCCGGCACTTCGCCCGGTGCTTCCGCATCCACCATCACGCCCATGAAGGCGCCGAGGCGGCGGGAGAAGTGGTCGCGCACCAGCAGGTGGCGGTGGCAGCCGGCACAGCTGGCGATGCTGGTGGTGACGTTCTCGGTGACCGTGTGGCAGTGGGTGCACCACACCCGGCGGCGCAGGCTGCCGGCGTGGTGCAGGTGGATCTGCTCGGCGCTGAAGCCGATGATCGCCGCGGCCTTGGCCACCGACCACAGGAAGGGCTCGGTGCCCTGCACGTAGAGGCGGTCGCCGATGCCGTAGCCGCGGGTGGCGCAGGCGAAGGCATCCACCACGTCGGCGACCTCGGGCAGGCGCCACACCTTGCCGAGGCCCAGGCCGCCGGCCTGGGTGCCGACCAGCCAGGTGTGCAGGTTCTCTTCCACCGGCGCGAAGGTGCCGGCCAGGGAGTCGAGGCGGCCCGGCAGCACGGTGTCGCCTTCGACGATCAGCAGGTGCTGGCTGCCGGACAGGTCCGGCTCCAGCTGGGTGTAGGTGGGGCGGCTCTTGATGTCGGAATGCAGCATGGTCGTTCTCCTCAGATCACCGCACAGGCGTGGGCGATGGCCACCACCGCGGCGCCGCCGGCGAGGGTCAGGTAGGGCAGGATGCCGGCGCGGGTGCCGACGCCTTCCTCGCTGCCGAGGTGCATGTCTTCCTGCATCGCGGCGGGGAACTGGCCCTTGTCGGTGACGTAGTGGCGGTACAGGAAGACCGGCACGATCAGCGCGGCGACGAGCAGGCCGGAAGCCAGCGTGCCGGCGCCCCAGATGTCGGCGCCCATGCCCATCAGCCACAGGTTGGCGAAGGCCAGCACGGTGCCGATGGCGATCAGCCACAGCGGGGCCTTGAACGGGCGCGGCCAGCTCGGGCGGTCGATGCGGTGGATCCAGGCGGCGTTGAGGTTGAGGAAGTTGAAGAGGATGTAGCAGACGTTGGAGATGGCCAGCACGAAGACGTAGTCGGACATCAGCAGCAGGATCAGGTTGAAGCCGAGGTCGGTCCACATCGCCGGGATCGGCGCGCCGTTGGCATTCACGTGGGACAGGTACTTGGGCAGCCAGCCGTCGGCGGAGGCCTGGTAGAGGGTGCGCGAGGAACCGGCCATCGAGGTCATGATGGACAGCACCAGGGCCAGCACCAGCATCGCCATCAGCACGTGCTCGACCAGCGCGCCGCCGCCCAGCATGTGGGCCATGGCGTGGGCGACGCCCATGCCGCTGTAGATGTCCGGCGACAGGATGCCGTCGTAGACCGCCGGGGTGACCACGTTGCCGGCGGCGTCCTTCACTTCCGGGGTGACCAGCTGGCCGAGGCCGATGTTGCCCTGGAAGGCCAGCGGCACGACGGTGAACACGAAGATGCACAGCAGGCCGGAGTACAGGATGGCCTTGAAGGTGTCGGTGCGCGGGTCGCGGAATTCGCGGGTGTAGCACACCGCCGTCTCGAAGCCGTAGGTGGACCAGGCCGCCATGAACAGGCCGCCGGCCATCAGGGTCAGGCCGCCCATGTCCCAGGCGCCGTCGATCACCGCGCCGCCGGCGTCCTTGGCCAGCGGGAACAGCGGGGTCAGGTTGGCGGCCGGTACGTCACCGGAGAGCAGCGGCCACAGGCCGATCAGCATCAGCGGGGCCAGTGCGGCGATGCCGAGCACCATCTGCATGCGGGCTGCCTGCAGGATGCCGCGGTGCTGGATCGCGAAGGCCGCCAGCAGCACCGCCGCGCCGAGCACGAAGGTGGCGTTGATGCGCAGGGACAGACCGCCCTTGATGAAGCCCAGGTCGAGCAGGGTGATCTGCCAGGTGTTGATGGCCGCGTCCGGCGCGAACAGGATCGACAGGATGTAGCCCGCCGCCAGCCCGGAGCCGATGGCCAGCACCGGCGACCAGGCCAGCCAGTTGCACCACACCGACAGCGGCGCCAGCAGCTTGCTGTAGCGCACCCAGGCCACCGCCCCGTACACCGACGCGCCGCCGGACTTGTGCGGGAACAGGCCGGCGATCTCCGCATAGGAGAAGGACTGCAGGAAGCCGAAGGCGATGGAAATGATCCACACCGCCCAGGACGGCTTGCCCACCGTGGCGGCAATGGAGCCGATGGAAAACAGCACCAGGGCCGGGACGCCGCTGGCTACCCAGAAGGCCCCGGCCCAGCCGATCTTGCGGTGGAGCGTTGCGCTGGCGCCGCCGCTCCCGATGCCGCTCGTCACGGCATCCACTGTCGTGGTGTTCATCTGCGTACTCCTCGATGTCGAAAAAATGCGATGGGACTGCAATGGCCTGCACTGTCCGCCGCCGGGCGGGGGGCGAACAATTCGACTTTGGGAGTAGGTCCGAGGGGGAATTGAGGGAGTAGGCGCGCGGGCGTGAAATGGCTGCCATCCCAACACCGACGAAGGCAAAAGCATGAAACCCGCGAAGAAGACCGCTCTCCGGAATGCTGTCCGGCACCTTGGCAGCTGTGCGCTGCCGGCCATCGCCGCCGCCACGCTGGCCGCGCCTGCCCATGCCGAGGACGCGCCGGCGCCAGCGCCCGAACTGACCAGCAACATCGGCGTGGTGTCGGAATACGTGTTCCGCGGCATCCGCCAGACCTGGGGCAACCCGGCGATCCAGGGCGGCGTGGATTACGCCCATGCGTCCGGCTTCTACGTGGGCACCTGGCTGTCCAACACCAGCGGCAACCTGTACGCCAACGCCAACATCGAGGTCGATGTGTACGGCGGCTACCGGGGCGCGGTGGGTGATTTCGCCTACGACGTGGGCGTGCTGCAGTTCATCTTCCCGCAGGCCAACTACGACAAGATCACCCCGGCCGGCAGCTATGCCAAGAAGAGCTACGACTCCACCGAGTTCTACCTCTCCGGCACCTGGCAGTGGCTCAACGTGAAGTACTCGCGGGCGATGACCAACGTCGGCTACTTCGGCTTCACCGACAACAACGCCGGCCCCGGCGCCTTCCCGAACAAGCCGGGGGCGGGCGTGACTGGCAAGGACACCACGGGTTCCTGGTACATCGAAGCCAATGTGAACTACGAGTTCCTGCCGACGTGGACGGCGACCCTGCATGCCGGTCGCCAGACCATTGCAAATTCGAAGGGCCTGGACTATTCCGATTACAAGGTCGGCGTCAGCAAGGCCATGCCGGGCAGCTGGACGCTGGGCCTGGCCTACACGACGACCGCCGGTGCCGATTACTGGAAGAACTACCCCAGCGTGGCTGGCAACGGCACCACCAAGGACATGAACGCGGGTACCTGGATCGCGTCGGTCAACCGGGTCTTCTGATCCGCTCCCCGTTTCTCCTCAGGCAAGTTGGCACCTGATTCGGCTCGCTGGCGACAGCGGGCCGTTTTTTTGGGAGCGGCGAGAGGGGCGGGGTAGCACTTATCGTGGGGGCGAATTCATTCGCCCTCAGTCGGTTGAATAATCACCGCGGGCGAATGAATTCGCCCCCACAGCAAGGTACCCCCACGGGAGGGTTTGCCCCTACGTTTCCGCTGGCGCCTCGATCGGCAGCGTGACGGTGAAGGTGCTGCCCTTGCCGGGTTCGCTGCTCACGTCGATGCGGCCGTGGTGGCGGTCGACGATGCCCCATGACAGGGACAGGCCGAGGCCGGTGCCCTTGCCGATCGGCTTGGTGGTGTAGAAGGGCTCGAAGATGCGCTGCAGGTCGTCCGGCGGAATGCCCTTGCCGGTGTCGCTGATGCTGATCTGCACCGCGTTGTCGCCGCTGCGCCGGGTGGCCAGGGTGATCGTTCCCTGGCCCTCGATGGCCTGCGCGGCGTTGATGATCAGGTTCATGAACACCTGGTTGAGCTGGGACGGCAGGCAATACACCTGCGGCAGCTCGCCATAGTCCTTGACCACCGTGCAGTGGTACTTGAGTGCGTTGGCGGCAATGTTGAGGGTCGATTCCAGGCCGGCGTGCAGGTCGGCCCAGTGCCAGTCGGCGCTGCTGGTGTGGGAGTAGTCCTTGAGGTCGCTGACGATCTTGCGGATGCGGTCCACGCCGTCGGCGGATTCCTTCAGCAGCTGCAGCGCGTCTTCCTTCAGGAAGTCGTAGTCGAGCCGGCGGCGCAGGGCTTCCACGGCGGCAGTGGCTTCCGGCGTGCTGGCGAGCAGCGCCGCGTCATAGGCGTCGACGATGGCGAACAAGTCCTGCAGGTAGCGCTCCAGGCTGCCCAGGTTGGAGCCGACGAAGCCGATCGGGTTGTTGATCTCGTGGGCCACACCGGCCGCCAGCTGGCCGAGGGAGGCCATCTTCTCGGACTGCAGCAGCTGCATCTGGGCGGTTTCGAGGGCCTTGGCGCCACCTTCCACCTTGTGCCGCAGGCGCAGGTTGTTCTTGTCCAGCATGTCGCGGGCCGCCTTGGCTTCGAGCTGGGCGCGTACCCGGGCGCGCACGACGGTGGCGCGGATCGGCTTGTGGATGTAGTCGCAGGCGCCCAGTTCGAAGCCGCGCTGCTCGCTGTCCTCGTCGATCAGGGCGGTCACGAAGATCACCGGGATGGCGGCGGTGCGGGGATCGCCGCGCAGCAGCTGGAGCACTTCGAAGCCGTCCAGGTCCGGCATCATGATGTCGAGCAGGATCAGGTCGGGCGGGGGGGACTGGATCGCCGCCTGCAGGGCTTCCGTCCCGTTGGCCGCCTTGAGGACCGTGTAGAACGGTTCGAGGACGCCGCCCAGCACCAGCCGGTTCACCGGCTCGTCGTCGACGACGAGCACCACGTTGCGGGTGGTTCGGGGAGGCTGCGCACTGCTGTCCGGGGTCGTCATGGCAGTTTTGAGGTGCTTGCTATATAGGTATTGTTGTTTTTGTTGATTATATTAAATGTATGCGGGGTGCACGGTTAAATGCTTGATTCATGATAAGTGACCTGCCGCACAACGCGGCAAGTCCGCTGTGCCGCCTATCCGGTGCGCGACAGGATGCCCGATTCCGCGTGGCGCGGGGAGACATCCCGCCGTCCCGCGTTTATGCTGCGGTGCACGTCCGCAGACCCCACGGAGACAACGATGAATTTCCCCGCCCACCAACTGACGATGACGGTGCTGATGACGCCGGACATGGCCAATTTCTCCGGCAACGTGCACGGCGGCGCCATCCTCAAGCTGCTCGACCAGGTGGCGTATGCCTGTGCGGCGCGCTATTCCGGCTGCTACGTGGTGACCCTGTCGGTGGACCAGGTGATGTTCCGCCAGCCGATCCACGTCGGCGAGCTGGTGACCTTCCTGGCTTCGGTGAATTACACCGGCAACTCGTCGATGGAGATCGGCGTGAAGGTCATTGCCGAGGACATCCGCACCCAGGTCGTGCGCCACGCGAACAGCTGCTTCTTCACGATGGTGGCGGTGGACGAGAACCGCAAGCCGGTCAGCGTGCCGCCGCTGCGCCCCTTCACGCCGGACGAGAAGCGCCGCTACCAGGCTGCCCAGGCCCGCAAGGAATTGCGTCGGGAGCTGGAGCAGCGTTACACCGCGCTGCGCGATGCGGCGGCGGAGGGGTTCGAGCGGGAGCGCTGAGGCGGCTCCCGGCCCGTTGAAGCGGGGTCAGGCCGCGGCGACCTGGAACTGGCCCATGGTCTGTTCCAGCTTGCCGGTGGCAAAGCCGGTGAGCTCGGCGCTGCGCGCCGATTCCCGCGTCGCATGGCGCATCGCCTCGGCGGCGGAGGAGATGGATTCCACCCGGTCGCCGTAGGCGTGGGTGGCCGCGGCGATCTGGCTGATGGTCACGAACAGGCGCTCGACGACCGCCTCGATCTCCCGCTTGTCGGTGGCGGCGGCGGTGGCCAGGCGCAGGCCTTCCTCCATCTCCGACATGCCGCTTTCCATCGTGCGCACGGCCTCCTCGGCCTGGCTCTGCACGCCGTCGATCATCTCGCGGATGTCGGAGGTGGCGCCGCGGGTGCGCTCGGCCAGCTTGCGCACCTCGTCGGCCACCACCGCAAAGCCGCGCCCGGTCTCGCCGGCGCGGGCCGCCTCGATGGCGGCGTTGAGGGCCAGCAGGTTGGTCTGGTCGGCGATCTCGTTGATCAGCGTGACGATGCGGCCGATCTCCAGAGTGCGCTGCTCGAGCTGGCGGATCGTCGTCGCCGACAGGTTGACCGAGCTGCGGATGCCCTGGCTGCGGGCTTCCACCAGCGCGAATTGCTCGCGCGCTTCTTCGCTGACGCGCTGTACGACTTGTTGCATGGTGGCGGTGTTGGTGGTGGCGGCGTCGATCTCGCCGAGCTGCACGCGGATTGCGGTGAGGATGTCGTCGATGGCGTCCTGCATCGACGTGGAGACCTGGTCCGCGTGGCTGTTCTTCTGCAGCATGTTGCGGTTGGTGTCGCCGATCTCGCTGGTGGTCTTGGCGACCTGGCGGATCATCTGTTCCAGGTTGTCGATGAAGCTGTTGGCCCACTGGGCCAGCACCGTGGCCTCGTCGATCCGTTCGCTGGCCCGTGGCAGGCGCTGGGACAGGTTGCCGCCGCCTTCGGTGGTGGAGCGCAGCACGCGGGTCGCCTCGCGCAGGCGCTCGCTGATCGGCAGGCAGCCGAGGCGGTGGAAGACCACCGCGCCGCCCAGCTGCAGGGCCAGGCCGGTGCCCAGCACGGCGGCCTGGCCGAGGCCGGCCAGCTCGGCGAGCAGGCCGGCGATGCCCCAGCTGCCCAGGGTGACCGCCATGTAGAGGCTGAGCAGGCGGAAGGGGATGCTGCGGAAGCGGTACACCTCTTCCAGGTCGGCCTCGCACATCATTCCCCAGGTGTCCGGCGAGCCGGGCAGGCGGAAGGTGACGCCCTTGCCGATGACCGGCACGTGGCGGTAGTCGGAATAGCCCGGGTAGGTGACGAAGAGGTTGTCACCCTTGCGGATCGTCTCGCGCACGCCGGGGTGGAGCTGCTTGGTGGCCGGGTCGTTGAAGACCAGTTCCAGTTCGGTGTGCTCCTGCACGCGCACGGTGCCGAAGGCGGTGCGGATGCCGTCCTTCAGGTTGTCGCCGCCGGAGAAGGTGGCGTCCTCGAAGCGCGAGCGGGACAGGGCGGTGCCGGGGGCGACCGTCGGGTCGAAGGCCGACTTCACCATGAACAGATAGTTGTCGCCGGACTCGTGGAAGATGTGGCCGGCCTCGCGCTGGATCAGGTCGCCGAGCACATCATTGGGCACGCGGCCGCACAGGGCGCCGACGATGCTGCCGTCCACGCTGATCGGCTGGTAGAACATCAGCGTCACCGCGTCGTGGAAGCGCGAAGTGGACGGCGGCAGGCTGCGGGTGACCGGGTCGCGGTAGGGGCCGTGCAGGAAGCGCCCGGCCAGGCCGGCGCGTAGCGGCGCGGTGGCGGCTACGCGGGTGCCGGCGCGACCCTTGGCAGACGACGCGGTGATCATGCCCTGCAGGTTGACGACGAACAGCTCCGAGAAATCCTCGGCGCGCTGGCGGCGCAGCTGCAACTGGCGGGCGTCCGCGTCCGGCCAGCTGCCGGCCAGTTCGCGGGCGAGCCCTTCCAGGTGGGCCCATTGCTGTTCGGCCCAGGTGTTCAGGATGCGCACGCGGGTCTGCGCGAAGGCCTCGAAGGTCTGTTCGATGGCGGGGTAGCGGTGCCGGTTGCGGGACGTGGCCCAGCCCATGGCGATCTTGCCGGTCCGGCCGAACCAGGGCAGCCAGGTTTTCTCCGCGCCGTTGAGGGACATGTTCTGACTCTTGAGCATTGACTGATTCCTGCTACAAAAAGAAGCAGGGTCGGATAGCAAGAGCTGCGCCTGTTTTGTTCATTGCGCCGTCCCCCATCTGCACCGCCTTGGTGAATCAGACGCTTAGCGCCTTGTGCTATGCAATATATTTCACCCTTTCGGCGTCACGGAAATTCACATTGCGCACTGTTCGGGTGCGGATTCGGGGTGTTCTGGAGATGGTCTGTACCTATTTGGTGGTATCGGCACCGTGATGGTGCATTGCCTTCCTGCCATCGCCTGCCGGACCCGCTGGCGCATTTCCCGGCCGGAATATGTCACTGTCCGCCGGCGTCCTGTGGCATAGGTCGTGGGCTGGCCGGGCGTGGCACTATCACCTCATTCCTTCATTTCCCCGCGGGAGGTTCCCATGTCTGTCCGCGTCCTGCGCAGCGTCGTCTTACTGCCCCTTGTCCTCAGCGGTCTGCCGGTGCTCGCCAGTCCCACCATCCAGCCAGGTGGGTGGAAGGTCAAGACGGTGGTCACCGCGCGCGAAACCCCGGCCAGCCCACCCCGGACCGTGTCCGAGATGAGCACGCAAGTGTGCTTCACGCCGGCCTTCCTGGCCCGCGACCCCTACCTGACACCCGGTATCGACCGGGACAAGATGGAGAAGCAGGGCGCCCGCTGCAGCATTTCGGACGCGACCCGCGGCGAGGCCAGTGCCAGCTGGAAAATGAATTGCACGATGGCCGACGGCAATTCGGTGGAGATGCAGATCAACAACACCGTGGCGCCGCGCCGCCTGCGCTCCGAAATCCAGCAGCTCGTCCACAAGGGCGGCCAGGACGTGCAGATCCGTCTCACGATGGATTCAGTGTATGCAGGGGCGTGCACCAAGGACATGCTGCAGTTGTGAAGCGCCGGGCCTGCCTGGCCCGGCGAGCCGGCGGGAACTCGTGGATCATGCGCGGGTCTGTCCGCCCTTCGACCACGAGGTATGTCTTGATGTCCGCTTATCCCGGCCTGCTCGCCCACTGGCACCCGCGCCTGATCGCACTCGCCGCCGCTGCTGCCGATGGCGACGGCGCCCACGACGTGCTGCACCTGCACCGGGTGTGGCGCGTCGCCGCGCAGTTGCTGACTGAATACCCCGAGGCCGACGGCCTGGTGGTGTTGGCCGCCTGTTACCTGCATGACCTCGTCAACCTGCCCAAGGACGATCCGCGTCGCGCCCAGGCCTCCCGGCTGGCGGCGCAGCAGGCCCGCGCCGTGCTGGCGGAGGCCGGCTTTCCGGTGGAGCGCCTCGACGCGGTGGCCCATGCCATCGAGGCCCACAGCTTCTCGGCGGGCATCCCGCCACGCAGCCTGGAGGCGCAGATCGTGCAGGACGCCGACCGCATGGACGCCCTTGGCGCGGTGGGCCTGGCGCGGATGTTCTACACCGCCGGCCGCATGGGCTCGGCGCTGGCCCACGCCGACGATCCCCTCGCGTTGCGGCGGCCGCCCGACGACCGGGCCTATTCCCTCGACCACATCGAAGTGAAGCTGGCCACCTTGCCGGCGCTGATGAACACCGCCGCCGCCCGGCGCCTGGGCGAGCAGCGGGTGGCCTGGCTGCGGGAATTCCGGGAGGTGTTCGTCGCCGAGTGGGGATCAGGCTCCGCTGACGCGCTCGCCGGTGAGCAGGCCGTCCGCGTCGGCGAAGACTGACAGCAGCGCTTCGTCCTTCTCCCTCGTTGTCGTGGGGGCGAATTTATTCGCCCGCGGAGCTTGTTGAACCGACTGAGGGCGAATGAATTCGCCCTCACAGGGTGTGGCAGGAAGACTGGCTTGGTCGGGATGCCCTTCTCAATTTCCAGAAGCGGACCACGAGCAGTGCAGTCCTGTCGGGCGACGTTGCCTCCACGAACGCTTCGATTCCCTTCGCCACCGTCACCCGGGCCGTCATCCACCGTTACGGCGGCGCCGAGGAGATCGAACTGGAAACCGTCGGGTCGCCGGCCAAGGCCGGGCTGCAAGCCAGTGTCGGCGAGGTGCTGCCCCTGGCGCGGGCGGCCGATGCGCAGCGCCTGCTGGAGTCCGGCCGCAGCAGCGGGGCGATCCTGTTGCGGCCGTGACGGCGGATTGGCGATAGCCCGCACCCCGCGGCGATAATGGCAGCCTTGTCACAGGAGGCGCGGATCGTCGCGGGCATGAACACTTTCAACAGGCGCACCGCCATCCGTATCACCGCCATCAGCGTGCTGCTGGCGGTACTCGCCAGCCCGCTCGCCTGGTTCGTCGCGCGGGAGCAGGCCGAGGAGGCCACCGTGTCGTTGGGGATGGAGGAGTCGCGCCGCCTGCTGCGCCATTTCGATGCCCTCGCGCTGAACGGCCCGGAGGCCGCCGACAAGGCCGCGAAGGCCGCCCATGCCATCGCCGGCGGCCTGTTCGACATTGCCGAGCTTTACGACGCGGAGGGCCACAAGCTGGCCGTTGCGATGTCCGTGGAAGGGACTTCGGTCGAGGCGCGTCTGCCGGAACACCTCAGCCCGGCGCATCGCGGGGCGTCTTACGAGAGCCTGCGGCTGGATGGCGACGCGCGCTGGATCCTGCGCATCTTCGTGCCATTGCAGGACGTGGCGAGCGACGGGCAGACGCGGATCTCCGGCTATTTCGAGGGCGTACGGGTGGTGCCCGACTGGCAGCGCGAAGAGATCCGCAGCCACGCGCTGCACGCCGCGCTGCTGGCCGGCTTGGCCTCGCTGCTGTGCGGCGCGGTGATCTACCCGGTGGTGGTCCGCCTGTCCGCCGACAACCAGCGCAAGGCCCGCGAGGTGCTCGATTCCCACATCTCGATGATGGACGCCCTCGGCCGCGCCATCGCCAAGCGGGATTCCGACACCGGCGCCCACAACTACCGGGTCGCCTGGATCGCCACCCGCATCGCCGAACGGCTGGGCCTGCAGGGGCACGCCATGCAGGCGTTGATTGCCGGCAGCTTCCTGCACGACGTCGGCAAGATCGGCATCCCGGACGCAATCCTGCTCAAGCCCGGCAAGCTCGACGACGACGAATTCGACACCATGCGCAGTCACGTGCAGCAGGGCGAGGAGATCGTCACCGGGATTGGCTGGCTGGAAGGCGCCGCGGCGGTGGTGGCTGGACACCACGAGAAATGGAACGGCGCCGGCTATCCGCGTGGCCTGGCCGGCGAGGCGATCCCGCTGGCGGCGCGGATCTTCGCGGTTGCCGACGTCTTCGACGCGCTGTGCTCCAAGCGCCCCTACAAGGCTCCGCTGGGTTTCGAGGCCGCCATGGCGATCCTCGAGCGGGACAGCGGCAGCCATTTCGACCCCGCCGTGATGGGCGCCTTCCGGCCCATCGCGCGGGAAATCTTCGAGCGCCTGGCCGACTGTGATGAAGACCAGGCCCGGCAGCTGCTGGACGAACGCGTCCGCCTGCATTTCGGCATCTAAGGAGATTTTCTGATGAGCATCACCGACCTCTTCGGCATCGCCCTGCCGGTCATCCAGGCCCCGATGGCCGGCGTGCAGGGCAGTGCGCTGGCCATTGCGGTGTCCGAAGCCGGCGGCCTCGGCTCGCTGCCCTGCGCGATGCTGAGCCCCGAGGCGCTGGAGAAGGAGCTGTCGGCCATCCATGTGGCCACCGACAAGCCCTACAACGTCAATTTCTTCTGCCACCGCCCGCCGCAGCCCAGCGCCGAGCGGGAGGCCGCGTGGCGCACCGCGCTGGCGCCGTACTACGCGGAGTTCGGCATCGACCCGGCAGCGATTCCGGCCGGCCCCGGCCGCAACCCGTTCAGTGCCGAGACGGCGGACATCATCGCGGCCTTCCGCCCGCCGGTGGTCAGTTTCCACTTTGGCCTGCCCTCCGCCGACCTG
The DNA here is from genome assembly GCA_018241665.1 of Pseudomonadota bacterium. Classification (GTDB taxonomy): domain Bacteria; phylum Pseudomonadota; class Gammaproteobacteria; order Burkholderiales; family Rhodocyclaceae; genus Zoogloea. The sequence goes on from JAFEDK010000028.1 coordinate 43,401, forward strand.
TTGGCGCGGGTCAGGAAATGGGGCGCCAAGGTGGTGTCATCCGCCACCACGGTGGAAGAAGCCCTGTGGCTCGAAGCCCACGGCGCCGACGCGATCATCGCCCAGGGCCTGGAGGCGGGCGGCCACCGGGGGCACTTCCTGAACCATGACCTGAGTGCCCAGTCCGGCACCTTTGCACTGCTGCCGCGCATCGTGCATGCGGTGAAAGTGCCGGTGATCGCCGCCGGCGGTATCGTCGATGCCCGCGGCGTGAAGGCCGCGCTGGCCCTCGGCGCGGCTGGCGTGCAGGCCGGCACCGCCTACCTGCTGTGCCCGGAGGCCACCACCAGCGCCGTGCACCGCAGCGCCCTCAAGAGCTCGGCCGCCGGCCACACGGCGCTGACCAACCTGTTCACCGGCCGTCCGGCGCGCGGCATCGTCAATCGGGTGATCCGCGAAGTGGGGCCGCTGAGCCCCGCCGCGCCGGAATTCCCGCTGGCCACCACTGCCATCGCCCCACTGCGCGCCGCCGCCGAAAGCCGCGGCAGCGGCGACTTCTCGCCGCTGTGGTGTGGCCAGAACGTGCTCGGCTGCCGGGAAGTCGGCGCCGCGGAGATCACGCGGGGGCTGGTCGAGGGGCTGTGAGACGCGGCTGCTTGCAAGACGGGGGCTGTCGTGAGGCTCAGCTGCGGGGCTGAATGATTAAAGGCTGAATGGTGGGTAGCAAGCTGTGGTGGGTAGCAAGCTGTGGGGGGGAGCAAGCTGTGGGGGCGAATTCATTCGCCCGCAGTCGGTGAGCCTGGCTCCCCGCTCCAAGTCCGCGGGCGAATGAATTCGCCCCCACAGGCCCACAGGCCCACAGGCCCACAGGCCCACAGGCCCACAGGCCCACAGGCCCACAGGCCCACAGGCCCACAGGCCCACAGGCCCACAGGCCCAGTCCCGGGAACGAAAGGGGGCGCCGTTACACCGCCAGTCGCGAATGCCCCACGCCGCCGCCCTTGTCCACGCGGATCTGGGCGGTGATGCGTTCCTTCAGGCCTTCCACGTGGCTGATGATGCCGATCATCTTGCCGCTGGCGTTGAGGGTGTCGAGGGCGTCCAGCGCGATGTCGAGGGTCTCGCCGTCGAGGGTGCCGAAGCCTTCGTCGAGGAACAGGGAGTCGATGGAGGTCTTGTGGCTGACCAGGTCCGACAGCGCCAAGGCCAGCGCCAGGCTGACCAGGAAGCTCTCGCCGCCGGACAGGGTGCGGGTGTCGCGGGCTGCTTCGCCCTGCCAGCTGTCCACGATGTCCAGTTCCAGCTCGCCGCTGGTCCTGCGGCGCAGGAGGTAGCGGGCGTGCAGGCGGGCCAGGTGGCGGTTGGCCAGGTGCAGCAGGTGGTCCAGGGTCAGGCCCTGGGCGAACTTGCGGAACTTGTCGCCCTTGGCGGAGCCGATCAGGCCGTCGAGGCGTAGCCACAGCTCGGTTTCGGCGGCCTGGGCGTCGATCTGCGCGAACAGGGCCTGCTGGCTGCTGCGGCGCTGGGCGTCGCTGTCGAGCAGCGCGCGCTCGGCGCCGTGGCGTTCGTCGATCTCCTTCAGGCGGCTTTCCTGTTCCGCCAGCAGGCGTTCCAGCTCTATGAGTGGCAGCGCCGTGCGGGCTTCGGCGAGCAGGCCGGCGTGCTTGTCGCGGGCGGCGCGCAGCAGCGTGTCGGCCTGCTGGCGGGCCTGCTGCAGGCTGTCCTTGTGCTGCTGCAGGCGCTGGCGCTCGTCGGCCGGCAGCAGCGCGGCGAGGAAGGCGTCCCGGTCAGCGAAGGGGCTGGCGGCGAGGGCGGCTTGCCAGGTTCCAGTGGCCGTGAGCAGCGCGCTGCGCTGGTCGGCCAGGCTGTGTTCCAGTTGCTGGCGGCGGCCGTGCAGCGCGGCGAGTTCGGCGGCCAGGCCGCTGATCCGCTCGGTGCAGCGGGCCAGCGCGGCGGGGGCATCGTCGCCGGGTTGCGGCAGTTCGGCGACGGCCGTGTCGCGCATCTCCTGCAGCTTCTCCCAGCGGGATTCCCATTGGGCGGCGTCGGCATCGGCAGCTTCGCAGCGGGTCTGTTGGCGGCTGAGTTCGGTGGCCAGCTGCTGGCGGCGTTGCTGCACGCCCTGCCACTCCTGCCATTCGGCGTCGCGCTCGCGCAGCCACGGGGCGGGCTCGGTGGGCAGGCTGAAGCCGGCGTCGGCCAGGCTGGCGCCGAGGCGGGCGTCGAGGGCGGCCAGCTCCTGCCTGCGGGCGTCGAGCAGTTTGGCACTGTCGGCGTGGCGGGTCCGGCTGGTGGCCAGCGCCTGGCGGGCCAGTTCCAGCTGGTTGCCGGCGGCCTGCCAGGCCTGGCTGCGAGTGTGGGCGACTTGGGTGGCCTGCTGGACGAGGCGCTCGCCTTGCTCGGCCGTCTGCAGGGCCTCGGCGAGGTGGTTCAGGGCCTGGGTTGCGGTGGCGCGGGCGGCCTGCAGGCGCTCGGGCTGCTGCCAGTCGTCGGCGGCCAGCGCATCATCGGCCAGCGCACTGCGGCGCTCGGACCACTCGGCGGCCAGGCGGGCCAGCTCGCCGCCGACGCGAACGTGCTCGGCCTGCGCGGCATCGCGGCGGGCCTGCAGGGCTGCCAGCTCGCCACGGGCTTTCTGGCCCTGTTCGATTAGCGTTTCCAGTTCGGTTTGGCGGGCTTTCAGCGCAGCCTCGGTGGCTGAGACGTCGAGGGCCTGGTAGGCGGCGACGGCCGGGTGCTCGGTTGCGCCGCACAGGGGGCAGGCCTTGCCCGGCTGCAGGTGCTGGCGGTGGGCTTCCAGGCTCTGGATGCGCCGTTCCTGGTCGAGCATCTTCTGCTTGTCGCCGACCTGTTCCTTGAGCACGGCGTGCTTCTCCCGCAGCGCGACGAGGGCCTTGTCGCGGGCCTCGATGACGGCCTGCTCGCGCTGTATCTGGCCGCTCAGCTCGGCGTGGCGGGCCGATTGTTCGCGGCGCCGGCCGGCCAGTTCGTCGAGCTGCTGCCACAGGGCGACGGTGCCCTGGGCGTGTTGCCAGCGCTGGCGCAGGGCGTCCAGGCTGGCGCCGGCCAGGCGCTGCAGCTGGGCCGCCTGGGCGGCGTTGAGTCCCGCTTCGGCCTGCGTCCGGGCCTGCTCGGCGCTAGCCAGGGCCTGGGTGTGCTGGGCGAGCCGGGTGTCGTGGCTGAGGATTTCGGCGGCCAGTGCGTCGAGGCTGCGTTGGCCGTCGATGAGGCCCTGCTGCAGCGACTGGCGTTGCTCGAACTGCTGGCGCCAGGCACCGAGCTGCTCGCCCAGTTGGGCGCGGCGCGCGTGGCTGGCGCAGAAGGCGTCGAGGCGCAGCTGCTCGTCCTGCAGTTGTTGCCAGTGCTGGCGCGTGGCGGCGGCGACGTGGCGGGCCAGCTGGTCAGCGGCGGCGTGCTGGCGGTCCTGCTCGCCTTCCAGCGTGAGGCATTCGGTGGCGAGCTGCTGCAGCTGTGCTTCGCCGTGGCGGACGGCGGCTTCGGCCTGCTGCCATTGTTCATGCACCGGCTTGAGGGCCTCGGCGGGTTCGCCGGCGGCCAGCCGGTCGAGCAGCGGGGCGGCCTCGGCGATGGCCTGGTCGGCGGCCTGCAGGCGGGTGGCGGCGACGCCGGCGTCCCGTTCGGCGTCGTCCAAGCCGCTCCGCCACTGGCGCAGGGCCAGCGTCGCGTCCCGCTCGCGGCGGGCCTCGGCCTGGGCGCTGGCGAGGGCGGCGAGGGCCTGTTCCTTTTCCGCGCGGGCTTCAGCGCTCAGCAGTTCGACGCCTTCGGCCCGGGCCTTCAGGTGGTCGAGCTGCTGGCGGGCTTCCTGGGTCTGGCGGTAGACGCGCTCGGAAATCAGACCGTAGATGTCGCTGCCGGTCAGCTCTTCGAGCAGCTCGGCGCGTTCGTTGGCGTTGGCGTTGAGGAAGGCTGCGAAGCCGCCCTGGGCGAGCAGCATGGACTTGGTGAAGCGGGCGAAGTCGAGGCCGGTGATCGCCTCGATGCGCTTCAGCTTGTCGTTGATCTGGCTGCTGAGGATCTTGCCTTCGCCACTGGCGGCATCCACTTCGGCCAGTTCCACCTTGGGCGCCTGCAGCGCGCCGTCGGGCTTGTTGTAGGCCCGGCGCTGGCTCCAGAAGGCCCGGTACACCGTGCCCTTCACCTCGAACTCGACCTCCGCCAGGCAGTCGGCGGTGTGGCGGGTCATGATGTCGTTGGCCGACGCGGAGATGCTCTTCAGGCGCGGCGTCTCGTGGTAGAGGGCCAGGCAGATGGCGTCGAGCAGGGTGGACTTGCCGGCGCCGGTGGGGCCGGTGATCGCGAACAGGCCGTTGTCGGAGAAGGGCGGCCGCGTGAAGTCGATGCTCCACTCGTCCTTCAGGGAGTTCAGGTTCTTGAGGCGCAGGCGCAGGATCTTCATGCCGCGTTCTCCTCCAGGCCGGCGAGCACGCTGCGGAAGCGCTCGGTGAGGGCGGCGCGCAGCTCGTCGGTCAGCTCTTCCAGGGCCAGGCGGCGTGCGAAGACGTCGTCCGGGGTCAGCTCGTCGAGCGTTTCGCGGGCCTCGGAGACCAGGCTGGCGGCGGCGTTGCCGCGGGCGCGGCGGATGCGCAGCACCTCCACCGGCAGGCCGTCGGTCATGCTTTCGATGCGGGCCGGCAGGTCGGCCAGGTAGTCGTCGGTGCGTACCACCACTTCCAGCCAGACCGGGTTTTCAGGATTGCCGTCGAGCGCGGCGGCGGCGATGGCGCCCTGCAGTTCGTCGAGGTTGCCGGTCAGGCTGGCCAGGGCCTGAAAGCGCGGCACCGGCAGCGGCGTGACCGCCTGCAGGCCGGTGGCGTCCAGGTCCACCAGCAGCATTTCCTTGTGCTGATCGGCCTCGTCGAAGGACAGCGGAATCGGCGAGCCGCTGTAGCGGATCTGTTCCAGCCCGCCGACCCGCTGCGGGCGGTGGATGTGGCCGAGGGCGATGTAGTCGGCCGGCGGGAAGGCGCTGGTCGGAAAGGCTTCCAGCGCGCCGACGTAGATCTCCCGCACCGACTCGCTGGCGCTGGCGCCGACGGTGGTCAGGTGGCCGGTTGCGATCAGCGGCAGGCTGCGCCCCAGTTCGGTGGCGAGCGCGCTGCGCCGCGCTTCGGCGGCGGCGAAGACGGCGTGGTAGTGGGCCTGGATGGCCGCCTGCAGGGACGCCTGCTTGTCCTCCGCGCTGTCGCCGGCCTGGCTGCGGATCACGTCGCGCGGGCGGATGAAGGGGATCGCGCAGACCACGCAGCCCGGCGTGCCGTCCCGCCGGGGCAGCACGCGGACCTGCTCGTCCGCCACGTCGGCGGCCGGCACCACCGTGGCGCCGAGGCGGGCCAGCAGGTCGCGGCTCTCGCCGAGGGTCGCCACCGAGTCGTGGTTGCCGCCGAGCAGCAGCAGCGCCACGCCGGCCTCGTGCAGGCCCACCACCAGCTGCGAATACAGCTCCCGCGCGTAGCTCGGCGGCGTGCCGGTGTCGAAGATGTCGCCGGCGATCAGCAGCGCATCCACTTCCTGGGCCGCCACCTGTTCGAGCAGCCAGGCGATCAGCGCCTGGTGCTCGGCCTGGCGGGTCTTGCCGATGAAATGCTGGCCGAGGTGCCAGTCGGACGTGTGGAGGATGCGCATGGAATCGGGGCTGAGGGCGACAGGGGCGCTAATTTACTCCACTGCGCGCGCCGATGGCGGTGAGGAAATTTGACACTGTCGGCCGCAACTATGAATTCAATGAATCATCAAATTTGATATATTTGAGATTATCCCAAGCGCAATGCGGCGCGATCCTGGTGGCGGCAGCCGAGTTGCCCGTGCCAGCCGAGGAGGCAACACCCGAGTATGTCCATGTCTGAACCGGATCCGCGCCAGGTCATCGAGCGCGCCCTGAAAGCGCGTCTGTCCCTGATTCCGCCAGCGCTGCGGGACGCTTTCCACGCCTACCAGGACGAGCACTACCGGCGTTTCCTGCTGGTGGTCACGCTGCTCGGGCAGGCCGCCTACCTGTCCTACGTGCTGGCCGACATGATCATCGTGCCGGACGTCTTCGGCCTGTCGCTCGCCGTGCGCTCGGCCTACGTCGCGCTGGTGCTGCCGCTGACGCTGGCGGCGTTCCTGTGGTCGCGCAACGTCCGCCTGCTCGACCTGCTGCTGCCGGCGCAGATCTTCTTCGCGGCGATCCTGTGGTTCTGGCTGCTGGCCCGCAGCAGCAGCCCGTGGGTGCCGAGCTATCAGTACGCGTCGGTGATCTTCATCGTGCTCGCCAACTTGTGCGTGCAGGTGCGCTTCCTGCCTTCCCTGGCAATCTCGCTGCTGATCTCGGCGGCGATCATGCACGGGGTGTACCGGCTGGCTGCCGGCAACCAGGAGGTGGTGCTGGTGTTCTCGCTGGTCTATCTGCCGGTGCTGCTGTTCAGCCTGTTCATCAGCTGGAGCACCACCCTGGACCGTCGCCGCGCCTTCCTGCGCGCGCTGCTCGACCGGATGACCCGGGAGGACCTGTCGGCGGCCAACGACAAGCTGCAGGCGCTGGCCCACCTCGACCCGCTGACCGGGGTCAGCAACCGTCGTGACTTCGAGGCCCGCGCCCTGCGCGAGCTGGCCCGTGCCCAGCGCCACCGGCGACCCCTGTCGGTGTTGAGTCTCGACGTGGACCACTTCAAGCGCATCAACGACAGCCATGGCCACGATGTTGGCGACGAAGTCCTGCGGGTGCTGGCCGGTGTCGCCCGGCAGGAACTGCGCGAACACGACCTGCTGGCCCGCTTCGGCGGCGAGGAATTCGTCGCGCTGCTGCCCGATACCGCGCTGGACGAGGCGCTGGTGGTCGCCGAGCGCCTGCGGGGCGTGCTCGGGGCCTGCCACATTCCGATGGACGACGGGGCCATCCACTTCACCATCTCGGCGGGCGTCGCCCAGCTGGCGGACGATGCGTCCGGGCTGGCGTCCTTGCTGAAGGCCGCCGACAAGGCCCTCTACCGGGCCAAGCAGCAGGGGCGCAACCAGGTCTGCCTGGCGTTCTGCGGCATGGCCACCGAAAGCTAGAATCCAATCATGCCCAACCGACTTTTCGCGTACACCGATGCCCGTCCCGCCGCCGTGGCGGAGGTGATCGCCCGCTGGCGGCACGACCACCCCGGGCTTGGTGTGCTGCTGCTCCTGCCCGAAGCGGAAAAGGCGCACATCCCGGCCATTCAGGCCGTGTTCCGCGAGGCCGCGGTGCCGCTGCTCGGCGCGGTCTTCCCGGCGCTGATCGTCAATGACGAGTTCGTGCCCCACGGTGCCTGGCTGATTGGCCTCGATCCGATGCCGCCGGCCTTCCTGGTCGACGGCATCGACGGCGATGTCCAGGCCGCCAGCGCGCGCATCGTCTCGGCGGTCCGCCAGGTCCGCCGGGACGAAGTGCGGGACGACACCCTGTTCCTGATCTTCGACGCCACCGTGCCGACCATCGGCTCGATCCTGCTCGGCCTCTACGGCGAGCTGCAGGACGGCGTGGAGTACGCCGGCGTCAATGCCGGCAGCGAGACCTTCCAGCGCATGCCCTGCCTGTTCGACCACCAGCGGCTGGTGGACAACGGTGTCGCCGGCCTGCTGATGCCGGCCCTCAAGACGGTCGTCAAGCACGAATACCCGGTGGCCCGCAGCCTGATGCAGGCCACCTCCACCCAGGGCAACAAGATCAAGCTGATCGACCAGCGCCCGGCGATGGAGGTGTACCGGGAGCTGATCCAGGCCGAATACGGCGTGGCCCTGACCCACGACAATTTCTACGACTACGCGGTGCATTACCCCTTCGGGCTGGTGATGGCCGCCAACGTGGTGGTGCGCATCCCGGTTGGTTTCGAGGAAGACGGTTCCATCATCTGCGTCGGCGAGATCCCGCCGTATTCCATCCTCAGCGTGCTCAAGGCGCCGGGGCTGGAGACGAGCCGCTGCGTCACCGCCATTACCAATGCCCTCGGTTGCGATGTGGATTCGTCCCGTGACGCGCTGGTCACCTTCTACTGCGCCGGCCGCCGCCTGCACCTGCAGGACGACTCCCTGAAGGAACTGCGCCAGCTGCGCCGCCGCAGCGGCGCATCCCGGCTGGTCGGCGCCCTGTCCCTCGGCGAGATCTCGTCCTTCGAGGACATCGGCATCCCCGATTTCCACAACGCGGCGCTGGTGTGCTTCTGAACGCGGTTTGATCGGTTGGGGTGGCGAGCCGCGTCACGGCTGCCGGGCCAGAAAGTTCACCGCCATCGAGGCCATCGCCCGCGTCCCGACCACCAGTGCCTTCTCGTCCACGAAGAACTGGGGGTTGTGGTTGGGGGCCGCCTTGGCGGGGTCCTGTCCTTCCGGCGTGATGCCGAGAAAAACGAACAGCGCCGGGGTCTGCTTGGCGTAGAACGAAAAATCCTCCGCCGCTCCCGGCAGCGCCGCAGTACCGACCTTGCCGTCGGTGGCGCGCTTCAGCACCGGGGCCATCTGCAGCGCCAGCGCTTCGTCGTTCACGGTTTCGTCGTACATCGGGACGATGCTCACGTCAGCATGGGCACCGCTGCTTTCGGCGATCTTCTCGGCGCTGAGCCGGATGTCCTCGCCGACCTGCTTGCGCACCTGCTTGTCGTAGCTGCGGATGGTGCCGCTCATCTCCACGCTGTCGGGCACGATGTTGGGGCCGGTGCCGCCGTGGATCGAGCCGATCGTCACCACGACCGGCGACACCGTGAGGTTGGCCTTGCGGCTGACGACGGTCTGCAGGCCGCTGATCATCAAGGCCGAGGTCGCCACCGGATCGACCGTGAACCACGGCATGCCGCCGTGCCCCTGCTTGCCCTTGACGGTGATGTTGAGCGTATCGCTGCTGGCCGTGGTGGAGCCCACGCGCCAGGTGATCTCGCCGGAACGGCCGGGCATCACGTGCAGGCCGAACACGGCGGCGGGCTTGAGCCGCTTGAACAAGCCTTCTTCCAGCATCATCCGCGCCCCCCAGGTCTTGCCCGGGCCGGGCATGAACAGGCTCGGCCCCTCCTCGGCGGGCTGGAAGATGAACATCACCGTACCCGGCAGTTGCGCCTTCATGCCGGCGAGGACCGATGCGGTCGCCATCAGCATCGCGGTGTGCGCATCATGGCCGCAGGCGTGCATCACGGACACCTCGTTGCCCTGGTAGTTGCCTTTGGCCGTGGAGGCGAACGGCAGGCCGGCCGGTTCCTTCACCGGCAGCGCATCCATGTCGGCCCGCAAGGCGACCACCGGGCCGGGCTGCGCCCCGCGCAGGATCCCCACCACCCCGTGCCGGGCGACGCCGGTCTGCACCTCGATGCCGAGGCTGCGCAGATGGTCGGCCACCAGCTTTGCCGTGCGCACTTCCTGGTCACCGAGCTCCGGGTGCCGGTGGATGTCGCGGCGCCAGGCAATCAGCTGGCTTTCGACCGCCGCCGCCCGCGTGCGGACCTCGCTTTCAAGGGCTGCACCGTCTGCGGCGCGGGCGCTACCGATGCCAGCGCCCATCATCAGCATTGAACTGCAGAGCAGGGACAGGCATTTCCTCTCGTTCATTCTTGTTCTCCAGTGGATCCACGTGGCCGCCACTCGCTGCTCTGCAGATGCTCAGTCATTCCACATTGTCGTTGCTGCTGGGGCCGGTCGAGAAACCGGGCGGGTAGAGGACGGACGCGGTTTCATGCGGCGCGTCGGGGGTCTTTTCGGTCGCAGCCTGCGTGCGGGCGCGTTCCTCGCGGGCGCAGGGCGAATCCTTGTGGGCGACGTGATCGGCCTTGCCCTTGTGTTCCGTGGCTTCGGTCGACGTACGGGCTGCTACCGTTGGTTCGCGCTTGCCGGCGTTGCCCTGGGCCAAGGCGATGGCGGGCAGGATGCACAGCGCCGCCAGCGTGAGCGTGCTTTGGATCTTCATGGACGTACTCCCATGTCAAGGTGAATGGCAGGTTGATGGACTGCCGCGGTCGTGCTCCTTTCCTGGGGGGTGGTCTTGTCGTTATAGACCAATGGGCTGCGCAAGGTGCCGCCCGGCATGCTGCGGGGACATGCCTTTGCAATGGAAACCGAGTGTGGGAGCATGCCGGTGAGCAGCGTCCCGTACATGGAGGTAGTGCCATGCGATACGAGCTTCCCCCCATCGCCTTCGCCCCGTGTTCCTGTGGAATGGCCCCGCCCGACATGCGGCGCCGCCGATTCATCGCCGGCGCTGCCGGCCTGGCCCTCGGGGGCGCGGCGGCGGCCCTGTCCGGCTGCACCTCCCTGCCGTCACCGGTCGTCCGCCACGATGACGGCCTGATCGATGTGCACCACCACCACGTTCCGCCTTTCTACCTGGAGGAATACCGCGACCGCATCGCCGGCTCGCGTGGTGGCAGGATCAACCCGGCCTGGCTCAGCTGGTCCCCGCAAAAAGCCATCGACGCGATGGACGCCGCCAATGTCGCAACGGCCGTGCTGTCGCTGACTTCGCCCGGTGTCTGGTTTGGCGACCCGGTCGCGGCACGCCGCAGCGCCCGCCAGGTGAATGACTACGCCGCCGGGCTGGCCAGGACCTACCCGGGGCGTTTCGGCCTGTTCGCCGCGCTGCCGCTGCCCGACCAGGGCGCCAGCCTGCAGGAGATCGAATACGCCCTCGACGTGCTGAAGGCGGACGGCATCGGCCTGCTGACCAGCTATGACGACAAGTGGCTCGGCAACCCGGCCTACGATGCGGTGTTCGCCGAGCTGAACCGCCGCAGGGCGGTGGTGTTCGTCCATCCGACCATCGCCGCGTGCTGCCGCAGCCTGCTGCCCGACGTCACGCCGCTGATCAGCGAGATACCGCAGGATACGGCCCGGGCCATTACCAACCTGCTATTCACCGGCACGTTCTCCCGTTACCGGAATATCCGCTTCATCTTCACCCACGCCGGCGGCAACATGCCGATGATGGTCGGGCGCATGAAGCAATACGGTCCGGCCAGCCTGAGCACGCTGGCGCCGCGGGGCATAGAGGATGAACTGGGGCGGCATTTCTACGATCTGGCCGGCACCGCGAACAAGCCGGCGCTGGCGGCGATCAGGGGCCTCGTGCCGGTCTCGCAGATCCTGATGGGCAGCGACAACCCCTACGTGCCCCTGGCCGAGACCGCCCGCGACCTCCAGACCCTCGGGCTGTCCGCGGCGGAACTGCGGGCCATCCGGCGGGACAACGCCCTGAACCTGTTGCCGGCGCTGGCCGGTCACGCATAGGCACTCTGCCAGGCCGCGTCGTAATGGGCGACGGTGCCCTTGCCGCCGGGCGTGTTGTAGTGAGCCTTCCAGTACGCCGCCATGCCGGCCTGGTCGCCCGCCGGGGGTAGCGCGGCGCGAACCCGCAGGTAATGGGCGCGTGCCATCGCGCAGGCGTAGGCATCGTTCTGTTCCATCAGCGCGGCGGATGGGGTGGCGGCCGGGCCGGCGAGGGCGCGGATGGCTGTCGCGAGGGGGGTACGGTAGCGCAGGAAATTGGCCCAGATGTCGTCGTGGGTGGCCGGTTCCATCTGGAACAGTCCCCTGGCCGGGCCGCCGCCCCATTGCACGCGTTCGGTGAGCCCGCTTTCGGCGAGGGCCGTGCCGAGCAGCAACTGTTCCGCCGCTGTGCTCCACAGGCCGAGCTGCTGCAGGGTTGGGCGGATCGTGCCGCGCAGGAAGGCGTCGGCGAGCTCCCGCCGGGTCGGGTTGCGCTTCGGCGGGGCCGCCCCGGCAAGCGGGGCGCTCGCCTCCGCGGCGATGGCAGCGGCATCGATCAGCACATAGGGGATGACGCGCCTGCGCAATTCGCTCTTGAACAATGCCCGGCCGGCATCCTGGGCGGCGGTGATGAAGTCGCCCCACTGCTGCGGCGGAATCGTCTGGCAGCCTTCGCTGGACGTGGAATAGTTGCCGCCGCGGTGGATGTTGATGCCGAACCAGCCGCTGTCCGGATACGGTGGCGTGCCGTCGCGGGTCACCGTCACCGGCGCGGCACGCTGGCAGATCGCCTCGTAGGCGGCCGCTTTGCCGCGATGCATGTCGAAGTGGTACGAGAACCAGGCGCCCGGGTTCAGCGAGGCGATGCCGCGGCTGCCTTCCTGCCTGCCGGCGCCGGGACGGAACTTGCTCGGATCGGTGTTGCCGTTGAAGCCCGCGTAGAGGTCGTGCGCCGGTGCGTACAGGAACAGGGCGTCGTCGTAGATGTTGCGCTCGTTGCCGGGGGTCGCCCCGTCGGCGGCGAAGAAGCCCCGGATGCCGGCGACGACGAGGGGATATTCCGCCAGGTCGATGCCGTAGGGGGCGATGAGCGCTTCGAACTCGGCCTTGGGCAACTGCGGGCGGCCGGCGGCTGGCAGGATCGACACGGTGGGCATCGTCGTCCCCTCAGTTGGCAGGGTGGAGGATCGCAAGTACGGTCGGCTCGTCGAGCGTCCCGCTTGGGCTGCGGCCGTTGTTCTGCTGCCAGGTACGCAGCATCGCGCGGGTGTTCGCGTCCAGCACGCCGCTGAGTTGCGTGTCCGGCATGCCGAGCGCGCGCTGGATGTTCTCGATGTCGATCTCGTCCAGGCGGGTGCTCTCGAAATCGTTGAGCGGCCCGCTGGCCTGTGTCGCCTCGGGGGGCGCTGCGGGGGCAGGGTTCTGGACCACGACGGTGGTCTGGGACGGCGGCGCGGTGGCGGGCGTGGCGCCCGCGCTGCCGCCGCTCTCGGGTTTGGCCCCGGACCCGCGCAGCGAGACGAGCTTGGACAAGGCATCGAACCAGAACGGGGCGCCGAGGGTTGCCGCCAGTGCCGAGATGATCCAGCCAGCCAGGGTCAGTCCCCAGGCGGCGGCGGAATCCGCGTCCGCGGCGGCCCGCGGCCAGCCGATGGGCAGGCGCAGCTCGTTGAGCTGCTTGAGCTGCTCCTTGACCTGGGCGACTTCCTTCTGGAGGTCCGCGTTGGCTGGCGGGGCAGCGGGCGCTGCGGCTGCCGCTGTTGCCGGAGCGGGCGGGGCCTGCTTGACGACCAGTTCGGCCTGCGCGACCAGCCGGTTGCGCAGTTCCGTGTCATGGACCAGCTGGCGGCTGATCGCGAAGGTGTCGATGTTCAGCGCGCCGGCCACGACGAGGGCAATCAGGAACACGTAAAGCTGGGATTTCCGTTTGTACCAGCCGCTGACCCGTTCCATGATCTTGTCGAAATGCCCCTCGAGCAGGGTCTGCAGCTTGGCGGCGTCGCCATTGGCCTGGGCGACGAGGACTGTCAGGGCCTGCCGCAGATTGCCGTCGGGCAGTTTCGAGACCGCCTCGGGCAGGCCGGCGAAGAGCGGCGCGGCGGTCTTGTAGCCCTGGGTCAGGGTGTCCACGAAGGCCAGCGCAAAGCTCGCCGAGGGAATGTAGGAAGGCAGCCGCTTGCCGTCCCGCAGCGTGTCGATCATCGGGTGCGCGTAGATCCTGTCCTTCAGCGACAAGTCGTTGTTGTTCAGTGCGGTAGCGCCACTCAGCAGGCTCTCGATGCCACGCAGCAGGGTCTTGCCGCGCAGCTGGAGGATCATCGCCAGCAGCTCACCGATGCCGCTGACGAGCGCCGCGAGCATCATGAAGATGAGGGCCAGCGCGATGGCAGTATCGATCATGGGATTCCCTCCGGCGAGATGTCATAGTGCTATAGCACATGCACATGTAACCGCAAGGAGGGTGGCGCCGGATGCCTTTCGTGCGCTCGCCCGCTGCTTTTGTCCTATGGCAAATTCTTAAGGCGGCGTGGGAAAATCGTTTCTCCATATGGCAAAAACTATTTGTCACGCAGCGGAATTGTTTTTCCATATGAAAAAAACATTTTGTCAGGCCGCTGGAAGACCGGGGCACATGACAAAAACAGCGCGACATGCCACCCATTGATTCCGGCATATGACAAAACCGTCGGGCGGCGCGGCGCAGCCCGCCGGTGGTGTGACGCAGGCTTCCGGCGGTGTGACGCGGTCCGTCGGTGGACCGCCGTAGTCTTCGGGTGGCGTGAAAAAACCTGTTTTCCACGCCACCCGAAGTTTTTGTGGCGTGACGCAGGCTTTTTTTCAGATCAACCAGCCTGTGGGGGGAAATCCTTTGGGGGAAATCCTGTGGGTGGAAAAGCCTGTCGGGGCGAATGAATTCGCCCCCACAGCCCCACAGCCCCACAGCCCCACAGCCGCCGGACGGCCTGCGGTTCAGCCGACGGTGACGGTCAGGCCAGGGTCAAACGCCGGGTTTTCGGCGATGCCGTCGCGCACGTAGCCGCGCGGGTTGGCCAGCACGCGGGTGCTGCCGAGCCGGTAGTCGAAGCTGTCGTGGGTGTGGCCGTGGATCCACAGGGCGGCGCCGCTGTTGGCGACCAGGTCTTCGAGGTTGGAGACGAAGCAGGCGTTGAGTGGTGAGCCGGCGAAGCGCGGGGCGATGCTGCGTGGCGAAGGTGCGAAGTGGGTGACCACCACGGTGTGGCCGGCGAAGGGTTCGGCGAGGCGGCGGGCCAGCCAGTCGGCGTGCTGCGCGAACAGGCTGGCGCAGTGCTGCGGGCTCAGGCTGTCCGGCGGGTCGTCGGCGATGGTGATGCGGCTGAAGTCGCGGCTGAAGCGGATGGCGTCCTGCATCACCTGCTCGCGGGGGGAGCCGTCGCCGGCGATACGGAAATCGGTCCACAGGGTGGCGCCGAGGATGCGCAGCCTGCCGATGCGCTTTTCGCCGCAGTCGAGCACCGTCACCTGGCTGTCGCGGCTGAGGTCCTGCAGCAGCCGGTTGGTGGCCGGGATGCTGGCGCCGTAGTACTCGTGGTTGCCGGCCACGTAGATTGTCGGGCGGTTCAGCGCCATCGCCCACTGCAGCGCCGCCTGCGGGCGCTGGATGTCGCCGGCGAGGATCAGCAGATCGGCGCCGGTATCGGGCAGTGCGCAGGGCGCCAGCCCCAGGTGCAGGTCGGAGACGATCTGGAGTTTCATCGGTGGTGGCCTGGCCGTTGCGGTGAGCAAGCATAGCCGCCGCCGGCCCGTTGGCGGAAACCCCGGTTGTCGGCCGGCGGCGGGCGGGCAACAATCGGCCATTGCCTCATTCCGTGTGCCCCATGCTCGCCATCGCCGCCCTCGCCATCAAGAAGACTGTGACCCTGTTTGCGCTGGTGGGGCCGGTGTCGATGATCCCGATCTTCCTGTCCGCCACCGATGGGCTCGATCTGCCGGCCCGGCTGCGCTTCGCGCGGACGATCGGGGTGAGCGTGACGGTGGCGCTGCTGGTGGCGGCCTTCCTGGGCCTGCCGCTGCTGAGCTTCCTCGGCGTATCGCTGGGGGCGATGCAGGTCGGTGGCGGCATCATCGTGCTGCTCCTGGCGATCGCGATGGTGCTCGGCAAGGAGACCAGCTTCAAGGGCTCGCCTGCCAACGGCGGCCAGCCGGAACGCCGCGAGGCGTCCATCGTGCCGCTGGCGGTGCCGCTGCTGGCCGGCCCGGCGGCCTTCAGCTACGTGATGGGCAACAGCGTGTGGGACAGCCGGCTGGACCTGATCCACGTGGTGCTGCCGATCGTGCTGGTCGGGCTGTCATGCTGGCTCAGCTTTCGCATCGCCTGCACCGCCGGGCGGGAGATCCGCCAGGCCACGCTGAACGTGGTGGAGCGGGTCAGCGGCTTCATCCTGTCGGCGATGGCCATCGAGATGATGGCGACCGGGCTGCGCCAGCTGTTTCCGCTGCTCGGGGGCGCCTAGCCGCGCGTCGCGGGCCTCAGCCCGCGGCGAAGCGGATCTGGTTGCGGCCGGCGGCCTTGGCGGCGTACATCGCGGCGTCGGCGCGCCGGAGCATGGCCTCGCCGTCCATTTCGCAGGGCGGGAAGAGGGTCACGCCGACGCTGGCCGAGCAGTGGTGTTCGACCTGTTCGGCGGCTGTGCCGTCCCTGTCCATCGTCAGCAGGTAGGGCCGGGCCAGCGCGTCGCGGATGCGTTCGGCGACGTCGAGGGCATGCCGCTGGGTGGCGTCCCGCTGGTTGTCCGGCTGGCCGTCGTCGATCTGCGCCAGCAGTACCGCGAATTCGTCGCCGCCGAGGCGGGCCACGGTGTCCTCGTCGCGCAGGCAGGCGGACAGGCGGTAGGCGACTTCCTGCAGCAGCAGGTCGCCGGCCTTGTGGCCATGGCGGTCGTTGAGCGGTTTGAAGTTGTCCAGGTCGAGGTAGATGATCGCCCCGTGGCGGCCGCTGCGCTGGCTGCGGGCCAGGGTCTGGGCCAGGCGGTCGAAGAACAGGCGGCGGTTGGGCAGGCCGGTGAGGGCGTCGTAGTAGGCCAGCTGGTGGATCTGTTCCTCGTAGCGCTTGCGCTCGGTGAGGTCGCGTATCGTTGCCAGCAGGGCCGGCTGGCCGTCCAGTTCCAGTGCGCTGAGCGTTACGTCCACCGGGATCTCGGCCTGGTTGTCGTGGCGCCGCACGATCCATTCCAGCTGGTGATGGCCGTTGCGCCGGGCGGCCGCCATGTGGCCGGCGGCCAGTTCGGACGACGCGCCGCCGCAGGGCTGGAACTGCGGGGCCAGCATGCCGGCGGAGAGCTGGCGGAAGGCTTCCCGGCTGGGTACGCCGAGCAGGTCCAGGGTGCTCTGGTTGCAGTCGATCAGGCGTTCTTCGTCGAAGACCACCAGGGCTTCGTGGCTGGCTTCGAAGATCACCCGGAAACGGGCCTCCGAGCGTTTCAGTTCCGCCTCGGCGGCCTTCAGTTCGGTGATGTCGGTGGCGAAACCGAGCAGGGCGTCACCGTGGCTGTGGATCAGCAGCTTCTTGGCCCACATCTGGTGCACCAGGCCTTGTCCGTCGGTCAGCTGTTCCTCGACGGCCAGTGGCACGCCGGTGGTGAAGACCCGATCGTCGACCTCACCGATGCGGCGGGCCTCCTCCGCCGACAGCAGGGCCTGGTCGTCCTGTCCGATGATCTGCCCGACGGGGCGCAGGAAGAGGTCGGCAAAGGCCCGGTTGGCGTAGAGGTAGTGCCGGTCCGGCCCCTTCATGAAGACATAGCCGTCCACGTTGTCGAGGATGGTTTCGAGCAGTTGCCGGTTCTCGCGCAGCTGCTGCTCCGTGCGCTCGTTGTCGGTGATGTCGATCAGCACCCCGGACAGGCCCGAGATGCGGCCGTCGCTGTCGAGGACCGGGGCCTTGACGGCCAGGTAGCAGCGTTCTTCGTGGGTGTTCTTGCCCAGGCGCAGCTCCCGCCGGGACAGGCGCTGGCCGGTGTCGAGCACCTGCCGGTCGTCGTCGCGCAGGCGCCGGGCGGTGTCGGCATCGAAGAAATCGGCGGAGGTCCGCCCGATGATGGCCGTCAGTGTGGTGCCGAGGGTTTCGCAGAAGCGCTGGTTGGCGTAGGTATAGGCGCCGCTGCAGTCCTTCGTGAAGATCAGCGCGCCCAGGCCGTCGAGGACGCCGCGCAGGGCGTCGAGCTGGCTGCCCAGGGGACGCTTGTCCTCGTCGCAATCCTGCATGTCTGATAGGCCTCCCGACGGTCGCTTTTCAGTTGCCCGGCATTTTCGATGGTTTTGGCGTTTTCAAACCATTCTAGTCCATGGGCGCAGGGCGGGGGGTGCGTGACAAGGGAGGTGTCGGATGCTATCACTACGTCATCACCTGCCCTTTTGGGACGAGCCATGCGCACCTTTCAGACATCCACCGAAATCATGGCCCCGGCGGAGCATGTCTGGCAGATCCAGACCGATGTGGCGCGCTGGCCGGAATGGACCGCGTCGGTGTCCAGCGTGGAGCCGCTGACGCCCTTGCCGCTGGCCGTCGGGTCGAGCGTGCGCCTCTCCCAGCCAGGCTTTCCGGCGGCGGTATGGACCGTCACCGCGCTGGAGCCGGGGGTGCATTTCGTCTGGGAGTCCCACAGCCCGGGCATGAAGGCGGTCGCCCAGCACATGCTGACGCCCACCGCGGCGGGCTGCGTGGTCGATCTGAGCGTGGTCTACGAGGGCCTGCTGGGAGGCGTGGTCGGCTTCCTGATGCGCCATGTGACCCAGCGCTTCCTCGAAATGGAGGCCCGCGGGCTCAAGTGGCAGGCGGAGAGCCTGCCCGAGGAGGCGCTGGTCTTCAACGCTAGCTGAAGCTGGCGGCCGGCGCCATTGCCCAATTTTTAGGCAGCGGCCGAAAAACCCGCTGCTTCAGGGGTTTGCGGCCAACCCCCACATCTTATCCACAGGCTTGGCCACGGCGGACGGGGATAATCCACCGTCCGCGGCCGTTCAGCCGGCGGCAACCGCCTTGATGGTCTCGCGCTTCCATTCACAGCTGCGGCTCACCGATACCCGGCGGGCCTTGGGCACCGCCAGCGGCTTGGCGATGGTGATCTCGGCCCGGCGCACCGGAAAGCGCGCGCCGACAGCGTCGAGCATGGCCTGGCTGAGGTTTTCCAGCAGGTTGAAGTGGCGGCTGGCGAGGAGTTCTTCCAGGCAGTCCACGACCTGGTCGTAGTCCACCGTGTGGCGGATGTCGTCGCTGCGCGCGGCCAGGGTGCCGTCGATGGCCAGCAGGAGGTCGATCTCCAGCGGCTGGCGGGCGGCGAGTTCGTGGGCATAGATGCCGATGGAGGCGTCGAGGGCGAGGCCTTCGAGGCGGATCAGGCAATCATCGGTGGACATGGGCGGGCTCCGGCGGCGGTGAGTGGGCGACGCGCCGGACATCCATCCGGCGCGTCGAGGGCGGCATTGTCAGCCATTCTTGAGGGTTGGTGCTTCCCATTCCTGAAAATCGTCGGCCTGGCGCATGCGCAGGGCGCGTTCGGCGGAGCGCAGGGTGTTCTCGATGAGCATGGTGACGGTCATCGGGCCGACGCCGCCGGGCACCGGGGTGATCCAGCTGGCCTTCTCCTTGACCCCGTCGAAATCGACGTCGCCGACGATCTTTCCGTCGGGCAGGCGGTTGATGCCCACGTCGATGACGATGGCGCCCTCTTTGACCATCTGCGGCACGATCAGGCCCGGCTTGCCGGCGGCGACGATCAGGATGTCGGCGAGGATGGTGTGCTGGGCGAGGTCGCGGGTCCTGGCATGGCAAATCGTCACGGTGGCCTCGCGCTGCAGCAGCATCAGGGCCATCGGCTTGCCGACGATGTTGCTGGCGCCGACGACGACCACGTTCTTGCCGGCCACGTCGGTGCCGGTGGTGTCGAGCAGGAGCTGTACGCCGTAGGGCGTGCAGGGCGGGAAGATGGTGTTGCCGACGACGAGTCCGCCGACGTTGTAGAGGTGGAAGCCGTCCACATCCTTATGCACCGAGATGGCTTCGAGCACGGCGCGCGGCTCGATGTGCGGGGGCAGCGGCAGCTGGATCAGGATGCCATGCACGGCCGGGTCGGCGTTGAGGCGGGCGATGGTGGCGAGCACCTCGGCCTGGGGCGTATCGACGGGCAGGGCGATGTGGAAGGAGCGCACGCCGCACTCCTCGCAGGCCTTGACCTTGTTGCCGACATAAACGCGGGAAGCGGGGTTGTCGCCGACGAGGATGACGGCCAGGCCGGGCTGCACGCCCTGGTCGGCGAGGTGATCGACACGCTCGCGGAAGCCTTCGCGCAGCCGCTTCGAGAGGGCCTTGCCGTCGATGATCTGGGCGGTCACGGATTCAGTCTCCTGGAAAAAAGCGGGGCGATCCGTGGTCGGATCGCCCCGGCGAAACGCCTTGCGGGGCGAGAGGGAGAAACTTGCATACTGGCCACCCTGTGGCCCTGTGGCCCTGTGGCCCTGTGGCCCTGTGGCCCTGTGGCCCTGTGGCCCTGTGGGCCTTGAACCTGTGGGGGCGAATTCATTCGCCCTCAGCCGGTGGAGCGACCACCGCGGGCGAATGAATTCGCCCCCACAGGAAGCCCCCACAG
>JAFEDK010000028.1:63290-73154 GCA_018241665.1 Pseudomonadota bacterium
CCCCCACAGGAAGCCCCCACAGGCCAGGGTGTGGCCTGTGGGAGTCGGTTGCTCAGAAGCCCTGGCCGGGGATCCAGCTGGTGCCGGCCAGCGGCACGCCGGCCATGGCGGCGGCTTCGATGGTCAGGGCCACCAGGTCTTCCGGCTCCAGGTGATGGACGTTCTGTTTGCCGCAGGCCCGGGCGATGGTGGTGAGTTCCATGTTCAGGGTCTTGAGGTAGTTCTTGAGGTGCTTGGCGCCGACCGCCGGGGTCAGGCGTTGTTCCAGGGTGGCGTCCTGGGTGGTGACGCCGACCGGGCACTTGCCGGTGTGGCAGTGGTGGCAGAAGCCGGGGGAGGTGCCCAGGGCGTTGTAGTCGGCGATGGCGTCGTGGTGGGCGCCGTTCTGGAAGTAGGTCTCGCCGTTGCAGCCGAGGGCAACCAGCACGCCCTGGCCGATGGCCACCGCGTCGGCGCCCATCGCCAGCGCCTTGGCCACGTCGGCGCCGGTGCGGATGCCGCCGGAGACGATCAGCTGGACCTTGCCCTTCATGTCCAGGTCTTCGAGGGCATTGACGGCCTGGCGCACGGCGGCCAGGGTCGGGATGCCGATGTGTTCGATGAAGCAGGTCTGCGTGGCGGCGGTGCCGCCCTGCATGCCGTCCACCACCACCACGTCGGCGCCGGCATGCACGGCCAGCTTGACGTCGTTGAAGGTGCGGGTGGCGCCGACCTTCACGTAGATCGGCTTTTCCCAGTCGGTGATCTCGCGCAGTTCCTGGATCTTGATGGCCAGATCGTCCGGGCCGGTCCAGTCCGGGTGGCGGCAGGCGGAGCGCTGGTCGACGCCTTCCGGCAGGGTGCGCATCTTGGCGACGCGCGGGTTCACCTTCTGGCCCAGCAGCATGCCGCCGCCGCCCGGCTTGGCGCCCTGGCCGATGACGACCTCGATGGCGTCGGCCTTGCGCACGTCGTCCGGGTTGAAGCCGTAGCGGGACGGCAGGCACTGGTACACCAGGATCTTGGAGGAGCGGCGTTCTTCCGGCGTCATGCCGCCGTCGCCGGTGGTGGTGGAGGTGCCCATCTCGGTGGCGGCCAGGCCGAGGGATTCCTTCACGTTGGCGGACAGGGCGCCGAAGCTCATGCCGGCGATGGTGATCGGGATGTCGAGCTCGATCGGCTTCTTGGCGAAGCGGGTGCCCAGCACGGTCTTGGTCAGGCACTTCTCGCGGTAGCCCTCGAGCGGGTAGCGGGACATGGACGCGCCGAGGAAGACCAGGTCGTCGAAGTTGGGCAGCTTGCGCTTGGCGCCCATGCCACGGATTTCATACAGGCCGTGGGCGGCGGCGTTGCGGATGTAGTCGAGGGTCTTGCGGTCGTAGCCGTAGGATTCCTCGCGGGAGAGGTTCTTGAATTGCACGGGTTTGGTTTCCATTTGGGAACTCCTCAATATTCGTCGGCTAAGTCCGTCGGCGTCGTCCTGATGGGGGGCGGAGGCGGGTTCGGCGCTCCGCCCCGGACGGGCGCGGGATCAATATTCCTGGTTGGCGTCGGCGTTCCAGTGGTAGAGGGAACGCTTGGAGGCGATGCGCTTGAAGGCCTTCGGGTCGTGGTCGAGGCCGGCCTGGTCGAGCAGGCTGGCGACGGCGGCGATGTCTTCATCGGTCATCGGTTCGTACTGGGCGTCGGCGCCGAGGGACTTCACGCTGCCCTTCACGTAGAGCACCGCTTCGTACAGCGAGTCGCCGAGGGCGTCGCCGGCGTCGCCGCAGATCACCATGCGGCCGGCCTGGGCCATGAAGGCCGAGAAGCTGCCCACCGAGCCGCCGACGACGATGTTGCCGCCCTTCAGCGAGATGCCGCAGCGCAGGCCGGCATCGCCGTCGATGACCAAGAGGCCGCCGTGGGCGGAGGCGCCGGCGCCGTTGGAGGCGAAGCCCTTCACGTGCACCTTGCCGCTCATCATGTTCTCGGCGACGCCGGTGCCGGCGCTGCCGGTGATCGTCACGCTGGCCGCCTTGTTCATGCCGCCGGCGTAGTAGCCGGCGTGGCCGACGATCTCGACTTCCACCGGGCAGTCGAGGCCGACCGCGATGTTGTGGGCGCCGTCCGGGTTGAGCACGGTGACGTGGCGGGCCTTGCCGTCCTTGGCGTCGTTGTGCAGGAAGGTGTTGAGCTCGCGCAGGGGCTGGGTGGCGAGGTCAAAGGTCAGGCGTTCCATACGTACATCTCCTCGGGCGCGGGTTCGAAAACGGTGGCGTGCTTGATGCCGGGCAGGTGGGCCAGCGAGCGGAACTCGGAGGCGATGGCCACGTAGTCGTCGGTTTCGGCAACGACGGCCGGCTTGCAGGCGAAGGGGTCGCGGATCAGGGCCAGCTTGTCCGGCGTGCCCATCAGGAAGGTGAAGAAGCCGTCGAGCTCCTCGAAGCCTTTTTGCAGGGCGGTCTCCAGGTCGTCGCCTTCACGCAGGCGCCATTCCAGGAAGCGGCAGGCGGCCTCGGTGTCGTTGTCGGTCTCGAAGTGGATGCCGCGCGGCTCCAGCATGCGGCGGATGCCGTTGGGGTTGGACAGGGAGCCGTTGTGCACCAGGCAGAAGTCTTCGCCGGCGGTGAAGGGGTGGGCACGGTCCGGCGTCACGGCGGATTCGGTGGCCATCCGGGTGTGACCGACCAGGTGCGAGCCGGTCAGCTTGCCGAAGTCGTAACGGGCGGCAACGGAAGCCGGGGTGCCGATGTCCTTGTAGAGGTCGATGCTGCGCCCGGTGGACAGGATGTGCAGCTTGGGATGGTGCTCGGCGATCCAGCGCTTGACGATGGCCGGGGCCACGTCGAAGGTCAGGATGGCGTGGTTGCCCTTCGCTTCGACGGCAACCGGCACGCCCAGGTGGGCCTTGAGTTCATGGCCGAGGCCGAGCCAGTTGAAGTCGGCGCCGTCCTCGGTGAGGCCGGAATACACGCTGATCTTGCGCTGGCTTTCGGCCAGGGGGTTACCGAACACCGCCAGGCCGGCGGAGTCGGGGCCGCGCTCGGTCATGCCGATCAGCATCGGCACCATCAGCTCGCCGAGCTTTTCCCGCAGGGCTGGCGTCTTGACCAGCAATCCGACGATTCCACACATAGTCGTTTCTCCTTCGTTCAGTCTTTGATTCGCTGCTGTCTGTGGGTGGGCGAATGAATTCGCCCCTACAGGTGCTCCGGTTTCTCATGGGGTCGAATTCGCTCGACCGCCGGTGGTTCTTCGGGTCTGCCGTGGGGTCGAATTCATTCGACCCGGGTCACCCGCTCAGAAGAACTCCAGGTAGTTCTTGATTTCCCAGTCCGACACGTGGCGCATGTACTCCACCCACTCCATGTGCTTGAGGCGCAGGAACTCGCCGGCGACCGGGCCAAGGGCCTTGCACAGCACGGTGTCCTTCTCGAGGGCGAGCAGGGCTTCGTGGAGGTTCTGGGGCAGGATCTCGATGCCGGCGGCCTTCAGTTCCTCGGGGCTCAGCGCGTAGAGGTTCTGGTTCTGCGGCAGGCCCGGGTCGAGGTCGCGCTCGATGCCGTCGAGGCCGGCGGCGATCACCGCGGCGGTGGCCAGGTAGGGGTTGCAGGCGCCGTCCGGCAGGCGCAGCTCGAGGCGGCCGTGGGGGATGCGCACCATCGACGAGCGGTTGTTGTCGCCGTAGCTGATGTAGGCCGGGGCCCAGGTGGCGCCGGTCAGGGAGCGGCCGACGACGAGGCGCTTGTAGCTGTTGACCGTCGGCGCGCAGATGGCGGCCAGCGCCGGGGCGTGGGCCAGGATGCCGGCGAGGAACTGGTAGGCCAGCTTGGACAGGCCGAGGCCGTGCTTGTCCGTCTTGTCGGCGAACAGGTTGGTCTTGCCGTCGCCGAGCGACATGTGGATGTGCATGCCGTTGCCGGGCCGGTTGGCGAAGGGCTTGGGCATGAAGGAGCAGATCATGCCCAGGTCGTTGGCGATCTCCGAGGCGGCCATCTTGAACAGCAGGTAATGGTCGGCGGAGGTCAGGCAGTCGGCGTAGGTGTAGTTGATCTCGAACTGGCCGTTGGCGTCCTCGTGGTCGATCTGATAGACGTCCACATCCACCGCGCGCAGGCTGTCGGTGAGGGTTTCGAGGAACTGGCGGTTGCGCGACAGGCCCTTGTAGTCGTAGCAGGGCTTGGGCAGCGTGTCGGTCGGGTCGGTCGGGATGATGTTGCCGGCTTCATCCTTCTTGAGCAGGGAGAACTCGGGCTCGAGGCCGGTGAAGAAGGTGTAGCCCTTGGCGTCCAGACGCTTGATCTGGTTCTTGAGCACCACGCGGGTGTCCAGCGGCCAGGGCTCGCCCTTCACGTGGCCGTCGCAGGCGATGCGGGCGTAGCCGGGCTGCCAGGGCACCAGGGTGAGGGTGTCCAGGTCACCGATGGCCATGTAGTCCGGGCCGTTGGGCTCGATGCCGAGGCCCCACACCGCGAAGCCTGCGAAGCCGGCGCCGTTGGTGAGGATGCTCTCGAAGTGGGCAGCGGGGACCGACTTGGTCTTGGCCGTGCCGTGGATGTCGACAAACTGGGCAAGGACATACTTGACGTCGTTGTCCGCGAGAAACTTCTTTGCTTCTGTGGGCGTCATTGCCGCTCTCCTGATAGGGGTGGGGGTCGTGGGGGGTCAGTTGAAGCTGTGGGGGGCTACGGCGCCGCCGCCCAGCTCGACGGCGATGTCGAGCAAGGTCTCCCACAGGTAATGTCCGTAGCTGCCGTCGCACCAGATGCGCACTGCCGGCTGGCCGTTGCGGAACTCGGGAATCGCCGTCACGCCGACACCGACCATCGAGGTGAGCACCACCGGGCGGGCCGCCGGGTCGAGGGGACGGAAATTGACGTTGCAGGTCTGGCGCAGCAGCTCGTCGAGCCTGGCGCCGCCGAGCAGCAGCGCGACGTCCTGGCGCAGTACCGGATAGACGCCGGTGCTGCGCGGCGTGCTGGCGAGGCGGGCGATCAGCGTCGCCGGGCCTTCCACCAGGAACTCGGTGAAGCCGAGGCGGGCGATCAGGCCGCCGCCGTCCACCGGCAGCCAGCTGTTGGGCTGCGGCGGAATCGGCAGGCCGAGGCTTTCGAGCCAGGCGGCGGCGCCGGGGCCCTTGCAGCCGTGGCGCGGCGTGAGGGACTGGTCGGCGATGCCGAGCTTGGCGACGGCAGCCTTCTGGGCGGCGGGGTCGGGCAGGGTGGCGATTTCGGCCACCGGGCTCACGGCGAGGGCGTTGGCGGACATCACGCGGCCTCCTTCTGCTTGAGGTTGTCGGGGTCGTAGAACGGGGTGGCGCTGACCTGGGCCTCGACCATCGAGCCGCCGGTGAGGCGGATGCTGACGGTGTGGCCGGGCTTGGCCAGGTCGGGGCGCACGAAGGCGAGGCCGATGTGGCGCTTGAGGGTCGGGCTCCAGGCGATGCTGGTGACGCGGCCGGCGATGTCGCCGCCCTCGATGACCAGGTTGCACTCCAGCGGCACCGGGCCTTCGTGGTTGGCCGGGAAGCTGATGCCCACCAGTTGCTGCTTGCGCGGCTTGTGCGAGACCGCGGTGAGGCTGCGCTGGCCGACGAAGAAGGGCTTGTTCATCTTCAGCGCCCATTCCATGCCGACTTCCAGCGGAGTGGTGAGGCCGTCGGTGTCCTGGCTGATGATGATGTGGCCCTTCTCCAGGCGCAGCAGGCGCTGGGCTTCCACGCCGAAGGGGCGGACGCCGTGGCTGGCGCCGGCCTTCATCAGGGCGTCCCACAGGGCGCCGCCGTGGCTGGCCGGCACGTGGATCTCGTAGCCCCATTCGCCGACGAAGCCGACCCGCATCAGGCGCGCCGGGATGCCCGCCACTTCGCCTTCGCGCACCGCCAGATAGGGGAAGGCGGCGGCCGACAGGTCGAGGCCGGTCAGGCTGCGCAGCACCTCGCGGGACTTCGGTCCGGCCAGGTTCACCGCGGCGAAGGCGCCGGTGTGATTGACGATGCCGCAGTCGAGCCGCCACATGGTGTTGAGGCGGGACAGCTCGCGGTAGATCGTCGCCGCGCCGGAGGTGGTGGTGGTGAAGTAGAAGTGGTCGTCCGCCAGGCGGGCCACCACGCCGTCGTCGATGACCACGCCGGACTCGTCGCACATCACCGCGTAGCGGGTCATGCCGACCTTGAGGTTGGCGTAGTTGGACGTATAGACGCGCTCCAGGAACTCGGCGGCCTGCGGGCCGATGACCTCCAGCTTGCCGAGGGTGCCGACGTCGATCAGGCCGACGCCGTTGCGCACCGCCAGGGCTTCACCGCGGATGCAATCGAGGCGGCTCTTGCCGGCGAGCTGGTAGTACTCCGGGCGTTGCCATACGCCGGCCGGCATCCACTTGGCGCCGAGGGCGTCGTGGCGGCTGTGCAGCGGGGTGCGACGCTCCGGGTGGAAGCCGCGGCCAGCCAGGATGGACATCGGCACCGGGTGGAAGAAGGGGCGCGCGGTGGTGGTGCCGACCTGCTGGGGTTCCTTGCCGGTCAGGCGGGCCAGGATGCGCAGCCCGTTCATGTTGGAGTGCTTGCCCTGGCTGGGGCCCATGCCGTTGGTGGAGAAGCGCTTCAGCAGCTCGATGTTGTCGAAGCCTTCTTGCACCGCGTTGCAGAAGTCCTTGAACTGCAGGTCTTCGTCGAAATCGACGAAGTTCTTGCCGGCCGGGTGGTCGATGATCGGCCACGGGTGGCTGGGGCTCTCGCTTTCCGGTGCCAGCGCGGCGCCGCTGGCGCTGCCGAAGCCGGCCGCGGCGGCGGCGTGGCTGCCGGCGCGGGCACCGTCGGCGAGCTTGCGTTCCAGCTCGAAGACGCCATTGACGCGGCCGCAGGCGAACACGCCGTCGGGCAGTACGTCGGGGACGAACTGTTCCACCGCCCGGTCATAGCGCATGCGGGTGGTGGCCTGGTACAGCAGGTTGGCGGCGGGGGCCCAGCCGGTGCTCATCAGGATGCCGTCGCAGGGGATGTCGCGGGTCTGTGTGGCGGGGGTGCCGTCGGCGCGCAGCGCGGCGATGCGGGCGCCGGCGCACAGGCCGTTGGCGCCGGGCCGGGCCTCGACGATGCAGTGGCCGCTCAGCACCTCGACGCCGGACTGGCGCAGCAGGTGGGCCAGCGGTTCGGCCTTGCCGGGGTTGGCGCGCAGGTCCACCACCGCGGCGATGCTGCCGCCGACGGCAAGCAGATCCAGTGCGGCGCGGTAGCCGTCGGCGTTGGCGGTGAGCACCACCGCCTTGTCCATCGGCTTGACGCCGTAGCGGTAGGCCAGGCGCTGGGCGGCGGAGGCCAGCATGATGCCGGGCAGGTCGTTGTTGTGGAAAACGGCGGGCTGCTCGAAGGCGCCGCTGGCGACGACCACGCTGCCGGCGCGCATCTTGAGCATGCGCTCTGCGCTGACCAGCGGAATCCAGTGGTCCTTGTAGTAGCCGGCGGCGTAGGTGCCGGTGAGCACGCGGATGCGCGGCTCGGCAGCAACCTTGTCGAGCAGGTCGGCGTGCTGCTGGCGGCGGCCGTTGTCGTTGCCGAGCTGGTAGCCGGCGCTGCCGCCGGCTTGGGCGTTCTCGTCCACCACCGTCACGTCGGCGCCCTGGGCGGCGGCGGCCAGCGCGGCGGACAGGCCGGACGGGCCGGCGCCGATGACCAGCACGTCGCAGAAGTCGTAGGCCTTGGGGGTGCGCTTGTGGGGGCTCTTCAGGTCCACCTTGCCGAGGCCGGTCATGGCGCGGAACATGCGCTCCCACATCGGGAACAGGCGCTTGCTGTGGAAGGCCTTGTAGTAGAAGCCGACCGGCAGCACGGCGGACAGCTTGCCGAGGAAGCGGCCCTTGTCGTCGGCCAGGCTGCCGAAGGTATTGACGGCGGTCAGGTCCATGCCGGCCACGAGGGGCGTGACGTCGGCGCGCACGTTGGGCGTGCCGCCCGACTGGTGCAGCGCATTGACGTCATGGTTGGCCAGGGACAGCACGCCGCGCGGGCGGTGGTACTTGAAGCTGCGGCCGAGCACGCGGACACCGGCGCCCCACAGGGCGGAGCTGATGGTGTCGCCGGCATAGCCCTTATAGGTCTGGCCTTCGAACTTGAATTCGACGGGGCGGGAGCGGTCGATCCACTCGCCGCGGGTGGCGGGCAAACGCATCATTGATCTCCCTCGTAGAAATAGGTCTTGAGCACAACGTCCTTCTCGGTGTCCCGCTCGGCGATGAACCAGGTATTGCTGGGGGTGTGGCACCACCATTCCTTCTTCAGGCCGGGGGCGCCGTTGCGGTTGAAGACGTAGTCGGCCCAGGTGTCATCGCTGGCGGTGGCCGGGTCGGGCATCGGGCGCACTTCGCCCCAGTAGTGGAATTCCGAAACCGGGCGCGGGCCGTTGAGGGGGCAGGTCATGATCTTCATGGCGGTTTTCCTTTCTCTCCAGGGCCGGGTCAGTGGCCGACCGAGGCCGCGCCCTTTTCGCCGGTGAGGGCGTAGTTGCGGAAGCGGTCGAGGGAGAAGCCGGTGATCAGCGGGTGGGCGGTGTCGGTGGCGATGGTGTGGGCCATGGTCTTGCCGCACACCGGCGTGGCCTTGAAGCCCCAGGTGCCCCAGCCGGAATCCAGGTAGAAGCCGTCCACCGGGGTCTTGCCCATCACTGGCGCGAAGTCGGGGGTCATGTCGGCCATGCCGGCCCACTGACGCATCACCTTCACGTTGGAGAGGAAGGGGAACATCTCCAGCATGTGGCTGGTGAGGCCTTCGACGAAGTCCAGCGTGGAGCGGGTGCCGTGCAGCTCGTAGGGGTCGAGGGAGGCCCCCATCACCAGCTCGCCGCGGGCCGACTGGCTGATATAGACGTGCAGGCTGCCGGACACCAGGATCGGGTCGAGCCAGGGCTTGACCGGCTCGCTGACCATCGCCTGCAGCGGGTGGATGTAGATCGGCGACTTGACGTCCACCATCTTGAGGATGCGCGGCGTGGAGCCGGCCACCGCACACAGCACCTTGCCGGTGCTGATGTAGCCCTTGCTGGTGCGCACGCCCTTGACCTTGCCGCCTTCCACGTCGATGCCCAGCACTTCGGTCTGCTGGTGGATCTCGACGCCGCGCTGGTCGGCGCCGCGGCCGTAGCCCCAGGCCACCGCGTCGTGGCGCGCCACCGAGCCGGGGGCGTGGTACAGCGCGCCGAGGATCGGCGAGTGGCCGGCGCAGGTGATGTCGATCATCGGCGCGGCTTCCTTCACCACTTCCGGCCCGACCACTTCGGAGGCGACGCCGTAGTGCTTGTTCACCTCGGCGCGCCAGCGCATGGTGCGCAGCGCCGAATCGGTGTGGGCGAGGGTGAAGTGGCCCCGGTTGGCGTAGAACAGGTTGAGGTCGAAGTCTTCCGACAGGTCCTGCCACAGGCGCACGGACTCGTCGTAGAACTGGACGCCCTCTGGGGTCAGGTAGTTGGAGCGGATGATGGTCGTGTTGCGGCCGGTGTTGCCGCCCCCGATGTAACCCTTCTCGAGCACGCAGACATTGGTGATGCCGTGTTCGCGGGCCAGGTAGTAGGCGGCCGACAGGCCGTGTCCGCCGCCGCCGATGATGACCACGTCGTAGCTCGGCTTGAGCTTCTCGTGGAAGGTGAACATCCGGGGTTCCGGGTGCTTTTTGTTGAGTGCGAAGCGCAGGAGACGCCAGGGCATTTTTTAGTCCTCAAGTGTCCGTATGGGTGGGGGCTTCATCTGCCCGCCGGGCGTGGCGCCAGGCCACGTCGTTGATCGAATTTCGCGGGCGAATGAATTCGCCCCCACGGAAGGTGGGATCGGCTAGCGGAAGACCACCGTCTTGTTGCCATGGAGCAGCACCCGGTCGTCCAGGTGGTAGCGCAGCCCGCGTGCAAGTCCGGCCTTCTC
>JAFEDK010000029.1:0-17091 GCA_018241665.1 Pseudomonadota bacterium
GTCTAGGAAACCCGGGGCGATTCATGTGGCGAAGTTCTGGATGGCGCCGAAGGCTGTCGTGAGTAGCAGGAAGAAGGCGAAGCACAGCCATACGGGGCCGACTTTCAGGATCTCCAGCGTCGTCACCTTGCCGCCGGCGGTGTGCGTGACCGGCGTACTGTCCGCGAAATGGCGCCGCCCGAGGAGGAGCAGGGCGAGGGCCGGAATGGCCAGCAAGCCGGCACTCAGGCCAGCGGCCCGCCAGCCGGCGATCGACGCGATGCCGGTCAGGAAGACCGGCGCCAGGGCCCAGCCCAGGTTGCCGGACAGGCCATGCATGGAGAAGGCGTGACCGAGGCGCGATGGCGACACATTGCGGTTGAGGATCGTGAAGTCGCAGGGGTGGAAGACGCTGTTGCCGAGGCCGGCGAGGGCCGCCACGGCGATCAGGTCGCCGAGGCCGCTGGCCTGGGACAGTCCGAGTCCGGCCAGGATGAAGCATGCGACGCCGGCGCACAGTACCCGTAGCGGGCCGAAGCGATCGACTGCGAGACCGGCCAGGGCCTGGCCAACGCCCGAAACGACGAAAAAGACCGTCATCGTGCTGCCGATACCGACGAAGTCCAGGCCGAACTCCGGCATCAGCCACGGGAACAGCGGCGGCAGCAGGAGGTGGAAGAAGTGGGAAACGCCGTGGGCGAAGCTGACCAGCGCGATGATCCGGACGTCTTGCCGGGGGGCGAGGTGGGGGGAGGCGATTGTCGTTGTTGTGTTCATGGGGAAGGCATCACCGGTCGGAGCCGCCGCTGCGCCAGATGGACACCAGCAGCCATAGCCCGCCGATCAGGGCTGAGATGAAACCGAGCAGGCCGAAGGAGGGCAGGCCGGGGAGGGAAGGGGCTTTGTCCACGGTCATGACGATGGCCGAGCCGACGATCAGTGCGGCGATCACCACGGCCAGCGCCAGCCGGCTGGCCGCCCGGTCGATCTGGCCACCGAAGCGTTGCAGCGGCAGCACTTCGACCTGGACCTGCAGCTTGCCGCGGCGGGCGGCGCGCAGGAACTGGCGCAGGTCCCGTGGCAGGCCGGCCAGCAGATCCACCGCATCCGCCACGGCGCGCCAGCCACGCTTGGCAAAGGCCGCCGGCGCGGCATGGGCCAGCAGCACGCGGCGCAGGAAAGGGCTGGCCTCGGCGGCGATGTCGAAATCAGGATCGAGCTGGCGGCCCATGCCTTCGAGGGTGATGAAGGCCTTGATCATCAGGGCCAGGTCGGCGGGCAGGGACAGGCCGTGCTCGCGCAGGATGGTGAGCAGGTCCGACAGCATCGCGCCGATGTCGAGCTGCTGCAGCGGTACGCCGTGGTACAGGTCCACGAAGGTGTCGATCTCGGCACGCAGGGTTGCGAGGCTGGCGTCCGGATCGCGCTGATCGTCGTCGCTCCAGTCGAGCAGCACGTCGGCGACGAGGGCGCTGTCCCGGCTGACGAGCCCGTGCAGCAGGCGCGCCACCTGGCTGCGGCGTTCCTCGCTGAGGCGTCCAACCATGCCGAAGTCGATGAAGGCGATGCGGTTGCCGGTCAGGTAGAAGACGTTGCCGGGATGCGGGTCGGCATGGAAGAAGCCGTCCTCCAGCAGCATCTTCAGCACGGCCTCGGCGCCGCGGCGGGCCAGCAGCCGGCGGTCCAGCCCGGCTGCGTCGGCAGCCGCCAGGTCCCGCCCGGAAATGCCTTCCACGTAGTCCTGCACGTTCAGCCGCTCGCCACACCATTGCCAATGCACACGGGGAATCGCGATTTCCGGGTGGTCGACGAACTGCCCGGCGATACGTTCGGCATTGCGGCACTCGGCGGCAAAGTCCAGCTCGCGGCGCAGGGACAGCGTGAACTGGCGGACGATGTCGCGGGGGCGATAGCGGCGCAGGTCGGCCGCTTCGGCTTCGATGATTTCCGCCAGGCGCTCCAGCAGGCGCAGGTCGGCCTCGATGACCGGGCGGATGCCGGGCCGGCGGATCTTGAGCACCACCATGCTGCCGTCGCCGAGGCGTGCCCGGTGAACCTGGGCCAGGGATGCGGCGGCGAGGGGCTCGGTGTCGAGTTCGGCGAACACCGATTCCGGCGCATCGCCCAGGTCGTCGGTGAGCTGGGCGCGCAACTCGGCAAAGGAGACTGCTGGCGCTGCGTCCTGCAGCTTGCTGAATTCGGCGATCCACTCCGGGGGGAACAGGTCCACCCGCGTGGCCAGGATCTGCCCCAGCTTGATGAAGCTCGGTCCCAGTTCCTCCAGCGCCCGGCGGACCCGAGCCGCGGGTTCCAGATGGGCGAGCTCCTCGGGTTCGCGCCAGTGCAGGGCCTTGCCGGCACGTTCCAGCGCGTGGGCCATGCCGATTCGCCGGACGACGTCGCCGAAGCCGTAGCGGATCAGGACACTCGCGATGTCATGGACGCGCTTCAGGTCGCGCACGGCGCCAATGGCCTGCCACAGCATCAGTGGCACCTTTCGCGGCGGGCCTGGAGGGGAGCGGACTTGGGGCGGGGGCTCATGGGGTTTTCGGAAACGGATACTGCTGCAAGGCTGCCTTGCCCGGCGCCAAGAGGCAAGCCGCAACGTGCAAAAAGGGCCGTGTGGGCGGACTCCGGGGCGGCAGCGCCAGTCCGTCGCGCGGATGCGAAAAGAATTAATAACACTGCAAATATAATGGTCTTTGCGTGCATTCTTCACTGACTTCCGATGACGAATGACGGATCATGCGCCGATGTCATTTTCCTTTCGTCATTGACGGGGGATGCCAACCAATACTTGTCCTGCCGGACAGATACCCGAGGGAACTGCTTTGCCACTCTCCATCCGCCATGCGCCATGTTCCTTGCGGTGGATTGCCGCGAGCGAGTGCTCCTGTGAGCACCTCCTTCGTCCCAATGACTTCCGACAGAGTCCCTGATGAATTTCCCGCTTGAAGCCCTCGACCTCCTCGATCAGGGGGTGGCCATCTTCGATGCCGAATGCCGGCTGATCTACCAGAATGCGCCCTTCGCCACGCTTGTGGCACCCGGGCTCACTCCTTTCAAGAATGGCTCCGCACTCACGCTGATCCTCGACTGCATCGCGGCCCAGGGAGCCGGGCAGGGCGGCGAGCTGCGGCGCCGGCTGGCGGCCCTGCATGATGCGACCCACCGCGGCGGCGAACTGCAGGTGGAGATCGTCGGCGAGCGTGGCCGCCACCTGTTTGTAATCGCGCGCTCCACCGACAGCGGCACCCTGCTCCTGCAGGTGCGCGACATCACATTGGAACGGCGTTCGACGGTCAAGCTGGAAAGCGTCATGAAGGTGGCGGTGTCCACGCTGGCCGATCTTGCCGAATACCGTGACACCGACACCAGCGAGCACGTGCTGCGGGTCGCGCGCCTGGCCCACGAGATCGCCCGCGAACTGGCCGGCGTGGGCTATCCCGCCGAAGAACTGACGGCCGATTTCCTGTCGCACCTCGGCACCGCCAGCATCCTGCACGACATCGGCAAGGTCG
This sequence comes from Pseudomonadota bacterium, assembly GCA_018241665.1. Classification (GTDB taxonomy): domain Bacteria; phylum Pseudomonadota; class Gammaproteobacteria; order Burkholderiales; family Rhodocyclaceae; genus Zoogloea. The sequence goes on from JAFEDK010000029.1 coordinate 3,501, forward strand.
GTGTGCCGGACAGCATCCTGCTCAAGAAGGGCAAGCTCGATCCGGACGAGCGGGCGCTGATCGAGCGCCATGCCGAGGATGGCGGCAGCATCCTGAAGAAGGCCAGCCGCCTGTTGCCGGAAAGCCTGCATTTCCGGCTGGCCTCGGAAATCGCTTATTCCCACCATGAGCGCTGGGACGGCAAGGGCTATCCCTACAAGCTGGCCGGCGAGCAGATTCCGCTAGCGGCCCGCATCACCTCGGTGGCGGACGTCTTCGATGCCCTGTCGTCCGAGCGCCCCTACAAGCAGGCGTGGCCGATGGACAAGGTCAAGGCCTACATGCGCGAATCGGCGGGCAGCCAGTTCGATCCGCGCGTCGTCGCGGCCCTCGAGAAAGTGCTGGAGATCCGCGAGCGGGCCAGCGACATCCAGTGGTCGGCGGTGATGAGCCTCAACGACCCCGTGGTCGATCACGATCACAGCGTGCTGCTGACCCTCATCAACCAGATCTCCCTCGACGCCAACTGCCACGACCAGAGCGCCGTGGAGTTCGTCGTCGACGAGCTGGTCGGTTACACCCTGTCCCATTTCGGTCGGGAAGAGCGACTGCTCGAACGCAACGGCTACCCTCACCTGGAAGCCCACAAGGAAGTCCACCGGCGCATGGCGGAGGAGGTCATCATGCTGCGCGACAAGCTGCGCAACAACTTCACGCCGAGTCTGGGTGAGGAGATCTCTCACTACCTGCGCAACTGGCTCACCAGCCACATCCTCGTCGAGGACAAGAAGTTCGCCCAGTACTTGCAGGGGTGAGCGCCGGAGGCAGTCACGCCGGCTGAAGCACGGCCGGCCTGGCCTCGCCCGCCCCCGCACTTTCAACCCTGCGCAGCCGTGGCAGGCTGAGTAGCGGCAACAGGCCGATCAGGGCCACGCTGATCATCAGCAGCCCGAGCCTGGAGTAATCCTGCTGGGTGATCTGGAAGGCCTCGTTCAGGTAGCCGGTGAACAGCTGGCTGGCCGACAGGGCCAGGTTCATCAGCGAGGCCATCACCGCGAACACCGTCGCTTCAGCGCCTTTGGGCGCGGCACGGGCGGTGAGGATCAGCATTGGCACCATGGTCAGTTGGCCCAGCGGCGCGGAGATCGTGGTGTCGATGACGGCAAAGCTGCGGGCCGACAGCCCCAGCCATTCATGGATACCGTAGAACAGCCCGATGTTCGGCAGGTAGAGAAGGGTTCCGACGATGGTCACCCAAGCCAGCGTGAAGCTGACCGGTTTGCTGACGATGTACTTCCGGAAAACGAGCAGGCCGATCAGGCTCAGGATGGAGCTGACCTGGGCCAGCACACCGAGGAATTCCTGGTCGAAGCCCAGCTTGTCGATGGCCCAGTAGCTGTAGCCCTGGCCGACGTCCGGCGTGGCGCGGAACAAAAAGATGACGGCCGCGGCGACGGCGATTTCCCTCGAGATGCCGATGCGCGCCAGGACCAGGCCGATCAGCACCAGGGAAACGAGCAGCACGATCTCCTGGGCGAAGGGCACGGCCAGCAGCTTGAGGGCCACGCCGCTGACCGCGTAGGTCAGTCCGACCAGGATCACCATGCGTGCCTTGCCACCCCCCAGCACATCCTGGCTGGCGTCCGGAGCCGTCGCAGGGGCCGCCGCACGGCGTTGCCGGCTGCGCCGCAGGAGGGGCAGGCTGGCGACGACCAGCAGCGGCAGCAGGCTGGCCAGTGCATAGACCTTGCGTGGGCCGATGGCGCCGGCCAGCACGCCGGACAGGTAGCCCACGCTGATAGCCCCGAGCAGTACCGCAGCGCGGCCGAGGGTCTGGATCTGGTTCCGTTCCTCCTCACCCTGCGCCACCTCGACGCTCAGTGCGTCGGCGATCACGTCCTGGATCATGAAGCCGATCACCGTCAGCAGCGTGGCGATCAGATAGCTGTCCTTGTCGGCCACTACCGTGGCCAGCGCCACGTACCCGGCGAAGCTGGCCGCGCATCCGATCAGCAGCCAGGCAGTGCGGCGACTGCCGAACAGGGGATGAACGTCGGCGGCCGTGCCGACCACCATCTTCATGGACCAGGGCAGGAGCAACCAGAAGCCGATGCTGCTGACCTCGACCGGGGACAGCTGAAGGGTTTCCTTCTGGAAGAAGACTTCGGCGATGCCCGTGATGGAACTGGCGCCGAAGCAGAAATAGACCAGCAGGATGGTCGTCCATTCGCGGCGGAAGCCTCCGATGAATTTGCTGAGCACGCGTTCTCCTGTCTGCTTGTTTATCGGGAGGTTGGATGAGGGGGAGGACAGTCAGGTAAAGAAACTGTGGGGGCGAATTCATTCGCCCTTGGATGCCGACAAGCCATGAAGGGCGAATGAATTCGCCCCCCCAGCAGCCACAGCAGCCACAGCAGCCACAGCAGCCACAGCAGCCACAGCAGCCACAGCAGCCACAGCAGCCACAGCGTAAGTTGGGGCGCTCTTTACAGGGCTTGGGCGATGCGCTCGAGGCGCGGCAGCCAGTTGCCCAGGATGTCGGCCGAGACGAGGATGTGGTGGGCCTTGCCGACCAGCAGCTGGCGGGGGACGAGGCCGATCACGCGGGAGTCGGCGCTGTTGTCGCGGTTGTCGCCGAGCATCAGGTACTGGCCGGGCGGGATGGTGACCGGGTTGAAGTTGCGCAGCATCTGCGCATTCGGCAGGTACTGGACGGTGCGTCGGGCGCTGGCGACCGTCTCGGTGGCGCGGATCGCATCGATCTCGTTGCCCTGGCCTATGGGCTCGGCGGCGACGCCGACGACGTCGTAGCGGGCGGCTTCGCCGTTGATGGTCAGCGCGCCGTCGCGCATCGCCACCGTGTCGCCGGGCAGGCCGACGATACGCTTGATCAGCAGCGTGCCGTCCCTGGGCGACTTGAAGGTCACCACGTCGCCGCGGGCCGGGTCGCCCAGGTGGGCGACGGTGATGTCGGTGAGGGGCAGCTTGGCGTCGTAGGCCAGGCGGTTGACCAGTACCACGTCGCCTTCGAGCAGCGTCGGGTGCATGGAGCCCGACGGGATCGGGTTCCAGTCGGCGATCGCGGATCGGAAGACGCCGAAGCAGATCAGGAAGAGCAGGAACCCGCGGTTGTTCTTGAGCAAATCTTTCATGCCATCCTCATGGGTTGTGATGTGCCCTATGGACCGGTCGGCCAGGTGTTGGTTCATCAGGTGTACATATTCGGCGGCGGGTATTCCCCGTTGAGGGACCAGCGGCCGAGCATCGCCAGCTTGTAGTCGATGGGGTCGTGAAGGGTGTGGGTGCGCACGTTGCGCCAGAAACGGTCGTAGCCAAGGCTGGCGCGGGTGCCGCGGGCGCCGACCACCTCGAAGAGTTCCTGGCTGGCGAACAGGCCGGCCCGGTGGGCGATGACCTTGGCTTCGGCGATCGCTGCGGCGGTTTCCGCCCGCTCCCTCTCGGTCAGCGCCGGGCCGCGTTCGAACGAGGTCTGGATGGCCGTTGCGGCCCGCTCGGCCAGTGCGTCGGCGGCGGCGATCTGCACGTGGATCTCGCCGAAGCGGTGCAGCGTGTAGGGGTCTTCGGTGGCCTCTTGCACGTTGGCGGCGATCCATGGGCGGGCCCGCTGGTGAGCGAACTCCCGTGCCTCGTCACGGGCGCCGATGGCGATGCCCAGGTACAAGTTGGCGAGGATCAGCTGGCCGAAGCAGTTGCGCAGGGTATGGAAGGGGCTGAGGACGGCGCCGTGGGGACGCAGCACGTCCTCCCGGCGCAGCAGCACCTGGCGGAAGCTCACCGAGCCGCTGTCGGTCTGGCGCTGGCCGATCGGATCCCAGTCGTCGTTGACGACGATGCCCGTCTGGTCGGTATCGACGACGCCAATCACGAAGGCACCGCCGGCCGGATGCTGAGCGGTGAGGGTCAGGTAACGCGAGCCGCGGGCGCCGGAGCAGAAGCCCTTGGTACCGTCGAGCAGGTAGCCGTCCGGGTGGTCGCTGGCGGTGAGTCCCGGGTCGAGGGGATTCATCGCATTGCCCCACCAGCCGCCTTCGGCAATGGTACGACCGAGCCAGCGTCGCTGCTGGGCCTCGCCGCCGTAGATGCGCAGCGTGGCGACCTGCAGATGGTGGAAGGCCAGCAGGTGGGCCAGCGCGCTGTCCACGGTAGCGACGCGGCGCACCAGCGCGAAGATCTCCGGCCACGGACGTTCGTCGCCGCCGTCTATCTTCGGGATGGACAGGCGCAGCAGGCCGGCCGCTTGTAGCAGGGCCTTCTCTTCGGCCGGGTGGCCGCCGCGCCTGTCCCGTTCGACGGCGGTGCGGCGGAGTTCGGCCAGCAGGGGGGCGAGATCGTCGGGCATGGGTATTCCGGAAGCGATCGACGCTTTCAGCGTAGCAGGCCCCAGCGCCGCACGGTGACACGCTCCAGGGTGTTGAAGCCGAGGTTCTCGACGATCAGGCCGATGATGACCACCAGTGCCAGCCCGGCGAAGACCCGGTCGGTGAACAGCTCGTTGCGGTTCTGGAAGATGTACCAGCCCAGCCCGCCCTTGCCGGACGAGGCGCCGAAGACCAGCTCGGCGGCGATCAGCGTGCGCCACGCAAAGGCCCAGCCGATCTTCAGGCCGGACAGGATCGACGGCAGCGCCGCCGGCACGAGGATCTGCAGCACGTAGCGCACGCCGCGCAGGCCGTAGTTGCGGCCGGCCATCTGCAGGGTCTGCGGCACGCCCTGGAAGCCCGCGTAGGTGTTGAGGGCCAGAGGCCACAGCACCGAATGCAGCAGCACGAAAACCAGGCTGCCGTGGCCGATGCCGAACCACAGCAGCGCGATGGGCAACAGCGCGATGGCCGGCAGCGGGTTGAACATGGTCGTCAGCGTGGACAGCAGGTCGCGGCCAAGGCGCGTGCTGACCGCCAGCGCGGTGAGCACGAAGGCCGCCAGCACGCCGCCGATGTAGCCCTGCAGCAGTACCTCGAGGGACAGCGCGGTGCGTTCGAGCAGTTCGCCGGAGGCCAGGCCTTCCACCAGCGCGCTGGCGGTGGCGAGAAAGGTCGGCAGCAGCAGCTCGTTGTCCTGCTCGCGGGCGATGATTTCCCAGGCCAGCGCCAGCAGCGCGAGGAGCAGGGTCTTGCGCAGCCAGGCCTGTTCCCACAGGCGCGTGGCGAGTGGCAGCCGGCGTTCCAGGCTGACGTGGGTGAGCGGTTCCAGCTGGTGTTCGTATTCCGGCCGGATCGGGGCGTGGAGGGCGGTCATGCAAATCTCTTCAGGTTGTGGGGCGTCACGTCGGCGGTGATGCGGCCCGGTTCCTCATCGAACAGCAAGCGGTGGATGCGCTGGGCGCTGGCCTGGAAGTCGGCGCCGCCAAGGCTGTGCAGGCCGTAGTGGTGGCTGTTGATCTCGGCGCGCATGCGGCCGGGGTGTGGCGACAGCAGGCCGATGCGGTTGCCGACCACCAGCGCTTCCTCGATGGAATGGGTGACGAACAGCAGCGTGAAGCGGACCTCGTCCCACAGGGCCAGCAGTTCCTCCTGCATCTTGCGGCGGGTCAGCGCGTCGAGGGCGGCGAAGGGTTCGTCCATCAGCAGAACCCGCGGCTGCATGGCCAGCGCGCGGGCGATGGCGACGCGCTGCTTCATGCCGCCGGACAGGGTGTGCGGGTAGGCGTCGGCGAAGGCCGCCAGGCCGACCTTGTCGAGGTAGTGCAGTGCCCGCTCGGCGGCCTCCTTGCGGCCCAGGGTGCCGGTGGCGCGCAGCGGGAAGATCACGTTGTCCTTGACGGTCTTCCACGGCGGCAGCTGGTCGAATTCCTGGAAGACCACGATGCGGTCCGGGCCGGGGCCGCTGACCGGCCGCCCGTCGAGGCGGATCTCGCCGTCGCTGGGCGGCAGGAAGCCGGCCACTGCCTTCAGCAGGCTGGACTTGCCGCAGCCCGAGGCGCCGAGCAGCACGAAGCGGTCGCCGGCATGCACGTCGAAGCTGACTTCGTGGGTGGCGCGCACCACACGGCCCGGCGTGCGGTATTCGAGACTCAGCTTGTCCACCGCCAGCAGCGGTGTTGCAGGGGGTTCGGGCGGGAAGGCGTTGAGGGGGGTGACGGTGGACATGACGGGGGGCCTCAGCTGCCGGGCTGCGCGTAGGCTTCCTGGAAGAAGTAGTCCTTCCAGGAGGCGGGGCGGTTCTTCAGGACACCCAGCTTGTAGAGCTCCTCGGCATAGGCCTGGCTGCGCTGGGGCTGGATGGTGTAGGTGTTCTCCGGATCCTCGATGATCTTGCGCACCAGTTCCGGCGCCAGCTTCGATTTCTGTACGCGGATGAAGATCTCGGCGGCCTTGGCCTTGTCGGCCTTGACCAGCTTGGCGGCCTCGTCGAGGGCGGCGTAGAAGGCCTTGTAGGTCTTGGGGTTCTCGTCGTGGAACTTCTGCGTGGTGTACAGCACATTGAAGGTGGCCGGCCCGCCGAGCACGTCGTAGGAGCTGAGCACCTTGTGCACGTTCTTGTTGGCTTCCAGCGCCTGGTAGTAGAACGGCGCACTGGAGAAGTGGGCGTTGATCTCCGAGCCGCCGGCCACCAGCGCAGCGGTGGCGTCCGGGTGGGCCAGGCTCACCGAGATGGTGTCGAAGCGCTTGTAGTTGTCCTTGCCGAAGACTTTGGCGGTCTCGATCTGCAGCACGCGGGACTGGAAGCTGGTACCCGCCGCCGGCACGGCGATGCGGTCCTTGTCGCCGAAGTCCTTGATGGTCTTGACGTTCGGGTTGCTGCTCAACAGGTAGTTGGGCAGGCTGCCGAGGGCGGCGACCGCCTTCACGTTCTGCTTGCCCTTGGTGCGGTCCCACAGGGCGAGCATCGGCGGCACGCCAGCCGACACGATGTCCAGGCTGCCGGACAGCAGGGCTTCGTTCATCGCGGTAGCGCCGGAGATCTGCGTCCATTCCACCTTGATGTCGAGGCCCTGGGCCTTGCCATGCTTCTCGATCAGCTTCTGGTCATGGACCACGTCGAGGATCAGGTAGGAGATGCCGAACTGCTGGGCGACGCGGATCTGTCCTTCGGCGTGGGCGGTCCAACTGGCCGCCAGCAGGCCGAGGCCGCCGAGCAGGGCGATGGTCTTGCGGGTCAGGGTCTTCATGGTTTCTCTCTGTTTTTTCCGGGATTCAGAACGGCGCGTCGCCTTCGATGGTCGTGCGGAACAGCTTGCGGCGCAGGTGGTCGGGGGTGCCGGCGGCGACGTGCATCACCGAACGGTTGTCCCAGAAGACCATGTCGTGGGGCTGCCAGGCGTGGCGATAGACGTGCTCCGGGCGGGTGCTGAGCTCGAACAACTCGGCGAGGATCTGGCGGCTCTCGTCCTCGGGCACATCCACGATGCGGGTCGTGAAGTGCTCGCCGACGAACAGCGCCTTGCGGCCGGTTTCCGGGTGGGTGCGCACCACCGGATGGACCACCGGCTTCACCTGATCGATCTGTTCCTGGCTCAGCTTGGGGCGCCATGGGCTGCGGCTGCGCAGCTCCTCGTACTTGGCCAGGTAGCTGTGCTCGGCGCGCAGCGGGGCGATGGCCTTGCGCAGCTCGGCGGATAGCGCGTCGTAGGCGCTGTGCTGGTTGGCGAACAGGGTGTCGCCGCCTTCGGCCGGCAGCTCCTGAGCATGCAGGAAGGAGCCGAGACTGGGCTTGTCCACGTAGGAGATGTCGGAGTGCCAGAAATGGCCTGCGTCGCCGAGGCCGATGGGCTGGCCGTTCTCGCGGATGTTGGAGACGATCAGCACTTCCGGGTGGTCGGGCAGCGCGAACTGGTGCAGCACGTGGATCTGCAGCGGGCCGAAGCGGCGGCTGAAGTCCACCTGCTGGGCTGGCGTGATGCGCTGGTTGCGGAAGACCAGCACATGATGTGCGAGATGGGCCTGGTGGATGCGTCGGAAATCCGCGTCGCCGACCGGCTGGGCGAGGTCGAGGCCGATGACTTCGGCCCCGACCGCGCCGTCGAAGGGGCGGATCTCGAAGGATTGGGCGCGTACCTCGGCGGCGGGGGTGTTCAGTACTGCTTCCATGATGTCTGGGGCCGGTCGGAACCGGCCTGTCCGATAAAGGAAAGCTGTACTGTAGAAAGCTCAGGCGCGTGGCTGAACCATTATATTTTTCGATGCTTATGAGCTGAAATGCGCCTGAGCTTATGCGGTTTTGAGATTAGTGCGGGTTTGCGCCACTGCGAATAAAGCGCAATCCGGTGGCGTCGCGTCCTACTTCCCGTTCCCGAACTTGGCCTCTGCCGCTTTCGCGTCGGCGGCGATCTTGTCGTTGGCCTGCTTGGCGGCCTGGGCTTCGGCGTTGATGAACTGGCTGATGATCTGGCTGGTGGCCTGGATGTCGGTATTGCCTTCCTTCTGCAGGCAATCGAGCCAGGCGCGCTGGGTCTGGCGATAGGTGTTCACCGTGCCGACGCTCTTGTTGAAGGCGTCGGGGTTCTTCAGGTCGAGGCTGACTTCCGCCGGGCGCGGGCCGCAGGCGTGGGTCCAGCTGCCGTTGTCGATCTTGCCGGCGTGGGCGGGCAGGGTGACGGCGAGGCCGGCGGTGGCGAGGATGAGGGTGAGCTGGCGGGTCATGCGTGTTCTCCGGTGGGTCAGCCCTTGGAGGCGGGCCGGGGGGCTTGGGGTGAGTTGGGGGTGTCGGTGGCGGCGGTCTTCGGCGTGGCCGGCTTGTCGCCGGGGCCACCCTTGCGGGCTTTCTCAGGCAAGGCCTTGGGGCGCACGGTCTCGCCGTCGGCGAGCAGGTCGGACGGGCTGCTGACCAGCACCGTGCCGGCCGCGATGCCGTCGATGATCTCGATTTCCTTGCCGAGGTCGCGGCCGAGGGTGACCTTGCGGAAGCTGACCGTGTTGTCCTGGCCGATGCTCACCACGCGGGTGCCGTCCTGGCCGGTGACCAGTACGTTGGTCGGCACCAGCAGCGCCTTGACGCTGCTCGTCAGACTGAACGTCACCTCGCCGTAGGTGCCAGGCAGCAGCTTGCCGTCGGGGTTGGGCAGCTCGAGTTCCACCTGGCGGGTGCGGGTCACCGGATCGAGGGCGCCGGCGGCGTGGGCGACTCTGGCGGTGAATTTCCTGCCCGGGTTTTCGGGGATGCGCAGCGTCACTTCCTGGCCGGGGGCGATCTCGCTGGCGTACACCTGGGGGATCCACAGGGTCAGGCGCAGCGGGTCGGTCTGGGCGAGGGCGAAAAGCTCCTTGCCGTTGGCGGCGATCAGGTCGCCGACCTCCACGCTGCGGCGGGTCACCACGCCGTCGAAGGGGGCAACGATGCGGCGGAACTGCTTGAGCTGTTCAAGCCGGCGCACGTTGGCCTCCACCGCGGCCAGGTCGGCGCGGGCCTGGGCGGCGGCGCTGCGTTTCTCGTCCAGGTCCTGGCGGGCCACGCTGTCGAGGCTGGCCAGGTGTTCCCAGCGTTTCAGGGTGTCGCGGGTCAGGTCCACGCGGGCCTTGACCTGTTCGCGGCTGGCGCGGGCTTGCTCCAGTTCCTGGTCCTGCTCCGGGGCTTCGATGGTGGCCAGCAGCTCGCCCTTCTTCACACGCTCGCCGATGGTCTTGTGCCAGGCCGCCAGGTAGCCGCCGCTGCGGGCGATCACGCTGATCTCGCTGCGGCCCTGCAGGGTGGCCGGCAGCGCGACGCTGCGCTGGCTGTCGCCGGGGCGGGCGACGATGGTGGATACCGTGCGCAGCAGGCTGTCGGTGGTGCGTTGTTCGAGGGCACGGGCTTGCTGGTGCTCGAAGGCGAAGCGCAGGGCGCCGCCGGCGAGCAGCAGGCCGACCAGGCCGAGGCCGGCGAGGCGCGCGTAGCGCAGGGTCTTGCCACCGGTGTGGCTGGCGAGGGGCGGGGACGGGTTGAGGTCTGACATGGGGCGAGTCCGGTTCGGTCAGGCGGGGGCCAGTTGGTGGCGCGGCCCGCGGCGCTCCAGCCGCAGATGGACGGCGGCGAAGACGAGGGGAACGAAGAGCAGCGTGGAGGCGGTGGCGAAGGCCAGCCCGCCGATCACCGCGCGGCCCAGCGGGGCGTTCTGCTCGGCGCCTTCGCCGAGGCCGAGGGCCATCGGCAGCATGCCGACGATCATCGCGAAGGCCGTCATCAGCACCGGGCGCAGGCGGGTGGAGGCGGCTTCCAGCGCCGCGCTGACGGGCGGCACGCCTTCGGCGAGGCGGGTGCGGGCGAAGGACACCAGCAGGATCGAGTTGGCGGTGGCGACCCCCATCGTCATGATGGTGCCGGTCAGCGCCGGCACGCTGAGGGTGGTGCCGGACAGGAACAGCAGCCAGGCAATGCCGGCCAGCGCCGCCGGCAGCGCGCTGACGATGATCAGCGGGTCGATCCACGACTGGAAGTTCACCACCAGCAGCAGGTAGACCAGCACGATCGCCACCGCCAGGCCGGTGGCCAGGCCGATGAAGGAGTCGTGCAGGGTCTCCACCTGGCCGCGCATCACCAGGTCCACACCCCGCGGCAGCCTGCTGCGGATGTCGTCGAGGACCACCGCGATGTCGCGGCTGACGCTGCCCAGGTCGCGGCCTTCCACGTTGGCATAGAGGTTGAAGATCGGGTTGGTGTTGTAGCTGGTGAGCATCGGCGCCAGCGCCTGACGCGACAGTCCGACCACGTTGCCGAGCAGCTGGGCGCCGTCCTCGCTGGCGCCGACCGGCGTGCGCAGCAGGCTGTCGAGGCTGTCGAGGGCGGTTTCCGGCGTGCGCACGCCGATGGTGTACAGGTTGTTGTTGCTCGGGTTGAGCCAGTAGGCGGGGGCCGCCTGCATGCTGCCGGACAGGGACACCATCACGTTCTGGGCCACGTCCTTGGCGGCCAGGCCGAGCTGCTGCAGGCGCACCCGGTCCATGTCCAGGGCCAGTGCCGGCTTGCTCCAGCGCTGATAGACGTGGGCATCGACGATGCCGGGAATGGCGCGCAGGCGCTTGTTGAGTTCCACCGCCAGCGGGATCACGTCGGCCGGCTTGCCGCCGATGAACTGGATGTCGATCGGTGCCGGCGTGCCGAAGTTGAGGGTCTGGCTGACCAGGTCGGCGGGCTGGAAGAAGAACTCCACGCCGGGGAAGCGTTCGGCCAGCTGCGTGCGCAGGTGGGCCATGTACTCGCCGCTGGGGCCGTGGCCCGGCTTGAGGGACACCATGATCTCGGTGTCGGCGGTCTCGGTGGTGCCGGAGTTGCCGAACAGGGTGTTGCGGGTGGAGTAGGGGCCGCCGACGATGTCCAGGATGTCGCCCAGTTCGTCGGCCGGGATCGTTTCGCGGATCACCGCCTCGACCTTGTCTATCAGGTGGGGCATCTCCTCCAGGCGAGTGCCGGATGGGGCGCGGACGTGCAGGCGCAGCTGGCCGGCATCCACCGCCGGGAAGAGGTCTTGCCCGAGCAGCGGCACCAGGCCCAGGGACAGCAGGCATAGGCCGGCGAAGGCGCTGCCGAAGCGGCGGCGCTGGCGTAAGAGGGCGGCCAGCAGCACCGTGTAGTGCTCGCGCAGGCGGCTGAAGCCGTTTTCGAAGCCGATGTGGATGCGGTGGCACAGCGCGGCGAAGCCGGCGGCCGGCGCCGGGCGGTGGACGCCGTGCTGGCTGGCCATCATGTACATCACCAGCGTCGGCACCAGGGTCCGCGACAGCAGGTAGGAGGCCAGCATCGCGAAGACCACCGCCTCGGCCAGCGGCACGAACAGCGAGCGGGCCACGCCGGTGAGGAAGAACATCGGCACGAAGACGATGCAGATGCACAGCGTGGATACGAAGGCCGGCACGGCGATCTCCTGCGCGCCGTCGAGGATGGCCTGGTGCGGATTCTTGCCGAGGCCCATCTGGCGCTCGATGTTCTCGATCTCGACGGTGGCGTCGTCCACCAGGATGCCCACCGCCAGCGCCAGGCCGCCGAGGGTCATCAGGTTGAGGCTCTCGCCGAGCAGGTACAGCACCACCAGCGAGCAGCAGATCGACAGCGGGATGGACACCGCGATGATGCAGGTGCTGCGCCAGTTGCCGAGGAACAGCAGGATCATCGCGGCGGTCAGCGAGGCGGCGATCAGCGCCTCGTGCAGCACGTTGCCGATGGCCGCCCGCACGAACAGGGACTGGTCGAACATCAGCGTCAGCTTCATGTCCTCGGGCAGCTTGTCGAGGATGCGCGGGATCTCGGCGCGCACCTGGTCCACCACTTCCAGCGTGGACACGCCGCCGACCTTGAACACCGAGGTCAGGATGCCGCGCTCGCCGTTGTGGCGCACGATGGTCTGCAGCGGGCCGGCGCCGTCGCGCACGCTGGCCACGTCGCGCACATGGATGGTCTTGCCGGCGACGGTCTTGACCGGGATGTCGCCGATCTTGGCGATCGTGGCCACCGAGCCGTTGAGGGCCACGTCGTATTCCCGCTCGCCGATCTTGATGGTGCCGGTGGGCAGCGTGAGGGTCTGGTTGCCGATGGCCTCGCTGACATCGGCCGGCGTGAGGCCGCGGGCCAAGAGCGCGTTGGTGTCGATGTCTACCGATATCTGGCGGTTGCGGGCGCCGAAGGGGGCGGTCAGCTCGACGCCTTTCTTGGTGCGCAGGTTGTTGCGCACCACGTCGTTGGTCAGTTCGCCGACCTCGGTTTCCGGCACCGTGGCGCTGGATACGCCGACCTGCAGCAGCGGCAGGTCGGTGGCCGAGTACTGCACCACCTGCGGCGGCGCGATGCCGACCGGCATCGAGCGGTAGGCCGAGTTGGCGGCGGACTGGACCTGGGCCAGCGCGGTGCCGATGTCGGTGCCGGGCTGGAAGAACACCTTGATGATCGATGCGCCAGCCACCGACAGGGACTCGGTGTGCTCGATGTTGTCCACCGACTGGGTCATCGCCCGCTCGGCGTTGCGGCTGATGCGGCTATAGATCTCCGGCGCGGGCAGGCCGTTGTAGCTGTAAAGCATGGCCACGACCGGGATGTCGATGTCCGGGAAGATGTCCACGGACATCTTCTTCAGCACATAGGGCATGGACAGCAGGATGAGCAGCGCCATGACCAGGAAGGTATAGGGGCGCCGAAGGGCGATATTGACGATCCACATCGGGAATTCTGGGGCCGGCTGTGCGGGGCAGGGTTGCGCAAGCGCGCCGGGGCCGGGCTGGAACAAACCCCGATACCGGGCAAATTCCGGGCCATGGAGCAAAACCCTGTGTCCGCGCGGGGGAATGCCCAATCTGGGGCTCGAGGTTTGCGCAGAAATCAGCAGCCAGCCAGCGGAGAAGTTGGGTTTTCAGCAGTGGATGGGGTCGGGCATTTGGGGGTGTGGACGGCATGCGCCAGCAGAGCCCCGGTATTCCGGCGGATGGCGTGCCCGTGCAGCTGTCCTGGCACGGGCCGTGCGTCGCAATCCGGTTCGTTTCCGGCCCGCGCCTCCCCGCGGCCGCTTGTGAGTGGGGCGATTCGTGGGGCACGGTGATCTGTTGGGGGAAGGCGATCTGTGGGGGAAGGCGATCTGTGGGGGAAGGCGATCTGTGGGGGAAGGCGATCTGTGGGGGCGAATTCATTCGCCCACGGTGGTTCATCCACGCGCGGAGGGCGAATGAATTCGCCCCCACAGGAGCCAAGCCCCACA
>JAFEDK010000029.1:17174-155451 GCA_018241665.1 Pseudomonadota bacterium
CCCCACAGGAGCCAAGCCCCCACAGGAGCCAAGCCCCCACAGGGAGCCCGGCCGGGAGACATCTACAGAAGAAGACCGCACAGGAACAACAATGAAGAAACGCATCTATGTCTGGCTGGGCCGTTCGGCGGCGCTGGCCCTTGGCCTGGCCGCCGCTGGCGGCGCCGGCGCCCAGCAAGTCCTGCCCCGTCCGCCCGAGCCCTTCGCCGGCAAGATCGATCCCTCCCGCGACAAGTCGGTGCCGGCCTGGCCGAAGCAGGTACAGGCGCCGAAGGGCGCGCCCAATGTGGTGGTCGTGCTGCTCGACGACGTCGGCTTCAGCGCCGCGTCCACCTTCGGCGGCGTGGCCGACACGCCGGCGCTGCAGGACCTGGCCCGCAACGGCCTCAGCTACAACCAGTTCCACGTCACCAGCCTGTGCTCGCCGACCCGCGCAGCGCTCCTCACCGGGCGCAACCACCACGAGGTAGGCTTCGGCACCGTGGCCAACTCCTCGTCGGGCTTCCCCGGCTACAACTCGGTGTGGGCCAAGGACACCGTGTCCCTCGCCGAGGTGCTGCGCCAGAACGGCTACAGCACCGCCGCCTACGGCAAGTGGCACAACACGCCGGAATGGGAAATCACGCCGGCCGGCCCCTTCGACCACTGGCCGACCAGTCTCGGCTTCGAGTATTTCTACGGTTTCCACGGCGGTGCTGACAACCAGTGGGAGCCGCGCCTGTACCGCAACACCACGCCGGTGGAGCCGAAGGCCACGCCGGAGCAGGGCTACCACCTGACCGCCGACCTGGCCGACGACGCCACCCGCTGGTTGCGCACTCACGACGCGGTGTATCCGGACAAGCCCTTCTTCGTGTGGTTCGCCCCTGGTGGCACCCACTGGCCGCACCACGTGCCGCAAGAGTGGATCGCCAAGTACAAGGGCAGGTTCGACCAGGGCTGGGACAAGCTGCGCGAGGAGACCTTCGCCCGCCAGAAGAAGCTCGGCGTGATCCCCGCCAATGCGGAGCTGACCCCACGCCCGCCCGAGCTGCCGGCCTGGGATTCCCTGCCCGCCGAGCAGCGCCGCCTGCTGGCGCGGGAGGCCGAAATCTCCGCCGCCTACCTGGCCTACACCGACTTCCAGGTCGGCCGCTTGCTGGCCGAGATCCGCGCGCAGGGCAAGTCCGACAACACGGTGGTGTTCTACATCGTCGGTGACAACGGCGCCGAGGTCAGTTCGCCGCTGCTCGGCCGCGATGCCACCGGGCCGAACGGCCTGCCGGCGAGCCTGGAGGAACGCCTGAAGGACATCGACGCGCTGGGTTCCGAGCGTTTCGACAACCTTTACGGTTCCGCCTGGGGCTGGGCTGACAACACGCCTTTCCAGTACGGCAAGGGCATCCCGTCCTATCTGGGCGGCACCCGCAACCCGCTGGTGGTGTCGTGGCCCAAGGGCCTGCGCGACAAGGGCGTGGTGCGCAGCCAGTTCAGCCACGTCACCGACATTGCGCCAACGATCTACGAGTTGGCCGGCATCAGCTTCCCGGACAAGGTCGAGGGCATCCAGCAAGTCCCGCTGGAAGGGCGCAGCCTGGTGTATAGCTTCGACAATGCCAAAGCCGCTTCGCCGCGCACGCTGCAGTACTTCGAGATGAGCGGCACCCGCGGCATCTACAAGGACGGCTGGTGGGCAGGCAGCCGTAACGTGACGCCGCGCGGCAACGCGGTGCTCAACCAGGCGCCCTTCGGCCAGCGCCAGTGGCAGCTCTACAACCTGAACGCGGACTACAGCCAGGCCCACGACGTGGCTGCCGCCAACCCGGACAAGCTGGCCGAGTTGGTCGCCACCTTCGACAAGGAAGCCTGGCGCAACGACGTCTATCCGCTGACGCCGGAGGTTGGTGTCGGTCGTCCCAACCCGGCCGCTGGCCGCACGCTGTTTACCTACCGGGCCGGCGTCACCCGCATCCCGTCGCGGGTCGGGCCGGACGTGACGCGGCGTGCCCACCGCATCACCGCCGACATCGAGTTGCCGGCCCGCGGCGGCGACGGCGTGCTGATCGCCGACGGCGGCCGCTGGGGCGGCTTCAGCCTGTTCGTGAAGGATGGCCGGCTGGTCTATGAGGCCAACGCCCACGGCCATCGCAGTGGCCACATCGTGTCGTCGCGGCCGCTGCCGAAGGGCAAGCTGCAGGTCGCCTTCAGCTTCACGCCGGACAGCGCCACGCCGCCGCCGGCTACCGTGCAGCAGGGCCAGCCGCCGGTGGCGGTGCCCGGCGTCGGCAAACTGTTCGTGAATGGCGAGCAGGTCGGCGAAGGGCGCATCGCCAAGATCGTCTATGGCCCCTACGAGTCCCTCGACATCGGTGCCGACCTTGGCTCGCCGGTGAGTTCGGACTATAAGGTGCCGTTCTCCTTCACCGGCATCCTCGGCAAAGTCGAGGTGGAATTGCGCTGAAAGCTGCTGCCAGCCGCCATCGCCCGTCTTGCGGCGGGTGGTGGCGCATCGTCTTCCTGATGTTCCTGCTCGCCGCTCCGGCCCTGGCGCCGGCCGGCGATGCAGCGCGCTACGTCGGTAGCGCCGCCTGTGCCGATTGCCATGCCGACGAGGCCCGGCGCTGGCGGGCGTCCCACCACGCCCAGTCGATGCAGGTCGCCAGCCCGGCCACGGTGCTCGGCGACTTCCGCGATGTGCGCGTCAGCCACCACGGCCAGACCACGCGCTTCTTCCGCAAGGGCGAGGCCTTCTACGTGCGCACTGCCGGGGCGGACGGGCGTGAGGCGGACTTCCAGGTCACCCACACCTTCGGCGTGCATCCGCTGCAGCAATACCTCGTCGCGCTGCCCGGTGGGCGCCTGCAGGCCCTCGGCGTGGCGTGGGACACACGGCGCCGGGAGGACGGCGGCCAGCGCTGGTATCACCTCTACCCGGACGCGCCGCCCAAGCCCGGCGAACCGGTGCACTGGAGCGGCCGCGAGCAGAACTGGAACTTCATGTGCGCGTCCTGCCATTCGACCGGGCTGGTGAAGAACTACGATCTCCAGTCCGACCGCTACCGCACGCGCTGGGCCGAGATGGCGGTCGGCTGCGAGGCCTGCCACGGACCCGCTTCGGCGCACCTGGCCTGGGCGCGGGGCGGCAAGCCGACGGCAGTGGCCAATGCTGGCCTGACGGTGGCGACGCGGCAGCTGCGCCGGCTGGTCTTCCGCTACGACGGCAGCCATCCCATCGCCCGCGGCGACGGCGATCCGAAGGCCGGCCAGCGGGCCGGCGAAGCCTGCTTCGGCTGCCACTCCCGGCGCCAGCAACTCACGGCGGAACCCCGGCCCGGCGCGGCCTTCCTCGACGACTACCGGCCGGCGCTGGTCGAGCCCGGCCTCTACCACCCGGACGGGCAGATCGACGACGAGGTCTTCGAGTACGGCTCCTTCGTGCAGAGCCGCATGCACCGGGCCGGCGTCACCTGCAGCCATTGCCACGACAGCCACAGCCTCAAGCTGCGCGCCGACGGCAACACCCTGTGCGGACAGTGCCACCTGTCGTCCCGCTACGACCGGCCGGAGCACCACCGCCACGGCGAGGGCTCGGCCGGCGCCCAGTGCGTCAGCTGCCACATGCCGACCAAGACCTACATGGGCGTGCACGTGCGCCGTGACCATCGCCTGGCGGTGCCGCGCCCGGCCCAGAGCGCCCGCCTGGGCACGCCGGACGCCTGCACGGCCTGCCATAAGGACAAGAGCCCGGCCTGGGCCGCCGCTGCCATCGAACGCTGGACCGGCCGGCCGGAAGCCGCCACTACGCCGCCGGTCGCCGTGCTGGCGGGTCGCCGCGCCGGCGTGCCGCTGGCCGAACTGCTGTCCGCCGAGTATCCGGCGATCCAGCAGGCCGGTGCGCTGCTGCGCCTGGCCGGCAGCCCTGCGGCGGCGGACGCGGTGGCCCGCGCGGCCCGCTCCGGTGAGGGCCTGCTGCGCCTTGGCGCCGCACGGGCGCTGGCCGGCCTGGCGCTGCCCGAGGCCTGGCGCATCGGCGATGGCTTGCTCGACGACCCGCTGCGGGCGGTGCGCACCGAGGCGGCCCGCACGCTGGCAGCGGTGCCGGCCGAGCGCCTGCCGCCGGCGCGCCGGGAACGCCTCGGCGCCGTGCTGGCGGAATTGATCGCCAGCGAAGAACTG
Source organism: Pseudomonadota bacterium (assembly GCA_018241665.1). Classification (GTDB taxonomy): domain Bacteria; phylum Pseudomonadota; class Gammaproteobacteria; order Burkholderiales; family Rhodocyclaceae; genus Zoogloea. Next base: position 21,330 of record JAFEDK010000029.1, read on the forward strand.
GCCGCGGATCGCCCCGAGAGCCATGTCAATCTGGCCCGCATTCACGCCGCCCGAGGCCAGCCACAGGCGGCCGAGCAGGCCCTGCGCACCGCCTTGCGTCTGGATGCCGGCTTCCTGCCGGCACTGGTGAACCTGGCTGACCTGTACCGCGCCAACGGCCGCGAGGCCGACGGCGAGGCGACGCTGCGCCAGGCCGTCAAACTCGCCCCGGCGGCCGCCGAGCCAGCCCACGCCCTCGGCCTGGCGCTGATCCGCCAGGGCCGCCGCGATGCCGCGCTGCCGGAGCTGGCGCGGGCGGCGGCGCTGGCGCCGGACAACGGCCGCTACGCGCTGGTGCTGGCCGTCGCGCAGCTGGAGAGCGGGCAGGGCGAGGCCGCACTGGCCACGCTGGCGGCGGCCCGCGTCCGCCTGCCGGAGGACGTGGCCTTGCTGCGCACCCTGGTGCAGATCGAGCGCCGCCTGGGTCGCCCGGAGGCGGCGGCGCATCAGGCCGAGTTACTGCGTCTCGAACGGGGGTTTGCGGCGCCTTGAGGCGGCTGCTGCGCGGCGCCCCCGTCAGGGTTGCGAAATCAGCAGGCCGGCAGCAGACGATGGCGTGATCTGTGTGCAGCGCAACAGCCCGGCCAGTTCACCGGCATCGCGACGTAGCCCGAGCAGATCCCCTGATTCGCGGATTTATTTCGATAAATCAAGCGCGTGGCGGCAGGGCGCGATGGCTTGGCAGGGGATTGGCACGGCCCGTGCAGGAGAAGGGCCTGCCCCCGCGGCCGAGGCCGCTCACCTCAACGCCAGTCATCGCCATACCGACCGCCATGAAAATCAAAGCCTCCCTCCGCGCCCTGGCCGCCCTCGGCGGTGTGCTGCTGAGCCTGTCCGGCGCCCATGCCCAGGAAGCCGTGACCCCGGCCATCTCCGGCGTGGTTGCCGCCGGCACCAAGATCGAACTCATCAAGGACGGCTTCAAGGGCACCGAAGGCCCGATCGCCGCGCCGGACGGCAGCATGCTGTTCACCGAGAACCAGAACGCCCGCGTGATCCGCATCGCGCCGGACGGCTCCACCTCGGTCTTCCTCGACAACACCAACGGCGTCAATGCGCTGGCCTTCGCCACCAACGGCGACCTGGTGGCGGTGCAGACCCTGCAGCCCAAGGTCGGCGTGATCCTGCCCGCCGGCAACGCGCGCACGCTGGCCGAGAAGGTGGATGGCGGCCTGTCCTTCGGCCGTCCCAACGACCTGGTGGTGGACAAGGCCGGCAACGTGTATTTCACCGATTCCGGCGCCAACGCCAATGCCAATCCCAAGCCGGATCTGTCCAAGATCTCGCCGCCGGCGGTTTACCGCATCAGCCCCGAGTTCGTCATCGAGCGCCTCGCCAAGGACATCGAGCGTCCCAACGGCATCCAGCTGAGCCCCGACGAAAAGGTGCTGTACGTGGCCAATACCGCCGGCGAATACGTGTTCGCCTACGACATCGGCGCCAACGGCAAGCTCGGCCCGAAGCGCCCGTTCGCCAAGCTCGAAGGCTTCCGCCAGACCGACAACGGTCCGTCCAGCGGCGCCGACGGCCTGGCGGTGGACAAGGATGGCCGCCTCTACGTGGCCAGCAGCGCCGGCGTGCAGGTGTTCAGCACCAAGGGCGAGCCCCTCGGCATCATCGCGCTGCCGAAGGCGCCGCAGAACCTGGCCTTCGCCGGGCCCGGCAAGCAGCAGTTGTACGTGGTTGGCCGCGGCGCGGTCTACCGTATTCCGGTGCTGACCGCCGGCTACGCCGGCCGCGCCAAGTAAGCCCGCCGATTACCGATTGAAGGAGCGCTCCATGACCCGCAAGACCGCCGCCGATTTCGAGCCCGAAGTGCTCAAGCTGTTCGACAAGTACGTGCATGGCATCATCCCGCGCCGGGAGTTCCTGAAGAACGCCGCCAAGTTCGCGGTGGCCGGCGTGACCGCCGAAGGCTTGCTCGAAGCCCTCAGCCCGAAGTTCGCCGAAGCCCAGGAAGTGCAGGGCAACGATCCGCGCATCAAGGCCCAGTACGTGGAATACCCGTCGCCGGCCGGCTACGGCACGCTGCGCGGCTACCTGGTGCAGCCGGCCAACGCCAGCGGCAAGCTGCCGACGGTGCTGGTTGTGCATGAGAACCGCGGCCTCAACCCGCACATCGAGGACGTCACCCGCCGCCTGGCCCTCGACGGCTTCATCGCCTTCGCGCCGGACGCGCTGTTCCCCCTCGGCGGCTACCCGGGCGACGAGGACAAGGCCCGCGACCTGTTCACCAAGCTCGACCAGAACAAGACCCGCGAGGACTTCGTGGCCGCCGCGGCGATCCTGAAAAAGCTGCCCCAGGGCAATGGCAAGGTCGGCGTGACCGGTTTTTGCTACGGCGGCGGCATCTCCAACTTCCTCGCCACCCGCATCCCCGACCTGGCCGCCGCGGTGCCTTTCTATGGCAACCAGCCGGCACCCGAAGAGGCCGCCAAGATCAAGTCCCCGCTGCTGATCCACTACGCCGAGAACGACGAACGCATCAACGCCGGCTGGCCCAAGTACGAAGCGGCCCTGAAGGCGGCCGGCGTGAAGTACGAGGCCTACATCTACCCGGGCACCCAGCACGGCTTCAACAACAACACCACGCCGCGCTTCGACGCCAGCGCGTCCAAGCTGGCCTGGTCGCGCACCGTGGCCTTCTTCAAGCAGCACCTGAAGGCCTGATTTTGTGTTCCCGTGGGGGCGAATTCATTCGCCCGCGGAGCCTGTTCCTGCCGACGGTGGGCGAATGAATTCGCCCCTACGGTTCAATCACTCATCACTGAGATCGTACGGAGAAACAATGAAGAAGTTCGTCAAACCCTTGCTTGCCGCCCTGCTCGTGACCACGACCGCCGCCGCGACCTCCATGGCTTTCGCCCAGCAGGCGCCGAAGCCCGAGCAGGTCATCAAGTGGCGCCAGTCGGTGTACCAAGTGCTGGCCTGGAACAACGGCCGCATCAAGGCCAGCATCGACGGCACCTACAACAAGGACGAAGTGATCCGCGCCGCCAATGCCATCGCCGCCATCGCCAACTCCGGTCTCGGCGCGCTGTACCCGGCTGGCACCGAAACCGGCAAGGGCTGGCGTGAAACCACCGTCAAGCCCGAGCTGTTCACCGACCACGCCAAGGCCGGCGAAGCCGCCAAGAAGTTCACCACCGAAGCCAACGAACTGGCCAAGGTCGCCGCCACCGGCGATGCCGGCGCGGTCAAGGTCGCCTTCGGCAAGCTCGGCCAGACCTGCAAGGGCTGCCACGACGACTTCCGCAAGAAGGACTGAGCAGTTTTCGGCGGTGTCCGGGCCGGCCTTTTTTGCCCGACCGGCGGCTAGGTTCCGGACATCCCGTGGCGGGGCGGCTTCGGCTGCCCCGTTTTTCATTCTGCCGTGCGCTGGCACGGCTCCCGCGGCTGATGCCAACCGATCGCCATGACTGCCGGAACCGATGACCGATCCGCCGAGCGGGCAGGGGACGTGGTCGCCTTCCTCCGCCGCATCGGCCCCTATTTCCGGCCCTGGCATGGCCCGTGGCTGGGGGCCCTGGCGGCGCTGGCCGCGGTGCATGGCATCGAGATCCTGATTCCCCTCGGCGTGCAGCGGGCGGTGGATCGCATCGCCGCGCATGGCGACGGCCTGGACGAGGCCGTGCTGGCGTTGCTCGGGCTGGCGGTGCTGCGTTTCCTGGCCCTCAATTTCGGTCGCCGCCGCAATGCGCTGGTGTCCATCGGCCTGACCACGGCTTTGCGCCAGGCCTTTTACGAACATCTGCAGACCCTCGGGCGGGGCTTCTACGCCCGTCACGGCATTGGCGACCTGATGGCGCGGGCGACCAGCGACATCACGGCGATCCAGCGTTTCTTCCGTTTCGCGCTGCACCAGTTGGTCAGCCTGGCCAGCGTGGTGTTGATCGCCCCGGCCTTCATGGCCGCCCAGTCGCCCGAGCTGACCTTGTGGCTGCTGCCGTTGCTGGTGGCGATGGGGTGGAGCGGCTGGCTGCTGGCCGGCCACCTGCGGGCCGCATCAGCCCACGGTCAGGCCGCCTTCGGCGCCCTGACCGAAGCGGTCCAGCAGAATCTAGGCGGCATCCGCAGCATCCACGCCCATGCCCAGGAGGAGCGGGAGATCCGCCATTTCCGGCGCGTCGCCACGGACTATGCTGGCGTCGCGCGCCGCCTGACCCGTTGGCAGGCTCTGCTGGCTGCGCTGATGGGGCTGTTGTGCGGGCTGATGGGCCTGGTGGTGGTCGTGGTGGGCGGCCGGCAGGTGCTGGCCGGCACGATGAGCGTTGGCACGCTGACCGCCTTCATCCTCTACCTCGGCATGATCCTCGGCGTGCTGCGCAGCTGCGGCCACCCGGTGTATGTGCTGCTAAACGCCAGCACCGCGGCGCGGCGGGTGTTCCGCATCCTGGACGAGCGGCCGGAGATCGATGAGAGCGGTGCCGGGTTGGCCCCCGTGGCAGGCGCCCGTGGCGAGCTGCGCGTCGCGGCGCTCGACTTCGCCTACCCCGCCCGTGGCGGCGCTGGGCCGGCCACGGTGCTCGCGGGTATCGGGCTGCACGTCCGGCCGGGGGAGATGCACGCGCTGATCGGCCCCGTCGGCTGCGGCAAGTCCACCCTGCTCGGGCTGCTGGCCCGCCGTCTGGCCCCGACCGCCGGGCGCGTCGAACTGGACGGCCGCGGGCTGGAGCGCCTGCCGCTGGACTACCTGCGCCGGCAGGTGGCCTTCGTGACCCAGGACAGTTTTCTGTTCGCCACCTCGATCGGCGAGAACATCTCCTTCGACGATCCGGCCCGGCCGCCGGAGCCGGTCTCGGCGGCGGCTCGCGCCGCCCGGCTGGCGGAAACCATCGCGGCCTTTCCGGATGGCTTCGCGACGCGGGTCGGCGAGCGCGGCATCACCCTGTCCGGCGGCCAGCAGCAGCGCACAGTGCTGGCCCGCAACCTGATCATCGAGGCGCCGGTGCTGCTCCTCGACGACTGCTTTTCGGCCCTCGATACGGAGACCGCGGCGGCCATCCTGGCCGAGCTGCGGGCCCGCCGGCCGCGGCCGACCATCGTGCTGGCGTCCCACCGCCTGGCCACGGTGCGCGAGGCCGACTGCATCCATGTCATGGTCGGTGGCCGCATCGTCGAGTCGGGGCGCCACGAAGCCTTGCTGGCCGGCGCCGGCCATTATGCGGAGCTGGTCGAGGCATGAACCGGCCCGTAGTGCTGCCCGGGCCTTTTGCCCCCGCGTCGGGGGCGGGCAGCCAGCTGTGGCGCCTGGCGCACTGGCTGGTGCCGTACCGCTGGCGCATTGCGGCAGCCGTGCTGCTGGCACTGCTCGCTGCGCTGATGGCGGTGCTGATTCCGGTGGTGTTCAGCCGCGTCGTAGTGGACGACATCCTGCTGCAGGCCCACCACGACGGGGTGCCGGACCTGGGCCAACGCTGGCTCGTCCAGGCGCTGGCGGCAGGTCTGGAGGTGACGCCGCTGGCCGCCGCCGGCGGGCTGTACCTGCTGTGGGTGGGCCTGCGGGCGGTGTGCGGCTACGCCTTCGAGACCTTGTTTGCCGGTGCCGTGCTGTCGGCCCTCGCCGATCTGCGCGGCGATCTCTTCGCCCACGTGGAGCGCCTGCCGGGGGCCTTCTACGACCGGGTCCGCGTCGGCCAGGTGCTGACCCGCATCACCACCGATGTGGAGAGCCTGGCGGAGATGCTGATCGGCCTCGCCGAGGTGGCCGGCGAGGTCGTGCCCTTGACGGTGGCGGCCAGCGTGATGCTGTCCCTCGACGACACCCTGACCGCGGCGCTGTCGCCGGTGCTGCTGGCGGTCGTGTTCGCCACGGTGCTGTTCCGCCACCTGTCGGGGCCGGTCTATCGCCGCATGCGCGACACCGCGTCACGCCTCAACGAGGACATCCACGAGAACCTGTCGGGCATCGAGGCCATCCAGCTGGCCCGCCGGGAGGGCTACAACGCCCGCCGCTTTGGTGGCCTGAACGAGGCCAACCGGCAGGTGGAAAGCCGTGCCATCCGCATCGAGACGGCCTATTACCCGGTGGTCGAGAACCTGTCCTTCCTGGCCATCGGGCTGATCCTGTGGCTGGGCGGTGCCCACGTGGCCGCCGGCACGGCGAGCCTCGGCTCGGTGGTGCTGTTCCTGCAGTTCACCGACATGCTGTTCCGTCCGGTGGTGCTGGTGGGCTTCCAGGCCAGCACGATCTTCCGCGCGGCGGCGGCCAGCGAGCGCATCTTCCGCCTGCTCGACTGGCGGGAGGCGCTGGCGGTGCCGGCCGAGCCGACACCACTGCCGCCTGGCCTGCACGGGCGCATCGAGTTCCGCCGGCTGGATTTCCGCTACGAGACCGGCGAGCCGGTGATCCATGACTTCAGCCTGGCCATCGAGGCCGGCGAGACGGTTGCCATCGTCGGTCCGACCGGCTCCGGCAAGACCACGCTGATGCGGCTGCTGTGCCGCTTCTACGACGTTGCGTCAGGCCGGCTGTTCATCGACGGCGTCGACATCATGCAGATCGACCCGGGCGAGCTGCGTCGCCGGGTCGGCGTGATCCTGCAGGACTTCCACCTCTTTCCCGGCTCGGTGCTGGACAACATCACCCTGGGCAATCCGGCCGTCAGCCTGGAGGACGCCCGCCGGGCCGCGGCGGCGGTGCAGGCGCTGGGTTTCATCGAGGCACTGCCGGCGGGCTTCGACACGCCGCTTGGCGACCGCGGCAACAACCTGTCCCAGGGGCAACGCCAACTGCTGGCCTTTGCGCGGGTGGTCGCCCTCGACCCGGAGATCCTGATCCTCGACGAGGCCACCGCCAGCATCGACCCGGCCACCGAGGCGGCGATCCAGGCTGGGCTGGCCGGGATCATGAAGGGCCGGACCTGCATCGTGATCGCCCACCGCCTGCAAACCATCCGCGAGGCAGACCGTATCGTGGTCGTCGACCGGGGGCGCCTGGTCGAAATGGGTAGTCACGAGGCCTTGCTTGCCCGGAATGGGCTCTACAGAACGCTGCACGACGCCCAGACGCTGGCCGGTTAGTCGCCATCGTTAAGAATTTGGCCGGCGCCGCTCCAAAAATGCTGGGCCGGATGCACGGATCGCGGTAAGTTCAGGCGCAAATCCATGCCTGCCGATCTGCCGACCTCACATTCATGCGCCCCTTCAAGCTGCACTGGCTATTTCTGGCTGTCTTGCTGCCGGGCATCGTCGCGCTGGTCGTATTGCTGGTGGACTCCTACCGCCGTGAAGCGGACAACCTGCAGCAGAACGCGCTGCAGACGGCGCGGGCGCTGCGCCAGGTGGTGGATGAGCAGATCATCGGCAAGCAGAGGGTGTTGCAGGGCTTTGCGATGGGGAGCAGCGCTCTGGACCGGGGCGACTACGCGGCGCTCCGCCAGCAGGCCATGGCGCTGCTGGCGGAGACGGATTTCGCCGATGCGCTGGTGCTCACCGACGCCAGCGGCCAGCAGTATCTCAACACCCTGATCCCCGCCGGGCAGCCGCTGCCCGCGACGAAGAACATGGAGCGCGTGCGGCGGATCTTCGACACCCGCCGTCCGTATATCTCGGCGGTGGTCGTCGGCACCGTGGCGAAGCGCCACCTGATCACCATCGATGTGCCGGTGGTCCGCGACGGCCAGGTCTTGTTCGACCTGAACCTGGTCCTCTTCCCGGAGCGTCTCGACCGCATTCTCAATACCCAGCAGTTGCCGGAAGGCTGGCTGGCGTCCATCTACGATGCCACCGGCCACATTGCCGCGCGCAGCCTGAATGGTGCCTCGGTCGTCGGTCAGCCGGTGCCGCCGGCCCTGATGGAGCGCCTCGCCGGGGCGCCCGAGGGGCAGGGGCGGGGCATGAGCCAGGAAGGGGAGGACGTCTTCGGGGCGTACAGCCGCTCGGACCTGACCGGCTACTCGGTGGCCGTCGCCGTGCCGGTCGGTATCCTGCTGCGGGAGCTGGCCCGCAACCTGGCTCTCAGCGCGCTGCTCGTGGCTGCCATGACGCTGGCCAGCCTGCTGCTGGCCCGGCGCTTCGGCGGGCAGCTGCAGGCGGCGCTGCGGGGACTGGTCACGGCGGTGGACTCCGCGGCCGCCGGGCGCTCGGAGGGTATCGCGCGCGCTGAGGGGCCGGCGGAGGTGCGCCACCTGTCCGCGCAGTTCGAACGCATGTTGCAGGCCCGCAACGAGGCCGATGGCGTCGTCCGTTCCGAACGCCAGCGCCTCTACGACATTCTCGAGACACTGCCGGCCTTCGTCGTGCTGCGCACGCCGGCTTTTCGGGTGGTGTTTGCCAACGCCATCTACCGCCAGCGCTTCGGGGACGAGCACGGGGACAACTGTACGGCCTTGTTCAGCAGCCAGGCGGCGCGTCATCTGGGGGAGGCCGGCTGCGAATGGGAGTGGGTCGGCCCGGACCGGCGCGTCTATGCGATCCACGACCGCCCGATCGTCGGCTCCGACGGGGCGCCGCTGGTCCTCAAGATGGGGATCGACATCACCGAGAGGCGGGCCGCCGAAGCCGCCCTGCGGGACAGCGAGGAGAGCCTGCGCATCGCGCTGACCTTCTCGCCGAACGTGATCGTGATGGCCGACCAGCAGGCCCGCTTCACCTTTGCCAACCGGCAGGCCGAGCTGTGCTTCGGCTACAGCCAGCAAGAATGGCTGGCGATGGAGGTGGCGCAGCTGTTTCCGCCCTTCGAGGCGGAGCGGGTGATGACCCATTTCCGCCGCAACGCGGCCGGCAGCCACGAGTTCTTCGAGGCCGTCACCCGCCACAAGAACGGCCGCCTGATCGATGTGGAGATCAATGGCGTGCTGCTGCCCGACGGCCGGGTGCTCGGCGAGGTCATCGACATCTCGGCGCGCAAGGCCGCCGAAAAGCAGATCCGTCAGCTGTCGATGGCCGTCGAGCAGAGTATCGAGAGCGTCGTCATCACCGACCTGGAGACCCGCATCGAGTACGTGAACGAGGCCTTCGTGCGCAGCTCCGGCTACCGCCGCGAGGAGGTCCTCGGCCAGACCCCGGCGCTGCTGAAGTCGGGCCAGACGCCGCGGACGACCTACGACGCGCTGTGGGCGGCCCTCGACGCCGGGCAGCCGTGGCGCGGCGAGTTCATCAACCGGCGCAAGAGCGGTGAGGTCTACATCGAGAACACGACCATCGTGCCGATCCGCGAGCGCGACGGGCAGATCACCCACTACCTGGCGATCAAGGAGGACGTCACCGAGAGGCGGCGCATCGAGGGCGAGCTGGAGCGCCACCGCTACCACCTGGAGTCGGTCGTCGAGGAGCGCACCGCGGCGCTGTCCATCGCCAAGGAGGCGGCGGAGGCGGCCAACCGGGCCAAGAGCACCTTCCTGACGACGATGAGCCACGAGCTGCGCACGCCGATGAACGCCATCATGGGCATGACCGCGATGGCCCTGCGCCGGGCCACCGACCCGCGCCAGATCGAGCAGCTCAGCAAGGCACGCCAGGCAACCCAGCACCTGCTGGCGCTGATCAACGACATTCTCGACATCTCGCGCATCGAGGCCGATCGCCTGACCCTCGACCAGATCGACTTCCACCTGGAGAGCGTGCTCGAGAACCTGCGCACGCTGATGGGCGGGGCCGCCGAGCAGAAGGGCTTGCGCCTGCAGATCAACGTGACACCGGAACTGGCCCAGCTCCCCTTGCGCGGCGACCCGCTGCGCCTCGGGCAGATCCTGGTCAATCTGGTCGGCAATGCACTCAAGTTCACCTCCATCGGGCAGGTCGAGGTCACCGCGACGCTGGGCGAGGAGGCCGCCGGCGTGGTGGGCTTGCGCTTCGAGGTGCGCGACACCGGCATCGGCATCGCCGCCGAGGATCAGCTGCGCCTGTTCGCCACTTTCGAGCAGGTGGATGGCTCGATGACCCGCAAGTACGGCGGTTCCGGCCTGGGGCTGGCGATCAGCCGGCGCCTGGCCAGGATGATGGGCGGCGACATGGGGGTGACGAGCGAGATCGATGTGGGCAGTACCTTCTGGTTTACGGTGCGCCTGCCGAAGGGCGAGGCGCGCGCGGTCCGGCCGCCCGGCCGGAGCATCTCGAACGCGGAGCTGGGCCTGCGCAAGCGCTTTCCCGGCGTAAGGGTGCTGCTGGCCGAGGACGACCTGGTCAACCAGGAGGTGGTGAAGGCCCTCATCGAGGAGGCCGGCATCCGCGTCGATGTGGCCGGCAACGGCGCCGAGGCCCTCGAGATGGCCCGGCGGACACCCTATGCGCTGGTCCTGATGGACATGCAGATGCCAGTGATGAACGGCATCGAGGCGGCTGGCGAGCTGCGCCAGCTGGCCGGCTACGCGGAGACGCCGATCCTGGCCCTGACCGCCAACGCCTTCGAGGACGACCGCCGCGCCTGCCTGGCGGCCGGGATGGATGATTTCATCACCAAGCCGGTGGAGCCGGCCCGCCTGCTCGAGAGCCTGTTGCAGTGGCTGGAGCGGGCCGCGGAGGAGCGCAAGTCTGCCGACAGTTAGCTGCCAGACCCTTGCCAGTCTGAATCGCTAGCCTTTGGGGTTCTGACACTCCGCCTTCACCGTGCAGGCCCGAACCCATGAAAGAATTTCAGGATATCGCCCGCTGGCTCGATCAGCGTGGCACCGTTCATCTCATTCCCCGCGTCGAGTCGCTGCCGTCGCCGGCCTTCCGCATGGATGGCAGCGAGCATGTGTCCTTCAGCACCAACAACTACCTCGGGCTGGCCTCCCACCCGCGCATGATCGCCAAGGCACGGGAAGGCCTGGAGCGCTACGGCGTCGGCAACTGCGAGTCGCGCCTGCTCGGCGGCGATCTGGAAATCTACGATCAGCTGGAGCAGAAGCTGGCCGCCATGAAAGGCAAGGATACGGCCCTGCTGTTCGCCACCGGCTACCTGACCAACCTCGGCGTGCTGTCCTCGCTGGTCAAGACGGCGCAGTTCGCGCGCATCTATGGCTACCGCACCCGTGGTCGCCACAGCTACGCGTTCTTCTCGGACGAGTACAACCACGTGAGCATCCGCGAGGGCATCCGCCTGTCCGGGGCCGATCGCCTGACCTTCCGCCACCTGGACCTGGATCACCTGGAGTCGCTGTTGCAGGCCTCCGAGGCGACGACCAAGATCATCGTTACCGACGGGGTCTTCAGCCAGGATGGCGACATCGCCCCGCTGCCGGAATTGCTGCAACTGGCTGACCGTTACGACGCGATGGTGTACGTGGACGATGCCCACGGCACCGGTGTGCTCGGCGCAAACGGCGGCGGCATCACCGAGCATTTCGGCATCGATGACCCGCGCCTGATCTGCATGGGTACGCTCAGCAAGGCTTATGGCGCGATTGGCGGCTTCATCGCCACCGACAAGTACATTGGCGAGTTGCTGCGCCTGACCTGCTCGGCCTACGGCTTTACCTCCACGCTGCCGCCGGACCAGGTGTTCGCGGTGAGCGAGGCCATCGACATCGTCACCGACGAGCCGGAGCGCCGTCAGCGCCTGTGGGACAACCAGCGCTATTTCGTTGAATCGATGAAGGGCTTGCCGTACCAGGTGGTGTCCACGGCCACGCCGATCGTGCCGGTGCTGATCGGCGACGAGGCGCAGACGGATCGCCTGTCCCTGCTGCTGCGCAGCGTCGGGCTGCACGTGGACAGCGTCAAGTTCCCGGCGGTGCCGAAGAACCAGGGACGTCTGCGGGTGATCCTGAACGCCGGCCACACCCGCGAGCAGATCGACCTGCTGGTGTCGGTCTTCCGCAATCATCAGGCAGCATTGCCGAAGGCGGCCTGAAGGCGCTCAATGTCGGCCGCCGCCGGCCGTAGACCGACGGGATTGCGCGCCGTGCCCACCATGGGTGGCGGCGTCCGGATGTCTTTTGTCGCCGGGCCCGGGCCCGGCCAGCGGTGCGCCCATGAGTTCTTCGTCGTTTTCCGGTCGGCCTGTGGCCCGCCTGCTCTCCGTCGTCCTGCCGGCCTACCGGGAGGAGGCGGGGATCGCGCGCGTGCTGGCCGAGCTGGAGCAGGTGCTGGCGAGCCTTGATGTGTCCTTCGAGGTGATCGTCGTCGATGACGGCAGCCCTGATCGCACCTTCCAGCGCGTGTCCGAGCTGTGCGCGGCGCGGCCGTGGCTGCGCGGATTGCGCCTGAGCCGCAACTTCGGCAAGGAGAGCGCGCTGCTGGCGGGCCTGCAGGCGGCCCGCGGCGATGCGGTCATCACCCTGGACGCCGACCTGCAGCACCCGCCGGCGCTGATCCCCGAGCTGGTCGCCGCCTGGCGGCAGGGGGTGATGGTGGTCAATGGGGTAAAGGCGGATCGCAGCGTCGAGCATCAGGGCTATGCCTCGCTGGCGACGCTGATCACCGAGGGCCTGGGCCGCCTGACCGGGATCTCCCTGCGCGATGCATCCGACTACAAGCTGCTCGACCGCCAGGTGGTGGACATCCTGACCGACAGCCTGGCCGAGCGAGAGCGTTTCTTCCGCGGCCTCAGCCAGTGGGTGGGTTTCCACCAGGTGGACGTGCCCTTCAAGGTTGCGCCAAGCACCCGCCGGACGCGCAACTGGAGTTTCGGCGGCCTGCTGCGCCTGACCGGCACGGCGCTGGTGTCCTTCACCAGCGCGCCGCTGCAGGTGATCACCGTGCTGGGCGTGCTGACCTTGCTGATGGCCGTGCTGGTGGGTGGCGAGGCGCTGGTGTCGCGGATGGCCGGCCGGGCGGTGTCCGGTTTCACCACGCTGATCCTGACCCTGCTGATCATCGGCAGTTTCATCATGATCAGCCTCGGCATCCTCGGCGCCTATGTCGCCAAGATCTACGAGGAGATCAAGGGGCGTCCGTCCTATCTGGTGGCGGAGCGCTGCGGCGGCGCCGGGCGCGGAGGCCATCGCTACCGCCGGGTGCGCCGCTGAAGGTTCAGATCAGCCGGGCGGCCTTCAGCTCGGCCTTGATGTAGGCGTACACCACCGGCGCCAGCGCCACGCCGCCGAAGCCGAAGAGGGCTTCCATCAGGACCATCGCGACGAGGATCTCCCACGCTTTCGCATCGATCTCGCCGCCGACGATGCGGGCGTTGAGGAAGTACTCGGCCTTGTGCAGCACGATCAGGAACAGCAGGGACAGCAGCGCCGCGTAGGGCGATACCGAGAAGCTGATCATCACGATGATTGAGTTGGAAATCAGGTTGCCCACCACCGGCAGCAGGCCGACGATGGCGGTGATCAGCACCATCGTCTTGCCGAAGGGCAGGTGGATGCCGAGTGCCGGCAGGACGGCCAGCAGGTAGAGGCCGGTGAAGAAAGCGTTGATCGCGGCGATCTTGCCCTGGGCCACGAAGACCCGGCGGAAAGCCTTGTAGAAGGTGCCGACCCGTTCGTGCAGCGCGGCCGCGAGGGGGCGCCGCTCGCTGCGCGACGACACCTCGTGGATCGCCACCATCGCACCGATGACCATGCCGATCAGGATGTGGGCAGCGGCCAGGCCGGCCTCCTTGCCGAGCAGGCGGAGTTCCGGCGCGTGTTCGCGCAGCCAGTGCACCGCCTCGGCTTTCAGCTCCGGGCCGCTGCTCGGCAGGCTGCCGAGCAGCCACGGCGGCAGCACGTCGTTGGCGCTGTCGAGGGTCTCGGCCATCTTGCTCCAGATCGCATCGAGGCCGGCGCCGCCGTGCAGCATCGAGGCGATCCACAGGCTCAGCCCGACCATTCCGGCGATGATCAGGATCGCCAGTATCGCCGTTGCCACCAGCTTGCCGCGCGACCCGGCGACCACCCTGCCGACCAGCGGCTGGGCCAGCTGCACCAGCAGGAACACCAGCATGCCGGCGAACAGGGCCTGCAGCAGGTGCAGGCCGAGCACCGCCAGGATGCCGCCGGCGGCCAAAAGGTAGGAGCTGCCTTTTACCCAGTTGTACTGTCTTTCCATCGGTCGACGAAGCCCTGTGCGAGTCAGGGCGCCATTCTACGCCCGTAGCCGCGACAACTCGGGGCAGGGTGAGTCCGGCCGGGTGCCTGTCGGAGGCGCTTGGGGGCATCTGTGAGGAGGTATCTGTGAGGAGATATCTGTGGGGGCGAATTCATTCGCCCAAGGAAGTCGAATGACGCGCGGAGGGCGAATGAATTCGCCCCTACAGCGGTGTCGCTCTCAGCGGGACAGCTCGATGCGGTCGCTGAGGACCTGCGCGGCCTCGCGTTGCAGCAGGTCGGGCCCGGCCGGCCGGGCCGGCGTGGGCGTCTCGGCGGCCCGCTCGGCGCGCCGCACGGCTTCCTTGAGGGATACCTCGATGCGCGCCTGGCGTGCTTCGAAGGCATTCAGCGCGGCTTGCTGGGCCTGCAGCTCCGGGCTGGCGGCTGCCCGCGCGGCGTGGCGCTGCTGCAGTGTGCTGGCGCTGTCGTCGAGGGGGGCGAGGGTGTCGTAGTTGGCGGCGCGGATGCGCAGGAAGGGCAGTGCGTTGTCGTAGCTGGCTTCGCCGGGCTGGGCGTGGGCGGGCAGCACCGGCAGCGCGACGTCGGGCTTCACGCCGCGCAGCTGGGTGGTGCTGCCGTTGATGCGGAAGAACTGCTGGATGGTGAATTTGAGTTCGCCGAGGCCGCTGGCGCCCTTGGGGCTGCCGCTGGCCATGCGGTCCAGGTTCACCAGGGTCTGCACCGAGCCCTTGCCATAGCTGGTCTCGCCGACGATCACGCCGCGCCGGTAGTCCTGGATCGCGGCGGCGAAGATCTCCGACGCCGAGGCCGAGTTGCGGTCGATCAGCACCGCCAGCGGGCCGCTCCAGGCGATGGCCGGGTTGTTGTCGCCGCTGACCTGGTTGCGCCCGCGGGCGTCGCGCTGCTGCACCACTGGGCCGGTCTCGATGAACAGGCCGGTGAGTTCGACGGCTTCGTCGAGGGAGCCGCCGCCGTTGTCGCGCAGGTCCACCACCAGGCCGTCCACCTTGTCTGCACGGAGTTCGGCGAGCAGGCGGGCGACGTCGCGGGTGGCGCTGCGGAAGCTGGCTTCGCCGCGATTGCGGGCTTCGAAATCCTGGTAGAAGGCGGGCAGGGTGATGACGCCGATACGCCGCGGCCGGCCGCCTTCGGTGGTGTCGACGATGGCCTTGCTGGCGGCCTGGTCGTCGAGGCTGATCTTCTTGCGCACCAGTGCGACGGACTGCAGCGGGCCGCCTTGTGTGCCGCCGGGCAGGATGTCGAGGCGCACCACGGTGTCGGCCTTGCCGCGCACCCGGGCAGCGATGTCGTCGAGGCGCCAGCTCAGCACCTCCTCGACCTTGCCCTGGTCGCCCTCGCCGACGCCGACGATGCGGTCGCCCACGTGCAGGCGGCCGGACGCTGCGGCGGGGCCGCCGGGGGTGAGTTCGCGGATCGTCGCGTAGTCGTCCTTGTCCTCCAGCACGGCGCCGATGCCGACCAGGGACAGGCTCATCGAGATGTCCAGGTCGTCTGCCGCGCGGGCACCGAGGTAGGCCGTGTGCGGGTCGATGCTGGCGGTGTAGGCGTTCATGAAGAACTGGAAGGCGTCTTCGCTGCGGGCCTGCTCGAGGCGGCGCTGGAGGCTCGTGTAGCGGCGCTCCAGGCTGCGGCGGATGCTGTCGTCGTCCTGGCCGGCGAGGCGTAGCTGCAGCCAGTCGTTCTTGACGCGCTTGCGCCACAACTCGTCCAGTTCAGTGCTGCTGCGGGCCCAGTCGGCCTTGTCGCGGCGCAGCGGGTAGCTTTCGTCGGCGCTGAAGTCGAAGTCGGCCGCCAGCAGCTTGCGGGCCTGGGCGAAGCGTTCGTCGGCGCGCCGGGCGTAGCGGTTGTAGATGGCGAAGGGGACGCGCAAGTCCTTGGCGAGGATGGCGTCGTCGAGCTGCAGGCGGTCGGCCTGCCAGCTGTCGATATCGGATTGCAGCAGGTAAAGCCGGTCCGGGTCGAGGGCCTTGAGGTAGCGCGCAAAGATGCGCTCAGACTGGATGTCGTCGAGGGCGACCGGGGTGTAGTGGTAGTGGCCGACCAGCTGGGAGGCGAGGTTGGCGGCCTGCCCCTGCCAGGGCTGCGGGCTGAGCGCCGGCGGCGTGGCGTGGGCGGCGCTGGCGACGATGCCCGTCAGGCACCAGAGGAGCGGTTTCATGGGGTCTCCGGGTGCGCGGGCTTGCCCCGCTTGCCGCCGGGACGTCCGCAATGGACGGCGGCAGGCGGGGCAGGCTTCATCGGGTGGTCTTACTTGGCGGCTGCGGCCGTGGCGGGGCGGGGCGCCGGCGGGGTGATGCGGGCTACCTTGCCGCCCTGGTCTTCATAGTCCAGGGTGCCGGCGGCGCCAGCGATCTTGAAGCCACGGGCGGTCAGCTTGTCGCCCACGTCGCCGGCCCGGTGGGCGCGGTTGGAGACGGTGATGATGCTGCGGTCCTTGGGAATGTAGTCGGCGTACTTCTCGACGTCGGCGGTCTGGATGTTGAGATAGACCGGGAAGCTGCCCTTGGAGATCAGTTCGTCCGGGCGGCGCACGTCGAGGACCAGCACCTGGCCGGGCTTGGCCAGCAGCGCGTCGATCTCGGCGCGGTTGAGCTGCTTGGTCTTGTAGGTCCAGGGCGGTGCCACATAGGGCTGCTGGGCACCCGCGGCGGCGGGGGCGGCCTGCTGGGCGATGGCGAGGGTGGAGCCGGCGGCGATCAGCGCGGCGAGGAGGAGCTTGGCTTTCATCATGGTCCTTGGTGTTGGCTGTGTGGGTCGAATCCGCGCGGGGCGGTGTCCTGCCCTGGTTTTGCAACAATCGCGCCGGTTTGCCGGAAATACCCTGCTGGTCCGTGTGGGAGGCTGCCCGGGATGGGCAAGCCCCTGAAACTTGGCGCTTTTGCCCGCGGGCTGGCGCTGTGCGGCGACAGGCCGCGACGCAGCGCTGACCGTCCGGCTGCTGGCGGCGCACCAGCCGGGCGGTCAGCGCTGCTGCCTCACGGGCAGCACGGTCTGGCCGCTTCAGCGCGCCGGCGCGCCGGTGGCCACGTTGCCGAAGCCGCCGTTGTTCTCCACGCAGATGCGTTCGTCCCGCTCGACGATGACCTCCCCCTTCGGGTGATTGGCGAGCGTCGTTTCGAAGTGCCAGCCGTCCGGTGCGTCCTGGGCGGTGTAGCGCACCGCCGGGATGGTGGCGGTCCACGGTCGGGTGTAGACGGTGGGGTCGGTGATCCGGGCGACGTAGTTGTAGCGCTTGCCGTCGGCCGAGAAGATGTAGCGTTCCTCGATGTGGGCGTTCTCGCTGGCGAACTCGCCGGTGCGGCCGAACAAGGCCTTGCCGTTGTTGTTGGTGACGTCCACCACCAGCGTGTTGCCTTCCCAGTGACCGCGGGAGTCGGCGTTCCACAGCTTGATGGCGGCCGGCAGGTGGGGTTTGCCGTCCAGGTGGATGACGCGGGTGCCGGAGTTGAACAGGAACACCACGTAGCCCGGGAACTGGCGGATCTCGTAGCCGTGCCAGATGAAGGACTTGGGCACGCCGCCAGGAGCGCAGCGGGCCAGCGGCTCGATGTACTTCGGCTCGGTGGGGTTGAAGAAGTGGGCCAGGAAGTCTTCCTGGGCGGCCTTTGCCCAGGGCTGGAAGGGCACCTGCCCGTCGGCGGGATCGCTGACCCGGCTCGGTGCGCGTTCGGCCCGCGGGCCGAGCTTGCGGTTGCGGGTCTGCGGATCGCCGGGGATGCCGCCCTGCGGATCGGTCCAATTGTTGTGGTTGCCTACGGTGTTGGACCAGTGGCCCTGCACGTCGGGCTGGCCGTCAGCCAGGCGCGGGCCGCTCCACTTGCCGGATTCGATGGAGGGAAAGGACTTCTCGATGAAGATGCCACGGGTCGGTGGCGTCCGCGGCGCGGCCTGCTGGGCAGCAGCAAGGACAGGCAGGATTGCCAGAAGGCCGGCAGCAAGGGCTGCGGGGCGGGGGCTGCGGTGTTTTTCATGTTTCATGGACTCCTCCCTCACGGCTTGGGCGGGTAGTGCGGGTCATAGTCGAGGGTGTAGCAGTAGTTCTCGATGAGCTGGAAGTTCTTCTCCCGGTGGCGGTGCAGCAGCACGCCGAGGGTCCACGGGCGGCTGTACACCTGCGGGTCGTCGAGGGTGGCCTTGTATTCGATGGTGTTGGCGTCCAGGTAGCGCCAGCGTTCCACCACGTGGAGGGCATCGCTGTGGAAGTTGCCGGCGCGGTCCAGCCAGGTCTCGTCATTGAAGTGCTTCGCATCCACCACCAGCGTGTCGCCCTCCCAGCGGGCGCGGGAGTCGCCAAGCCACCAGTCGTTGGGCACCTTGGGGTGGTCGGTGCCGTTGGTGTGGATGGTGCGCACCGAGTGGCCGAACTGGAACAGCAGGGTCAGGTCGCGCTCGCGCTGGAAGATCTGGAAGGGTTCCGGGTAGTAGATGCCGCGCGGCACGCCGAGGGTGAAGCACTTCAGGCGCGGGTCTGCGCTGTTGCGGGCCTCGAAGTTCCTGCGGCGCTGCTCCAGGGCTTTCGGCAGGTAGGGGATGGCGTCGCCCTCGACGATGCCGGGGCCGGGCGGTGCGTCCTTGCGCGTGGCGTGGGGCTCCAGGTCGTAGTCGGCGGCGCTGGTGGTCTGCCAGATGCCGGAGAAATCGGGCTTGCCGTTGGCGAGGCGCGGGATGCGCTCCGCACGGGGTGCCTTGGCGGCCGTGTTGCCGGCAGCACCGGCCAGCGGCGGCAGGGCCGTGGCCAGCGTGGCGCACAGCAGGGCGAGGCCGAAGGCCCGGCGGGTGGTGGTTGTGGTCATCAGCTCGGACTGGGGCGTTGAGGTGTCGGGATGGCTCGGTGAGTCGGTCGGCGGGCGCCTGCTCAGGGCTGGCGACGGCTGCTGCGCCGGCGTCGCAGCAGCACGCCGAGGCCCAGGAAGACGCCGGCCAGCACCACCAGTGCCGGCCGCAGCAGGCTGCCGGTGTCGGGGTCCATGCTGCGGGTCCATTCGAGCAGGAGGGCGCCGGCGGTGGAGGCGACGGACAGGGTGCCGGCTCCGAGCAGGGTGGCGAGGGCCAGCGCAATCAGGTTCCGGCTGCCGATGCGGGGGAAGGCGCCGCGGGGCAAGGGCATGGGCGATCGGGGTGGTGACGGGCCGTGGTGGGTGACCCTCAGCGGGTGGCGGTGGGGACGTCCTGGGCGCCGCCGGTCTGGAAGCTCCGGCCGTCGGCCAGCGCGACTGACACCGAGTAGCCGAAGGGGCCGCCGTTCTTGGCCTTGTAGCCCTTCACGCGGACTTCGGTGCCGGGGGGCAGCTCGGCCTTGGTCAGCCCTTTCTGGGCCAGTGTGAAGGGCGCGCCGAACTCGACGCCCCAGTTGGTCACCGTGCCATCCGGATTCTTGACATCGAAGTACAGCCAGCTGTGCGGATTGACCCACTTGGCCTTGGTCACGGTGCCCTTCAGTTCGAGGGGCTGGTCGGCGTCGAATTCGGCGGCGAAGGCGTGATGGGCGTGGGCCGGCAGGCTGCTGCCGGCCAGCAGGGCGATCAGCGCGAGGGCCGGTAGCCGGCTGGCGTGGCGGATGGGATGGGGCATGGCGGTTCTCCTGTTCGCGGTTGCGCACATCCAGCAATTCCGGGGCCATCGCCGATGCCGATGGCGAAGCCTCTTTGCTGCATCGCCATAAATGCCTTGAGAAACAAGTGCGCGCCGTCTATGCCCGGCAAGGTCGTGGAAACGTGGTGGGAAAGTCTGCCCGGTGCCTGGGCCCCGCCGGCTGCTGCCAGCGGGGCAGCCGGGCAACCGGGTTTCGCGGATTTCAACAGTTGTGGGGGATGCGTTGCCGCAAACGGGGCCGGGATTGGCAGGCGCGGAAGTTGCTGCGTGCAAGCGGCCCGGCTTCACGGCAGCCGTCGCATTGCGATGCAAATCAGGTCGTGTGGTGGCCGGCGATCTTTCGTAAAATGACAATCAAATGAAAAACAACCTCCTTGCCCTGGCCCTGATGGGCCTGCTCAGCGTCGGCCAGGTGGCCGCCTCGGAGCCGGTCACCGGCAATCCCGACCATGACTCGCTGCTGGCCAGCGCCGACCCGCGCCAGGCCGCCAACAAGCGGCTGGTCTACGATTTCTGGCGCGAGGTGTTCGAGGGCGGACACCTGGAGCTGGCCGACAAATACCTGGCCGAGTCCTACATTCAACACAATCCGCGGGTGCCCACCGGGCGGGCCGGCTTCGTCGAATTCTTCGGCAAGGTCGCCAAGCCGAAGCCGATCGAAGCCCGCGTGCGCACGCCGATCGTCAGCATCGTCGCCGAGGGCGAGCTGGTGCTGCTGAGCTTCGTGCGCGAATACCCCGATCCCCGCGAGGCGGGCAAAACCTACACGTCCACCTGGTTCGACCTGTTCCGGATCAGGGATGGGCGCATCGTCGAGCACTGGGATGCAGCCACACGCCAGTAACTTCATGACCGCCGGCGTGCACGTCCGGCAGGGCCGGGCCTCGGACGCGGATGCCGTGGCCCGCCTGCTGGTGCGCACCTGGCGTACCAACTACCGCGGCCTGGTGGCCGACGGTTTCCTGGACCGCCTCAGTTCCGAGGAACAGGCAGCGCGTCAGCTGCGCCTGATGACCCGCCCGGGCGCCTGCCATCGGGTTGCCGTCGAGGGGCGCACGGTGCTGGGCTTTGCCTGCGGCGGCCCGGCCCGCGATCCGGCCGACCGCTGGCGGCTGGAGCTGTACGCCCTCTACGTGGCCCCGCGTCTGCAGGGGCGCGGCATCGGCCGGCGCCTGCTCGAAGCCCTGTGGCGCGATCTCGGTGTGCAGGCGGCGGAGGAACTGGGCGTGTGGGTGCTGGCCGGCAATGACGACGCCCGCGCCTTCTACGAGCGGGTCGGTGGCCGGCCGCGCGCCGCCGGCTGGCTGGACCTGGGCAACCGGCGCTACCCGCAGGTTTCCTACGTGCTTGACCCGCCCGGGGTGGGCAGCAAGATTCTCGCGAACTGAACCGATGACCCTTGGGTGCGCCTTGCCGCAGCACGGCGCCGACGGCGCTGCGTTGCGGCGCCTGGCGCCCTACCTGTTGCTGGCGGTGGTGCTGCATGTGTTGCTCGGCCTCGGGCTGACGCTGCCGGCGCCGGCCTTGAGGCTGGAGCCGCCCCCGCTGCGCTTGAGCTGGCGCGTGCCGTCACCGGCCGTCGTCGCACAGCCCGTGCGGCCGCCCGCATCGCAGTCCGCTCCGGAGCGGGTCCCACCGTCCCGCAGCCCGCGCAGCGCCCGGGAGACCGCGCCCGTGCGGGTTCCGCCGATGATCATGCCGGTACCGGCCGTGCCGCTGGCCCCGCCAGCGTCGGCGCCTGCGACATCAGTCGCCGATCCGCCACGGGTGCCGGTCGGCGTGGATCTTCTCGACAGTGCGCGCCGCATGGCGCGGGACATCGGCCGCGAAGCCGCCATGGAGAGCAGGGTGGGGAGCCGCGGTCCGGCGGCCGGACGGGCCGCTCCCGCTCCAGCCGCCATCGAGCGCGCCGCGCTGCCCGAGCTGGAGCGCGCGCTGCGCAAGCGCCCCGCGGGCGAGGAGCGGCTCGGTGGCGGCATCCTGCGCATCACCACCGAGTCGGGACGTGTCTATTGCCTCAAGCCCCCGCTGGACGTTGTCCGCGATGGCCCGGTCGAGCCCCTGGCTGTGCCGACGAATTGCCCTTGATGGACAGGAATGGCGGACGGGATAGGCCCGGAGGAAGACCGGAAAGCAACCCGTGGGGGCGAATTCATTCGCCCGCCCACATGAATCGGCGTGCATCGGGCGAATGAATTCGCCCCCACAGTAAGTTGCAGCGATCCGGACGCGCCAGGTCTCAGCGCCGCACTGGCGCCTCGCCGCCCTGCGCCATGCGGCGGCGGGGCGCGAGGAGTTCGATCTCGTCGCCGACGATGCGGGTGGCCTCCTGCAGCAGGATGTCCTTGCGGCCCTTGAGGGCTTTTTCGGAGTCGAGCTCGGCGCGCAGGCTGCGCTCGCCACCCTGCAGGCCGTCATCGCCCAGGTGGGCGGCGGCTTCGGCGCCGGCGCGCTGGCGCAGGCGGGCCTCGCGGGTTTCCTTCTCGCGCTTGCGCTCATCTTCCTGCAGCGACAGCTCCTGCTTGTCGCGCAGCTTGAGGGCCTCGGCCACGTCCTCGGCCAGCTCGCGGAGCGCCTTGTCCTTGCTGGCGCGGGCCTCGTGGCGTTGCTGCAGCTCGGGCAGGATGGCCTGCAGGTCGGAGGCGGGCTTGTAGCTGGCCGGTGGGATCTGGATCGCCGGCAGCGCGTTGTCGAAGCCGGTCTCGCCGAACTCCTTGGCCTCGAAGGCGGACGGGAAGCGGATGTCGGGCGTCACGCCGTTGAGCTGGGTGGTGCCGCCGTTGATGCGGAAGAACTGGGCAATGGTCATCTTCAGCTCGCCCAGCTGGGGCTTCTTGCTCTTGGCGACTTCGTCCAGGTCGATGAGGGTCTGCACGGTGCCCTTGCCGAAGCTCGGTTCGCCGATCAACAGCGCGCGGCCGTGGTCCTGCAGCGCGGCGGCGAGGATTTCCGAGGCGGAGGCGGAGCCGCGGTTGATCATCACCGCTAGCGGGCCGTCCCACGCGGCGCCGGCGCGTTCGTCGCTTTCCACCTCGATCTGGCCTTCCGAGTTGCGCTGCTGGACCACCGGGCCGGTGTCGATGAACAGGCCGGTCAGCTCGACAGCTTCGCGCAGGGAGCCGCCGCCGTTGTCGCGCAGGTCGAGGATCAGGCCGTCCACGCGCTCCTTCTTCAGCTCGCCAATCAGGCGGGCCACGTCGCGGCTGGCGCTGCGGTAGTCCTTGTCGCCGCGGCGGCGGCCTTCGAAGTCCTCGTAGAAGGCGGGCAGGGTGATCACGCCGACGCGCAGGTTCTTGCCGCCCAGGTCGACGCGGGAGATGGATTTCTTGGCGGCCTGCTCTTCGAGCTTGATCTTGTCGCGGACCAGCACGATGGTCTTGTGGCGGCCGTCGGGGCCACTGTTGGCGGGCAGGATGTCGAGGACTACGCGGGTGTCCTTGGTGCCGCGGATCAGCTTGACCGCCTCGTCCACGCGGGCCCCGACCAGGTCGGCCATCGGCGTGCCTTCGCCCTGGGCCACGCCGACGATGCGGTCACCGACCGCCAGCTTGCCGGAGCGCGCCGCCGGGCCGCCGGGGGTGAGCTCGCGGATCGTGATGTAGTCGTCGCGCTCCTGTAGCACCGCGCCGATGCCCACCAGCGACAGGCGCATGGAGATGTCGAAGGAGTCTGCCGAGCCGCGGCCGAGGTAGCTGGTGTGCGGCTCGATGGTGCCGGCGTAGGCGTTCATGAAGATCTGGAAGACGTCGTCGCTCTTGTTCTTGGCGCCGCGGGCGATGAAGCTCTCGTAGCGTTTGTCGAGGGTCTCGCGGATGGCCTTGTCGTCCTTGCCGGCCAGGCGCAGGCGCAGCCAGTCGTTCTTGACGCGCTTGCGCCACAGGTCGCGGGCCTCGGCGTCGTCCTTCGGCCAGGGGGCCTTGCTGCGGTCGAGGGGGTAGCTCTCGGCCACGTTGAAGTCGAAGCCGCCGGCCAGTTGCGCCCGGGCCTCGGCGAGGCGTTCGGTGGAGCGCTCCTGGTAGCGGCGGAAGATCGCGAACGGGCCTTCCAGCTCGCCCTGCAGGATGGCGTCGTCGAGCTGGGTGCGCAGCCCGGCGAAGCCGTCGATGTCGGCCTGGGTGAAAAAGATGCGCTCAGGGTCGAGGGACTTCAGGTAGGCGTCGAAGATCTTTTCCGACAGCGCGTCGTCGAGGGGCTTCACCGCGTAGTGGTAGCGGCTCAGGAACATCGAGCTGATGTAGGCCGCCTGCGCCTGCTCGGAGGTCGGCGCGAGGCTCGGTCGCGGCGCTTCGGCCAATGCCGTACCGCAGAAGGCCAGGGCCAGCAGGGTTCCGATCAGGCGCTTTTTCATGGGGCGATTACCAGGCGGGAGTGGTGGAGGTGGCGGCCGGTTGGGCCGGGGCCGGTTCGGGGGTCGGCAACAGGCCGCCGGCCACCGCGTAGGTGGCGCCGCCGGCGATCAGCAGCGACAGGATGAAGGCTACCAGACCGCCGCCGCGCTTGGCGTGGGCGGTGTGGGTCGGGGTGTGGGCGTCCACGTCCCGCCAGCCGGTGATCATCGGCTTGACCAGGTTTTCGCCCTTGACCCGCAGGTAGAAGGCGATGGCGCCGACGTGCAGGACGATCAGCGCGAGCAGGCCGTTCTGCAGCCAGGCATGCCAGGAATGGAAGCTGTCGGAGGCGTCCTTGCCGACCAGGTCGGCGAAGGGACCCTGGAAGGCGATGTCGTCGTTGGTGAACAGGCCGGTGGCGGCCTGGGCGCCGACCAGGGCCAGCAGGCCGAGCACCGACAGGGCGCCGATGGGGTTGTGGCCGACGCCGCGCCATTCGCCGCGCAGGTAGGCACGGATCGCGCCGGGGCCGCGCACGAAGCTGGCGAAGCGGGCCGTGGCGGTGCCGACGAAGCCCCACACGAGACGGAAGATCACCAGGCCGACGATCAGGTAGCCGGCGCGGCCGTGCCATTCGATGAGGTTGCCGCCGATCTTGCCGGACACGTAGGCGAAGGCGACGCTGGCCACCAGCGACCAGTGGAAGAGACGGATGGGAAGGTCCCAGATGCGTTGTCGGTTCATGTTTGCTCCTGGATGTGGGGGAGGAAAGCCGGTTTTTCAAGCCGGCGCGTACTCAGGTCGGGCGGGTGCCCGGGCTACAGGGGCTGCGGGCAGTCAAAGCCGGCCTCCGCCGACCGCCTTGAAGAGGGCCACGCTGCCGCTCAGGCGGCGCACCATGATGTCGAGGCGGGCGCGCTCGGCATTGAGGGCGACGGTCTGGGCATTGGTCACGTTGAGGTAGCTGACGGTGCCGGCCAGGTACTGGTTGTTGACCAGTTCGAGGGTTTCGGTGGCGGCGGCCAGGGCCTCGGCCTGGGCGGCGGCTTCGGCTTCGAGAGTCTGCAGCGCGGCGAGGTTGTCCTCGACTTCCTGGAAGGCGGTCTGCACGGTCAGGCGGTAGCTGGCCACGGTCTCGTCCCAGGCGGCGACGGCCTGGGCCTTCCTTGCGCTGCGGGCGCCGGCGTCGAAGAGGGTCAGCGCCAGGTTGGGGCCGAGGGACCAGAAATGGTTGGGCAGCGAGAACACCCGTTGCAGCGCGCTGCTCTGGGTGCCGCCGCTGGCGCCGAGGGTCAGGGTCGGGAAGAAGGCAGCCTGGGCGACGCCGATCTGCGCGTTGGCGGCGGCGACGCGGCGTTCGGCGGCGGCGATGTCGGGGCGCCGTTCGAGCAGCGTGGATGGCAGCACGCCGGGTACGCCGGGCAGGACCGGCGTGGCGCTGGCCGGGGCCAGCACCAGTTCGCCGGGGGCGCGCCCGGTCAGCACGGCGAGGGCGTGCTCGAGCTGCTTGCGCTGCACGTCCAGGTCGATCAACTGGGCCTCGGCGGTCTTCAGCTGGGCCTGGGCCTGGGTGACGTCGGCGCGGGCGGCGACGCCGGCGTCGAAGCGGTTGCGGGTGATCTCGGCGGAGCGCTTGTAGGCCGCCACGGTGCGCACCAGCAGCGCGTGCTGCGCGTCGTTGATGCGTAGCTGCAGATAGGCCTGCACGACGGCGGCCTGGGCGCTCAGCCGGGCGCCGGCCAGATCGGCGGCCACGGCGGCGGCGCTGGCCGCGCTGGCTTCGTTGGTGCGCGCGATGCGGCCCCACAGGTCGGCTTCCCAGCTGGCGGTGAGGGACAGCCGGCTGGTGTTGCGGGCCGGGATGGCGGTGGTGCTGCCGGTGGCCGTGTTGGTGGTGGCGCCCTGGCTGCGGGTGACCGCCAGGTTGCTGCCGAGGGTCGGGAAGTACTGGGCCTGGGCGGCGTCGAGCAGGGCTGTGGCTTGCCGGTAGCGTGCCTCGGCAATGCGGATGTTCTGGTTGGCGCGGCCGGCTTCGTCCACCAGCGTATCCAGCTGGGCATCGCCGAAGCGCTTCCACCATTCGTCGGCGTGCTGGCCGTCGCCGGGATCGGCCAGCTTCCAGCCGGTGGCTTCGCGGAACTGGGCCGGCACGGCGGCCTCCGGGCGGTGGTGGTCGGGGCCGACGGCGCAGCCGGCGAGGGCGAGCAGGTTGAGGGAGACGAGGAGGCTGTGCTTCATGGAGAAAGGCATGGCAAGGAATGGGAGGCTCAGGGCCGGGCGGTGGCCGGGCGGGGCGAGCGCCAGCGGCCGGCGGTGCGGCGCAGGCGGTCGAGCTGCAGGAACACGACGGGGGTGGTGTACAGGGTCAGCAACTGGCTGAGGATCAGCCCGCCGACGATGGTGATGCCCAGCGGCTGGCGCATCTCGGCGCCGTCGCCGACGCCGAAGGCCAGCGGCAGCGCGCCGAACAGGGCCGCCAGGGTGGTCATCATGATCGGCCGGAAGCGCAGCTGGCAGGCCTCGAAGATGGCCTCCCGCGGCGACAGGCCCCGGCTGCGCTCGGCGTCGATGGCGAAGTCCACCATCATGATGGCGTTCTTCTTGACGATGCCGATCAGCAGGATCACCCCGATCAGCGCGATGATGCCGAACTCGGTCTTGAACAGCAGCAGGGCCAGGATCGCCCCGACGCCAGCCGACGGCAGTGTGGACAGGATGGTCAGCGGGTGGATCAGGCTCTCGTAGAGGATGCCGAGGATCAGGTAGACCGCCACGATGGCGGCCAGGATCAGCAGCGGCTGGCTCTGCAGCGAGGCCTGGAAGGCCTTGGCGTTGCCCTGGAAGCTGCCGTGCACCGAGGTCGGCACGCCGATGCGGGCCATCTCCTGGCGCACCGCGTCGGTGGCCTCCGACAGCGAGGTGCCGAGGGGCAGGTTGAAGGAAATCGTCGTTGCCACGCTGCCGCCCTGGTGGTTGACCGCCAGCGGGGTGGGGCCGGCTTCCCAGCGGGCGAAGGCAGCCAGCGGCACGCGGGCGCCGGCCGGGCTGACGAAGAACAGGTCGTTGAGCACCTCCGGCCCCTGCAGGTAGGCCGGCGGCGCCTCCAGCACCACCCGGTACTGGTTGAGCGGACCGTAGATGGTGGACACCAGGCGCTGGCCGAACAGGTCGTTGAGGGTCGCATTGACCAGGCGCTGGTTGAGGCCGAGGCGGGCCAGGGCGTCCCGGTCGATGGTCAGGAAGGTCTGTTCGCCCTTGTCCTGGCGGTCGGAGTTGACGTCCTCCAGCTGGGGCAGCTTGCGCATCGCGTCGCGGATGCGCGGCTCCCAGGTCTTCAGATCCTTCAGGGAGTCGGCCTGCAGGGTGAACTCGTACTGGGCATTGGACATCCGCCCGCCCATCCGGATGTCCTGCGCGGCGACGAGGAACAGGCTGGCGCCAGGCACGTGGCCGAGCTTGCCGCGCAGACGGGCGATCACCTCGTCGGCGCTGGCCTTGCGTTCGGTGAGCGGCTTGAGGGTGACGAACATCATGCCGCCGCCACCGCGCGGGCCACCGCTGCCGCCGGCGTAGCCGACGACGTTGGCGACGGCCGGGTCGCGCCCGACGATGTCGGTGAAGTTCTCGAGCTTGCCGCGCATGGACTGGAAGGAGGTGCGCTGGTCGGCGTCGATGAAGCCCATGATGCGGCCGGTGTCCTGCTGCGGGAAGAAGCCCTTCGGCACCACGCCGTACAGATACACGTTGAAGACCACGGTGCCGACGAGTACGCCGAGGGTGAGCCACGGGTGGTCGAGGACCACCCGCAGGCTGCGCCCGTAGCCGCGCAGCACGCCGTCCATCAGGCGGCTGCCGAAGCCGGGGCGGGCGTCCGGCGCGGGCTTG
Organism: Pseudomonadota bacterium; assembly: GCA_018241665.1. GTDB lineage: Bacteria > Pseudomonadota > Gammaproteobacteria > Burkholderiales > Rhodocyclaceae > Zoogloea. The sequence goes on from JAFEDK010000029.1 coordinate 49,099, forward strand.
GGATGGGCGCGCAGCAGGCGCGCGCACATCATCGGGGTGAGGGTCAGGGACACCACCAGCGACACCAGGATGGCCGCCGACAGGGTCACCGCGAACTCGCGGAAGAAGCGTCCGACGATGCCACCCATCAGCAGGATCGGCAGGAACACCGCGATCAGCGACAGGCTCATCGACAGCACCGTGAAGCCCACTTCGCGGGCACCCTTGAGGGCCGCCTCGAAGGGCTGCATGCCGGCCTCGATATGGCGGCTGACGTTCTCCAGCACCACCACCGCGTCATCGACGACGAAGCCGGTGACGATCACCAGCGCCATCAGCGAGATGTTGTTGAGCGAAAAGCCGCACAGGTACATCACCGCGAAGGTGCCGAGCAGGGACACCGGCACCGCGACGCTGGGGATGATCGCCGCGCGCACGTTGCGCAGGAACAGGAAGACCACCATGATCACCAGCGCCACCGACAGCAGCAGCGTGTGCTGCACCTCGCGCAGGGAGGCGCGGATGGTGACGGTGCGGTCCGCCACCACGTCGAGCTTCACGCCCGGGGGCAGCTCCTCGCGCAGCATCGGCAGCACGTCCATCATCCGTTCGACGGTCTCGATCACGTTGGCGTCCGGCTGGCGGTTGATCAGCAGGATCACTGCCGGCTTGCCGTCGGCGATGCCGGCGTTGCGGGTGTCCTGCTCGCTGTCGGTCACGCGCGCCACGTCCTGCAGGCGCACCGCGGCGCCGTTCTTCCACGACACGATGGTCGGGATGTAGTCGGCGGCCTTGCCGGCCTGATCGCTGGCGCCCAGCTGCCAGTGGCGCTGGCTGCTTTCCAGGCTGCCCTTGGGGCGATTGACGTTGGCGTTGTCGATGGCCTGGCGGACGCTCTCCACGCCGATGCCGGCTGCGGCGAGGGTGGCCGGATCGACCTCTACGCGCACCGCCGGCAGGGAGCCGCCGCCCAGGTTGACCTGGCCGACACCCTTCACCTGGGACAGGCGCTGGGCCAGCACGGTGGAGGCGAAGTCGTACATCGCCGCCCGCGACACGGTGTCGGAGGTCATCGACAGGATCAGCACCGGCGCGTCGGCCGGGTTGATCTTGCGGTAGCTGGGGTTGCCGGCCATGCCGCTGGGCAGTTGCGGGCGGGTTGCGTTGATGGCGGCCTGCACGCTCTTGGCGGCGGTTTCCACGTCCTGGTCCAGATCCATCTGGACGGTGATGCGGGTGCTGCCGAGGGTGCTGGTGGAGGTCAGCTCGGTGACCCCGGCGATGGTGCCGAAGGCCCGCTCCAGCGGCGTCGCGACGGTGGCGGCCATGGTTTCCGGGCTGGCGCCGGGCAGGTTGGCCGACACCGAGATGGTCGGGTAATCCACCTGCGGCAGGGCGGCCACCGGCAGCAGCTTGTAGGCCACCAGCCCGACCAGTGCGATGGCCAGCCCGAGCAGGGACGTGGCGACCGGGCGCCGGATGAAGATCGAAGAGATGCTCACGAGCGACCCTCCCACCTTGTGGGGGCGAATTCATTCGCCCTTGGTGGGTGTGATGGCGTCAGCGGGCGAATGAATTCGCCCCCACGGGACATTTTCATGGGGGGGGCGTCGCAAACCGCATGGGCGAATTCACTCGCCCCTGGTGGGTTCGATGGTGTCCGTGGGCGAATGAATTCGCCCCCACAGGGGAAGGGCGCGCAAATTGTAGGGGCGAATTCATTCGCCCTCGGCGCGTGCTTGCTCATGCCCAGGCTTCCTTCCAGCGCCGGGCGCTGCGGTCGAAGGCCAGGTAGATGACCGGGGTGGTGAAGATCGTCAGCACCTGGCTGACCAGCAGGCCGCCGACCATCGTGATGCCCAGCGGCTGGCGCAGCTCGGAACCGACGCCGTTGCCGAGCATCAGCGGCAGCGCGCCGAGCAGGGCGGCGAGGGTTGTCATCAGGATCGGCCGGAAGCGCAGCAGGCAGGCCTCGTAGATTGCCTCGCGGGGCGCCAGGCCGCGCTCCCGCTCGGCCTCCAGCGCGAAGTCGATCATCATGATGGCGTTCTTCTTGACGATGCCGATCAGCAGGATGATCCCGATGATGCCGATCATCCCCAGCTCGTGGCCGGACACCAGCAGGGCCAGCAGCGCGCCGACGCCGGCCGACGGCAGCGTGGACAGGATGGTGACCGGGTGGATATAGCTCTCGTAGAGCACGCCGAGGACGATGTACATGGTGACCACCGCGGCGAGGATCAGCAGCAGGGTGTTGTCCAGCGAGGCCTGGAAGGCCAGCGCGGCGCCCTGGAAGCTGCTGCGGATGTTGCGCGGCAGGCCCAGCTCGGCCTCGGCGGCGTGGATCGCCTTGACCGCGTCGCCCAGGGCCACGCCCGGCGCCAGGTTGAAGGACAGGGTCACCGCCGGGAACTGGCCGACGTGGTTCACCGCCAGCACCGTCTTGCGTTCGCTGATCCGCGCCACCGACGACAGCGGCACGGTGCGCCCGTTGGCGGCCGGTACGTAGATGTGTTCGAGGGCCGCCGGGCTGCGCTGGAAGTCCGGCGCCACCTCCAGCACCACCCGGTAGAGGGCGGACTGGGTGAAGATGTTGGACACCTGGCGCTGGCCGAAGGCGCTGTACAGCGCGTTGTCGATGGCGGCGGGAGTGATGCCGAGGCGGCCGGCGCTGTCCCGGTCGATGTCCACGAAGGCCTGGGTGCCCTGGTCCTGCAGGTCGCTGGCTACGTCGGCCAGTTCGGGCAGGCCGCGTAGCTTGTCGAGCAGGCGCCCGGACCACTGGGCGAGCTGGGCCTCGTTGGTGCTTTCCAGGCTGAACTGGTACTGGGTGCGCGACAGGCGGTCCTCGATGGAGAGGTCCTGCACCGGCTGCATGTACAGCCTGGTGTCGGGGCGGCGCACCTGCAAGCGTTCCTGCAGGCGGTGGATCACCTCGCCGACGTCGGCGTTGCGCTCGTCCTTGGGCTTCAGCTTGATCAGCATGCGGCCGCTGTTGAGGGTGGTGTTGGTGCCGTCCACGCCGATGAAGGACGACAGGTTTTCCACCGCCGGGTCTTCCAGCACGATGTCCGCCAGCGCACGCTGGCGCTCGGCCATCGCAGTGAATGAGATGTCCTGCGGCGCATCGGAGATGGCCTGGATCAGCCCGGTGTCCTGGGCCGGGAAGAAGCCCTTCGGGATGAAGACGTAGAGCAGCACCGTCAGCGTAAGGGTGCCGACGGCCACCAGCAGGGTGAGGCCCTGGCGGTCGAGTACCCAGGTGAGCATGCGCGCGTAGCGGTCCACGATGGCCTGGAAGAAGGCGCCGTTGTCGTCGTGGCGGTGGCCGACGGGCTTGAGCAGGCGCGCCGACATCATTGGCGTGAGGGTCAGCGATACCACCGCGGAGATCAGGATCGACACCGCCAGGGTGATCGCGAACTCGCGGAACAGGCGCCCGACCACGTCGGCCATGAAGATCAGCGGGATCAGCACGGCGATCAGCGAGACGGTCAGGGAGATGATCGTGAAGCCGATCTGCCTGGCGCCCTTCAGCGCCGCCTCCAGCGGCGTCTCGCCTTCCTCCACGTGGCGGCTGATGTTCTCGATCATCACGATGGCGTCGTCCACGACGAAGCCGGTGGCGATGGTCAGCGCCATCAGGGTCAGGTTGTTGATGCTGAAGCCGGCGGCGTACATCACCGCGAAGGTGCCGACCAGCGACAGGGGCACGGCGACGGCCGGGATCACGGTGGCCGGCAGGCTGCGCAGGAACAGGTAGATCACGCCGACCACCAGCGCCACGGCGAGGGCCAGTTCGAACTGCACGTCATGCACCGAGGCACGGATCGAGGTGGTGCGGTCGGTGAGCAGGCGCAGGTCCACCGAGGTAGGCAGGTCGGCTTCCAGCTGCGGCAGCAGCGCGCGTACGCGCTCGGCGGTCTCGATGACGTTGGCGCCGGGCTGGCGCTGGATGTTGATGATGACCGCCGGGTTGCGGTCGGCCCACGCTGCCAGGCGGGTGTTCTCGGCGCCCTCGACGGCCTCGGCCACGTCGGACAGGCGGATCGGCGCGCCGTTCTTCCAGGCGATGGTCAGGTTGCGGTAGTCATCGGCGGACTTGAGCTGGTCGTTGGAGTCCAGCGTGGTGGCGCGCACCGGGCCGTCGAAGCTGCCCTTGGCCATGTTCACGTTGGCGTTGGCGATGGCGCTGCGCACGTCCTCCAGGCTGAGGCCGGCCGAGGCCAGGGCCTGGGGATTGACCTGCACGCGCACCGCCGGGCGTAGCCCGCCGCCGATGGTGACGAGGCCGATGCCCGGCAGCTGGGAGATCTTCATCGCCACGCGGGTATCCACCAGGTCGGCCAGCTTGGCCAGCGGCAGGCTGGACGAGCTGACGGCGAGGGTCAGGATCGGTGCGTCGGCCGGATTGACCTTGCTGTACACCGGCGGCATCGGAAGGTCTTGCGGCAGGAAATTGTCCGCGTTGGCGATGGCCGATTGCACCTGCTGCTCGGCGACGTCCATCGCCAGGGACAGGTCGAACTGCAGCGTGATGACCGAGATGCCTTCGCCGCTGGTGGACGACATGCGCTTGAGGCCCGGCATCTGGCCGAACTGGCGTTCCAGCGGAGCGGTGATTGCTGACGTGGTGACGTCCGGGCTGGCGCCGGGATAGCGGGTGGTGATCTGGATCGTCGGGTATTCCACCTCGGGCAGCGCCGACACCGGCAGGATCTTGTAGGCGATCAGGCCGACCAGCAGGATCGCCACCATCAGCAGCGAGGTGGCGACCGGGCGGAGGATGAAAGTGCGGGACGGGTTCATGCCGGCTTCTTGCGTTCGCCGCGACGCTCGCCGTCACCGCCGTGTTCGGCGCCCTGCCTGGCATCACCTCGGCTGCCTTCGCCGCGATGGCGACCGCCGCCCTGGCGGCCCTCGGGCGAGGAGAGTTCCACCGGGGCGCCGTCGCGCAGGCGGTCCACGCCGTCCACGACGATCTTTTCGCCGACCGACAGGCCGGACTCGATGGCGACGGTGTCGGCGGTGCCGGGGCCGGTGACCACCGGGCGCATGCTGGCGGTCTTCTCCTGTTCGTTGATCACGTAGACGAAGTTGCCCTGGTTGCCCTTCAGGATGGCCGCCGAGGGCACCAGTACCGCGTCGTGGCGGGTGTCCACGCGCAGGCGGGCGCTGACGAACTGGTTGGGGAAGAGGGTGCCGTCCTTGTTGTCGAACTGGGCTTTCAGCTTGACCGTGCCGGTGCTGGTGTCGATCAGGTTGTCGGTGCTGACCAGGCGGCCGCCGGCCAGCTTGGTACGGCCGTCCCGGTCCCAGGCTTCCACCGTGAGGCCCTTGCCCTTCTTGAGCTGGGTCTGCACCGCCGGCAGGTTGGCGGCGGGGATGGAGAACAGCACGGTGATCGGCTGGGTCTGGGTGAGGACCACCAGGCCGCTGGCGTCGGCGGCACGCACCATGTTGCCGGCGTCCACCTGGCGCAGGCCGAGGGTGCCGGGCACCGGCGCGGTGACCTTGGTGAAGCCGAGGTTCAGGCGGGCGGTGTCCACCAGCGCGCGGTCGGCCAGCACGGTGCCTTCCAGCTGGCGCACCTGGGCTTCCTGGGCATCTACCTGCTGGCGGGCGATGGAGTCCTTGGCGAGCAGCCCACGGTAGCGATCGAGGTCGAGGCGCGCGTTGGCCAGCAGGGCCTCGTCGCGCTGCAGCTGGCCGGTGGCCTGGTCGAGGGCGGCCTTGAAGGGGCGCGGGTCGATTTCCGCGAGCAGGTCGCCGGCCTTGACCTGCTGGCCGTCGCCGAAGGCGATCTTCTGCAACTGGCCGTCTACGCGGGGCTTGATCGTCACGGTGTTGAGGGCGGTGACGGTGCCGATGGCGTTCACATTCACGTCGATGTCGCCGGCGCGGGAGGCGGCGGTCTGGACCGGAACCGGGCGGTTGCCGAAATCCCGGTTGCGTCCGCCCTTGCCGCGGGGCCCGTCGCCACGCGGTCCGGCCTCGGCTTTCTTGGTTTCGGCGGCTTCGCCGGAACGGTAATAGGTGGCCGTGCCCGCCGTGGCGGCGACGAGGACGGCGATCGAGGTCCAGATGACTTTCTTTTTCATGGGCGGATATCGGATGTCGGTGCGTATTTGCTGGCACCGGGGCATTTCGAAGGGCCGGAGGGCAATTCGTTTGCTGGCGGTATTGCAGGTTTCGTGCCGCTCTTTTTTCTCTTTTCGAGAAAAACTATTTCAGATTGAATTTGCTCGTGCCAATGCCTGAAATCCTGCGCTAGCTGGTGTTTTTCGTCGCCATGCGACTGGATTGGCAGGAAATTGACGCCGGGTCAGGTGCTGGCCGAAATGGGTTGATTTGCCAGCATGGGTGTTGCGATGCTGTTGAATGATCAGCAGGGTGCTCATTCGTCCGGGCGGAAACTCCATTTCGGGCTGAGCAGAAGGGCCGTCAGGGACAGCAGGCTGATCAGGATCGCCGAGCCGAGCAGCAGAATGTTCTCGCCAAGGCGCTCGGGATAGATGCTGAGGCCGGCCGCCAAGCCGATGCCATTGCCGCCCGCCACCAGCACGGCGGCCGCGAAGTCGTGAAAGCGCCGGGCCTTGTTGGCACCGGCAGCCCATTGGGGATCGGTGTTGTAGCTGGGCAGGCCGTGGCTATCGAGCTCCAGTCTTTCCAGCGACGACACGAAACGGCGCAGATTGGTGATGGCCCGCTCGGCCTTGAAATTGAGAAAGGCCAGGCAGGTCGACGCCACCGGAAAACCGAGGATCAGCCATTCGACCGGCACGTGTCCGGCAATCACGCCGGGCTTCAGGGCGACAAGGGCAGCCAGCATGCTGACGACCAGCGTTACGTAAAGCGCCAGCGCCTGCTGGCGCTGGGCGATGCGGGCGTTTATTTCCTGGTAGGCGGCAATGAAACGGTAATTGGCATCGACATAGGATTTGCCGGCCATTTTTCAGTCGATCAATTGCATGCGCTTCAGGTGGGTGCGCAGCACATTGCGGGAAATGCCCAGCAGGCGTGCGGTGCGGACCTGGTTGAGGTGTTCCCATTCGTAGGCGGTATTGATGGTGTGGTCGACGATATGGTCGAACAGGCCTTCCTTGCCTTCCTCGAAAAGGTTCTTCAAATAGCGCGTGAATGAATCCTCCAGGTCGGCCGGGGTGGCCGGCTGGTCGCGCGGCGTACGGTCGATCTGCGGCCCCAGCAGGTGCAGGTCGTCGGCCTCGATCTGCCGGCCATGAAAGACCAGCAGTGCCCGGTGGATGACGTTTTCGAGCTCGCGGATATTGCCCGGCCACTGGTATTCGAGCAGCGCCCTTTCCGCCTGCGCGGAAATGCCCGGTTCGGTAATGTCTAGGCGCGTGGCGTATTTGTGGATGAAATGGCGGGCCAGCGGAAGAATGTCGCGGGGGCGCTCGCGCAGAATTGGCAGGTCGAGGGAAACGACTTTCAGCCGGTAATAAAGATCCTCGCGGAAACGGCCTTCGGCAACGGCCTTTTCCAGGTCCACATTGGTTGCCGCGATCAGGCGCACATCCACCTTGACCGGCTTGCGCGCGCCGATGCGCACCACCTCGCCCTCCTGTAGCACGCGCAGTAGCTTGACCTGCATCGGCAGCGGCAGATCGCCGATTTCGTCGAGGAATAGCGTACCGCCATTGGCCGCCTCGAACCAGCCGGCCTTGGAATTGATCGCCCCGGTGAAGGCACCTTTCTCGAAGCCGAACAATTCGCTTTCGAAAAGGGTTTCGGAAAAGGCCCCGCAATTGATGGCCAGGAAAGGCTGGCCAGCCCGCAGGCTGGAAAGATGAACCTGGCGCGCCACCAGTTCCTTGCCGGTGCCGGTTTCTCCAATGATCAGGATATTGGCGTTGCTTGGCGCCACCCGGTCGATCAGGGACAGCAACTGTAGCGAGCGCGGGTCGGCGAAGACCACGGCGCTGGCACGAATGGACATGGAAACCGAGCGGGGGTCGGGGAATGTAATGATGTGCGGGGCGTGGTTCATTTTTCGTCGGACCGGGGGTTTCTATTGGCGCTCATTGTAGGTTTGAAGTTCCCCGGTAAAAAACAAAGAATTTCTGAAATACATATCTGTGCTTTTGTCAGCACAACTGTTGGCTGTGCACCAGCGGGTGTGCTGAGCGATCAGCAAGTGAATTTGATGTTCTCCTTATTCTTTTGGCACTCTTTTGTTTTTAAAGTGTTTTTAATTCTGGCACGGTGCGTGCGAGGTGTATTTCGAGGGCGTTTTTCGATCCCGCTGACGGCAATTCCTTATTCAAATGGTGAATTAGCTTATTCCGTCCAGCGGTTTTTTTGCCCCTTTCCTCGATATTTCGGTGCCTTGCCTTGCCGATCCTGTTTATCAGTTTGGAGAATTAGCATGTTCAATTTTGAGATAACCAAGGGACGTTCCCGCATTTCGGCCGTCATCGCTTCGGTCATGATCGCCGCTTCGGGTGCCTCCTTCTCCGGTTCGGTGCTGGCCCAGCCGAGCGCCGCCGTGGCTCCGGCCGAATCCGCAGCGCCTGCCGCCGCGCCGTCCGCCACCGTGGGCACCGACCTGCACGCCGGCAAGCCGGCGGCGAGCGAGTCCGTCGACAATCCCTACGGCCTCGAAGCCCTGTGGAAGGGCAGCGACGCGATCACCAAGACCGTGCTGGTGATCCTGCTGTCCATGAGTATCGGCAGCTGGTACATCATCGTCGTCAAGCTGCTGGAGCAGGCCAAGATCGGCCGACAGGCCAAGAAGACCACCGACAACTTCTGGAGCGCCGGCTCCGTGCAGCAGGGCGCCGAGAACCTGGAGGGTTCCAGCCCGTTCCGCTTCATTGCCGAAGCCGGCATCGAGGCGACCAAGAAGCACGACGGCCTGTTGCAGCACGTCGGCTTCAACGAGTGGGTGACGCTCAGCATCCAGCGCGCCATCGAACGTATCCAGAGCCGTCTGCAGGGTGGCCTGGCCTTCCTGGCGACGGTCGGTTCCACTGCGCCTTTCGTCGGCCTGTTCGGCACGGTGTGGGGTATCTACCATGCGCTGACCGCCATCGGCGTTGCCGGCCAGGCATCCATCGACAAGGTGGCCGGCCCGGTGGGCGAGGCGCTGATCATGACCGCCATCGGCCTGGCCGTCGCGGTGCCGGCGGTGCTCGGCTACAACTGGCTGGTTCGCCGCAACAAGAGCGTGCTGGACGACGTCCGCGCCTTCGGCAGCGACCTGCACTCGGTCATCCTGGCTTCCGCCAGCAAGGCCTGAGCGCCGGAGCAGAACGCCATGGCCATCAGTGCTGCACCCGCCGAGGGGGATGACGACGCCGTGATCGCCGCGATCAACACCACGCCGCTGGTGGACGTGATGCTCGTGCTGTTGATCATCTTCCTCATCACCATCCCGGTCGCCACCACCTCGGTGGCGGTCGAGTTGCCCAAGGAAACCGTCGAGGTCCGGGAGTCCAAACCCGAGAATCTGGTCATCTCAGTGGACAAGAGCAACGCCATTTTCATCCAGGATTCGAAGGTCGCCAGTACCGGGGCGCTGGTGGAGCAGCTGAAGAAGGTTTCCGCGCTGCGCCCGCAGCCCGAGGTTCAGATCCGCGGCGACATGACGGCCCAGTACGAGGGCGTCGGCAAGATCCTCTACGCGTGCCAGCGTGCCGGCATCGCCAAGGTGGCCTTCATCACCGAACCGCCGGCCCGTGGCGGCTGAAAGGGAGCGAAATCATGGGTATGAACGTAGGTTCGAGCAGCAGCAGTGACGCCGAGGTGATGGTGGACATCAACACCACGCCGCTCATCGACGTGATGCTGGTGCTCCTGATCATGCTGATCATCACGATCCCGATCCAGCTGCACGCGGTCAATCTGAACCTGCCGGTCGGCACGCCGCCGCCCAGCGACGTGAAGCCGGAAGTCGTGAAGATCGACGTGGACGCCAGGAGCATCGTGCATTGGCAGGGTGTTCCGGTGGCCAACGGGGCCGAACTGGAGCAGAAAATGAAGGACGTCGCCGCCCTGGCGACCCAGCCTGAAGTCCATCTGCGGCCCGACCGGCATGCCCGCTACGAAGTGGTGGCGGGCATCCTGGCGGCGACCAAGCGGGTCGGTTTGAGCAAGATTGGTGTCATTGGCAGCGAGCAATTCATAGAATGAACGCGATCACCGCAAACAACTACAGTTTTCAGCCCAAGGCGCCGGAGCGCAAGGCGACAGGGCTGATCGTCGTCGTCGGCCTGCACGTCATCCTCGGCTATGCGCTGGTGTCCGGGCTGGCCCGGGAAGTCGTCAAGGTCATCAAGAAGCCGCTGGAGGCGGCGGTGATCCAGGAGGTGACGCTGCCTCCGCCACCCCCGCCGCCGAAGGTGGTGAAGGTGGAGCCGACGGTCAAGCCGAACACGCCGCCGCCGCCGGCCTATGTGCCGCCGCCCGACGTGGCCCCGCCGGTGACTGCGCCGCCGGTGATTGCCGCGGCCACGCCGACGCCGCCGGCCGAACCACCGGTCATTGCACCGCCGGCGCCGCCCGCGCCGCCGGTGGCGGCGCCCAAGCCGGTACGCGCCGAGATGGCGGCCAGCTGCCCGACCCAGGTGCGCCCCGAGGTGCCCCGCGGCGCCGAGGGCGTGACCGGCGTGGTGCGCGCCCAGGCTGTCATCCGCGGCGGTGCGGTGCGCGACGTGACGATCCTGTCCGGGCCGAAGATCCTCCATGCCGCGGTGCGCAACGCCATGCTTCAGTACAAGTGCGTGGCCAGCGAGGGTGAGATCGTGGCGACCCAGCAGTTCGTCTTCGAAGCCGAATAAGCCTCAACGCCGTTCGACAAGCAAGACCAGACCGCCCGCGCCCGTCGCGGGCGGTTTGCTTATCAGGATTCGTGCTGTGCATATGAGGCGCGGATTGCAAGGCTTCTGAAATCTTCTTGGTTCGTTCCGTCGTGGCGGATCGTTAATGTTCTCCCGTCAGCCGGCCACATCAGGTGCCGGCCATTCACTTGCGGGAGAACGCTCATGCTCGATGCCTCCATCGATTCGGCTTCTGCGGACAGTGCGACAGCACCCTCCGGCGGCAGTGCCGACATCGCCGAAACCCTTCTCGAAAACGCCCGCCAGCAGGCCCAGGCGGATGGCCTGGCCTATGCCGGCGGCCTCACGCCGACGGACGCCTGGCAGCTCGTCGCCGACGGCCGCGCTGTGCTGGTCGACGTGCGCACCGCCGAGGAGCGCAAGTTCGTCGGCCATGTGCCGGCCGGCATCCATGTGGCCTGGGCGACCGGCACGTCGATGAACCGCAATCCGCGCTTCGTGAAAGAGCTCGAAGCCAAGGTCAAGAAGGATGCGGTGGTGGTCTTCCTCTGTCGCAGCGGCAAGCGTTCCGTCTCCGCTGCCGAAGCAGCCGCCAAGGCCGGCTTCGTCAATGCATTCAACATTCTGGAAGGTTTCGAGGGCGATCTCGACGGCGAGCAGCGCCGCGGCGCGCTCGGCGGCTGGCGCTTGCGCGGCCTGCCGTGGATCCAGGACTGAACCCGCTCCCGCTCTCCTGCGGGACGGGCTTCCGGCCGAAGGCCTCGTGAAGTCCGACCCACAGGGGAGCCGCTCCGCCGGCCGACCGCCCGCATCGCCTCACACAAGGATCCATCCCATGCTCACATCCATCGGCCTTTCCGGCCTGGCCAACCGTTTTGGCGCCCTGGTGCGCCGCCTGCGTGAAGAGCGCGACTGGTCCCAGGAGCAACTCGCCGAGTATGCGGACCTCAACCGCACCTACGTTGGTGACCTGGAGCGCGGCAAAGCCATGCCGTCCCTGCTCACCGTCGGCAAGCTGGCCTATGCCCTCGGCCTGCCCGCATCCGCGCTGATCGCCCGCTTCGAGGGGCTGGCGGCGGAGTAGGGGCCGAGCCTGTCGGGGGCGGGTTGCATTGCGGTGCGACTGAGGGGCTTCGAGGCTGGGGGCTGTGAATCAGTGGGGGCGAATTCATTCGCCCGGATTGCCGTGATGAACCTCCGCGGGCGAATGAATTCGCCCCCACGGGGTGGGCTGGCGTGCCCGGTTGCCCTCTAGATCATGCCGGCAGCAGCCCTCGAACACCTCGCCAAGGCTCGCCGCCCGGGCCTTTGCCGTCTATAGCCGGTTGAAGCTGAGGAGTCCGGAAAGGACACTCGCTTATCTCCAGATTTCATAACGATTCCATCTTTAATTCATAAGGAGCTCTCATGGCCGACCATATCGATGTTCCGACTGCCCTTGGCGACAATGCCGCCCGGCAGTTGGCGAATGCCACCAAAACCGTTCCGCAGCTTTCCACGATCTCCCCGCGCTGGCTGGTGCACCTGCTGCAATGGCTGCCGGTCGAGGCCGGTATCTACCGCCTGAACAAGGTCAAGAACCCCCGCGACGTGCGCGTGGCCTGCTCCCAGCGCGACGAATCCGAGCTGCCGCAGACCTTCGTGGACTACGACGAGGCGCCCCGCGAGTACTTCCTGAACGCGGTCACCACCATCCTCGACGTGCACACCCGCGTCTCCGACCTGTACAGCAGCCCGCACGACCAGATCAAGGAACAGCTGCGCCTGACCGTCGAGACCATCAAGGAACGCCAGGAAAGCGAACTGATCAACAACCCGGACTACGGCCTGCTGGCCAACGTGTCCGACGAGCAGCGCATCTCCACGCTGACCGGCGCGCCGACCCCGGACGACCTGGATGATCTGATCACCAAGGTGTGGAAGGAGCCCGGCTTCTTCCTGGCCCACCCGCTGGCCATCGCCGCCTTCGGCCGCGAATGCACCCGCCGCGGCGTGCCGCCCCCGACCGTCAGCCTGTTCGGCTCCCAGTTCCTGACCTGGCGCGGCATCCCGCTGATCCCGTCGGACAAGGTGCCGGTCGAGGACGGCAAGACCAAGATCCTGCTGCTGCGCACCGGCGAAAAGCGCCAGGGCGTGGTCGGCCTGTTCCAGCCTGGCCTGGCCGGCGAGCAGAGCCCGGGCCTGTCCGTGCGCTTCATGGGCATCAACCGCAACGCCATCGCCTCCTACCTGATTTCGCTGTACTGCTCGCTGGCCGTGCTGACCGAAGACGCACTGGCTGTCCTCGATGACGTGGAGATCGGCAAGTACCATGACTATCCCGACACCTACAAGTGAGGGGCTCGCGGCCCTGGGCGGCAACGCACCGGCGGGCGTGCCCGACGAGAGCGTGCTGGCCCGGCTGGCCGGTGAGTTCTTCGCTGCGCTGCCCAACGGGCTGCCGGGGCCGAACAGCCTCGGCGGCTTCGGAGCCGCCGCGCCGCAGCCCGAGGTGCCGCCGGAGATTCGCCTCGGCGACGTCGGCCCGCAGCTGACGGCCGCCGCGCCGGTGGCGCCGGTCGCCGCCGAGTCGGTGCCGCTGGATCACGCCGGGGCCGCCGGCAAGGCCGGCAACCCCGCCCTCGGCGTACCGGAAGCCTACGCGGCCGCGTTGCCGACCTTCAGCCCGCCGGCTTCGCCGCCGCCGCTCGCACCGTCCACGCCCTATTACTTCCTGGGCGAGGCGAGTGCCGTGCAGTCGGCGCCGCAGGGCGCGTTGCCAGTCGCCGAGAACCGCGTCGTGCCGCAGTCCTTCGGGCTGCCGGGCGAGGCCGAGCTGCATTCCATCCTGGCGGAGATCGCCGGTGACCGGCGTGCCGTGGCGGCGCCGACGGCCACCGCGCCGAGCCAGTTCTACTTCCTGGATGGCGGCAATGTAGCCACCAAGGAAGCGGAAGCGCCCAAGCCCCAGTCGGCGGCCCATCCGGGCTTCGATGTGCAGGCGGTGCGTCGGGATTTCCCGATCCTGCAGGAGCGGGTCAATGGCAAGCAGCTGGTCTGGTTCGACAACGCCGCGACGACCCACAAGCCGCAGGCGGTGATCGACCGGCTGGCCTATTTCTATCAGCACGAGAACTCCAACATCCACCGCGCCGCGCACGAACTGGCGGCACGGGCGACGGACGCCTACGAAGGGGCGCGCAGCAAGGTGGCGCGCTTCCTCGGCGCGGCGTCCACGGAGGAGATCATCTTCGTGCGCGGGGCGACCGAAGGCATCAACCTGATCGCCAAGACCTGGGGCTGGAAGAATGTCGGCGAGGGCGACGAGATCATCGTCTCCCACCTGGAGCACCACGCCAACATCGTGCCCTGGCAGCAGCTCGCCGCCGCCAAGGGGGCGAAGCTGAAGGTGATCCCGGTGGACGACACGGGCCAGGTGCTGCTCGACGAGTTCCGCAAGCTGCTCACCAGCCGCACCAAGATCGTCTCGGTGACCCAGGTCTCCAACGCCCTCGGTACTGTCGTGCCGGTCAAGGAGATCGTCGCGATCGCCCACCAGGCGGGCGCGGTGGCGGTGGTGGACGGGGCCCAGTCCGTCTCCCACATGCGGGTCAATGTGCAGGACATCGGCGCGGACTTCTTCGTGTTCTCCGGCCACAAGGTCTTCGGGCCGACCGGCATCGGCGCGGTGTATGGCAAGCGCTCCGTCCTCGAGGACATGCCCCCGTGGCAGGGCGGCGGCAACATGATTGCCGACGTGACCTTCGAGAAGACGATCTACCATGCGCCGCCGACCCGTTTCGAGGCCGGCACCGGCAACATCGCGGACGCGGTGGGGCTTGGCGCGGCGCTCGACTACGTGGAGCGCATCGGCATGGACAACATCGCCCGCTACGAGCATGACCTGCTGGTCTATGCGACCCGCGGCGTGCTGACCGTGCCCGGCCTCAAGCTGATCGGCACCGCCCGGGACAAGGCTTCGGTGCTGTCCCTGGTGCTCGACGGCTACCGGCCCGAGGAAGTCGGCCGTGCCCTTAACGAGGAAGGCATCGCGGTGCGCTCCGGCCACCACTGCGCCCAGCCCATCCTGCGCCGCTTCGGCCAGGAAGCCACGGTGCGGCCGTCGCTGGCCTTCTACAACACCTGCGAAGAGATCGATGCCCTCGTCGCGGTGCTGCACCGGCTGGCCCGCGGCAAGGGGCGCATCGGGCGCTGAGCCTGTCGCGTTGCCGGCCCGCCGAAGCCCCTGGAAACCGCGTGTTTCCGGGGGCTTCGTCCGTTTGCCGGGGATGCGTCGTCAGCCTTCGCGGGCCGGCTCCAGGTTGGACAGGAACTGTTCCACCAGCGGATTGCGGTCGCCCTTGCGGGTCGCCACGCCCAGCGACAGGTAGGCGCCGGCGTCGCTGACCGGCAGGTAGCGCACGCCCTCGATGCGCACGCATTCCAGCGGCGCCGGCAGCAGCGCCACGCCGAGGCCGGCGGCGACGAGGCCGATCTGCGTAGTGGCCTCACCGGCAATCTGCACGATGCGCGGCTCGAAACCGGCCTTCAGGCACAGCTCGCGGAGCAGGATGGTGAGGCCGGTGCCGACGGTGATCGGATAAGTGATGAAGCCCTCGCCATGCAGGTCGGCCAGGCTCAGCATCGGGCGGCTGGCCAGCGGATGGGCGGCGTTGATGACCAGGCGCAGCGGATCGTTGTGGATCTCCCGCACGTCGAGGCCGGCCGGCGTTTCCAGCCCGGTGTAGCGCACGAAGCCCAGGTCCAGCTCGCCGGCCTCGATGGCCACGTACTGGTCGGGGGTGAACATTTCGCGCAGGTTGAGCGTCACGTCCGGGCGCTGCTCCCGGTAGCGGCGGACGACGTTGGGCAGCACGGCGGTGAAGGGCAGGGACGAGGTGAAGCCGATCTTCAGCTCGCCCACCTCGCCGCGGGCCACCCGGCGCACGTCGTTCACCGCGCGCCCGGCCTGCTCCAGCACGCGGCGGGCGTGCTCCAGGAAGCGCTGGCCGGCCGGCGTCAGTGCGACGCGGCGCTTGGTGCGCTCGAAGAGCTGGGCGCCCAGCTCCTCTTCCAGCGCCTGGATCTGCTGGCTCAGCGGCGGCTGGCCGATGTGCAGGCGTTCGGCGGCACGGGTGAAGTTGAGCTCCTCGGCGACGGCGACGAAGTAACGCAGATGGCGCAGCTCCATATATATATTCTAAGTATTAATTGGGTCGGTAATATATATTGGACTGGTGGTTTTGCGCAGGACTAGCATGGCTCCATGCAAACCGATGCCTCCTGCTGCGAGCTTCCCGCCCAGCCAGTTCCGTCCCGCCCCCGTGCGGAATCCGCTCCCGAACGTAGCGTCATCGCCGACAAGCTGCACGCCGGTACCGCCGAATACCGGCGCGCCTGCCTGGCCCTGTTCCTCGGCGGCTTCGCCACCTTCTCGCTGCTCTACAACCTGCAGCCGCTGATGCCGCTGCTGGCCCACGGCTTCGGGCTGAGCCCGGCGGCGGCCAGCGGCGCGGTGTCGGCGGGGACCATCGCGTTGGCGGCGGCGCTGATCCCGGCGGCGATCCTCGCCGACCGCATCGGGCGCAAGCCGGTGATGGTCGGCGCGCTGTCCCTGTCCACGGTGTTTACGCTGGTCGGCGCCTTTGCCGGCGACTTCCACAGCCTGCTGGTGTCGCGGGCGCTGCTCGGCCTGACCCTCGCCGGCCTGCCGGCGGTGGCGATGGCTTATCTGAGCGAAGAATTCGCGTCGACCTCGCTGGCGCGGGCGATGGGCCTGTACATCTCCGGCAACGCGCTGGGTGGCCTGTCTGGGCGCTTCCTCGCCGCGCTGATCGCCGAGCATGCGGACTGGCGTGTGGCGCTGGTCTGCCTGGCCGCTTCGTCGATGCTGACCACGCTGCTGTTCTGGCGCCTGCTGCCGCCGTCCCGCCATTTCCAGCCGATCCAGGTGGCGGTGGCGGACGTGCTCGGCAACGCGCGCAAGACCTTCGCCGACGGCGGCCTGCGCCTGCTGTTCGCGATGGGTTTCCTGCTGATGGGCTGCTTCACCAGCCTCTACAACTACCTGGGCTTCCGCCTCGTGGCGCCGCCGTTCTCCTTGAGCCCGGCGCAGATCGGCATGGTCTTCCTGCTCTACCTGGTGGGCATCGTCGCCTCCAACCTCGGCGCGCGGCTGGTCGACCGCTTCGGGCGGGTGGTGACGCTGCGGGCGATGGTGGCGCTGATGCTGGTCGGGCTGGCGATGAGCGTGGCGCCGCAGCTGCCGGTGCTGGTGGTCGGCGTGGGGATCTTCACCTTCGGCTTCTTCGCCGGCCATTCGGTGGCGGCCAGCTGGGTGGGGCGCCGTCCGGCTCCGGCACGGGCCCTGGCGGCGGCGATCTACCTGTGCTGCTACTACGTGGGGGCCAGCCTGATCGGCACCGTGTCCGGGCTGGCCTGGCAGTTTGATGGCTGGATTGGCGTGGCGGGCTGCCTGGGCGGCGGCCTGCTGGTGGCTGCGCTGATCGGCTGGCGCCTCGGCCGCGTCGCCTGACGCGGCCGGGCTCCGGCTTTTTCGGAATGACTCAGGCCAGCTCGCCGGCCTGATAGTCGGCGAGGGCCTGCTCGATCTCTTCGCGGGTGTTCATCACGAAGGGACCGTACTGCACCACCGGCTCGCCGAGGGGCTTGGCGGCCAGCAGCAGGAAGCTGGCGCCGTCCGGCCCGGCACTGACTTCGATGCGCTCGCCGGCCGACAGCACGCCGGCCTGGCGGGCCTGCAGCACCTTGCCGGCGCCGTCCGCGCCCACCGACAGGCTGCCGGCGTAGGGGTAGAGGAAGGCCGTGTGGCCGTCCGCCACGCCCTGGGCGAAATGCTCGCCAGCACCCAGGCGCACGTCGAGGAACAGCGGTGCGGTGCTGATGCCCTGGATCGGGCCGGGCACGCTGCTGCCGTCGGCGCCGTCCAGCGCACCGGCGACCACGCGGACTTCACCGCCCGGCACTGCGACGGTAGGAATCTCTTCCGGCTGGATGTCCCGGTAGGCGGCCGGCTTCATCTTTTCCTTGGCCGGCAGGTTGATCCAGAACTGGAAGCCGTGCAGGCGGCCCTTGTCCTGCAGCGGCATCTCCGAGTGGATGATGCCGCGCCCGGCGGTCATCCACTGGGCGCCGCCGGCGCGCAGGTGGCCCTTGTGGCCCAGGTGGTCCTGGTGCTCGAAATCCCCCGCCAGCATGTAGGTGACCGTCTCGAAACCCCGGTGCGGATGGGGCGGGAAGCCGGCGATGTAGTCGTCCGGATTGTCCGACGCGAACTCGTCGAGCATCAGGAACGGGTCCAGGCGCAGGAAGGGGCTTTGCCCCAGGCTGCGCCGGAGTTTCACGCCGGCCCCGTCGGAAACGGGGATGGAGGGAATGATCCTGTCGAGGCTGCGGATGGTCATGGTGGTCTCCGTTGGGGTTGGGGATGCCGTGCGAGGGTGCGGGCGGCTGCCGGACGGCGCGCACGCCCCTCGTCTCTCAAGGCTGGATCAGGCGGCGAGGGCCTCGAGCGCCTTGTGGGCGCCGGCCAGGGCTTCGGCCTTGCTCTCTTCGCCCATGTTCAGGCCTTCAGCGTAGACAAATTCCACGTCGGTGATGCCGATGAAGCCCAGGAAGATCTTGATGTAATCGGTCTGGACGTCGTACGGGGTACCGGCGTAGCGGCCGCCGCGGGTCGCCAGGACGTACACCTTCTTGCCGGTGACCAGGCCTTCCGGGCCGTTGGCGGTGTAGCGGAAGGTCACGCCGGCGCGGGCGATGTGGTCGAAGTAGGCCTTCAGCGTGGAGGGCGTGCCCAGGTTGTACATCGGCAGGCCGATCACGATTTCGTCGGCGGCCTTCAGCTCGGCGACCAGCGCATCCGAGAAGTCCACCACCGCCTGCTGCTCGGCCGTGCGCTCTTCCGGCTTGGCCAGGAAGGCGCTGAAACGGGCGCCGTCCAGGTGGGGCACCGGGTTGGCGGCCAGGTCGCGGCTCACCACCTGGGTATCCGGGTGGGCGGCGACGCGGGCGGCCACGAAGCGCTCGGCGAGCTGGCTGGACTGGCCCTGGTTGGCGAACAGGCTGGCGTTGATCTTCAGAAGGGTGCTCATTTGGTCTCTCCGGGTGATGTGTTGGTGTGTGTATTTAATGATTTACCAAGAAGATAAAAAAGACGAAGATTTCGTTTAAACCTATCGAATGAACTGATTGATATGGCTGCGCCTAACCCTCCGTCCGCACCCGTCCCGCACATCGCCCTCGAGCAGTGGCGGGCCCTGATCGCCGTCGTCGAGGCCGGTGGCTACGCCCAGGCCGCCGAGGTGCTGTTCAAGAGCCAGTCCGCGGTTACCTACGCGGTGCAGAAGATCGAATCCCAGCTCGGCGTGCGCGCTTTCGAGATCCAGGGCCGCAAGGCCGTGCTGACACCGGTAGGGCAGATGCTGTACCGGCGCGCGCTGGCCCTGGTGGAGCAGGCCAGCGACCTGGAACAGGCGGCGCGCAAGCTGTCCGCCGGCTGGGAAGCGGAGATCGGGCTGGCGGTGGAGATCGTCTTCCCGCCCGACGTGCTGCTCGACTGCCTGGCCCGCTTCGGCGCGGAAGCCCCGCGCACCCGCATCGAGGTCATCGAATCGGTACTCGGCGGCACCGGCGAGGCGCTGCTCACCGGCCAGGCCGACATCGCCATCACCCCCCACGTGCCGCCCGGTTTCCTCGGGCGACCGCTGATGCGCATGCGCATCGTTGCCGCAGCCCACCCCGACCACCCGCTGCACCAGCTTGGGCGGACCCTCGGCGAACAGGACCTGCGCCCCCACCGCCGCCTCAACGTGCGCGAAACCAGCTCCACCCGCGACAAGCGCAGCCTGATCCTGGAAGTGGAGCAGCGCTGGACCTTCAGCAGCATCGCCACCTCCATCGCCGCCGCCTGCGCAGGGCACGGTTTTGCGTGGTTCCCGGAACCGCGCATCGCCGCGGAGCTCGCCGACGGCCGGCTGAAGATCCTGCCGCTGGGGGGGGCGGAGGTGCGCTGCCTGGAGATGTATCTGGTGGTAGCGGACCCGGATTTTGCGGGGCCGGGGGTGAGGCGGCTGGCGGAGATTATTGGGGAGGCCGTGGCGGGCCTGGAGGGCTAACGGGCCTCCATCCAAGGGCCCCCCGTGGGGTCGAATTCATTCGACCTCGATACTTTCGGCCCTTGCTGGCCGGCTTTCTCTTGTTCGACCTTGAATCGGCCGGGACTCGCCCTGGCGGGCGACCTTCTTCTTTGCGTCGCCAAAGAAGAAGGCAAGAAAGGCGACCCGTGCTTCACCGGTCGTCCGCGGTGCGGACGACTGCCCTGTGCTGCTCGCAGCAGGCGGCCGTCGCGGAACTCGTCGGCTGCGCCTCCTCAGACAGCCGCGCCGGACTTCCCCGCCTGCTGCTGCGCTGCTCGGCGGTTCAGGACGGGCTTGGGGGAGGCACCGAGCCTTTGCTGGGGCTTGAGTGCTTGCTGGGGGCTTGCGGGGAAACGGCTGTTGGGTTCGACGGTGGTCGTTCCGTGCTGGCAGAGGGGTGGTATGAGTTGTGGCTTGTCTTGCTGGTGTGTGGGTTGGCCTGGCGCGTGAGCGCCTACTCGTCGCACGGGGTGGAAGGTAATCATCCGTCATCGGATGGTTGCCTTCCGTTTTTCGAGTTCAGAGCTCGAAAGTTCGGTCTGCGAGGTGCGAAGTTCGAGCTCGGAGGTCGAACTTTCGACCAATTTGCTCGAAGTTTCGACCTCCGAACTCGAAACTTCACCGGATTGGGTCGAAGTTTCGGTCATCGAGCTCGAAGTTTCGGCGGATGAGGTCGAACTTTCGGGTTCAGAGGCTGAAAGTCGGAAAGTAAGTTTCCGTTTTCGCAGTTTTAGGATTGTTCCTTGCGGGGGCGCGTTTGTTCTCCCGCTGCGGGTGGAGCCCTTGCTGGGCGGCTTTCCGTTTTATTGGCTTGGATTGGCCGGGACTCGCCCCGGCGGGCGACCTTCTTTCTTGCGTCACCAAGAAAGAAGGCAAAGAAGGCGACCCGTGCCTCACCGGTCGTCCGCGTTGCGGACGACTTCCCTGTGCTGCTCGCAGCAGGTGGCCGGCACGGAACTCGTCGGCTTCGCCTCCTCAAACAGCCGCGCCGGACTTCCCCGCCTGCCGCTGTGCTGCTCGGCGGTTCGGGACGGGCTTTCGGGAAGCACCGTGCCTTTGCTGGGGTTTCGGAGGGGGCGGGGCGTGTTGGAGGATTGCTGTTGGCTTTGATGGGTCGGTATTATTTCGCCATCGGATTCCGCTTCGCCGGCCCGGGGCTCTCCGGAAAAGTTACGACGATCTTCAAGGCTTTGAGGCTGAACAAGTTACCCCCGCAGGGTAACTTGTTCGGGGGCGAGCTGAACCGGTTCAAGTCCAAGGGGAACTCGCTCACCTTTGTGCTGAGCCGGACCGCCGTCCGCGATGAACCTGTTCAGTGTGGAGATGAACAGGTTCATCCTAGCGGTGAAAAAAGTGCAGGTGGAAGCGCAACATCAGTCGGAACCGGATTTGCCGTGTTTTTTGTCTCCCTTTTTTTGCGCTGGCGTTCTGTCTTCACCACGATTGCAGCGATGATCGTGACTGCCATCTTTCTTCTGATGGCCATAATCAACGATGCCGCGCTGCGGTGAGCCGGACGTTTTTTTGCCGAAAAGGGTGAAGATGCTCATTTGTGCCTCCTGTGATCACGTTATGGTAATGCCCGTCACGGTGATGTGAGTCGAGAGACGTCGCAATTACCGGCAGAGTGAAACGGTGTCACTCTTCGTCATCGTCCTTTTTTGTCTTCGTTGCCGCGTTGTAAGCATCGTCTGTTACCCGCATTGCAATGTGGGTAACCACAGTCGTTGCCGTTGCTGCAACAATGGTTTCAAGGATCGTTGGTACTGCGAGTGCAAGCAATGGAAACATGGTAAATCTCCTGAAAGTCAGCGGAAGTCCCGCCGCTGATTCGGGTGATACGGAAAGGTTATTAAGTATGGAATAGATTTTCAGTTTGATCAGCTGACTTCTTGCCGAATATTACGGGCGGCGAGACCTTTGTCATTACGTCCAGCGAGGAAGGCAACCTTTAAACCGACACTAATGTCTTCCTGGTTGATGCCATCCAGATCGCTAATGTGAAAGAAAAAGTTCTCTCCCCCTCCGGCCGGTTTAATGAAGCCAAAGCCCTTTTCCGATGAAAAAGACAAGACGGTTCCGGTCTTATTTCCGCCATTCGTGGTTATTGCATTTTGTTGTGGTCGATCCTGGAGTGAGGGGAAGGTGGCTTTTTCCATGAAGAGGCCATCAATAAGTGGGTCTTTGCGCCGTTCTCTAGCGTCGATTTCTGTATCCATCATGATCGGATAGTTGACGCGATCAATCAGTTCGGTAGCTGCATGAGTTGTGTACGTGCGGCCGTCTCTTTGGTAATTGAAGTCCCACGCTATAAGCATGACGCGCGATCCGATCGTATTGAGCTTGTTGACGAGAGGGACAAAATCTCCGTCACCTGTAACAAGAACGCATACATCATATTTTTTCAGACTCGCCATTTCGTATGCCTCCAGAGCCAGCCAGACATCGATGCCTTTTTCTTCAAAGCCACCTTCTGGTCGCGATCTGAGATGCCGCTGGAACATCGTGACGTTGGCACGCATCAGGACGTCTTCGAAAATCCGATCCGAGTACAGTTTTTCTTGTTCCTGCGCCTGTTGTGCGGATAGTCGACCGCGGAAATACGCAGCATCAACAATCTGGCAATGGCGTGCATCCATGCCTTCACTCTTTGCCACCTCGGACACTATGAATTCGTGCAAACCTCTGAAAGACAGGCGAGCCTTGCGCTCATGCTGATGTAGGTAGTAGTTGCTGACCTTGTAGAAGTAGGTGCCATCGTAAAAAACGGCGATCCGACATAGCTTGTTTTCCATGTTTTGCTCCTGAAGTGGACGAGTGACGGCAGTTCGTTGGTGACGAACCGGTTGAAAATCTCTTGGTGGCAGGCTCAGTAGCCTGCGTAGGTATGCGATTTCCACTCGCGCAGCCAAGTGCGCAAGGTGGATTCCTTAAAGCCAAAACGGGAGGCGTAATCAAGCACAGCTCTTCGCCGGTATGAGGCGTAAGCGGTCAGGCGTGATTTAAGTGGGAGGGTCGGACGGTAGGTCGCGAAATGCTCTGAAAGCTCTTGGCAGTAAATGCGCTTGGCTTCGATGGCTTTGGCATGGCGGCATTGTGCAGCATGCTGTTGGTGCTCGGTTCTCATGCTTCTTCTCCTTGGCAACACTTCTATACGTAGCGCGATCTTTGTCCTGCGCGGACTTCAGAGCACGGTTATTTAATTAAATGCCACCTAGGTGGCTTTCTACTTATCTTTACTACTTCTTAATACTTCCACTGTGGGTGGATTACTTTCTCTCTATGTACAGCGGTAAATTACTTGACCTACTCAATATGGGGGCAGGATATTTGCTGCCATCAGCGGCTGTCAATCCTCTCTGTCGACGTAATTTCAGTCTGCCGCTAACAGGATAGTTCTCAACGATTCGTTTTGGGTGGTCTGGAGCCGAGTCAGCCCCCCAGCCGCCGGCTGACCCGCCCCAGCACCCAACACCCCACCCAATACACCGCCGCAATGAATAGCCAGGCTTCCAGGTAGAACGGCCGCCATTCCGGGTCGCCGGAGAGGGCGAGGCTGAGGGAGCCGGTGAGTTCGTAGAGGCTGACCACGGTGACCAGTGAGGTGTCCTTGAACAGGGCGATGGCGCTGTTGGCGATGGAGGGGGCGACGGCGCGCAGGACCTGGGGCAGCACGATCCAGCGCTGGGTATGCCAGAAGCCGAAGCCCAGCGCGGCGGCGGCGTCGAGCTGGCCGGGGCGGATGGCCTGCAGGCCGCCGCGGATGATCTCGGACAGGTAGGCGGCGGCGAACAGCACGATGGCGATCAGCACCCGCCACAGCATGTCCAGTGCCATGCCTTCCGGGAAGAACAGCGGCAGCAGGAAGGATGCGGCGAACAGGGCGGCCACCAGCGGGATGCCGCGGGCCAGTTCGACGCAGGCGGTGAGCACGGCGCGCAGTACCGGCAGCTGTGATCGTCGGCCGTAGGCGACGGCGATGCCCAGCGGCAGCGCGCCGGCCATGCCGGCGCCGGTCAGCAGCAGGGTCAGCGGCAGGCCGCCCCACAGTTCGGTGGGCACCGGCGTGAGGCCGGCCACGCCGCCGCCGAGCAGCGGCAGGGCGACCAGCGGCGGGGCCAGCAGCAGGGCTGCCAGCGTTTTGCCGGGCAGGTGGTGGAAGGCGGCCAGCAGCCAGCCGGCACCGATCAGGCCGGCGGCGAGGAGGGGGCGCCAGGCTTCTTCGTCCGGGTAGCGGCCGAGGAGGATGAAGCGGGCTTTCTCGACGATCACGCCCCAGCAGGCGCCGCCGTGTTCCAGCGCGGTGCAGGCGGCGGCGTCCGGGGCGAGGCGGGCGTTGGTCACGGCCCAGCGCAGCAGCGGCGGCAGCCACAGCAGCGCGGCGGCCAGCACGGCGAGGCTCAGCAGCGCGTTGAGGGGATCGCCGAAGATGCGGCGGCGCAGGGCGCTGAAATTCCCCCCGCTCATGCCGGCTCCCCGCGCAGGCTGCGCTTTTCCAGCCGGTGGCTGACGGCGGCGCCGAGCAGGGACAGCAGCAGGTACACGGCGACCACGATACTCAGGCATTCGATGGCGCGGCCGCTCTGGTTGAGGCTGGTGCCGGCCACCGCCATCAGGTCCGGGTAGCCGATGGCCACCGCCAGCGAGGAGTTCTTGAACAGGTTGAGGAGCTGGCTGGTGGTGGGCGGCAGCGCGGCGCGCCAGGCCTGCGGCAGCAGCACCAGCAGGAAGGTCTGGCGCGGCGTCATGCCGAGGGCGAGGGCGGCGGTGCGCTGGCCCTCCGGCAACGCGAGCACCGCGCCGCGCAGGGTTTCGGCGATGTAGGCGGCGCCGTAGATCGTCAGGCCGAACAGCAGGGCCAGGTATTCCGGGGTCAGGCTGGCGCCGCCGTCGATGCCGAAGCCGGCCAGCTCGGGGATCTCGAAACCGTTGTCGCCCCACCACGGCAGGGCCAGCCCGGATTTGCTGAGGAACACGCCGGGCGCCAGCTGCAACGGCGCATCGGCGGCCGGCAGCAGGTCGGTGAGGATGAAGTACCAGGCCAAGAGGTGCAGCAGCAGCGGCACGTTGCGGATCGCGTTGACGGCGGTGCCGGCCAGGCCGCGCACCAGCGGGTTGTCGGCCAGCCGCCCGAAGCCGAGCAGGATGCCCAGGCCCAGCGCCAGCGCGGCGCCGGGCAGGGCCACGCGCAGGGTGTTGAGCAGGCCGGCGACGAAGGCCCGCAGCGTGGTGTCGCCCGCGTCGAAGGGCAGCACGCTTTCGCCGAGGGAGAAGCCGGCCGGCTCGAACAGGAAGTCGAAGCCGCTGCGGATGCCGCGCTCCTCCAGGTGGGCGCGGGTCGTCGCCACCAGCAGGCCGAGCAGGGCCAGCAGCGCGACGATCAGCAGCGCCTGCACGGCGCGGGAGGCGGACTGCGGCCGGACCATCAGCGCAGCGGCAGCGCGTACAGGATGCCGCCCTTGTTCCACTGGGCGTTGAGGCCGCGCGGCAGCTTGAGGGGGGAGTCCGGGCCGACGTTGCGGTTGAAGATCTCGCCGTAGTTGCCGACCGCCTTCACCGCCCGCGCGGCCCAGTCCCGGTCGAGGCCGAGGTTCTTGCCGAGGTCTTCGCCCACACCGAGGAAGCGCTGCACGGCCGGATCGGCGGAACTCTTGAGGCTGTCCACCTTGGCCTGGGTGATGCCCAGCTCCTCCGCCTCGATCAGCGCATTGACAGTCCATTTGACGATGGCGAACCATTCGTCGTCGCCGCGCCGCACGGCCGGGCCGAGGGGTTCCTTGGAGATGATCTCCGGCAGGATCAGGTAGTCGTCGGGGTTGGGGGCTTCCTTGGCGCGGATGAAGGCCAGCGCCGAGGCGTCGGTGGTGTAGGCCTGGCAGCGGCCGCTGAAGAAGGCCTTGATGGACGGCTCGAACTTGTCGAAGACCACCGGCTTGACCTTGATGCCCTGGGCGCGGGCGTAGTCGGCCAGGTTCTTCTCGGTGGTGGTGCCGGACTGCACGCAGACTTCGGCGTTCTTCAGCTGCTTGGCGCTGTTTACCTTGGTCTTCTTGGCGACCAGGAAGCCCTGGCCGTCGTAGTAGGTGACCGCTGCGAAGTGCAGGCCCTGGCCGGCGTCGCGGGTCAGGCTCCAGGTGGTGTTGCGGGACAGGATGTCCACCTCGCCGGACTGCAGCGCGGTGAAGCGCTGCTGGGAGCTGAGCGGCACCCAGCGCACCTTGCGGGCATCGCCGAGGACGGCGGCGGCAATGGCCTTGCAGACGTCCACGTCGAGGCCTTTCCACTGGCCCTGGCTGTCGGCCGCCGAGAAGCCGATGACGCCGGTGCTGACGCCGCAGGCGAGCTGGCCCTTGGCCTTGATGGCGTCGATGGTCTTGCCGGCGAAGGCCGGCGTGGCAAGGCCGCCGAGGGCGGACAGGATGGACAGGCTCAGGGCGCCGGCGAGGCGCCGGCGCAACGCGGAAAATCGGGACATGGCAAAGGGAAAAATAAGGCCGATGCCCCGTAGCTTAAAGGGCATCGGCCTCCTGTTGCAAAGCAGCACCGGCGACGCACGGCGCGCCGATTGGTTCAACCGGATGCAGGCGTCCAGCCGCCGCCGAGGGCGCGGATCAGGTTGACGGTGGCCCGCGCCCGCTCCCCGTCCAGCCCGACGGCGAGGCGCTGCTGCTGCAGCACGCTGCGTTCCGCGTCGATCACGTTGAGGTAGCTCACCGCGCCTTCCCGGTATTGCAGGCGGGCCAGGCGGGCGGCCCGCTCGGCGGCGCCGACGGCGTCGTCCTGCTCCCGGTGCTGGTCGCCGAGCAGGCGCAGCTGGGCCAGATTGTCCTCCACCTCGCGGAAGGCCTGCAGCACCGTCTGGCGGTAGCGGGCGGCGTCTTCCACGTAGGCCGACTCGGCCTGCTTGAGGCCGGCCTCGCGGGCGCCGCCGTCGAAGATCGGCAGGCTGAGCGCGGTGCCGACCAGCGGGCCGAGCACGAAGGTCCGGCTGGCGTACTTGAACAGGTCGCCGACGCCGCCGGCCTCGTAGCCGGCCGCGCCGGTGAGGGACAGGCGCGGGAACCAGGCCGATTTGGCGACGCCGATGCGCGCGTTGGCGGCGGCCATCGCCCGTTCGGCGGCGGCGATGTCCGGCCGCCGTTCGAGCAGCGCCGACGGCAGGCCAGCCGGCACGCCGATGGCGAGGCGGCGCAGCGGCATGGCCTGCAGGCTGAATTCCGCCGGCGACTTGCCGAGGAGGATCGCCAGCGCGTGCTCGGCCACCGCCCGCTGGCGGGCCAGGCCGAGGGATTCGGAGCGCGCCGCAGCCAGTTCGCTGCGCGCCCGCGCCAGGTCCAGCTCGGCAATGTCGCCCTCGTCGAAGCGGCGCTGCAGCAGCTGCACGGTGTCGGCGCGCAGCTTGACGGTGTCCACGTACAAGGCCTGGGCGGCGTCCAGCTCGCGGATCAGGAAGTAGGCCTGGGCCACGTCGGCCTGCAGGGCCAGCAGGGTTGCGCTGAACAAGGCACCGCTGCGCTCGGCGTCGAGGCGGGCGGCGTCCTCGGCGCCGGACAGGCGGCCGAACAGGTCCACCTCATAGGCGACCGTGGCCTGGCCGCGCCACAAGGTGCTGGTGCGCGTGTCGGCGTCGGCGGCGAGGCCCTGGGAGGCCGGCGACGGGCGCTGGCGGGTCGCGCCGAAGCCGATGCCGACCTGGGGCAGGCGCGCCGCGTGGGCGGCCTGTTCCAGCGCGCGGGCCTGGCCCAGGCGGGCGGCGGCGGCCACCAGGTCCGGGTTGGCGGCCACCGCGTCGCGCTCCAGGCGGTCCAGCGTGGCGTCGCCGAAAACCGTCCACCACTCGCCGCGGGCGGCCGTGTCGGCCGGCTCGGCGGGCTTCCAGTTGGGATCGGCGGCGGGCGCCTCCTTGTAGGCGGCGGGCAGCTCCAGCGCCGGCTTGTCGTAGGCCGGCGCCACCGAGCAGCCGGCCAGCACCAGCAGGCTGGCGAGCAGACCGAAGGCACGGCGGGGCAGGGGAAGTTGTTGCAGGTTCATCGTCTTACTCCTGGCCGGCATGGGCGGCGGCCGGCTGCACCAGCGGCGCTTCGTGGTGGCTCGCCGAGTGGAGGGGATGGCGCTTGTCGAGGGTGCGCAGCAGCACGTAGAACACCGGAGTCAGGAACAGCCCGAACAGCGTCACGCCGAGCATCCCGAAGAACACCGCGATGCCCATCGCGTGGCGCATCTCCGCGCCCGCGCCGCTGGAGGTGACCAGCGGCACCACGCCCATGATGAAGGCGATGGAGGTCATCAGGATCGGCCGCAGGCGCAGGCGGCTGGCGTCGATGGCGGCCTGCAGCGGGGTGTGGCCCTGCAGTTCCAGCTCGCGGGCGAACTCGACGATCAGGATGGCGTTCTTGCAGGCCAGCCCGACCAGCACCATCAGCCCGATCTGCGTGAAGATGTTGTTGTCGCCGCCGGTCAGCCACACGCCGGTGAGGGCCGCGAGGATGCTCATCGGCACGATCAGGATCACCGCCAGCGGCAGGGTCAGGCTCTCGTACTGGGCGGCCAGCACCAGGAAGACCAGCAGCACGCTGATCGGGAAGACCCACACGCCGGCGTTGCCGGCCAGGATCTTCTGGTAGGTGAGGTCGGTCCATTCGAACTTCACGCCGCGCGGCAGGGTTTCGGCGGCGATGCGCTCGGCCGCAGCCTCGGCCTGGGCCGAGGAATAGCCGGGCGCCGGCCCGCCGTTGATGTCGGCGGCGGTAAAGCCGTTGTAGCGCACCACCATCTCCGGCCCGTAGCTGGGTGTGACCCGCAGCAGGGAGGCCAGCGGCACCATCTCGCCGCTGGCGTTGCGGGTCTTCAGGCGGCCGATGTCCTCCGGCTGGGCGCGGAAGTCCGCATCCGCCTGGGCCCGCACCTGATAGACGCGGCCGAAGCGGTTGAAGTCGTTCACGTACAGGGAGCCCAGGTAGATCTGCAGCGTGTCGAACACGTCGGTGACGGCCACGCCTTGCTGCTTGGCCTTGGTGCGGTCCAGGTCCACGTCGAGCTGCGGCACGTTGATCTGGTAGCTGGAGAACATCGGGCCCAGCTCCGGCGCCTTGCTGGCCGCCGCCATGAAGGCCTTGGCGGCCTTGTCCAGCTCGGCGTAGCCGACGCTGCCGCGGTCCTCGATCTGCATCTTGAAGCCGCCGAGGGTGCCCAGGCCCATCACCGGCGGCGGCGGGAAGACGGCCGTGAAGGCTTCCTGGATGGACGCGAACTGCTGGTTGAGGGCGCCGGCGATGGCGCCCGCCGACAGCTCCGCCCCCTTGCGCTCGGCGAAGGGCTTGAGGGTCACGAAGACGATGCCGGCGCTGGCGCTGTTGGTGAAGCCGTTGATGGACAGGCCGGGGAAGGACACTGCGCTCTCCACGCCGGGCTGCTTGAGGGCGATGTCGCCCATGCGGCGGATCACCGCCTCGCTGCGGTCGAGGGAGGCGCCGGCCGGTAGTTGCGCGAAGGCCACCAGGTATTGCTTGTCCTGGGCCGGCACGAAGCCGCCGGGCACCACGTAGGAGATGCCCACCGTGAGGGCCAGCAGCAGCCCATAGACGCCCATCGCCGAGGCCTTGTGGCCGATGACGCCGCGCACGCCGTTGCCGTAGCGCTCGCTGCCGCGTTGGAAGACACGGTTGAAGCGGGCGAAGAAGCCGCCCAGCCAGCGCTGCATCTGCACCGTCAGCCAGTCGGGCTTGGCGTCGTGGCCCTTCAGCAGCAGCGCGGCGAGGGCCGGCGACAGAGTCAGGGAGTTGAAGGCGGAGATCACCGTGGAGATCGCGATGGTCATCGCGAACTGCTTGTAGAACTGGCCGGTGAGGCCGGTCATGAAGGCCAGCGGCACGAACACCGCGACCAGGGTCAGCGCGATGGCGATGATCGGCCCGGAAACTTCGCGCATCGCGCGGTAGGTGGCTTCGCGCGGGGTCAGGCCGGCCTCGATGTTGCGCTCGACGTTCTCCACCACGACGATGGCGTCATCCACCACGATGCCGATGGCCAGCACCATGCCGAACAGGGACAGCGCGTTGATGGAATAGCCGAAGCCGAGCATCAGCGAGAAGGTGCCGATGATGGATACCGGCACCGCCAGCAGCGGGATGATCGACGCGCGCCAGGTCTGCAGGAACACGATGACCACCAGCACCACCAGCGCGATGGCCTCCAGAAGCGTGGTGACCACCGCCTTGATGCTGGCCCGCACGAACTGGGTCGGGTCATAGACGATGCTGTACTGCACCGAGGGCGGGAAGTCCTTGGCCAGCTCGGCCATCGTCTCGCGCACCTGGGACGAGATCTCGAGGGCGTTGGCGCCGGGCGTCTGGAAGATCGGGATGGCCACCGCCGGCTTGTTGTCGAGCAGCGCGCGCAGGCCGTATTCCGACGCGGCCAGCTCGATGCGGGCTACGTCGCCGAGGCGGGTGACGCCGCCGTCGGGGGCGGTCTTGAGGATGATCTGCGCGAACTCCGCCTCGTCCTTCAGGCGACCCTGGGCATTCACGTTGAGCTGCAGCGGCGTGCGGCGGTCGTTGGGCGGCGCGCCGATGACGCCGGCGGCCACCTGCACGTTCTGCTCGCGGATGGCCTTCACCACCTCGGCGGCGGTGAGGCCGCGCTCGGCGACCTTGCCCGGATCGAGCCACACCCGCATGGCGTAGTTGCCGGAGCCGAACAGGCCTACTTCACCCACGCCCTGGATGCGCGCCAGGCGGTCCTTGACGTTGAGGACCGCGTAGTTGCGCAGGTAGGTCATGTCGTAGCGGTCGTCCGGCGAGGTCAGGTGCACCACCATGGTGATCGTCGGGGTGCTCTTGGCGGTGGTCACGCCGAGGCGCTGCACGTCCTCCGGCAGGCGCGGCAGGGCCTGGGAGACGCGGTTCTGCACCAGCTGCTGGGCCTTGTCCGGATCGACGCCGAGCTGGAAGTTGACGGTGAGGGTCAGGTTGCCGTCGCTGTTGGCCTGGCTCTGCATGTACAGCATGTTTTCCACGCCGTTGATGCTCTCCTCCAGCGGCGCGGCCACCGTCTCGGCAATCACCTTGGGGTTGGCGCCCGGGAACTGGGCGCGCACCACCACGGAGGGCGGCACCACCTCCGGGTATTCGGCGATGGGCAGCTTGAAGGCTGCCAGCACGCCGGCCAGCAGGATCAGGATCGACAGCACGCCGGCGAAGATCGGGCGGTCGATGAAGAACTTGGATATGTTCATGGGGCTTCTCCCGCGGACCTCAGATCCGCGTCTTCATCGCGTGGGGCGTGGCTGCGGCGGCCAGCGGCGCGCTGCTCTCCATGGCGACCGGGTGGGGCGTCACCGGGTCGCCGGGGCGCACCCGCTGCAGGCCGTTCACCACGATGCGCTCGCCCGGCTTGAGGCCGTCCTCGACGATGCGCAGGCCGTCGTGCAGGTTGCCGAGGCGTACTTCCCGGTAGGCGGTCTTGTTGGCGGCGTCCACGACCAGCACGAAGCGCTTGTCCTGGTCGGTGCCGATGGCGCGGTCGTCGATCAGCACGGCCTCCCGCGGGGTGCCAGCGCCGAGGCGGATGCGTGCGTAGAGGCCCGGCACCAGGCGGCCGTCCGGGTTGTCGAAAATGGCCCGTACGCGGATCGTCCCGGAGGTGGTGTCGAGGCGGTTGTCCACCGAGTGGATGCGGCCCTCGAAGGGGTGGCCGTCCTGGTCGGCGAGGCCCAGGTGCACCGGCAGGGCAGGGCCCTTGGCGTCGCGGGTCGGGCTCACCGACTTCAGGAAGGTCTGCTCGTCCACGTCGAAGGCGGCGTAGATGCGGCTGGACGACACCAGCGTGGTGAGCGCCGGGCCGCCGTTGGCGCTGACCAGGTTGCCGACGGTGACCTCCGCGCGGGACATGCGGCCGTCGATGGGCGCCTTGATGGACGTGTATTCCAGGTTCAGGCGGGCGATGCGCAGCGCCGCGCGGGCGGCCTGCACGCCGGCGCCGGCATCGCGGGCGGCGTTCTGCTTCTCTTCCAGGTCGCGGCGCGATATCGCGTTGTCGGCGATCAGGCGCTCGGCGCGGGCCAGGTCGGAGCCGGTGTAGCCGACCCGCGATTCGGCGGCGGCGAGCTGGGCCTCGGCACGCTCCACCTCGGCGGCGAAGGGGCGCGGGTCTATGGTGAACAGCACGTCGCCCTTGCGTACCAGGCTGCCATCACGGAAATGCACCTGGGTCAGGATGCCCGACACCTGCGGACGGATCTCGACCCGGTCTACCGCTTCGAGGCGGCCGGAGAAGTCCTGCCAGTCGATGATGGCCTTGTCGACCACCTGGGCGGTGTCCACCTGGGCGGCCTGCGGCGCGCCGGCCGGTGCGGGCGCGTCGGCGTGGGCCGCAAAGACAGCGGCACCGCCACCGGCCAGGGCGAGGCCGGCGAGGGCGGCGGCGATGACGAGACGCCGGCGGGGAAGGGAACGGGAGGTAGCGGTCGCGGTCATGATGTCCTCTCTGTTTTCTGATTTGGGGCTGGATTCCGGAAAAGGCTGGCGCCGCCTGGCTGTCCGGCTTTGATCGAGAACATCGGCGTAATGCCTTGTCATTCGATCAGTTATCCGGGATGGACGGGCGGGGAGATGACTGAATTCTGGTTGTTGTGAAGTCCTGGATAAATATCCAAAAGTTGACTTCACTATTCGAAGTTGGCTAATAATTGATCCATGCCTTCCTTCCGCGGAGGCCATCGTACGGAGCCGGAAAAATGGATCGATTTCAGGCCATGAAGGTCTTCATGGGGGTCGTGGAGGCCAATAGCTTTACGCGCGCGGCGGACAACCTCGGCCTGCCGCGGGCCACCGTCACCAACACCATCCAGGGGCTGGAAAACCACCTCAAGACGCGGCTGCTCAACCGCACCACCCGCAGCGTCAGCCTGACCGCCGACGGGGCGGCCTACTACGAGCGCTGCGGACGCATCCTGGCCGAGCTGGAGGAGACCGAAGCGGCGTTTCGGGATGCCGCGCGGCGGCCCCAGGGGCGGCTGCGGGTGGACGTGGCCGGCCCCATCGGGCGGCAGATCCTGATTCCCAACCTGGGAGAGTTCCACGAGCGCTACCCCGACGTGGAACTGGTGATCGGCATGGGCGACCGCCCGGTGGACCTGGTGCAGGAGGCCGTGGATTGCGTGATCCGCGGCGGCGAGCTGACGGATTCCACGCTGGTGGCGAGGCGCATCGGTAGCCTGAGCTTCGTCACCTGCGGGTCGCCGGCCTACCTCGGGCGCCATGGCGAGCCGCGGACCCTCGAGGAGCTGCAGCAGCACCGGGCCGTGCATTACTTTTCGAGCGTCAGCGGGCGCAACTTCGACTGGGACTTTCTGGTGGACGGGGTCAGCGTGCCGGTGCGCATGGAAGGGCGCATGGCGGTGAACGACGCCGACGCCTACGTCACCTGCGGGATCAAGAGCTTCGGCCTGATCCAGCCGGCCCGCTTCATGGCCTTGCCGCATCTGGAGAGCGGCGCGCTGAAGGAGATCCTGCCCCAGTGGAAGCCATCGCCGGTGCCGATGTCGGTGCTCTACCCGCAGAACCGCCACCTGTCGCCCAAGGTGCGCGCCTTCGCCGACTGGGCGGCGGAGCTGTTCGCCCGCTGCCCGCTGCTGAGCGGCTGCAACAGTGCCGGCGTCGAGGTCGGTGTCTGTCATTACCCGGATCGCAAGCCGAGCTACACCGTGCGCGACATGCTGGTGGATGACAACGCGGTGCTGGCCGGCTGAAGCCTGGCGCGGCTTGCGGCGAAGCGGCCCGGCGGAGAACAATGGCGGGCTCGCCGATCGCCCCTTGCGTCGGCCGCCTCGACTAGGAGAAACGATGACGCTGTCCCCGCGCTGCGCCGTCCTCGGCCTGCTGTTCGGCCTGGCTACCATGGCCCATGCCAGCCCCGCCCCCGATCCCGACCTGGCCCGCAACCTGGCCGCCACCTGCACCGGCTGCCACGGCACCGACGGCCACGCCCGGCCCGACGCGACGATGCCCGTGCTGGCCGGCGTGCCGGCCGCCCAGCTGCTGCAGAAGCTGCGCGAGTTCCGCAGCGGCACGCGGCCGGCGACGATCATGCCGCAGATCGCCAAGGGCTACAGCGAAGCCCAGCTCGAACTGATCGCGGCGTATTTCGCCGCCCGCCAGTGAGAGGCCGGGCATGCTGAAGCGACGGGATTTCCTGAGAACCGCCGGGCTGGCCGGCGGTACGCTGTTGTTGCCGGGCCTGTCCGGCCGCGCGCTGGCGGCCACGCCCCGCGCCCACGTGGTGGTGGTCGGCGGCGGCTACGGCGGCGCGACGGCGGCCAAGTATCTGCGCATGTGGAGCGGCGGGGCGGTGGACGTGACGCTGGTGGAGCGCGATCCCCAGTTCATCTCCTGCCCGATCTCCAACCTGGTGCTCGGTGGCATCAAGACCCTGGCCGACATCACCTTGGGCTACGAAGGCCTGCGCGATACCTGGGGCGTGAAGGTGGTGAAGGACGAGGTGACCGCCATCGACCCGGCGGCGCGCACGCTGCGCCTGGCCACCGGCGGCACGCTGTCGTGGGACCGCCTGGTGCTGTCGCCGGGCGTCGACTTTCAGTTCGAGCAGGTGCCGGGGCTGGACAGCGAAGCCGCCCGTGGGCGCATCCTGCATGCCTGGAAGGCCGGGGCCCAGACCGTCGCGCTGCGTGCGCAGCTGGAAGCCATGCCCGATGGCGGCGTGTATGCGCTGACCATCCCGCTGGCGCCGTATCGCTGCCCGCCAGGGCCCTACGAGCGGGCCTGCGTGGTGGCCGACTACTTCCGCCGCGCCAAGCCGAAATCCAAGGTGCTGGTGCTCGACGCCAACGCCGAGATCATCTCCAAGAAGGCGCTGTTCACGCAGGCCTTCGCCCGTTACAAGGGCATCCTCGAATACCGCCCCAACAGCGCGCTGCGCGAGGTGGATGCGGCCAGCCGCACGGCCGTGCTGGACTTCGAGAACGTGCAGGCCGATGTGCTCAACGTGGTGCCGCCGCAGCGTGCCGGCGCC
The DNA here is from genome assembly GCA_018241665.1 of Pseudomonadota bacterium. Classification (GTDB taxonomy): domain Bacteria; phylum Pseudomonadota; class Gammaproteobacteria; order Burkholderiales; family Rhodocyclaceae; genus Zoogloea. Next base: position 84,047 of record JAFEDK010000029.1, read on the forward strand.
ATCGCGGCCCAGGCCGGCCTCAAGCTGATCAACGGCCGCTGGGTGGACATCGACTGGCTGACTTTCGAGTCGGTGAACACGCCCGGCGTGCACGTGCTCGGCGACGCGATCTTCCCGGCGCCGACGATGCCCAAGTCCGGCCACATGGCCAATCAGCATGCCAAGGTGGCGGCGGCGGCGATCCTCCGCCTGCTCGCCGGCGAGGCGCCCAACCCTGCGCCGGTGGTGATGAACACCTGCTACAGCTTCGTCGATGCCAGCCACGTGATCCACGTCAGCTCGGTGCACCAGTACGACGCGGCCCAGCGCACCGTGCTGCCGGTGGCCGGCGCCGGTGGCGTGTCCGTTGATGCCAGCGAGCAGGAAGGCCGCTACGCGCTGGCCTGGGCGCACAACATCTGGGCCGACATGCTGGCCTGAGATCAGCAGGGGTTCCGGGCGAGCGACAGTTTCTGTCGTACGCCCGTGTTTCAATCGGCACCATGAACGGCAACCCGTGGGGGCGAATTCATTCGCCCTCGGACTTCGATCAACCGACTGCGGGCGAATGAATTCGCCCCTACAGCCGAGTAATTCGCCCCAACCGCCGAATCCATCCTCCGGAGACTTCCTTGACTGCCAATCCGCTGCCCACCGGCCTGATGCTGGTCCATGGCAACCACCCCGAAGCGCTGCGCGACCTGCTGGTCACGTGGAGCCGGCGCTATCCGCTGGCGCCGCTGGAGACCGAGACCCTGCTGGTGCATAGCAACGGCATCGCCCAGTGGCTGCGCCTGGCGCTGGCCGAGGACGCGGACGGGGCGTTCGGCGGCGGTTGCGGCATTGCCGCGGCGCTGGACATGTCGCTGCCGTCGCGCTTCCTGTGGCAGGCCTACCGGGCCGTGCTGGGCTTCGACGCGGTGCCGGAGAGCTCGCCCTTCGACAAGCCACTGCTGGTGTGGCGCCTGATGCGCCTGTTGCCGGGGGTGATGGCGGCGCCGGACTACGCGCCGCTGCGCCGCTTCCTGGCCTCCGACGCCGACCTGCGCAAGCGCTTCCAGCTCGCCGAGCGGCTGGCCGACCTGTTCGACCAGTACCAGGTGTATCGCGCCGACTGGCTGGCCGCCTGGGCGGACGGCGAGGACGTGCTGATCCGCGCCAACGGCGACCGTCCCCCGCTGCCCGACGAGCAGCGCTGGCAGGCCAGCCTGTGGCGTGCGCTGCTGGGCGACGTGGCGGCCACCGGCGACGGCGGCGCGCTCGCCGGGCAGGGGCGGGCTGCGGTGCACGAGGCCTTCCTGCGCCGGGTCGAGGCCTGGCCGGAGGAGGCCGGCCGGCCGGCCGGGCTGCCGCGCCGGGTGATGATCTTCGGCATCTCGGCGCTGCCGCGCCAGTCCCTCGAAGTGCTGGCCGCGCTGGCCCGGTGGACCCAGGTGCTGATGTGCGTGCATAACCCCTGCGAGCACTTCTGGGCCGACATCGTCGCCGACAAGGACCTGCTGCGTGCGACCCGCAACCGCCAGCAGCGGCGTAACGGCATGCCCGCCGAGTTGTCCGCCGAGAACCTGCACCTGCACGCCCACCCGCTGCTGGCGGCGTGGGGCAAGCAGGGGCGCGACTTCATCGGCCTGCTCGACGAGCACGACAGCGATGCCGCCCGTGCCGGCTACCTGCAGCACTTCGTGGACATCCGCCAGCGCATCGACCTGTTCGCCCCCCACGGCCAGGCGCGCCTGCTCAACCAGCTGCAGGACGACATCCGCGACCTGCGCCCGCTGGCCGAGACGCAGGCCTGCTGGCCGGCGGTAGCGTCGGACGACGACTCGATCCGTTTCCACGTCGCCCACAGCCCGCAGCGGGAGGTGGAGATCCTCCACGACCAGCTGCTCGCCGCCTTCAACGCCGACCCCACGCTGCGCCCGCGCGACGTGATCGTGATGGTGCCGGACATCGACGCCTACGCGCCGCACATCCAGGCGGTGTTCGGGCTGGTGGACGGCAAGGACCCCCGTTTCATCCCCTTCAGCATCGCCGACCAGGGGCGGCGCCACCATGATCCGCTGGTCAACGCCATCGACAAGCTGCTGGGCTTGCCCACCTCGCGGGTGGCGGTCAGCGACGTGCTGGACCTGCTGGAAGTGCCGGCCCTGCGCCGCCGCTTCGGCATTGCCGAGGACGAGCTGCCGCTCTTGCACCGCTGGATCCACGGCGCCCGTGTGCGCTGGGGCCTGCACGCCGAGCACCGCCAGAGCCTCGAGCTGCCGGTTGCCCTGGACGGCAACAGCTGGCTGTTCGGCCTGCGCCGCATGCTGCTCGGCTACGCCGTGGGCAGCACCGGTGGCGCGTGGCAGGACATCGAACCCTACGACGAGATCGGTGGCCTCGACGCGGCGCTGCTCGGCCCGCTGGTGAAGCTCCTCGATCGCCTGGAGGCGAGCTGGCGTGTGCTCGCCACGGAGGCCACGGTGTCCGACTGGTGCCTGCGCCTGCGCCAGCTGCTGGCCGACTTCTTCGATGCGGAGGAGAGTGGCGACACTTACACCCTGCAGCAGCTCGAGACGGCCCTGGAAGCCTGGCAGCAGGCCTGCGGGCAGGCCGGCCTGACGGACCCGCTGCCGCTGGCGGTGGTCTCCGAGCACTGGCTGGCCCAGCTCGACGAGGGCAGCCTGTCCCAGCGTTTCTTCGTCGGCGCGGTGACCTTCGCGACCTTGATGCCGATGCGCGCGATCCCCTTCCGCCAGGTCTGCCTGCTCGGCCTCAACGACGGCGACTATCCGCGCACCCGGGTGCCGATGGACTTCGACCTGATGGGGCGCGACTACCGCCCCGGCGACCGCTCCCGCCGCGAGGACGACCGCTACCTGTTCCTCGAGGCCCTGCTGTCCGCGCGGGAGCGCCTGCTCATCTCTTGGGTCGGGCGCAGCATCAACGACAACACCGTGCGCCCGCCGTCGGTGCTGGTCGGCCAGCTGCGCGACCACCTGGCTGCCGGCTGGAAGCTGGCCGGGGCGGAGCCGGATGGCAAGGACGCGCTGCTCGCCGCGCTGACCGTCGAGCACCGCCTGCAGCCCTTCAACCCGGACTACTTCCCGGCAGATCCGCAGCGCGGGCCGCTATTCACCTATGCCCACGAATGGCGCATCGCCGACGACCGCCCGGCGGCGGGCGGCGTGCTGCCGCCACTGCAGCGCGACGAGCCCTTGCGCCTGGCCGAGCTGGGCGGCTTCCTGCGCGATCCGGTGAAGCAGTTCTTCCGCCAGCGCCTGCACGTGGATTTCGACATGGACGACCCGGCCAGCGACGACCAGGAGCCGTTCGAGCTGGACGGCCTGCAGCGCTGGAGCCTGTGGAACGAGCTGATCGGCCTGCAGGCTGCCGCGGTGCATGCCGGCGAGGACCGGGAGCTGGCGCTGGAGGAGGGCCTCGAGCGGCTGCGCCGGCGCGGCGAGCTGCCTGCCGCGGCCTTCGCCGAGCTGATGGCCGCCGACCTGGCCAAGCCGATGGACGGCCTGTTCCAGCGTTATGAAGAAGGCCTGGCCCGCTGGCCGCTCGAATCGCGCGAGGACGAAGAGCTGCGTTACCTGAGCAAGGCTACCGGCCTGCGCGTGGAGGACTGGCTGCGTGGCATCCGGACCACCGCTGATGGCAAGCGCGGCCGGGTGGTGCTGGAAAGCAGCGACGTGGTGAAGAGCGGGCACTACCAGCACCACCACCTGGTCCGCCACTGGGTCGCCCACCTGGCGACCCACCTGTCCGGCGGGCCGCTGACCACGCTGGTGGTCAGCAAGGCCGGCAACGCGGAACTGGGGCCGCTGGAACCGAAGGAGGCCGCACGCCAGCTCGAGGCGCTGCTGGCGGCCTGGGTCGACGGCCAGCGTCGTCCGCTGCCGCTGGCGGCGAAGACCGCCTTCGCGTGGCTGAAGTACGCCCCCAGCGACGATTACGAGGCGCTGGACAAGGCCTGCAGGGTCGCGACGACGGCCTACGAAGGGGACGGCTACCAGAGCGACGGCGAGCTGGGTTCCAGTGCCTACCTGCAGCGGGCCTGGCCCAGCTTCGCGGCGCTGGTGGCGGACGGCGACTTCGCCCGGCTGGCCACCAGCCTGCTGCGCCCCCTGTACCTCGCCCCCTTTGCCGACAAGAAGAAAACCGCTGACGGAGCCCAGGCATGAGTCCGAATCCGATTTCCTCCCCGCCGGTGGACCTCGTCCCGCTGGCCTTTCCGCTGCGTGGCAGCCGTCTCATCGAGGCCAGCGCCGGCACCGGCAAGACCTTCACGATCGCGCTGCTGTACGTGCGCCTGGTGCTGGGCCACGGGCCCGACGAGGCCGCCTTCGGCCGCGAGCTGACGCCGCCGGAGATCCTCGTCGTCACCTTCACCGACGCGGCCACCAAGGAGCTGCGCGACCGCATCCGTGCCCGCCTGACCGAGGCCGCCGGCTATTTCCTCGCCGATCCGGCTGGCCTGCCCGCCATCGCCCCCGGCAAGGATCCGCTCCACGACCTGCGCGCCGACTATCCGCCGGAAGCCTGGCCGGGCTGTGCGCGCAAGCTGCAGCTGGCCGCCGAATGGATGGACGAGGCCGCGGTGTCCACCATCCACGGCTGGTGCAACCGCATGCTGCGCGAGCACGCCTTCGACAGCGACAGCCTGTTCACCCAGACCCTCGAAACCAACCAGGACGAGCTGCTGGCCGAGGTGGTGCGCGACTACTGGCGCAGCTTCATGTATCCGCTGGATATCGATGCGGCGGCCGTGGTGCATGGCTGGTGGGCTTCGCCCGAAGCGCTGCAGGGCGAAGTGAAGCAGCTTCTGCTGCATGCCGACCTGCTGGACGAGGCGCTTGCCCCGGCCGTCTCGGTGGCCGCCGCCGAGGCGGAAAAGCAGCGCCAGCTCGGCCCGCTGAAAGCGCCGTGGGCAAAATGGGTGGATGAGCTGCGTGATCTGTTCGACGCGGCCCGCGACGCCAAGCAGGTGGACGGCCGCAAGCTGCGCAAGGACTACTGCGACGGCTGGCTGGCTGCGCTGGCTGCGTGGCGGGACGATCCGGACATGGTCTGGCCGGCGCTCAGTGATTCGGCGTGGAAGCGCCTGAGCCCTGACGGTCTGGCTGAAGCCTGGAAAGGAAATCCGGTGCCGGCGCACCCGGCGCTGGCCGCCATCTTCGCGCTGCCGGACCAGCTGGTGACGCTGCCCGATGCACGCGACGACGTGCTGTGCCACGCCGCCGGCTGGGTTGCCCAGCGTTTCGCCGCCGAGCAGGCCCGCCACGCCAAGATGGGCTTCAACGACCTTTTGACCCGCCTCGACGCGGCGCTGGCCGGCGCCAACGGCGCCCGCCTGGCCCAGGTGATCCGCGCGCAGTTTCCGGTGGCCCTGATCGACGAGTTCCAGGACACCGACGCGGTGCAGTACCGCATTTTCGACGCCGTCTATCGGGTTACGGACAACGACGAGAGCACCGCGCTGATCCTCATCGGCGACCCCAAGCAGGCCATCTACGCCTTCCGCGGCGCCGACATCTACACCTATCTGGCCGCACGCGCCGCCACCACCGGCCGGCAGTACACGCTGCGGCGCAACTTCCGCTCGACCCACGCGATGGTGGCCGCCGCCAACCGCTGCTTCGCGCTGGCCGAGGAAAGGGACAGCGGGGCCGGTGCCTTCCTGTTCCGCAGCGCGGCGGGCAACCCGGTGCCCTTCCTGCCGGCCGAGGCCAATGGCCGCGAGGACGTGCTGCAGGCCGAGGGGGCGGAGTTGCCGGCGCTGACCCTGTGGCGGCTGCCGCCGAGGGAAGAGGACAAGCCGCTCTCCAAAGGGCACTACGTCGCCGACATGGCCGCGGTGTGCGCCAGCGAAATGGTCCGCCTGCTCAACCTCGGCCAGCAGGGCCAGGCCGGCTTCTTCGGCAAGGGCGAGGCGCGCCCGCTGCGCCCGGCCCACATGGCGGTGCTGGTCAGCAACGGCGGCGAAGCCACGGCGATCCGCGATGCGCTGGCGGCACGCGGCGTGCGCAGCGTCTATCTGTCGGAAAAGGAGTCGGTGTTCCAGCGCCCGGAGGCGGTGGAGCTGCAGCACTGGCTGTCGGCCTGCGCCGAGCCGGACGACGGCCGCCTGCTGCGCGCCGCGCTGGCCACCCCGACGCTGGGCCTCGACTGGGCCGAGCTGGACGGACTCAACCGCGACGAGACCGCCTGGGACAAGCGCATCGACCAGTTCCGTGCCTACCGGGAGTGCTGGCGCAGCCAGGGCGTGCTGCCGATGCTGCGCCGTCTGCTCAACGACTTCCGCGTGCCGGCCCGCCTGCTGGCCGGTGGCGGGGCCGGGGAGCGCAGCCTCACCGACCTGCTGCACCTGGCCGAGCTCCTGCAGCAGGCCAGCCTGCTGCTCGACGGCGAACACGCGCTGATCCGCCACCTGGCCGAGCAGCGCCGGGAGGACAGCGTCGGTGGCGACACCCGCCAGGTGCGCCTCGAGAGCGATGCCGACCTGGTGCAGGTGGTGACCATCCACAAGTCCAAGGGGCTGGAGTATCCGCTGGTCTTCCTGCCCTTCGCATGTACCTTCCGCCCCGTCAAGGCGGATGACCTGCCCCTCAAGTGGCATGACGCCGACGGCCACCTGCAGCTGGCCCTGAACGGCGACGACCCGGCGCAACTGGCCCTGGCCGACCGGGAGCGCCTCGGCGAGGACCTGCGCAAGCTCTACGTGGCGCTGACCCGTGCCCGCTACGCCACCTGGGTCGGGACCGGGCCGCTGGACGGGCTGGGCCAGAGCGCCCTCGGCTACCTGCTCGGCGGCAGCCTGGACGGCGGGTTGGCCGCGCTGGCCGCCGGCGCCGGCATCAAGCTGAACGAAGAGCCGGAAGCCGACGATGGGGCCTACCAGGCCCGCGAGGCCGCCCTTGTCGAGGGCGCCGCCCGCCAGCCGCTGCGCGCCGTGCGCGAGCAGTGGTGGATCGCCAGCTACTCGGCGCTGCAGACCGCCGGCGAGCGGCAGGGGCCGGACACGCCGAAGGAGGACGTGCACCGGGAAACCTTGAAAACCCGCAGCGAGGCGCCGTCTCAGCCGGCCGCGAAAGGTGGCGGGATGCACGATTTTCCGCGTGGCGCGGCGGTCGGCACCTTCCTGCACGAGTTGTTCGAATGGGCCGCCAAGCAGGGCTTCGCCCGCGTTTCGGCGGCGCCGGGGCTGCTGCGCGACGTCGTTGCCCGGCGCTGCGCGGCGCGGGGCTGGCAACGCTGGATCGAGCCGCTGAGCGAGTGGATGCTGGGCTTCCTGCACCTGCCGCTGACCGACGGTGACAGGCCTCCGCTGACCCTCGCCGGCCTGCAGGTTTACGCTGCCGAGATGGAGTTCCTGGTCGCCGTGCACCATGTCGATCTGGCGGAGCTGGATACCCTGGTGTGCCGCCACACCCTCGGTGGCGCGGCGCGGCCGGCCCTCGACAGGAACCAGCTCAACGGCATGCTGAAGGGCTTCATCGACCTGCTGGTGGAGCACGACGGGCGCTACTACGTGGTGGACTACAAGTCCAACCGCCTCGGCGACGACGACGCGGCCTACACCCCGGAAGTCATGCGCGAGGCGGTGCTGGCCGAGCGCTACGAGCTGCAGTACGTGCTCTACCTGCTGGCCCTGCACCGCCTGCTCAAGCTGCGCCTGCCGGACTACGACTACGACCGCCACGTGGGCGGCGCCCTCTACCTGTTCCTGCGTGGCAGCCATTCCGCCAGCCGGGGCATCCACGCCGAGCGCCCGCCGCGGGCGCTGATCGAAACCCTCGACGCGCTGTTTGCCGGCGCCCGCCGCCAGGAGGCCGCATGAGTTTCCATTCCTACGACGATCCGGCCGCGATGAAGGCCCTGCTGGACCGCTGGGCCGAACAGGGCTGGCTGCGGGCGCTGGACGCGGCCTTTGCCGACTTCCTGCAGCGCGAGGCGCCGGACGCGCCGCCGCTGCTGATCCTCGCCGCCGCGCTGGCGAGCCACCAGCTTGGCCGTGGACACGCCTGCCTGGATCTCGGCGACACGCTGCGCGATCCCGGCTTTGCGCTGTCCCTGCCCCCCGAGGGGGCGGCTGGCGCCGAAGGCGCGGCGCTGCCGCCGGCGCCGGCCGAAGTGCTCGATGGCCTGACGCTGGCGCACTGGGAGGTGGCGCTGGCGTTTCCCGCGCTGGTCGGTGAGGAGGCCGGCAATACGCCGCTGCTGCGCGTCGGCCGGCGGGTCTACCTGCGTCGCTACTGGCAGTACGAACGGGACGTGCAGGACGGCATCCGGCGCCGCCTGGGCGACCTGGCGGAACGCCAGGAGGCGCTGCCGCTGGATGCCCTGCGGGCGGCGCTGGACGTGCTGTTCCCGCCGTCGCCGGGCGTGGCCGGGCCGGACTGGCAGAAGCTGGCCTGTGCATTGGCGGCGCGCAGCGCCTTCGCGATCGTCACCGGCGGCCCCGGCACCGGCAAGACGACCACGGTGGTGCGCCTGCTGGCGGTGCTGCAGGCGCTGGCGCTGGCCGAGCGGCCGGATCGCCCGCTGCGCATCCGCCTGGCGGCGCCGACCGGCAAGGCGGCGGCGCGCCTCAACGAATCCATCGCCGGCGCGGTGGCCAAGCTCAAGCTCGATGGCCTGCCGGCCGGCGAGCAGGTGCGGGCGGCGATCCCGGTGGCGGTGACGACCTTGCACCGCCTGCTCGGCAGCCGGCCGGACACCCGCCATTTCCGCCACCACGCCGGCAATCCGCTGCCCCTCGACGTGCTGGTGGTGGACGAGGCGTCGATGGTGGACCTGGAGATGATGGCCGCGCTGCTCGCCGCGCTGCCGCCATCGGCGCGGCTGGTGCTGCTCGGCGACAAGGACCAGCTGGCCTCGGTGGAGGCCGGCGCGGTGCTTGGCGAACTGTGCCGGCGCGCCCGCGAGGGGCATTACACGCCGGACAGCCGTGCCTGGCTGGAGGCGGCCACCGGCGAGAAGGTGGCGGACGAGCTGATCGACGCCGCCGGCACGCCGCTGGACCAGGCCGTCGCGATGCTGCGCCACAGCCACCGCTTCAGCGGTGACAGCGGCATCGGCCAGCTGGCGGCGGCGGTGAACGACGGCGCGGTGCAGCGCGTCGGCGAGGTGTTCGCCGACGGCTATGCCGACCTGGCGCGGATCGGGCTCGGCGGCGACGGGGAGGCCGCGCTGCGCCGGCTGGTGGTGGATGGCGACAATGGCGCGGCGCCCGCGGCGGATGGCGAGCGGCCCCGGGGCTACCGGCATTTCCTGCACGAGATGGCGGAACGGCGTCCGGCTGCCGGTGCGGCTCAGGCGGCGCTGGATGCCTGGGCGCTGCAGGTGCTCGCCGCCCATGGCCAGTTCCAGCTGCTGTGCGCGCTGCGCCGCGGTCGGTGGGGCGTGGAGGGGCTCAACCAGCGCATCGCCGGCTGGCTGCACGAGGCCGGGCTGATCCCGGCCCGGGAGGGCTGGTATGGCGGCCGGCCGGTGCTGGTGACGCGCAACGACTACGGCCTCGGCCTGATGAACGGCGACATCGGCATCACGCTGGCGTTGCCGCTGGCAGGTGGTGGCACCCAGCTGCGGGTGGCCTTCCCCAGCGGCGACGGCAGCCAGGGCGTCAAGTGGGTGCTGCCGAGCCGCCTGCAGGCCGTCGAGACGGTGTATGCGCTGACGGTGCACAAGTCCCAGGGCTCGGAATTCACCCACGCGGCGCTGGTGCTGCCCGACGGGCTCAACCCGATCCTGACCCGCGAGCTGGTTTACACCGGTATCACCCGTGCCAAGCGCTGGTTCACCCTGGCCGACGCGCCAGGTTCGAAGGTGCTGGAGCAGGCGGTGGCGCGACGGGTGCTGCGGGTCTCGGGGCTGCTGGACGGGATGGCGTGACCGGCCGGCACACCGTCGGAGGCCCGTCAGCTTCGCGGTGGGCCGGGTTTGTGGGGGCGAATGAATTCGCCCCCACAGGAGAGTGGGGCGTGGATCTGCCCCCGTAGGGTCGAATTCATTCGACCTTGGGGGACGGGATATCGACGAACCGCAGGTCGAATGAATTCGACCCCACGGAAGCCTTGGGGTCAGCCTGGTGGCAGGTGGGGCTGGAGGGCGATGATCAGCTGGCGCAGGTGATCGCCCAGCTCGGCCAGGCTGGCGTCGAGCCCGGGGGCGTGGTCGCGGATGTCGTGTTCGACACGTTCGGCGAGGCTGCGCAGCCGCTCGGCGCCGGCCTGGGAGGCGACGCCCTTCAGCGAGTGGGCGCGGCGCTGGGCGCCGTTGCGGTCGCCGGCGGCCAGCGCGTTGGCGATGCGTTGCGGGCTGCTGGCATGATCGGTGGCGAACTGGGCCAGCACCCGCAGGTAGAGTTCGCTGTTGCCGCCCAGCTGGTAGAGCGCGGTGTCGGGATCAAGGCCGTCGATGTCGTGCAGGCCGATGTCGGTGGCCGGGTTCTCGGCGGCCTGGCTGCCGGTCTCCCCGCTGTCCGCCTCCGCCGCCGGCAGCAGCCACTGGAGCAGCTTGGCGAACAGCAGCCGGGAATTGATCGGCTTGGCGATATGGTCGCGCATGCCGGCGTCCAGGCAGCGCTGGCGGTCGCTGGCCATCGCGTTGGCGGTCATCGCGATGATGGGCGGGGCCTGCTCGCCGAGGCGGGCCAGGATCTCGCGGGTGGCGTCGGGGCCATCCAGCACCGGCATCTGCATGTCCATCAGGATCAGGTCGTGGCGGCCGCGCAGGGCGGCTTCCACGGCCTCGGCGCCGTTGGCCGCCACGCTGACCCGCAGCCCGGCGAGCTGCAGCAGTTCGCGGGAGACCTCCTGGTTGATCGGCTCGTCCTCGACGAGCAGCACGTGCATGCCGCGGCAGTGCTGGCGCAGGCGCTGCTCGGCCGCTTCGCTGGCATGCAGCGAATGCGGCAGTGCGCTTTCCTGGCCCTTGCCGATGCGCAGCACGAACCAGAAGGTGCTGCCACGGCCTTCCTCGCTGTCCACGCCGACCTCGCCGCCCATCAGCTCCACCAGCCGCTTGCTGATCGCCAGCCCGAGGCCGCTGCCGCCGTACTTGCGGGTTGTCGAGGCGTCGGCCTGCTCGAAGGCGCTGAACAGGCGCTCCCGGTCGGCGGCGGCGATGCCGATGCCCGTATCCTGGACTTCGAAGCGTAGCGCGACGTCCTGCTCGCTCTCGTCGGCGAGATGGACGCGTACGGTGATGCCGCCGCGCTCGGTGAACTTGATCGCGTTGCCGGCGAAGTTGATGAGGATCTGGCTGAGCCGCAGCGGGTCGCCGTGCAGGGCCAGGCGGGCGATCTCGGGGGAGCGCTCGATGTGTAGCCGCAGGCCTTTCTCGGCGGCCCGGTGGGCCACCAGGCTGCTGAAGTTTTCCAGCACCTCGCCAAGGCGGAAGTGGGTCTGCTCGAGGATCAGCCGGTCGGCCTCGATCCGCGAGATGTCCAGCACGTCGTTGATGACGCCCAGCAGGTGCTGGGAGGCACGGTCGATCTTGGCCAGCTGGTCGCGCAGGCGCGGTTCGCGGGCGCCGCGCAGGGCCAGCTCGGACAGGCCGATGATTGCGTTGAGCGGGGTGCGCAGTTCGTGGCTCATGTTGGCGAGGAAACTGCTCTTGGCCCGGTTGGCGGCTTCGGCGGCCTCCTTGGCGACGGACAGGGCGGCGGTACGCTCCTCGACCATCGCTTCCAGGTGCTGGCGATACTCGGCGAGCTCCGCGTCGGTGCGCTTGCGGGCGGTGATGTCGCGGGCGATCTTGGAGGCGCCGCACACTTGCCCGTTCTCGTCGAGGATCGGCGAGACGGTGGCGGACACGTCGATCAGGTGGCCGTCCTTGTGGCGGCGCACGGTTTCGAAGTGGTCCACCCGTTCGCCGGCGGCGATGCGTGCCAGGATCGTGCTCTCTTCTCCGTGCCGCTCGGGCGGGATGATGATCCGGATCGACTGGCCGAGCGCTTCCGCCGCGCCATAGCCGAAGATCCGTTCGGCGCCGGTGTTCCAGCTGGTGATGGTGCCGTCCAGGGCCTTGCCGATGATCGCGTCGTCGGAGGAGTCGATGATCGCCCGGTAGGCCTGCTGGCTCAGCGTGGGTTCGGCGGCCCGGGCTTCCAGTGCGCGGGTCAGGCGGGATAGTTCCGCGAGGGTTGATTGATCGAGCAGCGGCGCCAGGCCGTCGGCCGGTGGGCGGACGGCCTCGTGGAGGCGGTCCAGCAGGGCTTGCAGCCGGGGGAGGTCCAGGCGTGCCGGGTCGTCGGAGGGCGTGTCGTCGCGCATGTCCCGACGATACCGCAATGTCCGCGGGGGATGTAGCGCGCGGCCTCAGCGGCCGACGTCGCCCTTGTCGTGGCCGCCGGCCAGGTGCTCGGCGGGCAGCGGGATGGGCGCGTACAGGTGCACCGCGTTGCGGCCGGCCAGCTTGGCCCGGTACATGGCGATGTCGGCGGACTTGAGGATCTCGTTCTGGCTGCTGTCCTGGCCGTGGAACAGGGCCACGCCGATGCTCGACGAGCAGCGGTGCTCGATCAGGGCCGAGCCGCCGTCGTCCGGCAAGGCCAGCAGATAGGGGCGGGCCAGGGCTTCGCGGATTTTTTCGGCGATGGCCAGGGCTTCCAGCCTGGATACGTCCTGGTCCGCATCGAGGCCGCCGAGGACGACCACGAACTCGTCGCCACCGAGCCGCGCCACGGTATCCACCGCCCGCACGCTGCGGCTCAGGCGGCGTGCCACTTCGATCAGCAGCAGGTCGCCGACGGCGTGCCCGTACTCGTCGTTGAGGGGCTTGAAGTTGTCCAGGTCGAGGAGGATCAGTGCGCCGAACTCGCTGTTGCGCCGGCTGGCGGCCTGGGCGAGGGCCAGGCGGTCGTGGAGCAGGCGCCGGTTGGCGAGCTGGGTCAGGGTGTCGTAGTAGGCGAACTTGCGGACCTGCTCCTCGATGCGCTTGCGCTCGGAGATGTCGCTATGGACGATGACCGCGCCCCGGCGGCCGCCGCCGAGGGGCGTGGCGCTCATCGTGAACCAGCGCTCCTCCCGCGGTGCGTGGCAGGGGTATTCCATGCTGAAGGTCGGCAGGCGGCCATCGAGCACGCTGCGGATGCCGGTGTGTGCGGCGCTGGCGGAGACCTCGGCGGCGCTGTCGGTGCTGCTGCCGCAGACATCCAGGTAGCTGGTGCCGACGCCGGTGTTGGGTTCGCACTGGCCCGGCTGGCTGCTGTTGCGGGTGGCGAACTGCCGCCAGGCTTCATTGACCATCACGATGATGCCGGCGTGGTCGAGGACGGCGATTTCGTTGGGTACGGAGTCGAGCACGTCCTGCATGAACACGCGGCTCGCGCGCAGGGCGTCCTCGGCCTCCTTGCGCTCGGTGATGTCGATGAAGAAGTTGAGAGTGGCCGGCTCCTCGTTCCAGTGGATACCGGCGCGCCCCACGTCGAACCAACGCACGCCCCGGTGGCGGGTCTGGATGCGGATGGTGTGGCGTTCGTCCGTTGCGCTGCTGCCGGCGTCGCCCGCGTCGAGCCGGAACAGCGGCGCGGCACCGTCGTTGGTGACGATGAAGTCGCCGAAGGGGCGGGCCTGCAGTTCCTTCTCGCTGTAGCCGAGCTGGCGGGAGAGGGCCGGGTTGCAGAAGCGGATGAAGCCGTGCTGGGCCACGCAGATGCCTTCGGCGCTGGATTCGATGAGCAGGCGATAGCGCTCCTCGCTCTCTCGCAGGCGGGCCTCGGCCTGGCTCTTCTCGATGGCGATGCTGGCCAGGCGGGCCATCTGTTCGATCAGCGCGATGTCGGCGCCGGTCGGCGAATGGGGCCTGCGGTGGTAGATCGCCAGCGTGCCGAGGATGCGGTGGGTCGAGGAGCGGATCGGCTGGGACCAGCAGGCCCCCAGCTCGGCCCGCGCCGCCAGGTCCAGGTAGGGCGCCCAGTAGGGGTGGTTGGTGATGTCGTCGACGATGACCCGTTCGCCGGTGAAGGCGGAGGTGCCGCAGGAGCCGACCCCGATGCCGATCTCCAGGCCGTCGCAGGAGGCATTGAAGAAGTCCGGCAGGCTGGGGCCGATGCCCTTGTGGAAGCGCCGGCCTTCGTTGTCGAGCAACTGGATGCTGCAGCGTACGCCCGGGTGCAGGCGTTCGACACCGGTGACCATGACGGTCAGGACCTGCTGCAGCGCGGCGCCGCCGGCCAGCATCTCGAGGATCTGGCTGCGCAGGCGCTCGTGGTCCTCGATGTCCTTGCGCTGGCTGATGTCGGCGATGACGCCGATCACGCCGGCGTCGGCGGCCTTGTCGAACGGGCGGCAGGTGAGGTGGCCCCAGAACACGCTGCCGTCGGCGCGCTGGTACTGGCGGTCGAAATCCACCGCCGGGATTTCGTTGGCGAGCATGGCCTGGACCCGCTGGCGGGCCGGTTCTCTCTCCGTCGCCAGCACCAGGTCGGCGTAGTCGCTGCCGACCAGGGCCTCCATGGGTTTCTGGAACATCTCGGCCATGCGCCGGTTGGCCAGTGCGATGTGTCCGTCCCGGTTTACCAGGAAGATCGCCACGAAGGAGGTGTCGAGGATCTGCTGCAGCAGGGCCTGCCGTTCGGCCAGGTTGCTGTTGGCCACGGCCAGGGCCTGGGTCCGCTCGGCCACGCAGGATTCGAGCAGTCTCTCGGTCTGGCCGGCGGTTTCCAGGGCGCGGGTCTTTTCGGCGAGGAGGTTCCAGTAGGTATGGCGGATCTCGTGGAGCAGGGCGCCGCCGGCCAGCAGTGCGAACAAGATGAACAGTCCGTTGCGCAGCAGCAGTTGCAGCGGCGAGGCTGGCAGCAGGCCGAGCAGCGGCAGCACGCCGCTCAGCAGGCCGGCCAGGTAGAGCAGCAGGGCCAGTGCCAGTACGCCGTCCGAGCGGTGGCGGGACGCCTGCGTGCGGAGCAGTTGCAGGGCCAGCGCCACGATGCCGGCCACCAGGTTGAGGAGCAGCGCGAAGCGGATCAGCGTGCCATAGCGGTCGACCAGCAGGCTCAGCGGGATCAGCGCGCAGTAGGCGGTGGCCAGCAGGTAGAGGCGATCGAGCCAGCGCGGGGCGTTGATGCGGATCACGAACTCGCGCAGGGTCCACAGCATGCTGGCGATGGCCAGCGGCGCCAGCATGCCGATGCTGGCATCCCCCCAGCGGGGATGCTCGCGCCACAGGGTGCCGGCCAGGAAGCCCTGGGAGTTGGCTACGTGCAGCCCGTTGAGCAGAAGCGCGGTGCTCAGGGCCAGGTAGGGCCGGCTGCGCTTGATGGCCACCATCGCCAGCATGAAGAGCAGGGCGATCAGCAGCGCACCGAAGTACAGGCCCCAGTAGATGCCGCTCGTCTCCGCATCCTCGATGAAGGCTTCCGGCGTGCGCAGGCTGGCCAGCAGGTACAGGGAGCTGCTCGTCTGCACACGCAGGAACACCGGGGGCTGGGGACCGGGGCTGGCGGCCAGCCGGAAGGCGAACAGGCGGTGGGCGAGTTCCCGCTCCCGGTAGGACAGGCGGTCGCCGGCCTGGCGCATCCGCCAGCCGCCGGCGTCCTTCTCGTAGAGCTGGATGGAGTCGAGCACCGCCGGTTGCACTTCGAGCCACCAGGCCTCCTCGCCGGGTGGCCGCTCGAAGCGCAGCCAGACGGTGTTGCGCGTGTAGCTGAGGGAGAGCCCGCCTTCGATGGGCTTGAAGGCGCCGGGCGGCAGGCTGGCGATGTCCTCGATAGTCTTGCTGCCGCCCTCATCGACGAAGACCCCGTAGGGCAGCTCCGCGCCGAGCTGGAAGCGCGTACGCCCGCCGTCCGCCGCGCTGGGCGGGCAGTGAAGCAGCAGGCACAGGACAAGCAGACCCAGGATGCAGGCGAAAAGACGGTCCGCTGGCGACATCCGCGATGGGGGCGACAGGAGGAGGGCAGGCATGGTCCGAGTATCGGATCTTTGCTGCCGATTGACCCGCTTTAGTCCCTGCCCGGTGTGAGGATATTGGCGCTTTTCCCCAGATTGGCCGTCGGTGGGACAGGCATCTCCCATTGCCTGTCGAGGGGGCAGAAGGGCGGGGCCGGGACGCCGCCGGCCGGGCTTTTTGTACGACATGGGTTGACGCATCACGCTGGTCAAATACGCCCATCGACCCTTCCAAGGAGAACGCGATGAGCGCCAAACGCAACAATGCCCTGTCGTCCCGCGAACTGCTCGCCAAGCTCGGAATCGACGAGAGCGCCGGCGAGGAAAGCCTGCTCTTCGACGACGAGCCCCTCGACTCCCCCGTCGACGATCTGGCCGCCGCCCTGCGTGAGCGTTTCCAGGGCCTCAAGCGCCGCCAGGCCTTCCAGCCGGGCGACGTGGTGCTGTGGAAGCCGGGCCTGAAGAACCGCCGCTGGCCCGCTTACGGCAAGCCGGCGATCGTCGTCGAGGTGCTCGACCCGCCGATCTTCGACTCGGAGAAGGATTCCGGCAGCGCCTATTTCCGCGAGCCGCTGGACCTTGCGGTCGGGGTGTTCATCGAGGACGGGCCGCACCGGGGGGATTTCGTGGTGTGGCATTTCGACAGCCGCCGCCTGCAAACCTGGACGTCCGAGGAGATCTGATCATGCTCACCATCAAGAAGGCCCCCCGCAAGCCCCGTCCGTCCAGGCGCGCCCCGTGGCGCACCGACTTCCGCGACATTCCGGCGGAGCAGCGGCGAGCCGGCCGCTACGCGCTGCAACTGGTGGCCGGCCGGCCCGCGCTG
Organism: Pseudomonadota bacterium; assembly: GCA_018241665.1. GTDB lineage: Bacteria > Pseudomonadota > Gammaproteobacteria > Burkholderiales > Rhodocyclaceae > Zoogloea. Next base: position 100,733 of record JAFEDK010000029.1, read on the forward strand.
CTGTCGCGCCTGCAGGATGCGGATTTCCTCAGCGCCCTGTGGGTGCTGTGCCTGCCGCTGATCGAACCGGCGGTGCTGGGCCAGTTGCAGGCCGAGTGGCGCAGCAAACGCAGCGTCCGCGCCGACGAGGACGACGAAGAGGAGTGGGACGACGATCTGCCGGACTTCCTGAGTACGCCGAGCCGTCGCGAGCTGCGCGGGCAGCCGGGCCGCCATATCCGGGCCTACCTGGCCGAGCTGCTTGCCGAGGTGCCCGATGCGCTGCTGCAGCGCCTCGCGGAGCAGGATGGCTCCGCCCCGACCCATCCGGGCGTGGCGGTGATCGCCGCCAGCACGGCCCTCGATCCGGTGGAGACGGCGCTGCTGGATTTCGTCGAGAAGCGGGTGCAGACCCCGGCCTTCAGCGACTTCCTGCGGGAAAGCCAGAGTTGCGGGGCGCGGGACAACTTTGCCTGCGTGGCGGCGGCCCTCGGGCTGGAGCCGGCGGCGATCAAGAACGCCCTCGGGCGTGCCGGCACGCTGCGCAAGCTGCAACTGCTGCGCGTCAACGCCCGCGATCGCACCGATCTGGAGGATTTCCTGGCGCCGGCGGAACTGCTCGGCGAGATCCTGGTGCTCGCCCCGGAGTCCGAGGCCGCGCTGTTCGAGCTGATCGTCGAGCCGGCGCCGGCATCCCGGTGGACGCCGGCGGATTTCCCGCACCTGGAAAAGGAGGCCGCCCGCCTGTGCAGTGTGCTGGGCCGTGCCGCCGCCGATGGCGCGGTCGGCGTCAATGGGCTGCTGTACGGTGCGCCGGGGACCGGAAAGACGGAGTTCGCGCAGGCCATCGCGACGGCGGCCGGCCTGAAGGCCTTCCGGGTCAAGACCGCCGACGAGGAGGGGGCGGGGCTGTCGCGCGAGGGGCGTCTCGGGGCCTACCTGTTGCTGCAGCGCGTGCTGCGCGGGCGGCGCGACTGCGTGGTGATCTTCGACGAGGTCGAGGACGCCTTCGGCGGCGGCATCAACGCGCTGCTGGCCCTGCTCGGCGGCCGCTCCGGCGCGTCCGACAGCGACAAGGGCTGGATGAACCGCATCCTGGAAGAAAACCCGCTGCCGGCACTGTGGATCACCAACGACGCGGAGAGCATGGATCCGGCCTTCCTGCGCCGTTTCCTGTTGCCGGTGGCCTTCACCACGCCGCCGAAGAGCGTGCGCCGCCGCATGGCGGAGAGCCATCTGGGCGACACCGGGCTGCCGGCCGCGCTGCTCGATGAACTGGCCGCCGATGAGGCCTTGCTGCCGGCCCAGCTCGGTGCCGCGCGGCGGCTCCTCGACCTGCAGCCGGACATCGATCCGGTCGAGGCCGTACGCGGTGGCGTCGCGGCCAGCCGGCGCCTGCTGCAGGGCAGTCCGGTGGCGCGCCAGCGCCAGAGCGCGACGGCCTTCGACGCGGCCTATCTCAACCTGGCCGGTGGCATCGCGCCGGGGCGCATCGTCCAGGCCCTCGAGCGCAACGGCCATGGCCGCCTTTGCTTCTACGGCCCGCCGGGCACCGGCAAGACCGAGTTCGCCCATGTACTGGCCGATGCGCTCGGGCGCGAACTGATCGTGCGCAGCAGCTCCGACCTGGTGTCGAAATACGTCGGCGAGACGGAACAGAACCTGGCCGCGCTCTTCCGCGACATCGACGCGGAGCGCAGCGTGCTGTTCCTCGACGAGGTGGACAGCTTCCTGCGCGACCGCCGCCAGGCCCGCCACAGCTGGGAAACCACCCAGGTGAATGAGCTCCTGCAGCAGATCGAGCGTTTCCCCGGCATCTTCATCGCCGCCACCAACCTGATGGACGGGCTCGATGGGGCGGCGCTGCGCCGCTTCGATTTCAAGCTGCACTTCCGGCCGCTGACCGCCGCCCAGCGGCTCAGCCTGTTTGCCCGCGAGGTCTTCGGCGACGCGGCGCAAACGGATGCCATCCCGCCGCTGCTGGCCCGCAAGCTGCACAGCCTGGAACTGCTCACGCCGGGCGACTTCGCCAACGTCGTGCGGCAGCGCAATCTGCTGGGCGAAGAGCTGCCCGCTGAAGAGTTCCTGCGCCGGCTGGTGGGCGAGTGCCGATGGAAGGAGCGCAGCGGGGCCGTGGCGGCCTGAGCCGCCTGGGGACGCGCTGACGGTAAACTGCCCGCCATGAACTTCTTCTTCACGTTGCTGGACGACAGCCTGCGTCCCCGCGGCAGCCGCGATCCACTGGGGATCGAGCTGCTGTGGTCGGGGGTCGGGCGCCGGCTGGTGGGCAATCTGACCACCGTGACCACCCACCTGGACAATTTCATCCTCGCGCTGGTGGGCTTCCACCTGTGCGGAGAGGAGGGGCAGGCCGCACCTGCGTGGCCGCGCTTCGAGCGTTTCGAGCAGATGTGCGGGCGGGCTCGCGTGCGTCGTGGCCTGCCGGCGGTCATTGGCATACGGCGGATCCAGGGCAGTCCCGAGCTGCCGGTTGTGCTGGGCGCTTCCCGCGCGGCAAGGATTCTCGACGACCAGCGTCAGGCTGGCCTGTGGGGGCTGTATTCCACCGCGCTGGCGGCGTCCGGCCTCACCGATGCGCAGCGCCGGCCGACACCGCGCGGCGCAGAGGTCGTGCGCAGCCTGCTTGATGTGGCGCCCGATGCGGCCTGGCGCCTCGCCGTCGACGATGGGGCCAGCCAGCTCGATGCCGCCGGGATGGCCCGCGCGGAACAATGGGTCGTGGCCATACTGGGTGGCGGGGCCGGGCGGGCGGCGCTGGCCGACTGCCTGCTGTCGGGGGGCGGTGCGCCGGCGCGCTGGCAGGGCGAGGTGTATGAACAGGGCCGTGCCATCCTGCGCGAGGGGGCCGGCAGGCCATCGGCGCGCAGGTTTCTGGCCTGGCTGCAGGCCCGGGCAAGGGATGCCGGGCTGCGCGACTTCGCCGGCCTCGTGCAGCGTTTCGACGAGGAGCTGGTCCTGGCGGAGCGGGTTTTCGGGTGGCTGCTCGGCTGTCACGGCCAGCCGCTCGAGTGCTGCGAGGAAGCGCTGGCCGGCCTGCGGGGCTGGCCGTTCGGGGATGCGTCGCCAGCGGATTTCACGGCCCATGTCGTCAATGGCGAGTGGCATCGTCGTGCCGCGGGCCTGGGCGGCTTTGCCACGGCGATGGCGCAGCAGCGCTGGCGGGAAGCCATCGAGCGGCTGCTTGAATACCACGCGACGATCGCCCGGGGGCGGGGCGGTTCGCCGTGGTGCTATCTGGAGGAAGGGCAGGTGAAGGTGGTGATGAACGCCAGTCCGGCCACCCTGCCGACCGCCACGGAGATCGCCGCCGAGCGCTTTGCCGGCTGGATGGACGGACGCAGCAAGGGCTTCTTTCTCGGCGCCTTCCTGGACATCCTGCAGCAGGCCGGCGGCGGCCGGGAGGGGCAGGGATGAGGCCGGCGGTCAGCCAGTGGGGGATGCTCAAGGATGCGCTGCGTGAGGCCATCGAGGGGCTGCCTGGTTTCCGGGTCAGCCATGCGCTTTTCACCACCTATGCCTTCGAGCCGGAGTTTTTCGAGACGGCGGTCCTGCCGCTGCTGTTGCCGGACGGCGGCGAGGGCTTGTCCCTGCATGCGGGGCTGCGCCGCCTGCAGATGGAAGCCCTGCTGCGGGATGCGCCGATTGACTGCGATGTCTATTTCGATGCGCGCGTGGTGGTGCCCGGCACCCCCTTGCTGCCGTATGCAATGCTGCCGGTGCGCCTGGGCGACGAGTTCCACGCCAAGATCATCCTGCTGCGCCTGCAGGATGCGGCGGGGCGGGTGCGCTGCCTTCTCGGTGCGGGCTCGGCCAACCTGACCCAGGCGGGCTGGTGGGAAAACATCGAGGCCTGGTATTTCGCGCCGCCTTTCGACCCGGCCCTCCCCCCGGCCGGCCTGCTCCCCGGGCTGCAGCACTTGTTCGCCTTCCTGGCCGGGCGGAGCCGGCAGGGGCCGGCGACGGCGACGGCGGAACTGCGTGCGCTTCTTGAGGCCGCCGATGCCGCGGATCCGCAGGTGGGCGAGGCCGCGTTCGGCGTGTTTACTCCGGATGGGCCGCGCTTTTTCGACTGGCTGGCCGGGCAACGGGCGCTGCGTGGCTGGGGCGGCGACGGGGAGGCGCGGCTGGAAGTGGTTTCGCCGTATTTCGCCGAGCGGGGGCATGCCGAACTGGTGCGCGAGCTGCTGGCAGCCGCGGGCGCCGCCGGGGTGGACCTGTGGTTGCCGGAGGACCCCTGGCAGGCCGGCGGGACGGCTGCGCTGATCGAGGTGGAGCGTTATACCGAGCTGACGAAGGTGGCCGGCCTGCGCTGGTGCAGCTTCGCCGACAGCGGCCTGGCGGCCAGCCGGAAGAAGGAGGGCGTCCCGCGTTTCCTCCATGCCAAGCTGATCCGCCAGCCGGGTCGCTACTGTTTCATGGGTTCGGTCAATTTCAGCAACAAGGCCTGCAAGTCCAACTTCGAAGCGGGTTTCCTGTTCGCCGATGGCGGTGCTGCGTGGCTGCAGCCGGCGGCACTGCCGCCCACGCGCTTCCTGCTACCGGCGCAGCAGGCCTGCCATGCCGGTATTGATGAGGGGGCTCTGGAGCTCGGGGCGCTGTTCGACTGGCGCACACGGCAACTGGCCATCAAGCTGCTCCGCGATGCAGACCGGCAGGCGTGGTCGGACTGCCGCGTGAGCCTGGTCGACCTGCCGGGGACGGACTTCGTGCTTCCGGCAACGTTGAGCCTGTCCGGCGACGAGCCGCTGTACCGGCTGCTGCAGACTTGTCCGTGGTTGCGGCTGCGCTTCGAGCATGGCGCGGAGACGCTTGCCTGGGTGCAGCAGCAGGGGCTCGAGTACCGTCCGCCACCGGCTGATCTGCGGCCCGACGCCTGGCGGATTCTCGAGATGTGGCGCGCCCTGGGTGATGGGGCGCGGGGCTCCCGGCCAGGCGATTTCGAACCCCTGGAGGTCATGCTGAGGGGGCGCGCTGACGACGGGGAGGCGATGCCGTACGCCGAGCCCGAGCAGGATCTGTTTGCCGCGATGGCGGCGGTGCATGGCTGTTTCTATCTGTTGCGGCGGCGCCTGAAGGTGGAGCGGGAGCGGGGCAGCACGGCCCGTTGTGACTACTATCTGGCCGCGCCACGGCCGGATTCATTGCTGAATCTGCTCGAGCGTATCGAGGCGCCGCCTGAAGGACGGTCCATCGATGCCGTCGCTGCCTGGGTGATGCTGCTGTGGGTCGAGCAGATCTGTACCGACCATTCCGACCTGGCGACCGCGCGGGCTTTGCGCGAGCGGACCCGGGCGCAGCTCGATGCACGCCTCACGCAGCCGCCGCTCGCCGGCCTCGACCGGCAGTGGCTGGCATGGGCGGAGCGCATGTTCCTCTGTGAGCCGGGCGGGGAGAGCCGCGTGGCCCGTCAGTTCACGTCCGGGGAGGCCGGCAGGTGAGTTCCGTCATTTATCCCGGGCAGCGGCAATGGTCCCGTGACGGTGCCGCTGCGCTGCTCGACATGTCCGGCCAGCTGGCGGACTTCAAGGCGACCGGCGACCGCCAGCTCGATGCAGCGGTGGCGCTGCACCGCATGCTGCTGAAAGAAGGCTGCGCCTATCTGGCCGATGAGGTCGGGATGGGCAAGACCTATGTCGCGCTGGCGGTGGTGGCGTTGTTCCGCCATCTGCAGCCCGGCTTCCGGGTTCTCTACCTGGCCCCGTCGCAGAACGTCCTGCGCAAATGGCACGAGCGGGAACTGCCGGCCTTCATCCGCGGCAACGTCCGGCAGCCGGACCTGCGTGTGCGCGGGCCGGGCGGTCTGGCGCCGGCGGCCAGCGTGGCCTGTCCGCGGGTGGATGAATGGGCGCGCGCTGCGCTGACCCATCCCGCCGCGCTGGATGTGTTCCTGCCGCTGTCGGCCCTGAGTTTCCATCTCAGTGGCAGTGCGCCTGCGGACTGGGCGCGGCGGGTGACGGAACTGGCGGACAGTGTGGGTGCGCACGTCGGCGAGGATCTGTCGGCACTCGAGAATAAGGATGAGTTCAAGGCGCTGGCGGCCAGCCTGGTCAATCGTGTGATCCCCCGTTACGACCTGGTGGTGATCGACGAGGCGCACCTGTTGAAGGGCGGGGCCGGGGCGTCGGCATCCGACCGGGCGCGCTTCCTGGCCCGCGTCCTGGGCGCCCCGGGCTTTGCCGGACAGCGGCGTTTCGGCGGCGCCCTGCTGCTTTCGGGAACTCCCTTCGACCGGGACTTGAGGCAACTTGCGCGCCAGTTCGAGCTGTTCGCGCCGCTCGAGCAGTCCGAGCCGTCATTCCCGCCCCATCGGTGCATTCGGGCGCTCGCTGCGCAGCGGGAGGCCGGCGCCACATGGGATCAGGTCCAGCGCGGCCTCAGACCCTACATGGTGCGGCGCGTGCAGAAACTGGACATTGGTGGCCGGAGCCTGAGCCGCAACCAGTATCGCCGGGAGTGGCGCGCCGAGGCCGGCATCAGCCTCGCTGACGACAGCAGCCCGGAGGCCCTGCGCCAGCGTCTGTTCACGGCAGTCGTCCAGAAGCGCCTGATCGAGCACCTGGATGGCGAGAACGAGGGGCGTTTTCCGCTGGCGATGTTCTCCTCGTGGGAAGCCTATGCGCTGCCCCGCCCGGCGGGGCGTGGGCAGTCTGAATCTGCCGCCAGGCCGGCGGATGGCGAGGATGAGGCGGGCCAGCCCCTGCCGGGCGGCGAGGTGCTGGACGTGGGCAAGGACGGTGTGGCCGCGCCGGACATGCGTGCCGTCGATGGTGCGCTGATGGAGGATCTGGTTGGCAGCTACCGGGAGGTCTTCGGCACGGAGCCTCCACACCCGAAGCTGGAGCGGGAGGCGCAGCGCCTCGGCCGCGAGGCCTTTGCTGAGGGGGCCAAGCAGCTGGTGTTCGTGCGTCGCCTGAAGAGCGTCGATGACCTGTATGCGCGCCTCAACCAGGCTTACGACAGCTGGCTCGGTGATTATCTGCGGCAGGAAGGGATGCCTGGTGCGCCGGCCGCCTTGCTGGCGGCAAGACGGGCGGCGGCGCGTGGTGTGGCGGATCCCGCCGGGCTTGTCGATACGCCGGCCGGCGCAGGGGTGGAGAACGACAACGAGGCGGAGCTGCCGCCCCGCGGCGACACGCTGTTCAGCTGGTTCTTTCGCGGCACGCTGGATGCCGCCGGTGAGCAGTTCGTCCGTACCCACGACCTGCCGGCCCCCCGTCTGTTGCGCGAGCGCCTGCGCGATCCGGCGCGGTTCGAGGCCATCATCGGCGAACTGGACTGGCGCGGTTTCGTGATGATGCGTTGCCCTGCGCTGCCCGAGGTGCCGTGGCCGGAGGTGGCCGCGCGGGCGGCGAGCGTGCGCGGGGCGGCCAGTGCGCTGGGGCGCTATCGTCGCCTGCAGCTGGCCTGGGTGGACTGTCTGGTGGCGCGCCTGCCGGCAGCGGAGGCGCGGTGCTTTCTTCCATTGCGGGAACACCTGTTGAGCCTCCAGCTGAATACCGCCGCGGTCGAGGCCGAGCGGATGGATGCGGGGCAGGCCGAGAGCTTGCTGGAGATGCCCACGCTCGGCCTGGCCCTGTATCGCAAGGGTTTCGGCCCGGACGTCTTGCCGGCCTGGGAAAAGGCCTGGGTGCAGGTGTGGGCGTGCCGGGATCAGGCCGATCGGGCGACGGCGGCAGCAGCGGCGGCGAGCCTGCGGGAGCTGGACCTGCAGCGGGAGATCCTGTTCGCGCTGTTGCGCCTGGACCATCCTTTCATCGACCTGTACCTCGGCTGGCTGCGCTGCTGGCGGGATGATGCGCGGGCTGCTGCCAGTGCGCTGGTAGAACGGGTCGTCGCCGTCTGCGCTCGGCCGGCCGGGCAGTTTGGCAGCGCGTCGATCCTGCGTAGCCTGGCCGAGGCCTGGACGCAGATCGCCAAGACCAACTTCGCCGAGCTCCTGACGGGAAGCGCGCGGCTGGAGCGCTCGGGCTGGCGCAGCTACATCCAGCAGCAACTGAGTCCCTTCGAGCCGGTAGAGTGGGCCAGCGGCCAGAATACCGGCGCCCGCAGCGCCATCGCACGGCGTTTCCGCATGCCCGGTTATCCGATGGTGCTGGTGGCAACCAGTGTGTTGCAGGAGGGGGAGGACCTGCACGTGTGCTGCGACCGGGTGACCCATTTCGGGATCTCCGGCAGTCCGATCGGTATCGAGCAGAAGAACGGGCGGGTCGATCGCATCGGCTCCCGCGCCCAGCGCCGCCTGCTCGGCGGCCTTGGCGTCGATGAGGCCGGGATCCAGGTGCGTTTCCCGCATCTGGCGGAAAGCCTGGAGTGGTACCAGATCCGTGATCTGTCCCAGAGCATCAACGACTACCTGCTGTCCCTGCACCAGGTGGGCACGCGGATCAACCAGGAGGAGACGAGTCTTGCCGGCACGATGGCCGATGGCCATCCGATCCCGGCCTTGCCGACCGCCCCCCTGGACTCGCCTTTTGAGCCGCAGCTGGAGGAGATCACGGGCGGCGTGGCGGTCGCTGAGGTTCAGCAGTGCTTTGACGCAGCGGAGCACATCCTCGAGCATGCCAATGCGTTGCTGGCCGAGATCGCCGCGGAAAGCGGCTTCGTGGCAATGCCGGGCCGTCCTGACCGTTACCACCATCCGCTCCGCATGGCGCAGCTGAGCCTGCAGCCGGCGCACATGACCGGGGAGCTGACGGTTGTCGCCTCACGGCGCCTGTTGGGCGATGAGCTGCCGGACTGGATGGCCGCGGGCCATCTGGCGGACGGACAGCCGGATCTGGATGCGATCCGCGTGCTGGTCGCCGATCCGCGCCATCGTCACATGCTGCGCCGCGGTGACGACGGGCTGGAACTGCACGTCGAGGCCGCCTGCTTTGCCAGAGGCGAGGCGGAGCTGTCCCGCGACGAACTACGCGACCTTCTCGGGCGGATCGGCATGAGCACCGATTACACGCCACCGGTGACAGCGTCCGATGCCCTGCTGGGCGTGCTGCGGGACTGCATGAGGCTGGATGGCGGGGCGGATCTCGAGTGGGCGCCCGGTGCGGATGCTGCGCGCCAGTCCGTAAGCTGCCGGCGCGTGCCGATTCAGCTGGAATTGTGGCAGTCGTGGGTGGTGGCCAGCCGGATCGTCGAGGCTGATCCGGCGCCGCAGCCGGCCAACGTGCGCTGGCGCACCCTGAACCGCAATGGCACCCAGGGTGGCCCGGATTTCTTCCTGGCATCGAATGGACAGATCCACGCCCGGCTGACGCATCCAGTGGCCGATCTTGGGGCGGCGGAGCTGTGCTGCATGCTGCGGGAACTCGCCGCGGCGACGGGGAATGGGGGCTAGTGGACGAGATCAGTGCCGCGGAGTGCTACTGGATGGTGTCGGAGGCGGGGATTTCGGCGTGCCGGATGGGTAAACGAAATCAGGCGCCCGGAGGCGCCTGATTTACTGAATTCTGGTGGGCGGTACTGGGATCGAACCAGTGGCTTCCACCGTGTGAAGGTGGCACTCTACCGCTGAGTTAACCGCCCGGTGAGTTGAGGAGCGCATTATAGGTAGGGCCTAAAAGGTCGTCAAGCACTTTCTGTATTTTTCTCGCAAAAAGCCGCGTGAGCGGTTCTTTGCCTGCTTCGGGCACAATGGGGCGGCAGCATTACAACAATAGATGGAGACAACGATGCCCCGACTTTCAGCCGCCTTCCGGCGGTCGCTACTGGCCATTTGTCTGTGCGCGGCGGCCGGTGCGCCGCTGGCCCACGCGGAACTGCTCGACGAGGACGAACTGGCCGAGGTGGTGCGCAAGCCGGCCATCGGCCTTTACAAGGGCTACGCCGAATTCAAAATGGCCCATTACGCGGAAGCCCGCCAGATCTGGACGGCGTTGGCCGATAAGGGCATGGGGGAGGCCTGGTTCAACCTGGGCATCCTCGCCGAGGATGGGCTCGGCGAGGCCAAGAACGGCGCCGAAGCCCGCCGCCGCTACGAGAAGGCGGCGCTGGCCGGAAGCCGCAATGCGGCGCTGCGGCTGGGTACGTCCCTGCAGACCAGCCGGCTTGGTACGCCGGATCCGGCGGCGGCGCGGCACTGGCTGCAGGTCGCGACGGACCTCGGCGACGACGAAGCTGCCGCGCAGCTGGCGGTGCTCGATGGTCCGGCAGCCCGCCCGGTGAGCGCGGCGGACAGGCGGCTGGCCCAGGCCCGTCGGCTGGAGGCCGATGGCAGCCTGCCCGATGCGGTCAGCGCCTACCGGGCGATTGCCGATGCCGGTGATGCCCGCGGGCTGACGCGGCTGGCCTGGCTCTACGAGGCTGGCCGTGGCGTCCCGCGTAATCTCGACGAAGCCGCGCGCCTGTTCCGCCAGGCGGCGGAGGCGGGCGAGCCGGAAGCTCAGTACGCGCTGTCGGTGATGCTCGACACCGGCGCCGGCCAGGCCCGCAACCCGGACGAGGGCCTGCGCTGGCTGAAGGCGTCCGCCGCCGGCCGCTATCCGCCTGCCGTCGAGGCGCTCAAGGCGCGCTGAGGCCTCGTTTTGGGGCGCTGGCCCACGCCGTAGGGGCGAATTCATTCGCCCTCAGTCGGTTCAGCATGCTCTGCGGGCGAATGAATTCGCCCCTACTGGCACTGGCGCGGGTAAGTCTAGGTGCCGTTGCGGCGCCGGCTGTCCACGGCGATCAGCACGCCGGCGGTGCCGATGACCAGCATGCCGGCCAGCGCGACGGTGTCGGGAAGGTGGGCGAAGACCAGCCAGCCGAACAGCATGGACCACAGCAGCTGGCCGTACAGCATCGGTGACAGCAGCGACGCGGGGGCTTCGCGGAAGGCGCGGGTAAGCAGGAAGTGGCCGCTGCCGGCGAGCAGGCCCATCAGTGCCATCAGGGTGTAATCGGTGCCGGACGGCGCGGGGCCGTGGTCCAGCCACGGGATGACGAGGCTCATTGCGCCGCTGCCGATCAGCGCGGTGTAGAACAGCAGCGTCACCGGGCTCTCGGTGGCCGCCATGCGGCGGGTCAGCAGCTGATACAGCGCATACGCGCCGGCCGACACCAGCGCGTAGATCACGCCGTCGGCCACCAGGCCGCTGCCCGGCCGGGCGACCATCAGCACGCCGCCGAAGCCGAGCAGTACCGCCAGCCAGCGCAGCGCGCTGATCCGCTCGCCGAGCAGCGGGCGCGCCAGCAGCACGACGATCACCGGCGAGGCGAAGATGATCGCCGTGGTTTCGGCCAGCGGCATGCGCTGGAAGGCGGCGACGCCGCCGAGGCTGGTGATCAGCAGCAGCACCGAGCGCAGCAGGTGCTGCATCGGATGACGGGTGGCGAACAGGCGGCTGCGCAGCCGCGGGCCGAGGAAGATCACCATCAGCAACAGGTGTACGGTGTAACGGGCCCACACCAGCAGCGGCACCGGGAAGCGCTGGCTGAGGTATTTGGTGGACACGTCGAGCGTCGAGAACAGCACGACGGCCAGCAGGGCCAGGCCGATGCCCAGCAAGGGGCGTTGGGGAGGGTGAGTCACGGATTCGGGCGGATTGGCGGAAACGGATGGAACGGCATTGGTGTACGCCAGGGCGCGGAGGTTCCGCCGGGCTGACGGATCGCGTCGTCGGGCCGGCGTGAAGATGCGGCGGATCAGGCCTCGCCGCGGATCCAGCGGTTGAAGCAGCGCCTGGCGGCGGGGGCGACTTCGTCTGCCAGCAGGCCACTGTCCAGGCCCAGCTCGGCGCAGCACGCATCGCCGGCGATGCCGTGCAGGTGCACGCCGGCGAGCAACGCATCGCCGGCGTCCCAGCCGCGGGCCAGCAGCGCGGCGAGGATGCCGCTCAGTACGTCGCCCATGCCGGCGGTGGCCATCGCCGGGTTGCCGCTGGTGTTGATCCACCAGGCGCCGTCGGGGTTGGCGACGACGCTGCCGCAGCCCTTCAGCACGACCCACGCATTGAGCTGCGCAGCCAGCCGGATGGTGGCGGCGAGCCGGTCCGCCTGCACGTCGGATGTCGTGCACGCCAGCAGGCGGGCGGCTTCGGCGGGGTGGGGCGTCAGCAGCGTCAGTGCGCTGCGGCGGGCGACGGCCTGTTGTAGTTCGGTGTCGCGGGCCACCAGGTTGAGGGCGTCGGCGTCGAGGACCAGCGGTGTACTCCTCAGTACCGCGTCGTGCACGAGGGCGCGGGCCGCATCGGACTGGCCGAGGCCGGGGCCGACCGCGAAGGCGCTGATCGCGGGGTCGGCCAGCAGCTCCGCGGCGGCGCGGAACATCAGCTCCGGGCGCAGGATGTCCACCATCAGCGCGCCGGGGTCGAGCAGGCCGAGCAGCACCCGTCCGGCGCCCAGGTGGGCGGCCGCCCGCCCGGCCAGCACGGCGGCACCGACCATGCCCGGCGCGCCGCCGATCAGCGCCGCGTCGCCGTAGCTGCCCTTGTGGCTGTTGCGCAGGCGCGGCTGCAGGCGGGCCGCGAACAGCGCCGGCGAGATCTCGCGGCCGGGCGCCGGGGCCAGTGCTTCCGCCGCCACGTCGATGGTGGCCAGGTGGACCTCACCGCACTGGTCGGGCCCGTCCAGCGTCAGCAGGCCGGGTTTGAGCGCGATGAAGCTGACCGTGTGGGTCGCCGTAAAGCACGCGCCCAGGCGGCGCCCGCTGTCAGCGTCGAGCCCGCTCGGGATGTCCACCGCCAGGCGCGGGCAGGCCTGGGCATTGAGGGTGTCGATCCAGTCGGCGTAGCGGCCTTCGAGGGGGCGCTGCAGGCCGATGCCGAACAGCGCGTCCACCACCAGCGCCCAGCCTTCCGGCGGGGCCGGCGGCAGCTCGGCGCGGGTCGTGCCGCCGGCGGCCAGCCACGCGGCGTGGGCCGCGGCGGCATCGGCGGGCAGGCGGGCCGGGTCGCCGGCGAAGGCTACTTCCACGCGCCGCCCGGCGGCCTGCAGCAGGCGGGCCATCACGAAACCGTCGCCGCCGTTGTTGCCCGGCCCGCAGGCGATCAGCACCGGCCCGCTACCTAAGGCGAGGCGGGCGGCCAGCATGGCGGCGGCTGCGCCGGCGCGCTCCATCAGCGGGGGGGCGGCGCCGGGGATGGCCAGTGCCTCGATGGCGCGGATGCCGGCGACGGGATAGATCGGGCGGGACGGAGCAAACATGGCGTGAGCACGTGCCGGCACCCGCGGGGGCGGCGTGCCGGGCAATCCGGAATGAGTTGCCCCGATTCTAGCCGAGCCCGGCCGGCCCGCCGTCAGCCTTCCAGCGCGCCGCTGACGATCAGCAGCTTGCCGGCCAGATTGCGGAGGGTCTTGCTGCGGGCTTCGTCCAGCTGCCCGTCGGCGTCGAAGGCCTGATCGGCGTGGCTGACCGCCAGGGTCTGCGGCAGCACCAGCACGCCGAGGCCTTCCAGCGAATCACGCAGATGCTTCAGCCCGCGCATGCCGCCGAGCGCGCCGGGGGAGGCGGCGAGCAGCAGCGCGATCTTGTCCCGGTAGGGCACGAGGCCGCTCTCGTCGCCATCGGCGCGGGAGATCCAGTCGAGGGTGTTCTTGAGCAGCGAACTCATCGAGGAGTTGTTCTCCGGCGAGGCGATCACCAGCGCGTGGTGTTCCTTGAACAAGGCCTTCAGCTTGCGCGCGGCGGGCGGGATGCCCTCGGCCGCTTCCAGGTCGCCGTTGTAGATCGGCAGCGGGTAGTCGGCCAGTTCGATCAGCGTGACGTCTCCACCCAGGGCAATCAGGGCTTGCGTGGCCGCCTTGGCCAGCTTGCGGTTGAGGGATGCCTGGCGGCTGCTGCCGGCGAAGACGAGGATGCGGGGCATGAAGGACTCCTTCGGGTTTGCGGATGGCATGCATCCGTTATAGGAGGGCATTCGCCGCAGCGCCAGAACTGGTGCGCTTCTGCGGGTTTTGCCGGGGAGTGCGCAAGGACTACGCAGGACCTACGCAATCTGACGTATTCCGGCGATCGGACGGGCTCCGTAATCTGCACTCCATTGCTGCACCGCATTAGCCAAACCCAACTGATACCAAGGAGTCATCGATGCAAAACCGTCGTTCCTTCCTCAAGGCTGCCGTCATCTCCGCCTCCATCGCCGCGATGGGCGGCATCGCTTCCAGCGCCTATGCGGCCGACACCATCAAGGTCGGCATCCTGCATTCCCTGTCCGGCACGATGGCGATCTCCGAGACCGCCCTCAAGGAAACCGCGCTGATGACCATCGAGGAAATCAACGCCAAGGGCGGCGTGCTCGGCAAGAAGCTCGAGCCGGTGGTCGTCGATCCGGCCTCCGACTGGCCGAAGTTTGCCGAGAAGGCCCGCCAGCTGCTGTCCCAGGACAAGGTCGCGGTGACCTTCGGCTGTTGGACCTCGGTGTCCCGCAAGTCGGTGCTGCCGGTCTATAAGGAACTCAACGGCCTGCTGTTCTACCCGGTGCAGTACGAGGGCGAGGAGCTCGAGAAGAACGTCTTCTACACCGGCGCGGCGCCCAACCAGCAGGCCATTCCGGCGGTGGAATACCTGATGAGCAAGGAAGGCGGCGCGGCCAAGCGCTTCGTGCTGCTCGGCACCGACTACGTGTATCCGCGCACCACCAACAAGATCCTGCGCGCCTTCCTGAAGAGCAAGGGCGTCGCCGAGGCCGACATCATGGAGGAGTACACCCCCTTCGGCCATTCCGATTACCAGACCATCATCGCCAAGATCAAGAAGTTCGCCGGCGAGGGCAAGAAGACCGCGGTGATCTCGACGATCAACGGCGACTCCAACGTGCCCTTCTACAAGGAACTGGGCAACGCCGGCCTGAAGGCCAAGGACGTGCCGGTGGTGGCCTTCTCGGTGGGTGAGGAAGAACTGCGCGGCGTCGATGCCAAGCCGTTGGTCGGTCACCTGGCGGCGTGGAACTACTTCATGTCGGTGAAGAACCCCGACAACGACAAGTTCATCAAGATGTACCGCGACTGGGCCAAGAAGGCCAAGCTGCCGAAGGCCGACACCGTGGTCACCAACGACCCGATGGAAGCCACCTACGTCGGCATCCACATGTGGGCCCAGGCCGTCGAGAAGGCCAAGTCCACCGACACCGACAAGGTCATCGCGGCGATGGGCGGCCAGACCTTCAAGGCGCCGTCCGGCTTCACGCTGAAGATGGACGAGACCAACCACCACCTGCACAAGCCGGTCTTCATCGGCGAGATCAAGGCTGACGGCCAGTTCAACGTGGTGTGGAAGACCAAGGGCCCGATCCGCGCCCAGCCGTGGAGCCCGTATATCCCCGGCAACGAGAGCAAGCAGAAGCTTTAAGAAATCCCCAACCTCCTCAAGAGGGCAGTTTGGCCGGCGGTGGGCTCCGGGCCCGGAGCCGGCCATTTTTTTGGGGTGGCAGCGGGGCAGGTGTCCGCGCTCCCCCCGTGGGGGCGAATTCATTCGCCCGCGGAGGTAGCGCACGCCGCGTCGGGCGAATGAATTCGCCCCCACAAGGTGAGCCCCACAAGGTGCCCCGTGGCTGAACTCATCGATTCCGCACTCCGATTTTCGGGAGCAAGCATGAAACGACTTTTACTCATTCTGAGCCTGGCCCTCGGCCTGGGCGCCGGTGCGGTGCGCGCCGACGTGGCCCCCGAGGTGCTGAAGGGCCTCGCGTCGGAAGACTTCGACGCCAAGCAGGGGGCCGTGGCGGTGCTCGCCGAAGTCGGTGACGCCGACGCGGCGCGCCTGCTCAAGGCGCTCTCCGACGACGCGGTGGCGGTGGCCGGCGACAGGCTGGTGATCGTCGCCGGCGAGCAGGTGCTGGACGCCGCCAACGGCAAGCTGCTGAAGCCGGCGCCGGCCAGCCCGGATTCCATCAGCCTCAACAACAGCCTGCGCCAGCAGGTGGATGGCGCCCTCGCGGCGCTGCGCCTGCTGTCCGCCGACAAGGCCGAACGCCTGGCCGCCGCCAAGGCCCTGCTGGCCGACATGGGTGACGGCGCGGCGCTGCTGCCGCTCTTCGACAAGGCCTTGAAGCAGGAGCAGGACGGCGAGATCAAGCCGATCCTGGTGCAACTGCAGGCCCAGGCCAGCCTCGCCAGCTCCGACGCCGCCGCCCGCCTGCAGGCCGTGCAGACCCTCGGCCAGTCGGCCAGCCCGGCGGTGAAGGCGCTGCTGCTGCCGCTGATCGAGAAGCAGGGCGACACTTTTGCCGAGCCCGACGAGAAGGTGCGCCTGGCCGCCCAGACCGCGATCAAGGCCATCGACGGCCGCCTGGTGTGGAGCGACACCGCCGGGCAGATCTTCACCGGCATCTCCCTCGGTTCCATCCTGTTGCTGGCCGCGCTGGGCCTGGCCATCACCTACGGGGTGATGGGCGTCATCAACATGGCCCACGGCGAGCTGCTGATGGTCGGCGCCTATTCTGCCTATGCGATGCAGGCCCTGTTCCGCAGCCGCTTCCCGGATTTCGTCGATTACTACGTGGTCGCCGCGGTGCCGGTGGCCTTCTTCGTCGCCGCGGCGGTGGGCATGCTGATGGAGCGCACGGTGATCCGCCACCTCTACGGCCGCCCGCTGGAAACCCTGCTCGCCACCTGGGGCCTGTCCCTGGTGCTGATCCAGGCAGCGCGCCTGCTGTTCGGCGCCCAGAACGTGGAAGTGGCCAACCCGGCCTGGATGTCCGGCGGCGTGCAGCTGGCCGAGAACCTGTCGCTGCCGTGGAACCGCCTGGTCATCGTGGCCTTCTCGGGCTTCGTGCTGCTGGTGGTGTGGCTGCTGATGAACAAGACCCGCCTCGGCATGTTCGTCCGCGCGGTGACGCAGAACCGCCCGATGGCCGGCTGCGTCGGCGTGCCGACGGCGCGCATCGACACCCTGGCCTTCGGTATCGGCTCCGGCATCGCCGGCCTCGGCGGCGTCGCGCTGTCGCAGATCGCCAACGTCGGGCCGGACATGGGCCAGGGCTACATCGTCGATTCCTTCATGGTCGTCGTGCTCGGCGGCGTCGGCCAGCTGGCCGGCGCGGTGTGGGCGGCGCTGGGCCTCGGCGTGGTCACCAAGTTCCTCGAAGGCTGGGCCGGGGCGGTCATCGCCAAGATCCTGGTGCTGGTCTTCATCATCATCTTCATCCAGAAGCGACCCCAGGGGCTGTTCGCCCTCAAGGGCCGGTTCGTCGACTGAGCGGGGGCTGCGATGCGCACACCTGTAAGCGTGAAACTTGTTGCCGGCCTCGGTCCGCGGGGCTGGCTGGCGGTGGCGGCGGTCTTCGTTGCGGCCTGGGTGCTGGTGCCCCTGGCCCACCTGATGCTGCCCGAGGGCCATCCGCTGCACATCTCCACCTACGCCATCACCCTGATCGGCAAGATCCTGTGCTACGCCGTGGTGGCGGTGGCGATGGACCTGATCTGGGGCTTCGGCGGCATCCTGTCCCTCGGCCACGGGCTGTTCTTCGCCCTCGGCGGCTACAGCTTCGGCATGTACCTGATGCGCCAGATCGGCCGCGACGGCAGCTACGGCGCCGACATCCCGGACTTCATGGTCTTCCTCGACTGGAAAGAGCTGCCCTGGTACTGGTCCGGCACCGACAGCTTCCTGTGGTGCCTGCTGCTGGCGGTGGCGGTGCCCGGCGTGATCGCCTGGATCTTCGGCTACTTCGCGTTCCGCTCGCGCATCAAGGGGGTGTATTTCTCGATCATCACCCAGGCCATGACCTACGCCGCGATGCTGTTCTTCTTCCGCAACGAGACCGGCTTCGGCGGCAACAACGGCTTCACCGACTTCAAGCGCATCCTCGGCTACTCGATCACCGCGCCTGAGACCCGCGTGGTGCTGTTCGGCCTGTCGGTGACGCTGCTGCTCGGCACGCTGATCCTCGGCAAAGCGCTGATCGCCTCCAAGTTCGGCCGTGTCCTCACCGCCATCCGAGACGCCGAGAACCGCGTCATGTTCATCGGCTACAACCCGCTGCACTACAAGCTCTTCATCTGGACCGTGTCGGCCATGCTGTGCGGCCTGGCCGGGGCGCTCTACGTGCCGCAGGTGGGCATCATCAACCCGTCGGAGATGTCCGTCGCCAACTCCATCGAGATCGCCATCTGGGTGGCGGTGGGCGGGCGCGGCACGCTGGTCGGGCCGATCTTCGGGGCCGGCATCGTCAATCTGTCGAAGACCTGGTTCACCACCAGCTTCCCCGAGTACTGGCTGTTCTTCCTCGGCCTGCTGTTCATCCTGGTGACCCTCTACCTGCCGGAAGGCGTGGCTGGCCTGTGGGCCAAGATCAAGGCCCGCCGCGCCGAGAAGGCCGCGCTGGCGGCGGGCCGCGCCGAAGCCGCCGCTGTGCCGGCCGCGCCGCGCACGCCGGCCACCCCCGAATCCAAGCTGCCCAACGGCACCGCCGCAAAAGGAGCCTGACGATGCGCGTCGAATCCTCCATCTCCCGCAACGCCCCCGCCGACGGCCAGAAGGAAGGCTGGGACGGCGAGGCCAGTACCAGCCACGTGTTGACGCCGGGCGAGCTCGACCTGTCCCACAAGGTCATGCTCTACCTGGACGACATCACGGTCAGCTTCGACGGCTTCCGCGCCCTCAACCAGCTGTCCCTGCAGATCGACGCCGGCGAGCTGCGCTGCATCATCGGCCCCAACGGGGCGGGCAAGACCACGATGATGGACGTCATCACCGGCAAGACCCGGCCGGATTCCGGCAAGGCCTTCTTCGGCCAGACCATCGACCTGACCCGCCTGACCGAGCCGCAGATCGCCCACGCCGGCATCGGCCGCAAGTTCCAGAAGCCCACCATCTTCGAGCACCACACCGTGTTCGAGAACCTGGAGCTGGCCCTCAAGACCGACAAGCGGGTCAAGAAGAGCCTCTTCGCGCGGCTGTTCGGCGACGACCTCGACAAGATCGCCGACACCCTGCGCCTGATCCGTCTCGACGACCAGGCCGACCGGCCGGCCGGGCTGTTGTCCCACGGCCAGAAGCAGTGGCTGGAGATCGGCATGCTGCTGGTGCAGGACCCCAGGCTGCTGCTCCTCGACGAGCCCGTCGCCGGCATGACCGACGACGAGACCGAGCGCACCGCCGAGCTGTTCGTCAGCCTCAAGGGCAAGCACTCGCTGGTGGTCGTCGAACACGACATGGCCTTCGTCGAAGCCCTCGGCGGCAAGGTCACCGTCCTGTGCGAAGGCTCGGTGCTGGCGGAGGGCGACCTCGCCACCGTCCAGGCCGATCCGCGCGTCATCGAGGTATACCTGGGCCGCTAGGGTACGTCCGGGGCTGCTGGAACCGTGGGGGCGAATTCATTCGCCCACCGCGGGTGGATCACGCGCCGCGGGCGAATGAATTCGCCCCCACAGGCACCCCCACAGGGCTCCTGAATCAGTCCCCAAAAGGGTTCCGGCCCGGCGAACAATCAAAGAGGAACACGCAATGCTTACCGTCACCAACCTCAACCAGTACTACGGCGGCTCCCACATCCTGCGCAACCTCAGCTTCGAGGTGCCGATGGGCAAGGTCACCACCCTGCTCGGGCGCAACGGGGTGGGCAAGACCACGCTGCTCAAGACCCTGATGGGCCTGGTGCCCGCCGCCACCGGCAGCATCGCCCTCGACGGCGCCGACATCACCAAGGCCCCCAGCTACGGCCGCGTGCGTGCCGGCATCGGCTACGTGCCCCAGGGCCGCGAGATCTTCCCGCGACTGACGGTGGAGGAGAACCTCATGATGGGCCTCGCCACCCGGCCTGCCAGTGCCCAGGTGCCGACCCGCATCTTCGAGATGTTCCCGGTGCTCAAGCAGATGATGCGGCGGCGCGGCGGCGACCTCTCCGGCGGCCAGCAGCAACAGCTCGCCATCGGCCGCGCGCTGGCCCCGGGGCCCAAGCTGCTGATCCTCGACGAACCCACCGAGGGCATCCAGCCGTCCATCATCAAGGACATCGAACGGGCGATCCGCGCACTGGCCGAAACCGGCGAGATGGCGATCCTGCTGGTCGAGCAGTACTACGACTTCGCGCGCTCGCTGGCAGATCACTATCTGTTGATGGAGCGGGGGGAGATCATCAGCGCGGGGCTCGGTGAGGAGATGGAGGCCAACAAGGTGCGGGAGATGCTGTCGGTATAGGGGGAGTGCCCTTGCCGGACGGTCTTGTGCGTGGTCGCCCGCTTGTTGCGCGGCAGTGGAAGGTAATCATCCGATGACGGATGCTTACTGTCCGTTTTTCGGTGATTGAGCTCGAAAGTTCGGGTTGCGAGCTGCGATGTTCGGGCTCCGAGCTCGAAGTTTCGACCGAAATGCTCGAAGTTTCGAGTTCGGAGCTCGAAACTTCGGTCTTTAAGGTTGAAGTTTCGGCCATTGAGCTCGAAGTTTCGGCGGGCGAGGTCGAAGTTTCGAGTTATGAGGCCGAAAATTGGAAAGTAAGTTTCCGTTTTCGTGGTTTTGGGATTGCTCCCAGTGGGGGCGAGTTCGTTCTCCCGTTGCGGGTGGAGTCCTTGCCGGCGCATGTTGGTGCTTTGCTGGGCGGCTTTCCGTTTTGTGGACTTACGTTGGCCGGGACTCGCCCCGGCGGGCGACCTTCTTTCTTGCGTCGCCAAGAAAGAAGGCAAAGAAGGCGACCCGTGCCTCACCGGTCGTCCGCGTTGCGGACGACTTCCCTGCGCTGCTCGCAGCAGGCGGCCGTCGCGGAACTCGCCGGCGTTGCCGGCTCAGACAGCCGCGTCGGACATCCCCGCCTGCTGCTGCGCTGCTCGGCGGTTCGGGACGGGCTTTGGGGGAGGCACCGAGCCTTTCCTGAAGCTGAGGTGTAGTTGGTATAGCCGCCTTGTGCGGCACCTGCCGTCGAGCGGCCGCTTTTCCTTTCCCCCTCTGACGCGCCGAGTGGAGGGTGGGACGGGCGGATCAGGGCTGCGCATGTCTGAGGAGGCGAAGCCGACGAGTTTGCGCAGACCCCGCCCGGCACGCCCGGAGCTCGGGCACCCCCGCAGGGGGCGCGGCAGCGGGGCACGTTTCTTTGCGTCCTTTCTTGTCGTGTGACAAGAAAGGATGTCGCCCGCCGGGGCGAGACCCGGCCAATGCGAAGCAAAACAACGGAAAGCCGTCCAGAAAAAGTACAAACACAAGAACGACAGCCCCACCCAAACACCAAAGCGCGACAATGCCGCCCCAAACTCGTGCTTGCCCAACCCCAGCCGCCCCATGACGCAGCACCATAGCCTCACCAGCAAACCATTTCGGTGCATACCCAACGCACCAAGCATCGCCCACGCCCCGAAAAGCCCCGCACCAGCCGCCGAGGCGGCTGCGTTCACGGCCGCATCGAAGGCAATGGACACCCGGTGCCACGCATTCCGGCCATTGCGCACTAGAATCGCCGCCGCCAACCGCCCGAATACCCCGAAAGCACGCATCCACGCGCCTCTCCGGCATACCGTTTGCTAATCTGAGACCCATGTTGCTCGCATCCTGTCCGCCTGCCGAACTGCAGGCTTCCCCACGTCCCGACGCCGGCCACCACCTGAGCTGGCGCGCGCGCCTCGAGCTGGGCTTCGACGCCACGCCCGACGGCCGCACGGTGCTGGCCCACCGCCTGCACGAGGGCCCGCTGCGGGTGCAGAAGGCGCTCTACCCGGAAGGGCCGGCGGTGTGTCATGCGCTGATGCTCCATCCGCCGGCCGGTATTGCCGGCGGGGACGCGCTCACTGTGCAGGTGCAGGTGGGCGAGGGCGCCCATGCGCTGGTCACCACCCCCGGCGCCGGCAAGTGGTATCGCAGCCAGGGGCCGCTGGCCACCCAGCGGCTGGATTTTTCGGTGGCGGCGGGTGGCGTGTTCGAATGGCTGCCGCAGGAGAGCATCGTCTTCGACCGGGTGCGCGGCTTTACCGAGACCACGGTGCGCCTGCAGGGCGACGCGGTGTTCGTCGGGCTGGACCTGCTGTGCCTCGGGCGCACCGCGTCCGGCGAGCGGCTGACCGCCGGCAGCCTGCGCCTGGCCTCGCGCATCGAGCGGGACGGGCGGCTGATCTGGAGCGAGCAGGGCGTTATCGAAGGCGGATCGCGCCTGCTCGATTCGCCGGTCGGCCTGCGCGGCCAGCCGGTCACCGGCACGCTGCTGGTGGCGGCGGAAGGCATTGATGCGGCACTGCTGGAAGCCTGCCGGGCGGTGGTGCCGACGGTGGGCGAGGGCGGCGTGACGCGCCTGCCGGGCCTGCTGGTGGCGCGCTACCTGGGGCCAGCCGCCGAGCCGGCGCGGGCCTGGTTCGTGGCCCTGTGGGCGGCGCTGCGCCCGGTGCTGGCCGGCCGTCCCGCCGAGGTGCCACGGATCTGGCATACGTGATATCGGTTTCCGCCAATGGCCGGCATACCGGCCGTGCAACTATCATTTCCGGCGCCGGCCAGCGGGCCGCGCCGACCGAACGAGAAAGGGCTCCCGAATGGAACTGACCCCCCGCGAAAAAGACAAGCTGCTGATCTTCACCGCCGGCCTGCTGGCCGAGCGGCGCAAGGCCCGCGGCCTCAAGCTCAACTACCCGGAAGCGGTGGCCTACATCAGCGCCGCCCTCCTCGAAGGCGCCCGCGACGGGCGCACGGTGGCCGAGCTGATGAACTACGGCACCACGCTCTTGACCCGCGCCGACGTGATGGAGGGCGTGCCCGAGCTGATCCCCGAGATCCAGGTGGAAGCCACCTTCCCCGACGGCACCAAGCTCGTCACCGTCCACCAACCCATCGTCTGAGGCCTGCCCATGATCCCCGGTGAAATCGACACCCTGGCCGGCGAGCTGGAGCTCAACGTCGGCCGCGCCACGCTGACCCTCGTCGTCGCCAATACCGGCGACCGCCCGATCCAGGTCGGCTCCCACTACCACTTCGCCGAGACCAACGCGGCGCTGGACTTCGACCGCGCCGCCGCGCGGGGCTTCCGCCTCAACATCGCCGCCGGCACCGCGGTGCGCTTCGAGCCGGGCCAGACCCGCACCGTCGAGCTGGTGGCGCTGGATGGCGACCGCAAGGTCTTCGGTTTCAACGCCAAGGTGATGGGCGCTCTATGAGCAGCAGACATGCAGCGTGTGTGGGGTCGAATTCATTCGACCTTGGCGGTGGATCGGTGTGCGGAGGGCGAATGAATTCGCCCCCACAGTTTTTTGGCGGATCCCACGTCGGGTCGAATTCATTCGACCATCCCAACCCAATTTCCCAAGAGGCCTGACATGGCAAAAATCTCGCGCCGCGCCTACGCGGAAATGTTCGGCCCGACGGTGGGCGACCGGGTGCGCCTGGCCGACACCGAGCTGTGGATCGAGGTGGAGAAGGACTACACGATCTACGGCGAGGAGGTGAAGTTCGGCGGCGGCAAGGTGATCCGCGACGGCATGGGCCAGGGCCAGCGCCTGGCGGCCGAAGTGGCCGACACCGTCATCACCAACGCGCTGATCCTCGACCACTGGGGCGTCGTCAAGGCCGACATCGGCCTCAAGAACGGACGCATCAGCGCCATCGGCAAGGCCGGCAACCCGGACATCCAGCCCGGTGTGACGATCGCCGTCGGCGCGGCGACCGAGGTGATCGCCGGCGAGGGGATGATCGTCACCGCCGGCGGCATCGACACCCACATCCACTTCATCTGCCCGCAGCAGATCGAGGAGGCGCTGATGAGCGGCGTCACCACGATGATCGGCGGCGGCACCGGGCCGGCCACCGGCACCTACGCCACCACCTGCACGCCGGGGCCGTGGCACATCGCGCGCATGCTGCAGGCGGCGGACGCCTTCCCGATGAACCTCGGTTTTCTCGGCAAGGGCAACGTCAGCCTGCCCGACCCGTTGCGCGAGCAGGTCGAGGCCGGCGTCATCGGCCTCAAGCTGCACGAGGACTGGGGCACCACGCCGGCAGCCATCGACAACTGTCTGAGCGTGGCCGAGGAAATGGATATCCAGGTGGCGATCCACACCGACACGCTGAATGAATCCGGCTTCGTCGAGACCACCGCGGCGGCCTTCAAGGGGCGCAGCATCCACACCTTCCATACCGAAGGGGCTGGCGGCGGCCACGCGCCGGACATCGTCAAGCTGGCCGGGCTTTCGAACGTGCTGCCCAGCTCCACCAACCCGACCCGGCCCTATACCGTCAACACCATCGACGAGCACCTGGACATGCTGATGGTGTGCCACCACCTCGACCCGGCGATTGCCGAGGACGTGGCCTTCGCCGAGAGCCGCATCCGCCGCGAGACCATCGCCGCCGAGGACATCCTGCACGACATCGGCGCGCTGTCCATGTTCTCGTCCGACTCCCAGGCCATGGGCCGGGTCGGCGAGGTGATCATCCGCACCTGGCAGACCGCCCACAAGATGAAGGTCCAGCGCGGCGCGCTGGCCGAGGACACGGCGCGCAGCGACAACTTCCGCGCCAGGCGCTACATCGCCAAGTACACCATCAACCCGGCCATCACCCACGGCATCAGCCACGTGGTCGGCTCCATCGAGCCGGGCAAGCTGGCCGACCTGGTGATCTGGAAGCCGGCCTTCTTCGGCGTCAAGCCGAGCCTGATCTTGAAGGGCGGCATGATCGCCGCGGCGGCCATGGGCGACGCCAACGCGTCCATCCCGACGCCGCAGCCGGTGCATTACAAGCCGATGTTCGGCGCCTTCGGCGGCGGCCTCAAGACGGCGCTGACCTTCGTGTCCCAGGCTGCGCTGGCCAACGGCGGGCTGGACGGCCTCGGCCTCGCCAAGCCGCTGGAAGCGGTGCGCGGCATCCGCAGCGTCACCAAGGCGGCGATGATCCACAACAACTGGCAGGGCGACATCACCGTGGACCCGGAAACCTACGAGGTCCGCGCCGCCGGCGAACTGCTCACCTGCGAACCGGCCTCGGTGCTGCCGATGGCCCAACGTTACTTCCTGTTCTGAACCATGCTGCTGATCGAAAACATCTACACCGGCGACGCCGCGCCCACCGCACGCCTGCAACTCGACTTCGACGCCCGCACCAAGAGCCGCCTGCGCACGCGCCTGGCGGACGGCGAGGAGGTCGGCCTGTTCCTGCCCCGCGGCACCATCCTGCGCGGCGGCGACCGCCTGCAGGCCCAGGACGGGCGCATCGTCGAGGTGGTGTCGGCGCCGGAGGAACT
The DNA here is from genome assembly GCA_018241665.1 of Pseudomonadota bacterium. GTDB lineage: Bacteria > Pseudomonadota > Gammaproteobacteria > Burkholderiales > Rhodocyclaceae > Zoogloea. The sequence continues at coordinate 125,791 of JAFEDK010000029.1, forward strand.
CATCGAGGCGCGCTGCGCCGACGCCTCTGCGCTGGCCCGCGTGGCCTATCACCTGGGCAACCGCCACGTGGCGGTGCAGGTGGGTGACGGCTGGCTGCGCATCCAGACCGACCATGTGCTGAAGACCATGCTGGTCGGCCTCGGCGCCGTGGTGAGCAGCCTGTCCGCCGCCTTCGAGCCGGAAGCCGGCGCCTACGCCCACGGCCATCACCACGCCGAGCGCGGGGCGACCGAGGCGAAGATCCATCAGTACAAGTAGGCCTTGGCAAGGTGGCTTTGCTGCGTTGTCCGCTGGTGAGGCTCCTTCTCCCGTGGGGGCGAATTCATTCGCCCGCGGAGGTTCATCAACGCATGAAGGGCGAATGAATTCGCCCCCACAGGGTCTGTTGCCCGGGTCTGTTCTCAGGGGCCGTTCATCGGATCCGTTTCGAAGAATCTGTTGCGCAGGGGTCTTAAAGGCCCCGCTTCATAACAACGACATGACTCGTGCCGCTTCAAGCCTCCATCAACCATTCAGGAGTCTTCCGATGACCACGCTTTACGAACGCCTCGGCGGCGCGGCCGCGATCGATGCGGCTGTCGATATCTTCTACGACAAGGTGCTGGCCGATGCGCGCATCAGCCATTTCTTCGCCAACACCGACATGGCCCGCCAGCGCGCCCACCAGAAAGCCTTCCTGACCTACGCCTTCGGCGGCGGCCCGGCCTATAGCGGCCAGGGCATGCGCGCCGCCCACCAGGGCCTGGTGGACAAGCTGGGGCTGAACGAAAGCCACTTCGACGCGGTGGTCGAGAACCTGGCGGCAACGCTGGCCGGCCTTGGCGTGTCCGACGCGCTGATCGGTGAGGTGGCGGCTGTCGCCGCCTCCATCAAGGACGACGTGCTGTGCCGCTGAGCGTCTTCCCTTACACCGGAGGCCGCCGGTGAGCCTGCCGCTGATGCGCTTGCTGCAGCTGGTCAGCCCCGCGCTGCCGGTAGGCGCCTACACCTATTCGCAGGGCCTGGAATGGGTCGTCGATTGCGGCGCCGTGAAGAGCGAGGCCCAGGTCGGCGAGTGGATCGGCGACGCGCTGGCCGGCGCCTTCGGCGGCTACGAGCTGCCGCTGCTGGCCGGGCTGCTGGACGCCTGGCGGGCTGGCGACGACGGCGAGGTGGCGGCGCTCAACGCCCGCTGCCTGGCCAGCCGCGAGACTTCCGAGCTGCGCGCCGAGACGGTGCAGATGGGCTACTCGCTGGTCCGTTTGCTGGTGGATCTGCCGGCCTTCGTCGAACTGCCCGGCTGGGTCGCGCGTATCAAGACACTCGAAGATCCGGTCTTTCCGACTATCTGGGCCGCCGCCGCGGTGGCCTGGCAGGTGCCGCCGGCCGATGCGCTGAACGGCTATGCCTGGGCCTGGCTGGAGAACATGGTGATGGCGGCGGTGAAGGCCGTGCCCCTCGGCCAGGCCGCCGGCCAGCGCCTGCTGTCGTCCCTGGCGGCGCAGGTGCCGGAGCGGGTCGCCGACGCGCTGCAGCGGCCGCCGGAGGCCTGGTCCAACTTCCAGCCGGGGCTGGCGATTGCCAGTTGCCGCCACGAGACGCAGTATTCCCGTCTGTTCCGTTCCTGAGAGTCCTGCATCGTGACTGCCCGTGCCGACGACGTTCCCCGTCTCGCCATCGCCTGCCAGGGCGGCGGCGCCCACACCGCCTTCACGGCGGGTGTGCTGGCCTACCTGTTCCTGTCCTTCGAGCATTTCAGGCGGGAAGGGCAGGAGAACCGCTGGTTCCGCCTGCAGGGCCTGTCCGGCACCTCGGGCGGGGCGCTCACCGCGGCACTGGCGTGGAGCAAGGCCGACAGCTGGGCCACTGGTGCCAGCCGGGTGCTGCATTACTGGAACCGCAACAAGGCCAGCCTCGATCTGGCCGGCAAGGCGCCGTTGTGGTGGGGCGACTACTTCACCAACAAGGCGGCGCAGTTCGCGCTGTCCCTGCAGGACTGGCTGCCGGACGTGAGCGTGCCGCCGTCGCCCTTCCTGTCGGCCTTGGTACAGGCCCGCATGAAGGATGACCTGCGCGCCACCGTCGGGCTGTCGGCGGGGGCCGAGCGCTTCTTCGGTCGGGACGGGCTGGATCTCTTCGTCGGCGCGGTGGATGTGCTCGGCTACCCCGACCATCCGCAGAGCGCCTTCCGGACCTTTCCGGAGCGGCCGGGGGCCGGCATCCGCCTCGATGAACTGCTGGCCAGCGCCTGCATCCCCGAACTCTTCGTCGCCGGGCCGCTGGAGGTGGATAGCCGCAGCCGGCCGGGCCATCGCGAGCCGCGTTTCTTCTGGGACGGGCTGTACTCCCAGAACCCGCCGATCAACGATTTTTTTATCAACCGCCCGCGGGACGACAAGCCCGACTTGCTGTGGGTGGTGCAGATCAACCCGAACCAGTACGAGGGCAGCGCCTGCGGCCCGGTGACGCCGTCCGAGCAGATCGACCGGCGCAACGAGCTGTCCGGCAACCTGTCCCTCGGCCAGGAGCTGCGCTCCATCGACGTGGTGAACAAGATCGCCACCCAACTGACTGGACTGCGCAAGCTGCCGCCCGAGCTGGCCGACTACAAGCGGGTCACCGTCAGCGTCGTCGGCCTCGGCGAGCGGCCGCGCAAGGACTTTGCCGGCGTGCGTCTGGACTACGCGTCCAAGCTCAACCGCGACCCGGCCTTCATCGACGCGCTGATCGCCGAAGGCATTGCCGCGGCGGCCGAGGCGGCCTGCGGCGGACAGCTGCTGCAGCCCCACCCGAGCATGAGCCGGCAGCACTGCCGCTGTGATTTCTCCAATCCGGACTGGCCCGACCCCCGCGACCTGGCGGCCTTCCTGGCCGACGATCCGGCCCTGGCCCGCCAGTGGGCGGCGCTGACCGCGGCGGGCTGAGCCCGGCCGGGCCCCGAACCCATCTCCAGAACTCAAAAAAAGGAAACGCTCCATGAAAGGCCAACCCCTCCGCGTCGGTATCGGCGGCCCCGTCGGCTCCGGCAAGACCGCCCTGACCCTGGCCCTGTGCCAGGCCCTGCGTGACAAGTACGACTTGTGCGTGGTGACCAACGACATCTACACCGCCGAGGACGCCCAGTTCCTGGTGCGCAACGAGGCCCTCACGCCCGAGCGCATCATCGGCGTGGAAACCGGCGGCTGTCCGCACACCGCGATCCGCGAGGATGCCTCCATCAACCTGGAGGCGGTGGACCGCCTGATCCGCCTGTTCCCCGATGTGGAGCTGATCTTCGTCGAATCCGGCGGTGACAACCTGGCGGCGACCTTCTCGCCGGAGCTGTCCGACCTGACGATCTACGTGATCGACGTGTCCGCCGGCGACAAGATTCCGCGCAAGGGCGGGCCGGGCATCACCAAGAGCGACCTGCTGGTCATCAACAAGATCGACCTGGCGCCGCTGGTCGGTGCGTCGCTGGAAGTGATGGACCGGGACGCGAAGAAGATGCGCGGCGAGCGGCCCTTCATTTTTAGCAATTTGAAGACCGGCCAGGGGCTTGCCGACATCATCGCCTTCATTGAACGTCAAGGATTGTTGAAAGATGCCTGAAACCCGCGGAAGCCCTTGTCGCGTGCGGATTCCGTAACACGATTGGAGTATGCTGGCAGGGACGTCGGAGCATCAGGAGGAGTCATCGTGCCGGCGTCGATGTCCAGGTTCTCAACCCAACAATCAAGACCAAAATACGCAGAAGGGAACAGCCAATGAGCGAAGAAAAGCAGAACTTCGAGGAATACTACGGCTACAAGTTCGAGGAGCTGTCCGTCGGGCAGAGCGCCGTGTATGCACGCACCGTCACCGAGGCCGACATCCTGGCCTTTGCGGGCGTGACCGGCGACTTCAACCCTGTGCACGTCAATGAGGAACTGGCAGCGTCCACCATGTTCGGGGGCCGTATCGCCCACGGCATGCTGTCGGCCGGCTTCATCTCCACGGTGTTCGGCATGAAGCTGCCGGGGCCGGGCTGCATCTACCTGTCCCAGAGCCTGAAGTTCAAGGCGCCGGTGAAGATCGGCGACACCGTCACGGTGCGCTGCACGATCAAGGAACTCACCCCCGAGAAGCGCAAGGCCAAGTTCGACACCGTTGCCACGGTGAAGGGCAAGGTCGTGCTCGAAGGCGAGGCGGACATCATGGTGCCGGCCCGCTGAGCGGAAGCTGAGCTGACGTGAGCAAGCGGGCTGGCCTTGGGCCGGCCCGTTTCGTTTTGGGCGCCTGCCTGGCGATTCAGGGGTGGGATGCCGCCGGGCCGTCGAGCAGGGCCTGGCGGGTCAGCGGCTGGCCGAGGCGTTCCAGCCACCAGGCCAGGGCCTTGCCCATGCGGTTGGCGGGTGTCTTGCGCCAGGCGTAGCTCACATGGATGCGGCGCTCGTCACGCTCGACCCGCAAGGCCACCAGGCGGCCGGTTTCCACGTAGGGGCGGGCCAGGCACTCGGGCAGGAAGCCGACGCCGAGGCCGCGCAGCTGGGCCTCCAGCTTGGCCGGCATGCTGGCCACGGTGAACACGTCCTGGCCGCCGAGCAGGCCGACGGTGAGTCCATCGCCGTGGCGGGCGGAGTCCGCGACGGCCACCGCCCGATGGGCGCGGATCTGCGCATCGCTGAGCGCTGCGGATTCCCGCGCCAGCGGATGATGGGGCGCCACCGTGAAGATGAAGCGCTGGCTGCCCAGCGGCTGGCTCTGGAAGCCCGGGCCGACCGGCGACTCGGTGACCACGCCGAGGGCCAGATCGGCCTGGCCCGAGCTGAGGGCTTCCAGCGTGCCCGACAGGGTTTCGTCACGCAGGCGCAGGCGCGTTGGCGGATCGAGGGCGAGGAAGTCCTGGCATAGCTCGAGCAGCGTGCTGCGGTTGATGATGCTGTCCACCGCGATCGTGAAGCTGGCCTCCCAGCCGGTGGCGACGCGGCGCACCCGGTTGGCGACGGCGTCGATCTCGGCCAGCAGGCGGCCGCCTTCGCGCAACAGTTCGCGGCCGGCCTCGGTGAGCCTGGCCTGGCGTGAGCTGCGATCGAACAGCAGTACGTCCAGCGCGTCCTCGATGCGCCGAACCCGGTAGGTGAGGGCGCTCGGCACCAGGCCGCAGGCGCGGGCCGCGGCGGCGAAGCTGCCGGCATCGGCGATGGCCTGCAGCATGGCCAGCGCGTCGGGGGTCAGAAGGTCCCGCGGGGTCGGGCGATTTTGGGGCATGGCTTGGCTCATCGTTCAAACGCTTTGAATGATGACATCAAACCGCATGAGCCGTTGAGGGCCGACCGGGGGCTACAGTGGAGCCATCAACCAAGGAGGTGTTCCATGCTTACCCTGCGCAAATCCCAGGACCGCGGCCACGCCGACCATGGCTGGCTGAAGAGCCAGCATTCCTTCTCCTTCGCCGGCTACTACGATCCGGCCCACGTGGGCTGGGGCAACCTGCTGGTCATCAACGAGGACCGCATCGCGCCGGGCACCGGCTTCGGTACCCACGGCCATCGGGACATGGAGATCGTCAGCTACGTGATGTCCGGCTCGCTGGCCCACAAGGACAGCATGGGCAACGGCACGGCAATTCCGCCGGGCGACGTGCAGCGCATGAGCGCCGGCAGCGGTGTGCGTCACAGCGAGTTCAACCACGCCACCGATGCGGTGACCCATTTCCTGCAGATCTGGATCGAGCCGAACCAGCTGGGCATCGCGCCGGGCTATGAGCAGAAGACCTTTCCCGACGCCGATAAGCGCGGCCGCCTGCGCCTGGTGGCCTCGCCGGATGGTGCTGAAGGTTCGGTGCTGATCCACGCCGATGCGCGGCTCTACGCCGGCCTGCTGGATGGCACCGAAGCGGCCACGCTGACCCTGGACCCGGCCCGCAAGGCCTACGTGTTCCTCATCCGCGGTGCGCTGAGCGTCAATGGTCAGCGTCTGGAGGCCGGCGATGCGGCATTGCTCGCCAACGAAGCTGAAGTAGCGCTGACCGCCGGCAGCGATGCCGAAGTGCTGGTCTTCGACCTGGCACCGTGATGCCCTCGGTAGCCCTGAACAACAACACCAGACAGGAACGACATTCATGAACGCAGCCTTCACTCTTCCACCTTTGATTGACGACCTGAGCCTGTCCTACCGCCTGCGCCCGGCCGAAGGCCCGGCGCAGGGCCTGGTGGTCCTGCTGCACGGCGTCGGCAGCAACGAGACTTCCATGGCTGGCCTGGCGGCGGCACTGCCGCCATCGCTGGCGGTGGCCCTGGTCCGCTCGCCGATTTTCCTCGGTCCGTCGGCCTTCTGCGCCTTCCAGGTCAGTTTCACCGCCAACGGCCCGGTGATCGACGCGGAGGCGGCGGAAGTGAGTCGCGGCAAGCTGGCGGTTTTCGTCGCCGACCTGCAGGCGCGCCTCCGCATCCCCGCCGAGCGCACGGTGGTGGCCGGCTTCAGCCAGGGCGGCATCATGTCGGCGAGCCTGGCACTGACCCATCCGGACAGCGTCGCCGGTTTCGCCATCCTGTCCGGGCGCATCCTGCCGGAGATCGCTCCATTGCTGGCGTCGGCCGCCGAACTGGCCCGTCTGGACGCGCTGGTTACCCACGGCAGCTTCGACAACACATTGCCGGTAGCCTGGGCCGAGCGCAGCGACCAGTGGCTCGGCGAACTTGGGGTGAAACTCGAATCCCATCGCTACCCGGCGGGCCATGAGATCACGCCGCAGATGGCGCGGGACTTCGTCGGCTGGCTGGCGCGCGTGCTGCCGGGATGACCTACTGTGGTGATCAGGGTTCTGCGGGCAAAGCTTTGCGGGGAAAGCTCTGTGGGGTGAGTCTGTGGGGTGAGTCTGTGGGGTGAGTCTGTGGGGGCGAATTCATTCGCCCGCGGACGTTCTCCGACCGGCTGTGGGCGAATGAATTCGCCCCCACAAGGGATGAACCCACAAGGGATGAACCGACAAGGGATGAACCGACAAGGGATGAACCCTACGGCGCTCCAGCTAACTCCAGCCAGAACCACAAAAAAAGCGGGGACCCGAGGGTCCCCAAAAGTGCGCTCCAAGCCTGGAGAAGATGGATGCCGCCACCCATCCCCTCCGATTCCTAAAATCGTTTCAGTGCTCCTGCAGGGCTTCGGCCTCCCTGGCTTTCGCTGCAGCAGCTTCCTGCAATTCCTTCAACCAGCCGTGCTGGCACAGCTTGCGGCGGTTCTGTTCCATGACCAGGCGGATGCGCGGCGCCACTTCGGCGTAGGGCGCCACGCCTTCCGCGCGGATGCTGTCGCAGCGGACGATGTGGTAACCCAGCTCGGATTCCACCACCTCCGACAGTTCACCTACCGCCTTGGCGGCGAACAGCGCGGCGTCCAGCGCCGGGTAGAGCTTGCCGCGGTCCACGTCGCCGATCGTGCCGCCGTTCATCGCGGTCGGGCATTCCGAGTGCTTCAGGGCCTGCTCGGCGAAGCGCTTCGGGTCCTTCAGCAGGCGCTTGCGGATCTCGCTGATCTTCTTCAGGGCCAGTGCCGGGGCGTTCTCCGGCAGGTCCGGGTTGATCGTGACGAGGATGTGCGAGGCGCCGCGCCTTTCGGTGCGCATGAACTGCTCGCGGTGCATGTGGTAGAAGATCTGCACGTCCAGTTCGGCCACCTTGGCGGACTTGGCCGAGATCCGGTCGAGCACCGCCTCCACCTTCAGCTCCCGTTGCAGCGCCGAGGTCAGCAGCGCCTCGTCGAGGTTCTGCGCCGCCAGTGCATCGGTGAAGTCCTGCTCGGATTCGTAGCGCCCGCGGATCTCCTGAAAGGCGTCGTCCAGCGTGCGCTGGGGCACGACGACGCCCTGGGCTTCCGGTGCGGTGAGCACCAGGGTCTCGATGTCGAGCTGCTTCCTGGCCACCTGGCGCACATGGCGCAGCTCCCGCTCGGACAGTTCGCCCGGCATCTTTTCGTAGATGCCGTGGGCGGTCTTGAAGACCAGGTAGGGCAGGGTGGTGTCGGGGACGACGGCGAGTGTGTTCATGACACGTCCTCCTCGTCTTCTGCCGCCTCTATCTCGCCGCCTTGCTCTTCCAGCGGCAGGGTTTCGAGGGCGCTTTCCGGCACCTGCAGCACCCAGCCGGGCACGTGCAGGTGGTACTGGACGCCGCCGGGGAGGTCGCGCAGTACGCGCATGATCTCGCCCTTGGTACCGGGCTCGGCGCGGATCTCGCCGCCGACCGCGAGGGTGACCGCGCAGCGCACCTTCTCGCGGACTTCGAACTTGCTGTCCACCCAGTGCTCGTCCTCGCCGAGGAGTTCTTCCTCCCGGCAGCCGACGATCATGTCTTCCTGCAGGAAGTACACCGAGTAGATGAGCTGGTCCTGCAGGTAGCTGCCCACGTCGCGGACAATGCCCATCGAGCCGCGGCGGATGAGGAAGTCGCCGACCTCCTTGCCCGGAAAAGTGCCGTCGTTGCGCACGTTGCGTGTGACGCGGACGGTCTGGCCGTACTCGAAGCGGGGAAGCATGATGGTTCTCCTGGACGGGCGGCGTCAGACCTTGGGATTGGCCAGGCTTTCCAGCGGCACGAAGGAGGTGCCGGCGGCTTTCTGCAGCACCACGAAGACCCGCTCGGTCAGCGCGTCGGACTGCACGAAGTCCAGGTAGGCCTGGGTCAGCCACTTGGTGTAGAAGGCGCGTGCGGGCTCGTCGCCGGCGGGGGCGGGGCCCTGGGCCTTGATGTAGTTGTGGTAGCGCTGGAGGATGTGCAGGCGGTTCACATGGACCGTCTTGGCGTCGTACTCCACGCCGAAGTAGTCGAGAAACTCCTCGGCCGACGAAAGGTCTTCGAGGGCTTCTTCCAGGGTGAGATCAACGTCACTCATGATGGGCTCCTAGGCTACGGTTGAGGTTCAGATTGAATGGGCCGTGAAATCGACGGCCACGATGTTGCCGCTGGCGCGGATCTGGGCGACTTCGATGAGGGGGCGTACGCCGAGGCGGTCGCGCTCATCCACGTCGGCGAGCGTGCCGAGCATCGCCAGGGCATCGTCGATGCGCTGCTGGCGCAGGGCCAGCACGGCCTTGGCCTTGAGGGACAACAACCAGAAGCGGGCCGCGGTGGCGGCGCTCTCGAGGCCGGCCTTGACCTGCTCGGCGGTCAGCTCGCGCCAGTCCGCGGGGTAGCCGATGCCTTCGCCGGAGATGGCCAGTGCCTTGTCGGCGATGAGGTCGGCGGCGTCCAGGCGGTTCTGGTAGAAGTAGTAGCGGTACAGCGCGACGATGACTTCCAGGTGGTGCGGGGCCAGTTCCTCGGCGCGCAGCAGTAGCGCCTCGGTTTCCGGTTCCGGGTACAGGTTGGAGGCCTCGTTGATCAGCGCGGTCACCTCGGGGGCGATCGGGTCGTCGAAGTACAGCGGGCCGGCGTCGAAGTCGAGCAGATCCATGATGGCCTCAGTGTTCTTCCCGGGCGGACTGGATCATCGAGCTGCAGTCGCAGTTGTCGGTGCATTCGCCACACTCTTCCGGGTCGAGCCCGGCGGCGGCCATCCGCGATTCGAGCACCTTGACCCGGTCGAGCAGACAGGCCAGCGCCTTGCCGACGGGGTCGGGCACCAGGTGGTGATCCAGGTCCAGCCCGTCGGGGCCGCGGCGGCCTTCGCTGCGCACGATGCGGCCGGGGATGCCGACCACCGTGCGGTCGGCCGGTACATCCTTCACAACCACTGAATTGGCGCCGACGCGGACCCGTTCTCCGATGGTGATGGGGCCGAGGATCTTGGCGCCGGCTCCAACCACGACACCGCTCGAGAGGGTGGGGTGGCGCTTGCCTTTGCGCCAGGAGGTACCGCCGAGGGTGACCCCGTGGTAAAGCGTGACGTCGTGGCCGATTTCGGCGGTTTCGCCGATGACGACCCCGGCGCCGTGGTCGATGAAGAGGCGGCGGCCGATTGCAGCAGCCGGGTGGATATCCACATTGGTCAGCATCCGGGAAAAGAACTGGAGGACCCGGGCCGGATAACGCAGGCCGCGGCTCCACAGGGCATGGCCGACGCGGTAGGCCATGATGGCGTGCACGCCGGGGTAGGTGGTCAGCACTTCCCAGCGGCTGCGGGCGGCCGGGTCGCGGCTCATCACCGAGTCGATGTCTTCCTTCAGCAGCGCGAAGAGGCCCTGGGGCGCTTCGCTGGCGACCGGTGCGGCGGGCAGGGAGACGTTGGCGGCGGGGGGCATGTTCGGGTCCTTACGAAGGGGTGCGGACATGGTGCGGACGGTCGGACGACAGGGAGTGCAGTTCGGCGATGAAGCGGCGCAGGTCGGCCGGGCCGGGCGTGCGCTTGGTGCGTTCGACGAAGCCGCGGATGCGCGGCAGCAGCTCGCTGGCCTCGTCGTCGTGGATCGGCACGCCCATGCGGGCGTAGGCAGCGATCACGCCGGCGCTACCGGAGTGCTTGCCGAGCACCATGCGGTGCTCGCGGCCGACCTCGGCCGGGTCGATGGCCTGGTAGTTGGCCGGGTCCTTCAGCAGGCCATCCACGTGGATGCCGGCTTCGTGGGTGAACACCCCTTCGCCGACCACGCTCTTCTGCCAGCCCACCGGCCGGCCGGCGGCACGGGCCACCTGGTGGGACAGGGCCTGGATGCCGGCCAGGTCGAGCCCGGTGGCGAAGCCGTGGAGCTTGACCAGGCCAAGGGCGACTTCTTCCAGCGCGGCGTTGCCGGCGCGCTCGCCGAGGCCATTGACGGTGGTATTGACGTGGGTGGCGCCGGCACGCACGGCGGCCAGGGTGTTGGCGGTGGCCAGACCCAGGTCGTCGTGGGCGTGCATCTCCAGCTCCAGGTCGCAGTGGGCGCGCAGGTCGGCAAAGCGCTCGAAGGTGCCGAAGGGCTCCATTACGCCGAGGGTGTCGGCGAAGCGCAGACGCCGGGCGCCGGCCAGTTGGGCGGCCTCGGCGATCTGCAGCAGGAATGTGGGGTCGGCGCGGGATGCGTCCTCGCAGCCGACCAGCACTTCGAAACCCATGTCGCGGGCCCGTGGCACCAGGCTGGCGATCTGCTCCAGCACCCACTCCCGGTCGCGCCGCAGCTTGTGGCGGATCTGCTGGTCGGAAGCGGAGATGGACAGATCCACCATCCAGGCGTCGAGGCCGCTGCAGGCTGCCAGATCATCCAGCCGCATCCGGCACCACACCACCAGGCGGGAGGCGAGGCCGGCGCGGGCGCAGGCCTGGATGCTCTCCCGCTCGACGGCGCCCATCGCCGGGATGCCGATTTCGAGTTCGGGCACACCGATGTCGCTGAGGCCGCGGGCAATGGCGAGCTTCTCTGCCAGGGTGAAGGCCACCCCGGCGGATTGCTCGCCGTCGCGCAGCGTGGTGTCGTTGATGACGACACGCGGCGCGCTGGCGGGCGCGGAGGGCTGGATGAAATCAAGCATATGCGGGGGCGAAGGCTTTTTCCGGATCGGCGACCGGGCCGTTCTCGCCCCAGTAGGGCGACAGCTTGCGCAGCTGGGCGACGATCGGCGGTACCGCGGTGATGACCCGCTCGATCTCTTCCTCGGTCGTGTAGCGGCTGAGGGAGAAACGCACCGTGCCGTGGGCGGCGGTGTAGGGGATGCCCATCGCACGCATCACGTGGGACGGCTCCAGGCTGCCGGAGGTGCAGGCCGAGCCGCTGGAGGCGGCGATGCCCTGCTTGTTCAGCAGCATCAGGATCGCCTCGCCCTCGATGTACTCGAAGGCGATGTTGGCGGTGTTGGGCAGGCGGTTGTCCGGGTTGCCGGTGACGAAGGCGTGGGGCACCACGGCCAGGATGCCGGCCTCGAGCTTGTCGCGCAGGGCCTTCACGTAGGTGCGCTCGTGCTCCATGGCCTCCATCGCCAGCTCGGCGGCAACGCCCAGGCCAATGATGCTCGGCGCGTTCTCGGTGCCGGCCCGGCGGCCGCGCTCCTGATGGCCGCCGCGCAGCAGCGGGCGGAAGCGCACGGCGCGGCGCACGTAGAGCACGCCGATGCCCTTGGGCGCGTGCAGCTTGTGGCCGGACACGGAGAGCATGTCGATCTTGGTGGCCGCCAGGTTGATGTCGATCTTGCCGACCGCCTGCACGGCATCGGTATGGAACAGCACGCCGGCCGCGTTGGCCATCTCGGCCATCTCGACCACCGGGAAGTAGGTGCCGGTCTCGTTGTTGGCCCACATCACCGACACCACGGCGACCTTGTCGCTGAGCACCTTGGCGTAGTCGTCGAGGTTCAGGCCGCCCTTGTTGTCTACCTTCAGGCGGTGGATGGTGTAGCCCTCCTTCTCCAGCTGCTCGCACAGGCTGAGGACGGCCGGGTGCTCGACCACGGTGGTGATGATTTCCTTGCGGTCCGGCTGGGCCTTGAGGGCGGACAGGATGGCCGTGCTGTCGGATTCGGTGCCGCAGGACGTGAACACGATCTCGGAATCGAATTCGGCGCCCAGCAGCTTCTGCACCTTGGTACGGGCAGCCTTGAGCGCCACACCGACCTTGTTACCGAAACTGTGCATGCTGGAGGCGTTGCCGAACTGCTCCGTGAAATAGGGCAGCATTGCTTCCACGACCTTCGGGTCGCAGGCCGTCGTGGCGTTGTTGTCGAGATAGATCGGGGTGGGGGTGCTCATTTTTATCAGCCTCCGTGAGCGTGGGATGCGCAGGCGTGGGCCTGGGCCTTGGCGGCGGGTACGACGCGGACGAACTCGCCGAGGGCTTCGATCATCTTGGTCTGGATGCCGGCCAGCGTGGCGGCTTCCATCTGGCAGCCGGAGCAGGCGCCGCTGAGGTTCACCAGGATGTTCTTGCCTTCGATGTCCACCAGCTCGATGTCGCCCCGGTCGGCCAGCAGGGTCGGGCGCACCGCGGCGATGACTTCTTCGATCTTGCGGATGCGGGCCAGGGTGCCGAGCTTGGCGGGTGCCGCTTCGGCGACGGCCGGCTTGGCTTTCTTGGCACCGGCGGGCACGAAGGTCTCGCCGCGTTCGGCCATCACCTTGGTGAGGATTTCCTCGATCGGCTCGTGGCAGGTGGAGCAGCCGCCACCGGCCTTGGTGTAGTTGGTGACCTCTTCGACCGTGCTCAGCTTGTTGGCGCGGATGGTGTCTTCGATCATCTGGCTATCGACGGCGAAGCACTTGCAGACCAGCGCGCCTTCCTCGTGGTCATCGCTCCACTCTTCGCCGCGGTAGTTGGCGATGGCGGCGTGCAGGGCTTCGCGGCCCATCACGGAGCAGTGCATCTTTTCCGGCGGCAGGCCGTCGAGGAAGTCGGCGATGTCCTGGTTGCTGATCTGCTTGGCTTCGTCGAGGGTCATGCCCTTGACCATCTCGGTCAGCGCCGAGGAGGAGGCGATCGCCGAGCCGCAGCCGAAGGTCTGGAAGTGCGCGTCCTGGATGATCTCGGTGACCGGGTCGACCTTGAGCATCAGGCGCAGCGCGTCGCCGCAGGAGATGGAGCCGACGTCGCCGGTGGCGTTGGCGCCTTCCAGCGGACCCGTGTTACGCGGGTTGTAGAAGTGCTCTTTGACTTTTTCGGTGTAATCCCACATGACAGTCTCCTTCGATCAGGCTGCGAAGGACTGGCCGCATTCGCAGGACTTGGCCGCCTTGGGGTTTTCGAACTTGAAGCCGCTGCCGGACAGGGAATCGACGAAGTCGATGGTGGTGCCTTCGATCAGCGGCGCGGAGTACGGGTCGATCAGAACGGTGAGGCCATCGATGACGAGCACGTTGTCGTCGTCCTGCTTTTCGGCTTCGAGCTTCATGTTGTATTGCAGGCCGGCGCAACCGCCGCCCGACACCACGATGCGCAGTCCCGCCACCGGATCGGCAGCCGTCGAAATGAAGCGGGAAACAGCCTTACACGCATTGGGGGTGAGGGTGATCATGGTTTTCTCCTGGGGGGTGATTGGGTTGTGAGCGCAACTCAGTGTTGCAACCCGTGTGCCAGGCCGAAAAATCCATTCAATCCATTGAAAATAAAGGATTGTTTTGCGCGTTGTGGCGTGTGTCGCGGTGTGGGATAGGCGACGCGACAAGGGGATTGTCGTGTTCGTTACAGGATGGGGCTTGCCGTGGGAGGGCTTCTGTGGGGATTTCCCGCCAGGGCTGATTGCTGGGTTGGGGGAGAGTGACTGCGGGCGGGGGGAGAGCGACTGTGGGTTGGGGAGGTGGACTGTGGGGCTGTGGGAGGTGACTGTGGGGGCGAATTCATTCGCCCGCGGTGGTGAGGCCACGCGCGTAGGGCGAATGAATTCGCCCCCACAGTTTGTAAATCCTTACCGTGCCTCAGCCTCAGCCTCAGCCTCAGCCTCAGCCTCAGCCTCAGCCACAGCCACAGCCACAGCCACAGCCGCCCCTTGGCCCGGAGGAGGGGCTTCCGCAGGGCCGATCCCGGAAAAGCAAAACGGGAGCCCGAAGGCTCCCGTTGTCGTACTGGCTGCTGGCGGCGCTCAGTTGATCTTGGCGGCCTTGGCCAGTTCCTGGAGGTGCTGTTCCACGGTCTGGGCCTGCAGGCGCTGGGTGATCTGCGGCTTGGCTTCCTCGAAGCTGGGCAGCTTGAGGTCACGGACTTCGTCCAGCTGGATCACGTGGTAGCCGAAGGGGGTCTGAACCGGGGCCTGGGTGTAGGTGCCCGGGGTCAGGCCGGCGAGGGCCTTGGCAAACGGCTCGACGAAGCTGCTCGGCACGGTCCAGCCCAGGTCACCGCCCTTGTCCTTGGTGCCGGGGTCGGTGGACAGGGTGGCCAGCTTGTCGAACTTCTCACCCATCTTGAGGCGCTCGATGATGTCCTTGGCTTCCTTCTCTTCCTTCACGAGGATGTGGCGGGACTTGAATTCCTTGTTGCCGGTCTGGGTCACCAGGCGGTCGTACTCGGCCTTGGCGGCGGCGTCGGTGACCGGGTGGCTCTGGATGTAGTCGGCCACGTAGGCGTTGGCGATGATCTGGTGGCGGGCCAGGTCGGCCTGCAGGGTGATTTCGGGCTTGCGGTCGAGGCCCTTCTTCTTGGCAGCCTGGTTGAGCAGTTCGGTCTGGATCAGGCGGCCGCGGATCTCGTTGGTGAGTTGCGGGCCGTCGGTGGCGCCCTGGGACTTGGCACGATCCGCCAGCAGGTCGTAGGCGCCCTGGGGAATGCCCACGCCATTGACCGTGGCCACCACGTTCTTGCCGGCGGCGCCCTTGGCCGGTTCGGCGGCGAAGGCGGGGGCCTGGGCCAGCAGGCCGGCGATCAGGGTGAGGGGGAGGAGGGGCCGGAGAAACTTCATGAGGATTCCTTGGGTTGGGCTGTCTGATGTGGCGGAGCCGGCTGCACAGGCGGCCGGACGCGCGCTGAATACGTGTTTGGAGTCGCGCCCCGCAGTATTCCGAAGGGGAGCATGCCCCGTCAACGCGCTGAAGCAGGCTGCAAGCCCGCTGACAGCTTGCCGTCTGCCTCGTGGAGGTAGTCCAGGGTGATGTTGGCGAGGGATCTGACACCGATTTTCAGCACCCGCTCGTCGATCCAGAAGCGCGGCGAGTGGTTCGGGAAAACCTTCTCAGGTGGCGTGCCGTCGGGAACGACGCCGAGGAAATAGAAGAAGCCGGGGATGATTTTCTGGTAGGCCGAGAAGTCCTCCGAGACGGTCACCTTGGGGTTCTCGAAGACCTGCCCGCTACCCATCGTCGCGTGCAGGGAGCGGGTGCCCAGCTCGGCCAGCCTGGCGTCGTTGATCAACACGTCGTAATTGGGGCTGATAGACACCTCCGCGCTGCCGCCGGCGCTCCTGGCGATGGCATCCGCGGTCGTCGCCACACGGCGCTGGATGTCGCGGCGCATGCCTTCGTCCAGCGCGCGGATCATGCCGCTCATTTCCACGGCTTCGGGAATGATGTTGGGCCGGTTGCCGCCGTGGAGGGTGGCGATGGTGACTACCGAGGGCTCCTGCAGCACATTCACCTGGCGGCTCTGGATGGTCTGGATGCCGAGCACCACCTGCGAGGCCAGCACCACCGGATCGACGCCCAGCCAGGGCAGCGCGGAGTGGGTCTGGCTACCCTTGACGACGATGCGGAAGGTGTCGCCGCTGGCCATCAGCGGGCCGGCCCGCACGCCGGCCTTGCCGAGGGGCGTGCGGCTGTTGAGGTGCAGCCCGAAGATGGCGGACGGTACCGGGTCGCGCAGCACGCCGTCGCGGATCATCAGCGCCGCGCCGCCATCTTCGCCGGGGGGCGGGCCTTCCTCGGCGGGCTGGAAGATGAACTTCACCGTACCGGGCAGTTGTGCGCGCATCGTGGCCAGCACTTCGGCGACGCCCATCAGGATCGCCGTATGGCCGTCGTGACCGCATACGTGGGCAACGCCGACGTCTTCGCCCATCCAGTTGGCGCGGGCCTTCGAGGCGAAGGGCAGGCCGCTCTGTTCGGTGACGGGCAGGGCGTCCATGTCGGCGCGCAGGGCCACGACGGGGCCGGGCCGGCCGCCACGCAGGAGGGCGACGACGCCGGTGCGGCCGACACCGGTCTTTACATCGAGGCTGAGGCGCTTGAGGTGCTCGGCGACCAGCGCGGCGGTGCGAAACTCCCGGTTGCCCAGCTCGGGGTGCTGATGGATGTCGCGTCGCCAGGCGATGAGCCGGGGTTCCAGCGCGTCGGCCAGTTGGTCGACCTGCTGCCGCTCGCCGGTGTCTGCCTGGGCGCAGGAGAGGCTGCCCAGGAAAACCGCCAGCCCGCCGAGAAATCGTCGCATGGGGTGAGCCCTTTGATGCCAATGTATTGACTGTATGCCGCGCCGGGGCGAAATCAAGCCGATTGTGGGGGGCGGCCCTTTTTCCGGTACAGCATGATCGGCGCGCAGCGGTTCTCGTCGTGGTAGATGCCGACGCAGTCGAGGCACTGGAAGCAGTCGTCGTAGCGGATCGCGCCGGACTTCTCGATGGCGTCGTAGGCGCAGCGGTGGCGGCAGGTCTGGCAGGGCTGGCCGCATTCCTGGCGGCGTGGCAGCCAGTCGAGGAGGCGCAGCTTGCCGCCGAGGGTCATCGCCGCGCCGAGGGGGCACAGGTAGCGGCAGAAGAACTTGTAGTACAGCCCGCCGAGGACGAGCAGCAGCACCGCGTAAGCGACGTAGGGCCAGGAGCGGTCGAAGCCGACGGTGATGGCGGTCTTGAAGGGTTCCACTTCGACGCCGGTCTCGGCCAGCCGCGGGGCGAAGGCAGCTGCCGCCACCAGTGCGGCGAGGATCGCGTAGCGCCCGCGGTCGAGAATGCGGGCGATGGTGGCCGGCAGACGCAGCCTCGGCAGGCGCAGCGCGCGGGCCAGCAGCGCGGCAAATTCCTGCAGCGCGCCGAAGGGGCACAGCCAGCCGCAGAAGGTGCCGCGGCCCCACACCACGAAGCTGATCGCGGTGAAGGCGATCAGCAGCAGGCTCACCGGGTCGTACAGGAAGCTCTTGAGGCCGGCGCCGGCGGCCACCGACTTGATCGCGCCGGTGATCTGCACGATGGACAGCTGCCCTTGCGCGTACCAGCCGATGTAGCCGAGGGTGAAGGCCAGGAAGGCCAGCCGGAAGACCTTGAGCCGGCGCGCCGACACGGAGATCCAGCGCGGACGGGCGAGCACCACGGACAGCAGGATCAGTGCGGCGGCGATGATGGCCAGTTCAGCGGCCCGGTCCTTCCAGGCGATCAGCCAGTCGGGCAGCGGCGCGGGCGGCCGCGAGAACAGCTCGGCCGGGGCCTGGTAGTCGAGGTTCACGCTGCGCTGGGTGAGGATGGGCAGCATCGAGCCCTTGGCGCGGGTGATGGTCAGTTCGAAGCGCACCGGCGCCGCTGGATCGACACCGGACATGGGCGGTACGCGCAGCACCAGTGCGGCGTTGAGGGGCGGTGCGCCGGCCGGCGGGCGCGGTGAGATGTCCAGGTCGCGCAGCTCCACCGGGCCGCCGGCCTGGCTGAAGGCCAGCCGGGCCGGCACGGTGCCGCGGGTGAAGCCGTCGTCGATGAAGGCGTCGCGCCCGGCGCTGGCCACCCAGTAGGCCTGCTGGCCGGGTTCCAGGCGGCGTAGCAGGTCGGCGTGGCCGGCATCGCCGAGGATCGCCCGGCCGATGGTCGGCGCGTTGAGGTAGGCGACGTAGAGGTCGGTGAAGGTGTCGTCCGGCCGGGCCAGGGCGTCGGCATCCACGCCGGCGCCGTCCGTGCCGGCGAACTGCTTTTCCACGTCGGCGTTGCTGAGATGCAGGCGGCCGATGGCGCCGGACTTCACCAGTTCGGCAAAGCTGCGGTGTTCATAGACGTCGGTCCGTACTTCGGCGACGGGCCCCTTGTCGGTGGCCGGCGCGGCGAAGCCGAGGCGGGCGCGCGCGACTGCGAGGCCCGAGGTCAGGACGGTCTGGTTGACGATGCGCACCGAGGCGGTGGCCTTGCTGACGCCGTCCAGCACCACGCGCTTGCTGCCGGCGCCGCTGCGGGTGTTGCCGTACAGGCTGGAGACGGTGATCTCCTGCTTGAGGCTCTTGTTGCGGTACTGGAGCAGGAAGTCGCGCAGCGGGCCTTCGCCGAGGCCGGACAGGAAGACCGGTTCGTGCTGGCGGATCAGCTCCACGTCCATGAAGCCGCCCTTGCGGTCGAGGCTGACCAGCAGGTTCAGCGGCGTGCCCTCGAAGCCGGGGATCGGTGCCAGGTCGATGGATTCGAAGGCGTAAGCGATCGGGCCGGCCTCGGGTTCCAGCTCCGAGGTGATCGGCCAGGCGGGAATGTCGCGCAGCTTCTCACCCACGTGTAGCGGCGGCGGAAAGCGGCGGGCGATGTCGGCGTGGTTCAGCTCGCCGGCAGTGGCCTGGAGGGCCAGCCCGGCGAGCAGAAGGGCGAACAGGCCCGCGAGGATGCGGCAGAACAGGTGGCGCGCAATCCCCGTGGGCATGGCGGCGCTCAGTGGGCTTCGAGCTGCTTCTTGAGGGCGTCGAGGCCGCTGGTGTAGATGCCGCTCACGGCCTTGCGGGCACCCGCGTCATCGGCGCCTTCGGCCGGCTTCTCGTCCTTGCGGCGGAAGGTGGACGACCACTCCACGTGGCTGCCACCCTTGGCCGGCTTGACGGTGAGGGTGGACACGTAGCCGCTGACCGGCAGCGGGGAATCGATGATGCGGTAGGTGTAGCTGTGGGCGGCGGCCTTGTAGGCGACCAGTTCCTCGACCAGCTTGGCGCCGTCCTTGGTGGTGACGGTGCGCACCGCGCCCTTGGTGTTGTTCTTGCCCTTGTCGAGGGTGGTGCCGCCGACGGCCGGGTGCCAGCCGAGGTTGTCGAAGCTGCTGACCACTTCCCAGACCTTGGCGGGGGGCGCGGCGATGTCGATCTGTTCCTTCACCTTCAGTTCGGGGCGGGCGGCAATGGCCGGTGCAGCGACGGCAGCGGCAAGGACGGCGACGACAAGCGTGTTGCGGTAGCTCATGGGTTTCTCGCTGGTTGGGGAAAAGGCTTGTTGATCGGTTGGGTTGGCGAATGGGATCTTGTCTTTAGGGGCTTGTCCTGTGGAGTGGGCCTGTAGGGGCGAATTCATTCGCCCGCGGACTCTGGCCTACCGCCTGAGGGCGAATGAATTCGCCCCTACAGCATAGATACCCCCATGGACATCGCTGTTTGCCCCTACACCTGGATCAGCCCGGAACGCACGGCGGCCATGGCCAGTTCGGCCATGTTCTGCACGCCGAGCTTCTGCTTGATGTGGTACAGGTGAGTGCCGACGGTGTTGGGGCTGAGGTGGAAGTCGCTGGCCACTTCGGCCACCGAGCGGCCCTGGGCGAGCTGCAGGAAGACGTTGAATTCCTTGTCGGTCAGGGCTTCGGCCGGGTGTTCGGGGCGGTCGGCGCGGCGCAGCGCACTGGCGATCTCGGGGTCGATGTAGCGCTGGCCGGCGGCGATCTGCCCGACCGCCTGCAACAGTTCTTCCGGGGGGCTGCGCTTGCACAGGTAGCCGGCGGCGCCGAGCTTGAGGGCCCGCTCGGCGGTTATCGCGTCGGCGTGGGCGGAGGCGATCAGCACGCGGGCCTGCGGCTTTCTGGCCATGATCCGTTCCAGCGCGGCGAGGCCGCCGCAGCCCGGCATCGACAGGTCCATCACCAGTACGTCCGGGTCCTGGCTGGCCATCAGCTGTTGGGCGGCTTCGCCGCTGTCGGCCTCGTCGATGACCTGGGCGCCGACCCCTTCGAGGAGCAGCCGGAAGCCCATGCGTACGATGGCGTGGTCGTCGGCGAGGATGATTCGGAGGTGGCTGAGGTTCGCGCTCATGATGCGGCGGTCTCCGTGCTGGGGGCTGATGCGTCGTCGGCCGGGGCGGCGGGCTGGGTGATCGGCAGGCGGGCGCGGATGCGCGTGCCACCGGCGGACGGGCTGGAAATGTCGAGGCTGCCGCCGAGTTCGGCGACCCGCTCGCGCATGCCGGCGAGGCCGAAGCCGGCCTGGCCGGGGGCCGGCATGATGCCGCGCCCGTTGTCGCTGACTTCGACGGTCAGGGTGTCGCCCTCCCGCAGCAGGCGGATGCGGCTCTTGCTGGCGAGGGCATGGCGGACGATGTTGGTGCACGACTCCTGGACGATCCGCAGGGCGGTCAGGGTCACTTCGTCGGGCAGCGGGCTGGGGCCGGCGAACAGCTCGGTGCTGAGTTCGATATCGCTGTGGCGCTGGCTCCAGGCGGCGAGGTAGCTGCGCACCGCGTCATCGAGGGTTTCCTGGGGGCCGCTGCGGGGCGGGCGCAGGCGGGTCAGCAGCGCCCGCACATCGCCCTGCATGCGCGAGGTGACGTCGCGGATCACCTCGGCGCTCTGGCGGATGGCTGGGGCGTCGGCGCTGCGCTGGACGATGGCGCCGGCCAGCGCGGCCACCGCGGTGATGCTCTGGCCCAGCTCGTCGTGGAGTTCGCGGGCGATGGCCTTGCGGTCGGCTTCGAGTCTTTCGGTGACGGTCCGTGCCAGGGCCTGCTCCTGGCTCAGGCGGACGTTTTCGGCCACCGCCCGCTCGAGGCGCAGGGTCATGGAGTTGAAGGCTTCGGCCAGGTGGGCCAGCTCCCGGGGGCCGTCCACCGGCAGGCGCGTGTCGAAGTTGCCTTCGCCGGCCCGGTCGAGGGCTGCCATCACGGTGCCGAGGGGTTTGAGGGCGCGGTCGATGGCGAACCAGCAGCCGAGAAACAGGCCGGCCAGCGCCAGCAGCGCGCGGGTTGCGGCGGCGGTCAGGTCGTCCCACAGGTCGAGCACCGAGCGGGATGCGTCCGGGAGTAGGCTCAGGCTCAGGGTGCCAGCCTGCAGGTTGAGGGCTGGCAGCTCAGGCTTCAGCCAGTCGAAGAACCAGCCCGGCGCGTTGCGGCCGGCCTTGTAGGCCGATGGCGGCGATTGGTACAGCAGCTTGCCGTCGGCGCCGCGGGCTTCCAGCTGGTGGGCGCGGATCCGGCCCACCGCATTGAGGTGGGCAATCAGGCGGGTCTCGGTCCAGGCCGGGTCGCCGGCGGCGGTACCCTGGGCGGAGACGGTCAGCCACTGGGTGGCGACCCGGTTGGCGGCGGTGATTTCCTCGGCGATGGCCACGCGGGCGTCGCGGATCCACAGGCCGGCGCCGGTCAGCACGAAGGCGGCGGCCAGCGCGGTCAGCACCAGGCTGACGCGCAGGCGCAGGGACAGGCGGCGGGGGGCCGGCCGGCCGGCAGGGGCGATGTCCATGGCGGAGTCGGACTCCAGGGTGCAGGCGGAGGCGTTCATGTGGGCTTGTCCAGCTTGAACAGGACCGGCACGACGATCTGGATCTCCTTGTTCTGCAGCGCCTCCGGCGGGCGCGGCAGGGTGCCGGTATTGGTGACCAGTTGCACGGCGTTCTGGTCGAGGACCTCGAAGCCGCTGGAGCGCACCACCTGGGTGGCGACGATGTTGCCCTTGCGGGCGATGGTGATGCGTACCTGGACTTCGCCCTCCCAGCCGCGCATGGCGGCCAGGCGCGGGTACTGCTGATGGCGGGCGAACAGGGATGACAGGCTGCGTCCGTAGCGTTCGAGCAGTGCCGGGTCGGGTGGCTCGTCGGCGGCCAGGAAGGGCATGGCGTCCATGCGTGGCGCTGCAATAAGCGCCGGATTGGCAGCCGGCGCGGGCGTGCGTGGGGTGTTGTCGGGGACGAGTGCCGGCGTTGCGGCGATCGGGGCAACAGGCTCTACCGCCCGGACAACGGGCGCCGGTGCGGCCTCGGGGCGTGCCGGGCGGGTCAGGATGGGCGTCGGTCTGGGGGCCTGGGTTGCCACGGGGGGCGGTGTCCGATGGACCGGCGGAGCCTCGGCCGGCACGGCCACGGCGGGGCGTGCGGGGGGCGGGGCTTCCGGCGCGGGCTGCGGGACACGCAACACCACCTGCAGAGGGCGCGGCAACGCTGCGGCCTGCTCTGGCTTCCAGCCTTGCTGGGCGAGGAGGGCCAGGTGCAGCCCGACGGACAGCCCGATTGCCAGCTTGAGCGGGCGGGGCAGCGCCGCCGGGCGTGGCCAGGTGGTTTCGGGCAGCAGGGGCAGCGTGCTCATCGGGCGTTTCTCCCGGGGCGGGACAAGGCCTGCTGTTCGTAGGCCGGATAGAGCTGGCCCACGGAGCGGCGGTATTCCGCTTCGACCACCGCCAGGCGGCGGAATTCGGCGGGCGGCCGGATGGCCAGCACTTCGGTCATGTCGAGGCCGTCTTCGGCGGCCTGGCGCAGGTTGCCGTCGAGCCAGCCTAGCCAGGCACGGGTCTGGCGGATCGGCGCCGCATCCTTGGCCACCGGGCCGTGGCCGGGGACGATCTGCTTGAAGCCGAGGCCTTCGAGGCGGTCGAGGGCCTTTTGCCAGGCCGCCAGGTTGGCGTGGGGCGTGGTGGGAGCGCGGTCGTTGAAGACCAGGTCGCCGGCAAACAGCACGCCAGTGCTCCGGTCGAGGATTGCCAGGTCGGCACCGGTGTGGCCGTCGAGGGCGATCAGCTCGAGGCGGTGGCCGCCCAGTTCGAGGGGGCCAGCGGCGAGCGGCTTGGCCGGGGCAAGCACGTCGGTGCCGGCCATCCAGTCGCCGGCGAGGCGGTACATGTTCTCGTTGAAGGCGCCGCCTTCACTATGGATGCCGCTGATGGTGCCGGGCAGTGCGGCCAGGCTTTCGGGGGCGAAGGCCTGGTTGCCGAGGAAGTGGTCCGGGTGGTGGTGGGTATTGACCACCATCGTCACCGGCTTGTCGGTGATGCGGGCGATGGCGCGCTTGAGCTGCTCGCCGTAGGCCCGCGACGGGCCGCTGTCGATGACCAGCACGCCGGCCGGCGTGACGATGAAGCCGGTATTGACGATGTTGCCGCCGTTGGTGGTGCTGAAGTCCTCGCTGCGCCCGACCAGGACCCAGGTGCCGTCGGCGATGGCGACCGGCTGCAGGCCGTAGTCCATGTCGGCGGCGGCCAGCAGCAGGGCCCAGCCGAGGGTGAACAGGGCGATGGCGGAACGGGAGGCGCGGCTGAGGATGCTCATTTTTCGATCACGGCCGAAATGGCGTTGCCGTTGTTGTCACGTCCGCTGACCCGGTAGCCGGCGGCCGTCCGGGCGGCGGGGATGTCCACCGAGAACACCGGGTTCTCGGCCAGCGGCTCGAAGCCTTCGATGTGCATCAGCGGCGCACCCTGTTCGTCGGTGAGCTTCAATTCCTGAATGTAGAAGGCCGGCACGCCGGCGGCGAGGCCAGTGTCTTCCGGGTGAATGATGCGCAGGCGGATCCGTTCGCCGCCTTCCTTGCGCTCCCACACGCGGCTGCTGACCTCGCCGAGGCGCTTCTGCCATTCCGGCGACGCGCTGCCGGCGGAGGGCAGGGTACAGCCGCCGCCGGTGGTGTTCACCCAGGTGCCGCCCACGTGCCAGACGCCGTCGCGGGTCTTGACCGCGGCGCGGACCGGCGTGGATTGCTGCAGCTTGATGCGGAAGCCGAGGCCAGGGTGTGCGCCTTCCGGACGGAAGCGGACGATACGGGTGATCGGATTGAAGTCGGCGAAGACCAGCACCTCGGTGGCGTCGGGCAGCGCACCGGCGTCCACGCTGACCGGCACGTTGAGGGCGTTCTCGGCGGTCAGCGGCGCGCTGACCTTGACCCGCTGATCGAACACCACCCGCGCCTTGGCCGGGAAGAATTCCTTGCGCATGTCGCCCCAGCGGGGCGAATCGAGGGGGTCGGCCTGCCGGTCGCCCGGGGCAGCCTGGACTGCGCCAACGGTAAGGCAGCTGGCGAGCAGCAAGGCCGCCACGCCGCGTACGCGATGCATTGTCAAATTTGTCTCCTGACCGACGGCCTGGCCTGTGGCGGCACGCTCTGCTCTATGTATAGGCGTGGCTGCAAGAGCTGTGCCAAGCAAATGCGGGCTTTCGCCGCGGCCTCCGGCCTTCTATCTTCATGCTGTGGGGCACCGGCGGTGGGCTGCCTCTTGAGGAGCAAGTGCTGCGGGGCACGTGTCGCGGGGCGCGTGCCGTGGGGGCGAATTCATTCGCCCCCACGGGGTGGCGGAATGCGCCGCAGGAAGGACTGTTCTTCATGCGCTGCAGCATGTCCTGCTTCGGGTTGTTTCAACTTGGAGCACTTGGTGTGGAATGAAGCAGATGTATCGGCAGGATGAGACGGCGCGACAGGTGTCGCGTCTTGACGGCGGGTTTTCCCGGACGCCAACTGCCCGTTTTGTATCGGGAATTTTTCCCGACCCGGAAAAAGGGAGGCCCGGGCGGGAAGGAATGGCACAGCTCTTGCGGTTTTAGCCCTGCAGCACGTTTCGGTTGGGCCGGGAGGTGGCCGTCCCGGATCGTGCTTCAGCACCTTCTCAAAGGAGACACTCAATGATCCAAAGGAGCAAAACAATGAAAAAACCGTTTGCGCTGTCCCTGATCGCGGCAGCACTGATGGTTGCTGGTTCCGTCCAGGCCAAGGAAGTCACCGACGCTGACATCTCCAACGATGCCAAGACCACCGGCGACGTCGTCCATTTCGGCCTCGGTCAGCAAGGCCAGCGCTACAGCACTCTGGACAAGATCAACACCAAGACCGTCAAGAACCTGGTGCCCGTTTGGTCCTTCTCCTTTGGTGGTGAGAAGCAGCGCGGCCAGGAATCCCAGCCCCTCGTCTTTGACGGCAAGATGTACGTGACCGCTTCCTACAGCCGCATCTTTGCGCTGGACGCCAAGACCGGCAAGAAGCTGTGGAAGTACGAGCACCGCCTGCCCGAAGGCATCATGCCCTGCTGTGACGTGATCAACCGTGGCGCCGCCCTGTACGACAACCTGGTCATCTTCGCGACCCTCGACGCCCAGCTCGTGGCCCTGAACAAGGACACCGGTAAGGTCGTGTGGAAGGAGAAGATCGACGACTACGCCGCCGGCTACTCCGCTTCCGCCGCGCCGCTGATCGTCAAGGGTATGGTCGTGACCGGCGTGTCCGGTGGCGAATTCGGCGTCGAAGGCCGTCTGGAAGCCCGCGATGCCAAGACCGGCAAGCTGATCTGGATCCGCCCGACCGTCGAAGGCCACATGGGCTACAAGTGGGAAAACGGCCAGAAGACCGAGAACGGCATTTCCGGCACCACCAACGCCACCTGGACCGGCGACCTGTGGAAGACCGGCGGCGCCGCCACCTGGAACGGTGCCACCTACGACCCCGAAACCAACCTGATCTTCGTGGGTACCGGCAACCCGTCCCCGTGGAACAGCCACCTGCGCCCCGGCGACAACCTGTTCTCGTCCGCCACCGTGGCCATCAACCCGGACACCGGCAAGATCGTCTGGCACTACCAGACCACCCCGCATGACGGCTGGGACTTCGACGGCGTGAACGAATTCGTGTCCTTCGACTACAAGGATCCGAAGACCGGCAAGGTCATCAAGGCGGGCGGCAAGGCCGACCGTAACGGCTTCTTCTTCGTCATCGACCGTACCAACGGCAAGCTGATCAACGCCTTCCCGTTCGTCAAGGACATCACCTGGGCTAAGGGCATCGACCTGGCCAGCGGCCGTCCGATCTACGTGGATGAGAACCGTCCGGGCAACCCGGCCGCCGGCGAAGACGGCAAGAAGGGCAAGACCGTGTTCGCGGCCCCGTCCTTCCTGGGCGGCAAGAACCAGATGCAGATGGCCTACAACCCGAAGACCGGCCTGTTCTACGTGCCGGCCAACGAGTGGGGCATGGACATCTGGAACGAGCCCGTCTCCTACAAGCGTGGCGCGGCCTACCTGGGCGCCGGCTTCACCATCAAGGCCCTGCATGACGACTACATCGGCGCGCTGCGCGCGGTCGATCCGGTCGCCGGCAAGATCGTGTGGGAGAACAAGAACTTCGCTCCGCTGTGGGGCGGCGTGCTGACCACCGCTGGCAACCTGAGCTTCTACGGTACGCCGGAAGGCTACCTGAAGGCGCTGGACGCCAAGACCGGTAAGGAAGTCTGGTCCTTCCAGACCGGCTCCGGCGTGGTCGCTCCCCCGGTCACCTGGGAAGAAGGCGGCGAACAGTACGTGGCCGTCGTGTCCGGCTGGGGCGGTGCGGTTCCCCTGTGGGGCGGCGACGTGGCCCGTCGCGTGAACTTCCTCGAGCAGGGCGGTTCCGTGTGGGTCTTCAAGCTGCACAACGGCAAGTAATTGTCGAATCCCGTGGCGCCGCGCAAGCGGTGCCAGGGATGGAACAACGGCACGGATGCTTTGGGGGCTCCGTGCCGTTTTTTTATGGGATGTGATTTCCGGCGGGCTTCTTCCTGCAGGGGCTCTTCTGTGGGGGCGAATTCATTCGCCCTACGCCATGCGGTGTGTCAGCGGGCGAATGAATTCGCCCCCACAGCCCCGGACCTCGGTAGATTTCCCGTGTCTTCAGGGACTTGATGCCGATGATGCGTTTCTGAACCCTTTGCAGGTTGCCCCGGTTTTCATGTCGACGGCTTGTCCTGCAGAAACCGGATCAAGGCCTGGAAATTGGCGGCGGCCTTGCCGCTGGGATCGACGATGCTGTGGCTGAAGTATTTGTCGATGTTGGCCGCTGTGATGGCCGTGTTGAGCGGATCGTAGGTGGTGCCGTTGGTGCCGCCCGCCGTGTGTCCCATCATCCGGGTCAAGGCGATCTGGCCGATGCCGGCGGCAGCCTCCTTGTTGCCGCTTGCCACGGCCCTGTCGTACAGCGCCTTTTCGGCCGGGCTGAGATTCGCCATGGTATTGACGAGCCCGGTGGCCTTTTGCAGGTAATCGAGATCGTCCGCGGTCAGCGCGTCGGGGGATTTGCCCTGGGCGGCGATCGCGGCAAGCCGCTTGTCGTTGGCGAACAGGTAGGCCTGATCTTCCGCTGAGCGGTTGATCGGGCCCCGGGCGCGGATCTCTGCCAGCCGGGCGGTGACGCCCCCGTCGTCATTGCTGGCGGCGGAAGAGGCCGAGGCGGCAAGCGCGTCTCGTGCGGCCTGGGAAATGCGTACGGTATCGGCAGGATTTGCCGAGGCAGCGGTTGGGGGCTGCCGGAGCGAAGCCGTTCGAACCAATTCTGCCGCATAGCCAAGGCGTGACGTGGGCTGGATGAGCATGATGCGCCTCCGATTTCAGATGCTCGATGCCAGTGCAATGAGCATGCCAATGGCGAATCGGAGGGCTACGAGGGCGAGTCTCCGCGTAGCGATGAACGCTCCCGCTGATAGGTCCGGATGATATGCACGGCGAGCAGTACGCTGGGAAATACAAAGAGAAAGCCGACAGGGACCGCCACGAGGCAGGCGCAGCCGGCCAACGTGCCCGTAATCGCCAGTGGCCAGTTGATCTGTTTACGGCACACCCAGAGCAGGCAAAGGACAAGGTGTGCGCCCCACGCGTAGACAATCAGCCATGCGATCGGCGAGTTGAGCTTGATCAGCATCCCGCTCATCCGGATGCCGTAGCCGGAGAGGATGTAGCAGGCGAGGACGACCAGGAGTCGGAAAAGCATGCTCATCGCGGTGGCGGAACGTAACCGCCACAGGCACGTTCGAGCATGGCACAGACGGACAGCAGCGATTCGTCCTGCCAGCGCTTGCCGATAAACTGGAAGCCCACGGGCAGGCCGTCTTCGATGCCGGCGGGCAGAACCACCACAGGGCTGCCAGTTAACGAGAAGGGTGTTGCCATGCTCACCGTGGCTTCCAGATAGGGGACGGTGCGGTCATCGACGATCAGCGATGGGGGCTTCCTGAAACCGTCGAGCCGGCAATGGGGATAGGCCACGACCGGTGCCACGGGGCACAGCCAGGCATCCCATTCCCCGAGGAAGCGCTCCAGCTCAGCAATCAGTTGCTCCCGTAGATTGAGCGCCTCGTTGTAGCGCCGCAAGTCAAAGGACAGGCCGCGCAGGAAGGCTCGGGTAAGGGGCTGGGACGCGGCAGGAATGAGTTTGCCCGCCAGGGACAGCATGTGGCGTTGCAGCGGGGGCATGCCGAGGCCGATTTCGGCCCCGCCGATGATGCCGTAGGCGTACCAGGCGCGCTCGAAGTCGAAATTGGGCGGACGGCACCGCTGGACTTCGATCCCTTGCCGCTCCAGGTTCTGCACCGTGCGGGCCAGTGCTTTACGGGTCCGTGGGCAGAGGGGCAGCCCAGCGAAATCGTCCCACCAGGCGATGCGCAAGCGGTGTCGAATGGTGGCGGGAGAATGCACGGGCAAGGGCGGGACTTCACTGTCCACGCCGTCCGGCCCGGCCAGGATCTGCAAGCCCAGTTGCAGATCCTCCACGCCACGCGCCAGCAGACCGAAGGACAGCATGTGGCGCACGCTGCGAGACCCGTCGGGCAGGTGGGGAATGTGGCCGGTGCGAGGGATGCGGTTCTCGGTCGCCTTCAATCCCGCTACGCCGCAATAGGCCGCAGGAATGCGGATCGAGCCGCCGATGTCGCTGCCGGGGTCGAGGAATGAAAAGCCCATGGCGACCGCCGCTGCACTGCCGCCGGAGCTTCCCCCCGAGGTGAGGGAGGGGTCCCAGGGATTGTTGGTCGGCCCGAACAGCGGGCTCCAGCATTGTGGATTGCCCGCCAGTTCCGGCAGGTTGGTCTTGCCCAGCACAATCGCTCCGGCGGCTTTGAGCCGGGCGACTACCGCGGCATCTCTGGTCGGCACATGGTTGCGCAGCGGGCGGTAGCTGCTGGTAGTGCGCAGCTCCGCGGTCTCGAAGGCATCCTTGATCGTTACGGGAATGCCATGCAGCGGGAGCAGGTTGGCGGCCTCCCTGGAAGCATCGGCTTGTCGCGCCGCCGCCAGCGCTCCGGCCTCGTCCAGAGTGACGATGGCGTTGATCGCGGGGTTATGGCGCCTGATGTTCTCCAGGCAGCCCTCGACGATTTCGGTGACGGAAGTGTCGCGGCTGGCGATGCTTGCGACCGTTTGGCGAGCGGAATCAAACATGGCGTTGAATCGAGCTAAGCGCGGAGTGGTTCATGGCCTATGAGGTCGCAACGCTCCACCGGAAACGGCCGTGAGCGCGGTTGCAGCAAGGGCAGGGCTTGGGCGTCAGGATCGTGGGGTGTGGCCCGACTAAGGGGCTGGCGCCATTGCCTGTTGATCTGAATGGAATATGCGTGGCGGATTAGACGCCACATCCATGCTCAAGACAAGTGGCGCCCATGAGGGAGGGGCAGTTCGGAGGTGGCGGTGTCGCCGGCAAGCGCGCCGCGTGCATCGCAATGCGGGCACGGGCTTGTAAGGTGGCGCGTGTGGGGTGGGGCTTGTGGGGTGG
>JAFEDK010000002.1 GCA_018241665.1 Pseudomonadota bacterium
ACTCTTCAGTGAAGCGTTGCTGTGACTTCTTCGTGTCCATGAACACCTCCGATTTGCCCCAGTTGTGAGGCTACAGGGTGTGTAGGAAACCCGGGGCGATTCAGTCATTGAACACCGCTAGTGGCTGAACGGCGGGAAACTGGTGTATCGCTGCCAGATTCTGGCCCAAGCCCCAAGGTCGGCTCCGGCCTACAACCAGACGCACAGCCCGACCTTCCCGAGATCACCGCTTCGCGATCTGCGTCTGCGTAAAACCGTCAGTTCTCCAGGCTTTCACAATACCGCCAGATGCCAGGCATCGCGGCCATCTGGCAACACCCTACACGCGCTCCCTTCCTCCCCGCTCATCCACAACCGGAGATCCGCGCCCTCAATCGTCGCCGGCGTTGCTGCGGGTCATGGCGAGCAGGGCTTGGCGTTGCGCGAGGCGGACGTTGAGTTGGTCGACTAGGGGGCCGGGACTACGGGAGGTGATTATCTGCAGACAAAACTAGCAGGGAGTCCGGTCTGGGTTTCAGGCCCATGGAAGAAACGCTGGCGGACGAAGTCAGGTGGTGTCGCCAGCGATTGACTGAATCAGCCTTGCTGCCCTGGGTAACTCGAGAGCCTCGTGCTGAGGCTCTACAGGACTGCGTTACTTCCGTCCGAACTTTTCCGCCAGTGTTGCTAACTTGCGCATGCGTTCTTGCTCGGCTGCAACGGCCTCTGCTGCGACTTTTTCGGCTCTGCGCTTCTCGGCGCCAGCCTTGAAGTGTTCACGCAATTGTTGCGCGGCGAGTTCCTGTTGTGCCGGGGTGACCGGGTCCGCAGACGTTCCGTCGATATTGAAGCGATGGGTGGCGTTTTGCAGGGCCTTCAGATAAGAGATAGACCGCGTGTGTGATCCTATCGCGGACTTCAGGAGCTTCT
Organism: Pseudomonadota bacterium; assembly: GCA_018241665.1. Lineage (GTDB taxonomy): Bacteria > Pseudomonadota > Gammaproteobacteria > Burkholderiales > Rhodocyclaceae > Zoogloea. The sequence continues at coordinate 910 of JAFEDK010000002.1, forward strand.
TGTCGAAGTCGGGGCGATTGGCGATTGCTTGCTTGTCTATACCGATGGCCAGCGGTTTGTACTCCGCGAACACGGGGAACGCTTCGCGCAGTGCCTTAAGCACGTCTTTTACGGTACGGAGCTCGGCGGGTGCCCTCGGTGCGAGGGACGGTGTGTGGTCTTCCATGGGTCAGAGGTACTTGGCTTTCAACGGGATGCGATGGTAGCACTGCGATGCTCCCTGGCTTCAGTCCTCAATCATCCCCATTTCCTTCAACACCTCCTTGGTGGATGTAGAGCAACGGGTGCCAGCGACCACACGCTGTCCTACGCCAGCTTGGAGCTCATTAGCCTGAAGCAACCGTTGCCTACGTGCAGTCAGTAGGCGCCGAGATGGCCGCACACAGCATCCAGATGGGCAATTTGCCCGATAAAGAAGTAGGAATTTCCACGCTCCCGGGTTGGGGCCTGGCGGATGGCATTTGTCTCTCTAGAATCGGGCTCCAGCGCGACGTTGGGCTTATTCAAATAACCTGGAGACACAACATGCCTGCCCATGGCTTTCGAGCACTGCGGCCACTTTGCCTTGCCGCTCTCTTCGCTGCGTCTCCTGTGTTGCTGGCGCAAACCAGTGAGGCGTTGCTTGGCGCTGCGGATGATGACGCCAACTGGCTCACCTACGGCCACGGGTACGCAAATCAACGCTATTCGGGATTGACCCGGATTCATCGTGGCAACGTCTCTCGTCTGGTGCCGAAATGGATATACCAGACGGGGGTGGAGGGCACGTTTCAAACCAACCCCATCGTCTTTGACGGGATGGTGTATCTGACCACGCCGCGCAATCACATCGTGGCGCTGGATGGCAGCACGGGTGAGGTGCGTTGGAAATACACGCACAAGATGGAGACGGACGTTCTGTGCTGCGGCGCCCACAACCGCGGGCTGGCGGCAGGCTATGGGCGGCTGTACGAGATCACCGCCGACGGGCGGCTGATCGCGGTCGACCGCAACAGCGGCAAGCTGCTCTGGGATGTGCCGGTGGTGGATCCCGCGACCGGAGCCGCGGATGCGCCACGGCAAGTACAGAACATGGCCGATCTTCCCAAGGAGGAAACGTCGCAGTGGCCGCGCTTTGCCGGGAACATGGCGCCCCTTGTTTACGACGGGCTGGTCATCGTCGGTACCACCGGGGCCGGGTACTCCAATGTTTTCCGGGATGAGGATGATACGGCGAGAGCCGCCTTTGGCCGATCCGGCCCACGCAGCGGAATGCGCGCTTTCATCTCGGCCTACGCGGCAGACTCGGGGCGTCTTGTCTGGCGTTGGTATTCGACCAAGGACCAGGGTTGGGAAGGAAGCTTTGTCAGCCAGACGTCGATGGGGGATGCGCTGGATCGGGATCTGGATGCCGAACGTGCGAATGCGGAGCGGTTTCGTGATGCCTGGAAACGTGGAGGCGGTTCCATTAGTTCGTCGCCCGCACTGGATCCGAAGCTGGGCTTGCTCTACTTCGGCACCGGTAACGCCGCGCCCTACGCAGACCTGTATCGCCCCGGCGACAATCTGTATACCTCATCGCTGGTGGCGCTGGATGTGCGGACCGGCCAACTGCGCTGGTTCCATCAGGTGACGCCGCATGACGTTTGGGGCTACGACCTGGCCTCGTCGCCGATGCTGATTGATGTCCCGACGAGCGAAGGGAAAGTGCCGGGCGTGGCCTTGGTGACCAAATCGGGCTGGATGTATTTCTTCAACCGGCTCACGGGCGAGGTCATCCGGCGTTCGGACGGGTTTGTGCCTCAGACCAGCTTGTTCAAGCGTGCAAAGGATGCCCAGGGGGTGCTTGCGGTGCCGGGTGAGGCGGGTGGTGCGAACTGGCCACCCATTGCTTTCAGCGGCGAGACGGGCTGGGCGTATGTCGGCGGCAGCCATTATCCGAGCCGCTTCACGCTGGAGACTGACGAGAAGGGCAACAAGGTCAACGTGCTCAGCTTTCCAAAGGACGTGGAAACCTACGGAACGCTCAGCGCGATCGATCCGGCGACTGGCAAGCTTGCATGGCAGGAACGCATCGGCCGGCCATTCTCCGGCGGTGTGACGACCACCGCAGGAGGTTTGGTGTTCATGGGGGAGGCGGACGGGCACTTCACGGCGCGCGATTCCCGCACCGGCAAACTGTTGTGGCGCTTCCAGACGGGCGCCGGCGTCAATGCACCGTCCGTCGTCTATCAACGCAAGGGCAAGGAATATCTCGTCGTCGCGGCAGGGGGGAACAAGCTGTTCAACATCCCTCCGGGGAATGCCGTGATCGCGTTCGGGTTGCCTGACGAGAATGGTGAGTGAGGTTTCAGGCTTATCTATGGCCTATCCGGCTGTTTCGATTCCGTCAGAAAAGCCCCGATTTCCGGCGCCAGCGTTGCCGGCAGGTCCATCCCCATCGAGTGCTCTCCGCCTGGCACGATGATCAGCCTCGACTTGGGAATCCTGTCGCTCAGATGACGCCCGACGGCGACGGGGCTGATGGTGTCCCGGTGGCCCCAGATCAACAGGGTTGGCACGTTCAGCTTGGCGAATTGATCGCTCAGGTCTGCTCGTTCCGTCAGGATCCAGGGGGCGGTATCGGGAAAGGCTGCGAGGAATTGCGGGCGCCAGTCGCTTGCACCGAAGGCCGAGACGTCCATGCCGCCCGACGTGGCGACGAGGACCAGGTGGGTGACCAGCTCTGGGTGCTTCAAGGCCAGCTGGATGGCGATGATGCCGCCCATGGACTGGGCCACGATGGCGGAAGGCTGGGTCAGTTCGCGCTCGGCAAGGCTCAGCAGGTCGGCGAGGCTATTTACGGTGGGCGACTTTGCTTGCGTACCAAGGCCGGGCCAGTCGAGATAGCGTTTTGTCCAGGCGGCGGGGAGGCGGGTGCCGACGCCTTGCCAGAACGAACCGTCGCCCGTTGCGCCGGGCAGGAAGATCAGGTTTGTTTCAGTGGTTGTCATCACAGTCTTGCGCTTGGCGGGGTGTGTCAGTCCTCGATCATGCCCATTTCCTTCAACACCTCGTGGGCCGAGCGGAAGGCGTCGATGGCGAGCGGGACGCCGCAATAGACAGTGGCGTGCAGCAGCGTCTCCTGGATTTCCTTCATGCTTGCGCCGTTGTTGATGGCTCCGCGCACGTGGCCCTTGAGTTCGGTTGACCGGCCGAGGGCGGTCAGCATCGACAGGGTGAGCAGGCTGCGGGTCTTCAGGTCGAGTCCGTCGCGGCACCAGGTGGTGCCCCAGGCGTTGCGGGTGACGAATTCCTGGAGAGGGGCGGTGAAGGCGTCCACATTGGCGAAGGCCTTGTCGACAAAGGCCTCGCCCATCACCTGCTTGCGCATTTGCAGGCCCTGTTCGAATTGTGCGTCACGACTCATGGTGAAGGCTCCTGATGGAAATGACCATGAGCTTATCTGCCGCAATTCCCGGCTGGCAATTGAAACATCGGGAACTGGCGTATTTCTGGGTACGCCTGATTTCACCTGGATTGATGGTATGCCGCCACCAGAACCTTGGCCTGGAGCCGCATGATGTCTTTCAGCATGCGTATCTTGCGGCCATGTTCCTGATGCGCCAGATCGTAGATCTGTTTCTTGAGCGTTTCATCACAGGCTTCAGGAAGGCTCAGGGACCATTGAGTGAAATAGCCGTCGTAGCTGTCAATCGTCTTGATCAGTTCGAACCTGAGCTTTTCCCGGCTCTTCACCGGGATGGATGCCAGTATTTCTTCAATATCGGCATCGTAATCGTGATTGCGCTGGCTGTTCGGGACGGGAAAATCGATGATCTGGGTCATGGCTGCATTCACCTGTTTATCGTTTCGAGCAAGGCGGAGCGGGCCTTGGTGATGCGTACGAACTGTTCGTGGCTGCCCCCGGCGTCGGGGTGCGCCTTCTGGGCGAGCTTTCTGAATGCGGCGTTGACCTGGCTGCGGTCGAGTTTTCCGTCCGCCGGCAGATTCAGTGCCGCGCGATGTGCCTGTTCGTCCGGGGGCTGGCGCATGTTCTGGTGGCGGCTTTGCCGGCTTGAGAAGCGCGCGAATTCCTCGTTCATGCGCTGCTGGGCGGCCCGGCGCAAGTGGATCGATTCGACGCGCAATTCCACCTGGTCTTCTCGCCAGCGCTGGCGCGACATGACGACGCAGGCCGCAAAGGCGATTCTGCCGTGGGTTTCGAGTTCGTCGAGGCTGAAAGGCCCGACCATGTCGAAGGGATCGTCCAGCCAGGCCCTCCGGCCACCGGCGCCGGCCTCGACGCGACCGAGAGTGGCGGTGGTGACCAGCCCGAGCCCTCCATTCCAGATGACCCATTCCTCGTCGTAGTCAGGCGGCTGCTTGTCATCCATGCCCGGTCTCCCCGGGGCTGCTCGCGTGATATCGATCGGGCCGCGCGCTTCCGCAAGGCGGCCGCCTGTCCAATCCCGGACCGGAGCTGGCCAGGTTGGTGGCTTGAATTGAAGGAAACATGACAAGAATCGCCCGTTAGAACGCTGTTCCCAACCGGGTTGCAAATAGCGCACCAAGCGTTCTTGCAGAGCGGCGGCATCCTCGGCAAGGGGCGGGGCCCTGGCGGCCCGCTGGCGCGCAAGAAACGAAAAACCCGCCACGGGGGCGGGTTTCGTCATGCCTTGAGCGGTGTGGCGGGCTCAGGCCGTCTTCTTGCGGCGGAAGATGCCAGCGCCGAGGATGCCCAGGCTGACGAGGGCCATGCTGCCGGGTTCGGGTACGCGGGAGGCGGCGCCATTGAAGTTCGCCGTCCAGGCCAGCGAGCCATTGATCCACGGACCGTCCCAGGTCTGGCTGTTGAGCAGGGAGAGGTTGGCGTTGTTGTTGAACCAGACAACCTTGCCGTCGTTGGCGACGTTCGAGTCAGCCCAGATGAAGCCCCAGGAGGCGCCGCCGGCTTGATTGCTGTCGGTGACCGTCAGCAGTGCGACATACTCGTTGCCAGCGGTCAGGGCCAGGTTGCCGGTATTGACGGTGATCGGCTGCAGGCCGTTGCCGAACACGGACACATTGCTGCTGAAGAGTGCCGGGCCACTGGCCGGGCCGTTGCCACCGAGGGCGCCGCTCCATGCATAAACCTGGGCCAGCGCGGAGATGGTGTTGCCATTGGTGTTCACGTAGAACGTGAAGTCATTCAGCGTGCTGCCGGCGGCCAGGAAGGTTTCGCCATAGGTGCTGGTGCTACCGCTGCCGCCCCAGGAGGAGAGGCTGGAGCTGCCATCCCACACGGGAACGGTGTTGATCACTGCGGCGTGAGCCGCTTGCGTCATGCCGATGGAGAGGCAGGCAACAGCGATGGAAGCACCCAGCTTTTTCAGATCGAACATTCTTGTTTTCCGTTAAATATTAGAGCCGGCGAGCTTAAGCAATGGTTGTGCCATGAAGGAAAATCAAGGGTTTATCAATATTTTTGTTGTTTGCGAGCAAAATTTGTAAAAAACGTCGACAACAACTATTTCACGGTCGCTCGGCGAGCCGTTGTTTTAAACCCCATCGATAAAACAGTTTTTCAGATCCATGCATGGACCTATCCTAGAGTGACATTGAGTGCCGTGCGTCGGTGTGCGGCTTTACGACATCTTTTCCAACGAGTTCGCCCATGGGTTCCTTGATCTCTCCGCAAGACTTGCCCACCTGGGTGCCGGGAAGGGTGTTGTCGGCCAGCGATGGGCTGGGATGGAAGGATGTTGGCCATCGGACCTACCTGTATACCGGGCTCGATGTCGCCATTCCGCCGATGGATCACTTCATGGTGGTGCGCTACCAAACCGGGCAGACGCCGATGGACAGGCAGGTGGAGGGGCGATGGACGCGGCGGCAGTGTGCGCCGGGGGAGTTTTCCCTGTTGACCCGCTCGGAGCCGTCCCACTGGCATTGGACCGAGTGCATCGAGGTGTCCCATACCTATCTGTCGGATGCGCTGATGCAGCGGGTGGCGGCGGACATCACCGAGCGGGCGGTGGCGGATATCAGGCTGCACGATGTGCTGCAGGCGCGGGATCCGGTGGTGATGAACGTCGTCGATGCGATCAGCGCAGAGGCAGGGCGGCGGGGTTTTGGCGGCAGTCTGTACGTGGAAGCGCTGTCCATCCAGCTGGCGGTACATCTGTTCCGCCAGTACGCCTCCATCCAGTTTCGTGACGAGGTGCCGGCGGGGCCCTTGTCGCCGGCGCGCATGCGGCGGCTGGCCGAGTTCGTGGATACCCATCTGCAGGACAGTATCTCCATCGAGCAGATGGCGGCGACGCTGGGGCTGGGGGTGTGGACCTTCTCGAAGCATTTCCGCGCGACGACGGGGGCTTCGCCCTACGACTACGTGACCCGGCGGCGTCTGGAGCGGGCGGTGCGTCTGCTCACGGCGGGGGAACTGGCGATCAAGGAGGTGGCCGCGGATTGCGGTTTCTCCGACCAGGCGCATCTGACGCGGGTGATGCGGGCACGGATGGGTACGACGCCGGCACGCATGCGCAAAGAGGGCGGCAGCGAGTAAAAAGGGGCGCAACGGCAATGCCGATGCGCCCGAAAGGCGCGTCCTGAAGAACGAGGGGCGCCTGCGCTTGCAGCCGGTCAGGGCCGCGGGGACATCACCTTCCGGAGGTGATCGGTTGCGCCAGCAGTTCCTTCAGATGGCCGTCCACTTCGGTGATGCAGTTGGCGTCGGTGCCGAACAGGGCGAGGTGGCCGTCGATGCTGTTGAGCGGCCGGAACTCGCTGCCGGGGATGAGCTGCTGCTCGGCCAGGCAATCGGTGGGCGGGAAGAACATGTCGTGGCTGATCGGCATCACGAAGGTTTTGGCCTTGATACGGCCAAGGGCTTCGGCGAGATTGCCGCCGGTGTGGCGGCTCACGTCGCCGCGCTGCCACTTCCAGGCCATGCACAGCAGGTTATTCGGGTCCATCGGGCCGAAATAGCCGTTCATGAACTGCTCGACGAAGCTCTGCATGGAATCGAAGCCGAGTACCCGGTGGCGGCCGCAGCGGAAGAACTCGGTGCTCCAGCCCATCACTGTCCATAGCTTGGCGTGCCGGCGAAGGCCGGCGGCTACGTCGGCTGGAGAGGCATAGGTGCCGTCGCGAAAGCCGGGATCGGTGGTGATGGCTTCCATCAGCGTGTCGGCAAACACGAAGTCGTGCTCGGTGTTGCGGGCCGTGCCGGCAATCGGCGCGGCGCGTTCGACCATGTCGGGGTAGCGCACCGCCCATTCGTAGGTCTGCTGGGCGCCCATCGAACCACCGACCACCAGCGCCAGCCGCTCAATGCCGAAATGCTGGGTGAGCAGCCGGTGCTGGGCACGCACGTCGTCGCCGATGCGCACGCGGGGGAAGCGCGGCCCGGCGATGTCGGCCGGCGCGTTGCTGGGCGACAGGGACAGGCCGCTGCCGATCTGATTGACGACGATGATGAAGTAGCGCTCGGGGTCGAGGGCGTGGCCGGGACCGATGTAGACCTGCTCCATGATCTTGCTGGTGCCGGAATACCAGGTCGGCACCAGGATGGCGTTGTCCCGCGCGTCGTTGAGGCGGCCGTGGGTGGCCACGGCGAGCGTGCAGTCCTCGAGCACGCCGCCTTCTTCGAGTTCGAGGCGGCCGATGTCGATGAGCTTGAAGGGGCCGTGGTTTTCCTGGGTGTAATAGGTGTTCATGGTCTTGTCTCCTCCTGAGGTCGGTGGCTTTGCTTAGCGCATCGCGAAGCCGGGGTAGCCCTGGCTGGCGAGGTCGTCGCACTGGCGGTTGTAGTTGCCGACGCCACCAATGTAGGAGATCAGCCGGCGCGGCTTGCCTTCGACGTTGGAGCCCATGTACCAGGAGTCGGTCTTGACGACGAGGGTGGCGGCGGCGGTTTCGTCATGGTGCTGCACCCAGGCGTCCTCGAAGTCCTGCGTGGCTTCGATGACCTGCTTGCCGTTCTGGCGGGCGTAGGCGATGCAGTCGGTGATCCAGTCCACCTGTTGTTGCAGGCAGGTCGTCATGTTGCACAGGGCCGCGGAGGGAGCGAGGGGCGCGCCGGTGGTGAACAGGTTGGGGTAGCCGTGCACCTGCAGGCCCATGGAGGTGCGGATCTCCTGGCTCCATTGTTCCTTGAGGGAGCGCCCGCCGCGGCCGCGGATGTCGATACGGCTCAGGGCGCCGGAGCCGGCGTCGAAGCCGAGGGCCAGGATGATCACGTCTACCTCATGCACGGTGCCGTCGGCGGTCTGGATGCCTTCCGGCACGATGCGCTCGATGGGCGCCTTGCGGCAATCGATGCCTTCCACGTTGGGCTGCAGGTACACCTCCAGGTACTTGTTCTCCAGCGGCACGCGGTGGGTGCCGAAGCCGTAGTCCTGCGGGATCAGCAGGTCGCACAGGTCGGCCCGGTGCTGCAGGCGGTCGCGCATCTTGGCGCGCACGAACTTCGATACTTCCTCGCTGACGGCCTCGTCGAAGAACATCTCGGGGAAGGAGGCCAGCCACAGGGCCAGGGAGCCGTCGTTCCAGTTGCGCTCGAGGATGGCGGTGCGTTCTTCTGGCGTCTTCTCGTCCCAGGGGCCGGCGTCGAAGTCGTAGTCGAAGCCGGCGAAGGTGGTACGCACGCGCTGCTTGGTCTCATGGAAGCGCTCGCCCCATTTCTGCCAGTCCTGCGCTGAGTACTTGGGGTTCTGCATCGGGATGATGTACTGCGGCGTGCGTACGAAGACTTTCATCGAGCCGACTTCCGGCGCGATGGTCTGGATCACCTGGATGCCGGTGGCGCCGGTGCCGACCACAGCGACCCGCTTGCCCTTCAGGTCCACCGGCTCCTTCGGCCACAGGCCGGTGATGAGCACCTCGCCCTTGAAGCTGGATTGGCCGGGGAAGCGGTCGACGATGGGGGCCGACAGCATGCCGCAGCAGGCGAGCAGGTACTGGGCGGTGATCGTTTCGCCAGCGGCGGTGGTGATGCGCCACAGGTCCTCGGCCTCGTCGAAATGGGCCGAGGCGATGCGGGTGTTGAACTGGATGTCCTTCTTGAGATCGAGCGTGTCGGCCACGTGGTTGAGCCAGCGCTCGGTTTCCGGCTGCGCGGGGAAGCGCTCGGACGGCTGCCAGGATTTGTACAACTCTTCGGAGAACCAGTACTGGTAGATCTCGGCCTGAGAGTCGAAGCGGGCGCCGGGGTAGCGGTTCCAGTACCAGGTGCCGCCGACGCCGCTGCCGGTTTCGTAGGCGCGCACCTTCAGGCCCATCTCGCGCAGCCGATGCAGCTGATACAGGCCGGCGACGCCGGCGCCGATCACCAGCGCGTCGAGATGTTCGGTTTGGCCTTGAGGGGCGATGACGCTCTGCGGGGTGTATTGCGTACTCATTTTCTTGTCTCCATTGCCGTGTCGTTGTGGAAATGGCCACCGGCCCTGTGCCGGCCCGGGTGGCGACACGCGCTCCACGTGGGGCGGAGTCCTTGCGTGCTGGAGACAATCTATGAGCGATGGGCCTGGGCTTTCTTGTCGATCCTTGGCGTTGTTTTGAATAAAACGGGAAAGGATGTGATCAGCGTCCGAATACGGTGTTGAGGAGATTCGCCAGCCGCGCGCCGGCGAGGGGGAGTTGCTGGCGTACCACCGATCGGGCGTTGGAAATGTAGGTCGGCGACAGGACGATGAGCGTGTCCACCGGCTCGTAACAGGCGAATCCGTTGAAGCGGTAGGCGCGGTTGCGGGCGAGGTGGTTGCTCTCCAGCGCCCAGGCTTCCGGCGCGAAGGCGAGCGTGTCGGCGTCCAGCTTGCGGGCGGACTGGAGCATGCGCTTCAGCACCGGTGCCGGAGCCTGCTGCTGGTTGCTGACGGCGACGCCGAAGGCCAGGTTGACGAATTCCTTGTCCCACACCCCGTGCAGGTTGCGTGCGCCCTTCGTGTTGGTGCCGGACAGGGCGACCTCGATGTTGTTGCCACCCCGGTCCGTGTGGCTGCCGTGCTGGTCGGTGACGTCATCGGCGTAGACATTGCTGGCCGCATGCAGCGGCTGATGCAGGTCTCCGACGAGATGGACGATCCATTTGAGGGCTTCGGCGCGCTCGCGGGCCGGGCGGCTTGTGTCGCCGAGTACGCCGCTCAGCTGCCTGATCCTGGCCGGCGCACATTGCTGCTGGGAGCAGTCCGGCACCGAGGCGTCGCAGGCAGTGATGTCGATGTAATGCCAGGACGGGCGGTTGGCGGGCGTGGAGCGAATCTCGTCGGCCCAGACGGAGACCGCGGCGAGGGTGCTGCGCCCCGAGGCCGTCTGGCCGTCGGCCAGCAGATCGTCGATAAGCAGCGTGCTGACCTGCGCCCGGGCCTTGTCGGTGAGAAGGGCGTCGGCGATGGCGCCGACGGTTCTGTGCCCGGCGGCGCCCCAGGCGTGTGCCGCAGGAGAGACGGCAAACAACAGCGCGGCAAGGCCGGATAAGGCGAGATGGGCGGGTTTCATCTGCGGTCTCCTGTTTGTGAGAGAGCTTCTGAAGTATGGACCGGGATCGTATCTCCTTGAAGGATTTCACCATGCGTCACCGCGAATGTCCGGACGACGGGCTGGCCGTGCGCCATTTGCCAGCGCTGTTGATGGGCAGGCAGATTGTTTCGCAGGTGTTTGCTGTGCAGCCCGTTTTAAATAAACGCGTCTTTGTTTATTGGTTTTTATTCGCTGCCATGAGGTTTTTCCTGAAAGGAGGGCAATAAAAGAATAAATGGTCATGCCGCTTGGCCTGTGGCTCTGGATATATCCGGTGCCTGCGGCAGGATCAGGCCATAGTCATTGATTTTCTTCTTCGTGGGCATGGCGCCTGCAATGCCGATCCCATTTTCAACGCGTCTGAAAACGAAAGGGAACGCATGGCATTGGCTATTTCGAGGTTGCCTGATCAAAGCGGGAGTGGCGGGCCAATTGGCCCGTGGACTTTCTCCCCGTGGGCGCTGGGGATTCTGGCGGGGTTTTCCGCGTTGAATATGTCTCCCGCCCTGGCTGCAGAACCGCCCGCATCGCTGGGCAGCCTGCAGGCGGAAAATGCCCAGTTGCGTGCGGAGGTCGAGGCCTTGAAGAAGCGGCTTGGCGAGACGACTCCGCCGCAGCCCGCTCAGCCGCCGGCGGCCCCGGCATTTTCCGCGGAGCAGCCGGAGGCGCCGGGCGTGGCGCAGCCGTCGCTGGAGAGCGTGCGCGTCTCATCACGGAGAACGACGCCCCTCGCCACCTTGAAGGAAGTGCCGCAGTCCATCTCGGTGGTCTCCGGCGAGGAGTTGAGCAGGCTTGAAACCAACAGCTTTCGCAACATCCTCACGCGTATCGGCAATGTCGGCGCCACCTACACCAATCCGCAGGCCGGCAGCCTGATGATCCGGGGTGTCGGGTGGGCAAGCGGCGCAGGCCCGCTGGATCCGAGCGTCGGCGTGACGGTCGATGGGGTCAGCTACGGCATCAGTGGCCTGGGCGCCGCGTTCAACCATATCGACGTGGATACCGTCAGCGTGGCGCGTGGCCCCCAGGGCACGCTGGGGGGAAAGAACTCGAGCATGGGCGAGATCGTCATCCGCAATAACGTGCCGAGTTTTACACCGGAAGCGAGTGCCTCGATCACCTACGGCAAGCTCAACACGGTGAGCACCCGGGCCACTGTTGGCGGCCCCCTCATCGACGGCTTGCTGGCGTGGCGTGCGAGCTTCTCCCGCGAGCAGGCGGACGGCCCGTACAAGAACCTCAACGATCCCAACTACAGCTACAAGAATACCGATCGCACCTATGCGCGGGCGCAGTTCCTGCTGACGCCCTCGAAAGATTTCTCGGCGCTGCTGAACCTCGATTTCTCGCCGGTCAGCAAGGAGTTCTCGGACAACTACGTGAATTTCCCGCGGGCGACTCCGGGCTATTACGACTCGCGCAATGCTAGCGGCGGGTTGATTGCGGTGGAGCAGCGCAATGAGCCGACGGGCCGGCTCGCCCGTCCATGGTTTGCGCGGGAGGCCAGCTACAGCACGGCCGATTACACCTCCAGTCAGATCAACCGGCTCAGTCAGAATCCGAACAATTATGGCTCCAAAGGCGGTTCGGCCACGCTGAACTGGAACCTCGGCGGCTTTACCCTCACTTCGATCAGCGCCTATCGTGATTTCTATTTCGACTCGGGCGGCGGGCCGATTTCGGTATTCGATATCGACCGTTCGCCTTCCACCGGCCATGTCGAATACCAGCAGGTCAGCCAGGAACTGCGGCTCAGCTCGCCGAAAGGCGGGGCGGTGGATTACCAGGCCGGTCTCTACTATTTCAACAGCAAGATGCCCGAGCGCTGGACGACTGCACGCTATGGTTCGGACGCGGGCGCCTACTACGCGAGCTATCAGCAGTATGCGCGGCTGGATGCGGATCATGCGGGGCGGGCTCTGATGCAGGATTCGATCAGTCGCCTGTTCACAAAGACGCGGGACCAGATCGACAACACCAGCTTCGCGATCTACGGAAATGCCGACTGGCACCTCAGCGATGCACTGAAACTCAATACGGGCCTGCGCCTGACCCAGGAGAACCGTCACACCACGTCGAGCCGGCTGGTGGAAGATCAGGGCTACGCGGCGGACCTGAACCCGCTGGCCATCAACAACGTGCGCCTTGCGGCGGCCGGCGTCACGCAGACGCAACTGGACGATTCCCTTGCCCGCAAATATTTCGGTGCGTCGTCCTATGGCGCGCTGAGCGCCGCGCAGAAGCAGCAGATCACCGATGCCCGCGCAATCCGCCGTGCGCGTCTCGGCAGCCTGTATGCGGAGACCGAGGCCGAGTCTTTTGAGCAACTCCTTCCCACGTTTACCGTCAGCCCCAGCTACCGCTTCAATGACCAATACACCGGCTATGTTTCGTGGCAGCACGGGGAAAAGGCCGGCATCTCGCAGATTGTCGGCGCATCGGCAAGCGGCGGCAGTTCTGCACCGGTAAAGGCCGAGAAGAGCAATGCCTACGAGCTGGGCCTCAAGGCCAGCCTGCCGCAACATGACCTGGCCTTTGGCGCGGCCGTGTTCCTGCAGGACATCAGGAACTACATCCAGCCTATGTACTTCTATGATGCGGTTCAGACGGCCCTGAACAATGACGGGAACCTGGCCTATACGGCGGGCCTCGGGAACGTGCCGAAAGTGCGGACCAAGGGCCTTGAGCTGGACGTGAGCTATTCGGGCTTCCGCTACACGACCCTGCGCTTTGCTGGCGCCTATACCGATGCGCGCTACCGGGAATTCCCGACCCTGGCCAAGCCTGCGGAGCTGGGCGGCACCGCGACGCCTTATTACGATGCATCGGGAATGACGCTTCCGGGATCGGCCAAATACAGCTTCAACCTGTCCGTCGATTACGCGCGCCCGGTATTGAACGACAAGCTGTTCCATTCGACGGTGAATTACCGCTATACGAGCAGCTTCAACAACGATCCTTCCCTGTCGCGCTATTCCGAGGTCGATGCCTTCGGCGTGACGGATCTCGCCGTTGGCCTCGGGCGCAGGGACCGCCTGGTGGATGTCAATCTGATCGTGAAGAACGTGTTCAATACGAACTCGGGCTTTCTCGGAACGTGGAACAACTACTATCCCAGTCTGCCCCGCTGGATAGGGATCAGCATCAGCACGCGTCTGCAGTAGAGGCGGGGGCGGATGGGCATTGCTACGCCCGTCCGCCTTGACCTGACTGGCTCGGCGGGGAGTCGTATTGGCTTTTTTGTTATGCAAATAGAAAATCTGGATGCACGAGATGTGGGCGATTCTCGAAAAGTAAGTTCAATCATGGTGCATAACAGGGAAATTGAATCGCTATTCACGCTGTACGGTTGAATCTATATAGCGATATTCCTATCCTTTCCATTCGATGTGCTTTCTACGCACTTCTGACACGCACTGGCCAATCTCTCGAAAAACTGCCCCGGTGTATTACGCGTGTGGCTGGCAGCTGAATCGCCAATTCTTCGAGACGGACTGCAGTGGATAGACACGATGAAAGGATCCCTATGACCAATACGACAACGGAGCTCGAAGAGCTCCTCATGCAGCGCTCGCTGACCGATGCGCAGCTTCTGGCGGCGGCCGAGAAGGCGGCTGATTTCCGGATCCTGCCGGACGCCACGGTAATCAAGATCGGCGGGCAGAGCGTGATCGACCGCGGCCGCTCCGCGGTGTATCCGCTGGTGGAGGAGATCGTCGCGGCTCGCAAGGCCCACAAGCTGCTGATCGGTACGGGGGCCGGCACGCGTGCGCGCCACCTCTATTCGATCGCCGCGGGGCTCAACCTGCCGGCCGGCGTACTGGCTCAGCTGGGGGCTTCGGTGGCGGACCAGAACGCCGCGATGCTGGGGCAGCTGCTGGCCCAGCACGGTATTTCGATGGTCGATAGCGCAGGCATGTCGGCGGTGCCGCTGTTCCTGGCCGAGGTGCATGGCGTCGTCTTCAGCGGCATGCCGCCGTACAAGCTGTGGATCCGTCCGGGTGCCGAGGGCGTGATTCCGCCGTACCGCACCGATGCGGGTTGTTTCCTGGTGGCCGAGCAGTTCGGCTGCAAGTCGATGATCTACGTGAAGGACGAGGACGGCCTGTACACCGCCAATCCGAAGACCTCGAAGGACGCCAAGTTCATTCCGAAGATCTCGGTCGATGAGATGAAGGCGGCCGGGCTGCACGACTCCATCCTCGAGTTCCCGGTCCTCGACCTGCTCAAGGATGCCCGCTACGTCCGCCAGGTACAGGTTGTGAACGGCCTCGTCCCCGGCAATCTGACCCGCGCGCTCGCAGGCGAGCACGTCGGAACCCTCATCACCGCGAGCTGAGAACAACCGCCATGGCTGAAACCACCAACACCACCAAACATCTGGCCTCGCCGCTGGCGCGTCAGACCCTCCTCGACGGCGATCTCGTCCGTCCCGTTGCGGGCGTTCGCCCAATCCGCCTGCTGCCGTGGCTGCAGGTCGTCAAGATCGGCGGCCGGGCGATCATGGACCGCGGCGCCGAGGCGATCCTGCCGATCGTCGAGGAACTGCGCAAGGTGCTGCCCGAGCACCGCCTGCTGATCCTCACCGGCGCAGGCATCCGCGCCCGCCACCTGTACGGCGTGGGCCTCGATCTGGGCCTGCCGGTCGGCTCCCTGGCGCCGCTGGCGGCCAGCGAGGCGGGGCAGAACGGTCATATCCTGGCATCGCTGCTGGCGCCGGAAGGGGTGTCCTACGTGGAGCATCCGACCATCGCGAGCCAACTGGCAATCCACTTGGCGGCTGCCCGTGCAGTGGTTGGCAGCGCCTTCCCTCCGTATCACCACCACGAGTTTCCGGGGTCGCGCATTCCGGTGCACCGTGCCGACACTGGCGCCTTTTTGCTGGCCGACGCACTCGGCGCGGCGGGGCTGACCATTGTCGAGGACGTGGATGGCGTTTACTCCGCCGATCCGAAGGGGGCCGATGGGGCGCAGGCGCAACTGCTGCGTGAAACCAGTGCCGAGGAACTCGCCAAGCAGGACGGCACGCTACCCTTCGACCGCGCGCTGCTCGAGGTGATGGCCAACGCCCGTCACCTGGAACGCGTGCAGGTCGTCAATGGCATGGTGCCGGGCCGCATCACCGCCGCGCTGCGCGGCGAGCACGTCGGGACGATCGTCCATACCGGCCTGCGTCCGCTGTAATCACGAGGCCAAGGGGCGGGGTTGCGCCCCTTGCGTTCCCTCTTGCATCTCTTGTTGGGGGCGAAGACTGTGGGGGGCGACGAAAACTGTGGGGGCGAATTCATTCGCCCTGACGCTGGTTAAACAAGCTCCGTGGGCGAATGAATTCGCCCCCACAGGGCAGCCCCCACAGGGCAACCCCCACAGGGCAACCCCCACAGGGCAACCCCCACAGGGCAAGCCAGTGGCTTTGACCGGAGGGCGTCGTTCTTAGCGGTCTATCGGCACGAGGATGACCGGCACGTCGGCTTTCATCGTGACCTTGTGGGCGACGGAGCCGAGGATGAGTTCGCCGATGGCGCTGTGGCCGCGGGAGCCCATCACGATCACGTCTGCCAGTACATGCTTGGCCATGTCCAGGATGCAGCGGGCGGGGTCGCCCTCCACTGCGCGGATGCTCGCCAGCACGTCTTCCGTGTTCATCTCCGGGTGGGCTTCGCTGAAGACCTCGATGCGCTTGCGCAGCAGGTCTTCGTCCTTGCTCTGGCCGGCGGCGCGCATGGCGTCGAATTTCTCCTCGGACATGAATTCCATGTAGGGCAGGCCGGTGGCCGGCAGGGAAACGGTCATCGCGTGGAGCTTTGCCTCGAACTTCGCCGCCAGTCCGACGGCGTGGCGGAAGACTGCCGGGGAGCGCGGGGTCAGGTCCGACGCGTAGAGGATCGATTTGATCTGGTAAGCCATGTCTGCCTCCTGGAGCTTTGTTGTGTGCGCCCGAGTCTAGGGGCTTTGCGGCGTAACGGAAGCGTCGGAAGCTGATGTGCACTATTAGCGCCGGGATATGGACTTGCGTTGTGGCTTGGGTCAGCCAGAATTCGGTGGCATCGAACCTGCTTGATTGCGACATGCATGGGGAACAGCCCCTGTTTTTGTCGCAAATCTTCCATGGAGACCTGCATCGTGCCCACATTGGCCGAGAACACGACACACATCGATCTGGCGCCTGCCAAGCCCAAGGGCCTGAGCCTGACGCAACTGGGGGTGCCGCTGCTGGAGGGCACGGTGATCAAGAAGGGGAAGCTCCCCGAGTTCCTGCAGCTGTTCGCGGACGGCAGCAAGGCCGGGCGCCGCTATCAGAACATCCGCATCACGGCGGCCAAGGCGCAGGAAGGGGCGGTCGAGACGGCCCGCGTGATCGTCCAGTTCGAGGTCTTCGGGGACGAGAACGTGCCGGAGGCGGACAACAGCGGTTTCGGCATCACCCTGTGCGCGGGCGGCGAGGCGCTGCTGGAACTGCCGCAGACCTCCGCCTTTCTGCCCTACGCGGCGTGCTGGTACGAAAACCAGTTCTTCTACGAGGTGCCGACGGCCTTGTTCGATCAGGTGGACGGGCTGCACTTCACGGTGAAGGCGGATCAGGTCCGGCCGCTCTGATCCAGGCGGGGGGCGGGCCCCGCATCCGGCCGGGCCCGTTGCTGCTTACTGGCGGTGGCCGACCCGTGCCGCCAGTGCGTCGGCGGTGGCGCCGATGTCCTGTACGCGCTGGCGCATCAGCGCCAGCATCTCCCACAGCAGTTGTTCGGGCGTGGCTTCCACGACGCCTTCGCCGATCAGCCAGCAGGCCAGGGTGGCTTCGTCGCGCCCCAGCGCCCTGGCGGTTTCCCGCTGCCAGTCGCTGCCATAGAGCTTGCGGGCGCAGTCGCGGAACAGTTTGCGGGCCTGCTCGTCGTTGATCTGGCCGGGGGCGCTGTCCAGGTCTGCTTCCGGTGCGCAGGGGGTGTCCTGCATTGCCTCGGCGAGGCGGCTTAGTTCCGGCATGACCGAACGGACCAGTTCCAGCCCGCCCAGCGGCACGATCCAGCAGCGCTGGCGGGCGCTCCATCTGGCCTTGGGCACCCAGCGCAGCATGCGCTCTATGGTGTCGGTGTATTCGGCCTTGATGATGATGGCGTCGTCGGTCGCATAGACCCACGGGTTGGCCGGCAGGGGGTGGCTGGCCAGGCGGGCGAGGGCTTCGTCCTTGCTTAGCATTGTTGTTGCTCCGTTCTCGTGTTCGGGATGAGGCGATCGAGGTCAGAGAGCAACGAAAGTGCCAGCAGGCCGGGCAAACCGCCGGGCCTCAGGAGGGCGAGGGCGGCAGGCCGGTCTGTGGTGCCGGATGCAGCCACTTCTGGAGAACCCGGTAAAAATCGACGGGATTGAACGGCTTGCTGAGGTAATCGTTCATTCCCGCCTCCAGGCAGCTTTGCCGGTCTTCGGCGAAGGCATTGGCGGTGAGCGCCACGATGGGCGTGTGCCGGTGCAGCTCGAATTGACGCAAGGCCCGCGAGGCGCTCAGGCCGTCCATGTTGGGCATCTGCATGTCCATCAGGATCAGGTCGTAACGGGTGGCGTGGGCCATGTCGAGCGCGATAAGGCCATCGTCCGCGACGTCGACATTGATCCCGGCATCGCGCAGCAGTTCGCGGGTGATCTCCTGGTTCACCAGGTCGTCTTCGACCAGCAGGACATGTGCCCCGCGGAGTCCGTCGGCGGCGCTTGGCTCTGAGGGCTGGGCTTTTCGGCGGGTGGCTTGCGCAGGGAGCGGGGCGGCGCCGGCATGGGAGCGGGCGAGGCGGAGCGAGAAGGCGAAGCGGCTGCCGGTGCCGATGCTGCTGTCCACTTCCAGTTGCCCGCCCATCAGCTGGATCAGTTGCCGGGTGATCGACAGCCCGAGGCCGGACCCGCCGTATTTGCGGGTGGTCGAGCCGTCCGCCTGCTCGAAGGGGGAGAGCAGGCGGGGAAGCTGGTCGGTGGCGATGCCGATGCCGCTGTCGACGACCTGAAAGCGGATGCTCAGATCGGCGGGCGTCCGGTCCTCGACCGTGACCGAAACCTGCACGGCGCCGCGTTCGGTGAACTTGATCCCGTTGCCGATCAGGTTGATCAGCACCTGCTGCAGCCGCAAGGGATCGAAGAGCAGCGTCAGGCCCTCGAGTTCCGGGTCGATGGACAGCTCGAAGCGCAAGGCTTTTTCCGTGGCCTTGTCGCTGAGCAGGTCCTCCACGGTGTGCAGCACGCTGGCCAGGTTGCCGGGCGTGGCCTCGAGGGTCAGGCGTTCGGCTTCAATCTTGGACAGGTCGAGGATGTCGTTGAGCAGGCCGAGCAGGTGGTTGGCAGCGTTGGCGATCCGGTCGACCCGGTGGCGCTGGACGGGGTCCAGGGCGCTGCGGGCGAGCATGTGGGAGAAGCCGATGATGGCGTTCATCGGGGTGCGGATCTCGTGGCTCATGTTGCTCAGGAAGGTGCTCTTGGCACGGCTGGCGGTCTCCGCCGCTTCCTTGGCGATGGACAGCGCGGTGGTGCGTTCGGCGACGAGTTCTTCCAGGTGTTCGCGGTGGCGGGTGAGTTCGGCGTCGCGCCGGACTTCCTCGGTGATGTCCTCGACCAGGGACCAGATGTAGCGGCTCCCGTCGGCGCTCTTGATGGTCACGCCGTTCAGCCGGATGGCGACCAGGCTGCCGTCTTTGCGCCGGTATTCCTTTTCGTAGGGGCCGTACTGGCCGGTGCGCTCGAGGGATTCCAACTGCTGCATTTCGGCGGCGCGGTATTTCTCGGGCGTCAGGTCCCAGTAGTCGATGGCCTTCAGTTCGGGTTCCGAATAGCCGGAGATGTGCCGGAAGGCTTCGTTGAACTCGAGGAAGTGGCCATTCATGTCGGTCAGCGCGATGCCGACCGGCGCCATCGTGAACAGGCCCCGGAGCTTCTCGTCGGTCTCTGCGACCTGTTCCTGAGCCTGGCGCCTTTCGATGGCGGCACCGATCCAGCGGCTGATGAGCAGCATGAACTCCTCGTCCCGCTCGTCGAACTCCCGCCCGTAAGGGGATGGTGAGCTGAAATTCACCGTTCCATACAGGCGTCCGGCGACATGGACCGGGGCGCCGATATAGGCCTCGAGCTTGAAGGCCTTGTAGCAGGGGTGGTCGGCGTGGGGTGAGCTGCCCATGTGGGGAATGGCCAGTACGCCTTCGCCGCGGCCCAGGGTGATGGCGCAGTAGGTGTCAGGGAGATTGAATTCCTGGCCGTCCTGCAGCGTATCCGGCGGGGAGACCTGGGACACCACCTTGTAGAGGTCCCCGTCGATGCGGCTGATGATGCCGATGTCGAGCCCGAACTGGGTGACGCCGATGCGCAGCATGGCCCGCAGCTCCTCTTCCAGGGCGTCGTAGTGGAGGACCCCCAGCTCATTGAGGGCCTTCAGGCCGGCGAGCTGGCGTTGGCGTGCCTGGTCGCTGGCGCGTTGCTCGTTGATGTCTTCGAGGATCCAGATGCTGTCGTGTTCGGACGGCGCGCCGACCAGCGGCCGGCCGGACAGCCTGATCCACAGGGGCGTTCCGTTGCGGTGGTGCATGCGGAGTTCCAGCGTGTGTTGCTGCCCCTTGGCCAGCGCTGGATAGGACGTCTCGCCGAGTCCGGTGTAGTCCTCGTCGTTCCGGTAGAACAGGCGCGTCGGCTGGTTCTCCATTTCGGCGGGTGTGTAGCCGAAAATCTCGCCCATCTTCCGGTTGGCCCAAAGGATCCGCCGGTCCTTGATCAGCGAGATGCCGACCCCGGCGTTGTCGAGGATGTCGGCGAGTTCTTCATGGCGTACCGTGGCGTTGAGCAGATCGATGCTCATGCGCTGCTCGCGCTGTTCCACTTCGATCAGGCTGGCGTGCATGTCGTGGAGTTCGCGCACGAAGGTCCGCGGGGCGGGAACGGCATCGCCCCGCTGCAATGCACGCGGTACTTCGGCAAGCAAGGCGATCTGCCGGGTCAGGGTGCGGGCGAGCCACAGGGCGCCAAGGGCCCCGAAGGCGGCGCAGCCGAGGCCGACCAGCAGCAGCTTGCGCAGCGGGTTGTAGAAGGTGGGGTTGAGCGCGTCCACCGGAGCGCCGACGATGACCCGCCAGCCCCAGTCCGACACGTAGGTGACCGTGGTGTTGACCCGCACGCCGTCCAGTGTGGAGGCCTCGAAGACCCCGTGCTGGCCTTGATCGAGAGCCCGCTGCACCGTCGGCGAGATCCTCTTGCCGATGAATTCGTCGGGAACCCGGGAGCGGGCCAGCACCAGACCCTGCTCATCGACGATGACGCCGGTCCAGTCACCGGGGAAACGCTGGTCGACGAGGAGCCGGTTGAAGGATTCCGCCGCGAGATTCATGCGCAGGCAGGCGGTGGGACGGCCATTCAGGAAGACCGGCACGTTCAGGGCAATTTCGAAGCGGCCGGAGGTAAGGTTCTTCAGCGCGCCGGACACGATGGGCCTGCCGGTCGCGAACACGCGCTCCACATCCTCCGGGCTGCCTACCGCCGGCGTCGGGCTGCCGAAGGGGCTGGCGGTGGAGAACAGGCTGCGCCCGTCCGCGGCGAGCAAGGTGATCGAGGTGGCATCCGGGTTCAGGTTGATGACCCGTTTGGCGTGATCGTAGATGCCCTTCAGGTCCCCGTTCTGCGCCGAGGCGGAGGTGGCGATGCCGTTGAGCTGGCCGAGGGCCATTTTCAGGCGTTCGTTGGCGGCGCTGGCGGCGGCCTCGGTGCGTTGCTGCAGGCCGACCTCCATCGCCGTGTGCCGGGCCGCATTCATTTCGAAGACGGTGTAGACGGAGAACAGGAAGAAGGGGATCACGCCGAGGGTGGCCAGCACCAGCAGCCACACCCGCATGCCGAGGCGGGGAAAGCGGAGTCTACGCATGGTCGTCAATGCGGTAATTCAGTCGGGGCGGATATCGTTGGTGGTCGTGGGCGTCGTGGGACGGTCTGGATCATGCGTGTCCTGATGGGCGTACCTCAGGCCACGGTTTGCTGGCTGGTGAAGCGGAAGGTCGAGCCGGCGCCGGGCTGGCTATGCACCACGATTTCTCCGTTCATGAGATGGACCAGCTTGCGGCTCAGGGCCAGGCCGAGCCCCGTTCCGCCATAGCGGCGGGTGGACGAGCTGTCCCCCTGTTCGAAGAGGGTGAATAGCCGGGCCTGATCCGCCGTCGAGATGCCGATCCCCGTGTCCTGCACATCGCAGCGCAGCATGAGCACGCTGTCCGTCTCCCGTTCCACGCAAAAGCGGATGTCGATGCGCCCTTGGGTGGAGAACTTGACCGCGTTGTCGGCGAGATTCAACACCACCTGGGTCAGGCGGGGCGCGTCGCCGACGAGTGGCCGCGCCGCCAGCGCCGGGGTGATGTCGATGCGGAATTCCAGCCCCTTGCGGCTGGCCGCGGGCTGGATGATCTGGACCACTTCCTTGCAGATGTCGGCCAGCAGGAAGGGCTGGTGTTCGAGCACGACCCGTTCGGCCTCGATGTCCGCGATGTCGATCAGGTCGTTGATCAGCGACAGCAGGCGCTGGGACGAGATGCGCGCTTTGCCGAGGCAGTCCTTCACCTTCGGGTCGTCGCTCTTCCGCATCGCGATATCGGTCATGCCCATGATCCCGTTCAGTGGCGTGCGCAACTCATGGCTGACGTTGGCGATGAACATGTTCTTGGCCCGGTGGGCACTCTCCGCGGCTTCCTTGGCGATGCGCAGGGCCATCGTGCGCTCGGCGACGACGGACTCGAGGTATTCCTGCTGCTCGGCAAGGGCCAGTTCGGCGCGCTTCTGGTCCGTGATGTCCATCAGGGCGCCGAACAGCGCTTCACCGCTGCCATCGCCGTAAACCACGCGATCGGCGAGTTCCCGGTGCCAGCGCTCCTCGCCGGAGGGCAGGACGAAGCGGTACTCGGCGTTGAGCGGGGCATCCCCATTCTTGCAGGCGATTTCCGCCGCCAGCAGGCGCGCCCGGTCGTCCGGATGGACGCGGGCATAGAAGGCTTCCGGGCTGACGTAATGCTCGTCCTTGGGAAAACCGCGAATCTCGAAGACCTTGTCCGACCAGAACCACTTGTCGCTGGCGGATTCCCAGCGATACAGGCCGATGTTGGAGAAGCGCAGGGCCTTTTCGTACCAGTTGCCGAGTTGCTGCAGGCGTACCAGTTCGGAACCGGATGTCGTCGATTGGGCGGAGGGCTCGGGTTGTTGGTCGGGGAAAGCGTTCATGGTCTGTTGTCGGTTCATGCTGGGCTGACCAGGCTTCGCATTATCGCCGGGTTGGCAGTGACGCTTGTCATTTACATCACGGCTGCTCTTCATTCCCTGCAGAGTGACACCTCCTGTCTGTTGCCGGGTGTGTCAGCTTCGCCACAGCGCTGCCATTGGCGCGGTGATGGTGCAAGAATGCTTGTGTCGACAACGGGAGGAGCAGGCCATGAGTCACAAGCATCGGAACGTGCTGGAGGCGATCTTTCGCGACCCGCTCAGCAGCAATATCCAGTGGCGTGAAGTGGAATCCCTGTTGAATCACCTGGGGGCGGACGTCGAGCCGAATCACGGGGCGCGTTTCCGCATCGTGCTGAACCGGCACGAGTTCTTCATCCATCACCCGCACCACGGTAACGAGTTCACCAAGCAGGAAGTCAAGCACCTGCGCGAGGCGCTGGCCGGCGCGGGAGTCACGTTGTCGGCCTACGACGAGCTGGAGCGCAAGTCTTGAGCGGGTCGCTGCGGTACGCGCCGGCTCATTCGTAAAGCAGGAAGGCCGCCCGGCGGGCGAGATAAGTGGTCAGTTCGTCGTGCCAGGCGGCGGCAATGGCCGCGGGCGGCGTGCCGGCGCGGATTGCCTCGAGGGTGGCACGGCTGCCCAGGTTGCCGAGGATCCGCTCCAGCGTGAAGTGGCGGGGATCGAGGCGGTGCAGGCTGGCGGCGAGGGCAATGCCGAGGGTCGGCATGTCAACGGCGTCGCGGTCATCGACGATGATCCGGACACCATTGCAGTTTTCCCCCGCGTAAGGGCCCGCCACAGGCTGGAAGCGCGTGGCGCCAAAACGCACGCCGGGCAGGTGCAGGGCGTTCAGTTTGTTCGCCAGCCGCGGGCCGTCGATCCATGGCGCTCCAAGCACTTCAAAGGGCGTCGGCGTGCCGCGGCCGACCGATACTTCGGCGCCCTCGACGATGCCGACGCCGGAATAGCGCTCGACTGCAGCGAGGCTGGTCAAGTTGGGCGACGGCGGCAGCCAGGGCAGGCCGGTATCGTCGTACCACATGTCACGGCGGTAGCCCTGCATCGGGATTACCTGCAACTGTACGTCCACCCTGGCTTCGGCCCGGAACAGGCGCGCGAATTCGCCGAGGGTCAGGCCGTGGCGCAGCGGCAGCGGCCAGTAGCCGGTGAAGCCGCGGCGCTCCGCGTCGAGCAGCGGGCCCTGCACCCGGTCGGCGCGCAGCGGGTTGGGGCGGTCCAGCACGATGACGCGCACGCCCTGTGCGGCAGCGGCCTCCATCAGGTAGGCGAGGGTGCTGGCGTAGGTGTAGAAGCGGGTGCCGGCGTCCTGCAGGTCCACTACCACGGCGTCGAGGCCGTCGAGCATTGCCGCTGTCGGGCGGCGGGTGGCGCCATACAGGCTGTGCACCGGCAGGCCGCTGAGGCTGTCGCTGTCGTCGCCGATGCGCCCTTCCCGGTCGGCGGCGAGTCCGTGCTCGGGGCTGAACAGCACGGCAAGCGTGACCCCGGAGGCCCGGGCCAGCACGTCGATGCTCCGCCGCCCGCTGGCATCCACGCCGCTGCGGTTGGTCAGCAAGCCGATGCGCAGGCCGCGCAGGGGGGCGAAGGCATCCGCTTCGAGTACGTCGATGCCGGTCTTGACCGGCTGCGGGACTGCCTTGCTGATGTAGGGCTCCACCCGCTCGCCCAGTTCGGGGTAGGCCGAGGCGATGCGCTCCGCCGGCAAGGCCGGCAGGGATGCGGCGACGGCCTCGATGACGCGTGCCCGTAGCGGTGCCGCATCTCCGCCGCCGTCTGGATGGACGCGATTGCTGAGGATCACCACATAGACGCCGGACAGGGGATCGATCCACAGCCCGGTGCCGGTATAGCCCAGGTGGCCGATGGCGCCGAAGGGCGGCAGCGCGGCGCGGTTGGCGGCCAGCGGAGCCTGTGGGCGCCAGCCCAGGCTGCGCGGCGAGGCGGCCGGGTAGGTCTGGGGTACGAAGAGGCCCCGGAGCGAGGCGGGCTTCAGCAGGGCGGGATCCTGGTCGAGTACGGCGCGGGCAAAGCGCCCCAGATCGTCGGCGGTGCCGAACAGGCCCGCATTGCCGGCGACGCCGCCGAGGCGGGCGGCGAGGGGGTCGTGTACGACGCCACGGCGCACCTCTCCGCCGCTCCAGGTGCTGGGTGCGATGCGTGGCCGTCGGGCTGCCGGCGGCAGGAAACCGGTGTCGTGCATGCCAAGGGGCTGGAACAGCCGGCGCCGGCAGTATTCGTCGAGGGGCAGGCCGGAGGCGCGGCGCACGAGCTCGCCGAGCACGATGAAATTGACGTCGCTGTACAGCGGGTCGCCACCCGCGCGTCCGCCTTGCTTGAGCGCGGCGATGCGGGCGAGCAGATCCTCAGGGCCCTGGGCCTGGCGGATGTCCATGCCGGCGGGAAGCCCGGAGGTGTGGGACAGCAACTGGCGGACGGTGATCGCCTCCTTGCCCTGGGCGGCGAACCGGGGCCAGTAGCGGGCGACCGGGGCGTCGAGGCTGAGCAGGCCGCGCTCGACGAGTTGCAGCACGGCGGGCGCGGTGGCGACGGCCTTGGTCAGGGAGGCCAGATCGAAGATCGTGTCGACGGTCATCGGCTCGGGCGCCGGTATGAGTGCACGCTGGCCGAAGGCATGGCGGTAGACCACCGTCTCGCCTTCACCGACCAGCACCACCGCGCCGGGAATGTGCTTGGCGGCGATCTCGGCTTCGACGATCGGGGTAATGAGCGCATCGAGCCGGCGTTCGTCGAGTTGGCCGGCGAAGGCGCTTAAGGACAGGGTCAGCACAAGCAGCAGCCAGAGTCGTCCAAGCATGGTGCGGGCGAATTCATTCGCCCGCAGTCGCTTATTCGAAGTCCGTGGGCGAATGAATTTGCCCCTACGGAGAGGGGCTTGCAGTCTCGGCCCGTGAGGTGGCGACGTGAGCTTCTTCATTTCTTGCCGAGCCCGTCGGCGGAGTAGGTGTTGCGGGGGTTCCACAGCATCCAGCCGTTGGTGCCGAGCTTTTCCGCCGCGTCGATTTGCTGGCGGATCTCCGGACCGTCGAAGGCTCGGTGGTCGAAGGCATAGTCGCGGAAGCCCTGGATCCAGGGGCGCAGCCTCAACGGGGCGATGCCGGTACGCTCGAGGCCGTGCTTGAGCGTGAGGTGGACGATCTCGTAAGGGTTGGCGACCGGGTTCGGATAGCCCGGAATCCCGAACTTGAAGCCCGATGGGTAGAGCATCGGCGACAGGTAGTCGAGGCGGTTGATCAGCACCTCGAGTTTCTGCCCGATCTGGGTGTCGTTGGTGTTCCAGAACACGTAGCCGAAGATGTCGGCTGCCACGAAGACGTTGTACGGCAGGAGGCGTTGTCGTGCCGCGGCCAGGAAGCCGGAAATGGCGGCGATGCGGTTGGCCTCCGTATTGGCGACGGAAAAGACCAGGCCCGGCGTATCGGGAAAACGCACGTAGTCGAACTGGATCTCGTCGAAGCCCAGGCGGGCGGCCTCCACGGCCAGGTCCAGGCTGTAGTTCCAGGCCTCCTGGCGCGAGGGATCGATCCAGGCCAGTTCTTCCCTGTCGTGGAAGAGCGCGCCGCCGGCAGTCCGGACGGCCCATTCAGGATGGGCGTTGGCGAAGGGGTCGTCCTTGAAGACGACGATGCGGGCGATCAGGTAGATGTGCTTTTCCCGAAGCTGGGCGAGCAGCTTGCCCATGTCCGCGATGGTTGTCGTGTGGCGCGCGCCGACGGCGTCGGCCATCGCGACGGTGGTCGGGTAGGGGATGCCGCCCCGGTCGCCCTTCACGTCGATCACCAGGGCATTGAGCTCGGTGCGTTCGATCAGCTCGAGGGCGGCGTCGCGCAGGCCCTGGTGGCCGATGCCCCAGAAGGACAGGTACAGGGCTTTCGGGCGGATCGCGGCGAGCCGCATCGTTGGTGCGGACTCTCCGTCGGGGGGCATGACCGACGCACGGCGGTAGCCGATGGCGCGGGCGGCCACCGTGGCGCAGGTGCCGGGAAAGGCGTAGCGGCCGTCGGCACCCGTCGTCAGCACGTCCTTGCCGCGGGTGACCAGTGCCCCGGCCAGGGGCTTGCCGCTGCCGGCATCGATGACCAGGCCGGTGCACGCCTGGACTTCGGTGGCGAGCAGCAGCAGGGCGAGGAAGATCAGCGCGTACTTACAGGTTCTTTTCATGGTCGTGCTCCGCTTGCGGAACCTTCCCCGGCCTGCAGGTTGTGGAGCAGCCCACTGACGCCGCTCCGGTCGGCGATCAGGTAACGCGGCAAGGCCAGCGGTGAATCGCGGGCGGTGGCGCGGCGCTCGCCGAGGGTGAAGGCCGCCTGGTAGCCGGCGTCCCTGGCGGCATCTTCCAGTCCGGCATCCACGATACCGAAGGGCCAGGAAAGATAGACCGCATCGACGCCGAGCCGGCTCTGCAGAATCCGGCGGGGGGTGTCGAGCTGCTTGCGGACAAACTGCCGGTAGGCTGCAGGGTCCAGCCGCCGCCGCTCGATCCGGAAGTCCGGGTGCCACCAGGTGTGCGACTGGATGCTCACGCTGCCGGTGGCGAGCAGCTCCTGCAGCTGCTCCCAGGTCATTGCATAACTGGCGTTGGAGATGGCCGACGGGTAGATGAACAGCGTGACGGGAAGGTGTTCCCGACGGATGATCGGTAGCAGGTCGGTGTAAACCGTGCGATGTCCGTCGTCGACGGTGATGGCCAGCGCCTTGGACGGCAGCGACACACGGCCGGCCAGGCCATCGACGACGGTGGCGAGGGGGACGACGGTGTAGCCGGCGCGCCGGAGTCCCGCCAACTGGGCGACGAAGACTTCGGTGCGGGTCGTCATGCTGTCGGCCACCTGCGGGCCGAAGCGGTGATAGACGAGGATGGTGGCGGAAGACGGTGCTGCACGCGCCGGCCAGCCGGTGAAGACGGCGAGAACGATGCATCCTGCCCGCAGCATCTGCAAGCAAAGACTCAAAAGCGACAACTTCCTTTGGCTCTCCATTTCGACGGGCTCTGCCATCGTCAAGTGTTGCCGTTGTTCCGCTATGGCGTGGAGCGGGGGCGAATCCATTCGCCCCCATGTGGGACAGGGATTTCTTCTTTCAGGATAGTCCGATGAAGGCCGGGCTGGGGCGGCCTGTCAAATCCGGCATGGGGCTTACACGATCAGCACGCCCGCCGCCTTCAGGGCGATGAAGAGCACGGCGCCGATCAGCAGGTTCTTGAAGCTCACGTAGCAGATCATGTCCATCACGGTCGCGCGGCGGTACAGGCGGCCCCACCAGGGGCCTTCCTTCACGTAGGGCTTGGCGTCGAGGCGGACCAGCACCTCGAAGACGCTCCAGCCGAACCACCAGCCGATGATGGCGCCGGCTTCCAGGCGGCCGAGCGCGGCCATCACCCAGGCCAGCGTGGCCGCGATGGCCAGCGCGAAGCCGGCCCCCTGGATCGCCTTGCGGGCTGGCTGGCCCTTGCCGGCCCACGGCCACAGGTGGTCGCGGATTTCGGCGACGAGCCAGGGCAAGCCGTGGGCTTCGCCGTAGGCGGGCTGGCGCAGTTCGTTGCGGTCGGCGATGGTCATGCCGTGGCTCCTTTCTTCTGCGGTTCGGCCGGCACTTGATGGATGGGGATGAAGTAGCCCTTGCCGTTGATCGGTGTGAGCGGCTGGCCGGCCTTGGTGCGGCGCTTGCGTTCCTGGGCCAGCGGCGGGCAGGCGTGGTCGTCGTAGTAGAGCACCATGCAGTCCAGGCACAGCATGCATTCACGTTGGTCGATATTGCCCTTGGCGTCGATGGCCTGGGAGCCGCAGCCCTTGGCGCAGGCCTTGCACGAGGTGCATTCGTCCTTGCGCTTGAGGCCGAACCAGCGGAAGGTGGTCGGCATCGCCAGCGAGGCGCCGAGGGGGCACAGGTACTTGCAGAACGGCCGCTCGGTGAAGATCGACAGGCCCAGCAGACCGGCCGCGAACAGGCTGTAGGGCCAGCTGCGGTTGGTGATGCCGACCAGAAAGGTGGTCTTGAAGGGTTCCACCTCGGCCAGCTTCTCGGCCAGGCCCATGCTGAAGAAGGACACCGCCAGCAGGCCGAAGAAGACCACGTACTTCACCCACTTGAGCTTGTCGTGCAGCGGCTTGGGCAACTGGAACTGGAAGCGCTTGAGACCGACCAGCCGGCCGAGGCGGAACAGCAGTTCTGACAGGGAGCCGAAGGGGCACAGCCAGCCACAGAAGAAGCCGCGTCCCCAGATGAAGACGGTGACGATGATGAAGACCCAGAACACGAAGATCAGCGGGTCGGACAGGAACAGCTCCCACTTCCACTGGAACAGCAGGCTGTGGAACCAGGTAAGCACCTGGGTGATGGACGGCTGGGCCATGGCCGAGAAGCCGACGAAGCCGATGGAGATCACCCAGCCGGTGTACTTGAAGGCATTGACCGGCCAGCGGCGCTGGCGGTTGGCACGTCGGACCAGCTTGTCGCGGCTGGCGTAGGCGGCGGAGATGGCGAGCAGGAAGACGACGAAGCCGGCGATCTCGACGGCACGTTCCTTCCACACCTTGAGCCAGGTCGGATCGGGCTTGATCACGACCGGGCGGCCGCCTTCCAGGTATTTGTCGGCCAGCCAGTATTCCTTGTCGAAGTTGGCGAAGGTCTTGGCGGCGGTTTCCTTGTCGATCTTGTTGCCGAGGAAGACCAGCCGCCACGGATAGGCGGCGGAGAAGCCCTTGCCGCGGATGATGAAGATCGCCGATTCGCTGAAGGCCGGCGCACCGGCGGCGGCGACGCTCCACAGGTTGACGTAGTCCAGATCGCGGAAGGTGAAGGCGTCCTTGTCCTGGCGCACCTGTACGCGGTCGTAGATTCCGCCGCGTACGAAGCCGGAGCCCTTGAAGGAGTCCATGCCGGCGGGCTTGATGATGAAGATGGCGTGTTCGCCGTCCTTCAGGCGGCTCATCAGGCTGGCGTAGCCGTCCTTGCCGAGGATGGCCTGGCCGATGGCGGGCTGGTTGAGGTAGCCGAACCACAGGTCCATGTAGGGGCCATCGCCCTTCAGGCCGACTTCCTCGGGCTTTACGGTGAGGCGCTGCACGCTGCCGTCGGCGACCAGTTCGCTCCACGACGGCGTGCCCGTGGCGGGCGGGAACTTGGCCTGCGGGCGGATCACCGGCTTGAGGATGCCGACCTGTTTGGCAACCGTGGTGCCGGAGGTCATCATCACCTGGTTCTGCGCGATGACGGTGACGGTGGCGCCGGTGATCGCGTCGAGGCCGATGATGTTCTCGTCGGGGCGCGATCTGCCGATCTCGATGTTGTCGCCGACGAACTTGCCCAGATACTGATTGTTGAACTTGATCAGCAGGGATTCGGGAATGCCGAGCAGCAGGATCGGCTCTGAGTGCTTGAGGATCTTCACGCCGACGAACTTGCCGGCGGTGTCCATGCCGATCAGCGTTACCACCGGCTTGCCGGAGTAGGCCGGTGTGTCGGTGATGTCGGTGGACAGCATCACATAGCCAAGGAGCTTTTTCTGGCCGCCTTCGTCCTTGTAGGCTTCGACGAAGGGGGGCTGGCCCTTGCGTTCCGAGAAGCTGGTGGCGCCGGGCATGACCTCGGCGCAGGGGGCGTAGTCGCACATTTTCGGCGACGTGCCGAGTTCGGGGGGGAGCTTGACCTCGTAGGTGTCGGCATGGACCGCGCTGGCAATGACGAGTCCGGCCAGGGCGGGGAGAAAGCGGCGCAGGGCGCGCAGGGCAAACATCGGTGACTCCGCTCGATCAGGATGTCCGCCGATTGTGAGGATGTGTGGCGGCGAGCGCCTTAAGCTGAGTCAATTTGCCCTGGACGGCGGGCCGCGCAGGGGTCTTGGCGGGTGGGGCGGATTGCAGCTGAGGTGATGGCCGGTGAAGTGATGGCCTGTGGGGGCGAATTCATTCGACCGCGGAGATGGAGCGACGCACTGCGGGCGAATGAATTCGCCCCCACAAGGAGCAGCCCCCACAAGGAGCAGCCCCCACAAGGAGCAGCCCCCACAAGGAGCAGCCCCCACAAGGAGCAGCCCCCACAAGGAGCAGCCCCCACAAGGAGCAGCCTGGATTGCACTTCGAGGCAAAAAAAGGGGAGACGCGGACGTCTCCCCAAGTTGCTTCTTCGATAAGGAACGGTTTGCTGGAGGGCCTTACTTCTCCACGATCATGCGGCTACGCATTTCGAGGTGCAGGGCGTGGCAGAAGTTCGTGCAGTAGCACCAGTAC
The DNA here is from genome assembly GCA_018241665.1 of Pseudomonadota bacterium. GTDB lineage: Bacteria > Pseudomonadota > Gammaproteobacteria > Burkholderiales > Rhodocyclaceae > Zoogloea. The sequence goes on from JAFEDK010000002.1 coordinate 31,852, forward strand.
ACGCCCGGCTTGTCGGCCTTGAAGGTGACGGACTTGGTTTCCAGCGGGTTCACGATGAAGTTGATGTCGTACTTCGGAATCGCGAAGCCGTGGGTCAAGTCTTCGACCTTGTCCAGGTTGGTGAGGATGAGGGTGACTTCGTCGCCCTTCTTGACGGTGAATTCCGGCAGGCTGAAGGCCGGTGCCTGGGACACCATCTTGACCGTGACCTTGTTGCCCTTGCGCTCGACGCCGGACTCCTTCGGGTCCTTCACGGCGTTGGGGAACTCGTCCAGGTTGTAGACCTGACGGGTCTTGATCAGCTCGCGCTTGACGATGATGGAGTCGTGGGGTTCGGACCACACGGCGTGGTCGGCCACCACCTTCATCTTGTCACCGCTGATGTCGATGAGTTGGGCGGTTTCCGGGTGCAGCGGGCCGACGGGCAGGAAGCGATCCTTGGAGAACTTGTTGTCGGACAGGAAGTACTTGCCGTCCGGCGCCTTGGTCTCGCCCATCGAGGTGAAGCCGTGGCCGGGCTGGTAATGCACGTCCACGCGGTCGAGTACGACCTTGGCGTTCTTGTCGCCCTTGAAGGACTGGATCGCCGCTTCCACGTTCCATTTCACGATCTGGCTGTCGAGGAACAGGGTGGTGTAGGCGTTGCCCTTGTTGTCGAAGCCGGTGTGCAGGGGGCCGAGGCCGATTTCCGGTTCGGCAACCACCGCCTCGCGGGCGTCCTTCAGGTCGCCGTCGAACCACTTCAGCACGAGGTCGAGCTGGATGACGGTGGCCGTCGGCGACAGCTTGCCGGAACACACGAAGTACTTGCCGTCCGGGCTGGCGTTGACGCCGTGGGGGTTCTTCGGGATCGGCACGTAGCAGGTGAGGGCGGTCTTCGGGTCCTGGTTGGCGGCCTTGGTGCCGTCCACCACGGGCACCTTGGAGCTGCCGTAGGTCCGGGTCTTGCCGGCCTTGACTGCTTCTTCGATACGGGCGATGTTGAAGAACAGGCAGGCATCGCGCTCGGAGGACATCATGTCCTGGTAGTGGGCGCCCATCTCGGTGTTGTACTGGTTGGTGGCGGCCAGCTTGCCGTCGTAGGAGGTGGCGACGAGGTCGCAGTTGCCGTCGATCAGCATCTGCCAGCGCACTTCCATCGACTCCGAATCCACACAGGTGAACAGGGAGTGGTACTTGGTCGGGTCGTTCATGTCGTTGCCGTCATTGGGCAACGGAATGGAGAACTCGGCGCCGCAGAACACGCGGGTGGTGTGGTTGATCTTCTCGTCCACCGGGTCGCGCTTGTCCGGGAAGGTACCGTGGAAGCCCTGGATGTTCGGCAGCTCGATGATCTTGTCGGTTTCCATCGTATCCATGCGGATACGGGCCAGACGGCTGTGGATCTTGTCGTTCACGAAGATGTACTTGCTGTCGTACATGCCGTCCGTGTAGGACTGGTGAACGTGGTGGGTGTCGCCGGTGTGGTACTTGAGGCTGCCGTCCGGCTTGGTGCCGATGATGGCCTTGGATTCGTTGGTGATGCCCCAGCCGATCAGGCAGTCCATGTTGAAGACCGGGATGCGCTTGAACAGGCGGCCGGAGGGCATGCCGTAGATGCGCACTTCGCCGGAGTGGCCGCCACTGGAGAAGGAATAGTATTCGTCGAGCTGGCCGGGGGGCACTTCGTACTTGCCGAATTCACCTGCGCCATGGGCGGCCGGGGCTGCAGCCGGCGTGCCGGCGGGGGCAGCGGCTTCCTGCTTGCAGGCGGACAAGCCGACGGACAGGCCGGCACCGGCCAGGCCGGCGAGGGCGGCGGAGTTCAGGAACCTGCGGCGCGCCGGAACGGGGTTGGCGTCGTCGTGCTTGATGTCTTCGATACTCATTGTTGATGGTCTCCGTATGTCCCTAAGCTGAGTGCGAGCGGGCCGCGGAATGCGGGCTGCATGTCCAGACCCGGCGGGGAGGGGCGCCGGCTGCGACGCTCAGCCCCTGCGGCAATCTGTCGCAGCGCACTGTAGGAGGGTTGGCGCGGAAAAAAATTGACCGCGGGCAAGAATCGCCAAAGACCAGCCCGCGAACCTCACCAAAGGGCCGGGTTCGCGGGGGAGTATTAGAAGATACTGAAATGTAAGGCGAAAATTCCGGCCGGCGGAGGGCTGCGCCGGCGTGGATTCAGCCGCGCGGAGAGCCGCCGGCTTGCAGGAGCACCAGTAGTGCGCCGTCGCCGCCGTCATGGGGCCGGGCCTGGCAGAAGGCGAGGATGTCTTCCCGCTGGGCCAGCCAGCCGCGGGACAGGTGCTTGAGGACCGGTATGCGGCCCGGTGAGCCGTGGCCCTTGCCGTGGATCACGCGCAGGCAGCGGCGGCCTTGCTGCAGGGCCTGGGCGATGAAGTGGGCCAGGGTGGCACGGGCCTCGTCGCGGGTCAGGCCGTGCAGGTCCAGCTCACCCTGGACCACCCAGCGTCCGCGGCGCAGGTCGGTGAGGATCCGGCGCGGCAGGCCGACCCGCAGGTAGGCGGCCTCGTCACCCATGTCGAGGCGGTCCTCGAAGCTCAGCGGGGTTTCCAGGGCTTCGCGCAGGACTTCCCGCTCGTCCTCCTCGCGCTTGCGAGGTAGGGGGGCGGGCATCGGCTTGGCCACTGCGGCGAGGTTCTTGTCTTTCAGTGGTGCGACCTTGCCGGCGATGTGGCGGAACAGTTCGGCGGGGTCGTGCAGCGCGCGCTCGTCGACGGCGGCTTCCGGGGCTTCCCAGTCATCGAGGGCGCGGACCTGGGGATTGGCCTGCTGGCGCTGGCCGCTCAGGTCGACGCGGTTGAAATCCTTGATCGGGGCGATGTCGCCGAGGGCGGCGCGGAACACCGCGGACGGATCGTTCTCGTCGATGCGCTTGGGCCGGCGGGGCATTTCCGGTTCCGGCTCGATGATCTGCGGGCGCGGTTTTGGGGTGGGCTTGGGCCTGGCGATCTCGGCCCGGTCCTGGCCACGTACGGGCTGCAGGGCGCCGACCTGCTTGCGGAAGAAGGCTGCGTCGTCTTCGGCGGGCGGCTCCGTTGCCGCCGGGCGTGCCGGGGCGGCAGCCGGACGGGTAATGACCGTCTTCAGCGTGCTGTTCGGTACCTGGTGCCGGATCGCCTTGAGGGCGTCGAGTCCGGTGGGGCGCTTGTCCTTGGACATGGTCGTGAAAAGCGGGGATCCAAATGGAAACGGACCGGGTTGCCCCGGTCCGTTCGGGTGCCCTTGCGGCGGTCTTAGCCGGCCAGGCCCAGGCTGTCCAGGTAGCGCTCGGCATCGAGCGCGGCCATGCAGCCGGTGCCGGCGCTGGTGACGGCCTGGCGGTAGATGTGGTCCTGCACGTCGCCGGCAGCGAACACGCCCGGCACGCTGGTGGCGGTGGCGTTGCCCTCGCGGCCGCCCTTGGTGACGATGTAGCCGTTCTCCATCTCCAGCTGGCCTTCGAAGATGTCGGTGTTGGGCTTGTGGCCGATGGCGATGAACACGCCCTTCAGCTCGACATCGCGGGTTTCGCCGGTCTTGACGCTCTTGATGCGCATGCCGGTGACGCCGGTCTTGTCGCCCAGCACTTCATCCAGCGTGGAGTCGAGGGCCAGCTCGATCTTGCCGGCTGCAACCTTGTCGTGAACCTTGTCCACCAGGATGCGCTCGGCCTTGAACTTGTCGCGGCGGTGCACGAGGGTGACCTTGCTGGCGATGTTGGCCAGGTACAGTGCCTCTTCAACGGCAGTGTTGCCGCCGCCGACCACGGCGACTTCCTGGTTGCGGTAGAAGAAGCCGTCACAGGTGGCGCAGGCCGACACGCCCTTGCCGGAGAAGGCTTCCTCGGACGGCAGGCCGAGGTATTGGGCGCTGGCGCCGGTGGCGACGATCAGCGCGTCGCAGGTGTACTCGCCCGCATCGCCGACCAGGCGGATCGGCTTTTCCGCCAGGTGGGTGGTGTGGATGTGGTCGAAGATCATTTCGGTGTTGAAGCGCAGCGCGTGCTTCTCGAAGCGGGCCATCAGCTCCGGGCCCTGGACGCCATCCGCGTCGGCGGGCCAGTTGTCGACTTCGGTCGTGGTCATCAGCTGGCCGCCCTGGGCGATGCCGGTGATCAGCACCGGGTTCAGGTTGGCGCGGGCGGCATAGACGGCGGCACTGTAGCCAGCGGGGCCGGAGCCGAGGATCAGGAGCTTGATGTGTCGGGTAGCCATCTTCGTGGGTCTTTCTTGTCTGTGAGGCGAGGAAGACCGATTATAAAGCCCGAGGTTCCCGCCCGCGCTGGGATTTGTGGGTAGGCAAGCGGTGATTGGCATCACCGCCGAGCGTGATATGACGTCAGTTTGATTTATACTTAATTGCAGCAGTTGAACGACAATTTAGTCACGTCGCCGAAAAATTAGTTAGCGCCCCGCCGAGGAGAGGCTTTATGACCGTCACCAGCTCCGTGTCCACCATTGCCCTGAGGACCTTCCCGATCTTCCAGGGCCTGAGCGACGACCGGCTGGCAACCGTGGCACGCGTGGCGATGATGCGGCGCGTACCAAGGGGGGCCGCGGTGGTTCATGAGGGCGACCGCACCGATTTCGTGTACTTCGTGCTGACCGGCAACCTGAAGGTGATGGTCAGCGACGAAGATGGCCGCGAAGTGATCCTGACCATCCTGGGGCAGGGCGAAATGTTTGGCGAGATGGGGGTGCTGGATGACAGCCCGCGTTCCGCGTCGGTGGTGGCGGTGGCGCCGTCCGACCTGGTGACCATCGCCAAGACGGATTTCAAGCGCCTGATGCAGGATAACTTCGAGCTGTCCTGGCACGTCATGTGCAATCTCACCCGCCGCCTGCGCGACGCCGACCGCAAGATCGAAAGCCTCGCGCTGATGGACGTCTATGGCCGGGTGGCGCGCCTGCTCCTCGAGATGTCGGAGGAGATCGACGGTGTGAAGGTGGTCAAGAAAAAGATCTCCAAGCAGGACATCGCCAAGATGATCGGGGCCTCCCGCGAGATGGTCAGCCGGGTGATGAAAGACCTGGGGCTGCGCGGCCTGATCGAGGAGACCGATGGCGGTGTGATCCTGCGAGAGAAGATCTACGACTTGTGACTGATCAGGAAATCCTTCCTTACGTATTCGCAGACGGACAGGGAAGGGACGACCAGAGACCCTGGTTTATAATCGAAGCGCGGTGACGAACCGCGCTTTTGCTTTTTTGGTATCGCATCCGTAGTGCCCGACCCTCGCCGACCCATGTCAGAACTTCCCTCCACCCGCCCGCTTCCGCTGCCCGAAAAAATCGCCAGCCTGTTGCAGGAAGCCCGCTGGCTGTTCCTCGGTGTGCTGGCCCTGTATTTCTCGATGATCCTGTTCGGCTATTCGAAGGCTGACCCGGGCTGGTCCCACGCGGTGCAGGTCGAGCGCGTCAGCAATCCGGGCGGTCGTTTCGGCGCGTGGCTGTCGGATCTGCTTCTGTATCTGTTCGGCGTTTCCGCCTGGTGGTGGGTGGCCTTCCTGGGCTTCGGCCTGGCCATCGGATTCCGGCGGCTGAAACTGGTGTTCGGTGCCGACCGGCGCTCCCTCTTCATCGTCGTGTTCGGTTTCGTGATGGTACTGATCGCCAGCAGCGGACTGGAGGCGATGCGCTTCCATTCGATCAAGGCGACCTTGCCCCTGGAGCCCGGTGGGGTGATCGGCATTGAGCTCGGCAATCTGGTTCTGCAATACCTTGGCTTCACCGGCGGAACCCTGCTGCTGCTCGGTACCATCGCCGGTGGCCTGAGCCTGTTTTCCGGCGTGAGCTGGGTCGAGGCCTCCGAACTGCTCGGCACCGGCCTGGAGCGCTTGTGGGTTTTCGCCACCAACGGCTTCCAGACCTGGGAAGACCGTCGCGTCGGTCGTGAGATCGCGCAGAAGCGCGAAGAGGTGGTGGAGACCAAGCGCAAGAAGGAAGAGGTTGCCCCGCCGCCCCCGGTGCGCATCGAGCCGGCCGTCGTAAAGGTCGAAAAGTCGGAGCGGGTCGAAAAGGAGCGCCAGCCGCATCTGTTTACCGAATTGCCGGGTGGCGCACTGCCGCCGCTGTCGCTGCTCGACGAGCCGTCCCACGACGTCGAGCCGCCGTCCGTCGAGACGCTGGAATTCACGTCCCGCCTGATCGAGCGCAAGCTGGCTGATTTCGGCGTCGAGGTGAAGGTACTGGCGGCCTATCCGGGTCCGGTGATCACCCGTTTCGAGATCGAGCCGGCGGTGGGGGTGAAAGGCAGCCAGGTAGTGAACCTGGCCAAGGATCTGGCCCGGGCCTTGTCGCTGGTCAGCGTCCGTGTCGTCGAGACGGTGCCGGGCAAGGCCTGCATGGCGCTGGAGTTGCCCAATCCCAAGCGCCAGACCGTGCGCCTGTCGGAAATCCTCGGTTCCCGCGCTTACCACGACATGACCTCGCCGCTGACCGTGGCGCTGGGCAAGGACATCGGCGGCCAGCCGATGGTGGCGGACATCGCCAAGACGCCCCACCTGCTGGTGGCGGGTACGACCGGCTCGGGCAAGTCGGTGGGCATCAACGCGATGATCCTGTCGCTGCTCTACAAGTCCGAGCCGAGCGACGTCCGCCTGATTCTCGTCGATCCGAAGATGCTCGAACTGTCCATCTACGAGGGCATCCCGCATCTACTGGCGCCGGTCGTCACCGACATGAAGCACGCCGCCAACGCGCTCAACTGGTGCGTAGCGGAAATGGAGAAGCGCTACAAGCTGATGTCGGCGGTCGGTGTGCGCAACCTGGCGGGCTACAACAAGGCGGTGGCCGAGGCGGCCAAGGCGGGCGCGCCGCTGAAGAACCCGTTCTCGATCACCCCGGAAAGTCCCGAGCCGCTCGACAAGCTGCCTTACATCGTGGTGGTCATCGACGAGCTGGCCGACCTGATGATGGTCGTCGGCAAGAAGATCGAGGAACTCATCGCCCGCCTGGCCCAGAAAGCCCGGGCGGCCGGTATCCACCTGATCCTCGCCACCCAGCGCCCCAGCGTGGACGTGATCACCGGCCTGATCAAGGCCAACATCCCGACCCGCATGGCCTTCCAGGTTTCCAGCAAGATCGACTCCCGCACCATTCTCGATCAGATGGGGGCAGAGAGCCTGCTGGGCATGGGTGACATGCTCTACCTGGCACCGGGCACCGGCCTGCCGACCCGTGCCCACGGTGCTTTCGTGGCGGACGACGAGGTCCACAAGGTGGTCGAGTTCCTGAAGGCCACCGGCGAGCCCGACTACATCGAAGGCGTGCTGACGCCCTCCGAAGAAGAGGGCGGCGATCTGCTCGGCGGTGGTGAAGGCGGGGAGGGCAGCGAGGCCGACCCGCTCTACGACCAGGCGGTGGAGATCGTCGTCAAGACCCGCCGGCCGTCTATTTCCCTGGTTCAGCGCCACCTGCGCATTGGTTACAACCGCGCGGCACGCCTGATCGAACAGATGGAGCGCTCCGGCCTGGTCACGCCGATGGGCTCCAACGGCAACCGCGAAGTGGTTGCTCCAGCCCGCGAAGGAGAATGATGATTCGCCGCACCACCACCCTGCGTGCCCTCGGGCTCGCGCTCGCGCTGGCTGCCGGCTCGGCCCAGGCTGATGGGCTGGGCCAGCTCAAGCAGTTCATGGAAGGCACCCGCAGCGCCAAGGGCAGCTTCACACAGCAGGTCCTTTCCAAGTCCGGCCGCAAGCCCCAGCAGGCCGCCGGGACTTTCGCCTTCGCGCGTCCCGGCAAGTTCCGCTGGACCTACGAGAAGCCCTACGCCCAGCTGTTGGTGGGTGACGGCAGCAAGCTGTGGGCCTACGACCAGGAGCTCAACCAGGTCACCACCAAGAAGCTCGGCCAGGCCCTCGGCACGACGCCGGCGGCGATCCTGGCCGGCGACAACGCCCTCGACAAGAACTTCGTGCTGAAGGACGCCGGCAGCGCCGACGGCCTTGAATGGGTCGAGGCGACGCCGAAGGCCAGCGACAGCAGCTTCGAACGCATACGCATGGGCTTTGCCGGCGGGCAGCTGAAGGCGATGATCCTCAACGACAACTTCGGCCAGACCACCTCGCTGAACTTCGGCCACATGGAGCGCAATCCCTCCCTGGACGCCGGGTTGTTCCGCTTCGTGCCGCCGAAGGGCGCCGACCTGGTCGGCGAGTGAGCCCGTACGTCCTTCATGGCTGATCTTTTCGACGCCCTCGACCCGCCGCGCCTGCCTCTGGCGGAGGCCATGCGGCCCAAGACGATCACCGAGGTCATCGGCCAGAAGCACCTGCTCGGGCCGGGCAAGCCGCTGGCGCTGGCTTTCCAGTCCGGCAAGCCCCACTCGATGATCCTGTGGGGACCGCCCGGTGTCGGCAAGACGACCCTCGCGCGCCTGATGGCGAAGTCCTTCGACGCGGAGTTCACAGCGCTGTCGGCGGTGTTCTCGGGAGTAAAGGACATCCGCGAGGCGATCGCCCAGGCCGAGGTGGCGCGGACCCGCGGGCGCCATACGATCCTGTTCGTGGACGAGGTGCATCGCTTCAACAAGGCCCAGCAGGATGCCTTCCTGCCCTTCGTGGAGCAGGGGCTCGTCACGCTGGTCGGGGCGACCACCGAGAATCCGTCCTTCGAGGTGAATTCGGCGCTGCTGTCACGGGCCGCGGTGTATGTGCTGCAGCCCCTGGGGGCCGACGAACTGGCTGAACTCTTCGAGCGGGCCCGGGCGTTCGCGTGTCCGGAACTGGCGTTTGAGGATGATGCCCGGGACCGCCTGACAGGCTTCGCCGATGGTGACGCGCGGCGCATGCTCAACCTGCTCGAGCAGGTGCAGACGGCCGCCACGACTGCGGGCGTGAACCCGGTTACACCGGCCTTCATCGACGAAGCCCTGTCGCGCAACCTGCGCCGTTTCGACAAGGGCGGTGAAGCCTTCTACGACCAGATCTCGGCGCTGCACAAATCGGTGCGCGGCTCCGATCCGGACGCCGCGCTGTACTGGCTGTGCCGCATGCTCGACGGCGGTGCCGAGCCGCTCTACATGGGGCGGCGCCTGGTGCGTATGGCGATCGAGGACATCGGGCTGGCCGACCCCCGGGCGCTGGAGATCTGCCTGAACGCCTGCTCCACGTATGAGCGCCTCGGCTCTCCGGAAGGGGAACTGGCGCTGGCCCAGGCGGCGGTCTTCCTGGCCTGCGCGGCCAAATCGAACGCGGTATACAAGGCGTATAATGCGGCGCGAAAATTCGTGGCCGATGACGTGTCGCGTCCGGTGCCGATCCACCTGCGCAATGCGCCGACCAAGCTCATGAAGGAGCTGGGTTATGGCAAGGCCTACCGCTATGCCCACGACGAACCGGGCGCCTATGCGGCGGGGGAGGACTACTTTCCGGAGGGTATGGCGAAACCGGGTTGGTACGTGCCGGTAGAGCGGGGCATGGAGGCGAAGATCGCCGAGAAACTGGCCCGCCTGCGCGAACTGGATCGGGACTACGCGGCCCGCGCAGGCGACAGTGATGCTTAGTGCTGGATAGGATGGCTGGCGATGAAACGGTCGCGGGCTGCACGGAAACGCTGCGCCCGGCTGCGATCGCCGCTCTCCTCGGCTTCGTCCACCAAGTCGCGCATGAACTGGGTCAACATCAACGTACCCTCGGGGGTTTGCACCAGGCCGCAGGCAATCTGGGCGGCCGCAACCTCGGGAATGTCGTGGTGTTCGGCGATGATGGCAACGTCTTCGTCGGTCAGGTCGCAGTAATCCAGGCAGTCTCGGATGGACAACATTGGTGTGTCTCCTTCAATGGATTTGGTCGCAGGAAAACAGCGCCGTCTTCGGACGCCTTTTCTTTAATTGTGACCGGTGGGTTCGTTAAATCAAGAAAACTTTGGCTCGAAGCGAGCTATTAACTTCTTGATTTCTATTGAGTCTTGTATTTCGACGGGCAGCGCTTGATGTTGCGCTGCAATATAACTGAAAACTGGAGCTTGTGTTCGGCATTTTCCGAGGCCGTCTTCCAGACCTGCTAGCTTTGATTTGAATAGGGATCCCCATGCTTGATGTGCAATTGCTGCGTACCCGCCTGGACTTTGTTGCAGAGCGTTTGGCGACGCGTGGAACGACCCTCGACGTGGCCGCATTCCAGGCTCTCGAGGATGAGCGCAAGGCGCGCCAGACCCGTACCCAGGAACTCCAGGCCCGTCGCAACACCCTGTCCAAGCAGGTTGGCCAGCTGAAGGGCAAGGGCGAGGACGCCTCCGCGGTGCTGGCCGAGGTGGCGGGCATCGGCGATGAGCTGAAGGCCAACGAAGCTGCCCTTGCCGAGCTGCTGGAGCGCTTCAATGGCTTTGTTGCGGGCCTGCCCAACCTGCCTCACGAGAGCGTGCCGGTGGGCCGTTCCGAAGAGGACAACGTGGAGGTGAGCCGCTGGGGCACGGTGCCGAGCTTCGATTTCGAGGTGCGCGACCACGTGGACATCGGCGCCCGCCTGGGTGGGCTGGATTTCGAGACCGCGGTGAAGATTTCCGGTGCCCGCTTCACGCTGATGAAGGGTGGTCTGGCGCGCCTGCATCGGGCGTTGGCGCAGTTCATGGTGGACACCCATTCTGGCGAGCACGGCTACACCGAGCTCTACGCGCCTTACCTGGTGAACGCGGACAGCATGTACGGCACCGGTCAGCTGCCCAAGTTCGAGGAAGACCTGTTTTCGGTGCCGAAGGCCGACGGCAGCAAGTTCTACCTGATCCCCACCGCTGAAGTGCCGGTGACCAACATCGTCCGCGACGAGATCGTGCCGGCCGACACTCTGCCGCTGAAGTTCGTCTGCCATACGCCGTGCTTCCGTTCCGAAGCCGGCAGCTATGGCCGCGACACCCGCGGGATGATCCGCCAGCACCAGTTCGACAAGGTCGAGCTCGTGCGCATCGAGAAGCCCGAGAACGCCTGGGCGGCGCTGGAGGAACTGACCGGCCATGCCGAGGCCATCCTGCAGAAGCTTGAGTTGCCGTACCGCAAGATCGTGCTGTGTACCGGTGACATGGGCTTCGGCGCGGCCAAGACCTATGACCTGGAAGTGTGGCTGCCGGCCCAGAACACCTATCGCGAGATCTCGTCCTGCTCCTGCTTCGAGAGCTTCCAGGCCCGCCGCATGCAGGCCCGCTTCAAGAATGCGCAGGGCAAGAACGAAACGCTGGCAACCCTCAACGGCTCCGGCCTGGCGGTTGGGCGGACGCTGGTGGCGATCCTCGAGAACTACCAGCAGGCCGATGGTTCGGTGCGTATTCCGGCGGCGCTCCAGCCCTACATGGGTGGGGTGACGGTGCTGCCGGCCGCGCTGTAAGGTCAGGAACCGGGCGGGCAACAGTCCGCCCGGTTTTCAGCGAAGGTCGTATCCTATATATTAGTAGTTGTTAATGTACTAAATATCGGAGGACGACCATGAGTAGCAAATCCTTTACCCAGATTACCGGTGATCTTTCCAAAGGACTCGCCACGCTACGTTCCGAAATCCCGGAAACCATGAGCGCCTTCAACACGCTGGCCAAGGAATCGATGAAGGCGGGAGCGTTGAGCGCACTGCAGAAAGAGCTCATTGCACTTGCGATTGGTGTGGCAGCCCGCTGTGATGGGTGTATCGGCTTCCACGTCAAGGCCTTGATCCGGCTCGGTGTGACCCGGGAACAATTGATGGAGACCCTGGCCATTTGCACTTATATGGGCGGCGGTCCGAATCTGATGTATGCGGCAGAGGCCGTGCGGGCTTACGAGGAGTTTACCGCGGCACAAACAAAAATCGCCGAATAGCTGGCTTTTTCTGCGAAGTGCTATATAATCGTGGGCTTCGAGCGGAAAGGTGGCAGAGTGGTCGAATGCGCCGGACTCGAAATCCGGTATACGGTTCTCCGTATCGAGGGTTCGAATCCCTCCCTTTCCGCCATTGTTTTAAGCAAAAAGCCCTGATCTTCAGGGCTTTTTGCTTTTCTGCGTGGCGCTCGCTCGACCGCCGCCTGGCAGCGAGTCTGTCCGGCTTTTCGATCATTTCCACGTCCCGTTCCCATGCAAGCACTCCTCGACGCCATCGCCGAAATCACCATGCCGGGGGATGCCGGGCGTGTCTTTCACGGGCGGGGTGGTTTGTTCCCCGGCTGCGAGCACTGGACCCTGGATGTCTACCCGCCCGTGTGGGTACTGACCAGTTTCCTGCCGGCCAGCGAGGAGGAACTGGCAGCGGTCCATGCGGCCCTGAGCCGTCGCTGGGACCAGCTGAATCCCGGGCAGCCCTTGAACTGGGTTTATCAGTACCGCTTCGAGGCCCGCGCCGAGACGCGTCTGATGGCAGGTAGTGTTCCCGAGCCCCATGAGGTGGCGGAAAACGGCGCGCGCTTCCGGGTGCATCTGCTGCGGGGCCTCAATCACGGCTTCTTTCTCGACATGGCCGAGGGGCGGCGCTGGGTTCGCGAATACGTGGCAGACCGTCCGGGCTGCCGGGTGCTCAACCTGTTCGCCTACACCTGCGCGTTCTCCGTGGTAGCCCTGCAGGCGGGCGCGGGGGAAGTGGCCAATGTGGACATGAGTGATGGCGCCCTGGCCATCGGAAAGCGCAATCACCTCCTCAACGGACTCACCGAAGGCGCCCGCTTCCTGCCCCACGACATCTTCAGCTCATGGGGCAAGATCGGGCGGGGTGGACCCTACGATTTGATCGTTCTCGATCCGCCGAGCTACCAGAAGGGCAGCTTCATCGCCGAGAAGGATTACGTCCGCCTGATGCGGCGCCTGCCGGACCTCCTGGCGCCGGGCGGGCATGCCTTGCTGTGCCTCAATTCGCCGAAGCTGGGGGTCGCCTTCCTGCAGGAGCGGATGCAGGAGAGCGCCCCGGCGCTGCAGTTTGTCGGGAGGCTCGCCAATCCCCCCGCGTTTGCCGATGTTTCAAGCGAGCGTGCGCTGAAGGTACTGGTCTACCGGAAGCCGGACTGAGCGCTGCAGGCGCCGGCCGGGTATCCGTTCATCGGGCCTTTCCGGCGACGAGCCGCCGGCTCCAAGTGTTGTCCGGGTATTCCTGCTGCAACCGTGCTTCGGCGGCCAGGGCCCGCTCCGGCTTGCCGTCTTCCCGCAACAGGCGGGCGTAAGTGAACAGGCTTTCCGGAACCCAGTATCCATGGCTGTTTTCGAAGAGCTCCCGGTAGCCAGCGCGGGCCTGGTCGCGCTGTCCCGCCTGCTCGAAAGCCTTGGCTGCCCAGAACAGCGCTTCTTCCCTGGCGGGGGCGCTGCGGCGGTGCCGGTACGCTTCAAGGAATAGGGGCGCTGCGTCGGTGGGGCGTTCAGCATTCATCGCCGACCATGCCGCTGCGTAGATCCTTTCCGGTGCGCTGGCGTAGAGCCAGATGCCAATCCCGAGCATGAGCGCCAGCAGCGCAAGGTGGACGCGCCAGCGTGGCCGTGGACTGTCCGCCGCGTGGGTGGAAGGCTCCCCGCGGCGGCGGCGGAGCAGGAGGAGGCCGGCGCCGAGCAGGCTCAGTCCGCTGGCCCATTCTCCCAGGTATCCTGCCGGAGTGGTGCCGAAGACCAGGCGTACGGATGTCTCCTCCGGCACGACGAGCAGGAAGCCTGGCGCGGCGAGATGCACGCTGCCCCGGGTTTCGAGCTGCCAGCGGGGGTGGTAACTCATCCGGATCAGGAGGGCTTGTCCCGGAGCGGACGTGGAGAAGCTGATTCGTTCCCGTTCGACCCGCAGGTCGCTGATTTGCGCCGGCTGCGGGCGAGGGCTGAATGCGCTCCGCAGCGACGGTCCGGGCGCGTCGATGTAAACCGGCCATTCGGTGTTCAGTCGCGAGCGCGACCGGAACCAGGCGTGGCTGTCCTGCATCCAGTCCGCGCGGGGTTTCAGTTGCCAGGGATGCGGGTCGCCATCGACCAGCCGCTTGTCAATGGATCGTGGGCGCAGCAGCTGGAAGGGCGGGCTGTCCGCCACTGTTTCGAAGAGGCCGCTGTCGAGCAGGCTGCGCTTGGCTTCGGCGCTTCTGAGCAGGACCTGGTCAGCCCGCAGCATGCGCATGTGGATGGCGGCCATGGCGGGGTCCAGGTGGCCGCTGGGGAAGCGGGCCAGCGGTGACGAGGGGTGGGCGGAGACCTCTGATTGCAGCTGATATATGGCCGGGCTGAGGATTGCGGATTCCATATACAGCCCTTCGAGCACCGGGCGTCCGCCCAGTAGCATGGGAAGCGCCTCCAGGCTGCGGGTGGAGCCCAGGTCCACGTTGGCGGGATCGTGCTCGAAGAGCAGGCGTGGAGAATCGGGATGGCCTGTCATGGCCGGGAGCAGTGGAGCCAGCGCCTGCCAGCCGGGCTTGTCCGTGGTGCCACTGAAGTTCCAGCGTGCCCACTCGGTGGCCTGCCGGGCGTGCGGGGCCAGCCAGGCCGCAAGGCTGGCCAGCAGCAGCGTAGCCACCAGGGCATGGCCACGCACCGGCAGGCGGCTGGCGATGGCGCCGATCGCCCAGCCAGCGGCGACGGCACCGAAAAACCACGCCATCGGCAGGAAGCGGATATCCGCCAGTCCGATACGGTCTGCCGCCATCCACAGGATGACGGCGAGGGACGCCAGCTGCATGAAGAACAGGATGACGCGGAGTTGCGGCGCGACTGTGCGGCGGTCCAGGTACAGGAGCCCGGCAAACGCCGGCAGGCCGCCAGCAAGGACCGGCCACAGGCTTGCGGGAATCAGGGTGATCCACGGGTCGTTAGTACTGCTGCCGTCATTCGCGATGGTGATGCCGTGCATCTCCAGTAGTGGCCACAGCCAGCCACCCGCCAGCAGGAAGGCGAAGGCATGTCCTTTGAGCAGGGTGAGGGCTGCCGTGCGACGGCAAGGGGCGTCGATGAGCAGGAGCCAGCTCCCGAATCCGCAAACGAGCAGCGGGTAGCCATGGCTGAGGGTGGTCAGGGCTTCCAGCGCACCGGCAAGGATCCAGCCGCGTGGCTCGCTGTGCACGGCCCGTGTCCATGCCGCCAGCGTTACGAAGGCCAGCAACAGCCCCCAGCTGTAGGCGAACTCGCCGGCGAGCAGGCTCAGCAGGTTACCGCCCCAGATGGAGTTCTGCTCGTGGGTGAGGAAGGACAGTGCGCCGAGCGCGCCTCCGAATGCCGCCAGCGGAGAGAGGCGGAAGGCGTGCCGGGACAGTAGGAACACCGTGCCGGGCAGCAGCAGGGCCGGCAGGACGATGGTCCATTTCAGGCCGGCGGCCAGGCCGACAAGCTTGCCGAGCAGGCTGGCGACCACGAAGGGCAGCGGGAAATAGTAGGCGTGCAGCGGGAAGCCGCCGAACACCTCGGGCATCCAGGTGGTCAGTTGCCCGCGTGGCAGCACGACCTGGTCGAAAAGCCACGCGTAAAGGACATGGGACGCGGTGTCGCCACCGGTTGGCAGCGCCGGGCTGCTCACCAGGTCCAGGCGCAATAGTGGCGCCAGCAGGCCCGCAAACAGCAGCGCGACCAGCACGTCGACAAAAAGCGAACCCGGCCTGGGCCGGGGTTCGGCGGGGTGGGCCGGGTGAGGGAAGTCAGCTGCCATGACAGGCCTGGAATGCACGGGCCTGTCCGGAGAGGACAGACCCGCTTGCCGGCAGGTGCTTACATGTTGAGGGTGACGGTGCTGCAGTTGGCGGTGGTGGTCTTTGTGGACTGTACCGACGAGCCGTTCAGTTCCGTGAGGGTAATTGTCGTGTCCCGCGCAGCCGTCACGCTGCAGCTATAGGTCTTGTTGTCGTGGGTGCAAGTGCCGGCCGGGCTGCTCGAGACCGAATCGTTGTTCTTCGCGGTATTACCGGAGACGGTGGTCACGCACTGGGTGGTGGTGGTCGTGCTGGTGGTGGTGGTCGTTGTGGAACTGCTGCTCGAGGTGGACGTCGATGAGCTGCTTGTCGTGCTGCTGCTCGTCGAGGAGGAACTCGTCGAGGACGTGCTGCTGGTGGACGACGTCGGCACGGTGGTCGTCGTGGTCGTGGCGATCAGTTGCCCGGTATTGAGCGGGTCATTCGCGGCGATATTGGTGTTGAGCGTATAGGACTGGCTGCCACCGCTGTTGTCGGTCCAGGTGATGGTGACCGCAACGGTCGTGTATTGCGGGGCGGTGGAAGTGGTATGCGGCGTGATCGTCCATGTCCGGGTGAAGGACGAACTGGTGCCGGTAATTGTGTCGTTGCCGGATGTCATGCCGGTGTAGGTGGACATCAGCGAGTAAGAGCGCAGCATCTCGATCTTTTGCTGCGCATACATGGTGGCTTCGGTCCGCTGTTTGGACAGTGCGTTGTCCTGCATCAGCGTGCCCTGGAACTTGGCCAGCGCGAGCAGGCCGGTGGCGAGGACGACGAGTGCCACCAGGACTTCGAGGAGGGTGAAGCCGCGGACTGCAGGGGCGATGCTGGTTTTCATGATCCGCTGCCTTTTTTGTGGGGGCTGCCCTGGCTCAGAAGTCGCGCCACGATCCGCTCACGCGCGAGATGATGGGTTGCACCGGGTAGTTGATCGGATTATCCGCCGCGGCGTTGAAATTGATGGTGGTGTTGGCTGTAAATTTTGTTATCGCGCTGTCGGATACGAGCGATCCATAGATGTTCGTATTCCCCCAGCCGGTCATGTCGAGGCCGCTGTTGCAATAGACGATCCCGTAAAGGGTCATGTTGCCGTTGAGCTTGGGGCAATCACTGCCGGGCGGGTTGTCGAAGATGACGATCACCGGCGAGGTGGGCGAGCCGGTTGAGCCAGCCGGCGGGTTCCAGACGTTACCGACGGTATTGACGACGTAGTCGTAGTAGAAAATGGGGCCGGCGACCGCACCGCCCGTCTGACGCTGGGCCATTCCCAGCATCTTATCCTTAGGCGTGGAGAAGGTCTGGTCCCAGGCGGAGCCGGCGAAGCCGTTGGCCACGGTCTGCCCGGTAACTGCGAAGTGGCCCGGATCGATACATGCGCTGCCGACTGGCCCGGTGGAAGAAACGATCGCGTTGGAGACGGCGTTCTGGGCATTGATCGACGGGTTGCCGGTCACGTTGCTGATGCAGCCATTGACTGTCACCGGCGGCAGTGCGGGCGAGGTGAACATCAGGGCATTCACGCTGACGATCTGGCGGACCGTCGCGGTCGCGTCGCCCGTGGCCACCGACACGATTTCGACAAGCAGGGGCGAGGCGCTGTTGCGCCACAGGGTCACCGTCGCCGTGTAGCCGTTGAAGGTCTGGGCGGCGACCGAAACCGTATTTTTCTGGTTGTAGGGCGGATGGGTGGTGGTATCGACGACCCACGCTGCTCCTGTGCCGCCCACCGGCACGTTATAAGGGCAGGTCGCCGGGTCTGCGTTGCAGTTCGGATTGCCATTGGTGCCCAGCCAGGCAATGGCGTATTCGAGGCCGCCGGCGGCCGCTTCGAAAGCCTGGCTGTAGCGATAATGGTTGGCCGAGGTCACCTGCTCGAAGATGGCGTTCCGGTTGGCGAACAGAGTTGCCAGGGTGATCAGGACCAGGGCAACCAGCGAAACGAAAAGGGTTGCCACGCCGCGCTGACGTCGCGGGAACATGCTGGGTTGATGTGAGCGGATCATGGACGTCATGCCTCTCAGCTCGGGCTGAACAAGTCGTTCCCGAGCCTGATCGTTTCCTGCAGGGTCTGCTGGATCTTGGTGTCGGTGGCGCATTGGGCCGTAAGCGTGATGGTCACGTAGCGCACCTTGATGTTCGGCCCGGAAGACGTTCCGTTGGTGTAAACCGGGGACGAATCGGTTTCAGCAAAAGTCAGGCCGGTAACCTTCAGGTTGGACAGGTTGGTGAGGTTGGTCCACCCGCTCGAGCCGCCGCAGGCGTTGCCACTGCTGCCGTTGCTGAGCATCTGGATGCCGGTGCCGCTTAGCTGGAAACCGAAGTATTCACCGGACTCCAGCGTACTGTTGCCGTTCTTGTCGTAGCGGTAGAGGATGCAGCCGGCGGTGCTGGTATCCACGTTCGCGAAGGGGTTCGAATAGGCCGTGCCGAAGCCTACGCCGGACAGGGCGCCGGCGGTGTAGTTCGGGCTGCCCCAGTAGCCGGCGCGCCGGAGGTCGCGGACCATCATGGTCATGGCGGCCCGCATCTCCTGATTGAACTGGATGGTCTTGATGGAGCTGGTGTTGTTGACCACCGTGCCGCTCATGAAGGTCGTCAGCCCGAGCATCAGCAGGACGCCGATGCTCAGGGAGATCATGAGTTCGGTCAGCGAGATGCCCCGCTGGCCTGCGGCGGATTTCAGCATGACGAATATCCTGCGGAGCTTGAACCGCTGGGGGTGCAGATCGAAACCATGCCCAGCAGGCTGAGGCCGATTTGAGCCTGGGTGCCTGCGGTGGATTGGAAGGTGACGCTGCCAGCCTGGGATACCAGACCCTGCAAGGGGTCGATGGTCGGGTCGGCCGTGAAGGCGCTGGACGCCATCGTGACGCCACTGTTGGTCTGGGCATTGACCAGCTTCAGCGAGCAGTAGTTGGCATCGCTGGCGGGCTTGGTGCAATCGCAGCTGCTGCCGACCTTCATCCCGTAACACCAGTTTGCGCCGGTCGCGAAATTGACATAGACGGTGCTGTTGTTGCGGATGGCTTCCATGCGGGCGGCCTGGAGGTCGCCAAACAGGGCATCGGCGGCGCCGCGCAGCCGGTAGCGGTCGAAGAAGCTGCTGAACGACGGGACTGCAACGCTCGCGATGATCGAGATGATGACGATCACCACCATCATTTCGATGAGGGTGAAACCGGATTGGCGGTGCCGGAGAAGGTTTTTCATTTGGCCCAGCATGTCTGGCTTGGTCCGTAGTACAGGCCGGGCTGGCCCGTGACGACGGAACCGTAGTAGGTGGGGGACAGCGCGCCGTTGACTGTGATCGTCATGGACGTGCAGCCGGTATCCGACGCCTGAGACGATCCGCTGACCGCACTGGCGGTGGCGACGTAGCTGGTGGCCGACGGGTTGGTGACGCTCAGGGAGTAGTAGCCCTGGTCCGAGTTGGCGGACACGCCGATGGACGCCAGGCTGCCGTAGCTCGGGTTGTTGGCGCGCCACTTCTCCTCGGCGAGCTGGATGCGGCTGAGGGCGACGAGCGCGTCGGCACGGCGCGCCTTGCGCATGTAGCTCTGATAGGAGGGGATGGCGATCGAAGCCAGGATGCCGAGAATGGCGACGGCGACAAGCAGTTCGATCAGCGTGAATCCGGTAAGGCGCGATTTCATTTTATTCGTATTGCGTTTGTTTATTTAAATGACGTAGCTCATTTAAATGGTGATCGGCTGAATTCCCTTTGAGATCCTGAGCTTGTTCGCGGGGCTTGATGCCGATTCCGATCTTACCGTCGGCGTCTTTTTCGTTCCTCGCGCAGCACGGGTTCCGCCGAAGCCTCCTGCTGGCATGAATTCAGTTTGTTTTCATATGCCTGATAGCGGCCCCCGTCACCGATTCTTTATATCGCAAGAGGCGGCTTCGTGCGTGCGTCATGCAATGTTTCACATTGAAGGCGCTAATCGGGAACTGCTTGGGCCGCCTCTTGCACGGCCATCGATCGCTATCGACCAGCGGCTGGCCCCGCAGGCGATGCATTAATTCTGAAGGGAATTGGGTGAGGTAGTGCGGTCTTATTTCTCACTGGCCGAAGTGTATTTCCTCATGACCGCAAATTCTGGTCGATGGCCCACACGGCGGCCTCCAGTCGCGAGCGGAACTTCAGCTTTTTCAACAGGTTCTTGATGTGTACCTTGACAGTGCCTTCGGCAATGTTGAGGTCGCGGGCAATCAGTTTGTTGGACAGGCCGCTGGCCAGACAGCCGAGGATGTCCTTCTCCCTTTCAGTCAGCGGCGCCAGGCTGCGTTCGGCGGCCTGGGCCTCCTCCCGCAGGGAGCGGGCCAGCAGGCCATTGAGGCTCGGGCTGATGACGATGCGGCCACGCTGGGCCTCGACGATTTGCGCCAGCAATTCTTCGGGTTCCATGTCCTTCAGCAGGTAGCCGTCGGCGCCGGCCCGGATGGCCGCCACCAGGTCATCGGCGGCATCGGAGACGGTCAGGATCAGGATGCGTGCGGCCAGATCGGCGTCGCGCAGGGCCTTGAGGGTCTCGATCCCGTTCATGCCCTTCATGTTCAGGTCGAGCAGGATCAGGTCGGGTTCGAGGGCCTTGGCCAGTTCAAGCCCGTCCTCGCCGCTGGAGGCCTCGCCGATGAGGTGCAGTTCGTTGTTGAGGGCGATCAGCTGGGACACGCCTTTGCGGAACAGAGGGTGGTCGTCGATGATGATGACGGAACTGAGGGCGGGGGTTGTCATGGCAGCTTTCCTTGGCCGGAGGCCTGGTTCTCGTTGATCGGGGGGGCGGCGGGGAAGCGCAGCTCGACGCGGGTTCCACCCCCTTCGCGGGGGACGATGGCGAGCTCGCCGCCCAGGCTCTGGGCGCGGTCGCGCATGATCACCAGGCCGTAGCGGTGCAAGGGCAGGGCCTGGGGGTCGAAGCCGACGCCGTCGTCGTCGATGCAGACGTGGAGGAGTCCGTCCGCCGCGTTCTCAAGGCGGACCCGCACGTGTGCGGCGCCGGCGTGGCGTTCGATGTTGGACAGGGCTTCGCGGATGATCTGCAGCACGTGGATTTCCCGGCTGGGGGAGAGGGCAATGCCGCCGATGCGGTTGTCGAGCGCCGGCGTCAGGCCGGTGCGCCGGTGGAAGTCGCGTACCGCATCGTCGATGGCGGCCGGCAGGCCACGCCCGTCGATGCGCAGGCGGAAGGTGGTGAGCAGCTCGCGCAGTTGCCGGTAGGCCTCGCTGAGGCCGTCGCGCAGCTCCCGCACCACTTCATTGACGGGTTCGGGCGTCGGGCTGCGGCCGAGCATGGTCTGCAGGCGCGTGACCTGGATCTTCAGGTAGGACAGGGATTGGGCGAGGGAGTCGTGCAACTCGCGGGCGATCACCGAGCGTTCGTCCAGCAGTGCCAGCCGGTGCTGTTCCTCGTTGCGCTGGCTGGTGGCGAGGGCGGCGCCCACATGGCGGCCCACGGTTTCCAGCAGCTCGATCTGCCAGGGGGCAAGTGCCTGGTTGGCGGCCTGGGCCAGCAGCATCGCGCCATGGCTGAGGGTGCCGTCGAAAAGCGGTACCGCGATCAGCGGTGCACGCCCCGGTATCGGCCCCAGCCGGCGTACTTGTCCGTCCGCCGCGTCGTCCGCGGCGCGGGTCAGGGCTTCGAGGGCCGTTGGCGTCAAGCTGTCATCCACCGGGACGACGTCCACGTATTCGGCCTTCTTCAGGCACAGGGCCACCGCCCGGATGCCGATGACCTCATCGACCTCCTGCAGGACCTGCAGCAGGGTCTCCCGGGTGGCGGTTTTCTCGGACAGGGCCCGGGTGGTGCGGTAGAGGAGGCGCAGGGACTGGTTGCTGAGGGCCAGCTCCTCGGTCTTTTCCTGCACCCGGTTTTCAAGCTGGGCGTAGAGCTGGGACAAATCCTCGACCATGTAGTTGAAGGCTGCGCCGAGTTGCCCCAGTTCGTCCTGCTCCCGTTGCGGAACCCGCACCCCGAAGTCGCCACGCCGGACGATGCGCGCCGAGGCGAGCAGGTGTGCCAGTGGCAGCACGACGTGCCGCTTCAGCTGGAAGACGGTGCTGGCACCGACGATCAGCAGCAGGATCAGGGAAATGCCCTGGACGATGCGCAGGAGCTGGAGCTTGGCTTCCAGTCCGTGCTCGACGAGGGCGACCAGGCGATCGATCTGCCCGACGATGTCCTCGGTGGCGGACTGGACCTCCCGGTCGCCGGCGTGGCCTGCCGCCGATCGTTCGGCGACTGGGCGGAAGCGCTGCTGCCAGGTTGCGCCCACGGTGGTGTAGGCGCGCCGTACCGGATCGTCGGCGCGGGAGGGGAGCACCTGGGTCAGGTCGGTACTGCGGTAGCGGGTTTCAAACTCGGTCAGCGCCGCCGCGAGACGTTGCGGGTCATCGTGGCGGCCTGCTGCGGCGCCAACGACGTAGGACTGCATGCGCAGGGAGCCGGCCAGGTTGATCGCCCGGGCTTCGCCGGACGACAGCTCCGCCACGGTGATCGACGCGACGATGGACACCACGGCAAGACAGGCGATCGCGGCGATCCACAAGCCCAGGCGGCGGACGACGGACGGAGCGCCCGCCGGGCTGGCGGCGGAACGGGCGAGATTCAAGGTGAGGACTCCTGCTCAGGGCGACAGCCGGGATTGTGGGGCCGCCGGGCCCTCGGGCGCGACAGCCGGTTTTGGGGGATGGCTGGAAAATGGTAGTAGGAAATGATGCCGCCGGGCTTTCCCCAGAATTTACCCATGCTGCCCGCTTCGGGAATCAAATCATTTTAAAAACAATGGCGTGATCTGTTTTTTTGTCTATTTTTCGATTACCACCTAAGAGGTAATTTACGCGTTTGTGCTGACTTGGCGACTCTGATCTAAATCAAACTTCGGGCCGGATCGAGCTTCTAGACTGCGCTTCATACCAAACGAGGCGCTGATGTTTTTCCGGCGCCCCCGACACGAGATTGGCGAGGTGAGCGATGCATACCAGTTTTGATGACCTGAGCCTGATGCTGGGTGAAATAGCCTTGTTCCGCGGACTGCCCCTAGCCGTGATTGCTGAGGTGGCGCGGGCTTCGCAAGTGCTCAGCCTGCCCAAGGGGCGGGTCATCTACGCAGCCGGCGACCGGCCGCGCGGCCTGTATTACGTGATGTCGGGCCACCTGAAGACGGTGGTGTCGTCACCGGATGGCGGCGAAAAGGTCATCGAGATCCTGTCGCCGCGCCAGGTGTTTGGCGTTGCCGAGCTGTTCGCCGATGCGGCCTGTGTGTCCACCGTGGAAACGGTGACGCCGGTGGTCGTGATGGCGGTCGGGCGGGATGGCCTGTTCCGGGCAATGGAGCAGGAGCCCGAAGTCGCCCGCCGCATGCTGAGCGCGATGGCCGAGCGCCAGTCGTCCATCGAGCGGGATATTGCCGCTGACTGTTTCCAGAGCGGCAGTGCGAAGGTCGTGGACTATCTGGCGCGTCTCGCCGTGGAGCACGGCTGCGAGGCTGGCCAGGTCGAGCTGGAGCTGGAGATTCCGAAGCATGTGCTGGCGGCGCGTCTCGGCTTCACGCCCGAGACCCTGTCGCGCATCTTCCGGGAGCTCTCCGATGCGGGAATGATCCATGTCCATGGCAAGCAGGTGACGCTGATGGAGGCGTTTTCCCGTCAGTACCTGACCCGCCCGGGCGTGCGTCGGTTGGCTGCGGTTACCCCCCGTCGGGCGGAGCGGCCGGTCGGGAACTGGCGCGATCGCGCTCCGGCCCCCGGCGTGACCGGAATGGTCGCCTGGGGCTGAGCTCGGCCAGACTCCAGAGCAGCGTTCTGTTCCACCCGGGGCATGGGGTATCCTTGCCGCCTTGTGCAAGTACGAGGTGAATTGGATGCTGGTCGAGGATTCGGACTTCAACTGCCCGGTGCCGGGACTTCCTCTCAGTCGCCAGGTCTTTGTAAACGATGCGCTGGCTGCGGGTTATGCGCTGGCCGTGCGCCCGCGCAGCGGGCAATCCGTGATCCAGACTTCGGCCGATGGCCTGGTGGCCGGCGACATCCATATCAGGGGTGTCGACAAGACCGCCGTGCGTGCCTATTGGGTGCAACCTGCAGGCAAGGGCCCGTTCCCGACGGTGCTGGTGGTGCAGGAAATCTTCGGCATCCACGAGTACATCCGTGACACCTGCCGCCGCCTGGCCCGCCAGGGCTACCAAGCCATCGCCCCCAATCTGTTCCAACGCTACGGCGATCCGATGGGCACCCCCACCGTCCAGGAGATCATGTCGGACCTCGTGGCCGAGGTTGCCGACGCTCAGGTGCTCAGCGACCTCGACGCCTGTGCCGCGTGGGCTGCGACGAACGGTGGTGATCCGCAGCGCCTGGGCCTCACCGGATTCTGCTGGGGCGGGCGGATTGCCTGGTTGTATGCCGTGCACAATCCCCGCCTGAGGGCGGCGGTGGCTTGGTACGGCCGCCTCACTGGCACCTCCACCCCGATGACGCCGCGCCATCCCGTCGAACTGACCCGCGCCTTGCAGGCGCCGGTGCTGGGCTTGTATGGCGGCAAGGACGCAAGTATTCCGCCGGAAGATGTGGAGGCGATGCGCGAGGCAATCGCCAGCGCCGGCAAGCGGGCCGAGATCGTTCTCTATCCGGAGGCCGGCCACGCCTTTCACGCCGACTACCGGCCCAGTTTCCGCGCGGCAGATGCCGCCAACGGCTGGGCCCGGATGCTGGAGTGGTTCCGCACCAACGGCCTGTGACCGCCGGTGCGAAAGCCGCGGAGCTTAGCTCCGCAGGCTGATCACCGGCCAGCCGAGGGTGCTGGCGTGGGCGCGCAGGGTGTCGTCCGGATCGACTGCCACCGGGTCACTGACCTTGCCGAGCAGCGGCAGGTCGTTGTGGGAGTCGCTGTAGAACCAGCTGCGCTGGAAGCTGCCCCAGCACAGGCCGAGGCTTTCCAGCCAGGCCTCCACGCGTTCGATCTTGCCGCCCTTGAAGGCCGGCGTGCCACGCGGCTTGCCGGTGAAGGCGCCGTCTTCCTGGGCCGGAATGGTGGCGACCAGGTGCGGAATGCCGAAGGCACGGGCGATCGGGCCGGTCACGAAGCTGTTGGTGGCGGTCACGATGGCGACGATGGCGCCGGCGTCCAGATGCTTGTTAACCAGCGCCACCGACTGGGGCGTCATCATCGGCAGGATGCGCGTGTCCATGAACTCGCGATGCCAGGCGTCCAGTTGTTCGCGGCTGTGGCGGGCCAGCGGCTTCAGCTGGAAGTCGAGGAATTCGAAGATGTCCAGCGTGCCGGCCTTGTACTGGTCGAAGAACTCCTGATTGCGGGCCTCATAGACTTCCTTGTCGAGCACGCCGCGGGAGATCAGGTATTGGGCCCACTCGAAGTCCGAGTCGCCGGCGAGCAGGGTGTTGTCCAGGTCGAAGAGTACGAGTTCCATCGGGGGCTCTGTTCAGGAAGGTTCTTATAGTGTGCTGTCCCGCTGCAGGATTTCCCGCAGCAGAGGGAGGGTGATCGGGCGCTTGCGCTCCAGCGATGCCGCGTCGAGGGCGTCGAGGGTGCGCAGCAGGCTGGCCAGGTCGCGGCGGCCGTGGCGCAGCAGGTATTGCACGATTTCCGGTTCGAGGCGCAGGCCGCGGGTGGCTGCCTGGGCGTCGAGGATCGCGTGGCGGTCTTCGTCGGTCAGGGCCTTGACCTCGAAGATCAGGCATTGGCCGATGCGTGTGCGCAGGTCTTCGCGCACATGCAGGTGCATTGGCGCCGCACAGCCGCTGGTGATGAGGGTCATGCGCAGGCCACGGGAGGCGTTGAAGGCACGGAACAGGGCGATCTGCGCCTCCGGGCCGAGGGCTTCCACGTCGTCGATGGCCAGCAGCAGGCCCGGCGCTTCCGGCAGATAGTTGTCCACGTCGCCGGCGCGCAGGTAGCAGGCCGGGCGGCCGGCCTGGGCCGCCGCGCTGACGACATTGCGCAGCAGGTGGCTACGCCCGCTGCCGGGGTCGCCCCACAGGAACAGGTGCTGGGGCACGTCCGACACGGGCACCGCCTCGTAGAGGGAGGCGAGCAGGTCGGCATTGGCCGCGGCGGCGTAGTTCTCCAGCAGCGGGGGGGTGTCGGAGTGCAGATCGAGAGTGAGTTGCTTCACGGGGCGCTCTCGCGGGAACGCACCTGAAAGGGGCGGTCGGGCGACATTTCGGCTAAAATTCGGGTTTATTTGCGTGCGCAGGGCGGGTGAAACCCAGTCTTTAGCGCCGCAAGGCCTGTAATGTAGCCGGTCGCGGCGGGGCGCTCAACCCGAAGAGCGTATTCCTTCCGTGCCGGATGCCTGCCGGGCCGCCCCGCAATTTTCTTGAAAGAAGATCACAGAACCCATGAGCTCCCTTACTTATCGCGATGCCGGTGTGGATATCGATGCCGGCGATGCCCTGGTCGACCGTATCAAGCCCTTTGCCAAGCGCACCATGCGCCCGGAGGTGCTGGGCGGCATCGGCGGTTTCGGCGCCCTGTTCGAGATCTCCAAGAAGTTCAAGGAGCCGGTGCTGGTGTCCGGCACCGACGGCGTCGGCACCAAGCTCAAGCTGGCCTTCCAGCTCAACAAGCACGACACCGTCGGCCAGGATCTGGTCGCGATGAGCGTCAATGACATCCTCGTGCAGGGTGCCGAGCCGCTGTTCTTCCTCGACTATTTCGCCTGCGGCAAGCTGCATGTGGACACCGCCGCCACCGTCGTCGAGGGCATCGCCCGCGGCTGCGAGCTGTCCGGCTGTGCGCTGATTGGCGGCGAAACCGCCGAGATGCCGAGCATGTACCCGGACGGCGAGTACGACCTGGCCGGTTTCGCAGTCGGCGCCGTGGACAAGTCCAAGATCATCGACGGCTCCACGATCCGTCCGGGTGACGTGGTGCTGGGCCTCGCTTCCAGCGGTGCCCACTCCAACGGCTACTCCCTGATCCGCAAGATCATCGAAGTCAGCAAGCCCGACCTGGAAGCCGATTTCCACGGCCGCAAGATGAAGGACGTGATCATGGAGCCGACCCGGCTCTACGTGAAGTCGCTGCTGGCGCTGATGGAAAAGCGCGACGGCCTGGTCAAGGGTCTGGCCCACATCACCGGCGGCGGCCTGCTCGACAACGTGCCGCGCGTGCTGGCCGACAACCTGACCGCCGTCCTCAAGAAGGACGCCTGGACCCTGCCGCCGCTGTTCCAGTGGCTGCAGCAGGCTGGCAACGTGGACGCCCAGGAAATGTACCGGGTCTTCAACTGCGGCATCGGCATGGTCGTCATCGTCGCCAAGGAAGACGCGGCCGCGGCAGCCGAGCAGCTGCGTGCCACCGGCGAGACGGTGTACGAGCTGGGCACCATCGAAGCGCGCGCTGAAGGCCAGGCCCAGACCGTGGTGGTCTGATCCTGCGGGGCCGCGGCCCCCGGAATATGCGTTCGATCAAAGCGGGCCCTTGTGGCCCGCTTTACATTTGCGGGGTGGAATCCACTCTCGGTGCGCCGCCTTAACGCAGCTTTACGGCGGGCTAACCGCGGCTTACCCGCAGAAAGGCAATGATCGGCCGGTCGCTGCACTGCATGCGCAGCCCTTCCGCTCTCCTTATGTCGATCGAACACTTGCGTCGCTTGCCGGCGTTGCTGGCCTGCCTGCTGGCCGCCTGCGCCAGCGTCGGCCCGGACTACCGGACCCCTCGGCCCGATGTGCCGGCCGCCTGGCAGTCCGTACCCGTGGAAGGTACGCTGCGGGCCGACCCGCAAGCCCTGGCCCGCTGGTGGACCCAGCTGGCCGACCCGCAACTGAGCGCGTTGATGGACGCCGCACTGCAGGCCAACCCGGACCTGAAGAGCGCCCGCGCCGCGCTGCGTGCTGCCCGGGCCAGCCGTGACCTGGCCTCGGCCAAACGCTTCCCGACCCTCAGTGCGTCCGCCGGCGCCAGTCGCAGCACCGCCCTCGGTGCCACGCGATCACTCTATGAAGCCGGCTTCGACGCAGCCTGGGAGCCGGACGTTTTCGGCGGCACCCGCCGGGCGCTGGAGGCCGCCGAGGCCGACCTCGAGGCGGGCCTGGCCGACCTGCACGCCACCCAGGTGAGCCTGACCGCCGAAGTGGCCCTCAACTACGTCGAGCTGCGGGCCTTCCAGGCACGCCTGGCGATCGCCCGCGACAACCTGGCCAGCCAGTCGGAAACCCTGCAGATCACCGACTGGCGTGCCCAGGCCGGGCTGGTCGGCAGCCTCGACGTGGAGCAGGCGCGCAGCAACCGGGAAAGCACCCGCGCAGCGATTCCAGTTCTCGACACCGGCCGCGCCGAGGCCGAGCACCGCCTGGCGCTGCTCACCGGGCGCACGCCGGGCAGCCTGCACGAATGGTTGGCCGTGGCGGAGGGCGCCCGCCGCGGACTGCTGCCGCAACTGCCGGAGGCCACCGGGCTGCTGATCCCCGCCGAGGTGCTGCGCCAGCGCCCCGACGTGCACGCCGCCGAGCGGCGCCTGGCGGCCGAGACAGCCCGCGTCGGTCAGGCGGAGGCCGCGCTGTATCCATCCTTCAGCCTGTCCGGCTCCATCGGCCTGCAAGCCCTCGGCCTGTCCACCTTCAGCGGCGGCGGGCAGGTGGCGCGCTCGCTGGCCGCAGCGGTCAGCGGGCCCTTGTTCGATGCCGGTCGCCTGCGTGCCCAGGTCGAGGTGCAGGACGCGGTGCGCGAACAGCAGCTGGCAGCCTACGAGAAAACCGTGCTGACTGCGCTGGAGGACGTCCAGAACGCTCTCGTTGCGCTGGCCAACAGCCGCCAGCGGCGCGAAGCCCTGGCCTCGGCTGCCGAGGCGGCTCGCAACGCGGCGCTGCTGGCACGCCACCAGTACGCTTCCGGCCTGATCGACTTCCAGACCGTGCTGACGACCGAGCGCAGCCTGCTCAGCATCGAAGACAGCCTGGCCTCGGCGGAGGCTGAGCGCGTGACGGCGCTGATCCAGCTCTACAAGGCCCTCGGCGGCGGCTGGTCCGCCGACAGTGCCGAGGCCGCTCCCCAATCCGGAAAAGACGCATGAACAAGCCTGAATCCCCGTCCGCGGACACGCTCCGTGAACTCGTCCTCAGCAGCGGCCAGGGCCGCTTCGGTGGGCGCCGTCGCCTGCTGATCGGTGGCGCCGCAGCTGTGCTGGTGCTGGCTGCCGCCATCGCCCTGTTCGGCAACGGTGGCGACGAAGGGCCGCATTACCGTACCCAGCCGGTCCGCAAGGGTGAGCTGGTCATCAACGTGTCGGCCACTGGCAACCTGCAGCCGACCAACTCGGTGGATGTGGGCAGCGAGCTGTCCGGCATCATCGAGACGGTGCTGGTGGATGTGAACGACCACGTGAAGAAGGGGCAGGTGATTGCCCGTCTCGATACCTCCAAGCTCAAGGACCAGGTCCGCCAGTCGAAGGCCGACCTGGCAGCGGCCGAAGCCAAGGTGCGCCAGGCCCAGGCGACGGTGGCTGAAACCGCAGCGAGCCTGGCCCGCCTGCGCGAGGTGGCGCGCCTGTCCGGCGGCAAGGTGCCGTCGAAGGCCGAGCTGGACAGCGGCGAGGCTGCCGCGCTGCGCGCCGTGGCCGACCAGAAGGCCGCCGAGGCCGCCGTCGCGTCGGCCAAGGCGCTGCTCAGCACCTACGAGATCAGCCTGTCCAAGGCCACCATCCATTCGCCGATCGACGGCATCGTGCTGACCCGCAAGGTGGAGCCGGGCCAGACCGTGGCGGCGGCGATGACCGCGCCAGTGCTGTTCACGCTGGCCGAGGACTTGCGCCGCATGGAACTGCAGGTGGATGTGGACGAGGCCGACGTGGGAAAGGTGAAGGAGGGGCAGGATGCGCGCTTTCATGTGGATGCCTGGCCGGGGCAGAATTTCCCGGCGACCGTCACGCGGGTCGGCTGGGGTTCCCAGACCAAGGACCAGGTGGTGTCCTACCTGACCATCCTGGCTGTGAAGAATGACGAGCTGATGCTGCGCCCGGGCATGACCGCCACCGCCGAGATCACTACCGCCCGCCGCCAGGACGTGCTGCTGGTGCCCAATACCGCGCTGCGCTTCTCGCCGCCGGTGCAGCACGAGGCCCAGAAGCGTAGCCTGCTGGCCAGCCTGATGCCGCGCCCGCCGGCCCCGCCGCCCAAGGCTGCGTCGGACGCCGCTGCCAAGGACGGCAGCCAGACCCTGTGGCTGATGAAGGATGGCCAGCCGCTGGCCGTGAAGGTGAGCGTGCTCGGTACCAACGGCCAGGTGTCGGAGGTCCGTCCGGTGGATGGGGGCGCGGCGTTGCCGCCCGGCGCCGAGGTGATCACCGAGGCACTGGCGGCCAAGAAATGAGCGAGCCACTGATTGCCCTCACGGGCGTCACTCGCAGCTTCGGCAGCGGGGCTGCGGCATTCCAGGCCCTGCGCGGCGTAGATCTGACCGTCGAGGAGGGGGATTTCGTCGCCATCATGGGCCCCAGCGGCTCGGGCAAGTCCTCGCTGATGAACATCCTCGGTTGCCTCGATACCCCCAGCGGCGGCAGCTACCGCTTCCGTGGCCTGGCTGTGGAGAGTCTGAACCGCGACCAGCGGGCCATGCTGCGCCGCCATGCGCTGGGCTTCGTCTTCCAGGGCTTCAACCTGCTGGCGCGCACCTCGGCCCAGGAGAACGTGGAGTTGCCGCTGCTCTACCGCGGCGAGCCGGCGGTCCGGCGCCACGAGCTGGCGCGCGCCGCGCTGGCCTCCGTCGGCCTGTCGGGCTGGGAACACCACACGCCGGCCGAGCTGTCCGGCGGCCAGCAGCAGCGCGTGGCGATCGCCCGGGCGCTGGTCACCGGGCCATCCCTGCTGCTCGCCGACGAGCCCACCGGCAACCTCGACACCGAACGCAGCCGGGAGATCATGGACCTGCTCGCCGGCCTCAACCGGGACCAGGGCATCACCGTGCTGATGGTCACCCACGAACCGGACATGGCCGAGTACGCCCACCGTATCGTGCGCCTCGTCGATGGACGCATCGCCAGCGACACGCGCAAGACGGCGGTGCCCGCCGAGGAGGGGGCGCAATGATCTGGAATGCGCTGCTGCTCGCGCTGCGGGAGATCCGCCGCAACCTGATGCGCTCCTTCCTGACCATCCTCGGCATCGTCATCGGCGTGTCGGCGGTGATCACCATGGTCACTCTCGGCAACGGGGCGACTCAGGCGGTGTCGGATCAGATCGCCAGCCTGGGTAGCAACCTGCTGATCATCCGCCCGGGCCAGCACCTCGGGCCGGGGCGGGATTCGGCGGGGGCTGCCCAGTTCAAGGTGGCCGACGCGGACGCCCTGCGCAACCAGGTCAGCGGGTTGGCGGCGGTGGTGCCGCTGAGCAGCAAGAGCGTCACCCTGGTGGCGATGTCGCGCAACTGGTCGTCCGGCGTCACCGGCACCAGCCGCGACTGGTTCGCCACCGGCAAGTGGCAGGTCGCCGGCGGGCGGATCTTCAACGAGGCGGAAGAGCGCGCTGGCGCCGCGGTGTGCGTGATCGGCGACACCATCCGGCGCGAACTGTTTGGTGGACAGGATCCGGTCGGCCAGCAGATCCGCGTCAAGCAGTTCTCCTGCGAGGTGATCGGCCTGCTGGCGTCCAAAGGCCAGTCCACGATGGGTAGCGACCAGGACGACCTGGTGGTGATGCCGCTGCGCACCGTGCAGCGCCGCCTCACAGGCTCGGTGGACGTGGCGACGCTGATGGTGTCGGTGCGCGACGACGCCTCCATGGACACTGCCAAGGAGCAGGTGACCTGGCTGATGCGCGAGCGCCGCCACATCGGCCTGGGCGACAACGACGACTTCGCGGTGATGGACACCCGCCAGATCGCCGAGACCCTGTCCGGCACCACCAAGGTGATGACCGGCCTGCTCGGCGCGGTGGCGGCGGTGAGCCTGCTGGTGGGCGGCATCGGCATCATGAACATCATGCTGGTGTCGGTCACCGAGCGGACGCGGGAGATCGGCATCCGCCTGGCCATCGGCGCGCTGGAGCGGGAGGTGCTGCTGCAGTTCCTCATCGAGGCGGTGGTGCTGGCCTCTCTCGGCGGCATCGTCGGCATTGTGCTGGCCACGCTGGCGTCGGTCGGTGGAGCGGCGCTGATGCATGTGCCCTATCTGTTCAACCCCGGCATCAACCTGCTGTCCTTCGGTTTCTCGGCGGCCATCGGCGTGCTGTTCGGCTATGTGCCGGCGCGTCGGGCGGCCCGCCTCGACCCCATCGAAGCCCTGCGCCACGAGTAGGCCGCGCCTTGCTTGCGGCGTCGTGCGGGGCGGGTGCGCTGGCCCGTGAAGCCCAATTCGGGGCACAAAAGTCGGAACTTAGCGTGCCGTGCTGCCTCTACGAAGAACGCCCCCCGCGCCAGCGCAGCCAAAAAGGCTGGTGCGGGGATTCATGACTCGCCGTTCTTCGACGGTCCGCGCCTGCGTCTGATGCCGGTTGTGCGATCGTCCGGAAGGAGATTGCATGGCGCCCGATCTTTCTTTTCTCCCCGGTTGGATTGCCCCCCTCGACACCAGCTTCTGGCTGGCCATGTTGCTGGTAATTGCTCCATTGGCAGGTGAAGCGGTGTTCCGCCTGCTCGGCTGGCCTCGCATCGTCGGCTATACCCTGGTTGGCCTGTTTGCCTCGGCGAGTCATTTCGACGCTGGCGGGCTGGCCTTGTCGGAGGGTTTCCGCCATGGCCTGGAGGTGGCGATGGCTGTCCTGTTGTTCGAACTCGGCAGCCGGGTGCATCTGCACTGGCTGCGTGACAATCCGTGGCTGATCGCCACCAGCCTCGCGGAAGCCGGCATGACCTTCGTGATGGTGTTCGGCATCGGCCATTACCTCGGCCTCGGCGTCGGTAGTTCGATTGCCGTGGGGGCCGTGTGCATGGTCAGCTCGCCGGCGGTAGTGATGCGCGTGGCCTCGGAGCTGAACGCCCGCGGCCAGGTCACCGAGCGACTGCTGATGCTGTCGGCCCTCAACACGATCTACGCGGTGCTTGCCGTGCAGGTGCTGCTCGCGCTGCTCGGGCAGGTCCACGGGCAGAACGTTCTGCAGGCCCTGCAGGCGCCGTTGCGTTACTTCGTCAGTACCTTCGTGCTGGCCTTGCTGCTGGCGGCGGCGGTCGGCGTCGCACGGCGCCGCCTCGACCTGGCCAACGAGAACAGTGTGCTGCTGCTCATCGGCCTGTTGTTCCTGGCGTTGGTGCTGGTCCGCCTGGCCGGTGCGTCGCCTATCCTGGTGCCGCTGCTGGCCGGCATGGTGTTGCGCAGCCGCGACCTGCGGCCCTGCCTGTGGCCGCGCCACTTTGGCACGGCCGGCGGGGCGCTCGTGGTGCTGCTGTTCGTCGTGAACGGCATGGCAGCCGACTGGCGCATGATCGTCGGCGGTGGTATCGCCGGCGTGACGATCGTTGTCCTGCGGGCCGCGGCGAAGGTCGGCGGCAGTGTGCTCTTCGGGCGCCTGTCCGGCTTGTCGATGGGGCAGTCGGTGGCGCTGGGCATCGCGCTGCTTCCCATGTCGGGTACGGCCTTCCTGCTGACCGCCAGCCTGTACCTGGCCTTCCCCGACCTGGGCCGGCACGTGGCGGCCGCGCTGGCCGGTGCCGCCGCGGTGATGGAGATCGCAGGCCCCATCGCGACCCAGTGGGCGCTGCGCCATTGCGGCGAGACCAATGCCGGAAAGGAGGCCTCCCGTGCCGCTTGAAGCATTTTCCACCTCCCGCGCGCTGACCCTGGGGGTCGAGCTGGAACTCCAGCTGGTGGGCACCCATGATTTCGACCTCGTCGCGGCGGCACCGGATCTGCTGCGGGTGCTCGAGCAGCAGGGCTTCGTCGGTGACGTGAAGCCGGAGATCACGTCGAGCATGATCGAGATCGCTACCGGCATCTGCGAGGACTACGGCGACGTGCTGACGCAGCTCACGGCCCTGCGCAACGGCCTGCTGGAAGGCGCCCGCCGCCTCGACATCGGCATCTGCGGCGGCGGCGCTCATCCCTTCCAGCTATGGGGCGAACGCCAGATCACCGATGGTGTCCGCTACAAGCACCTGAGCGACCTGTACGGTTACCTGGCCAAGCAGTTCACGGTGTTCGGGCAGCACGTGCACATCGGCTGTCCCGGGCCCGACGAGGCGCTGCGGCTGCTGCACGGCATGTCGCGCTTCATCCCGCACCTGATCGCGCTGTCGGCGTCATCACCTTTCGTGCAGGGGCACGATACCGGCTTCGATTCGGCCCGCCTCAACTCGATTTTTGCGTTTCCGCTGTCCGGCCGGGCGCCCTTCGTGCTGACCTGGTCCGATTTCGAGGCCTATTTCGCGAAAATGGCGCGGACCGGTGTCGTCGAGAGCATGAAGGATTTCTACTGGGATATCCGCCCGAAGCCGGAGTACGGCACGATTGAAGTCCGGGTGCTGGATACGCCGCTGAGCGTGGAGCGGGCGGCGCGTCTGGCCGCGCTGATCCAGACCATCGCCCGCTGGCTGATGGTGGACAAGCCCTTCACGCCCGCCGAGGACGACTACCTCGTGTATGCCTTCAACCGCTTCCAGGCCTGCCGCTTCGGCTATGAAGGCGTGTGGGTGGATCCTGAAAGTGGTGAGCGCCGTGTGCTGGGCGACGCGATCGTCGCGCTGGTGAACCGCATCGGGCCCCACGCCGCGGTGCTGGGCACCCAGGCTGCCTGCGCCGCTTTGGCCCATGACGCCGCCACCCGCAGGAACGACGCGGCATGGCTGCGGGAGCAGTACCGCGCCGATCCGCTGCTGCCCGAACTCGTGCGGCGGCAGTGCCTGCGTTGGGCCGCCTGACATTGTTTGACCTCGTGCCGCGTCCCAAGGAGGCTTCCCTCCCGGATTTTCGCGGGGGCTTACCGTGGAAGGAACTGCCGTAGGGGCGAATTCATTCGCCCACGATTGGCCAAAGGACGCCCGTGGGCGAATGAATTCGCCCCCACAGCGGTAAGAAGGGGCGTGCGCTTTCCGCCCGCGGTCCGTCAGCGGGTAGCGCGTTTGCGCACTGCTTCCACGTAGGCGCGGGCGTCCAGCGGCGCCTTGTCGCGCTGGGCCTGCCAGATGGTCTCGCCGAGGCTTTCGAGCACGTCGTGCAGCGCTGCATGGCGGTCGCCGTGGCGGGCCTGGCATTGCTCGAAGGCTTCGCGGAGGCCCGGAGGCTGGTTGATGGACAGCTGCTCCTCAATGGCGAGGTGCAGGGACAGGTGCAGGAAGGGGTTCACCTGCCCGTCCTCGGGGCTGAAGTCCTTCATCACCGCGTCCGGGTCTTCCAGCAGCGCGTGGTATTCCGGGTGATGGGCCACCAGATCGGCTGCGATGATCTCGAGCTGGGTCAGGACCTCGCGGTTCTTGTGCTTGCTCCAGGCGCTGACGAAGAACTGGCGGGCCTGGTCACGGGAAGGATCGAACATGGTGGTATGCGTGTCGTTGGGGCTGTGGGGCGGATTCATCCGCCCTCGGGTGTTGGAATGTGGAAGGCCAATTCACTGGAGGTGAATCTGCTGTGCGGGCGAATTCATTCGCCCGCGGCGCTTATTGGACCTGTGATGGGCGAATGAATTCGCCCCTACGTTTTGTCCCGGTACAGGCACAGGTCGCGGATGATGCATTCGCCGCACTTGGGCTTGCGGGCGATGCACACGTAGCGGCCGTGGAGGATCAGCCAGTGGTGGGCGTCCCGCATGTATTCCTTGGGGATGCGGCGCAGCAGGCGCTTTTCCACTTCGAGCACGTCCTTGCCGGGGGCTAGGCCGGTGCGGTTGGAGAGGCGGAAGATGTGGGTGTCCACGGCCATCGTCGGTTCGCCGAAGATGGTGTTGAGGACCACGTTGGCGGTCTTGCGGCCGACGCCGGGCAGGGCTTCGAGGGCCTCCCTGTCGTTGGGCACTTCACCGGCGTGGCGTTCCAGCAGCTGGCGGGACAGGGCCAGGGTGTTCTTGGCCTTGTTGCGGAACAGGCCGATGGTCTTGATCTGCTCGGCGATGCCGTCCTCGCCCAGGTCCGCCATGGCTTCCGGCGTCGGCGCCAGTGCGAAGAGCTTGCGGGTGGCGATGTTGACGCCCTTGTCGGTGGCCTGGGCGGACAGCACCACGGCCACCAGCAGCTGGTAGGGCGTCGCGTATTCGAGCTCGGTGGTCGGGTTGGGGTTGGCTTCGCGCAGGCGGCGGAAGGCTTCGGCCACGGCGGCCAGGCGCATGTCGGGCATCAGGCGGGCTCGGCGGAAGTGGGTTCGGGGGCCGCGGGTGCCTGCGGGGCCGGCGGATTGCTGCGTGCGCGGGCTTGGCGGCGGGCTTCCAGCCAGTTGCGGCCGGCGATCAGGCAGCCCAGCGCGAAGAAGGCGCCGGGCGGCAGGATGAAGGTCAGGAAGCCCGGGTAGTCGCCGCCGAAGACCTGGATTTCGTGGGCGCCGGGGATGACCATCTCGATGCCCGAGAACAGGGTGCCGTTGCCGATCAGTTCGCGCAGCGCGCCGAGCACGGTGAGTACCATCGTCGCGCCGAGCCCCATTGCGGCGCCGTCCAGCGTGGAGGCCAGCGGTTCGTTCTTGGCAGCGAAGGCTTCGATGCGGGCCAGCACGATGCAGTTGGTGACGATCAGCGGAATGAAGATGCCGAGCACCAGATACAGGGAGTGCAGGTAGGCGTTCATCGCCAGGTCCACAACGGTGGTCAGCGCGGCGATGATCAGGATGAACACCGGGATGCGGATCTCGTAGGGGATGAAGTTGCGCAGCAGCGAGGAGGCCAGGTTGGACATGGCCATCACCAGCACGGTGGCGAGGCCCAGGCTGACGGCATTGACGATGTTGGTGGTGATGGCCAGCGTCGGGCACATGCCGAGGATCTGCACGACGCCGGGGTTCTGTTTCCACCAGCCGTTCCAGGCGATGTCGCGATAGGCACGCAAGTCCATGGTTGTCGCTCCTTGTCAGAGGGATGCGCCGGTGGCCGCGCCGAACAGGCGGTCCCGGTTGGCGCCGGCATAGCGGGCGGCGCGGGCGACGGCGTTGGTCACCGCGCGGGCGCTGATGGTGGCGCCGGCATGGCTGTTGATCTGGCCGCCGTCCTTCTTCACCTTCCAGGCGTCGAGAGGCTGCGCAGCGGGGTTCAGGCCGGCGAACTGGCCGATCCACGGGGACTTCTTGTCCTTGTCCTTCTTCGGGTCGATGTAGTCGCCGAGGCCGGGGGTTTCCCGGTGGGCTACGACGCGCACGCCATTGACGCTGCCGTCCGGGCGGATCGCAATGATCAGGTCGATGTTGCCGCTGTAGCCATCGGGTGCGGTGGCTTCGAGCAGCAGCCCGGCGGGGGCGCCGGCCTTGCGGGCGCGATAGACGCGGCCGCCGTGGTCGAGGCCCAGCTCGCGGGTCGGGCCGAGCTGCACGTAGTCGTCCAGCAGGGTGTTGTCGTAGGCGTCGGCCGCCAGCACTTCGGTGACGAGCTTCATCTTCTCGTCGTTGGCGGAGGCGGCGATCTGTTCGTGGGTGGCTTCGTAGGTGAAGGCCATCAGCGCCGTGAAGGCGGCCGTGAAGGCCATCATCGCGCCGGCGGTGCGGGTGGACAGGCCCAGGATGGTCGATTGGCTCATGCTCAATCCTTCTTGTGGCCGAAGACCGGGGCCTGGGTGTTCATGTCGATCAGCGGCACGCACAGGTTCATCAGTAGCGTGGCGAAGGCGACTCCGTCCGGATAGGCGCCGAAGGCGCGGATCACGAAGGTCAGCACGCCGGCGCCGGCGGCGAACAGCAGCTTGCCGCGGGGCGTGGTGGCGCCGGAGACCGGATCGGTGAGGATGAAGAAGGCGCCCAGCATGGCGCCGCCGGAGGCCAGGTGGAAGACCGGCGAGGCGAAACCCTCGGGGCGGACAGCCCACAGCAGGCCGGCCGAGGCGGCCAGCGCCAGGCAGAAGGCGCCGGGAATGTGCCAGGTGATGATGCGCCGCTGCAGCAGCCACAGGCCGCCGAGCAGGAAACCAAGGGCCACCCATTCGCCGCCCTTGCCACCGAGCATGCCGTAGGCCGGGCCGTCCATCAGCTGGGCGGCGCGCAGGCCGTGGAGCTGGGAATCGGGATTGGCCGCGGCGCGCAGCGCGGTGCGCAGCGCGTCGAGGGGCGTGGCACCGCTGATGGCGTCTACCTGGCGGGCGCCGCCGAAGATCAGCTGCAGCTGGCTGGAGAAATCCAGCTGGCCGGCGGCCGGCCACTGGGACATCAGCGCCGGGTAAGCGACGATCATCAGGCAGAAGGCCGCCATGGCCGGGTTGAAGGGGTTCTGGCCGAGGCCGCCGTAGAGCTGCTTGACGACCACGATGGCCAGCAGCGTGGCGGTGACGGTGAGCCACCAGGGCACGATGGGCGGGAAGGTGAGGGCGATCAGCCAGGCGGTGACGATGGCCGACAGGTCGCTGAGGAACAGGGCCTTGGGCTTGCCGCGGACCGCCAGCATGGCGGCCTCGCCGGCCACTGCGGCGGCGGAGGCGAGGGCGATCTGCACCAGGATGCCGGCGCCGAAGAACCACACGTAGGCGGCGATGCCGGGCACGAGGGCCAGCAGCACCTGCAGCATGACCTGCTGGACGCTGGCCGCTTTGCGGACGAAGGGGGAATTGATCATCGGTGTGCGTGGCCTGGATCAGGCGTCCGGAGTCGGAGGCGTGGCTGTGGCCGCCCGGCGGGCTTCGATGGCGTCGATGTCGGCCTGGGTTTCGGCGCTGAGTTGTTCGGTGTTCTTCGGTGCGATCTGGGCCTTCTGCTGGCGGGCCTTTTCCATCGCGGCGGCGATCAGAGCGCGCTTGGTGTCTTCGGCCGACGGGGCGGCCGGTTTGGCTGTGTCGGGCGCTTCAGTGGCAGGGCTGGCCGTGCCGGCCTGACTGTCGGCGGCGACCTTCTCGCGTGTCGCGGCGGCCTTGGCGGCGAGCTTCTCGGCCTTCTCCTGCTTTTCCCGTTCCTGGCGGAAGTTCTTGAATTCGAAGCGATCGCGGGCTGCGTCGGCGGAGGATTTGTCGCGCTCGCGCGCCCAGATCTCGCTCTTGGAGAAGCGGAAGTAATCTACCAGCGGAATGTGGGACGGGCAGACGAAGCTGCAGCAGCCGCATTCGATGCAGTCGAACAGGTGGTATTCCTGGGCCTTGCCGAAGTTCTTCGAGCGGGAGAACCAGTACATCTCGAAAGGGGCGAGATCTGCCGGGCAGGCCTTGGCGCATTCGCCACAACGGATGCACGGCATTTCGGGCGGCGGTGGCGGGAACAGGGCCGGGCTGCCGACCAGGATGCAGTTGGTGGCCTTGACCACCGGCACGTCGAAGGCCGGCAGGCGCACGCCCATCATCGGGCCGCCCATGATGTAGCGGTCGGTGTCGGGACGGGCGCCGGACTGGCGCACCACGTGGTCCATCGGCGTGCCGATGAGGACTTCGTAGTTGCGCGGCTGGTCCACGTTACCGGCCACGGTGACGACGCGGGAGATCAGCGGACGGCCGAATTCCAGCGCTTCGAAGATGCTGTAGGCGGTGCCGACGTTGAAGCACTGCACGCCGAAGTCGGTGGAGCGACGGCCGTGGGGTACCTCGATGCCGGTGAGCACGCGGATCAGCTGCTTGGCGCCGCCGGCGGGGTAGCGGGTGGGGATCGCGACGGCTTGAATGCCGCTCTGGCCGCTGGCGGCGATGGCGGCCTGCACGGCGGCGACCGCTTCCGGCTTGTTGTCCTCGATGCCGATGAGCACTTCCTCGGCCTGCAGCATGTGGCGCATGGCGACGATGCCCTTCAGCATGTCGGCGGCGCGCTCGCGCATCAGGAGGTCGTCGCAGGTGATGAAGGGCTCGCACTCGGCACCGTTGATGACCAGCGTCTTGAGGCGGCCTTCCTTGCCGGGCTTGAGCTTGGCGTAGCTCGGGAAGACGGCGCCGCCGAGGCCGACGACGCCGGCGTCACGCAGGAAGTCACGCAGTTCGTCGGGGGGCGCCGTGCGGTAATTGACCTTGTCCAGCTCGCCCCAGCGGTCTTCACCGTCCGGCTCGATGACCACCGACAGCGTGGTGAGGCCCGAGGTGTGCGGCATCAGTGCCGGCGCCACATCGCGGACGATGCCGGACGTGGAGGCATGCACGGCGGAGGACAGGCTGCCGTCGGCACCGCCGATGCGCTGGCCCTTGAAGACCTTGTCGCCGGGCGCCACCAGCGGGCGCGGATGGCCGCCGACGGCCT
This sequence comes from Pseudomonadota bacterium, assembly GCA_018241665.1. Classification (GTDB taxonomy): domain Bacteria; phylum Pseudomonadota; class Gammaproteobacteria; order Burkholderiales; family Rhodocyclaceae; genus Zoogloea. The sequence goes on from JAFEDK010000002.1 coordinate 71,610, forward strand.
GGTGCAGCGGGATCACCAGCCGCTCCGGGAGTGGCACCCGAGCGATCGGCTGAGTGGTGGATTGGGTCTTGTGGGTCTGCGGCTTGACGCCGCCGTGGAACTTGAAGAGTTTGCGCAGCATCAGGCGGCCTGCTTGATCTGGATGACCGGGTAGCGCCATTTCCAGGTGTCGAGGGTATCGACGATGGGCTCCATGGCGATGCAGTCCACCGGGCACGGGGCGATGCACAACTCGCAGCCGGTGCATTCGCCGGCGACGACGGTGTGCAACTGCTTGGCGGCGCCGACGATGGCATCCACCGGGCAAGCCTGGATGCACAGGGTGCAGCCGATGCAGGTGTTCTCGTCGATCACCGCGACGGACTTGGGCTTCTCGACGCCGTGTTCTTCGGACAGGGACTTGAACTCGCGGCCGAGCAGGTCGGCGAGTTTGCGGATGCCTTCCTCGCCGCCCGGCGGGCACTGGTTGATGTCGGCCTCGCCGGAGGCGATGGCGGTGGCGTAGGGGCGGCAGCCGGGAAAGCCGCACTGGCCGCACTGGGTCTGCGGCAGGATGGCATCGATCTTTTCGACCAGCGGGTCGCCTTCGACCTTGAACTTGAGCGAGGCATAGCCGAGCAGCGCCCCGAGCACCAGGGCGACGGCGGTCATCACGAGAAGGGCGGTGAGCATGGCGGGGCCGGGAGCGGATTGCGGGGGTTAGCGGTACTTGTCGAGGCCGGCGAAGCCCATGAAGGCCAGGCTCATCAGCCCGCCGGTGATCATCGCGATGGCCGTGCCCTTGAAGGGCGTCGGTACGTCGGCGCCGTCGAGGCGTTCGCGGATGCCGGCGAACAGCACCAGCGCCAGCGAGAAGCCGACCGAGCTGCCGAAGCCGAACAGCAGGGACTCGACCAGGTCGTGGCGCAGGGACACGTTGAGCAGCGGCACGCCGAGCACCGCGCAGTTGGTGGTGATCAGCGGCAGGTAGATGCCCAGCACCTGGTACATGACCGGGCTGGTCTTCTGGATGACCAGCTCGGTGACCTGCACGATGGCGGCGATGATGACGATGAAGGCCAGCGTGCGCAGGTATTCGACACCGGCCGGGATCAGCACGTAGTGGTCGATGAGGTAGCTGGTGCCGCAGCCGAGGGTCAGCACGAAGGTGGTGGCGGCCCCCATGCCCATCGCGGCGTCCAGCTTCTTGGACACCCCCATGAAGGGGCACAGGCCGAGGATGCGGACGAGGACGACGTTATTCACCAGAACCGCGCCGAGGATCACGAAAAGGTAGCTGCTCATGGCTGTCGGTGTCGGAGTGACGATAAGTTGGGATTATCCCGCGCCGGCCGTGCCTCACTCAAGCCCGCGACGGGCGGCATGGCGGCCGGCGCGCGGCTTCAGGCGAAGTCCTTGGTTTCCTCGACCGCTTCGCGGACAAGGGCCGGGCCGCGGTAGATCAGGCCGCTGTAGATCTGCACCAGCTTGGCACCGGCCTCCAGCTTGGCGCGGGCCTGGCGCCCATCGAAGACGCCGCCGGCGGCGATGATCGGGACTTCATCCTGCAGCGCCTTGGCGAGGGCGGCGACGACGGCGGTCGAGGCTTCGAACAACGGCGCGCCGGACAGGCCGCCCTGCTGGTCGCCGTAGCGGATGCCTTGCACCTTGTCGCGGGCCAGTGTGGTGTTGGTGGCGATCACCGCGTCGATGCGGTGGCGGCGCAGCGCGTCGGCGATGTTGGTGATCTGGCTGTCGTCCAGGTCCGGCGCGATCTTGAGGGTGATCGGCACGTAACGGCCGTGCTTGTCGGCCAGTTGGGCCTGGCGTGCTTTGAGCTGGCCGAGCAGCGCGTCGAGTTCCGACTCGCCCTGCAGTTGCCGCAGGTTCTTGGTGTTCGGCGAGGAGATGTTGACGGTGATGTAGCTGGCCAGCGGATAGGCCTTGTCGAGGCAGATCAGGTAATCGTCGGCGGCCCGCTCGATCGGCGTGTCGGCATTCTTGCCGATGTTGATGCCGAGGATGCCCTTGAACTTGGCGGCTTCCACATTGCCGATCAGCGCATCGATGCCGTGGTTGTTGAAGCCCATCCGATTGATGATGCCCTTCACCTCCGGCAGGCGGAACATGCGCGGCTTGGGGTTGCCGGGCTGGGCGCGTGGCGTGATGGTGCCGATTTCGATGAAACCGAAGCCCATGCGGGCCAGCCCGTCGATGATCTCGCCGTTCTTGTCGAGACCGGCGGCCATGCCGATGCGGTTCGGGAATTGCAGGCCCATGACATCCACCGGCTTGGCAGGCAGCGGCTTGCCGGCCGGCAGCAGGCGGCCGGCGAGGTTCAAGCCGGCGAGGGCGGTTTCGTGGGCGGTCTCCGCGTCGAGGGAGAAGAAAATGGGGCGTGCGAGTTCGTAGAGCATCCCGCATTCTACCGCAGCGCGGCAAATCGCTGTTTCTAAACCCTGTTTCGGGTTTCAGTCGAGGGCGAAGCGGAATTGCAGGCCGAGATAGCCGCTGTAGCCGGGCAGATTGGGCAGGACCACAAGGTTGGCGCCGACGCGACCGAATTCCGCCGAAACGGTCGGGATGACCAGAACCGGCGACGGGTAGCCGCTACCCACCAGGCCGAAGGCGCCGAAGCGGAACGGACCTGCCTGCAGGGGCATCCAGCGGGCGCCGGCGTAGAAGGTGTTGCGGTCGTAGCTGTTGCGGAAGTAGCCGGCGGTGGCGACCCACGGGGTGCCGGTGAAGGCCCGCTCGAAGCCGGTGCCTGGATTGAATTCGCGCCAGTCGCGACGATCCGGCTGGAAATGATGGGATACGCCGGAGACGGTGAGCCAGTCCCGGTGTGGGGCGTTCTGGAAGTCGTCGAGGCTGGGCATGGCCGTGGCAAGGGAAGTGCAGGCAAGCAGGGGCACGGCCGCGGCCGTGCGTAGCAGAAAGTGCATCGGGGTTCTCAGTCGAGTTTGTCGAGATCGGCGTCGGTGAGGGTTTGCCACTGGCCGCCGACGCGCCCCTGGATCGGGCGGAAGCGCGCCTTGTAGGCCATCTTGCGGCTGTCCCGGATCCAGTAGCCGAGGTACAGGTAGGGCAAATTGAGCTGGCGGCACACTTCGATCTGCCAAAGGATGCCAAAGGTGCCGAGGCTGCCGCTGGCCTGGTCCGGATCGTAGAAGGTGTAGACGCTGGACAGGCCGTCGGTCAGGCAGTCGATGACGCTGACCATGCGCAGGATGCCGTTCTCGCGGAATTCGAGCAGGCGGCTGTCCACGTGGCTCTGCAGCAGGAAATGGGCGTATTGCTCGCGATTGTCCTGGTCCATGCCGCCGCCGGCGTGGCGGGTGGCCTGGTAGCGCTGGTAGAGGGCGTAGTGCTCCTCGATGAACTCCAGCGGCATTTCACGTGGGAGCAGGCCGGCATGGGCGGCCCAGGCACGGCGCTGGCTGCGGTTGGGTGTGAAGCTGGCCACCGGGATGCGCACCGGAACGCATGAGCGGCAGGCGTCGCAGTAGGGGCGATAGGTGAAGATGCCGCTGCGCCGGAAGCCGGTGTGCACCAGCTCGCTATATAGCGGCGTATCGATCAGGTGGCTGGGAGTGGCCACCTGGGAGCGGGCCTGGCGGTCCGGCAGATAGGAGCACGCGTAGGGCGCCGTTGCGTAGAACTGCAGTAGCGAGTAGGGATAGTCCTTCAGCATGGGGCTACGTCCAGGGGGCTTGTGCTCCGTTCATTGGCCAGCGCTCCGGGGGTGGGCCTTCCTGCGTGGCCTCGTCGAGCAGCTTGACGAAGGTCGAACGCGGAATCTCCTGCCCGCCCAGCGAGGCCAGGTGCGAGGTCGTCATCTGGCAATCTAGCACGCGAAATTCCCGTTGCTCAAGGAAGCGGGCCAGGTGTACGAAGGCAATCTTGGAGGCGTCGGTACGCCGGCTGAACATGGATTCGCCGTAGAAGGCACGCCCGAGCGCCATGCCATAGAGACCGCCGGCCAGTTTGCCGTCGATGTAGGTTTCGACCGAGTGGGCGTAGCCGAGTTCGTGCATGCGGATGTAGGCGTCCTGGATTTCGGTCGTGATCCAGGTGCCTCCGCCGGGTTCGCGTGGGGCGGCGCAGGCGCGGATGACTGCCGGGAAGTCGTTGTCCAGGCGTACTTCGTAACTGGCATTGCGCAGGGTCTTGCGCAGGGAGCGGGTCACGCGCAGCTGGCTCGGGAATACGACCATGCGAGGGTCGGGGCTCCACCACAGGATTGGCTCGCCGTCGTTGAACCACGGGAAAATACCGCGTCGGTAGGCGGCGAGTAGCCACGCCGGGCTGAGTGTGCCACCGGCTGCCAGCAGCCCGTTGGGCTCGCGCAGGGCGCGGGTGACCGGTGGAAAAGCGGGTTTGCTGCCGAGCCAGGGAATCATGTCGGATCAGGTGCGGTACGAACCGGATCCGGGCAGGATAACAGGCGCTGGCGGGAATGCGTTCAGCTGGATGGAGCGTTCAGCCGGAGTGCGTGCTCAGTTGGATTGCGGCTGGCGCGACTGGCCGCTGGGGAGCACCCGGCGGGCACCGTCGTAGCGGGCGGCCCAGTAGTCGAGGCGCATGTCTTCGACGCGAACCACACCGCCCGTCGAGGGGGCATGTACGAACTGGTAGTTGCCGAGATAGATGCCGACGTGGGAGAAGGCGCGGCGCATGGTATTGAAGAACACCAAGTCGCCCGGCTTCAGCTCGGCGAACTTGACCTGCTCGCCCATCTGGGACATTTCGGCTGCCGTGCGCGGCATGCCAAAGCCGAGGGCGTCAGCGAACACCTTGCCGACAAAGCCGCTGCAGTCGAATCCGGTGAGGGGGCTGGTGCCGCCGAAGCGATAGGGGACGCCAAGGAAGTTCAGGCTACGGTCGACCAGGCTGCGGATCGAATCGGTGTAGCGCTCAAACATCGAAGCCGGAAGGGCTTCATCGTTGGCGTTATTGGAGGGCTCCGACGCAAGGACCGCGCCGGAACACGCGATCGCTACAAAAAAGCCGAGTATCGTCTTTTTGATAGGCATCAAATAACTATACCCAATGGATTGATCAGTGTAAAGATTTTCGACATACATTAAGTTGTGCCATGCAGCATGTGCATTGCTGCACGGAGTTCAAGACAAACCATCGCTAGTATCGGTTCCGCACTGGTCGCGAGCAGCAACGTTCAGGAGGCCGCGCGGGAGGCGGGCCGTACCGGTCGGCATGCCTCCGTTGAAGGGCCCTTCGGCTTTCTGCAGCGACGCGCTCGTGCCAGTCGCACTAATTCGATGTCACGCAAACAGGTTCAGGATGCCGTCGAGGCCGCTGTGGTTCAGCGCATAGGTGGCTTTTTCCCGAACCACCGGTTTGGCGTGATAGGCAATGCCGACGCCCGCTTCCGTGAGCATCGGCAAGTCGTTGGCGCCATCGCCGGCTGCAATCGTGCGGTCGGCGGCAAAGCCGCGCTCCTGGCAGACCTGTAGAAGCGTCTTTCGCTTGATCTGGCCGTCCACGATCTCACCTTTCACCCGTCCGGTCAGCCGGCCATCGACGACTTCCAGTTCGTTGGCCACCGCATAGTCGAAGCCCAATTGTTGCTGCAGGCGCTCCGTGAAATAGGTGAAGCCGCCGGATACCAGCACGGTCACGATGCCTGCCTGCTTGAGGCCGGCGATCAACGTTTCAGCGCCGGGGTTCAGCTTCAGGCGCTCATTGAAGACGCGCTCCAGTGCCGTTTCAGGCAGGCCGGCCAGCAGGGCGACGCGGCGGGTCAGGGACTCACAGAAATCCAGCTCGCCGCGCATGGCGGCTTCGGTGATCTCGGAGACTTCCTGTTTGAGGCCCTGCATGTCGGCGATCTCGTCGATGCACTCGATGGTGATCAGCGTCGAGTCCATGTCGGTGACGAACAGGCGGTAATCGGCCAGGCGCTGGTTGTCGGGCACGAAGGCATAATCCAGTGCATGCCGCTCGCAGTAGCCGGCCACCTCCGGGTGCGGGGTGGCGCCGAGCAGCCGAAACGCTGTGTTACTGATGCGGCCGATGCCTTCCGAGGCCGTCAGGGCAGCCAGATCCTTCAGGGCGCGGGTTTCGACCTGCGGGCCCTGTACGACGAGATTCATCAGGCGGCGCTCCGTTGGGCCAGGGCTTCCCGGAGGATGTCACGGGTGTTGCGGATCATCTCTTCGGTGGTGTTCCAGTCCACGCAGGCGTCGGTCACCGAGCAGCCGTAGCGCAGCTCACTGAGGTTGGCGGGGATCGACTGGTTGCCGGCTTCGATGTTGCTCTCGATCATCAGGCCGACGATGGAGCGGTTGCCCTCGCGGATCTGGTGGGCGACGTCGCGCATGACCAGCGGCTGGTAGTCCGGGTTCTTCCACGAGTTGGCGTGGGAGCAGTCGATGACGATGTTTGCCGGCAGCTTGGCCTTGACCAGCGCCTTCTCGGCGAGGGAGACGGATACGGTGTCGTAGTTCGGGCGTCCGCCGCCGCCACGCAGCACTACGTGGCCGTAGGGATTGCCGCGGGTGCGGATGATCGAGGACTGGCCTTCGCCGTTGATGCCGAGGAAGCTGTGGGGGCTCGAGGCCGACAGGATGCCATTGACGGCGGCGTCGAGGGAGCCGTCGGTGCCGTTCTTGAAGCCGACCGGGGTGGACAGGCCGGAGGCCATTTCCCGGTGGGTCTGGGATTCGGAGGTGCGGGCGCCGATGGCGGTCCAGGCGATCAGATCGCCGTAGTACTGGGGCGCGATGGGATCCAGCGCTTCGGTGCCGGCGGGCAGCCCGGCTTCATTCACGTCGAGCAGGAAGCGGCGGGCCTTCTCCATGCCTTCGTCGATGCGGAAGGAGTCATCCATGTGGGGGTCGTTGATGTAACCCTTCCAGCCGGTGGATGTGCGGGGCTTCTCGAAATAGACGCGCATCACCAGCACCAGGGTGTCGGAGACTTCGTCGGCGAGCTTCTTGAGGCGGCGGGCGTAGTCGAGGCCGGCGACCGGATCGTGGATGGAGCAGGGGCCGACGACGACGAAAACCCGCGGATCCTTGCGGTCGAGAATGGCCTGCAGGGTCTGGCGGCCTTCGAGGACGACCTGCGCAGCCTTGTCGGTGAGCGGCACGCGGGCGGTGATTTCCTCGGGGGATGGCATGCGGTCGAAGGCCGCGATGTTCAGGTTTTCGGTCTGGGCGAAGGGCATGGCGGACTCGCTGGGTGAGTAGCGGAATCCGGCATTTTACCCCGAAGCGCCGCTTCTCATCGTATGGCGCATCAGTCCGAGCACGCTGGGCAGCTGGATATCCACGTAGTCGGGCTGGCGCAGGCTGCGGCTGATCCATACCGTACGCATGCCCAGGCGCTTGGCGGTGCGCAGGTTCTCGGCACTATCCTCGACCAGGATGCAGTGTGCCGGATTGAGGTTGTGATCTTTGATCAAATGCAGGAAGCCGCGTCGCTTGGGCTTGGGGTGGTAGCGCATCTGCTCGACGGCGTAGACGTCGGTCAGCAGGTGGCGGATGCGCATGATGTCGAGCACGGCCTCGGCGTATTGGCGGGGGCCGTTGGAGAAGACGATCTTCTTGCCCGGCAGGCGGCGCAGCAGGTGGCGCAGCGCGTTGTCAAAGACGACCATCCGAGGCAGGTCGGGAAACTGGTGCGTATCGTGCAGGAAATGCCGCGGGTCGGTGCCGTGGTGGCGCATCAGGCCGGTGAGGGTGGCGCCGTAGCGGCGCCAGTAGTCCACGCGCAGCCGGTTGGCAGCGGCCTCGTCCAGATCAAGCTGGCGCATGAGGTAGGCCGTCATGCTCCGGTTGATGTGCGGGAAGATGTGCGGACTGGCGTTGTGCAGCGTGTTGTCGAGATCGAACAGCCAGATGGGATGGGTGCTCACGCGGGCTTGCGCTCGAAACGGATGATGGCGCGGCCGTCGTCGGCGACCTTGGGGGCGGCTTTCCAGGCGTGGCCGTAGACGACCTCGACGGTGGCCGGCAGGCGGCCGTCCCGGCGCAGTTTTTCGTAGTTGGCGCGCAGGGCTTCCCAGTGGCGCTTGCCGACCAGCCCGTGCGGACGGGTCCGCGCTGCGTTGTTGGAGCCACTGGCGCGCAGGTCGCGGAACAGGTCGTCCAGCTTGGTGTAGGTGACGGTGAGCATCTCCATGTCCATTACCGGATCGGAAAAACCCGCGCCGACGAGGGCGTCGCCCAGGTCATGCATGTCGATGAAGCGGTGCAGGTGTTCGGCGTCCGACGGCGGCAGTGCGGCACGCAATTCCTTCAGGGTGTCAGGGCCGAGGGTGGCGAACATCAGCATGCCGCCGACTTCCAGCGCCCGGTGGATCTCCTTGAGCGCCGGCAGTGGATCGTGCAGCCACTGCAGCATCAGGTTGGACCAGGCCAGGGATACGCTGCCGCGGGCCAGCGGAAGTGCCGTGGCGTCAGCGCAGACGAAGTCGGGATCGGATGGCTTGCCGAAACGCATGATGCGTTTGAGCAGACCCCGCTCGCCGCGGGCCTGGGCGAGCATCGCGGGTGAAACATCCACCGCGACGCGCGGGATGTCGGGGTAGCGCGTGGCGAAGCCCGGCAGGTCGGCGCCCGGGCCGCAACCCAGGTCGAGGATGCGTTTGGGCTCGATGCGGATGTAGTCGAGGCGCTCGGCCATGCGCCGGGAGATTTCCCGGGCCAGGGTGTCGACGCTGGCGTAGCCGGCTGCCGCCCGCTCGGCCCGGCGCCGCACCAGGCGCGGGTCGAGCTGGAAGTCCGGCATGGTCATGGATGGGCGGTCGCTCAGAAGGACGTGAGGCCGAGACGGGCGAACAGCTTGTCGTCGGCGTCGGCATCCGGGTTTTCGGTGGTCAGCAGGCGCTCGCCGTAGAAGATCGAGTTGGCGCCGGCCATGAAGCACAGGGCCTGCACCGCATCGCCAAGTTCCTGGCGGCCGGCGGACAGGCGCACGTAGCTCTTGGGCATGGTGATGCGCGCGGCGGCGATCATGCGTACGAAGTCGAAGGGGTCGATGGCTTCGTTGTTGCCGAGCGGAGTGCCTTCCACCTGCACCAGGTTGTTGATGGGCACGGAATCCGGCGGCGGGTTCATGTTGGCCAGCTCTGCGATCAGCGCGGCGCGGCTCTTCTTGGTTTCGCCGAGGCCGACGATGCCGCCGCAGCACACGTTGATGCCGGCGTCGCGCACCTTGTCGAGGGTATCGAGGCGATCCTGCAGCGTGTGGGTGGTGATGATCTGGCCGTAGAATTCCGGCGAGGTATCGATGTTGTGGTTGTAGTAGTCGAGGCCGGCGTCCTTCAGCTGTTCGGCCTGGCCATCCTTCAGCATGCCGAGGGTGACGCAGGTTTCAAGGCCGAGCTTCTTGACCTCGCGGACCATGTCCAGCACCGGGGCGAGATCCTTTTCTTTCGGGCCGCGCCAGGCGGCGCCCATGCAGAAGCGGGACGCGCCCTTGGCCTTGGCGGCGCGGGCGTTCTCGAGCACTTCGGTGAGAGGCAGCAGCGATTCCTTCTCGAGGCCGGTGTCGTAGCGGGACGACTGGGAGCAGTAGCCGCAGTCCTCGGAGCAGCCGCCGGTCTTGATCGACAGCAGCGTGGAGCGCTGGACGGCGTTGGGCTCGAAATTCTCCCGGTGCACCTGCTGGGCGCGGAAGACCAGGTCATTGAAGGGCAGGGCGAACAGGGCCTCGACCTCGGCGACGCTCCAGCGCTTGCGCGCGGGCGTGGTGGCGGTAGTGGAAGGAGCGCTCTCTGCGTGGGCGACGGTGGCGGTCATTGTCATGCACCCTTTTTTTGGCTGTAATTCAAAATTACGAAGCCTTTTAGTTTCCCCGAAGGGGTCAGGACTTGTCAAATCAAGTGCTTGGATGGCGGGTCTGGCTGGAGGCCGGGGCGAACATCCTTTTCCCGCAGCAATGCTTTGCCTGTGGCGCGCCGAGCGGAAGCGAGGTGCTGTGCCCGGTTTGCGCAGCCGGGTTGCCCGGCGCAGACCTGCTTCGCTGCCCGTGTTGCGCCTTGCCGGTTCCGGACGGGGTGACCTGTGGCAGTTGCCTGCGCGAGCCTCCGCCCTTCGAGCGGACCGTGGCGGCCCTCGATTACGGCTTTCCGGTGGATCGCCTGGTGCATGCGCTGAAGTACGGTCACCGCCTGGCGATCACGCGACTGTTCGTGGACAGGATGGCTGCCGCCGGGGTTCCGGAGGCGGATCTTGTCGTGCCGCTGCCGCTGCATGTGTCCCGCCTGCGCAGCCGGGGCTTCAACCAGGCCGCCGAACTCGGTCGTGCGCTTGCGCGGCGATGGGGCATTCCCTTTGTCTGCGATGGCATCGAACGGGACGTGAATACCGTGCCTCAGGCCGGTTTGCCGTGGAAGGACAGGGCGGCCAACGTGAGTGGGGCATTTCGTGTGACGACCCGGGTCGAAGGGCTGCGCGTGGTGGTCGTGGATGATGTGATGACCACCGGCGCGACGCTGGCCGAACTGGCGCGGACCCTGAAAGGCGTCGGCGCGCTCAGCGTCGAGAACCGGGTGCTGGCCCGTACGCCGCCGCCGGGTTGATCGGTCTGCGCGGGGCGGGCACAATCCGCGCCCATGTTCCACGTCGTCCTCCATCAGCCGGAGATTCCTCCGAATACCGGCAACATCATGCGCATGTGCGCCAATTCCGGCGCCCGTCTGCACCTCGTCAAACCGCTTGGCTTCACGCTCGAAGAGAAGCAGCTGATCCGCGCCGGCCTCGATTATCGGGACATGGCGGTGGTCACCGTCCACGAGGACTGGCCGGCCTGCAAGGCCGCGCTGGCGGGGCGGCGCTTTTTTGCGCTGACTTCCCATGGCGGCCGCAACTACGCGGACGTACCCTTCGAGACGGAGGACGTGTTCGTTTTTGGATCGGAGTCCCGCGGCTTGCCGCCGGAGCTGCATGCGGAGTTTGCCGACGATCGCCGCCTGCGCATTCCGATGCGGCCAGGCAACCGCAGCCTGAACCTCTCCAATGCGGCGGCCGTGGTTGTCTATGAGGCGTGGCGCCAGACGGGGTTTGCCGGCGGCGCCTGAGCGCGCCGACATTGCCACAAGTTATTCCTGCTTGGGGTCGCGGGCGAGCAACTGCTCCACGGCGTCGCGTGCCGACAGCGTGCCGCGCAGGACCTGATCGACCGCGCTGGTGATCGGCATGTCTACGCCCAGGCGTTCGGACAGCGCGGCAACTTCGCGGGTCGTGCTGACGCCTTCCGCCACGTGTCCGAGCGCAGCCAGGATGTCCGGCAGGCTCTTGCCCTCGGCCAGCAGCAGGCCAACGCGGCGGTTGCGTGACAGGTCGCCGGTACAGGTGAGTACCAGGTCGCCTAGCCCGGCGAGGCCCATGAAGGTGTCGCGACGGCCACCGAGCGCGATGCCCAGGCGGGTGATTTCGGCGAGGCCGCGGGTGATCAACGCGGCCCGTGCATTGAGGCCGAAGCCCATGCCGTCGGCCACCCCGGCGGCGATGGCCATCACGTTCTTGACCGCGCCACCCACTTCGGCGCCAACCACGTCGTCGTTGGCATACAGACGCAGGCGGTTGTCGTGCAAGGCATGGACCCAGTGGCGGGCGAATTCGATGTCGCTGGCCGCGATGGTTACCGCGGCGGGCAGGCCTTGGGCCACCTCGGCCGCAAAGCTCGGGCCGGTGAGTACGCCGCAGGCCGCGTTGGCGCCCAGTTCCTCGGCAACGATCTGGTGGGGTAGCTTGGCGGTGCCGGCTTCGAGGCCCTTGCAGGCCCACAGTAGCGGCGTGCCGGGCGCGGCGGTCTGCAGTGCGCGGGCCGTCGGCCGTAGGCCGGCGAGCGGTGTGACCACCAGGTGCAGATCGGCCTGTGCAGCATCACGCAGGTTGTCCGACAGGCGCAGGCTGGCAGGCAGTGGAATGCCCGGCAGGTAGCGGCGGTTCTCGCCATCGCTGCGCATGGCGGCGATTTCGGCGGACTCACGGCTCCACAGGACGACGTCGTGATTGCGGGAAAAGGCGAGGGCCAGGGCTGTGCCCCAGGCGCCGGCCCCAAAGACGGCTATGCGCATGGCGCTCAGAGTCCCCAGACTTGATTGGCGCGGATGAAGCCGACGGTGCCGTCCCGGTGCTTGACCTTGACCCAGCCGTCGGCTGGCTTGTCGGTGAGCTCGAGGACCACGTCCTTGACGGCTTCGAAGGCGAGCGGTGCTGCGCTGTCCGGCTTTTGCCGGATGTCGGCGCGGGCTGCAGTGACGATGACCGTGCGCTTTTCGGATAGCTGGCGGCGCTCCAGCCACAGCATGCTGCCGGCGGGTTCGCGCACCTTCACCCAGCGATCGATATTTACGACGGCTTCGACCGGGGTGTAGCGCTGTATGACGAACAGGGGCTTGCCCTGCTTGGACGGCGCATCGTAGAGGATGGCCGGCTCGGCGAGGGAGCGGAAGTCCGAGGCGCCGGCCTGCGCCGCCGCAAGGGCGAGGGGCAGGCCGAGCAGCGCCGCGGTGATGAGGCGCTGCTGCATCATTACTGGATGGGAACGTCGGTGCCGGATTGCTGGGCAGCCTGTTCGCGGTTCTGCTGGAACAGGGCTTCGAAGTTCACCGGGGCCAGGATCACGGGCTGGAAGCCGGCGCGAGATACGGCGTCGGACACTGCTTCGCGGGCGTAGGGGAAAAGGATGTTGGCGCAGCCGATCATCGTGATCGGCTCGAGATCTTCCGCCGGCACGTTGCGGATCTGGAAGATGCCGGCCTGGACCACTTCAACCAGGAATACGGTCTTGTCGGCGGGCAGCTGGGCGGTGACGGTGACGGTCAGGGCCACTTCGAAGATGCCTTCGTCCACCGCGTTGCTTTCGGTGCGAAGCTGAACGTTGATCTGGGGGTTTTCACGCTCCAGGAAGATCTGCGGTGCGTTCGGCACTTCCAGGGACAGATCCTTGACGTAGAGCTTTTCGATGGAGAAGACGGGTTGTTGCGTGGTGTCGGACATGTTGATTTTTTCCGGTTGTGAAATGGGTTGTAAGGAGGATTGCTGCAGGGCTCAGCCGGGCTCGCCTTGCAGCAGGGAGTCGAGCCGCCCCTCGTGATCGAGGGCAAACAGGTCGTCACAGCCGCCTACGTGGTAGTCGCCGATGTAGATCTGCGGCACGGTCCGTCGTCCGGTGCGTTCCATCATCTCGTCGCGGCGTACAGGGTCGAGGTCGATGCGGACTTTCTCGATCTCGGTCACGCCCTTGCGGCGCAGCAGGCCTTCGGCGCGGACGCAGTAGGGGCACACCGCGGTGGCGTACATCAGGATTTTCGGTTGCATGGTGTCACTTCTTCTTTTTGCTGACCGGCATGCCGGCTTCGGCCCACGCAGCAATGCCGCCTTCGAGGTTGAAGACCTGGCTGAAGCCGGCCTTGCGCAGGACCGCGCAGGCCGACGAGGAGCGGCCACCGGTCTGGCAGTTGAGGATAACAGGCTTGTCCTTGAACTTTTCGAGATCGGCCAGGCGATTGGGCAGGTCGCCGAGGGGGATGTGGCGGGCATTGAGCAGATGGCCGCCGGCATACTCGGCCGCTTCGCGGACGTCGATCACGACCGCATCTTCGCGGTTGATCAGCTGGGTGGCCTGGGCTGGCGAAATGCCGCCACGGCCACCGCGCAGGGAAGTGGCAAGAAGCAGGCTGCCGCTGACTACGGCGAGCGCAGCCCAGTACCAGTTGTGCTGGAGAAATTCCACTGAAAGGCTCCGGTAGGGATGGATTGGACGATGTGTTTTATTCGGCGTCGTCGCCGCAGAAGACTTCGCGCATCATCGCGATCAACTGCAGGGTGCGGGGATCGCCGACCCGGTAGTAAACGCGGTTGGCGTCCTTGCGGGTCAGCAGCACGTCCTTGTCCCTGAGGATGGCGAGATGCTGGGAGATGTTGCTCTGGGAGGTGCCGACAGCTTCCACGATATCCTGCACGCAGACCTCTTCGCCGCCGATCACGCAGAGAATCTTGAGGCGGAGCGGATGGGAGATCGCCTTGAGGGCCCGGGCGGCCGTTTCAATGTGTTCCTGTTTGGCGATGAGGTCGATGGTGTTGGTTTTCACGAAGAGTCGAAGGTTTTACATACCTAATATTATAAAATAGCACTTTTTCGTACAGCGGTGCGGGCGGCAGGGACGAGACCCTGCAGGGCAGCGTGCGCTGCCGGGGAACCTTTCCGGTTTATACTCATCTCGATACGCAGAACAGCCTGTTCGCGGGATTGGATGGCGGTTGAACGGGGTTTCCCCGCGCCTGACGGAGACTTTATGCGCAGCAAACTGCAGCAAGCCGGCCTGGTATTCACGGGGCTGTGTGCCGGGATTCTGATCAGCCTCAATTTCTCGGCGAATGCGGACAAGTCGGCGCTGGCGCCGCTGCCGGTGGAAGAGTTGCGCAATCTGGCGGATGTCTTCAATGCCATCAAGCAGGGTTATGTCGAGCCGGTGGAAGACAAGAAGCTGATCACCTATGCGATCAGCGGCATGTTGTCCAATCTCGATCCGCACTCGTCCTACCTGGACGCGGAAGCCTTCAAGGACCTGCAGGTCGGCACCCAGGGTGAATTCGGCGGTCTCGGCATCGAGGTGGGGGCCGAGGACGGCTACGTCAAGGTGATCTCCCCGATCGAGGATACGCCCGCATTCCGCGCCGGCATCAAGGCGGGTGACCTGATCATCAAGCTCGACGATACGTCGGTGAAGGGCATGTCGCTGAACGATGCGGTCAAGCGCATGCGCGGAAAGCCCAAGACCAACATAGTGCTGACCATTGCCCGCAAGGGCGAGACCAAGCCCATTGTCGTGACCTTGACGCGGGAGGTGATCAAGGTCCAGAGCGTCAAGTCCAAGCTGGTCGAGCCCGGCTTTGGCTATGTGCGGGTTGTCCAGTTCCAGGAGCAGACCGCGCAGTCCCTGGTGCAGCATCTCGACCGTTTGGCGAAGCAGGGCAGCCTGAAGGGGCTGGTGCTTGACCTGCGCAACGATCCGGGTGGGCTGCTCAACAGCGCCGTCGGCGTGTCGGCGGCATTCCTCCCGCCGCAGGCGCTGGTGGTCTCCACCGATGGGCGTACCGACGACGCCAAGCGCAAGTACCTGGCGACGCCGGACGATTACCTGCGCGGCTCCCGCGACGACTACATCAAGAACGTGCCTGCTTCCATCAAGACCGTGCCGATGGTGGTGCTGGTCAACGGCGGCTCGGCATCCGCTTCGGAGATCGTGGCTGGTGCGCTGCAGGACCACAAGCGGGCGGTGGTGATGGGTACCCAGAGCTTTGGCAAGGGATCGGTGCAGACCATCCTGCCGCTCAACAACAATGCGGCCATCAAGCTGACGACGGCCCGCTACTTCACGCCCAGCGGCCGCTCCATCCAGGCCAAGGGCATCGTGCCGGACATCGTCGTGGAAGAAACGCCCAACGGTTCGTCCCGCGATCACCTGCGGGAGGCGGACCTGGAGCGCCACCTGTCCAACGGCAAGGAGCCGGAAGTCGCGAAGACGGAGGTGCCGGCTGCACCGAAGAAGGACGCTCCCGCGAAGGGGCGCGACAAGGACAAGCCGAAGGACGATGAAGAGCTGAAGCCGCCCTTCGAGATTGCCGGCAAGGACGATTATCAGCTGGCCCAGGCAGTGAATTTGCTCAAGGGATTGCAGATCCTCCAGAATAGCGGCAAGTGACCATCGTGCCGGAGGTTCGATCATGCGACGCGAGACTGCTTACAAGCTGGCTGGACGAAAGCATGGGAGCGCTTCGCCTCAGGCCCGCACCGGGCTTGTAAAGCGCCGGGAGATCCGTTTCAAGGATCTTCCCCCAGGCCAGGTTGAGCAGGCATGCCGCTCGCTTGCCGCGCTGACGGGAGTCAAGGTCGAGGCTGGGCGCGATGCGTTGTCTTTGATCGTGCATTACAACGTCCTCGACTACACGCTCGAGCGCCTTGAAAATGCCTTGTCCGACGGGGGCTTTCATCTCGACCGCCCCTTGCTGGTCCGGTTGCACAGGGCCTTGGTCTATTACGTGGAGGAAACGCAGGTACATAACCTGCGCTCTCCGGAACGGCTGATCAAGCAGTCCCACGAGGTTTACATCCACGCCTATGCGGCGCACCCGCATGGTGACCACGACGATACGCCGCCTGAGTTGCGCGATTTCAAATGAACCCCGGGGCGGCTGGCCCCGACTGTTTTTTCTCTTGATTCAAGCATGAACGACGAACAGCTGCTGCGCTATTCGCGCCACATCCTGCTTCCCCAGATCGGTATCGAGGGGCAGGACGCCATCGTTGCTGCCCGCGTGCTGGTCGTTGGCGCCGGTGGGCTTGGCTCGCCTGCCGCCATGTACCTGGCTGCGGCAGGGGTTGGAACGCTGGTTCTGGCGGATGGCGATACGGTCGATCTGACCAATCTGCAGCGGCAGATCCTGCACAGCCAGGAAGGGGTCGGGCGGCTCAAGGTAGAGTCTGGCCGCGACACGCTGGCGCGCTTGAACCCGGAAGTCCGCGTCCTGCCCATCGGCCGGCGGCTGGAGGATGGCGAGCTCGAGGCGGAGATCGCTGCGGCCGATTTGGTGCTCGACTGCTCCGACAACTTCACCACCCGGCACGCCATCAACCGGGCCTGTGTGGCGCATCGCAAACCGCTGGTGTCAGGCGCGGCGGTGCGTTTCGATGGCCAGGTGTCGGTGTTCGACCTGCGCGCGGACGACAGTCCCTGTTACCACTGCCTGTTTCCGGAAGGAGAGGACGTGGAGGAGGTGCGCTGTGCGGTGATGGGTGTGTTCGCGCCGATTACCGGCATCGTCGGTGCGGTGCAGGCGGCGGAGGCGCTCAAGCTACTCGTCGGCTGTGGTGAAACCCTGACCGGCCGTTTGTTGCTGCTCGATGCGCTGGCGATGGACTGGCGGACGATCCGCCTGGGGCGGGATCCGGCCTGCGCGGTGTGCGCGTCACGTTGAACGCGGGGCGTCGTTCCGCCTGAACAAGGCTCTGGCAAATTGCTGCAGGCCGAGTTTCTGTTGTGCCCAGAAAGCGTCGCGGGCGGCGAATTCCGCCGGAGTCTTTTCGTGGATGCCGGTAGGCGGGATATCGTCCCGCAGGTACAGGGTGCCGAACAGGATGTCCCACACCGGCAGCAGGATCGCGAAGTTGCAGCCGTAGCGGAAACGTGGATTGGCAGGCAGGTCCAGTGCATGATGCCAGCGGTGGTAGCGTGGGCCGACGATCAGTCTTTCTCCGATACGGCCGAATGTGAGGCGGGTGTTGGTGTGGGAAAGGTTCTCCACCAGCCGCAGGGCAATCAGCAGGCCCAGGAAGTGGCCGGGTGGAACGCCGATCAGCAGGGACAGGCAGGCGAACCAGAAACCGGCGATGAGATCGTCAAGCAGGTGATTGCGCGAGTCGGTCCAGAAGGACATCTGCCGCTGGGAGTGATGGATGCCGTGCAGGGCCCACCACCAGCGCCAGGTGTGCGACAGGCGGTGGCGCCAGTATTCGGCGAAATCGAGAATCACCAGGTAGATCAGGAAGCTGGCCAGCGGATGATGGTCGAGGGCCGGCAACCAGTCCTCCAGTTGGTGCGGAATGACGTCATGGAAGCGCATCCAGCCTTCCAGCTCGCTGAAGCCCGGGGCAAGCAACAAGAAGACTGCCAGCGGTATGACGCCCAGGCGATTGAGGAGCGCGTAGAGCACGTCTACCCGGACGGCACGCCGTTCGGCCCACTGCTCCGCCGGCCACATGGCCTCCAATGGGCGCAGCAGCAGGAAGGCGGTGCCGAGTTCGACGACGCCGAGCAGGACGAACTCGATGCCGTCGAAGCCCATTTCCGCATAGCTCGCCAGGCCGATTGCGAACAACAGCGGTTGTACCAGGGTATCGAAGAGCCAGCCCTGGGTACTGATGAAGAGCTCGCCGAGCCAGTCCATCATGGCGCACCAGCCACCGTTGCGAAGCAGAAGCCCCGCGCCTTGAGTCCGGTGATCAATGGATCCAGCATTGGCGCGAAGGGATCCTGGCGTGACCAGATGCCGAGGTGGGCGAGCAGCACATCCCCGTCCCTGATTGTGGCGAGTGCCCGCTTGAGTAGCGTCTCATTGGGATAGGTGCGCGACGGTAGTTCATCACCGAGGAAGCCTGCCGGTGACCAGCCCACGTGGCGATAGCCGCATTGCCTGGCAGCCTTCAGGGTGAGGGGCGTCGTGTGGCCGCCTGGCGCGCGCCAGATCGGATCGAGGTGGCGGCCGGTGAGGTCGGCGAAGCGCAGGTCGGACTGTTTCACCTCCGCGCAGATCTGCGCGGCGTCCAGTCTCTCGCGGGTTCCGTCCATCAACTGGTAGCTCACCCGGCCGTCGTCCAGGTCCTGCCGGAAGGCGCCATGACGCCAGGTATGGCTGCCGAAGGCGTGCCCTTCCGCTACGCGGGCCTTCCAGTATGCGCCCCAGGACGCGTCGAGGGCCATGTCGCCGCGGCTGGTCTTTTCCTGGGCGACGAAGAAGGTCGCCTTCACGTGGTGCTTGTGCAGGATTTCGGCAATGGCCTCGGCGTGGCGCATGTTGCCGGTGTCCAACGTGAGGTACACCGTTCCCTTGCAGGCCGGCTGTCCGGCGGTGGCGTAGCTTGCCAGCGGTGCCGTGCACAGCGCGAGGGCCAGCAGCAGGGGGCGTGGTGCACGCATCACTGTCTCGCGGCGTGCTTCAGGAAGAACACGCCATGGGGCGAGCGCCCGACGGGAATGGAGCGCGATACCGTCTTCTGCTGCAGATCCAGTACCTGAACTTTGCGGGCGAAGCGCGCCGTGGCCCACAGCTCCTTGCCGTCGGCGCGAAGCTCCATGTCGTCGGGGCCGCCGGGCACGTCGTATTGTTCGACCTCGCTGAGGGTTTGCGTGTCCACCAGGGAGATGCTGCCCTTCATGCTGCGGTTCGACACGAAGACGTGGCGCCCGTCGCCGCGGGCCAGGAAGTTGTGCGCCGCCTTGTCGGTGGTGATCTTCTTGACGGACTTGCGCGCCCGCCAGTCAATGACCTCCACGTAGTCGGCGCCCATGATCGCCACCAGCAGGTACTTGTCGTCGGGCGTCATGTAGATGCCGGCGGGGGTCGGGCCGACGCTCATCTTCCAGACCGGCTGCTGTGTCTTGAGGTCGATGGCGAGAATCTCGTCGGATTCCTGCAGCGTGACGAAGACGTACTGGCTGGCCTTGTCGAAAGCCATGTGCGAAGGCGTTTTGGCGGCTGGGACGCGAGCGACCAGGGAGAAATCAGCGGCCTTGTAGAGATCGACCCGATCCAGGCGCAGGGAGTTGGCGACGAACCACTTCTTGTCCGGCGAGAAGCCGAGCTGGTAGGGGTCGGAGATGTTCTTGACGCGCTTTTGCTCCTGCCCCGTGCGGGGGTCGAAGAAGACCAGTTCGTTGGAGATCGCGCAGGCAACGATCACCGCGCTATCGTCCGGCGTCGCCATCAGGTGATGGGGTTCCTTGCAGGCCGGGATGCGGCCGGTTTCCTTGTAGCTGGAGGTGTCGATCAGGCTGACGTTCTCATCCCCTGAGTTGAGGACAATGGCCGTTTCTGCGCAGGCGGACGCCGCCAGGCAGGCCAGGGCGACGGAGCCGATCAGGTGCGCGGGCTTCATGGTGGCGGTCGTGTTGCGGATATAGGGACTTAACGGCCAGCGCAGGGCGCGCGTTGACCGTGCTAACCAGGGGAGTGCCCCCGGTTCCAGGGTGGATGTGGGGCTGCCTCAGCAGGGACGGGCGATGATCCGCAGGTCACGGCCGATCTGGCGGACGTCGCGGAAGGCCAGCTCGCGCTTGTCGGCCAGACTGCTCAGCGCGGGCAGGTTGAACAGGCCGCGGGCGTCGTCGCCGGCAAGCGCCGGCGCGAGATAGAGGATCAGTTCGTCCACGCAGTCTTCCCGAAGCAGGGAGCCGTTGAGCTTGAAGCCGCTTTCCGCCAGCACCTCGTTGATGCCGCGTCGACCGAGTTCGGTCATCAGGGCGGGCAGATCCACCTTGCCGCCCTTGTTTGGCAGGATCAGCACATCCGCGCCGCGGCGCTGCAGCGCCGCGATGCGCTCGTCGTCCTGTATGGCGCCGGCCACCAGCACCCGGCCGCCGTCGAGGATCCTGGCAGTGAGCGGTGTTTCCAGGCGCGCGTCCACGACGATGCGCAGCGGTTGGCGCTCGGTGGGAATAGCGCGGACGTTGAGTTGGGGATCGTCGTCGCGGACGGTGCCGATGCCGGTCAGCACTGCACAGGAGCGGGCACGCCAGCGATGTGCATCGCGGCGGGCATCGTCGCCGGTGATCCATTGAGAGACGCCGTTGTTCAGGGCAGTCTTGCCGTCCAGCGTGGCAGCCGCCTTCAGGCGCAGCCACGGGCGGCCACGGGTCATGCGCGAGATGAAGCCGATGTTGAGTTCGCGGGCTTCGTTTTCCTGCACGCCGGCAAGGGTTTCGATGCCGGCGTCGCTCAGGCGGGCCATTCCACGCCCGGCGACCAGGGGGTTCGGATCTTCCATCGCCGCGACGACGCGGGCCACGCCGGCCTTGACCAGCGCGTCGGCGCAGGGCGGGGTGCGGCCATGGTGGGAGCAGGGCTCCAGCGTTACGTAGGCGGTGGCGCCTCGGGCCTGTTCGCCGGCCATCGCGAGGGCGTGCACTTCCGCATGGGGCTCACCAGCGCGAACGTGCCAGCCTTCGCCAACGATCGCGCCATCCCGCACGATGACACAGCCGACACGGGGATTCGGGGTAGTCGTGAACAGTCCGCGCTCGGCCAGCTCGAGGGCGCGGGCCATCCACCGGTAGTCGTCGGCGGTGGCGCTCATGGCGGTGGAACCTTCAGGAAACCTTGGGGGGGCGGCCGCGGGGCCGGGAGGTGACTTCGCGGATGACTTCAGAGAATTCGTCCACGTCGGCAAAGGCGCGGTAGACCGATGCGAAGCGGATGTAGGCGACTTTGTCGAGCTTCTTGAGTTCGCGCATCACCAGTTCGCCGATACGCTCGGAAGCGATCTCGCGTTCACCGGATGAGAGGAGCTTGGCCTCGATGCGGTCGACGGCGGCTTCGACGTTCTCTGCGGTGACGGGCCGCTTGCGCAGCGCCAGTTTCAGGCTGCCGAGAAGCTTGTCGCGGTTGAAGTCGGCACGGCTGCCGTTCTTCTTGACCACCTGCGGCATCTTGAGGTCGATGCGTTCGTAGGTGGTGAAGCGCTTGTCGCAGGACAGGCAGCGACGGCGGCGCCGTACGGTGTCACCGTCCTCGTTCTCACGGGTGTCGGTGACCTGCGTATTGTCGGCGCCGCAGAAGGGGCAATGCATGGGCTAATGCGCGTCCCTGTCGCTGGTGCAGCTTAGGCGCCGTACACCGGGAACTTGCGGCACAGTTCGGAAACCTTGGCACGCACGTTCTCGATGGTGGCTTCGTCCTTCGGATTGTCGAGCACGTCGGCAATCAGGTGGGCGATGCGCTCGGCTTCGATCTCGGTGAAGCCGCGGGTGGTCATCGCCGGCGAGCCGATGCGGATGCCGGAGGTGACGAAGGGCTTCTGCGGATCGTTGGGGATCGAGTTCTTGTTGACGGTGATGTGGGCGCTGCCGAGGACGGCTTCGGCTTCCTTGCCGGTGATGTTCTTGGACTGGAGGTCGACCAGGAACACGTGGCTTTCGGTACGGCCGGAGATGATGCGCAGGCCGCGTTCTTCACCGAGGACACGGGCCATCACGCGGGCGTTGGCAATGACCTGCTCCTGGTACTGCTTGAACTCGGGGCCGGCAGCTTCCTTGAAGGCGACAGCCTTGGCGGCGATGACGTGCATCAGCGGGCCACCCTGCAGGCCCGGGAAGATGGCGGAGTTGATCGCCTTCTCGTGCTCGGCCTTCATCAGGATGATGCCGCCGCGGGGGCCGCGGAGGGTCTTGTGGGTGGTGGAGGTCACCACGTCAGCGTGGGGGACCGGGTTCGGGTAGTAGCCGGCGGCGATCAGGCCGGCGTAGTGGGCCATGTCCACCCAGAAGATGGCGCCGATTTCCTTGGCGACCTTGGCGAAGCGCTCGAAGTCGATGCGCAGCGCGTAGGCGGAGGCGCCGGCGATGATGATGCGCGGCTTGTGCTCGCGGGCCAGCGCTTCCATCTTGTCGTAGTCGATCTCTTCCTTCTCGTTGAGGCCGTAGGCCACGACGTTGAACCACTTGCCGGACATGTTCAGCGGCATGCCGTGGGTCAGGTGGCCGCCTTCGGCGAGGCTCATGCCCATGATGGTGTCGCCGGGCTTGGCGAAGGCCATCAGCACGGCCTGGTTGGCCTGGGAGCCGGAGTTCGGCTGGACGTTGGCGGCTTCGGCGCCGAACAGGGCCTTCAGGCGGTCGATGGCCAGCTGCTCGGCCACGTCCACGTGCTCACAGCCACCGTAGTAACGCTTGCCCGGATAACCTTCCGCGTACTTGTTGGTGAGCTGGGAGCCCTGGGCTTCCATGACAGCTGCACTGACGTAGTTCTCGGAGGCGATCAGTTCGATGTGATCTTCCTGACGGCGGTTTTCGGCCTCAATGGCCTGCCAGAGTTCGGGGTCGACCTTGGCGAGGGTATTTTGCTTGGAAAACATGGCGATCCAGGTGGACTTGAGTCAAAAACGGAGTTTAACACGGCACCTCGGGCTTGCCGAAAGCTGCCGTGCTCGTAAAAGCGATGAAGTGCCTCAGACGCGGAAGTGGCCGACCTTGGTTTCGAGGTCGGCGACCAGCTGTTCAAGGGTCGTCGTCTGCTCGTGGGTGCGGCGGGTGATCTGGTTGTTCTGTGCCGCCATCTGCGCGATGCGTTCCACGCCGTGGGCCACGTCCTGGCTGGAGGTGCTCTGGGCGCGGGTGGTATCGGCGATGTCGTTGACCGCGGCGGT
Source organism: Pseudomonadota bacterium (assembly GCA_018241665.1). Taxonomy (GTDB): domain Bacteria; phylum Pseudomonadota; class Gammaproteobacteria; order Burkholderiales; family Rhodocyclaceae; genus Zoogloea. The sequence goes on from JAFEDK010000002.1 coordinate 94,488, forward strand.
GGTGCGCACGCTTTCGCTGCGGATCGTCTCGAGCATGGCGCCGGATTCGGTGGCGAGGCCGACGCCGTCGCGCACACCGTTGGTGACGCCCTGGATCATCGTGACGACGCGCTGGGCTTCGTTCTGTACCTCGGTCACGGTGGCCGAGATCTCGCGGGTCGAGTTGGCGGTGCGCTCGGCCAGCTTGCGCACCTCGTCGGCCACCACCGCGAAACCGCGGCCGCTCTCACCGGCGCGGGCAGCCTCGATGGCGGCGTTGAGGGCGAGCAGATTGGTCTGCTCGGCGATCTCGTTGATCAGCTTGCCGATGTTGGAGATCTGCGCCGAGCGCTCGGAAAGTTGGCGGACCGCGACAGCCGCTTCGTCGATCTCCCCGGCGATCCGCCCCATGCCGTCGATGACGCTACGCACCCGGCTGCTCCCTTCGTCGGCGTGGACCTGGGCTTGCTGGGTCATGTCGCGGGCGACGGCGGCGCTGTCGGACACATGGGTGACGCTGACCGCCAGCTCTTCAATGGCAGTCGCCAGGCCCGTTGCGGCTTCGCTCTGGGCGGCGGTGCTGTTCACGACCTCGTCCGAGCCCTGACGCACCGCACGGGCTGCGTCGCGGACGGCATTGCCGGTGCGCATCACGTCACCGATCAGGGTGCCGATCTGGCGCGTGGTGGTGTCGAGGGAGTGGGCGATCAGGTCCAGCTCGTTACGGCTGTCGGCCGGGGCTTCGGGAAAGCGCACGGTCAGGTCGCCGTGGCCGATGCGCCGGGTTGCGTCGAGCACCGCGTGGATGGGGGCGAGGCGGTTGCGGGTGATGAAGTACAGCACCACTGCCAGCAGGATTGCGCCGCCGATGCACAGTGCGATCAGGGTATTGCGCAGATGGCGGGCTTCGACGGTGAATTCGTCGATGAAGCTGCCGGTGGCGACGATCCAGCCCCACGAGGGGGCCGTTTCGAAGACCACCATCTTCGGGTCGGTCTCCGGCCCGCCCGGCGTGCGCGACCACTTGTAGGTCATCGCCCCCTGTTTGCGGCGGATCTGCTCTTCGACGATGCGCGTCAGGGCCGGGTTGTTGATCTCGCCGATCTGGCGGCCGCCGAGGCTGGGGTGATAGACCAGCTCGCTCTTGGCCGTTTCGTCGGCCGGGGCCAGCACGTAAGCATAGCCGGTGCTGCCCGACTTGATCTCGGCGAGGGCCTTGAACAGACGCTCCATGTCTCCGCTGATGTCCACGCGGGTGGATAGGGCGCCGACGACCTTGCCGGCGCCGTCGGTCAGCGGCTCGATGGCCGAGATGTAGTACTTGCCATTGCGCTTGACCACGCCGGCATAGCTCTTGCCCGCCAGCAGGGCGGTGCTTTCCTTGCTGTTGCGGGGCAGGGTGCTGCCTTCGGCGCTGCTGCCGTCCTTGTTCTTCAGCAGCGTGGCGGCGCGCACGAAGTCGTCGCCAGAGCGCAGCAGCAGCGCCGGGTCGGCGTCGATCTGCTGGCGCAGGGATTCCAGTAGCGCAGTGTTGCCGTTGAGGCTGCGCTCACCGGTGTGCACCAGCGGCACCTCGTAGCTGCCGGCCTTGGTGGTTTCCGGGCCGATGCGCAGCGTGCTGAGGGCCGCCTTGAGCCGGCCGGCACCCCTGCCTGCATGGGCGATCGCGTTGCCGTGGCTCAGTTCGAGCATGCGGACGATGCCCGTCACCTGGTGGGTGAGTTCGTCCTCCGTCTTGGCCAGCGCCGAATCCTCGGCGAAATAAGTCGTGAAGGCGATCAGGGCGCCGAATATGACCAGGCTGACCAGCGCCGCGGCGAGGGACAGCTGATGGACGAGGGACTGGCGGTCGAATTTAAGCATGACGGGACTCCTGCCGGTGTGCGCCGCGGACGGGCTGGGTGCTCGTCGGGGCATCGGCGGAGCCCCGGGAAACTTTAGGGCTTCCGGATGCTGAAGTGCTTAAATCAGGCGTTGTTGAGTTCGTCCAGCGCGCTGTCCAGGTGGCGTTGCTCACCCCAGGAGATCAGCGACCAGTTGTCACCGTCGTGGCCGATCCAGTTGAGCGCGGCGTTGGGGATGGTGAAGTCCCGCGGGGTTTCCAGCGGCTTGCCGGCGGCCAGGCGATGGGCGATGTCCAGCACGCCGCCGTGGGTGACGACCAGCACCGTACCGCCCCGGTGGGCGTCGGCGATGGCGCTGAGCTTGTCGTGGATGCGGCGGGCGAATTCCCGCAGGCTCTCGCCGCCCTCGGGGAAGGCGAAGTCCGGATCGCGGGTTTCGAAGCGGTGGTATTCGGCGGGGAAGCGCTCGCGGGCTTCGTCGTAGGTCAGGGCCTGGAAGATGCCATAGTGGCGCTCGCGCAGTCCGGCGTCGAGGGTCAGGCTTAGGCCGTTGCAGGTGGTGACGGCCTCGGCAGTCTGGCGGGCGCGGGTCAGGTCCGAGCTGTAGGCGGCGTCGAAGTGCTCGCCGGCCAGGCTGGCCGCGGTGGCCTTGGCCTGGATCAGGCCGTGATCGTTGAGGGGGATGTCGATGTGGCCCTGAAGGCGGCGCTCGGTGTTCCAGGGCGTCTCCCCGTGGCGAACCAGGCAGATACGTGTAGACATTGCTGCGGTGCAGGGTAGGGTGAAGGGAAACCCAAGTATCTCACGTCGCGGAAGGCTGTTGCGCTGCACCGTCGCCAGGTGGGTGGTGAAGGGCATGCTGCCGGAGCGTGAGCGCGGCGCCAATCTCGCCGATAATCCGGAGCCAAAGAACATCGGCAGGGCCCTGCGGGGCATGCCTTCCATACGTTAAAGGAGACGCGGGACGTGCACGCCCTGCTCAAGATTTCAGGCCTGATCGACGCCATCACGGAGCGCGTCGGCAAGGCTTCGACCTGGCTGGTGCTGGTCGTCACCCTCATCAGCGCGGGCAACGCCTTCGTGCGCTACCTGTTCAACTTCAGCTCAAATGGTCTGCTGGAGATCCAGTGGTATCTGTTCTCGGCCGTCTTCCTGCTGTGTGGGGGTTTCACGCTGCTGAAGAACGAGCATGTGCGCATCGACGTGCTGGCGGGGCGGTTCTCGCCGCGGGTACAGGCGTGGATCGACATCGTCGGGACGCTGTTCTTCATGGCGCCGATGGCCGTGGCGGTGCTTTACCTGTCGTGGCCGATCTTCGTCGACTCCTACCGGGCCGGCGAGCAGTCGTCGAACGCCGGCGGGCTGCTGGTGTGGCCGGTGCGGGCGCTGGTACCAGTTGGCTTTGCGCTGTTGGTGCTGCAGGGCGTCTCCGAGCTCATCAAGCGGGCGGCCTTTCTGCAGGGGCTGATCGGTGATCCGAATGCCAAGCCGCAGGCGGCCACACCCGAGAGCGAGCTCGCTCGGGCCATCGAGGTGCAGCGTGGGGGGCGGAGCTGATGGAGTTCGTCGCTGCCAACATGGCGCCGCTGATGTTCGCGGCGCTGATATTGTTCCTGCTGTTCGGCTACCCGGTAGCCTTTGCGTTGGCCGCCAACGGGATTGTCTTCGGCTTGCTGGGGATCGAACTCGGACTGCTCACGCCGTCCCTGTTCCAGGCCTTGCCGGACCGGATATTCGGAGTGATGTCCAACGACACCCTGCTGGCGATCCCGTTTTTCACCTTCATGGGCCTGATCCTCGAGCGTTCGGGCATGGCCGAGGACCTGCTCGACACCATCGGCCAGCTGTTCGGGCCGGTGCGCGGCGGGCTGGCCTTCGCGGTGATCTTCGTCGGCGCGATCCTCGCCGCGACGACAGGCGTGGTGGCGGCCTCGGTGATCTCGATGGGGCTGATCTCCCTGCCGATCATGATGCGCTATGGCTATGACGCCCGGCTGGCATCCGGGGTGATCGCCGCGTCGGGCACGCTGGCGCAGATCATCCCGCCGTCCCTGGTGCTGATCGTGATGGCCGACCAGCTCGGCCGCCCGGTGGGGGACATGTACCAGGGGGCGCTGATTCCGGGTTTGCTGCTGACGGCCTTCTATGCAGCCTATGTGGCGCTGGTGGCGATTTTCCGACCCAGTCACGCGCCGGCCTTGCCGGCCGAGGCGCGCACCCTGCACGGCACGCGCCTGCTGCTGCGGGTGCTGACTACCCTGGTGCCGCCCCTGCTGCTGATCTTCCTGGTGCTCGGCACGATCTTCCTGGGCGTCGCCACGCCGACCGAGGGCGGTGCGATGGGGGCCTTCGGTGCGCTGGTGCTGGCCGTGCTGCGGCGGCGTCTCGGCCTCTCGCTGCTGCGCCAGGCGATGGAGAGCACCGCCAAGCTGACCACCTTCGTGGTTTTCATCCTGATCGGTGCGCGGGTGTTCTCCCTGACTTTCTATGGCGTGGAGGGGCACCTGTGGGTCGAGCACCTGCTGACGGCCCTGCCGGGCGGGCAGATCGGTTTCCTGGTGGCGGTTAACCTGCTGATCTTCTTCCTGGCCTTCTTCCTGGATTTCTTCGAGCTGTCCTTCATCATCGTGCCGCTGCTGGCGCCGGTGGCGGAGAAGCTGGGCATCGACCTGATCTGGTTCGGCGTGCTGCTGGGCGTGAACATGCAGACCTCGTTCATGCACCCGCCTTTTGGCTTCGCGCTGTTCTTCCTGCGTTCCGTTGCACCGCCGTCGATCAAGACCGCACAGATCTACTGGGGGGCCGTGCCCTTCGTGCTGATCCAGATCGCCATGGTGGCGCTGGTCATCCTGTTCCCGCAGCTGGTGACGATGGGCCTCGAGAAGCACGAAAAGGTCGATACCGAGCGGATCGAAATCATCGTGCCGACCGACGGCATGCCGGGCGATGAGCCCGTACAGTTCGACGATGCCCCGGCGGAGCAGGACGGGGTTCCGGCGGACGACCAGGAAGCCGTGCGGGCGATCGAGAAGGCCTTGCGCGGCGAGCTGAAGTAGCCGCGATCCCGGCTTTGAAAACGACAACGGCGCCCGCGGGCGCCGTTATTCGTTGGAGCCTGGGCTGTGTCAGCTCCGGCTGTACTGGCTGGCGTCGTACATCAGCGTGCCTTCGACGAAGGTGTAGCGCACTTTGCCGGGCAGCTCGAGGCCGAGGAAGGGGGTGTTCTTGCCCTGGCTCTTGAGCATGCTGCGGGTGATCAGCTGGTGGGCGTCGGCATCGAAGATGCACACGTCCGCACGGGCACCGACCGACAAGTGGCCGCCCTTGGCGATGCCGGCGATCCTGGCGGCTTCCGAGGTGATGCGGGCGACCGCGTCGAGCAGCGGCAGCTGGTGTTCCTGCGCCCACTTGAGGGTCAGTGGCAGCAGCAGTTCGAGGCCGGTGGTGCCGGGCTCGGATTCGCTGAACGGCGCCTGCTTGGCATCATCGTCCACTGGGGTGTGGTCCGAGCAGACGGCATTGATGCGGCCATCGGCGAGCGCCTTGGACAGGGCGAGGCGGTCGCGCTGGCTGCGGAACGGCGGCACCACGTGGCAGTGCGGATTGAAGTAGCCGATGTCCAGGTCGCTCAGGTGCAGGTGGTGGGCGGCCACGTCACAGGTGACGTCCACGCCGTCGGCACGGGCCTTCTCGATCAGGTCGAGGCTCTCGGCACAGGACACGCGGGTGATGTGCAGGCGGGCGCCGGTCTGGCGGGCCAGTCGCAGGTAGGTGTACAGCGCGACGATCTCGGCGCTGGCCGGGATGCCGGGCAGGCCCAGGCGGGATGCAACCTCGCCGTCGTGGGCGACGCCGCCCTTCGACAGGTAGGGGTCCAGTGGCTGCAGCCACACGCGGAAGCCGAAGGTGGCGGCGTACTGCATGGCACGCGCCAGCACGCGGGTGTCGAGGATGGGCACGTTGGCCTGGCTGAAGGCCACGCAGCCGGCTTCCACCAGCTCGGCCATCTCGGACAGCTGTTCGCCCTTGAGGCCGATAGTCAGCGCGCCAACCGGGTAGACGTGGGCGCGGTTGAGCTTCTTGGCCCGGTAGCACAGCATCTCGACGAGGCCGGGTTCGTCCAGCACCGGATCGGTGTCGGGCGGAATGGCCAGGCTGGTGATGCCGCCGGCCATCGCGGCGTCCATTTCGGACTCCAGCGTGGCCTTGTATTCGAAGCCGGGCTCACGCAGCCGGGCGGCCAGGTCGATGAGGCCGGGGGCGACTACGTAGCCGCTGGCGTCGATGGTCCGGGCCGCAGTGAAGCCGTCGGGCGCGGTGCCCACGCCGACGATCTTTCCGTCGGCGATGAAGAGGTCCTGGAGGGCGTCGATCTTGTTGGCCGGATCGATCAGGCGGCCATTCTTGATATGGATGGTCATCGTGGAAATCCGGTTCAGTGGCTGCCGAGCATGCTCATCACGGCCATGCGGACCGCGATGCCGAAAGTGACCTGGGGCAGGATCACGGCCTGGCCGCCGTCGGCCACGGCGGAGTCGATCTCGACGCCACGGTTCATCGGGCCCGGGTGCATCACGATCGCATCGGGCTTGGCCAGCGCCAGCTTCTCGGCGGTGAGGCCCCACACCTTGAAGAATTCCTGCGGGCTGGGCAGCAGCGCGCCGTTCATGCGTTCGTTCTGCAGGCGCAGCATCATCACCACGTCCACGCCCTTGAGGCCTTCTTCCATGCTGTGGAAGACGCGCACGCCCATCTTCTCGACATCGGTCGGCAGCAGGGTCTTGGGGCCGATGACGCGCACTTCGGGCACCCCGAGGGTGGTCAGCGCGGCGATCTGCGAGCGGGCCACGCGGGAGTGCAGCACGTCACCGACGATCGCGACGGTGAGGTTGTGGAATTCCTTCTTGTAGTGCCGGATCGTGTACATGTCCAGCAGGCCTTGGGTCGGGTGCGCATGGCGGCCATCGCCGGCATTGACCACGTGGATGTGGTCGCGGCCGGTGTTCTCCAGGTGCTGGGCGATCAGGTAGGGCGCGCCGCTGGATTCGTGGCGCACCACGAACATATCGGCCTGCATCGCACAGAGGTTGTCCACGGTATCGAGCAGGGTCTCGCCCTTTTTGGTGGACGAGGTGGACACGTTGAGGTTGATGACGTCGGCGGACAGGCGCTTGGCGGCGATCTCGAAGGTGGTGCGGGTGCGCGTGCTGTTCTCGAAGAACAGGTTGAAGACGCTCTTGCCGCGCAGCAGCGGGAGCTTCTTGACCTCGCGCTCGGCCACCTCGGTGAACGGGGCGGCGGTATCGAGGATCTGGGTGATGATGGCGCGGGGCAGGCCGTCGAGGGTCAGCAGATGCTGCAGTTCGCCGTGCTTGTTGAGTTGGGGATTACGCATGGATCAGCCTCAGGGTGAGGGCGCCGGAGTCGTCGCGCTCAAGTTGGAGGTTTTGCCCGGCCGGCAGGGGCTCCGGCAGGGTCAGGGCACAAAAGCTTGCGGCGATGGGCAGCTCGCGCCCGCCGCGATCGATGAGCACGGCCAGGTCCACACGGGACGGGCGGCCGTAGTCGAACAGTTCGTTGAGGGCCGCGCGGGTGGTACGGCCGGTGTACAGCACGTCATCGACGATGACGATGTGGGTGCCTTCCACGTCGAAGGGAATCTTGGAGCCCTGAGGCTGCGGGTGCAGGCCTTTGGCGGAGTAGTCGTCCCGGTAGAAGCTCACGTCGATGCTGCCCAGCGGCTGGGACAGGCCCAGCAGCGCGTGCAGGCGCTCGGCCAGCCATACCCCGCCGGTGTGGATACCGACCAGGCAGGTGGCGGTGGAGACGTGGGGGCGCATCGATTCGGCCAGCGCGCCGATGAGCTGTTCGGCTTCAGGAAGCTGCATGTTTGGCACTTTCGAAGTACTGGAGCAGGATGATCTGGGCGGCTGCGGAATCCAGTCGCGGCTTTTGCTTGCGCCAGCCGTGGTGGCCGGCTTCGGAAAGGAGCTCTTCCGCTTCGGCGGAGGACAGGCGTTCGTCCACCAGGGCCACGGGCAGGCCGTAGCGGCCGTGAAGCTGGTTGGCGAAGCGGCGGCAACGGGCCGTCATGGCGTGCTCGCTGCCGTCCAGGTGGGTTGGCAGGCCAACCACCAGGGACGCGGGCTTCCATTCGGCCAGCAGTTTTTCGATGGCGGCAAAGCGGACGGCGTTGGCTTCTTCGGCGATTGCGGTCAGCGGGTGGGCGTGGCCGGTTTCCGTCTCTCCCACTGCAACCCCGATGCGCGCGAGGCCGAAATCAAAGCAGAGGACAGTACTCACGCGTGGCCGGCGGTGTCGGACAGTTGGGCGAAATCGATGCCGAGCAGCTGCATGGCGGCGGCCAGGCGTTCCTCGGGGGGCAGGTCGAAGACGATGCTCAGGTCGGCCGGTACGGTGAGCCAGGCGTTCTGCGCCAGTTCGTGCTCGAGCTGACCGGCGGACCAGCCGGCGTAGCCGAGGGCGACCAGCACTTCGGCGGGTTCGCCGTCGGCAGCCAGGGACTGCAGCACGTCGCGGGAGCTGGTCAGGCCGATGTCGTCGCTGACCTTCAGCGTCGAGTGCCATTTGCCGGACGGGCGATGCAGCACGAAGCCGCGGTCGGATTGCACCGGGCCCCCGAAATAAACCGGCAGATCGGCGAAATCGGGCTGTTCGAAGGGGATGTCGATGCGCTCGAACAGCGTGGACAGGCGCATGTCGGTCGGCCTGTTCACGATGACGCCCATCGCGCCGTTTTCATTGTGCTCGGCGATGTAGGTGAGCGTGCGCGTGAAATTCGGATCGGCCATGGCGGGCATGGCGATCAGGAAATGATCGGTGAGGTTGATGGTCGTCGTAGTCACGGGCGTATTTTAAGCCGAGGTCGGGGATGTGGGGGGATTATGGCGGCAAATTTGAGGCATGCTTCGGCCTCCGTGCATCCTTTGCTTCGAGTTCCGTCCATGTCTTCTGCCCTCGTCTGGTTCCGCCGCGATCTGCGCGACTTCGACCACGCGGCGCTCTACCACGCGCTGAAGCACCACGAGCAGGTCTTCTGCGCCTTCGTCTTCGATACCGAGATTCTCGACGCTCTGCCGGGCCGCAGCGACCGGCGCGTGGAGTTCATCCACGCCAGCATCGTTGAACTGGATGCTGGGCTGCGCGCCCGCGGTGGCGGTCTGATTGTCCGTCACGGACCGGCGCGGGAGCTGATCCCGGCATTGGCGGTCTCCCTCGGTGTGAGCGCGGTTTACGCGAACCGGGATTACGAACCGGCGGCGCTCGCCCGTGACGCCGAGGTGGCGGAGCGGCTGCGTGTGCTGGAGATCGGCTTTGCCGACTTCAAGGACCAGGCGATCTTTGAAAAAAGCGAGGTGCTGACCCAGGGCAATTCGCCGTTCTCGGTGTTCACGCCTTACAAACGAGCCTGGTTGAAGGCGCTGACGCCGTTTCATCTCAAGGCCTACCCGGTCGAGAAGTACATGGCGCGACTTGCGCCGTTGCCGGCCGGCGAGGCCGTGCCGGGCCTGGCCGAGCTGGGTTTCGAGGAGACCAATCTGCGCGAGCTGGGCATCACGCCTGGCATGGGTGGCGGACGGCGGCTGTTCGACGACTTCCTGAAACGTATCGCCCGCTACAAGGCGAAGCGCGATTTCCCGGCGCAGAAGGGCGTCTCTTACCTGTCGGTGCATCTGCGCTTCGGTACGGTGTCGATCCGTGAGCTGGCGCGGGCGGCCGTCGCGCTGGGGGGCGAGGGCGCCGACACCTGGCTGTCGGAGCTGGTCTGGCGGGACTTCTACTTCCAGATCCTGTGGCATCACCCGCATGTGGTGGGCGCCAGCTTTCGGCCGGAATACGATCAGGTGCGCTGGGACGACAAGCCGGAGTGGTTCGCGGCCTGGTGTGAAGGGCGCACCGGCTATCCGATCGTCGATGCAGCGATGCGCCAGATCCTGCACAGCGGCTTCATGCACAACCGCCTGCGGATGATTGTCGCGTCCTTCCTGACCAAGGACCTGGGCGTCGACTGGCGGTGCGGCGAATCCTTCTTCGCCGAGCACCTCAACGACTTCGACCTCTCCGCCAACAATGGGGGCTGGCAGTGGGCGGCGTCTACCGGTTGCGATGCGCAGCCCTGGTTCCGCATCTTCAATCCGGTGACCCAGTCGGAGAAGTTCGATCCCGACGGGGCCTTCATCCGCCGTTACCTGCCGGAACTGGCCAAGGTGCCGGCCAAGTTCATCCATGCGCCGTGGACCATGCCGCCGATCGACCAGAAGCTGGCCGGCTGCGTGATCGGCAAGGACTATCCGGCTCCCATCGTGGACCACGCCCAGGCGCGGGAGCGCACGCTGGAGCGCTTCGGCGTGGTGAAGGGCAAGCCGGACGAAACTTAGCGGTGGCCGCGGGCGATGAGGACGGTGCTTTCCAGCGTGTAGCCGTCCGCGTTGCGGTAGGGTGTGAGTTCGTCGGCAACGGCTTCCTGCAACTGGCGCTGGGTTTCGTCGGGCAGCCGCGACAGGGCTTCCGCGGCGCCACCGGCCAGGTCGAGGAAGGCCTGCCAGTAAGCAGCCGGGTCGTTGAAGTGGCAGGTGACGGGGCAGGACTCGATGCGGATGTCGCAGAAACCGGCCTGCGCCAGCAAAGCGTTCAGCGCGTCGGGATCGCCGAAGCGGAACACTGACGGGCGCGCCACCTTCGGAGCGGGCAGCAGGCGGGCGATGCAGTCCTGGGCGCAGCCGATCAGCGGCACGTGCTGGCGCGGCCCCCACACGGACAGGGCCAGGCGTCCGCCGGGTTTCAACACCCGCCGGATTTCCGCCAGGGCCCGCCCAGGTTCCGGAAAGATGAACAGGCCGAGGCCGAGCAGGGTTACGTCGAAGCTGTGGTCGGCAAAACTCAGCTGCTCGGCGTCACAGGCGGTTGCGAGCAGCTCCGTCAGGCCTTCGCTGGCGGCGCGGCGCAGGCCCTCGGCCAGCATGCCTTCGGCGATGTCGCTGGCCAGCACCCAGCCTCCGGGCGCGACGTGCCGGGCGGCGTCACGGGCCAGCAGGCCGGGGCCAGCGGCCAGGTCGAGGACGTGTTCGCCGGGGCGCAAGGCCGCCAGATCGAGCAGCGCCTGCTGCAGCCCGGACCGCAGCGGGGCGCCATCGGCATAGCGCCCGGCGATGCGGTTGAAGCCGTTGCGTTCGAGGGCCTTGAAACGGCGGGCGTCGAAGTTTCCACTCATGACAGCAGTCCGGCGAAGTGCAGGATTGGGTCGAGGTAGTCGTCCCAGCGCGTGAAGCTGTGATCGCCACCTTCGAGCACCGTCTGCCGGCTTCCGGTGTAGCGGGCCACCGCGTGGCGGTAGTCGAGGACTTCGTCACCGGTTTCCACCATCAGCCAGTAGCGTTCCGGGCGCGTGATCACGGGGACTTCGATGGCCCGCAGTTCGTCGATGTGGGCCGGGGTGAAATCGAAGGTTTCCCCGGTGTACATGTGCGTCTGCGGCCCCAGGTAGGCGGACAGGGATAGGGGGGCCAGCACCGCCGGGTTGACCAGCACCGCTTGCAGGCCGTGCTTCTCCGCCAGATGTGTGGCGTAGTAGCCGCCGAGGGAGCTGCCGACCAGCGTCGGCGCGCTGGTGCAGCGGGCGATTTGCGCGTCAATCAGGGCGATGGCATCACGCGCCGATACCGGCAGCTGTTCGCACCAGAAGGCGTCGGTCAGGCCATGTTCTGCTACGCGGGCGCGCAGGCTGCGGGCCTTCCAGGATTCGGGGCCGGAACGGAAACCGTGGAGGTAGATGATCATTTGTATTCGAAGCGGTCGTCGTTGCGCAGTTTGTGCGGCAGCGCTGTGGTGAGCCAGCCGCGGGCCTCATCGTCCCCGGCCAGATAAGCCTGCCAGAACGCGGTAGAGGCAGCCAGCAGTGCATGCTGGAACGGGGCCGGCTCGCGGCGCAGGCGGAAGACGGCACCCTCGGCAGCGCTGGCCTGCCCGGCGAAATCCAGGTGATTGCCTCCGGCGAAGACGAGCAGGTATTTGTCGCCGGCGGGCATGTGGCGGTAGGGCAGCTCGCGGTTGGCTGCGGTGATGTCGGAGAGGCCCATGCCGTCGTCGCGGCTGCCGGTGATGCTGAAGAAAGGCAGGTGGATGCCGCCGAAGCGGTGGTCGAGGCTGGGGCCCTGGTCCGTGAAGCGGGCCGACGGGCTGAAGGCGAGGATTGCGCGCACACGCGGATCAAGAGCGACCGGCAGATGCTGCGGGCGGCGTTCGCCGGCGAGCAGCTGCACCGTGACCGCGCCGAAGGAGTGGCCCGCCAGGCCAATGGCCTGGACATCTGCGATGGCTGCCAGGGCGGGATCACGGCCGATACGGGACAGGACGAAACGGATGTCCTCGGCGCGGCGGGCGAGCTCTTCGGGGTTCATCGCCGCCTTGAGGGCATGGCGCAGGCCAAGGGGCGAGTTGTTGCGCAGCAGGCTCGCGTCGCTGCCGGGGTGCTGCACGGCGAGGGCCGCAAAGCCCTGGCTGCACCAGTGGGCCAGCCAGTTGGCCCCGCCGTCGCGGGAGCCGCCCAGGCCATGGGAAAACAGGATCAAGCCGCGGGGCTGGCTATCCTCGGGCAGGTAGAGCTTGAGCGGCAGGGTGCGGGCACGCCGGGTGTCGTGGAGGTCCAGCAGTTGCCGGCTCGTCGCCGCCAGCCCGGCAGCCCCGGGAGTGGGCGCTGCCGCTGGAGTATGGGTCAGTGGGCCGTCCATTCCACAAGGCCGAAATGCCAGGTCGCGAGGACGATGATGCCGAAGGCGATGCGGTACCACGCGAAGGGCACGAAGTCGTGGCTGGAGATGTAGCGCAGCAGCCAGCGCACGCACAGGAAGGCCGATGCGAAGGCGGCGATGAAGCCGACGATCCACATGCTGATGTCGTCGGCGCTGAGCAGGGCCCGTTCCTTGTAGAGCTCGTATACCGTGGCGACGCCGAGGGTCGGGATGGCCAGGAAGAAGGAGAACTCGGTGGCCGCCTTGCGGGACAGGCCGAACAGCATGCCGCCGATGATCGTCGAGCCGGAGCGGGAGGTGCCCGGGATCAGCGCGAAGGCCTGCGCGATGCCCATCTTGAGGGCGTCGAGGGGGCGCATTTCATCCACGGTCTCGATGCGGATGCGGTGGTTGCGTCGCTCGGCCCACAGGATCACGAAGGCGCCGACGATGAAGGCCGTTGCCACCGGCAGCGGGGCGAACAGCACGGCCTTGATTTTCTTGCCGAAGGCCAGTCCGAGAATGGCCAGCGGCAGGAAGGCGATGAACAGGTTGAGGACCAGCCGGTTGGCTTCACGCTGGCGACCAAGGCCCGCAAAGGTGCTGATGATGCGCTCACGGAACTCCCACACCACGGCGAGGATCGCACCGGACTGGATGACGATTTCAAACAGCTTGCCCCGGTCGTCATTGAAGTCGAGCAGATCGCCGGCCAGAATCAGGTGGCCAGTGCTGGAGATCGGCAGAAACTCGGTGAGGCCTTCGACCACGCCGAGGATCAGGGCCTTGAGAAGCAGGATGATGTCCATGAACGATTGACTGTAAGCGGCTTAGGGAGTCGGGATTATAGCGTTTGTATATCTTGTGCTTTGCAGCACGGGAGCATGTAATTCATCACGATCGGCATCGAGATGCCTGAGTTGGGAAGTGACGGCTTCAGCCATTTATGAGAATCTGTGGTTGAAACGGCAAAATTGTTAAAATTGTTTAATCTGAATGCTCAAAAAGATTTCCGTTAGCCGCCTGAAGCCGGGGATGTTCGTCCACGAACTGTGTGGGGACTGGATGTCGCATCCTTTCTGGCGTGCCCAGTTCCTGCTCAAGGGCGAGGACCTGCACCGCATCGTCGATGCCGGTATCCAGCATGTCTATATCGATACCGATCGCGGCCTCGATGACCAGGACGCAGTGGCTGCAACCGAGGTGCAGGCGGCGGTCGAGGAAGAACTGCAGGCCTTGCTGGCGACGCCTGACGATCATGTGCTGCGGGTGCCGGTCCATGAAGAGATGGCGCGGGCGCGCAAGGTGCACGAGCAGGCCCATAAGGTCGTGCGCACGATGATGAGCGATGTCCGCCTGGGGCGGGCGGTGTCCTTGGAGGATGCGGAGCCGGTGGTCGAGGCAATCACCGGGTCGGTGCTGCGCAACAGCGGTGCCTTGCTCGGGCTGATCGGCATCAAGAACAAGGACGACTACACCTTCCTGCATTCGGTCAGCGTGTGCACGCTGATGATCGCCTTCGGCCGCTCCCTTGGCCTGAGTGGCGACGAACTGCGCCAGGGCGGAATCGGCGGCCTGCTGCACGATATTGGCAAGATGCGGGTGCCCGATTCAGTGCTGAACAAGCCCGGCCGTCTGACCGATGCGGAGTTCGAGATGATCAAGCGCCATCCCGGTGACGGCCATGCGGTGCTGCTGGAGACGCCGGGGATCGGTCCGGTGCCGCTGGATATCACGCGGCATCACCACGAGCGTCTGGATGGCCATGGTTATCCGGACAAGCTTTCCGGTGATGCGATTTCTACGATGGCGCGGATGGCGGCGATCGTCGATGTCTACGATGCGATCACGGCCGACCGCTGCTATCACAAGGGACTGCCGGCGGCCGAGGCGCTGCGCAAGATGTGGGAGTGGAGCGCCGACCACTTCGACCAGAAGCTCCTGCAGGCTTTCATGCGCTGTGTCGGTATCTATCCGGTGGGCAGCCTGGTGCGCCTCGAGTCCGGGCGGCTTGGGGTGGTGGTCGAGCAGAACGAGGGCAGCCTGCTGACTCCCAGGCTGCGGGTCTTCTTTTCGACGCGCTCGAATGGCTATATCAAGCCGGAACTGCTGGACCTGTCCCGTCGGCCGGGAAACGCGGACCGGATCATTTCGGCCGAGGCGCCGGAGAAGTGGGGCGTTGATCCCCGGCGCTTCCTGCTGCTGGAATGAGCTTCAGCCTGCGGCGCGTAACTGCACGTCGAGGGTGTCGATCACCGCGCTCCAGTCCGCGTCCTCGGCGATCTCCGTTTTGAGGAATGCCGCCTGGACGGGAGACCAGAAGGGCGCCTCGCTCAGGGGGACGTCGTGGGGTAACGGCGCATGGGTGGCGATGAAGGCATCAATCGCGCCGCTGTCGTTGGGCAGCCCGAGCTGGGCGAACAGGTTGGCGATGTTGTGGATGTTCGATTCCATGACGATCTCCCGATGTTGGTGATGGGGGCTATCGTTGGTCCGATCAGGAGGGAGCAGGTTCCCCAGGCTGGCGCAGTTGGCACGACATCTTGTATATTAGATTATTCTAATTTTTAGGGGTTCGTCATGCGCTGTCTGTTCCTTGTGACGCTTGCCTGTATCGCCGTCAATGCCCAGGCCCAGGACCAGGAGGCACTCAAGCTCGACACCCGCAAGCAGGCTTTGCCGGTGTTGCCGAAAGTGGTGGCGATGATGAAGGAAACCGTCGTTGCCAAAGGTGCGGTAGATGCCATCCCGGTCTGCAAGGACAAGGCTCCGCAGTTGATCAAGGAGCAGTCGGACAAGACCGGCTGGCAGATGCACCGGGTCAGCCTCAAGACGCGTAATCCAGAGCGGGGTGCGCCGGATGTCTGGGAGGCACGCCAACTGGCCGATTTCAACATCCGCGCGGCTAATGGCGAAAAGCCCGACACGCTGGAGGCCGGTGAGGTCGTCAGCGAAAACGGCAAGCAGGTCTATCGCTACATCAAGGCCATCCCGGTCGGGGAAGTGTGCCTGGCCTGCCACGGTGCGCGAGAGGGACTGGATGCAGCGCTGAAGGATCAATTGGCGCGCAGCTACCCGCACGACCGGGCCGTGGATTATCAGCTGGGCCAGATTCGTGGCGCCCTGAGCGTGCGTCGCCCGCTATAGCGTGTCGGATGCCTGATGGCTGAAACCCGTTGATGCTGTTTGGGACTCCCGTATCATGCGGGCGGTATTCAATTACATGACGAGGTTCAGCTTGAAAACCCTGGCAACCCTGATGATTCTCGCCGGCCTGGCCGGTTCTGCCGAGGCCTGCAGCCGCTACCACGATGACTGGGGGGGGAGCGACAAGGCGGCCCACTTCGGTGTCTCCGCGGCCCTCGGCGTCGGGACCTCCCGGCTCAGTACCGATACCTGGACAGCCTTCGGCCTGGCGCTGATCCCCGGCGTGGCCAAGGAAATCTACGATTCCCAGCAGGACTGCAACCGTTTTTCGTGGAAGGACCTGGCCTGGGATGCGGTCGGCGCCTATGTCGGCGTGCGGGCCGGCAACTGGGTGCTTGGGCCGACCGGGGCGTCTTATCGCCTGAGCTTCTGAAAGGTGTGCGCCATAAGGATTCGCTAAGGGACGCGAACTAGAGTGGTCACCCGCCTCCGCTGGAGGAGGTGATCGCCGGGAAGCGCGCCGACTTGTGCGATCCTGTCCAGCCGCAGGAGGGGAATATCCTCGCCTGCGGCTGTTTTCATTTTCGTGTCGCCCGAGGGAGCTGGTCCGGATGCGTGTTCTGTTGGTGGAGGATGACCGCCTGCTGGGCGACGGCGTGAAGGCTGGGCTGACGGGCGCCGGCTTCGCGGTGGATTGGGTCCGTGACGGCGAGGCTGCCCTGGCGGCTTTGGGCAGTGAGAGCTTCGCGGCGGTCCTGCTCGATCTCGGCCTGCCACGCAAGGATGGTGTGGCGGTGCTGGCAACGCTGCGTGCTGCCGGCAACCCGGTGCCGGTGCTGGTGCTGACGGCCCGCGACCAAGTGGCGGACAAGGTCCGCGCCCTCGACCAGGGTGCAGACGACTATGTGGTCAAGCCCTTTGACCTCGATGAACTAGCAGCTCGACTGCGTGCGCTGGTGAGGCGTTCCCAGGGGCGTGCCGACGCTTGCCTGCGCCATGGCGAGCTGATCCTCGACCCGGCGGCCCGCACGGTAAGCCTGAAGGGCGAGCCGGTGCTGCTGACCAGCAGGGAGTTCGAGCTGCTGCGCATGCTGCTCGATGGCGCAGGCCGGGTGCTGACCCGCCGGGTGCTCGACGAGCAGCTCTATGCCTGGGGCGAGGCGGTGGAGAGCAACGCGCTGGAGGTGCATATCCACCACCTGCGCCGCAAGCTGGGCAGCGAGCTGATCCGCACCGTGCGCGGGGTGGGCTACATGGTGGACGAGGCGCCGCGGTGACGAAGGTTCGCGTCGTCTATTCCCTGCGCCGCCGCCTGGTGGCGATGTTGATCGTGGCCGTCGCCGCCCTGTGGAGTCTGTCGGCGGTGGTGGCTTTTCGGATTGCCCATGAGGAGGCCGACGAACTCTTCGATGCGCAGCTGATGCAGGTGGCGGAAACCCTGCTGGCCATCGTGGCGGCCGGGCAATCGCCCCAGGTCGCCCAGGAAATGGCGGAGCATCAGCACGCTTATCAGCTGCCGGTTGCATTCCAGGCCCTTGTGCATGACGAGCAAGGGCGCTGGCAGTTGTTGGTGCGTTCCTCGGAGATGCCGGAGCAGCCGGTGACCGGCAGCACTGGTTTCGAGGAGCGTGAGCTGGATGGTGAGTTATGGCGTTTCGTCACCTTGGACCACGGCCACAGCCCCTACCGGGTGATCGTCGGACAAAACCACGGTGCCCGCTATCGCTTGGCCGGCGAGGTGGCCCTGCACCTGCTGCTGCCCATCCTGTTCGGGCTGCCGCTGATCGCGGTGGCCATCTGGGCCGTGGTGAGCCGCGCCTTGCGCCCGGTGCATGACGTCGCGACGGCGGTGAGGGGGTTGGACGCGCGCCGCCCTGAGCCGGTGCTGGTTGATGGCGCATTGCCAGAGGAGATCGCGCCGCTGGTCAGCTCCCTCGATGCGCTGATGTCGCGGGTGACCGAGGCCCTCGATCATGAGCGCCGTTTCACCGCCGATGCGGCCCACGAGCTGCGTACGCCGCTGGCCGCCGTCAAGATCCAGGCACAGGTGGCGCGTCGGGCGGCAGAAGAGGGAGTCCGCTCCCACGCCCTCGATCAGGTCCTGTCCGGCGTCGAGCGCATGACCCATCTGGTGGAGCAGTTGCTGACCCTGGCCCGCCTGGATCCGGAGGCGCAGGGAGCCGCCGACGCGCCGGTGGATCTGGCCGAGCTGGCCGAGTCGGTGTGCTCCGTGCTGACGCCGCAGGCGCTGCGGCGGCACCAGAGCCTGGAGCTGGAGCCGGGGGGAGGGCTGGTGGTGCACGGCAATCGCTGGTGGCTGGAGGTGCTGATACGCAATCTGGTGGACAACGCGCTGCGCTATTCGCCGGAGGGCGGGCGCGTCGTCGTGCAGGTGGACGAGGGCACGGCCAGCCTGACGATTGCCGACAATGGGCCGGGTATTGCGCCCGAGCTGCGGCAACAGATGCTGACCCGCTTCGCGCGGGGGGCCGGCAACGATGCGGACGGCTGCGGGCTGGGGCTGTCGATCGTCGCCCGGATCGTCGAGATCGCCGGCGCCCGGCTGGATTTCGAGCCGGGGTTGCCGCACGACGGCGGCTGTGGACTGGCGGTGGTCGTGCGTTTCCCCGGGAGGGCCGTGCCGGCGGAGGCCTGAAGTCGCCCCGTCAGTGCTTTGTCATGGGGATAGAATGAGGACGTTCCGACCTCGCGATATCCGCCATGAGCGATTCCGATCTGAGCCGTCTGCGCATCGATCACCGGGAGGCGCCGCCGCGCCGTAGCCGCCTATTGACGCGAAAGCGCCTGCTGCTGGTTCTGGCATTGCTGCTCGTGGTGCTTGCCGCGCTGACCCTGCGTTTCAATGCGCCGATTAGTGTCGAGGTGGCGACGGTCGGCGAGGCCTGGCCTTACCAGGGACGCACGGTGCTCAATGCGACCGGCTACGTAGTGCCCCAGCGCAAGGCGGCGGTGGCCTCCAAGGCGACCGGTCGCCTGGAATGGCTGGGGGTCAGGGAAGGCTCGAAGGTTAGGGCCGGAGAGCTGATTGCCCGGCTTGAGCAGCGGGACGTGCTGGCCCAGGCCGCCCAGGCGGAAGCCAACGTAGGTGTGGCCCGGGCGGGTATCGGCCAGGCCCGGGCCGAGCTCCATGATGCCGAACTGGCCCTGGGGCGGGCCCGGGACCTGCGTGCCCGCAACTTCGTGGCCCAGGCCCAGCTCGATCAGGCCGAGGCGCGGGCACTCAAGGCCCGTGCGGCGCTGGGCTCGGCCCAGGCGGCCGAGAAGGCTGCCCAGGCCGCGCTGCAGGCGGCCCGGGTGGCGGTTACCCAGACGGAGATCCGGGCGCCCTTCGACGGCGTCGTGCTGACCAAGAACGCCAACGTGGGCGACCTCATCACCAATTTCTCCGCGGCTGCCGACAGCAAGGGGGCGGTGGTCAGCGTGGCCGACATGGGAACCCTGGAGGTGGAGGCGGACGTCTCCGAAGCCAGTCTCGCCAAGATCAGTCTGGGCCAGCCCTGCGAGATCCAGCTGGACGCCTTTCCCGAACTGCGTTTCCGCGGGGAGGTGGCCCGTCTGGTGCCAACCGTGGACCGGGCCAAGGCCAGCGTGCTGACCAAGGTGCGCTTTGTCGATTCCGATCCACGAGTTTTGCCCGAAATGAGCGCCAAGATCGCCTTCCTGTCGGAAGCCGTCCCGGCGGACGCCCGCACTCCCAGGCCGGCCGTGCATGGGGACGCGATCCAGCAGGTGGACGGCTCGGCGGTGGTGTTCGTCGTGACGGACGGCGTGGCCCGGCGGAAGTCGGTGCGCGTCGGTGGCCGGATCGGGGAACTCGTCGAGATCCATGGCATCGAGGCAGGAAGTCGCGTGGTCCTGCGTCCGCCCGCATCCCTCCGGGACGGGGCCGCGGTGAGCGAGGGGACGCGGCAATGACTGAAGCGGCGGCACTGGCCGTTCGCCTCGGCGATGTGCGCAAGTCCTACCGGCGGGGCCATCAGGTAGTGCCGGTGCTGGCCGGCATCAGTCTCGACATCGCGGCGGGCGATTTCCTGGCGCTGATGGGGCCGTCGGGGTCGGGAAAGAGCACGCTGCTGAACCTGATTGCCGGTATCGACCGGGCCGACAGCGGTGAATTGTGGGTGGCCGGAACCGAGCTGGGCTCCCTGAATGACGCGGAACTGGCCGACTGGCGGGCCCGCACGATCGGTTTCATCTTTCAGTTCTACAACCTGATGCCGGTGCTTGACGCCCGCGAGAACGTGGCACTGCCGTTGTTGCTGACCGGTCTGTCCGGCCGCGAGCGGCGGGAGCGGGCCGAATTTGCACTGACCATGGTTGGCCTGGCGGACCGCATGGATCACACGCCGGGGGAATTGTCGGGTGGCCAGCAGCAAAGGGTGGCGATCGCCCGGGCGCTGGTGAGCGATCCGGTGCTGATCGTTGCGGACGAGCCTACCGGCGATCTGGACCGGGACTCTGCCGGTGAGGTGCTGGCGCTGCTGCAGCGCCTGAACCGGGAGATGGGCAAGACCATCGTGATGGTGACCCACGACCAGCGGGCCGCCGCCGCGGCGCACGCGATCATTCACCTTGAAAAAGGCGTGCTGTCGCTCAGTGGGGAGCGGAGCGGGCCATGAGGTCCATCCCCCAGGCCCGCCAGCGGGTTTCAGGTGGCCAGGTCGCCGGCGATGTAGCCGGACAGGTGGTTGATGGTGGCCTGCTGCTGTTCCATCACCGACTTGACCGCGTCGCCGATACTGACGATGCCGACCACCTTGCCGTGGTCTACCACCGGCAGGTGGCGCACGTGGTTGTTGGTGATGATGCACATGCAGTCGTCCACCGTGTGGTTGGGCGACACCGTGAGCACGTTGGGTGTCATCAGGTCGCCAACCCTGGTGTCCTTGGAGGCGAGACCCTTGAGCACAACCTTCCGGGCGTAGTCCCGTTCGGTGAAGATGCCGGCCAATCGCTCGCCTTCCATGACCAGCACCGCGCTGACGTTGTGCTCGGCCATCAGGTGGAGGGCCTGCAGCACGGTGGTGTCGGGCGCCACGGAGTAGCAGGTGGAACCCTTGGTCTGAAGAATCTGTTGAACCGTTGCAGCCATAGTCTCGTACCCTCCTTTTTGTTGGTATCCCCGGGGCCTGCGGCTCTGCGCTGCAGGCTAGTCAGAGTGTATAGATTGAGGGCAAGAGTGCAAGAGCGCAAGCCGCTGTGCGCCGCATCCGGCGCCGCTGACGGGGCTTGAGGAATGCTGGCGAGCGTGCTCCGGCTAATCCTGCTGAACGCCTGGCGGCATCGTCTGCGTTCGGTGCTTACCGTGCTGGGCATGGTGGTGGCGATCCTCGCCTTCGGGTTGCTCGGGACCGTCGTGGACGCCTGGTACGCCGGTGCCGACGCGGCTTCGGCCAAGCGCCTGGTGACACGCAGCTCGATCTCCCTGGTCTTTCCGCTGCCGCAGACCTACAAGGAGCGGATCCGCGCCGTCGATGGTGTGCGGGCCTTGTCGTGGGCGAGCTGGTTCGGTGGCATCTACAAGGAGCCGAAGAATTTCTTTCCCCAGTTCGCGGTGGATGGGGAGAGCTATTTCCGCCTTTATCCCGAGTTCGTCCTGGACGAGGCCCAGTTGCAGGGCTTCCTGCGCGATCGCCGGGGCTGTGTCGTCGGGCGCAAGCTGGCCGAGACCTACGGTTTCAGGGTCGGCGACACCCTGACCCTGAAGGGCACGATCTACCCGGGCAACTGGGATTTCGTCGTGAGGGGCATCTACGATGGAGCTCGGAAGGGGACCGACCGCTCCCAGATGTTCTTCCACTGGACCTATCTGGACGAGACGATCAAGAAGCGGATGCCGGGGCGTGGCAATAACGTGGGGGTCTTCGTCGTCGAGGTGAGTTCGGCCGACCGGGTGGCCGAGGTGTCGCGGGCCATCGACGGGGAGTTCGCGAATTCCCGCGCCGAGACCCTGACCGAGACCGAGAAGGCCTTTCAGCTTGGTTTCGTGGCAATGACCGAGGCGATCGTGGTGGCGATCCGTATCGTGTCCTACCTGGTGATCTTCATCATCCTGGCGGTGATGGCCAACACGATGGCGATGACGGTGCGGGAGCGGACCGCCGAGTACGCCACGCTGAAGGCGCTCGGGTTCCGGCCGTCCTTCGTCGGTGTGCTGATCCTGGGAGAGAGCCTGACGCTGTCCCTGGGCGGTGGGGCGATCGGCATCGTGCTGACCTTTCCGGTGGCTCATGCTTTCTCGGTGCAGATGGGAACGCTCTTCCCGGTCTTCAATGTGTCCGAGCAGACCGTGCTGTTGCAGCTGGCCTGTGCCTGTGCAGTCGGCGTGGTGGCGGCCCTGCTGCCCATGCGGCGGGTCGCACGCCTGGCCATCGTCGATGGTCTGAGGGCCGTGGCATGAAATCCATCCCGCTCTCCTACAGCCTGCGCAATCTGTGGGCGCGCCGCCTGACGACCCTGCTGACGGCGGGTGGCATGGCTCTGGTGGTGTTCGTCTTCGCCACCGTGCTGATGCTTGGGCAGGGGCTCAAGGAGACCCTGGTGGATACCGGTCGTGCCGACAATGTGGTGGTGATCCGCAAGGGTTCGGAGACCGAGGTGCAGAGCGTCGTCGAACGCAGCCAGGCCGCCCTGGTGGAAAGCCTGCCGCAGATCGTTCGGGGGGCAGGGGGGCAGCCCCTCGTGTCGAAGGAGACGGTGGTGCTGATCACCCTCGCCAAGCGGAGCGGTGGCAAACCAGCCAATGTGATCATCCGCGGCGTCGGGGAGGCGGGCATGGTCTTGCGCCCCCAGTTGCAGATCGTGGAGGGGCGGATGTTCCGTCCGGGAAGCGAGGAGATTGTCGTTGGTAGCGGCATCTCCGGGCGCTTTCGCGGCGTGGGGCTGGGCGAGGCGGTGCGCTTCGGTGGCCGTGAGTGGCGGGTGGTCGGCATCTTCGACGCCGGCCGCAGTGGCTTCGATTCAGAAATCTGGGGGGACGTGGAGCAGTTGCTGCAGACCTTCCGCCGGCAGGCATTTTCGTCACTGCTGTTCCGCCTGGCCGACCCGGGGCGCTTCGCGGATGTGCGCCGGCACCTCGACGGGGACCCCCGGCTGCTGCTGGAGGCGAAGCCGGAACGGACCTTCTATGCAGACCAGTCGGCCCTCCTGGCGAATTTCATCCGCATTCTGGGGCTGACCCTGTCGGTGATCTTCTCGGTCGGCGCGATCATCGGCGCCACCATCACGATGTACGCCGCGGTGGCCAGCCGGACAGCGGAGATCGGGACCTTGCGGGCGCTGGGCTTCCGGCGCTCCAGCGTGTTGCTGGCCTTCCTGGTCGAGAGTCTGTTGCTGTCCCTGCTGGGCGGTCTGGCGGGCCTGGCGGCGGCTTCGCTGATGCAGCTGTTCACCATTTCGACGATGAACTGGCAGTCTTTCTCGGAGCTGGCCTTCAGTTTCCGCCTGACGCCGTCCATCGCCGTCCGGACGCTGCTGTTCGCGCTGGGCATGGGCCTGATTGGTGGTTTGATGCCCGCCTTGCGGGCGGCGCGGATGAGCATCGTGAGCGCCCTGCGGGAGTCATGAGCCGCGCCGCACCTTGCTCTGCGGGGTGTGAGCCAGTTCACGCCGGACGTTTGAAAGGGGGCATGTGTGCGGTGCACCGTGAACTTTTCGGCATTGCCCATTCCGGCCACTGTTTACTCTTGAAGCGTCGGAGTAAGCGTAGTTGGACTGAGGTGCATCATGCTCATCGTATTTATTGGTGGTTTCGGGATCTTCGCGCTGATGGTCATCGCCATTCAGACTTGGCGCGAACGCAAGGCAGAGCAGAGGCGCCTGGCTGACGAGTGGAACACCCTGCTGACGCGGATGTTCACGGCCCAGGCCATGGGGCATCATCGGATCGTGCGCGAACAGGTTCTGCAGTCCTGCAGGGGCCTCGACCAGGGGCTGGTGCCGGCGTCGCAGGTGCCGCACCTGAAGGCGCGCCTGGCCAGTCTGCTGGTGCAGGACCCGGTTTATCCCGCGGTGCTGCAGGAAATCCGCAGTGCCTGCTCGGCCCAGCTTGAAGTGAGCGAGTTCACTCTGGCGGTGAGCCTGCGCGAATTCCTCATCGAGGATATCCGTCAGTGCCTGGTGCTTGCCGAAGCCTTCGGGCAGGTTCAGCGCCGGGGGGAACAGGGCGATACCCGGGTGGCGGCGAACTTCCACCACGCGGCCCTGTAAAAGGGAAAGGCGGCCAGTGCGGGCCGCCTTTTTTTACGTCTAGATTTCCAGGTTGTCGATCAGGCGGGTAGTGCCGAGGCGCGCTGCCCCCAGCACCACCAGGGGTTCGTCTTCCCGGGCGGGTGCCTGGAGGTCGCTGCGGCGCCGGATCGTGATGTAGTCCGGATGCCAGCCGTGGGCGGCCAGCTCGGCGACGGCTTCGGTTTCCAGGCGCAGGAAATCCCGCTCGCCGGCGGCAATCCTTTCGCGGATCCATACCAGCTGGCGATTCAGGCGTGGCGCTTCGGTCCGTTCGGTGGCGCTGAGGTAGCCGTTGCGCGACGACAGGGCGAGGCCGTCGTCGGCGCGGATGGTCTCGCCAGCGACGATTTCAATGGGCAGGGCCAGTTCGCGCACCATGTTGCGCAGGACCATCAGCTGTTGGTAGTCCTTCTTGCCGAACAGCGCCACGTCGGGCTGCACGATGTTGAACAGCTTCAGCACCACGGTGGCAACGCCGCCGAAGTGGCCGGCCCGCACCGCGCCTTCCAGGATGTTCACTTGGGCCGGGTCGGGTTCCACGTGATAGCGCTGGGGCGCGGGGTACATCTCTTTTTCATCCGGAGCGAACAGGAAGTCCACGCCGGCGGCCGCAAGGCGCGCCGAGTCGTCGGCGAGGGTGCGCGGGTACTTGTCGAAATCCTCGCTGGGGCCGAACTGCAGGCGGTTGACGAAGATGCTCGCCACCACCACGTCGGCCCGCGTGCGGGCCTCGCGCATCAACGCGATGTGGCCGTCGTGGAGGTTGCCCATGGTCGGGACGAAGGCGACACGCCCGGCTCCGTCAAGGGCTGCGCGCAGGCCGGCGATGGTGTGATGGGTGTGCATTGAAGGCTTTCAGTAGCTGTGTTCGGGGCCAGGGAAACGGCCTGCCTTGACGTCGGTGACGTAGCGGCCGACCGCGTCGTCGATGCTCGCGGCGCCTTCCATGAAGTTCTTGGCGAAACGTGGGCGCTTGCCGTGGAAGACCCCCAGCAGGTCGTGCAGGACCAGCACCTGGCCGTGACAGTCCACGCCGGCACCGATGCCGATGGTCGCCATCGACGTCAGACTCGCGGTGACATCGGCAGCAAGGGTCGAGGGCACCATTTCGAGCACGACCATTGCCGCACCGGCTTGTTCGAGGGCCAGTGCATCGGCCTTGAGGGTCGCCGCGGCTTCCTCGCTGCGGCCCTGCACGCGGTAGCCGCCGAGCTGATGAACGGATTGCGGCGTGAGGCCGATATGGGCGCATACCGGCACGCCCCGTTCGACCAGGAAACGCACTGTCTCGGCCATGAAGGCACCGCCTTCAAGTTTGACCATCTGCGCGCCGGCGGCCATCAGGCGGGCCGAGTTGCGCATCGCCTGGGCGGGGCTCTCGGTGTAGCTGCCGAAGGGCAGGTCGGTGACGATCAGTGGGCGGCTGCTGCCGCGGGCGACACATTCGGTGTGATAGACCATGTGCTCCATGGTTACCGGCAATGTGGTCTTCTGCCCCTGCAGCACGTTGCCAAGGGAGTCGCCAATCAGGATCACGTCCACGCCATTGCGCTCCAGCAGTGCTGCGAAGCTGGCGTCGTAGCCGGTGAGCATGGTGATCTTGCGGCCCTCGGCGCGCATCTTGCCGAGTTCGAAAAGGGTTACGGGTTTGTCGTTTTCTTGTAGATAGCTCATGGCAGGTCCTCCTCGCGGCGGCTGTTAACCCCAATCTTGTGCAGGGCACAAGAGGGGGGGGCGGCAGCAAAGAAAGCTAAAGAAAGCGTAAGGCGGGTATGGGGCGCGGGATCAGCCCGAGTAGCCGAAGAATTCCCGGTAGCTGCGCATGGCGAGCAGGCGGGAGTACAGCAGTTCGAAGTCTTCCGCCTTGTCCACCGGGTTGAGGGACTCGGCATTGACGATGAACAGTGGCGCGGCGTCGTAGTGGTGGAAGAAATCTGCGTAGCGCCGGGCAACCCGTTCGACGTAAGCCTCGCTGAGCTTGCGCTCGGATTCCACGCCACGCTTGCGCACCCGTTCGACCAGCACTTCGGGCTGGGCCTGCAGGTAGATCACCAGGTCGGGCTTGCGGACAGTCGGCTTGAGACGGGCGTAGAGTTGCCGGTAGAGATGCAGTTCGTCCTCGGCCAGGGTGAGCTCGGCGAACAGCGGGTCCTTGTCGATCAGGAAGTCGGATACCACCCGGCGCTGGGGGTTGTGTTCGTGGCTGAAGCTGGCGAGTTGTTCGCTGCGCTGGAACAGGAAGGCGATCTGTGTCGGCAGGCCCCAGCGTTCCATGTTCTGGTAGAAGCGCCCGAGAAAGGGATTGGCGGCCGGATTTTCGAGCAGCAAATCTGCGCTCAGGCGGTCGGCCAGGCGCCGGGCGAGGGTGGTCTTGCCCGCGCCGATGGGGCCTTCGACAACGATGTAGCGCGCTTTTTCGAGCATGGATTGCTCCGCCTTTCAGGCCCGGAAAATGAAGTAAACAGCCCCTAGGATACACAGGGCGGCCCACAGATAGTCAAGTTTGAGGGGCTGCTGCATGTAGAACAGGGCAAAGGGAACGAACACCGTGAGGGTGATCGCCTCCTGCATGATCTTCAGTTGGGCGAGATTGAACTCCTGCGCGCCGATGCGGTTGGCTGGGACCTGAAGCAGGTATTCGAACAGCGCGATGCCCCAGCTGATGAAGGCCGCCACGTACCAGGGTGCGGTGGCGAGATTCTTCAGGTGGCCGTACCACGCGAAGGTCATGAAGATGTTGGAGGCCGACAGCAGCAGTGCGGTCTGGATCCAGATCGGCATTTAGAGGGGCTCGGTGCGGGTAATGGCCTGGTCCGCGACGGCCGGCAGGAAATTCCGGCCCTGGCCGAGGGCCGGCAGGGCGATGTCCGGCGCGACTTCCAGCAGCGGGAGCAGCACGAAGGCGCGCTCATGCATGCGTGGGTGGGGCAGGGTGAGTTCCGCGTCCTGCATCTGCAGTTCGCCATACAGCAGCAGGTCCAGGTCCAGCGTGCGCGGTGCATTGGCTACGCTGCGCACGCGGCCGTGACGGGCCTCGATGGCAAGCAGCTGGCGCAGCAGCGCCAGCGCCGGCAGTTCGGTGTTCACCGCTACCACCGCGTTGATGAAGTCGGGCTGGTCGAGCAGGCCGACCGGCGCACTGCGGTACAAGGACGAGCGGGCCACGACCCGGGTACCGGGGAGCGCGTCGAGGTCATCGACGGCTGCCCGCAGATGTTTGACCGGCTCACCGATGTTGGCGCCGAGCGCCACATAGGCGCGAGTGACAGCCACGTCGCTCATTCTGCCGACGGCGCCCCGGCCGGCTTCTTGCGACGCCGGCGCTTGCGGGCGGCACCACTCTTGTCGGGTACCAGCATGCCTTCCCGGGCGTCCGGGTTGGCGTCGGCAAAGGCATCCCACCAGTCGGGCAGCTCCATTGGGAGCTCACCGGACTGGGCGCGCAGGCGCAGGAAATCCCAGCCAGCCCGGTAACGCGGCTGCTCAAGGAGTCGGTACGGGGTCTTGCCGGCGCGCTTCTCGAAGCGCGGCTGCAGGGCCCAGATTTCCTTGATGTCGCCAACGATGCGGCGGGTGATCGCGAGCTTGCCGGATTGCCGGTCGAGGACGGCGTCCATTGCCTCGAAGAGGGCGGGCTGGGAGTGCTCGCCCTTTTCCTTGCGTGCTTCCCAGTCGGCCAGCACTTCGTGCCACAGCAGGGTGGCGAACAGGAAGCCGGGCGACACGGGCTTGCCCTGGCGAACCCGTTCGTCGGTGTTCTCGAGGGACAGCCAGACGAAGCGCTCGCCCAGCGGTTGTTCGAGGATCACGTCGAGCAGCGGCAACAGGCCGTGGTGCAGGCCTTCCTCGCGCAGCTGGCGCAGGCATTTGACCGCGTGGCCGGACATTAGCAGCTTGAGCATCTCGTCGAACAGTCGTGCCGGCGGCACGTTTTCGAGAAGGCTGGCCATGTCGCGGATCGGCGCGCGCGCCGCCGGATCGATGGTCAGGCCCAGCTTGGCGCCGAGCCGGGCGGCACGCAGCATCCGCACCGGATCTTCGCGATAGCGCACGCGGGGTTCGCCGATCATCCGCAGGGTCTTCTGCTGCAGGTCGGCGACGCCGTGGTGGTAGTCCACCACCGTTTCGTCGGAGGGGTTGTAGTACAGCGCGTTGACCGTGAAGTCGCGGCGGGTGGCATCCTCGGCCATCGAACCGAACACGTTGTCGCGCAGCACGCGGCCGTGTTCGTCGGTCTCGGCGGACTCGGCATCCTGCATCGCGCGGAAGGTGGATACCTCGATGGTCTCCGGGCCACTCATCACATGGACGATCTTGAAGCGGCGGCCGATGATGCGGGAGCGGCGGAACAGCGCGCGGACCTCTTCGGGGGTAGCGCTGGTGGCGACGTCGAAATCCTTGGGGGTATGGCCGACGATGATGTCGCGAACCGCGCCGCCGACGACGTAGGCCTTGTGGCCGTTTTCCTGGAGCACTGCGCAGACCTTGTTGGCTGCGGGGGAAATTTGCTCCCGGCGGACTCCGTGGCGACTGACGGGGATGACCGCGGGTTCGGGCAGGGCGTTGGCAGGTGCGGCGCGGCGAAACACTCGGCGCAGCAATTTGCGGATCATTGGCGGGGCTTGGATTATTGGGATCAAGTCACGCATGATAACCCATCAGGCGGCCGCCTTTGGCTTCTGCGGCTGCCCTCCCGTCCAATCAAGCCAAGATCCGGACGCAATTTTCACCCGCTGGAGGCTTACGCCGATGTTGCGCTTCTCTGCCAACCTGTCTTTCCTGTTTCTAGACAAGCCTTTTCTCGATCGTTTCGCGGCTGCGGCGGAAAGCGGTTTCAAGGGGGTTGAGTTCCATTTCCCCTATGCCTTTCCCCTTGATGAGGTGGCGGACGCCGCCCGGCGTGCGGCGGTGGAGGTGGTGCTGTTCAATTTTCCGGCCGGAGACTGGGCTGCCGGCGAGCGGGGGATTGCCTGCCTGCCGGAGCGGTTGGGCGAGTTCCGCGATGGCGTGCTCGAAGCGGCGCGTTACGCCGAGGGCCTGAACTGCTCGCGCATCAATTGCCTCGCCGGTCTCAGGCCGCCCGGCAGCGACGAAGCCGTGCTGTGCGCAACCCTGGTGGATAACCTCCGCTTTGCAGCCGACACCTTGGCGCCAGTCCAGCGCCAGGTGCTGATGGAGCCGCTCAACAGCCGTGATACGCCGGGTTTTCTGGTGGACCGGACCGTGCCGGCGCTGGCGCTGCTGGATGAGGCTGCACGGCCGAATCTGTTTCTGCAGTACGATATCTACCATGCTCAAGTCATGGAGGGTGATCTCGCCCGGACACTGGGCTCCTACTTGCCACGCATTGGCCATATCCAGCTGGCGGATAATCCAGGGCGGCACCAGCCGGGCACGGGCGAGATCAACTTCCCTTTCCTGTTCAAGCACCTGAGAGCACTGGGCTATGGCGGGTGGATCGGTTGCGAGTATGTGCCGAGCGGGCCGACCGAGGACTCTTTCGGATGGATGGGCGCCTGAGTCCTTTAAGAGGCGTCCGTGCGCTGTGCAAGGCCGTTGCCGGCGAGCGGCCCGGCTGTGAGGGCAGGGCTGATCCTTGCCCCTAGTGGCCGCCGTCGCTCATTGTTGGGGGTAGCACCATGGAAATTTCGGAAGGCTGGTTGCAGTTCCTGTTCGTGGCGGCTCCTGTGCTGTCGCTGCTTGGCACCTGGATGGGCTTGAGGTCGGCGGGGCGCTTCGCCGAGCGACGGCGGGAACCGGAGAGCCGCCGCGACGGTCGGTAGCGGGGCGGGCAACTGGCACCGAGGGGGGCGGTGGTCCGTCGAGAATTTCTTGGTGTTGGCTGGAGGGGGCGAGAGGGAGCCTGGAATGAGGTAGGAAATACCCGTTCAACATCGATGCCGCAATGATGAATATGTCACGAGTGCGTTCTGAAAGATTGTGTTGGGGCCGAGGGTTTAGCCGGCATATTTTGAATTAACGGTTAATATTAAGAAATTGAAAATCGTCGTCTATCCCCGGCCGGGTAGCGCCGGAAATTTGAATGCGCAGACGCCAGTGACGACTTACCAGCCATTGTTGCCCGCCTTATGCTAAGACCAAGCCCATCCTCGTTTGCGGCGCCCGATACCACGTCAGCCAAGAAGCGCTATCAGGCGGAAGCCTGCGTGGCCAAGCATACGGGTGACCGGACCGAGCAGCAGGACAGGGCTGCAGTCTTTGCGCATCCCACCCGGAAAGGGACGCTGATGGCGGTGCTTGCGGATGGCATGGGTGGGCACTCCGGTGGCGCGATGGCGGCGGAACAGGTGATCCTGAAGGCACGCCAGAATTTCGAGGCCTTTGCGCCGGCTTCCGAGAGCGCGACAGACCTGCTGCACAGCATCGTCGATGAGGCGCACATCGTCATCAAGCTGACCCGCTTCACCAGCGAGCAGGATCCCCACAGCACGGCGGTCGTTTTTATGATGCAGCCGGACCGGGCCGACTGGGCTCATTGCGGGGATTCACGTTTCTATCACTTCAGGGCTGGCAAGCTGGTGACCCGCAGTGTCGATCATTCGTTGGTGGAGGAACTGGTGCGCAAGGGGCGACTGGATCCGGAAGGGGCGCTACGCCACCCTAACCGCAACGTACTGCTGTCCTGCCTGGGATCGGAGCGGGAGCCCCGCGTGGATTTCGGCCATGCGTCGCCGCTGGTGGGGGGCGATGCCTTCCTGCTGTGTTCCGATGGCTTGTGGGCCTATATCAACGAAGACGAGACGGGCCAGATCCTGGCCAGCATGTCACCCCGCGATGCTGCTTCGGCCTTGATTGAGCTGGCGCGCCAGCGGGCCAAGGGAGGGGGTGACAACATCTCCCTGGCCATCGTCAAGCTGGTGGAAGTCAATAACACTCCGTCCCACCGCCGCTGAATTCAGCGCGTGCGCAACCAGTTCCGGCGCCAGAACGATGCGGCCATCAGGGCTGCGGCGCCGAGCATCATCCCCAGTGCAATGTCGAAGCCGTCGTGCTCGGCGAGCAGCGGCATGTCGTGGAAGTTCATGCCGAAGATGCCGGCAATCAGGGTGGCCGGCATGAACAGTGTGGTCAGCACGGTAAGAATGCGCACCTCCGTATTGAGCCGGTTGCTGACGCTGGACAAATAGATGTCCAGCAGGTCGGCGAGCAGGTCGCGCACGGATTCCAGCGTCTCGAGCACATGCACCGTGTGGTCGTAGATATCCCGTAGATACAGGCGCGTGTCGCCGGAGAAGAAGCCGTTATCCGCACGACCCAGGGCATTGAGCACTTCCCGCAGGGGCCACACCGCGCGGCGAAGCTTCAGGGCTTCATGTTTGACCCGGTTGATCTCCGCCAGCAGCTCCGGTGTCGGGCGGCTCAGGGCCTGGTCTTCCAGCTCCTCCGCTATGTCGGCCAGGTTGTCGAGCATCACGAAATAGCGGTCCACCAGGGTGTCCAGCAGCGCGTAGGCCAGGTAGTCGACGCCGTGGGTGCGCATCGCCCCGTGTTCGGAGCGCAGGCGTTCCCGCACGGCCTCGAAGGTGCCGGTGGCGCGTTCCTGGAAAGTCAGCACGAAATTGCGGCCGAGCACGATGCTGACCTGGTCGGAGCTCAGGCTGCGACTTTCCGGATCGAAATCGAAGCAGCGTGCGACGATGTAGAGGTAATCGGCGTATTCGTCGTTCTTGGGCCGCTGATGGGTATTGAGGATGTCCTCCTGCACCAGCGGGTGCAGCTTGAAGCGCCGGCCGATTTCCGCCATCACGGCCGGGTCGTGCAGCCCATATACATTCAGCCACAGCTTGCCACCGCCGGGTTGATACTGGCGGGATGCTTCGACGGAATCGAAGCGTGTTTCCACCAAGCCATTGGAATCGAACTCTATGAGGGTGATGCTCGGCTTTTCAGTCTTGATTTCACCGATATGGACCAGTGAACCTGGGGGTAACCCTAGCTTTCGGCTGGGATGGGATCGTTTCTTGCTAGACTTTCGCATCGTATTTGCGATATTCGGTTCAAATAACCGAATTTTTATGCAGGATTCAGGTGAAAACCGGCTTTTTTTAGGGTATTCACCAATAGCTTTGGGTCGTTCGTGAAACCCTCTCACGACGATAGCAGATTTCCAACTACCCCTCGAAGGAGCTTTCATGCCCCTGGTCATCGGTGTGACCAAAGAGCTTACGCCGGGAGAGCGCCGCGTTGCGCTGGTTCCGGACGTAGCCAAGAAATATCAAGGGCTTGGCGCAGCTTTGCTGCTCCAGGCAGATGCCGGCGCATCGGCTTACTACCGTGACGCAGATTACGGAGAAGCCGAACTGGCCAGCGATCAGCTGTCGGTGCTGAAGAAGGCCGACGTCATCCTGCAGGTCCAGCCGCTGGGGCTCGAAGCCCTGGCCGAGCTGAAGCCCGGTACGGTTCTGGTGGGTTTGCAACAACCCTGGTCCAGCAAGGAGCGCGTGGAGCTTTTGCGCCAAAAACAGATCACCTGTTTCGCTTTGGAACTGCTGCCCCGTATCAGTCGTGCACAGAGCATGGACGTGCTGTCCAGCCAGGCCGCCGTTGCTGGCTACGAGTGTGCGCTGATCGCTGCCGACCATTCGCCGAAGTTCTTCCCGATGCTCACCTACGCGGCCGGCACCATCCGCCCGGCCAAGGTGCTGGTGATCGGTGCCGGTGTGGCCGGCCTGCAGGCCATCGCCACGGCCAAGCGCCTGGGCGCGATGGTTTCCGGCTACGACGTGCGACCGGAAACCAAGGAGCAGATCGAGTCGCTGGGTGCCAAGTTTGTTGACACCGGCGTCTCTGCTTCCGGCGCTGGCGGCTATGCCCGCGAGCTCACCGACGACGAAAAGCGCCAGCAGGCCGACAAGCTCGGCAAGGCGGTCGCCGATTGCGATGCGCTGATCACCACCGCAGCGATCCCGGGCAAGAAGGCGCCGGTGATCATCAGCGCCGACATGGTGGCGCGCATGAAACCGGGTTCGGTGGTCGTCGACATGGCGGCCGAGACCGGCGGCAACGTGGCCGGCACGGTGGCGGGCGAGAAGGTGTGGGTCGGCGAGACCCTCATCATCGGCCCCACCCACATCCCCAGCCGCATGCCGGTGCATGCCTCCGAGATGTATGCCAAGAACCTTTTCAACTTCATCAGCCCGTTCATCAAGGACGGCGCGCTGACCCTCGACTGGGACGATGAAGTGATGGCCGGCGCCTGTCTGACCCACGCGGGCGAGCTTCGCCACGCGGGCGTCAAGCAGGCCCTGGGCCTCTGACCGGGAGACGAGACCATGGACGGATTTGTTGCAATCTACATCTTCATGCTCGCCGCCTTCACCGGCTACGAGGTGATTTCCCGTGTGCCGGTGATCCTGCACACCCCGCTGATGTCCGGCTCGAACTTCGTGCACGGCGTGGTGCTGGTGGGCGGCATGATCGCCCTCGGCCAGGCGGAAACCCCGCTCGAGCAGGCCATCGGCTTCGTCGCCGTACTGCTGGGTGCCGCCAACGCGGCGGGCGGTTACGTGGTGACCGAACGCATGCTCGCCATGTTCAAGGCTAAGGAGAAGAACTGATGGCTATCAAATGGCTGATCGACGCGAGCTACTTCGTCGCCGCGATCCTCTTCATCCTCGGCCTGAAGGGCATGAGTTCGCCGGTCTCGGCGCGTAAAGGCATCGTCTGGGCCGGTGTCGGCATGGTGCTCGCCACCGTGGTGACTTTCCTCACCCCGGGCATGAACAACTTCGCGCTGATGATCATCGCCATCGCCGTCGGCGGTGCGCTGGCCTGGATCTCCGGCAAGAAGGTCGCCATGACCGACATGCCGCAGATGGTGGCGATCTACAACGGCATGGGCGGTGGCGCCGCAGCGGCCATCGCGGCGGTGGAGTTCGCCCGCGGCGAGATGCACGGCGTGGTGGTGACCCTGCTGGCAACCCTTGGTGCCCTGATCGGTGCAGTGTCCTTTGCCGGTTCGGTGGTGGCCTGGGCCAAGCTGCAGGGAGTCATGAAGAAGGCCTTCCGGCTGCCCGCCCAGAACGGGGTGAACATCCTCCTCGCCCTGGTGACGGTGGGTGTTGGCGCGGCCATCGTGATCGCTCCGGAGATCGACCCGACTCTGGTCGGCGCCTTCTTCGTCCTGGCGCTGGTGCTCGGCACCGTCATCACACTGCCGATCGGCGGCGCCGACATGCCGGTGGTGATCTCCCTGTTCAACGCCTTCACCGGCCTGGCTGTAGGTTTTGAAGGCTTCGTGATGGGCATTCCGGCGCTGATCATCGCCGGTATCGTCGTCGGCGCAGCCGGCACGCTGCTGACCCAGCTGATGGCCAAGGCCATGAACCGGCCGATCAGCAACATCCTCTTCGTACCGATGGCAGCCGCCGGCGGCGGCGAAGCGGTGGAGGGCGAGCAGAAGGAAGTCGGCGCGATGGATGCGGCGGCGATGATGCGTTACGCCTCCAAGGTCATCATCGTGCCGGGCTACGGCATGGCGGTGGCCGGCGCTCAGCACAAGGTGTGGGAAATGACCGAGCTGCTGGAGGAAGCGGGCGTCGAGGTGAGCTTCGCGATCCACCCGGTGGCGGGCCGCATGCCGGGCCACATGAACGTGCTGCTGGCCGAGGCGGGCGTGCCCTACGACAAGATCTTCGATCTGGAAGAGATCAACGGCGACTTCCCGCAGGCCGACGTGGCCCTGGTGATCGGCGCCAACGACGTGGTGAACCCGTCGGCCCGCACCGACAAGTCAAGCCCGATCTACGGCATGCCGATCCTCAATGCCGATCTCGCCCAGAACGTCATCGTCGTCAAGCGCGGCAAGGGCACCGGCTACTCGGGCATCGAGAACGCGCTGTTCTACAAGGACAACACCCGTCTGCTGTACGGCTCGGCCCAGCAGGCGATCGGTGAGGTCATCCAGCACGTCAAGGCGCTGTCGGTGTAAGGGCGGCGCTGCACCTCCGCGGGCGAATGAATTCGCCCCCACGGGGGATGCACGGAACGATTCGTTGGGGCGAATTCATTCGCCCTCCGGGATCTCAGCGCGTAGTTGGGGCGGATTCATTTGCCCATCTGCGCCGCCGGGATTCCGGCCATGTCGATCCTGTGCAATGAAAAAGGGCCACCGGGTTCTCCCGGTGGCCCTTTTGCGTGCTTGCGATCGTGTTTCCTAAACCAGATCGGCGGGCATCACGGTGCGCAGGACGGTCTGGGTTTCACCTTCACGGACGCGGTTGGTGAACCACCACAGGGCGCCTTTCTTGATCGTCCAGTCGGCTTCGTGGCCGGACAACAGCAGGGAGGCCAGGCGGCCGAGTTCCGGCTGATGGCCGACGACCAGCACCGAGCCGCCACCATCCGGCCAGCCGCAAGCGGCGAGGATGCCGGAGATGTCGTTCCCCGGCGCCAGGGCCGGGACGATCTCGAAATCGGTGGTGAAGGCGCTGGCCGTCTGGCGGGTCCGCGTGGTCGGGCTGACCAATACGCGCAGCTTCTTGGGGCGGCGGCTCTCAAGCCATTCGGCGACCTTGTGGGCCTGGCGCATGCCACGCTCCGTCAGTTCGCGGGTGTTGTCCGGCAGGCCGTCCACGGCTTCGGCGTGGCGCCATAGCAGCAGATCCATTTTTGTTGTCTCCTCACTCCTCGAAAGAGGGCGGGAGTCTGCGGCCGCGACGTTACCGGAAGATGAAGCCATCATCGCCTCCACGGGGCTTTGCCCCACAGGATGGGTTCGAGGGAGGCCAGCACGCTCTTGCGCAGGCGGGCGATACGTGGGGCGTGCCAGCCCGCGACGAAGGCCGCGCCGCTGCGCAGCTCGGGGTCCTTGCCGGCCCAGCCCTTCAGGCGGCTGCGGGCCACCGCCTCATCGTTCAGATAGCCAAGGGTTTCCTGTACTTCGGCGATGTCGTTGGCGTAACGCACGGTAGCCTTTTCCGGCAGCAAGGGCAGCAGGAACTCGATGGCGTAGCGCAGGCGCTTGAGGGAGACCCGCAACTCGTGGAGCTTTTCCGGGTGAAGCTCAGCTGCCGCGGCATGGCGCTTGCGGGCCCGTTTGCGCAACTGACTCAACTGCAGACGGGCGAAGGTGGTGAGGTTCGCGGACTTCACCAGGGCATCGCTTTGCAGCGCATAGAGATCGGCAGCGAGAGCCAGCATCTGGCGGCCGTGGCTGGCAGCGAGGAGTTGTTCGCGGGCGGCGGCTTTCTCGCGGTCACGGCGGTCCACGGCCATGGCGATCAGGCGCAGCGTTGATTCATCGGCGAGGCCTGACTCGGCAACCGGCGTGAGTACTTCGGCGAGCATCACGTCGAGGTCACGGGCCGCGCCGAGTCCATCGGCAGCCTCCTTGAGACCATCGGACCAGCGTTGCACGAACTCGGTCGGCAGGGCCGGGCCGAACAGGCGCAGCGCGGAGCGCAGGCGGCGCAGGGCGACCCGCAGCTGGTGGATGAACTCAGGGTCGTCGCTTTCTCGGGCGCCGGACTCGTTGGCCTGCCATAGGGCCAGGCAGTCGAAGGCGATGACGCGGAAGGCATCCACCGGTGACTGCTCGGCATTCAGGCGCGACGGTCTGGCCTTGGCCGGCCGCAGGGCGTGGTTGGAATACAGGCGATAGCCGCGCTCCGCCTTGCTGACGTTCTCGGGCGTCAGGGGCAGGGTTTCCGCCAGTTGCAGCGCGATGGCATACAGCTCGCGTGGATCGCCTTCCACCAGTTCCAGCTCGAGTTCGCACAGGGGCGTGCTGCGGCCGGCGGCCTCGATGTTGCCGCTGTCGATCATCGCCAGCACCTTGATGCCTTCGCGCGGCGTGAGGACGCAGGTCTCGCGTTTGAAGTGGGTGGTGAACACCGGCACCAGCCGCGGGTGGAGGGTTTCGAGGCGGGAGCGCACGTCGTCCCGGTCGATGGCCGAGAAATCGAAGCTGCCGTTGGCGTACGGCTGCTCCCATTCCGGTCGGCTGGACAGGCCGGCGACGGATTCGGCAGCGCACTTGACCGTCTGCAGCCAGTGATTGCCGGCCTTGCGGGTACGCACGGCCATGCGGCGCTCGCGCAACTCCAGCTCTGGCGTATCGAAATAGGTGTTCTCCAGGGTCACGCTACGGCCTTCGCGAGGGGCGTCGGCGATCAGCGGGTGGCGGCGCAGGGCGGCCAGAGATTTTTGCGGGAAGGTGAGCTTGAGCTCGATTTCGTTGCTCATGGCGTGTCGTTGACGAAGAAGGGGCGCTGCCGTCGGAAGAGAGATCAGGCCGGCTGGATGGCGGGCATTCTAGCCCCGCGTCGGGGGGCTGTCTTGCGTGCGCAGATTACAAGGCCGGCAGTCCGCCAGCCCGCGGGATTCAGGTCGTGCCGAAGGTGGTTTCGGCGTCGCCACGTTGTCCGCGGTTGTCGAGCCAGGCGACGTCGATCCGGTCACCGGTCTTGACGTCCTGAAGCTGGAACGCGAACTGGGGGTTGGCCGATACGGCCGTACCCAGGCCGGCTTCGATCACCGGCCGGCCATTGAGGCTCAGCGTCAGGGAAGTGATGTAGTGAGCGGGAATGGTCTGGCCCGCCGGATCATGGCGCAGGCCCGACTCCATCGGGTGGGGGATCAGCAACCGGACTTCTCCGGTGCTGCCCTTCAGCGTCGCGCGGATCTTGATCGGATCGGACATGGTGTTCCTTATGCTCCGCAGCCACCGACAGTGACCTTCACGTCCCGGAATACGGTGTAGAACCGGCCGCCGGCCGTTGCGACCAGACGCAGGCGCGAACTCTCGGCCATCTTGATCCGGGTCTGGAAGCGCGGCTGGACTTCCGGACCGAAGCTGAACTGTACGACGAGAGGAAAGGGGTTCTTGTCCACCAGTACGGACAAGCTTGTGGTGCCCGGGATGGTGCTGATGCCCTCGATCGGAACGGCGGCGCCGTTCTCGGCGATTTCCGGTGCCCTGATCGTCAGGGCAGCGTTTTGTTCGGCAGCGCCGGCACCGAGTTGGCGCAGGGCGTCGAGAGCCGTTTGGGCTTCGAAGGCTGCGCGCCCGCTGTCCGTGGCGAGCGCTGTTTGAGGCATGAGCAGACCACTGCCGATGAGCGGGGTTAGGGCCGTGGCGGCGCCGAAGGCCTGCAGAAAGCTCCGGCGGCGCATGCCTCAGCCTTCTGCCTTCCAGTGGCCGGACTTGCCGCCTTCCTTCTCGAGCAGGCGGATCCCTTCCATCGTCATGCCTTTATCCACTGCCTTGCACATGTCGTAAATGGTGAGCAGGCCGACCTGGACGGCGGTGAGGGCTTCCATCTCTACGCCAGTGCGGCCGACGGTTTCAGCCGTGACGGTACAGCGGATGGTGTCGTCGCCCTCCGGCACGAAGTCGGCGGCGACGCGGGTCAGGGGAATCGGGTGGCACAGGGGGATCAGGTCGGCGGTCCGCTTGGCGCCCTGGATGGCGGCGATGCGGGCAATGCCGATCACGTCGCCCTTCTTGTTGTCGCCGGCGAGGATCCTGGCCAGGGTGCTTGGCAGCATCACGATGCGCCCTTCGGCACGGGCAACCCGGCGGGTTTCGGACTTGGCAGAGACATCCACCATGTGGGCCTGGCCGTGGGCGTCGAAATGGGTGAGGGCGTCGCTCATGGGGCGGGGAACTGGTTGCAGGGGTCGCGTATCATAGCACCGTGAAAAATCGACTGATCGCCGCCCTGTTGTGCGTGGCCATGATGCCGCGCGGCTTTGCCCAGAACCTGCCGGAGCTCGGTGACAGTTCCGCGAGCGACCTTTCCCCGGTTGCCGAGCAGCGCATCGGTGCACAGATCATGCGCGAGATCCGCTGGCGTGATCCCGCCTACCTGCAGGACGCCGAGATCGAGGACT
This sequence comes from Pseudomonadota bacterium, assembly GCA_018241665.1. GTDB lineage: Bacteria > Pseudomonadota > Gammaproteobacteria > Burkholderiales > Rhodocyclaceae > Zoogloea. Next base: position 133,312 of record JAFEDK010000002.1, read on the forward strand.
ACCTGAACCACCTCGGTGATCGGTTGGTGGCCGCGGGGGCCGGGGCGGGGCTGCCGTTCGAGTTCTTTGGTGTGAGCGATCCTTCGCTCAATGCCTTCGCGATGCCCGGCGGCAAGATCGGCGTGCATACCGGGCTGATCGTGGCGGCGCAGAGTGAATCCGAACTCGCCGGTGTGCTGTCCCACGAAATCGCCCACGTCACCCAGCACCATATCGCGCGCATGGTGGGCAAACAGAGCCAGACCGGCATCCTGATGCTGGCGTCACTGCTGGTGGCGGTGCTGGCCGCCAAGTCCAGTTCCCAGGTCAGCCAGGCGGCGATCATGGCCGGCCAGGCGGCGGGCATCAGCACCCAGCTCGCCTACTCGCGGGATTTCGAAAGCGAGGCCGACCGGCTTGGCGTGCAGAATCTGGGCGCAGCCGGTTTCGACGTGCGCGGCATGTCGAGCTTTTTCGAGCGCCTGCAGAAGAACAGCCGCCTCTACGAGAACAGCGCCCCGGCCTATCTGCGGACCCACCCGCTGACCTCCGACCGGATCACCGAGATGGAGGGGCGAGTGATGCAGCTGCCTTACCGCCAGGTGCCGGACTCCCTGGATTTCCAGCTCGTGCGCGCCAAGCTCAAGGTTGGCAAGCAGGTGCGCCGCGAGCAGATCGAGGAACTGGAACGCCTGGGACGGACGGCGTCACTGGCGGTGCCGGCCCAGTACGAGCTGACCCGGGCTTACCTGGCCGCCAAGCGGCTGGCGGACGCCGACAAGGCAATGGCCGAGCTGCGCAAACGCCGCGTGGTGTCGCCGATGATCGACGGGCTGGAGGCGGACCTGCGTCTCGCCCACGCCGATCCGGCCGGGGCCGCGAAGATCTTTCGCGAGGCGCGAGCCCGCTTTCCCCAGTCCCTGCGCCTGATCTACGGCGAACTGGGCGCCCTGGTCGATGGCGGTCGGTACGCGGAAGCGCTTGAACTGGCCAAGGCCGAGGTGCAGACCCGGCCGGGTAACGCGGCCCTGTGGGAACTGCGTGCCCGGGCGGAGTCGGGGATTGGCAGGCGGCTGGCCCAGCATCGCTCGCTCGGCGAGGTCTATGCGATCCAGGGCAATTATGCGGCGTCAGCCGAGCAGCTCACGCTGGCCCAAGGTGCGAACGATGGGGATTTCTTCGAACACTCGGCGGTGGACTCCCGCCTGCGCGAGGTGCGTGCCCTGCTGGCCGAGCAGATGAAGGAGCGGCGCGAACAGCGCTGAGCGGCCGGGCTTCAGATCCGGCCATAGCGCGTGTAGAGCGCCCAAACGAGTTCGGCAAAGGCACGCTGGTTGAAGCGCGGCCGGCCGCTGACCGCCAGTACAAGCCGCGTGCGGCCGACATGCATCGGCCAGAAGCTGAGGCCGCTTACGCCTGCGGCGTCCACATTGCCCCAACCGTCGAGAAGGTGGGCCCCGAGCTGCGCCAGGGGTGTGGCCTGCCGTTCGGCAACCGACAGGATGTCGGCACCGACGGCCGCCAGCGCATCCCCGATTTCAGCTGTATAGCCGGTAACCGCCAGGCAGAAGCCCTGATGGTCGGCCAGCAGGGCATGACCACTGTCGCCGAGCACCGCCAGATACTGGGGCAGGGTGCTTCCCAAGGCGCCGCTCGGGGCGCTGCGGGGGGATGGCCAGGCTTCGAGGCTGGCATCGTCCTGCAGGGACAGGAGGGCTTCCAGGGCTTTCTCCGCCGATTTCTCCCCGCTCCATGCAATGGCCGAATCCACGCTCAGCAGCGGGCTCTCGGTTTCCTGGAGAATGCTGCGCAGGATGCGTCGCCGCGGGCCACCGTCGTCCGCGCGGGCGACGGCCAGCCATGCCCCGTAGGGGGTGACGGCGAGATGGGAGCCGGGGACGATCTCAAGCATCGCTCAGTCCGGGATTGAGGGTGAACAGGAGCGCCCTGACCAGCATTGCCACGTCTTCGCGGCTGCGCGCGTCGACGCGGAAGACGGCGGGCAGCGGGCTGTGGCCGAGGTCGGCGAGTCGCGCCCGGTAGGCATCGAGAGCAGGTGCGGGTGCGCGATCCATGTGGGTGATGCCGATGGTGACGGCAGTGCCGGCAATGAACTTCGAGAAGGCTGACAGATAGCTCTCCAGGTCGGTGAGCGGATCGGGGCGGGCGTTGTTGATCAGCAGGATCAGGCCGATCCCGCCAGTGCTCAGGATCTCCCACATGAAGCTGAAGCGCTCCTGGCCCGGGGTGCCGTACAGCATGACCTTCTCGCCGTCTGGCAAGTTGAGTACGCCGTAGTCCATGGCGACGGTGGTGGTCTTCTTGATGCCGGCGATCTCGTCGCTGGCCAGGGCTTCGGTGCTGACCGGCAGGATGTCGCTCAAGGCATTGATGGCAGTGCTTTTGCCGGCACCGACGGTGCCGGAGAAGATGATCTTGTTGTGGCGGACGCGTTCAGACTGCATTGAGAAGTTTCCTCAGAATGCGGGACAGGATGGAGGGGCGTTGGGGGGAAGGAGGGCGGTGTGCCTCCGGTGCGATAGCGGGCGGTATTCCTGCCTGGGGCCCGGCGTCGAACAGCCCCGCGAAATGGGCCGACGCGCAAACCGAAAACACATTGCGTTGCGGAATGTCGAGCCGGGCGGCGAGCTGGACCGGACTGACCCACTCTCGGGTCCACAGGGCGGCGATCCGTAGCGCGTGCGGTGCGGCCCAGGCGCGTGTGAAATTGGGCCAGGCACGCAGGCGGTGCGGGCGGTAAGGGTCGATACCGGCCGGCAGGCGGCCCCGGGATGCCCAGGCTGCGGTATTCCACAGGAGGTCTTCGGCGGCATGGATCGTGTCGCCGCTGGCGGATCCGCTGATGGTGAGGGCATTCACGATGCGGGCGGTGGCGTCCGGCAACTGGGCCATGGAGAGCGGCCGCAGCTGGGTGTCGCGGAAGCCGGTCACACAGACGGGCTGGGGCAGGGGATGGACGCCGATCAGGCGGGGCAGGCCGGAGAGCACGTGGGGCCGCCCGGTTCTCAGTGCTTCGTCAAGGGCCCGGGCGAGGTGCCCGACCAGATACAGCTCGGGGGCAAAGAACAGCCGGTCGGGCAGCGCTGCGCCGGGAACAAGGGGCAGATCCGCCTGGGTGCCGCACAGCTCCGGCTCGTCGTCACCCGGGCGCGGGCGTGATGGGGAGGCCTCGGGGATCGAGATGTTGGACGGGGAGACCGAGAGCCGGGCGCGGCTGCGTGTGGCTGCCTGGCCCAGGGCTTCCGGCAGGATGGCGAGATCGAGGGGCTTGCCGAGCGTAAGGTGGTCGGGATGGCGCGCTTGCAGGCCTTCCGGGCGGAAAGCATAGCCGACGACGCGGACATGCGGGTGGCTGGCGAGCAGGGCGAGGGCCTTGTCGACGCCGGGGCGGTCGTGGTCGATGAGCGCGATGTCGGCGTCGTCGAGGGATTGAGCGAGGCGGATGCTCCGCTGCCAGTGCCGCTCGACCGACAGGCCGATCAGGCGGGTGTCCATGCTGCCGATGTGCAACAGGAAGATGGCGGTTGGCGCTGGCGCCGGATTGGGCGAAGGACGGCTCATGGTGACGGTGCAGGGCGGTGGCCTGGATGGCTCGGTGGCTCAGGGTGTGGGCAATGGGCCGCGCTCCGGCTTGGCCGCCGCCGGGCGGAGGAAGGCGCGGCTTCCTTCCACTGGGCTGGCCAGGACGACGCCGCGCAGGGCGATCTCGGGGGCATGGCGATCGATGCCGCGGTGCAGGCGGGCGTGCAGGTAGATATCCAGGTTGTGCTGCTCTAGGGCTGCGTGATGTACGTTGAGCACGCGGGTCCGCAGCTCGATTCCGCAGGTGCCCAGGGCGATCCACAGGTCGATGACGGCTGCGGCGGTCTGGGCCGGGTTGCCCAGCTTCTGCCAGATGGAGATCCTTTGCATGTGCGCATGCAGGTTGCCAGGCCGACGCCCAATCTCGGCGGCCAGCAGCGTGGCTGTGGCGGGTGAGCGCCAGGCGGCAGAGATGTCCAGGCTGCGGACGGGCAGTCCGAAGTCGGCTGGCGGACTCGGTGTGCGGATCCGGCCAGGGTTGCCAGGGGCCGTGATGAAGGTGTTCACCGGGTCAGCGTGGAGATGATGTCGATCATGAACTCCACGTCCTCTTGCTGCACGGCCTGCCAGCGGCTGGCGCCGAGGGCGGACAGCATGGTTTGTCCCCTGTCGGTTTCATGCATGGACAGGAGGGCGTGCAGAAAATCGTCGGTACGGGAGTGCAGGTCGCGGCCGAGCAAGAATACGTGGTGGATCACCTGGATGTCGCTGGTGACCAGCGTCCGCAGTTCGCGGCGGACCAGGGACGACAGGCCATGGTAGGCACCGACCGGCATGAAGCCCACGTCGGCCTGTCCGCGCAGGAGATCCTTGGCGACCTGGATGTAGGTCTCCTTTTGCTGTTCGATGGTGTTGTCGGCGCTGAGGTTGGCGGGCTCGAGGAGGATGCGGCCTATGGTGTTGACGCAGGGGTCGTTAGTGCAGGCAATGCGGGTGCCGGGCTGGAGGTCGTGGATGGATTGGGCCGGGTGTCCGAGGGCTGTGACGATGACCATTTCATCGGGCGCGCCGTCGGGGCGCGCGATGGCGCGGAAACCCTTTTCCCTGACCAGCAGGGAGGCGTCGAAGGGATTGGCGTGGATCAGGTCCACCTGACCGGCTTCGATCGCTGCCCGTTGCGCGTCGAAGCCGTCGTGCAGTTCGAGATGGATCGGGATGGACAGGGAGCGCTGCAGCCAAGTATTGAAGATGTACCAGTCGGAAATGCGCTCGGCTGGGAAGCTGGGGCTGACGGTGAAGTTGAAGCTCATGACCGGTTCCACTCCCTGTAGTTGGCTTCTGCCTGGGCGACCTTCTCCCGGGAGGGTTGCCGCCTCACCGAGGTATAGCCGACGATGCGCCCGTCCCGGATGTTGGGGACGATGGTGGCGAACACCCAGTAATGGCCGCCGTCCTTGCGCAGATTCTTGACGTAGCCGTGCCACTGGCGTCCGCCCTGGACGGTCTCCCACAGCTCGCGGAAGACGGCAGAAGGCATGTCGGGATGGCGCAACAGGCAATGGGGCTGGCCGATCAGTTCGTCACGGGTGTAGCCCGACATGTCCACGAAGGACTGGTTGCAGTGGGTGATGATGCCGCGAGTGTCCGTGCGCGAAACGATCAGCCGCCCCTGCGGGTAGGGGGTTTCGATGTGCGTAATGAATACCTGTCGGCGGCTCCCGTCGGCATGATCGAGGCGGTGCCCGGTAACGTCGCCTGCGTCGGTGGGAGGAGGCATGTCGAGCATCGGTCGCTCCGGTTCAGCCGAGAATGCCGCCAATCGCGTCGGCGGCACGGCGTACGTCGAGGAAGACCAGGCCCAGCTTGGCGCTGGGCTTGGCCATTACGGTCAGTACCGCATCGGTGCCTGCCTGGACCATCAGTACGTAGCCCCTGGCGCCCTTGATCAGCACCTGCTCAAGATTGCCGCGGGCGAGTTCCCGTGCGGTGCGGTCGCCGAGGGACAGCATGGCGGCGCTCATCGCACCGACCCGGTCCTCGTCCACGGTATTGGGCAGCAAGGCGGCCATCATCAGGCCGTCGGAGGAGATGATGGCCGAAGCCTCGATATCCGCCGAGCTTCCGTTCAGGTCATTGAGCACGGTTTGAAGCATGTCGGATCGCATGTCGCATTACTTTCGAAGTCGATTGTCCTGTAGCACCCGGACTTAACGGCGATGCCAGTCCGGGTTGTTCGATATATTTCCGTGACATCCAGTGAAATATTGAATGTCATTATTCCATATGTTGAGAGGGTATTTAAGGGCGTTGTCGCAGAAGCAGGGCGTGATATCCGGCAGATGGCCAGTGCCGCCGCGTTAGAATCCGGGTTTGATTGCCTCAGCACGAGATGGAGCTCGACAATGGATTTCGACAAGGAAGTGGATGCCCGGGGGCTTAACTGCCCGTTGCCGATCCTGCGCGCCAAGAAGGGATTGGCCGAATTGCAGGCCGGGCAGGTGATGCGCGTGCTGGCCACCGACCCGGGGTCGGTCAAGGACTTCGCTGCCTTTGCCCGCCAGACGGGCAATGAGCTGATCGGGCAGCAGGAGTTGCCCGATGGAGCTTTTGAGTTCTTCCTTCGCCGCAAGTAGGAAGGAAAGGACAAAAAAATGGCCACGCGATGCGTGGCCATTTTTTTGCGGTGGCGCCGCGTGGGCGCCCGGACGGTCAGTGACCGGCCAGCTTGGCCAGCTGCGGCTTCAGCTTGTCGACGGTGGCGGTGAAACTGGCCAGGCGTTCCTTCTCCTGGGCCACGACTGCAGCCGGGGCGCGGGCCACGAAGCTCTCGTTGGACAGCTTGGCGTTGGCCTTGGCGATCTCCCCTTCGAGGCGGGCAATCTCCTTGGACACACGCTCGCGCTCGGCGGCGATGTCGATCTCCACCTTGAGCATCAGGCGCTGCTCACCCACCACGGCAACCGGGGCGAGTTCCTCGCTGCCGATCTCGTCTACCACCTGCACTTCCGACAGCTTGGCGAGGCCGGCGATGTAGGGCGCGAACTTGCTCAGGCGCTCGGCATTGCCGGTTGCAATCAGCGGCAGGCGCTGAGCGGGAGAGATGTTCATCTCGCCACGCAGGTTGCGGCAGGCATAGATCAGGCCCTTGAGTTCGGCCACATCGGCTTCGCTCTTCTCGTCGAGCTTGCCCACGTCGGCCTCGGGGTAGCGGGCCAGGCACAGGCTGTCGCTGTCCTTGCGGCCGGCCAGCGGGGCGACGGTCTGCCACAGCTCTTCGGTGACGAAGGGGATCAGCGGATGGGCCAGGCGCAGCACGGTCTCCAGCACGCGGATCAGCGTGCGGCGGGTGCCGCGCTGGGTGGCCTCGTCGCCGGTCTGGATCTGCACCTTGGCGAGTTCCAGGTACCAGTCGCAGTATTCGTCCCAGATGAATTCGTAGACGGATTTGGAAACCTGGTCGAAGCGATATTCGCCAAAGTGGTTGGCGATCTCCTGCTCGAGGCGCTGCAGGCGGCTGACGATCCAGCGGTCCACGAAGGAGAAGGCCAGCGGAGCGCTGCCACCGCAGCTGGGGCCGTCCTGCGTGTGCTCGAGGCCCAGGTCGTGGCCCTGGACGTTCATCAGCACGAAGCGGGTGGCGTTCCACAGCTTGTTGCAGAAGTTGCGGTAGCCCTCGCAGCGGCTCATGTCGAACTTGATGTCGCGGCCGGGGCTGGCGAGGCTGGCGAAGGTGAAGCGCAGCGCGTCGGTACCGAAGGCCGGGATGCCTTCCGGGAATTCCTTGCGGGTCTTCTTCTCGATGCTGGCGGCCTGCTTGGGGTTCATCAGGCCGGTGGTGCGCTTGGCAACCAAAGCATCGATGCCGATACCGTCGATCAGGTCGATCGGGTCGAGCACGTTGCCCTTCGACTTGGACATCTTCTGGCCTTCGCCGTCGCGGATCAGGCCATGCACGTACACGTGCTTGAACGGGATCTTGCCGGTGATGTGCTTGGTCATCATGACCATGCGCGCCACCCAGAAGAAGATGATGTCGAAGCCGGTGACGAGCACCGTGGACGGCAGGTAGAGGTCCAGCGCGTCGTTGGACTTGGCGGGCCACTCGGACGTCCAGTCGAGAGTCGAGAACGGCCACAGGGCGGACGAGTACCAGGTGTCGAGCACGTCCGGGTCGCGGGTCAGCGGGCCGGGGTAGCCGGCCTTGTCGGCCAGGGCGCGGGCTTCTTCCTCGCTGTGGGCAACGAAGCACTCGCCGTCGATGCCGTACCAGGCCGGAATCTGGTGGCCCCACCACAGCTGGCGGGAAATACACCAGTCCTGGATGTTGTTGAGCCACTGATTGTAGGTGTTGACCCAGTTGCCGGGGACGAACTCGATTTCGCCGGAGCTGACGACTTCCAGCGCCTTCTCGGTGATCGACTTGCCGTCTTCGCCCGGCTTGGACATGGCGACGAACCACTGGTCGGTGAGCATCGGCTCGATGACCACGCCGGTACGGTCGCCGCGGGGAACCTGCAGCTTGTGGGGCTTGGTGTCCACCAGCACGCCGGCGGCTTCCAGGTCGGCCACGATGGCCTTGCGGGCGTCGAAGCGGTCGAGGCCCTGGTACTTGGCCGGGGCGTGCTCGTTGATCTTCGCGTCCAGCGTCAGGATGCTGATCTGGGCGAGCTTGTGGCGCTGGCCGACAGCGTAGTCGTTGAAGTCGTGGGCCGGGGTGACCTTGACCACGCCGGTGCCGAACTCGCGGTCCACGTAGTCGTCGGCAATGATCGGGATGTCGCGCTCGCACAGGGGCAGGCGGACGGTCTTGCCGATCAGGTGGGCGTAGCGCTCGTCTTCCGGATGCACCATCACGGCTACGTCGCCGAGCATGGTTTCAGGACGGGTGGTGGCAACGGTCAGGCCGGTCAGTTCACCGATCTGGCCTTCGCTGAACGCGTAGTGGATGTGCCACATGAAGCCTTCTTCTTCTTCCTGGACCACTTCCAGGTCGGAGACGGCGGTGTGCAGCTTGGGATCCCAGTTGACCAGGCGCTTGCCGCGGTAGATCAGGCCTTCGTTGTAGAGGCGCACGAAGGTTTCGGTGACGACCTTGTTGAGGCCGGCATCCATCGTGAAGCGCTCGCGGCTCCAGTCCGGGCTGGTGCCCAGGCGGCGCATCTGCTTGGTGATGGTGCCGCCGGAGTATTCCTTCCACTCCCAGACCTTCTCGAGGAATTTCTCGCGGCCGAGGTCGTGGCGGGAGACGCCCTGGGCGTCGAGCTGGCGTTCGACGACGATCTGGGTGGCGATGCCGGCGTGGTCAGTGCCAGGCTGCCACAGGGTGTTCCAGCCCCGCATGCGGTGGTAGCGCGTCAGCGCGTCCATGATGGTCTGGTTGAAGCCGTGACCCATGTGCAGGGTGCCGGTGACGTTGGGCGGCGGCAGCAGGATGCAGAAGGATTGTTCGGCAGGCTTGCTGCGATCGAGGCCGGCGGCGAAGTAGCCGCTGGCTTCCCAGTGTTCATACCAGCGGCGTTCAATCTCCGCCGGCTCGAAACTCTTGGCCAGTTCCATGGGGTCTGTCTTTTAAGGCAAAACGCGAATTATAGCGGATGCGCCGGGCTCGACCGCCGGCGACCGTGGATGCGCCAGAAGGATCAGTCCTGGCGGTTGTCGTCGAGGGTGTCGGCGATCTCGGCGGACAGGGCTGGAATGAGGGTGGCGCGCAGATGGGCGGCAGCGGCTTCGCGCAGCCTTTCGGCCAGCTCGTCCAGCTCGCGCGAAACGAGCTGGGGCAATTCGTTGTTGACCCACTCTTCAATGTGCCGGCTGATGGCCGTATCGAGGGCGACAAGGCGCTCGGCCAGCAGTTCGTTCTGGATGCTGGGCGAAGATGGGGGGAGAGGGGCTTCCGCGGCCGGGGCTGCTTCTGCATCGACGGACTCGAGGATGATGGGCGTGGCCTCGCCGATATAGGGCTCTATCCGTTCCTCGACCACGTCGGTCAACAGAGGTAGATCCTCGCCTTCGTCCAGCACGTCGAGCGGGGGCGCATCTTCGTCGTCGAGGGAAATTTCGAAATCCGGTTTGTCTGTTTGCGTCATTCGCCACTCCGTTGAGCAAGGTCGTGGGCGCTGAGGGCGTAACCGCGCTCCTTGTAGTTGCGGTATCGGCGGCGGGCTGCCTGGCGCTCGGCTTCGCTGGGCCCGACGATTTCTAGCACCAGCTGGAAGCGCTCGAAGGAGGGCGGCAGTTCGTCACCGAGATTGACCAGCACCTCGTCGTGGGGCAGTACGTCCAGTGTGTTGCCGATGACGACCGGCGTTTCCGCCGCCAGCGGCGAAGCCGCGGCCACGTGGGGTACGAAGGCGAGGGGCTGGAAGCCCCACAGCATCTGGTCGAAATGGCGTGCGGTGCCATTGTCCGGCGCGAAGACCGAGACCTTGTGCCCGCGCGCGCTGGCCTTGGCGGTCAGCACGCAGGCCACCCGCAGGCGGTCGGGAGCATTGTGGTAGAAGCGGATCTCGTTCGTCACGCCGGGCTCGCGGGATGGATCAGTGGCCGCCGGCACGGCCGATCAGGAACTCGGTGAGCAGGGGTACCGGGCGGCCGGTAGCACCCTTGTCGCCGCCGGACTTCCAGGCGGTGCCGGCGATGTCCAGGTGAGCCCACTTGTAGGCCTTGGTGAAGCGCGACAGGAAGCACGCAGCGGTGATGGTGCCGGCGCCCTTGGTGCCGATATTGGGGATGTCGGCGAAGTTGCTCTTCAGCATGTCCTGGTATTCGTCCCACAGGGGCAGCTGCCATGCCTTGTCGCCAGCCGCCTGGCCGGAGGCCAGCAGTTCGGCCGCGAGTTCGTCGTCGTTGGCAAGCAGGCCTGACGTGGCATTGCCCAGCGCGATGATGCAGGCGCCGGTCAGGGTCGCGATGTCCACCACGGCCGCCGGCTCGTAGCGCTCGGCGTAGGTGAGGGCGTCGCACAGAATCAGGCGGCCCTCGGCGTCGGTGTTGAGGATCTCGATCGTCTGGCCGGACATGGAGGTGACGATGTCGCCAGGCTTGATGGCCGAGCCGCCGGGCATGTTCTCGGTGGTGGGGATCAGGCCGACCACGTTGATCGGCAGCTCCATGCGGGCGATGGCCTTGAAGGTGCCGAGCACGCTGGCGGCGCCGCACATGTCGTATTTCATCTCGTCCATGCCCTCGCCGGGCTTGAGGGAGATGCCGCCGGTGTCGAAGGTGATGCCTTTGCCGACCAGCACCACCGGCTTGTCCTTGGCCTTGCCGCCCTTGTAGTTGAGAATGATGAACTTCGGGGGTTCGTGGGAGCCGCGGGCCACCGACAGCAGGGAGCCCATGCCGAGCTTTTCCATGTCGGTGCGCTCGAGCACCTCGACCTTGATCTTGTGCTCCTTGGCGAGCTTGCGGGCGGTAGTCGCCAGATAGCCCGGCGTGCACACGTTGCCCGGCAGATTGCCGAGGTGCTTTGCCAGGGCCATGCCTTCGGCAACGGCTTCGCCGCGCAGCAGGGCGGCCTGGATTTCGTCGCCGGCCTTGCTGCGGACGATGAAGGCGAGTTTCTTGACGCCTTTTTTCGAATCGTCCTTTTTGGATTTCAGCGTGTCGCTGCGATAGGTGCTGTCCAGCAGGATCTGCGCAGCCTGGCCGAGCCGCCAGGGCAGGTCGCGCGGGGCGTCGATGTCGGCGAGCGCAAAGGCTGCGTCGTCGGTGGCGAGCCCGCCCAGTTGCTTGGCGGCAGCCGCGACGGCATCGCGGTAGGCCTTGTCGGACAGTTCGGAGGCCTTGCCCAGGCCGACCAGCAGGACGCGGGGCGTGGCAACGCCAGGCAGGCTGTGCAGCAGAAGGGTGGCGCCGGCCTTGTCGTCCAGATCGCCGCGCGCGAGGATGGCCGCCAGGGCGCCATCACTGGCCTTGTCGAGGGCTTGTGCGGCGCTACTGAGTTCCCCACCCGCGTACACGCCCACCACCACGCAGCCGTTTTTGAGTTTTTCCGGCGATCCGGCCTTTATGGTAAATTCCACCCGCTTCTCCTTGGAAATACGCGTCAATCGGACATCGCGCCACATTATGGCCGCCACCCCGACCCACGTCAAAACGGCCAGCTGTCGCCGCTAATACTGTTCCCGCATGATTTTTCTTCGAGCCGCCCAGCGCGAATTTACGCAGAACGCCGTGGCGGTCTTCGTGGCGCTGTTCGCAATCCTGATTTCCACGGTCCTGATTCGCCTGCTGGGGCAGGCGGCAGGCGGCCGGGTGCCGGCTGACGCGGTGCTGGCCCTGATTGGCTTCGGCGCCATCGCACAGATGCCGGTAGTGTTGTCGCTTACCGTATTCATTGCGATTCTGATGTCCCTGTCACGCTGCTACCGGGATTCCGAAATGGTGGTGTGGTTTTCCAGCGGCCTGCCGCTGACCGCCTGGGTGCGGCCGGTGCTGCGTTTCACGCTGCCGGTGGCTGTTCTGATCGCCTGTTTGTCCCTGTTTGTCGCACCCTGGGCTCAGAAGAAGAGCGTCGAGTACAAGGAACAGCTGAACAACCGGGACGATGTTTCCCGGGTGGCGCCGGGCCTGTTTCGAGAGTCCTCGGGCGGGGAGCGGGTCTTCTTTGTAGAAGCCCTTTCCGGCGAGGAAGGGCGGGTCCGCAACGTCTTTGCCAGCAGCATGCAGCATGGGCGTTTGGGGGTGATGGTCGCCGCACAGGGGCACGTGGAGAACGATGCGGCGGGCAACCGTTTCGTCGTGCTCGAGCACGGGCGGCGCTACGAGGGAACGCCGGGAACGCCGAGCTATAGGGTGATGGAGTTCGAGAAATACTCTATCCGGATGGAGTCGAAGGAAGCCAACACCTCTGAGCGGCAGCCAAAGACCCTCGCGCTGCCTGCCCTGATCAAGAATCCGGATAGCCGGAACCAGGGAGAGCTGCTGGCCCGGATCAGTGCGCCCTTGCTGGCCACGATGCTGGCCCTCCTCGCAATCCCCTTGTCCTTCGTGAATCCGCGGGCCGGGCGCACCAACAACCTGGTGCTGGCGATCCTTGTCTACCTGATCTATAGCAATACGCTCAGCGTCTGCCAGGCCTGGGTTGGCCAAGGGCGGCTGCGTTTCGATGTGGGTTTGTGGGCGCCGCACCTGATCATGCTGGTGGCCTTGGGTGCTTTGTTCTACCGACGTCTGAGCGTTTTTGCGCGCTGGCGGAAACGCTGATGATTCCCGTCTATATCCGTTATTTGAGCCGCGAGATCTATGCGGCGGTGGCGCTCGTGCTGCTGGCCTTCCTGGGCTTGTTCGCCTTTTTTGATCTGGTGAACGAACTGGACGACATCGGCAAGGGGGGGTACATGCTCCATCACGCGGCGATCTACGTTGCGATGATCATGCCGGGGCGGGTGTATGAATTGATGCCCATCGCCGTGCTCATCGGTACGCTGTACGCGCTGACGACGCTGGCCCGCCACTCCGAAATCACCGTGCTGCGTGCGTCGGGGCTGTCCACCCGGCGCCTGCTGTCGGCCCTGCTGGCAGTGGGGAGCGTCTTCGTGGTGCTGACCTTCATTTTTGGCGAATACCTGGCGCCTCCTGCCGAGCGGGCGGCGCAGCAATGGCGGCTGGCCGCGACACGCTCCATGGTGTCCCAGGAGCTGCGCACCGGCCTGTGGGTTCGCGATGGTCGGCGTTTCGTGAATGTCACCAGTGTCCTTCCGGATACCAGCCTGCAAGGGGTGCGCATCTACGAGTTTGATGAGCGTTCTGCGCTGGTCTCGATCAGCGAGGCGGAGTCCGGCGCATACGACGGAAAGGACGGCTGGCGTTTGCGCAAGATCGCACAGACGCGCTTCTCCGATAGTGGAACCTCAACGATCTCGCTGCCGGAGATGGTCTGGAAGTCGGAGCTGACGCCGGAGGTGTTGTCGGTGCTGATGGTGGTGCCGGAGCGTATGTCCGTGTCTACCCTGTATTCCTACATCCATCACCTGCGGGAAAACAACCAGAAGACCACGCGCTATGAAATTGCCCTGTGGAAGAAGCTGGCGTACCCGTTTGCGGCGTTTGTCATGATGGGCTTGGCGCTCCCCTTTGGCTACATGCAAACCCGGATGGGCGGGGTCAGCCTGAAGGTGTTTTCCGGGATCATGATGGGGGTGGGCTTCCACCTGCTGAACGGCCTGTTCTCCAATCTTGGGGTCATCAACGGGTGGGTGCCGGCGGTGGCCGCCCTGACCCCCAGTGTCACCTTCTTCCTGGCGGCGGCCTTCATGATGTGGTGGGTCGAACGCCGCTAAGGCCGATCGGGTTCAGTTCTTGGCGTTGTTGAGCAGCAGCACGATACGGGTGCCCGCCAGCCGGTCGTGCAGGAACTGGCGTTCCTTGTCGAGCAGCGCCCACAGGATGCCGATACCAAACAGCAGCACGGAAGGCCAGGCCAGCGCGTAGCGGATGCATCCCTGGCGAATGGAGATCTGCTCCCCCTTTGTGTCGACGATGCGCAGTTTCCAAGTCTGCATGGCCAATGTCTGCCCGCCTGTGCGCCAGTACCACATGAAGTAGCCGCCCAGGACGAGGAAGACATACAGCCAGAGAAGGCCGCCGGGAGGGGTGTAGTTCAGGGCGGCCCCCAGAATCAGCAAGGGCACCATGAAGGCGAGAGCCAGTACGCCGAGTAGCAGCAGGATTTCGTAAAGCATGCTTGCCAGGCGGCGGCGCAGGCCGGCTAGTTCGACGGCCTGCCGCGCCGGCGCGTTGACGCCGGCAGCAAGGGTTTGTTGGGGCATGGTGCGCCTAGGGTTTTGTGGGGGACGCCGGGGAGGGGGCTGCTTCCGCCGTGCTTGCGACGGCTGCCGGTCCGGTGGCCTGCGGCGCCACGCCGGCCGGCGACGGGCTTGCTGCGGCTTGTTCAGGCGTGACGGGCGGCGGCTTGATCTTAGGGTAATTGGGACGTGCTGGCGGCGGCGGGGCCGTCAGCGGCTTGATCGGCGGTGCGCCTGTTTTGGGAATGGCCGGCTTGACGGGCTGTTTGGCGGCGGCTTCTGTGAAGCGCTTCTTCTCGTCGCTGGGCAGGTCCTGGTACGCGTTCCACTTTTCCCGTAGTGTTTCACGCTTCTCGGGCGCAATGCGCTGGAGATTCCGGTACTGATCGCGCGCGATCGTGCGCTGCTCTGGTGTGAGGGAAATCCAGGTCTGCATCCGGCGCTGCAGGCGTTCCTGCTCTTCCGGCGTGTATCCGGGGAAGCGGTCCGCGATGCCGACCCACTTGCGCCGACGCTCGTCGGGCAGGTCGCGCCACTCCTTGGCTAGCGGCGCCAGGGTGCGTTGCTGCGCCGGTGTCAGATCACTCCAACCCGGTGCACTGATGGGCGGGGCTGGCACGGCAGAGGCCGACCAGCCCAGCAGGAGCGCAAGGCTCACTCGGGCGAGTCGTTTTGCACCCATGCGTCGAATCCGCGGTCCAGGTAAGCGTCGATCGGAAGGTCGTCGGCGAGCAGTGCGCTATCCACTTCCTCCAGGTCGGCAGTGTGCTGCAGCTGCCCAAGCAGGGCGCTGCCCAGCGCTGCCAGGATGATTGCGACCATCGCAATCGTGGTCTTGCCCCGCGGCAGCATGCGTTCGGTGATCATCTGGCCGAAGCCGGCCAAGCTCAGGCCGCGCACGGTGACTTTCTGGCGGCTTAAGGCTTTCTGGCGTGCCTCGTGCAGGCGTGACGATGCGCCCGGCGGAAGATTCCATGCCGATGCGTTGAGGTGTTGCCGGACCCGGCGGTGAAATTCCTGGTCGTTCATAGTGTGATGCCCTTTGCTGCAAGTGCTGCAGCCAAAGTGTGCGTCGCCCGGGAGCAGTGCGTTTTCACGCTTCCTTCGGAGCAACCCATTGCTGCAGCCGTTTCGGCTATGTCCATTTCCTCCCAGTAACGCATGAGGAAGGCTTCGCGTTGACGGGCTGGGAGCTTTTCGATTTCCTTTTCTATGACCGACAGCGTCTGGTGTTGTTCAAGCTGGGTCTGGGGGGATTCACTCTTGTGTTCGCTGTCTGCGGATTCGAGCGTTTCGAGCGGGTCGTAGTCCTCGTCGTCCGAGTTCGAGGAGAAGGCCGACAGCAGTGTCGTCCACATGCTGCGCACCTTCTGCCGGCGATAGTGGTCGCGGATCACGTTCTGCAGGATGCGCTGAAACAGCATCGGCAGCTCTTCCAGTGGCTTGTCGCCATATTTTTCGGCGAGCTTGAGCATCGCATCCTGAACGATGTCGAGGGCCGATTCTTCGTTGCGGACCGCGAACAAGGCCTGTTTGAATGCCCTTTTCTCGACGCTGGCGAGGAAGTCCGATAGTTCGAGACGGGAAGGCAGGGGAGAATCCTCAGCTGGAGCGTGGCACCCCTCTTGCGGGTGGGCGGGGGTTGTGCCAATTAAAACGATGCACCCGGTGCCTGGATCGCAATGCCGCCAGAGGCGCCTTGACCAATCGCCTGGGCGGCGGTATGGTTCAACGTTTCACATTGCCGAAACAGCTTCGGGTGCAGCGATGGTAATTACCGGTGCGGAAATTGTAATCAGGAGTCTTCAGGAAGAAAAGGTCGATTATCTCTTCGGCTATCCTGGTGGCGCGGTACTTTACATCTACGACGAGTTGTTCAAGCAGGACAAGGTTCGCCATGTGCTCGTGCGTCACGAGCAGGCTGCGATCCATGCGGCAGATGGCTACGCGCGCTCTACCGAAAAGGTTGGTGTTGCGCTGGTGACCTCCGGTCCGGGCGCGACCAATGCAGTGACCGGTATTGCTACTGCCTATTGTGATTCCATTCCGATGGTGATCATTTCCGGTCAGGTGCCGTCGTCGGCCATTGGTCAGGATGCCTTCCAGGAAGTGGACACCGTTGGCATTACCCGTCCCTGTGTGAAGCATAACTTCCTGGTGCGTGACGTGCGCGACATCGCGCCGACCATCAAGAAAGCCTTCTACCTCGCCAAGAGTGGCCGTCCGGGTCCGGTGCTGGTCGATATTCCGAAGGACATCACGGCTCAGAAGTGCGAGTTCGAGTACCCGCAGACGGTGGCGATGCGCTCCTACAGCCCGGTGGTCAAGGGCCATCACGGGCAGATCAAGAAGGCGTTGCAGCTTTTGCTCGAAGCCAAGCGCCCGATGGTCTATGCCGGCGGCGGTGTGGTGCTCGGCGACGCGGCGGACAAGCTGACCGCGCTGGTGCGCAAGCTCGGGTTCCCCTGTACCAACACCCTCATGGGGCTTGGTGGCTATCCGGCTACCGATCGTCAATTTGTCGGCATGCTGGGCATGCATGGCAACTACGAAGCCAACATGGGGATGCACTATTGTGATGTGCTGCTCGCCGTTGGTGCCCGTTTTGACGATCGTGTTATCGGTAGCCCGGCTCATTTTGCGTCCGAGCCGCGCAAGATCATCCATATCGACATCGACCCGTCTTCCATCTCGAAGCGGGTGAAGGTCGATGTGCCCATCGTCGGTGACGTGGGTGAAATCCTCGGCGAGCTGCTGGCGCTGCTGGATGGCACGACCGAGCGCCCCGATCAAGAGGGGCTTGGTGACTGGTGGAAGCAGATCGAAGAGTGGCGTCGCCGTGATTGCCTGAAGTTCAATCAGGGTACCGATGTCATCAAGCCTCAGTTTGTGGTGCAGAAGCTCTGGGAAGTGACCGGCGGCGACGCCTTCGTGACTTCCGATGTGGGTCAGCACCAGATGTGGGCGGCCCAGTACTACAAGTTCGACAAGCCGCGTCGCTGGGTGAATTCCGGTGGTCTGGGCACCATGGGTTTCGGCCTGCCTGCCGCAATGGGCGTTCAGCTGGCGCATCCTGGCTCGTCGGTGGCCTGTATCACCGGCGAAGGTTCGGTGCAGATGAACATCCAGGAGTTGTCTACCTGTAAGCAGTTCCGTCTGCCGATCAAGGTGATCCTGCTCAACAACGGTTATCTCGGCATGGTTCGCCAGTGGCAGGAGTTGTTCCACGGCAATCGTTACTCCGAGTCCTACATGGATGCATTGCCCGACTTCGCCAAGCTCGCCGAGGCCTATGGTCACGTGGCCCTGCGCGTGCAGAAGCCGGGCGACGTGGAGGATGCCCTTCGTGAAGCGTTCAAGCGCAAGAATGACCTGGTCTTCCTCGACTTCCAGGTCGATCCGACCGAGAACGTGTACCCGATGGTTCAGGGTGGCAAGGGTCTGACCGACATGATCCTGTCCGCCGAGGACCTCTGATTCGCCGGGGGCGTGTCGTGGGGAATTCCTTGCGACCCGCTTCCGAATCCTTACCAAGGCTCGACGCCCACTGGTTGCGCGGGCTGATGGTCAGCAAGCAAGACATCCATATGAGACACGTCATCTCCCTTCTCATCGAGAATGAATCCGGCGCGCTGTCGCGCGTCTCCGGGCTGTTTTCCGCCCGTGGCTACAACATCGAGTCCCTGACGGTGGCGCCGACCGAGGATGCCTCGTTGTCGCGCATGACGATCGTCACGTCCGGTTCGGATGACATCGTCGAGCAGATCACCAAGCAGCTCAACAAGCTGGTGGAGGTGGTGAAAGTGGTCGATCTGTCCGAGTCGGCCCACATCGAGCGCGAACTGATGCTCGTCAAAGTGCGGGCAACCGGCAAGGATCGGGAAGAAATGAAGCGCATGGCGGACATCTTCCGTGGGCGCATCATCGATGTGACGGATACCAGTTATGTGATCGAGTTGACCGGCACCCAGGCCAAGCTCGATTCCTTTGTCGGCGCCATCGATGCCGACCTGATTCTCGAAACCGTGCGCTCCGGTATCTGCGGCGTTGGCCGTGGTGACCGGGTATTGAAAGTGTGAAGCAGGGGGCGGGCCGCATGGCCGGCACTTCCCTGTAATTTGCTCCTCTTGTATCAGAAAGGCATGAAATGAAGGTTTATTACGATAAGGATGCGGATCTCTCCCTGATCAAGGGCAAGCAGGTCACGATCGTTGGTTACGGTTCCCAGGGCCACGCCCACGCCCAGAATCTGCGTGACTCCGGCGTCAATGTGACGGTCGGTCTGCGCAAGAGCGGCGCTTCCTGGGCCAAGGCTGAAGGTGCTGGCCTGAAGGTTGCAGAAGTGGCCGAGGCCGTTCGCGCTGCCGACGTGGTCATGATCCTGCTGCCGGATGAGAACATCCCCGACGTCTACAAGAACGACATCGAGCCGAACATCAAGCAAGGCGGCGTGCTGGCTTTCGCCCATGGCTTCAACGTGCATTACAACCAGGTCGTGCCCCGTGCCGATCTGGATGTGATCATGGTTGCCCCGAAGGGCCCTGGCCACACCGTTCGCTCCGAGTACCTGAAGGGTGGCGGCGTGCCGTCCCTGATCGCCGTTTACCAGGACAAGTCCGGCAAAGCCCGCGACATCGCCCTGTCCTACGCTGCTGCCAATGGCGGCACCAAGGGTGGCGTGATCGAGACCAACTTCCGTGAAGAAACCGAAACCGATCTGTTCGGCGAGCAGGCTGTGCTCTGTGGTGGCGCGGTCGAACTGGTCAAGATGGGTTTCGAAACCCTGGTCGAAGCCGGCTACGCTCCGGAAATGGCCTACTTCGAGTGCCTGCACGAGCTGAAGCTGATCGTCGACCTGATGTACGAAGGCGGCATCGCCAACATGAACTACTCCATCTCCAACAATGCGGAGTATGGCGAGTACGTGACTGGCCCCGAGGTCATCAACGAAGAGTCCCGCTACGCCATGCGCGAAGCCCTCAAGCGCATCCAGACCGGTGAATACGCCAAGATGTTCATCCTGGAAGGCAAGACCAACTACCCGTCCATGACCGCCCGTCGTCGTCTGAACGCCGTGCACCCGATCGAAACCGTCGGTGCCCAGCTGCGTGACATGATGCCGTGGATCAAGGCCAACAAGCTGGTCGATCAGTCCAAGAACTAAGCGGGCTGGCAGGTAGCAAGATCGGGGGACGCAAGTCCCCCGAGTCGTTTCTGGGCCTGCAGCATCCACCTGCGTTACAATCGCATCCGACTCCACATATCGTCCCCTCCATGGCCGATCTGCAATCTCGTAAGCCCCTGTTGAATCCCGAACGGCGTCGCAGGGGAATCTATATTCTCCCCAACCTTTTCACGACTGCAGCACTCTTCGCCGGCTTCTATGCCATCGTGCAGGCGATGAACGGTCTGTTCGAGCAGGCGGCGGTCGCGATCTTCATCGCGATGGTCCTTGACGGGCTGGATGGTCGCGTGGCGCGTCTAACCCGCACCCAGAGTGCCTTCGGAGCCGAATACGACTCCCTGTCCGACATGGTGTCCTTTGGTGCGGCACCGGCGCTGATCATGTATGAATGGGCGCTGAAGGGCATGGGCAAGCTCGGCTGGATGGCAGCCTTCATCTATTGTGCGGGCGCAGCCTTGCGCTTGGCGCGCTTCAACACCAACATCGATGTCATCGACAAGCGTTACTTTCAGGGCTTGCCCAGTCCGGCTGCGGCGGCACTGGTCAGTGGCCTGGTGTGGGTGATGCTGGACAACGGCGTGGCCGGGCCGGATGTGCGTTGGTACGCCTGCGCGCTGACGATCTTTGCTGGCGTGTCGATGGTCAGCAATGTGCTGTTCTACAGCGGCAAGGAAATCAATCTGCGCCGTAGTGTTCCGTTCATCGTGATCATTGCCTTTGTGCTGGGTTTCTTGCTTGTGTCCAGCTATCCGCCGGGGGTGCTGTTCGGATTGTTCCTGTGCTACGCCGTTTCCGGTTACGTGACGAGCGCTTGGGCTTGGCTCAAGGGTACGCGCCGCAGTGCCGTGAAGGCACCCGCCGAGAACGTGGACTCCTGAGCCTTGCTCCGCCGCGCTCCCGGTGGGGCATCGGGGGCGTGTTTACCTGTCGTGGCACGGAACGGTGGCCGTGCCACTCAATCAAAACATCAATAATCTGGCAGGAGCCAATCATGAGTGATCAGCTGATCATTTTCGACACCACCTTGCGTGACGGGGAGCAGAGTCCGGGTGCCTCGATGACGCGCGACGAGAAGCTGCGTATCGCGCGCCAACTCGAGCGGATGAAGGTCAACGTGATCGAGGCTGGCTTTGCTGCGGCATCAAACGGCGACTTCGAGGCTGTCCGTGCGGTGGCGGAGGCGATCAAGGATTCGACGATCTGCTCACTGGCAAGAGCCAACGAGAACGACATCCGGCGTGCCGGGGAGGCGATCCGACCGGCAGCTTCGGGACGCATCCATACCTTCATCGCTACCAGCCCGATCCATATGGAGAAGAAGCTGCGCATGAGCCCCGACCAGGTGGTCGAGCAGGCGGTGCGGGCGATCGGTTGGGCGCGGGAGTACACCGGCGACATCGAGTTCTCCGCCGAGGATGCGGGGCGTTCTGAAATCGACTTCCTGTGCCGCATTTTCGAGGCCGTCATCAAAGCTGGTGCCACGACCATCAATGTGCCGGATACCGTCGGTTACAACGTGCCGGAGCAGTTTGCGGCAACGATCCGTACGCTGATCGAACGCGTGCCGAACTCCGACAAGGTGGTGTGGTCCGTGCATTGCCATAACGACCTTGGTCTGGCGGTGGCCAATTCGCTAGCCGCTGTGCGTGCGGGTGCGCGCCAGGTGGAATGTACGGTCAATGGCCTTGGCGAACGGGCAGGCAACGCATCGCTGGAGGAAATCGTGATGGCGGTGCGTACCCGCAAGGACATTTTCCTGTGCGATACGCGCATCGATACGACGCAGATCGTGCCGGCTTCCAAGCTGGTGTCCAGCATCACCGGTTTTCCGGTGCAGCCCAACAAGGCGATCGTTGGTGCAAACGCTTTTGCCCACGAGTCCGGCATTCATCAGGATGGCGTGCTGAAGCATCGTGAGACCTACGAGATCATGCGTGCCGAGGATGTGGGCTGGACCACCAACAAGCTGGTGATGGGCAAGCATTCGGGGCGCAACGCCTTCCGTTCGCGGCTTGTCGAGCTCGGGGTCGAGATCAAGTCCGAGGAACAGCTCAATCACGCATTTGCCCGCTTCAAGGAGTTGGCCGACAAAAAGCATGAGATCTTCGATGAGGATCTGCAGGCGCTGATGAGCGATGACAGCTCGGAGCCGCAGGAGCATTTCCGGTTGGTGGCATCTTCATTCCACTCCGAGACTGGTGAGACTCCCTGCGCGCGCCTGACCTTGTCCGTCGGCGGCAAGGAGGCCAAGGTCGAATCTGGTGGTTCGGGGCCGGTGGATGCCGCTTTCAAAGCCATCGAGGCGGTGGCGGACAGTGGTGCCGAGCTGCTGCTGTATTCGGTCAATGCCATCACCACGGGTACCGACGCCCAGGGCGAGGTTACCGTCCGTCTGTCGAAGGAAGATCGTGTCGTGAATGGGCAGGGCGCGGATACCGACATTATCGTCGCATCCGCGAAGGCCTACCTCAATGCCCTCAACAAGCTGCACTCCAAGCTTGAGCGGGTGAATCCCCAGGTGTGATCCGTTCTTCCCCGGGGCTTCAGGGCTGCCGGTCAGCGGCGGCCCTGGCCAGCCGAGATGGTGCGGTGTTGCGGGCGTAAAGCACGACGGCAGTGAAGAATATGACGCTCAGGATCGCTTCTGCCAGTGCAAGTGCGTTGCCGGGGGCAGGGTCGTTGGTTCGGATCACGCCCTCGGTCAGGTAGAGCAGGATCATCATCGAGCTCCACTGATAGGTGTAGCGCTTGCCGCGCAAGATGCCGAACAGGGCCAGCATCAGTGGCAGCACCTTCAGTGTCATCCATGAGCCGCCTGGACGCAGGGGGGCCAGAATGGCCTCCCAGGCCAGGCAAAGGGCGATGAGCAGCAGCAGCGTTACGCTGGCGACGAGCAGCAGGTTCTTGGGTTTCATGGGAGTGAGAGCTTTCTGGCGGTTTCTGCGAGTCGCCGTCCCAGGGCGGTGGCGAGACGCTTTTCCTCTTCTGTGATCAGGGTGTTGTCGTCCTTGCCGGCCCAGTGGGTGGCGCCATAGGGCGAGCCACCACTACGGGTTCGGGTGAGGTCTGGCTCGGAAAACGGCAGGCCGACGATCAGCATGCCGTGGTGCAATAGCGGCGTCATCATCGACAGCAAGGTGCTTTCCTGGCCACCATGCTGGCTGGCCGATGACGTGAAGACGCAGGCCGGCTTGCCCGCGAGCGCACCCGAAAGCCAGGGGCCGGCGGTGCCGTCCAGGAAGTATTTGACCGGTGCAGCCATGTTACCGAAACGGGTGGGGCTGCCTAGGGCCAGGCCAACGCATTCTTCGAGATCGCGGATATCTGCATATGGCGCGCCGCGGTCAGGAATGTCGTCTTCGATGGCCTCGCAGACGGCCGAGACCCGCGGAACGGTGCGCAGGCGGGCGGCCATTCCCGGAGTGGATTCGATGCCGCGGGCGATTAACTCGGCCAGCGCCCGGACGGAGCCGCGATGGCTGTAATAGAGGACAAGAACTTCTTGCATGGTAGTGCCTGCAAAACGGAAGCGCATTATACGTAAATGAACCTGAGCCCTGACTCTCCTCATTCTTTTCGCCGTCCGGGGATGGTGCCATTGGTGTCCGCTGTCGTGCGCCGCTTTCGTGATGGTCGATGCGCACAGGTTGCCGGCAGTCTTGCATTCACGACCTTGCTGTCGTTGGTGCCGCTGGTGACCTTGGTGGCAGTCGTCTTCAGCAAGCTACCGCAGTCGGCCCGTTTCGGTGATGCGCTGCGTGGCTTCCTGCTCGACAATCTTTTGCCGGACAAGGCGGGAAAGGTGATTGCGACCTATGCGCTGCAGTTCAGTGAGAAGGCTGCCAACCTGACCGTCGTCGGGGCGCTCGTGCTGATTGCGACGACGATGATGCTGATGAAGACGATCGATCAGGTCATCAACCAGATCTGGATGGTCAACAGCCGGCGTCCCTGGGCCACGCGGCTGGTCGGCTATTGGGCCGCTTTGTCCCTGGGTCCGCTACTGCTGGCTGGCTGCGTGTTCGCCGCGAGCGCGATGCTGAGCATGTCGCTGGATGTCATGAACGAGCCGGCGGCCTGGCTGGAGGGCCTTGGGGTGCGCTTGATTGCCGTGGCGGTTCTGACCGGGGTGTTCGGCACGATCTATCTGGTCGTGCCCCATTGCAGCGTTCGTGTCCGGGATGCAATGTTTGCCGGCCTGTGCGCCGCGACGGGTTTCCTTGTCATGCAGCGTCTGTTTGGCTTGTATCTGGCACATTTTCCAAGTTATACGCTGGTGTACGGTGCGTTTGCGGCGGTGCCGATCTTCCTGTTGTGGCTTTATCTGTCGTGGATCGTGATCTTGCTCGGTGCAGTCCTTGCCGCGGTGCTGCCCGAGCGCAAGCTCGTGCATGCGTTGCTGCCCAGTTTTCCGGGGCGGGAGTTGTTCGTGGCGCTGCTTGCGTTGCGGGAATTGGTGGGGGCCCAGCGGACAGGGGCTTCGCGGACGATGGCGGAGCTTGCCGAGTTGTCGGCGGTGGGGCATGACGACATGCGGAGGACGCTGGAAGTGCTTGAGTCGGCAGGGGTTGCGGCGCGTCTCGATGGGGGCGGTTGGCTGTTGGTCAGAGCTGCAGATGCGGTACTGCTGGCGGAGATAGCTGGCTTGTTCGGCTGGGCGCACTTGCCTGATGGCTGGCGAGCCGGGGCGGGGTCGGCGGCCGAGGTTTGTGAGTGTTGGGACTCAATTCTGATGGCCCTGGGCCGGGCGACAGACCGGCCGATTGCGTCCCTGTGCTCCTAGTCGTGCCTCGTCAGAGCGGATAGGGGTCGATTTCGTACTGGAACAGTTCGATGGCCGATGTCTGCATGTCGAGGCTGAGTAGGCGGCCTTGGGCCACATAGAGTCGGTTGGTGTCTGAAACCAGCATGAAGCGCCGTGCCGAATAAGTGCCGGCCGGCGCCAGAATGGCCTGCTGGCGCCCGAGGGCTGCGATTGGGGGAAGCACCAGAGCGGGGCGCATCGGGCGGGTCTGGCCGCCGCTGCGGAAGCCGACAGTGACCGGTTTGGCGGTATTGGCGATGACCTGCAGGCCGAGTTCGACCTGTTCGGGAGTTTCAGTGCGGATCCAGCGTACGACGCACAGGGTCCACGGGTCGTCCTCATTGCGACGCAGCGCCAAGGCCATGCCGGCGACCAGTTCGGAGGCTGTTCCGGTGACCTGCATGATTGCGTAGCCGGTTGGGCTTTCGTTGACGACCATCCACTCCGACGTGTGTGCTTCCTGTCTCGCGGAGCCGCTTTCTCTCAGCATCTTCCAGATCGTCTCAAGGCCGCTGCAAACGCGAACTGCATATTGATTGCGACGTCGGGAGTGCTCGCGGTGTGGAGGCGTTGCCCAGTATTCTCGAACCCGGCGCAGTAGCGTGGCAGCTTCAGCGACGGCCAGCCCTTGGGGGAGCCCATCCAGCGAGGGTGCTTCGGCGTCGAGGGCCTCGATCCATCTTGTGGCTTTGCGCGCCAGTTCTTCGGCAGAGAAGTAGATCAGTCCTTCTACCGGCGGAGGGGCGCGGCGCTTATCGGAAATCGGCGGTGTGTCCTGGTCCGGATCAATCCAGAACCAGCCAAGGTCGTTGTCGCCAGGCGGGGTGTAGCTGATAGCCGTGTCGCCGGCGATGGAGTCCAGAAGGTCTGCCAGCCAGCAGGTTTCTGGGCCGGTCAGGCCTTCGGGTTGGGCAGAATAGAGTGCCAGCAGGAATTTGTAGGCGCTGTCGGCGTCTCGGGTCTCGCCGTGGCTGTTGGCCTGGCCGGTCAGGAATAGCGTGTGAGCCCGCAGCCAGAAACCGTAGGGGGCGCTGTTGCCGGCCAGATGGGCAATGACGAATTGCTCGCAAAGAACCGCCAAGCCTTTGGCGCTGATGGCCTGGGGGGGCTGGCGCCCACCTTTGCCGGCCCGGAGGTGGGCGTCTTTGATGCCGTCCTCGTAAGCCGTGGCGAGCTTCCCGAAGGCTGATACCAGGCGGGTGGCTGAGCGGTGCAGGCTGACATTGAGCGGCAGCGCCGTTGCCGCGAGCTTTTGGCGGAACATCCGGCTGATCTGGAGGCCGCGGGCCTGAAGAGGGTCCAGGCAGCGCTGGAGTTGTCCCTGGCCGACCTCGGGGCGCGTCAGGTCCTCCACGTGGCGCACGAAGGCGGCCAGTTCGAGCTCGGCGTCGGCGGTGAGCTCGGTGGCGAGCCAGTCGAGGACAGGGGCTGTGCGGTCGGAAAGGGGAGTGTCGGCGGCGCTCATTGCCTACGGTGTATTTTGGCCAAGCGCATATTGTAAATAACTTCCCTGCTAACAGGTGTTGATATGACTTGATGGCGGTGCGTGGCTTGGCCGTGGCAGCCATGCGGCACGGCTGCCACCACACGTGCCCGTCAATCTGCTTTCTTGCGGATTTTTCCGCTGTGATTTAATATCCTTCGTTTTTCCATTCCATCGGATCAAGATCAGTCATGGTTGTCATTCGTCTCGCCCGCAGCGGCTCCAAGAAGCGCCCCTTTTACAACATCGTTGCCGCCGACTCCCGCAATCGTCGCGACGGCCGTTTCATTGAGCGTATCGGTTACTACAACCCGGTTGCTTCCGGCAATGCCACCGGCCTCGTCGTGAACGCCGAGCGTCTGGCTCACTGGCAAGGTACCGGCGCCCAGCTGTCCGAGACCGTTGCTCGTCTGGTCAAGCAGGCTGCCAAGGCTGCCGCCTGAGTTGGCTGAGCAGTCTCCCGGTCTTCCGCCTGCCGTGCAGATGATCGTTCTCGGGCGTATCGTCGCCCCGTATGGCGTTGGAGGTTGGGTAAAGGTTCATCCTTTCGGGGATGATCCTTTGTCGTGGAAAAAAATGCCGCAATGGTGGCTCGGTGCCGATTCAGAAGGCAGCGACTGGAAACCGTACACGCTGAAGGGTTGCAAAGCCCATGGCAAGGCGGATTCTCTGGTCGCGGCCTTCGAAGAGGTGCCTGACCGCAATGCGGCGGAAGCCATTGATGGCCTCTATATCGCTGTGCCGCGTGATGCACTGCCGAAGCCTGCCGAAGATGAATATTACTGGGCTGATCTGATTGGTCTGGAGGTCGTCAATGCTTCGGGAGTCCGGCTCGGTGCGGTGAAAGGGCTGCTGTCCACGGGCGCGCATGATGTGCTCGAGGTGCAGGATGGCGAACTGGAGCGACTGATCCCCTTTGTCGCAAGCTATGTGACTGAGGTGGATGCGGTGGCTCGGCGCATTCTGGTGGAATGGGAGGCGGACTGGTGACGGCAGTCGGTGGCCGCAAGGCCTACGATGTCGTAAGTCTGTTTCCCGAGATGTTTTCCGCCTTGTCGGAGTTTGGCATCACCGGGCGTGCGCGTGAGCGTGGCCTGTATGAGCTGAATTGCTGGAACCCCCGCGATTTTGCCGAAGATCGCTATCGCACCGTGGATGACCGTCCTTACGGAGGTGGTCCGGGCATGGTGATGATGCCGGGGCCTCTGGAAAAATCCATCCGGGCGGCGCGCGAGCGTCAGGGGGCAAGCGTGGGTGCTGAGGGGCGAGTGATCTATCTGTCGCCCCAAGGGCGCCCCCTGGATCATCGGCGGGTTCTTGAGCTGGTGTCCGAGCCGGCGCTGGTGTTGCTGTGTGGTCGCTATGAAGGCGTCGATCAGCGTTTGATCGAGCGCTGCGTGGATGAAGAAATTTCGTTGGGTGACTTTGTCCTCTCCGGAGGTGAGTTGCCGGCCATGGTGCTGCTCGATTCAATGATTCGGCAGTTGCCGGGGGCGCTCAACGACGAGGATTCGGCCGTCGAGGATTCGTTCGTCGATGGCCTTCTCGACTGTCCGCATTACACGCGGCCGGTCGATTATGAAGGAATGCTGGTGCCGGGCGTGCTCATGTCCGGCAATCATGCGGAAATCCGGCGATGGCGTCTGCAGCAGTCACTCGGGCGCACCGAGTTGCGACGGCCGGACCTGTTGGCGGAACGTCCGTTGAGCAAGGAAGAAATTCGTTTGCTGGAAGAATTCCGGCAGGCAGAAAGGAAGCCGGAGAGCTGATTTCCGGTTTCCATAACAAAGCCGTGCACCAGGTGGCGACCTGCTCTGTACGAAAGGCCACTGGCCCATATTTTTCAGGAGTTACGCATGAACCTCATTCAGCTGCTTGAGCAGGAAGAAATCACCCGCCTGACCCAGGGCAAGACGATCCCGGAATTCGCTCCTGGCGATACCGTTATCGTTCAGGTCAAGGTCAAGGAAGGTACTCGTGAGCGTTTGCAGGCTTACGAAGGTGTCGTGATCGCCAAGCGCAATCGCGGCCTGAACTCCGCCTTCATCGTTCGCAAGATCTCTTCCGGCGAAGGTGTGGAGCGTACTTTCCAGACCTACTCCCCGCTGGTTGCCAGCATCGAAGTGAAGCGTCGTGGTGATGTGCGCCGTGCCAAGCTGTACTACCTGCGCAGCCGCTCCGGCAAGTCTGCCCGTATCAAGGAAAAGCTGGACTACAAGTCCTTCGCTGCCAAGGCTGCCGCCAAGGCCTGATTTTCCGCGGTACAAAAAAAACGGAACCCTCGGGTTCCGTTTTTTTTGCCCATCGCCCGGTGGAGCCGGGCGCAGCAGGGTTTCTTCAGGTGAGCTTGTTGCGCTCGATCAGTGCGTAAGCGGAGTGGTTGTGGATCGATTCGAAGTTCTCGGACTCGACCACGTAGGCGTCGATACGGCTTTCGCGATTGAGGGCTCCGGCAACGTCACGGACCATGTCCTCGACAAATTTGGGGTTGTCGTAAGCACGTTCGGTGACGAATTTTTCGTCAGGGCGCTTGAGCAGTCCGTAAAGCTCGCAGGAGGCCTGCTCCTCCACCAGTTGGACCAGCTCCTCAATCCAAAGGTGATTGTTGGTGGTGGCCGTCACTGTGACGTGGGAGCGCTGGTTGTGGGCGCCGTACTCCGAGATCTTCTTCGAGCAGGGGCACAGGCTGGTGACCGGGACGACAACCTTCATCGTGAACTCGTAGCTGCCGCCTTCACGAATTTCACCAATGAATGTGACTTCGTAGTCCATCAGGCTCTGTACGCCGGAAACGGGTGCGGCCTTGTTGATGAAATACGGAAAGGTCATTTCCACATGACCTGTTTCAGCTTCGAGTTTGCGGACCATCTCCCGCAGCATCGGCTCGAAGGATTCGACCGAGATCTCACGCTCGTGGCTGTTGAGGATCTCCACGAAACGGGACATGTGCGTCCCCTTGAAATTGTGGGGCAGGCCAACGTACATGTTGAACACCGCAATGGTGTGCTGCACGCCACCGCTCTTCTTGTCCTGCACCTTGATGGGGTGGCGGATCGCCTTGATGCCCACCTTGTTGATAGCGAGCTGGCGGGAGTCGGCGGAGTTCTGTACGTCTGGGATTGGGGTTGGGGCTTCGCAGGTGGTCATGGCTGTTCTCGATGATTCTCGTTGGGAAATAGGGATCTGGCGCCCCTCAATGGATTCGATCCTATCATTCCCGACAAAAGCGCTCAACTATTCCTCTGGATGGTGTCTTCTATGCGCTTCAGGATGCCAGCGGCGTCGAGACCGACCTCCGCGAGCAGTTGCTGCTGGTCGCCGTGGTCGATGAAGCGGTCGGGCAAGCCGAGTTGGAGCACCTGAACGGTTTTGCCGGCTTCCTTGAGGGCGCGGACCACTTCTGACCCGGCGCCGCCGATGATGGCGTTTTCCTCAAGGGTAACCAGGATTTCGTGGCTGTCCGCCAGCTCAAGGATCAGATCCTTGTCGATGGGTTTCACGAAGCGCATGTTGGCGACGGTGGCGCCCAGCGTGTCGGCAACCTGGAGGGCTGTGCCGAGCATGCTGCCGAAGGCGAGGAGGGCGTAACGTGCGCCGTGGCGACGGATTTCGCCCTTGCCGATTGGCAGGGTGTGCATGAGTTGTTCAGGCTGGGTGCCCAGGCCACTGCCGCGCGGATAGCGTACGGCGGTCGGGCCGTCATGCTGGTAGGCGGTGTAGAGCATCTGGCGGCATTCGTTCTCGTCAGCCGGGCAGAAGATCGTCAGGTTGGGCACGCAGGCCAGGTAGGAGAGGTCGAAGGCGCCGTGGTGGGTGGCGCCGTCTGCGCCGACCATGCCAGCGCGGTCGATGGCCATCATCACCGGCAGGTTTTGCAGGGCGATGTCGTGGATCAGTTGGTCGTAGGCTCGCTGCAGGAAGGTGGAGTAGATCGCCACTACTGGCTTGAAGCCTTCGCAGGCGAGGCCGGCGCCAAAAGTCAGTGCGTGCTGCTCTGCAATACCGACATCGTAGTACCGGTCGGGGTATTCGTGGGCGAAGCGCACCATGCCCGAGCCTTCGCGCATGGCGGGGGTGATTGCCACCAGGCGCTTGTCGATCGCCGCCATGTCGCACAGCCAGTCGCCGAAGACCTGGGTGTAGGTAAGCTTGCCGCCGCCCTTGCCGGTTGTGATGCCGGCTGCGTGGTCGAACTTGGATACGCCGTGATAGAGGATCGGGT
Source organism: Pseudomonadota bacterium (assembly GCA_018241665.1). GTDB lineage: Bacteria > Pseudomonadota > Gammaproteobacteria > Burkholderiales > Rhodocyclaceae > Zoogloea. Next base: position 163,276 of record JAFEDK010000002.1, read on the forward strand.
CGGCTTCGGCCAGCTTGTAACCCTGCCCCTTGCGGGTGATCACATGGAGGAATTGCGGGCCCTTGAGCGTGCGCAGATTCTGCAGGGTCGGCAGCAGAGCTTCGAGGTCGTGGCCGTCGATCGGGCCGATGTAGTTGAAGCCGAACTCCTCGAACATCGTGCCGGGCATCATCATGCCTTTCACGTGCTCCTCGGTGCGCTTGGCCAGCTCGAATACCGGCGGCGGGAGGTTTTCGAGGAAGCGCTTGCCGATGGTCCTGGCGCCGTTGTACAGGCGGCCGGAAAGCAGGCGGGAGAGGTGCTTGTTGAGCGCGCCGACGGGGGGCGAGATGGACATCTCGTTGTCGTTGAGGATGACCAGCAGGTTGGTGTCGCTGATGTCGCCGGCGTTGTTCAGGGCCTCAAAGGCCATGCCTGCTGACATCGCACCGTCGCCGATGACTGCAATCGCGCGGCGATCCTCGCCGCGCAGGCGCGCTGCCTCGGCCATGCCGAGGGCGGCTGATATCGATGTGGACGAGTGTGCGGTGCCGAAGGTGTCGTACGGGCTTTCGCAGCGCCGCGGAAAGCCTGATATCCCTTGGTACTGGCGCAGGCCGGCCATGGCCTCGCGGCGTCCGGTCAGTATCTTGTGGGCGTAGGTCTGATGGCCAACGTCCCAGACGATGCGGTCATCGGGGGTGTTGAAGACGTAGTGCAGCGCAATGGTCAGCTCTACGGTCCCGAGGTTGGACGACAGGTGGCCGCCGGTGCGGGAAACCGAGTCGATCAGGAAGTTGCGCAGCTCGTCGGCCAGCTTGGGGAGTTCGCCGGGGTCGAGCTGGCGCAGGTCCGCGGGAGATGTGATGCTGTCCAGCAGGCTGGCGCGAGATTTGGCGGGCTGCGTTGCAAAGGGCATTCCGGGATACCGGGTCGTTAATGGGTATTCTTTATGTCGATCCGCCGGCTTCAGAACTGGCGCCGAACGATGAAGCGCGTCAGTTCGGACAGGCGCTGGGCCGTGTCGCCGAAGGGGGCGAGGCTGGCGAGGGCGTCCTGGCACATCTCCTCGGCCAGTTCTCGGGCGCGGCTCACCCCGAGCAGGCTGACGTAGGTGGGCTTGTCGTTGGCAGCATCCTTGCCGGCCGTCTTTCCGAGGGTGGCGGTGTCCGCCTCCGCGTCGAGAATGTCGTCCACAACCTGGAAGAGCAGTCCGACGACCTTGCCGACATGATCGAGGGTAGCCATGGCTTCGTCGCCCAGCGGTCGGCCGCACTGTGCGCCCAGTGCGATCGATGCCCGGATCAGGGCGCCGGTCTTGTGGATGTGCATGAACTCGAGTTCCGACAGGTTCAGTTCAAGGCCGACCGATGCCAGGTCGATGGCCTGGCCCCCTGCCATGCCGCGGGAGCCTGAAGCGATCGCGAGCTGGCGAATCATGGCGATGTGGCGCACCGGGTCGTCGCAGAGGCTGGCTTCGGCAACATGCTGAAAGGCGAGGGTCTGCAACGCATCCCCGACCAGCAAGGCGGTGGCTTCGTCATACTCCACATGTACCGTTGGCTTGCCGCGCCTCAGGGCATCGTCGTCCATGCAGGGCATGTCGTCATGCACAAGGGAGTAGGCGTGGATCAGTTCAAGCGCGGAGGCAATCCGGTCCAGACGGGCGTTGTCGGCCTGGACCAATTGCCCGGCGGCGTGCACCAGCAGCGGTCGAACGCGCTTGCCGCCGCCCAGCACCGCATAGCGCATGGCCTGATGAAGGCGCTCTGGAGCAACGTCGGCAGCTGGCAAGGCACGATCAAGGGCGGCTTCGGTGCGTTGCTGGATGTCACCCATCCATTGGCTGAAACTGCGGTGGCTCATGGCTGGAGGAGGTCCGGGTTGGCTGCGGCGCTTTCGACGACGCGAATGCTTTGCTCCGCCTTGTTCAGTACGTCCTGGCTGTGGCGCAGAAGGGCCGTGCCGCGTTCGTAGGCTGCGAGGGACTGCTCGAGAGACAGCGTCCCGTTTTCCATTTCCTGGACGATGGATTCGAGTTCGGAAATGGCGGACTCGAAGCTGGAGGGCGTTTTGGCGGAGGCGGATTTGACCATGGGTGGCCGGTTAGACTGGAGTAAAGCGTAAAAATAGCCTATGGCCGGGCTACAGGTCAAACGCGTAATACTATATAATTACGCGCTTTACGTTTCGGGCTTTCGCTTTGAATCAGGGGGTTCGGGATGTCTGACATCGCTTCTCAGGCACAGCTTTCTCCGGCGGTTTCCCAATTGCCGGTCTCGTGGTATTTCGACGAAAAGGTCTTCGAATTGGAGAAGCGTCTCCTCTTCGATGCAGGGCCCGGCTACGTCGGCCACGAGCTGATGGTGCCTGAAGCCAATCAATACCGATCCCTGGAATGGCTCGACCATTCAAGCCTGCTGATCAATCGGGAAGACGGGTTTTACCAGATGTCCAATGTCTGCCGCCACCGGCAGGCAATCATGCTACAGGGCTCCGGGGTTGCCGACCGCAATATCGTCTGCCCGATTCATCGCTGGACCTATAACCCGGACGGTTTGCTGATCGGCGCGCCGCACTTTCCCGAAAATCCCTGCCTCAATCTGCAGCGCCAGAAACTGGACAGCTGGCATGGGCTCCTGTTCAAGGGGCCGCGCTCGGCGTCGGCGGATCTGGCTGGCATGCAAGTGGCCAGCGAGCTCAATTTCGCGGGCTACAAGCTGGATAAGGTTGAAATCCACGAGTGCAATTACAACTGGAAGACCTTCATCGAGGTCTACCTCGAGGATTACCACGTTGAGCCCTACCATCCGGGGCTTGGTCAGTTCGTCACCTGTGACGACCTCACCTGGCAGTTTGGCGAATGGTATTCCGTTCAGCGTGTCGGCATCACGTCATTGAAGAAGCCGGGTTCGCCCGCCTACAAGCGCTGGCACGAGGCCGTGCTCAACTACCATGGCGGCGAAATGCCGAAGCATGGTGCCATCTGGTTGACCTATTTCCCCAACATCATGGTCGAGTGGTATCCCCATGTGCTGGTGGTGAGCACGCTCATACCGACGGACGTGAACAAGACCACCAATGTGGTCGAGTTCTACTATCCGGAAGAAATCCTCGAGTTCGAGCGGGACTTCGTCGAGGCCGAGCAGGCCGCCTACATGGAAACGGCCATCGAGGACGACGATATCGGTGAGCGCATGGATCGTGGTCGCCTCGCGTTGTTGAAGGCAGGGCGGAATGAGGTGGGGCCGTATCAGTCGCCATATGAAGACGGGATGCAGCATTTTCACGAGTTCTATCGGCGGATCATGCAGCCCCATCTTTAAAGGATTGCGTGCATAGAAGAGGCCAGGCGACGCCATTTCAGGCATACGCCAAAAGCACAAGGCCCCCGCATTGCGGGGGCCTTGTGCTTTTGGCGTGCGACTCTCGGCGCTGCTGCAGTGCTTAACCGTGCGTGCCCTGGAGCTCTTTCGGAAGGGGGAAGGTTACCTTTTCCGGAACCCCGTCGAGCTGGCGCACGGACTGAGCCCCCAGTTCCTTGAGGCGGGTGATCACCGAGTTCACCAGCACTTCCGGCGCGGAGGCGCCGGCAGTCACGCCGATGCGCCGCTTTCCAGTAATCCAGTCCGGGTCGATGGCCTCCGCGTTATCCACGAGGTAGGCCGGAACATTCAGGAGCTCGGCCACTTCGCGGAGACGGTTGGAGTTGGAGCTGTTGGGAGATCCGACCACCAACACCAGATCGGACTGCGGTGCCATGAACTTCACGGCATCCTGCCGATTCTGCGTGGCATAGCAGATGTCGTCCTTCTTCGGTCCGATGATGTCTGGAAAGCGTTCGCGCAGTGCGGCGACGATTGCTCCTGCGTCGTCGACGGACAGCGTGGTCTGAGTGACATACGCGAGCATGTCCGGCTTGCTGACCTGCAAATTTGCCACATCGTCGACGGACTCCACCAGGTAGATTCCGTCGCGAACCTGACCCATCGTTCCTTCCACCTCGGGATGCCCCTTGTGGCCGATCATGATGAGCTCGCGCCCTTGGTCGCGCATGCGGGCGACCTCAAGGTGAACCTTGGTGACGAGCGGGCAGGTGGCGTCGAAGACCCGCAGCCCGCGGGCTTCGGCTTCGGTGCGAACGGCCTGGGACACGCCGTGGGCACTGAAGATCACGGTATTGCCGGCCGGAACGTCGGAGAGTTCCTCGATGAAGACAGCGCCTTTGGCACGCAGGCCATCCACCACGAAGCGGTTGTGCACGACTTCGTGGCGCACGTAGATCGGTGCGCCGAACTGTGCGAGAGCACGTTCGACGATCTCGATGGCGCGTTCAACGCCGGCGCAAAAGCCGCGGGGAGTGGCGAGCAGGACTTCCATCGGATACCTCGGGTTGTGTTCAGTTGATGCCGATTACTTCGACTTCGAAGCGGATCGACTTGCCGGCCAGCGGGTGGTTGAAGTCAATCACCGCATGGGTGTCGAGGACTTCGCGGATCAGGCCCGGGTAACGGGTGCCGTCAGGCGCGGTGAACTCCATGATGACCATCGGCGCGACCTCGGCATCCGCCGGGAAGTCTTCCAGGCGGACTTTCTCGATCAGATCTTCACGGTGGGCCCCAAAAGCGTTTTCCGGCTCAAGCAGGAAGGTGTGGTGCTCGCCGACGGTGATTCCGGCCAAGCAGCGCTCCAGCGCAGGAGCGATGTCGCCATGGCCCAGCTGCATCGTGGCGGGCTGGGACTCGAAGGTGCTGATGAGGGGCTGTCCGTTTTCCAGGGAAATCCGGTAGTGAAGGGTCAGCAGGCTGTCGGGCTGGACGATCTGGGTCATGAGAGTTTCTCTTGGGCGGGGGCGTGGCGATGCTCGCGCAACTGGGCGACGATCATCAGGACCACGCCGACCGTGATGGCGGAGTCCGCCACGTTGAAGGCCGGCCAGCCGTAGCTGCCGATGTGGAAATATAGGAAGTCGACGACCGCACCGAAAACGAAACGGTCGATGACATTGCCGATGGCGCCGCCGATGATCAGCGAGAAGGCCAGCGGTTGCAGCAGTTCATGCTGGTGGCGTGCCAGCAGGCGGAGCAGCCAGCCGCAGATGACGGTCGCCAGGACCACGAAGAACCAGCGCTGCCAGCCGGCCTGGTCGGCCAGGAAGCTGAAGGCAGCGCCCGGGTTGAAGGCGAGCACAAGGTCGAAGAAATCGGTGACGCGGATGACTTCACCGTTGCGCAGGGCGCCGCGGACAAGGTGCTTGGTCCACTGATCGGCGAGCACGACAATGGCCGCAAGGCCGATCCAGTTGCCGAGGCGTAGTTTCAAGGGCGGGCTCCTGCTGTGTGTCGAGGCTCAGGCGGCCGAACGGGCTTCGCCGGCGCCATGCAGATTGGACGTGCAACGGCCGCAAAGTTCCGGATGGGCCGCGTCGTGCCCCACATCTTCCCGGTAGTGCCAGCAACGCTCGCATTTCTTGTACTGGGAGGGTGTGACGAGGATGGCTTCGTCGGCCTCGCTGGAGACCTGGACCAGGGTGGCCTTGGAGCAGATCAGCACGAAGCGTAGATCGTCCGCAAGGCTGGCCAGGGTGTCGTATTTGGCGCCCGCGGCGCGGATTTCCACCTCGGCTTGCAGCGAGGAGCCAAGCTTGCCTTCGGTGCGGACAGCCTCGATGACCTTCAGTACGTCGGCGCGGGCGGCGCGGATGGCGTTCCAGCGCTCCAGCAGTGCCTCTTCGCCGTCCTGTGCGGGCAGTGGGTGGAAGGTGTGCAGCATCACGCTGTCGTCCGCATCCTTCGTCAGCAGTTGCCAGATTTCTTCGGCGGTGAAGGACAGGATCGGCGCCATCAGCTTCACGACGGTTTGCAGCACGTGCCACAGGGCGCTCTGCGCGGAGCGGCGGGCGACGGACTTGGCCTGGGTGGTATAGAGGCGGTCTTTCAGGATGTCCAGATAAACGGCGCCAAGGTCTTCGGCGGCGAAGTTCTGCAGGGCCTGGACAATCCGGTGGAACTCGAAACGACCGTAGTCGGCCTCGGCCTGGGTCTGCAGCTTGCGGGTCAGGGCCAGCGCGTAGCGGTCGATTTCCAGCCAGTCCGTCACCGGCAGCATGTCGGTAGCCGGATCGAAGTCGGCTGTATTGGCGAGCAGGAAGCGCAGGGTGTTGCGCAGGCGGCGATACACCTCGACGACGCGGTCGAGGATTTCCTTGGAAATGGACAGCTCGCCGGAGTAATCGGTGGAGGCCACCCACAGGCGCAGGATGTCGGCGCCGAGCTTGCTGGTGACTTCCTGCGGCACGACCACGTTGCCCAACGACTTGCTCATCTTGCGGCCGGCGCCATCCACGGCGAAGCCGTGAGTCAGCAGGGCCTTGTAGGGAGGATGGCCGTCGATCGCGCAGCCCGTCAGCAGGGAGGAGTGGAACCAGCCGCGGTGCTGGTCGGAGCCTTCCAGGTAGAGGTCGGCGCGCGGGCCCGTGGCGTGGCCGTCATTGTGGGAGCCACGCAGCACGTGCCAATGGGTCGTGCCTGAGTCGAACCACACGTCGAGGGTGTCGCTGATCTTCTCGTACTGATCCGCCTCCGCGCCCAGTAGCTCGGCGGGGCTCAGTTTGAACCAGGCCTCGATGCCCTCCTGCTCGATGCGCTTGGCGACCTGTTCCATCAGTTCGACAGTGCGCGGATGCAGCTCGCCGGACTCCTTGTGCAGGAAGAAGGGGATCGGTACGCCCCAGTTGCGCTGGCGTGAGATGCACCAGTCGGGACGGTTGGCGATCATCGCGTGCAGGCGGGCCTGGCCCCAGGAGGGGAAGAACTGCGTGGCGTCCACGCCGCCGAGGGCGAGCTCGCGCAGGCTCTTGCCGCCTTCAGGCTTGAGATCCATGCCGACGAACCACTGAGCGGTGGCGCGGTAGATCAGCGGCGTCTTGTGGCGCCAGCAGTGCATGTAGCTATGGCTGATCTTCTCATGGGAGAAGAGGGCGCCGACTTCCTGCAGCTTCTCGACGATGACCGGGTTGGCCTTCCAGATGTGCAGCCCGCCGAAGAAGGGCAGGGATTCGGCATAGACGCCGTTGCTCTGCACCGGGTTGATGATGTCGTCGTTGGTGAAGCCGTTGGACTTGCAGGAGTTGAAGTCGTCCACACCGTAGGCCGGGGCGGAGTGGACGATGCCGGTGCCGGCATCCAGGCCGACGTAGTCGGCGACAAAGACCGGCGACTGACGATCGTAGAATGGATGCTGGAAGCGGATGTGGTCGAGCTTGCCACCGTTGGTGCGGGCGACGACCTGGCCTTCAAGGCCGAAGCGCTTGAGGCTGGATTCGGTCAGTTCGGCCATCAGCACCAGTAGGCCGCGGGGGGTGTCCACCAGTACGTATTCGTGTTCCGGATGAACGTTGAGAGCCTGGTTGGCGGGGATGGTCCATGGGGTGGTGGTCCAGATAACCGCCAAGGCATCCTTGCCGGCGGGCAGCGACGGCAGGCCGAAGGCGTCCGCGAGCTTCTCCGGGTCGGCGCATTTGAAGCCCACGTCGATCGCCGGGCTCTGCTTGTCCTGGTATTCCACCTCGGCTTCGGCCAGCGCGGAGCCACAGTCGAAACACCAGTTCACCGGCTTGAGGCCCTTGAAGACCCAGCCACGCTTGACCATCTCGGCCAAGGCACGCACTTCGCCGGCTTCGTTGCCGAAGTCCATGGTGCGGTAGGGGTTGTCCCAGTCGCCGAGGACGCCGAGGCGGATGAAATCCTTCTTCTGCTCCTCGACCTGTTCCGCGGCATAGCTGCGGCAAAGCTCACGCACTTTGTCGGCGGGCAAGCCCTTGCCGTGGGTGACTTCGATCTTGTGCTCGATGGGCAGGCCGTGGCAGTCCCAGCCCGGCACGTAAGGCGCATCGAAGCCGGCAAGGGTCTTCGAGCGGATGATGATGTCCTTGAGGATCTTGTTCAGCGCGTGACCAATGTGGATGCTGCCGTTGGCGTAGGGGGGGCCGTCGTGAAGCACGAACTTGGGCCGGCCGGCGGACGCCTTGCGGATCTTCTGGTAGAGCTTGCGCTGCTGCCAGTCGGCGATCCAGGCGGGCTCGCGCTTGGCGAGGTCACCGCGCATCGGGAAGGGCGTGTCGGGCAGGTTCAGGGTCTTGCGATTGTCGGACATGGTCGGGGGCGTGAATTCAGAGGGGATTCTGGACGAAGTAGGCGCGTGCCTCTTCGGCGTCGCGGGCGATCTGGGCGGTAAGGGCTTCGAGGCTGTCGTAGCGCTCCTCGTCCCGTTGCTTGCGCAGGAAGTTGACTCGCAGGTGAGCGTCGTAGCAGTCGGCGTTCCAGTCGAACAGATGGACTTCGAGGGTCGCGCGGCCGGCGTCGTTGATGGTTGGGCGCACGCCGATGCTCGCCACGCCGGGCCAGGGCTTGTCGGCCAGGCCGTCGACGCTGACGGTGTAGATGCCCATCAGTGGCGGGCTGCGGTGCTTGAGCTGGATGTTGGCGGTCGGGAAGCCGATCGTGCGGCCGATCTTGTCGCCGTGCATGACGCGGCCGCTGATGCTGTACGGGCGGCCGAGCAGGCGGGCGGCGTGGGGCATGTCGCCTTCGGTCAGGGTGTCGCGGATCGCCGAGCTGGAAACGCGTTCGCCGTCATGGACCAAGGTGTGCATGGCCTCGACGGTGAAGCCCGCGGTCTGACCGGCGTGCTGCAGCATCGCGAAATCGCCTTTGCGGCCTTTGCCGAAGCGGAAGTCGTCGCCGATCATCAGGTCGCGCACGCCAAGCCCGCGGATCAGGATGTCCTCGACGAACTGCTCGGCGGTGAGCGACGCGAAGCGGGCGTTGAAGCGGCCGATATAGAGGCGGTCTACGCCCTGGGCGGCGAGGAGCTGGATCTTTTCGCGCAGGGAGGTGAGCCGGCGCGGCCGGTTCTCATGGGCGAAATACTCGCGCGGATGGGGCTCGAAGGTGAGCACCGAAGCGGGCAGTCCGGTGGCGCGCGCCTTTGCGGTGAGTTTCGCCAGCAGCGCCTGATGGCCGCGGTGCACGCCATCGAAGTTGCCGATGGTGAGCACGCAGCCGTGTTCGGTGCGTTCGGGAATTCCGCGGAAAACCTGCATGGAGGGATGCTGGTAAAAGGCGCGATTATAGCGGCAAGGGCCGGGCGGGCGAAGCATCCCCGGCTTACAGGCCGCTTACTCTCCCTGGCCGGCCCGTTCCCGGTGGAAGCGGGCGACGTAATCGCTCAGCGTGCCGCTGGCAATCGCGTCGCGCAGGTCACGCATCAGCTGCTGGTAGTAGTGCAGGTTGTGGATGGTGGCCAGCCGCGCGCCGAGGATTTCGTTGAGGCGGTTGAGGTGGTGGAGGTAGCCGCGGGAGAAGTTGCGGCAGGTGTAGCAGTCGCAGGTTTCGTCCAGTGGCCGGGTGTCCGACTTGTGGCGCGCGTTGCGGATCTTGATGTCGCCGTGGCGTGTAAACAGCCAGCCGTTGCGCGCGTTGCGGGTGGGCATCACGCAGTCGAACATGTCGATGCCGGCCTGTACCGCGAAGACGATGTCTTCGGGCGTGCCGACGCCCATCAGGTAGCGGGGCTTGTGCTGGGGCAGGCGCGGCGCGGTGTGGTGCAGGATGCGCTGCATGTCGTCCTTGGGCTCGCCGACCGACAGGCCGCCGATGGCGTAACCATGGAAGCCGATCCCCTCGAGGCCGGCGAGGGATTCGTCACGCAGGTTTTCGTACATGCCACCCTGGACGATGCCGAACAGCGCGTTGTCGTTCTCGAGCCGGTTGAATTCGTCCTTGGAGCGCTGCGCCCAGCGCAGGGACATGCGCATGGAGTCGGCAGCCTCGGTCACCGTGGCCGGGTAGGGCGTGCATTCGTCGAAGATCATCACCACGTCGGAATTGAGCACCTTCTGGATGCGCATCGATTCTTCAGGGGTGAGGAACAGCTTGTCGCCGTTCACCGGTGAGCTGAAGCGCACGCCTTCTTCGCTGATCTTGCGCAGCGCGCCGAGGGAGAACACCTGGAAGCCGCCGGAATCGGTGAGGATCGGGCCGTCCCAGGCCATGAACTGGTGCAGGCCGCCGAAGGCTTCCATCACTTCCAGGCCGGGGCGCAGCCACAGGTGGAAGGTGTTGCCCAGGCAGATCTGAGCGCCGATGTCACGCAGGTCCTGTGGAGAGATGCCCTTGACGGAGCCATAGGTGCCGACCGGCATGAAAGCCGGGGTGTCCACGGTCCCGTGATTGAGGGTCAGTCGGCCGCGGCGGGCGGCGCCGTCGGTGGCGAGGAGTTCGTATTTCATTGGGAATTCCGGGTCAGGAACATGGCGTCGCCGTAGCTGAAGAAGCGGTAGCGCTGCTCGATGGCGTGGGCGTAAGCGCGGCGGATGGCGTCCATGCCCGCAAAGGCGGACACGAGCATCAGCAGCGTGGATTTGGGCAGGTGGAAGTTGGTGACGAGCCCGTCGGCCACCTGGAATTGGTAGCCGGGCAGGATGAACAGGTCACTTTCCGCTTCGCCTGCCTGCAGGGTGCCACTGCGTGCGGCCGATTCGAGGGCGCGCATGCTGGTGGTGCCGACGCACACCACACGCTTGCCGGCCGCCTTGGTGGCCGCAATGGCGTCCACCGTGGCCTGGGGCACGAAATAGGCCTCGGTGTGCATCTTGTGTTCGGACAGGTCCTGCACGCGGACCGGCTGGAAGGTGCCGGCGCCGACGTTGAGGGTAATGTAGGCGCTATTCACGCCTTGCTCGGCGAGGCGGGCGAGGAGGGGCTCGTCGAAGTGCAGGCCGGCGGTTGGCGCGGCGACCGAGCCCGGATTGCGGGCATAGACGGTCTGGTAGCGGGATTCGTCGGCATTGCCGGCGCTGCGCTCGATGTAGGGCGGCAGCGGCAGGCGGCCATGGCGTTCAAGCAACTCGACCAGGTCTTCGGTAGCGGGAAAGCGCAGGTGGAAGAACTCGCCGGCGCGGCCCAGTACTTCGACATCGAGTGCACCTTCCAGGTGCAGGCGGGTGCCGGGCTTGGGCGACTTGCTGGCGCGTATCTGGGCGAGGGCTTCATGGGCGCCGAGGGGGCGTTCGATCATCACCTCAACTTGGCCGCCGGTGTCTTTGGTGCCGAACAGGCGGGCATGCAGCACGCGGGTGTCGTTGAAGACAAGCAGATCACCGGGCGCCAGCAGGCTGGGCAGATTGGAGAATTGCAGATCGGCCAGTGGCGCCGAAACCTGGAGCAGGCGGCTGTCGGTGCGGCGTTCGAGAGGGGCTTGGGCGATCAGCTCCGGGGGGAGCGGGTAGTCGAAATCGTCGAGGGTTAAAGCCATGGGTTGATACAGGTAACAGTTTCGTAGATAATGCGCGGCTTCCCATGCCGGGATGGCGGAATCGGTAGACGCAGCGGATTCAAAATCCGCCGCCGCAAGGTGTGGGGGTTCGAGTCCCCCTCCCGGCACCAGCAATACTCTAGCAAGCCTCCTTCATTTAGTCCATTTTCTTCGTTTAATCAAAGGCTTGAGTCTTGATTGACGATAGTCTCTCGGCGAGTCGGTTGCTTCTTTCCCCGATTTCCTCTGCTGCGCCGCTCTTATGGTGCGTGGCGCCGCGCACTTTGGTCCCATATTTGCTTTTCAGTAGGTTCCGGGTCGGCTGGCTGGGAGCGGCTGTGTGCGTTGCTCCACGCTCTGTCGATGTTGCTCTTGAGGTTCGGGAGAGGGGCCAGTGATGAAGGTGCTTGTTCTAGGCGGCGGTGCGATCGGCGTGTCCTGTGCGTACTTTCTGGGCAGGGCGGGCCACGAGGTCACTGTTCTCGAGCGTCGTTCTGGCGTTGCGCTGGAGACCAGCTTTGCGAATGCCGGTGAGGTGTCGCCGGGATACGCCTCACCTTGGGCTGTGCCTGGCATGCTTGCCAAGGTTGTCGGGTGGCTGCTTATGGAGCATCGGCCGCTGGTATTGTGGCCGCGGTTGGACCCGGGGCTGTGGGCTTGGTTGATCAAGCTGCTCGGCAACTGCAATGCCGACGCCTACATGCGCAACAAGGCGTCCATGTTGAGGCTGGCCGAGTACAGCCGGGACTGCCTTCGTCAGCTGCGCGAAGACACCGGGATCTCCTACGATGAGCGTGCGCGCGGGACCTTGCAGGTCTTTCGCCACCAAAAGCAGATGGATGCCGCGGGCGACGATGTAGCGGTTCTGGAGCGATTCGGTGTGCCGTTTTCTCTGCTCAGCCAGGAGGGGTGTGTCGCAAAGGAGCCGGCTCTCGGTCGGGTTCGCGACAAACTGGCCGGTGGCTTGTGGCTGCCGGGGGATGAGACCGGAGATTGCTTCAAGTTCACCCAACGTCTTGCGGAAATGGCTGAAGGGCTGGGGGTGCGCTTCCGGTTTGATGCCGTCATTTCAGGCCTGCAGGTTGAAGGCGGGCGTATTGCCGGTGTCACGCTCGGCGATGCAGTCGAGCGCGCGGATGCCTACGTGCTGGCTCTTGGCAGCTATTCCCCTGGCCTGCTGAAGCCCCTCGGTATCGATCTGCCGGTCTACCCGGTAAAGGGTTATTCCCTGACGTTGCCGATTGTCGATCCGGCAGCTGCGCCCGAGTCCACGGTCATGGATGAAACGCACAAGGTTGCGGTCACGCGCCTCGGCGAACGGATTCGTGTCGGCGGCACGGCGGAACTCGCCGGCTTCAATCTCGATTTGCGCCTGCCGCGGCGGCGGGCGTTGGAGCATGTGGTCGGTGATCTTTTCGGGGGGGCGGGTGATCTGTCCCGAGCGGAGTTCTGGACCGGATTACGCCCGATGACGCCGGACGGTGCCCCTGTGCTCGGCGCGACACCCATCTCCAACCTCTATCTGAGCACCGGCCATGGCACGCTGGGCTGGACCATGGCTGCCGGAACGGGGCGCATCATGGCGGACCTGCTGTCTGGTCGAGCCCCGGATATCGACATGACGGGGCTGGGTCTGGAGCGCTATCGGGGCCGGCAACTCGGGTAGAATGTTGTTTAAAAAGGCAAGCCATTGAATAGTTTGTCTTTCTTGTTCAATCCGTATTTATCTCCCCAGACAGAATTCCATGGCCCTCGACCCCCAAGCCAAGGCCTTGCTCGACATGGTTTACCGTGTTGGAGCGCCGCGTTTCCATGAGCTGGATGTACATCAGGCTCGCCACTCATTTGAAAAGCTGCAATTCGCGCTGAGGCCGGAGGCCCCAGCCGTGGCTTCGGTGACCGACGTGCCGATTCCCCAGGCGCATGGCCGTGACGGGGTGATCATGGCACGCCTGTATCGCCCCCTGGATGCGAAGCCGGACGCGGCGCTGCCGCTGGTTTTCTACTTTCATGGCGGTGGCTGGTGTGTGGGCAACATCCCGAGTTACGACGTTCTGTGTCGCGAATTGGCTAACTACAGTGAATGCGCGGTGCTTTCGGTGGATTACCGTCTCGCTCCGGAGCATCCGTTCCCAGGGGCGGTGGAGGATGCTCACCAGGCAGTGATCTGGTCTCTGGCCAATGCCGGGCTGCTCGGTATCGACCCGGCGCGTTTTGCCCTTGCAGGTGACAGTGCGGGTGGCACGCTGAGTGCCGTGACGGCGCTGCAGTTGCGCAATGAGGGTGGTCCGGGCGCAGCCCATCAAGTGCTGATTTACCCGTGCACCGACATTCTCAGTCAGCGTCCTTCACGTCGCACTTACTCAAACGGCTATTTTCTGGATACCGAGAGCCTGGCCTGGTTCTTTGAAAAGTATCTGCCCTCGGATTCTGACTGGAGCGACTGGCGCGCTTCTCCCTTGCTCGCGCCGCGTTTTGATGGCCTGCCGCCGGCCACGTTCATTGTGGCCGGCTGTGATCCGCTGACCGATGATGTCCGTGCCTACGCTGACGCCCTACGTGAAGCCGGGAATGCCGTTCGTCTCCACGAGTTCGAGGGCATGGTCCATGGCTTTTTCACGCTCGGGAAGTTCTTCCCGCAGGCGCGCGAGGCTGTCGAGCTGGCGGGCAATGCGCTCGCTGAGGCGCTGAAGGCTCCCGCCTAAAGACAGACGAAGCTGATCAGCTGGGGGCTGCTTGCGCAGCTGCGGCCAAGGGAGAAATGGCCGCGGCCGCGCAGCACGACTTCTTCCCGGGAAAGCTGGAATTCCCGCTCCCCTTCGATCTGTACGAAGGTTCCGTTGCTGCTGCGGTCGATCAGTACGAACTTGTCGCCGCGCAGTTCAATTTCAGCATGGCGCCGGGAAGACTGGCTGTCGCCGATCACGATGTCCGCAGCCGGATCCCGGCCAATCCGCACGCTGGGGTGGGCCGAATTCAGGACAAGCGAGCTGCTGCCGACGTAAAGGTGGAGTTCCGGTTCTGCATCGAGCAGAAAGTGGTCGCTCTGCACGATGGTCAGTTCTCCGACCGCCTCGCACATCAGTTCGCATAGCTCCACCGGACGGCTGACGCCGCGGATGACTCGCGGAGCGAGTGGGTGCAGGACCGAGCGCCATTCCGGCCCCAGGCGGCGTGCCGTCTCGGCCGAAATAATGGCTTTGCCGGGGGAGGCCAGCTCGGCCAGGCGGGCTGCGAAGTTGACGGTGTCGCCGAAGACGTCGGTTCCACTGGCTACGACGGCGCCAAACTGGAAGCCGATGCGAACGGCCAGCCGCTGCTGCTCGGGCGGCGATGGAAGTTCCTTGACGCTCTGATGGATGGCGAGCGTGGCATCGGCCGCGCTGTCGGCGTCCCGGAAAACCGCCATCAGGCCGTCTCCGGTGTGCTTGACCACACGCCCCCCCTTGGTTTCGACCGAGATGCGCATGGAGCGGATGCAGCGATCGACCATCTCGAATGCCGACGTGTCACCGACGCGCTGATACAGCTGCGTGCTGCCGACAAGGTCGGCAAACATTACAGCGCATTCTTGAGCGGGCAGCGTCGGGTCCGGCATCTGGGCGTGGCAGGCTTAGGAGGCGTGATTCTAGCGGAGTCCGTGAAATTTTCCGCATAGGCAAGGTAACAAATTTGCCGTGCTGCGGGGAGCCGTCCGTCGGGGAAAAACGCGGCTGCTTCGGTCCGGACGAGCTTCCGTACATTTTCCTTGATCTAAGTAGAGGCATTGGGGCTGCGCAGTGGGATAATGGTACGTTTAGCCGCGAATGGAACCGTCTCCTCGTGGCGCGTCATGTCTGTCTGGAAGGGGTTTCATGAAACGAGTTGATGATTTCCGTCTGCGCTTTGGCAAGCAGGAACTGGTGCCTATCGTGATCGGCGGTATGGGGGTGGATATCTCCACCGCGGATCTGGCGCTGGAGGCTGCACGCCTGGGCGGGATCGGTCACATCTCGGATGCGATGGTCAAGACGGTCGCCGACCGTCGCTTCAATACCAAGTATGTGAAGGACAAGCTTCAGCAGTACAAGTACAACGTCGCCAACCCCGACAAGTCGGTGGTGCAGTTTGATCTTGGGCAGCTGGCCGAGGCGACGATGCTGCACGTCGGCAAGACCATGGAAGCCAAGCGCGGGCCGGGCCTGATCTTCGTCAACTGTATGGAGAAGTTGACGATGAACGCGCCGAAGGAGACTTTGCGCGTGCGTTTGACCGCGGCTCTGGACGCAGGGGCGGACGGCATCACGCTCGCTGCGGGGCTGCACCTCGGCTCCTTTGGTCTGATCGAGGATCATCCGCGCTTCCGGGATGCCAAGCTGGGCATCATCGTGTCGTCCCTGCGCGCGCTGCAACTGTTCCTGCGCAAGAGTGCCCGTACGAACCGCTTGCCGGACTACGTCGTGGTGGAGGGCCCTCTGGCCGGTGGGCACTTGGGTTTTGGCATGGATTGGGCGAAGTATGATCTGGCGGTCATCGTGGCCGAGATCCGTGCATGGCTGATCGCCGAAAAGCTGGATATTCCGCTGATTCCCGCCGGCGGTATTTTCACCGGCAGCGATGCGGCCGCGTTCCTTGAGAACGGCGCAGGTGCGGTGCAGGTGGCGACCCGGTTCACGGTGACGAAGGAATGTGGCTTGCCGGAGGATGTCCAGCAGCACTACTTCAAGGCCAGTGAAGAAGAGATCATCGTCAACCAGATTTCCCCTACCGGTTATCCGATGCGGATGCTGACGGGGAGTCCCGCCATTGGTTCCGGTATTCGTCCGAACTGCGAGGCGTACGGCTATCTGCTGGACAGCAACGGGAATTGCTCCTATATCGACGCCTATAACAAGCAGGTGGCGCTGCATCCCGGCGTCAAGAAGATTTCAGTGATCGACAAGACCTGCTTGTGCACTCATATGCGGAATTTCGACGTCTGGACCTGTGGTCATTACACGTACCGCCTCAAGGATACGTCGCGCAAGTCCGCCGATGGTAATTACCAGATCCTGTCTGCTGAGCATGTATTCCACGATTATCAGTACAGCACTGATAATGCAATTGCTCTGCCGGAGTCGAGCGGTAGCGGCGAATAGAGACAGTAATGGCCGGACTGGCTGTCCGGCAAAAGAGAAAATGGGGCGAGTCAATCGCCCCGTTTTTTATTGCAGGAAGAAACGTTTTGTTGCTTCGTCCGGAATGCTCATGCCGGTGGCGCGGGCGCGTTTCAGCAATTCCCAGTAATAGCGATAGGAGGCGCGGTCGTGCAGTTTGCCGGCATGCTGGATCGGCCCCCAATGTTTGTCCTGAGCAGCTGCGAGAATCTGGCTGGCCTCCTCGACCTCGGAGAAATTTGGCCGCATGGCCTCGAGAATGGGCACGATCTGGTTGGGGTGGATGCTCCACATCCGGAGGTAGCCAAATTCCTGACGAGCCCGCTCGGCGTCCCGGCGGATATAGTCGATATCCTTTAGTTCGGTTGTGACGTTGTGGGACGGAACGACTCCATTGGCGAGCGCGGCCGCAGCAATGTCGCACTTGGCGCGCGCAACGAGCGGATGGTCGAACTGACCGGGGCTGCGCATCGCGGATCCGGGGATGGCGCCGTGGTGACCGCTGACAAAGTCCATCAGGCCGAAATCGAGGGATTCGACACGCTCCAGCGCGGCGATTTCCCAGGCCTCGCGCAGGGCGCCATGGGTCTCGATCAATACGTGAACCGGGATTGCCCTGTCAATGCCGTGGCGCAATTCTGCGCTGCGGATGGCCTCTATCTGCCGGACTACGTCGGCCGAACTACGGGGCTTCGGGATGGTGAGAAATGCCAGGCGCTGACCAGCCCTGCCGACCAGAATGTCCACATCTGCTTCCCAGTGCTCGTGGGTGATGTCGTGGATGCGGGCGCCGACGCGCCCGAAGTGGTTGTCGCCGGACATTACGATGTCTGCAGCCATCGTGGCATGTTCGGCCTCGGCGCCAGCACGGGCGCCATCTTCACAGTCGCAGGTGATGTCGAAAACCGGGCCGAGCCCTTGCTGTACGCCCAAGGCCTTAAGCATCAGCTTTTCACTGCCGGCGTAATGATCGACGGCAGGCAGGATCGGGAAGGGCTTTTCGCCCTGGAACAGGATGAGGTCGGGGTGGGGCAGGGTGGACATGACGGATATGTTCTTGGGAATGAGTCGGTCGCAGGGTAACAAATAATACGCCATGAAAAAACGCGGGGACGTTTCCGTCCCCGCGTCTTGTGATGCTGGATGTCTGGCCTTAATTAGCCCAGCAGATCCTTCACGCCGTCACGCTCTTCTAGCAGTTCGTTGAGCGTGTTGTTCATGCGGTCACGGGAGAACTCGTCGATTTCCAGACCCTGGACGATCTTGTACTCGCCGTTCTCGGTGGTGACCGGGAAGCCGTAGATGATGCCTTCGGGGATGCCGTAGGAGCCATCGGACGGAATGCCCATGGTGACCCATTCGCCGTTGGAGCCGAGCCACCAGTCACGAATGTGGTCGATGGCGGCATTGGCGGCGGAAGCGGCGGACGACAGGCCGCGGGCTTCGATGATGGCGGCGCCGCGCTTGCCGACGGTCGGCAGGAACACATCGCGGTTCCAGGCTTCGTCGTTGATCAGGTTCTTGACGTTGTCGCCATTGGCGGTCACGGCACGGTAGTCGGCGTACATCGTGGGGGAGTGGTTGCCCCAGACGACCAGCTTCTTCAGGCTGGAGACTTCACGGCCGGACTTGGAGGCCAGCTGGGACAGCGCGCGGTTGTGGTCCAGGCGCAGCATGCCGGTGAAGTTCTTGGCCTGCACGCGGCCGTACTTGACGGCGATTTCCTTGGCAATGTAGGCGTTGGTGTTGCAGGGGTTGCCGACGACCAGGACCTTGACGTTCGGATTGGCGTACTGGCCGATGGCGGCGCCCTGCACGGTGAAGATCTTGGCGTTTTCGGTCAGCAGGTCCTTGCGCTCCATGCCGGGGCCGCGGGGGCGTGCGCCCACCAGCAGGGCAACCTGGGCATCCTTGAAGGCGACGTTCGGGTCGTCGGTGGCGATCACGCCGGCCAGCAGCGGGAATGCACAGTCTTCGAGCTCCATGATGACGCCCTTGACGGCCTTCTGGGCTTGCGGGAGGTCGAGCAGCTGGAGGATGACAGGCTGGTCCTTGCCCAGCATTTCGCCACTGGCGATGCGGAACAGGAGGCTGTAGCCGATCTGGCCGGCGGCGCCGGTGACTGCGACACGAACGGGGGCTTTTGCCATTTATGAAACTCCCTCTAGTAAGAAGTGAATCGACACCATGCTGCAGACTCGCGCGGCCTCCCACAGGTCGTCGCGATGCGCAATCGAAGTTGCGATCAATCGATGATCAGTCAACACATGAATCGTAGGTGCATTTGCCAAGACTGTCAATTCATGTCTTATGTCTTATATAAGATAGAAGACATGCCGTGGACTGTCTTCTAAAAGTGTGCTTCAATAACCCAATGCGACCCGAATCGCCCACCTTCAGCCCTCTGTATCGTCAGATCAAGAATCTGATGATCAATGCACTGCAGTCCGCCGAATGGCGGCCGGGGCAGGCTATTCCCAGCGAGCAGGAACTTGCACTGCGATTTAATGTAAGTCAAGGGACTGTGCGCAAGGCCATCGACGAGTTGGCTGCTGAGAATCTGCTTGTCCGGAAGCAGGGCAAGGGCACATATGTTGCCTCCCATAACGATCCGCGGGCTATGTTCCGGTTCTTGCGGCTCGTTCCGATGGATGGCGATCTGTCACATCCGCAAAGCATTCCCCTTGATTGCTGGAAGGCCAAGGCTGGTAATGAGGCGGCGCGGATGCTCGGTATCGAGCTCGGTGCGCCGGTCACCATCCTGCGGCGCCTGTTACGTTTTTCAGGCAAGCCGGTGGTTGTGGATGAAATCTATTTGCCTGGCGAAATCTTTCATGGGCTCACCATGGAGGTGCTTCAGTCCACGCACGGCTCACTTTATGGCTTGTTCGAAGCGCGTTTTGGCGTCCGTATGATTCGGGCGGAAGAGCGTATTCGTGCGGTGGCTGCCGATCGTATGACCAGTGAAACCCTGGGTGTCGTCGAGGGCGTACCGTTGCTGTCTGTTGAGCGGGTGACCTATACCTATGGCGACCGTCCCGTCGAATGGCGGCGCGGGCTGTATTCGACGGCAGAGCACTATTATTTGAACGAACTCAGTTAGGTTAAGCAGGGTGAATTGATGGGTGGGCCCGGCCTGTCAATGCAGGGTAAGGGTATATACTTATAATTTTGTGTGGGAAAAGTGCGATTTGTTGATCGCAATTGCTAGAGGGAAAAATCTATGACAGAGGTGACTTTGAAAAAACAGCGCCCGAAGCATCTGGCGCTGAACGAGATCAGGCTGCCCTTGCCTGGCAAGGTCTCGATCCTGCACCGGGTTAGTGGTGCAGGTCTCTTCCTGATGCTGCCGGTTCTGCTGTCGCTTTTCGGTAGCAGCGTCGGTTCGCCCGAGTCCTTCGCTTCCTTCAAGGAAGTCGTGGACAACGTGTTCGTCAAACTCATCCTGTCGGGTTTGGTGTGGGCTTACCTGCATCATTTCTGTGCCGGCATCCGTTTCCTGCTGCTGGATGTGCATGTTGGTGTGGATAAGCAGTCCGCCGTGTCCAGCGCCCGTCTCGTGCTGATCGTCAGCCTCATCCTCACTGTCATTCTGGTGTCCAAGCTATGGTAAAGCCCATCATCGTCGGCGCCCATTACGGTTTCCGTGATTGGCTCGCCCAGCGCATCACCGCCGTGGTGATGGCCATTTACACCGTCGTTCTCGCTGTTGCCGTGTTGACTTCCTTCGATGGCTCCTATGAGAGCTGGCGTGGCGTGTTCAGCGGCGGTTTCATGCGTTTTGCGACCTTCCTGTTCTTCATGTCCCTGTTCTTCCATGCCTGGATTGGCGTGCGGGACATCTTCATGGACTACATCAAGCCGACCGGCATTCGCCTGACCCTGCATTCGGTCGTTGCTCTTCTGCTCATCGGTTACGCCGGCTGGGCTGCTCAGATTCTCTGGAGGCTGTAAGTGAAAGTCGCAAAGCGTACCTTTGATGCAGTGATCGTCGGCGCTGGTGGCGCCGGTCTGCGGGCCGCCCTGCAGCTTTCCGAAGCCGGTCTCAAGACCGCCGTTCTGACCAAGGTCTTCCCGACCCGCTCCCACACCGTGGCGGCACAGGGCGGGGTGGCCGCGTCTCTCGGCAACTCCACCGAGGACAACTGGCACTGGCACATGTACGACACCGTGAAGGGGTCGGACTGGCTGGGCGACCAGGATGCCATCGAATTCATGGTCAAGAAGGCTAATGAAGTCGTGGTTGAACTCGAACACTACGGCATGCCTTTCGACCGTACCGACAACGGCAAGATCTACCAGCGTCCGTTCGGTGGTCACTCGCAGAACTACGGTCAGACCCCCGTGTCCCGTTCCTGTGCCGCCGCTGACCGTACCGGCCATGCGATGCTGCACGCGCTGTACCAGCGCAACGTGCGCGCCAACACCCAGTTCTTCGTCGAATGGATGGCGATGGACCTGATCCGCAATGCGGATGGTGATGTGCTCGGCGTGACCGCCATGGAAATGGAAACCGGCGAAGTGTCCATCTTCCACGCCAAGGCCACCATTTTCGCGACCGGCGGCTCCGGCCGCATCTATTACAGCTCCACCAATGCCTTTATTAACACCGGCGACGGTGTCGGTATGGCGGCCCGTGCCGGTATTCCTCTGGAAGACATGGAGTTCTGGCAGTTCCACCCCACCGGCGTGGCTGGTGCCGGCGTGCTGATCACCGAAGGTGTGCGCGGCGAAGGCGGCATCCTGCGTAACGCCTCCGGCGAGCGCTTCATGGAGCGTTATGCGCCGAACCTGAAGGATCTGGCCTCCCGTGACGTGGTGTCCCGTTCGATGGTCACCGAGATCAACGAAGGTCGTGGCTGCGGTACCGACAAGGACCACGTGCTGCTCGACATCACCCACCTGTCGCCCGAGACGATCAACAAGCGTCTGCCCGGCATCCGCGAGATCTCGATCCAGTTCGCCGGTGTGGATCCGATCAAGGCGCCGATCCCGGTCGTGCCGACCTGCCACTACCAGATGGGCGGCATTCCGACCAACTATAAGGGCCAGGTTGTGGTGCCGAAGGATGGCAACCCGAACGTTCCGGTTGCCGGTTTCTACGCCGCTGGCGAATGTGCTTGCGCATCCGTGCATGGCGCCAATCGCCTGGGTACCAACTCGCTGCTCGACCTGCTGGTCTTCGGCAAGGCGGCTGGTGAAACCGTGGTGTCTGACTTCCAGTCCGGTCAGCTGACCCTCAAGCCGCTGCCCGAGAACGCCGCCGACGTGTCGCTGGCCCGTATCGCCCGTCTGGAATCCCAGACCAACGGCGAAGAGGTCCACGAAGTTCGTCTGGCCATGCAGCGCACCATGCAGAAGCACGCCGGTGTGTTCCGTTTTGCCGACATGCTGAAGGAAGGCGTCACCAAGATCCTCGAGGTCGCCGAGCGCGCCAAGCACACCCAGATCAAGGATAAGTCCAAGGTCTGGAACACCGCCCGTACCGAGGCGCTGGAACTCGACAACCTCATCGAAGTGGCCAAGGCCACGATGGTTTCCGCCGAAGCCCGCAAGGAATCCCGCGGTGCCCACGTGCGTGACGACGCGATCGATTGCGCCGAGACCCCGAACGGCCGCGACGACAAGAACTGGCTCAAGCACACGCTGTGGTACAGCGAGGGCAACCGCCTCGATTACAAGCCGGTCACCCTTCAGCCGATGTCGGCCGACGTCGAGCCGATCGCCCTTGCCAAGCGTACCTACTGAGCGTTCCGGAGAATAGAACATGAGCAGCAAGCGAACCGTACAGTTCAAGATTTACCGCTACGATCCGGACAAGGACGCCGCACCGTACATGCAGGACATTTCCGTCGAGCTCGAAGAGTCCGACAAGAAGCTGCTGGACGCCCTGGTGCGCCTGAAGGCCAAGGACGACTCCCTGTCCTTCCGTCGTTCCTGCCGTGAAGGCGTGTGTGGCTCCGACGCCATGAACATCAATGGCAAGAACGGCCTGGCCTGCCTGACCAGCATGGACGACATCGCCCAGCCGATCACGCTGCGTCCGCTGCCCGGCCTGCCGGTCATCCGCGACGTGATCGTCGACATGACCCAGTTCTTCAAGCAGTACCACTCGATCAAGCCGTACCTGATCAACAACGAGCCCGCTCCCGAGCGTGAGCGCCTGCAATCGCCGGAAGACCGTGATGAACTCAACGGTCTGTACGAGTGCATCCTGTGCGCCTGCTGCTCCACGAGCTGCCCGTCGTTCTGGTGGAACCCGGACAAGTTCGTCGGTCCCGCCGGTCTGCTCGCGGCCTACCGCTTCCTGGCTGATACGCGTGACCAGGCAACCAGCGAGCGTCTGGACAACCTGGAAGATCCGTACCGTCTGTTCCGTTGCCACTCCATCATGAACTGCGTCGACGTCTGCCCGAAGCATCTGAATCCGACGAAGGCGATCGGCAAGATCAAAGACATGATGGTTCGCCGCGCGGTATGACGCTCAACCGGGGGCGTGTGCGCTGGCAGTGCCGTCGGGCTCTCCTCGAGCTCGATCTGGTGTTCACGCGCTTCCTCGAAAGGCACTTCGATCGTCTTGGCGACGATCAGCTGGCCGATCTGGATGACCTCTTGCTAGTCGAAGATCATGACCTGTGGGCCATGATCAACGGCAGCAAGCCGGTCACCAAGGAGCGCTGGCAGGAAATGGTGGACCTGCTGCGGGCTCCGTAGCCGGGCAGGTCTAGTCAATAGGGAGCTGGAGTTTCAACAGGGAAAAGGGATCAAAATATGACCACGCAACGTACTGCTACACTGACCGTAGGTGACAAGGCCGTAGATTTTCCGATCATGTCGGGAACCCATGGCAATGATGTGATCGACATTCGTACCCTGGGCGGCAAGACCGGGTACTTCACGTATGACTCCGGCTTCCTTTCCACGGCCAGCTGTCAGTCCAAGGTCACCTATATCGATGGCGACAAGGGCGAGCTGCTGTACCGCGGCTATCCGATCGAGCAACTGGCCGAAAACTGCAACTTCCTGGAAGTCACCTACCTGCTGAAGAACGGCGAGCTGCCGAACGCCACGCAGAAGACCGACTTCGAAAAGACCATCAAGAACCACACGATGGTCCATGAGCAGCTGACCAAGTTCTACTCCGGCTTCCGCCGCGACGCCCACCCGATGGCCGTCATGACCGGCGTGGTCGGTGCCCTGTCCGCGTTCTACCACGACGCGATGGACTTCTCCGACTCCGAGCATCGCAACATCAGCTTCAACCGTCTGGTTGCCAAGATGCCGACCATCGTCGCGATGGCCTACAAGTACAGCACCGGCATGCCGTTCATGTATCCGGACAACGAGCTGGACTACACCGCCAACTTCATGCGCATGATGTTCGGTAATCCGTGCGAGAAGTATGAGCCGAATCCGGTGCTGGTTCGCGCCCTCGACATCATCTTCACGCTGCACGCCGACCACGAGCAGAACGCGTCCACCTCCACCGTCCGTCTGGCTGGCTCTTCCGGTGCCAACCCGTTCGCCTGTATCGCTGCCGGTATCGCCTGCCTGTGGGGCCCGGCACACGGTGGCGCGAACGAAGCCTGCCTGCAGATGCTGGAAGAGATCGGCGACGTGTCCCGCGTTGGCGAGTACATCAAGCGTGCGAAGGACAAGAACGATTCCTTCAAGCTGATGGGCTTCGGTCACCGCGTTTACAAGAACTTCGATCCGCGCGCCAAGCTGATGGGCAAGGTCTGCGCCGACGTCCTTGGCGAACTGGGTCTCGAGAACGACCGCCTGTTCAAGCTGGCCAAGGAACTCGAAAAGATCGCCCTCGAAGACGAATACTTCGTCGAGAAGAAGCTCTACCCGAACGTGGACTTCTACTCCGGCATCGTCCAGAAGGCGCTCGGCATTCCCACTGAAATGTTCACCTGCATCTTCGCTCTGGCCCGTACGGTCGGCTGGATGACCCAGTGGGAAGAAATGATCACCGATCCCGAGTACAAGATCGGTCGCCCGCGTCAGCTGTACATCGGCGCCGCTCGCCGCGACGTCGTCCCGCTGGCCCAACGCGGCTAAGTTTGCCCGGAAGGGGAGGGGGAAACAGGAGAGCGAACGCGGGATGGTCGAAGCATCAGGCCATCCCGCTTCGTTTTTCTGAAGAAGTGAATCAAACAGGGATTTCTCCCCACCGAAAGCAAGTACCTTCAAAAAGACAAGATATAAGCCAGGTGGTCGCCCATGATGAAACAGCTTTTTGAGAGCTCCCAACTGTTCGGCAGCAATGCGCCGTTCGTTGAAGAGCTTTACGAGAACTATCTCGACAATCCGGATTCCGTCTCCGATGAATGGCGGACGTATTTCGACTCGCTGCAGAATGTGCCCGGCAAGGGCCGCGACGTCGCCCACTACCCGATCATCAACGCCTTTGCCGACATGGCGAAGCGTGGCCCGGTCCGCACCGTGGTGGCGTCCGGCGTCGACCAGAAGCAGGTCAGCGTCCTGCAACTGATCAATGCCCACCGCTTCCTCGGTACCCGCTGGGCCCAGCTCGATCCGCTGAAGCGCACCGAGCGTCCCGAGATCCACGAACTCGAGCTGTCCCACTACGGCTTCACCGAGGCGGATCTCAACCAGACCTTCAATACTGGCTCCTTCCACGGCCTGCCCGGTGACCACGCCACCCTGCGCGAGATCCTCGACGCGGTGCGCCAGACCTACTGCGGCTCCATCGGCGCCGAGTACATGTACATCACCGACATCGGTGAAAAGCGGTGGATCCAGGCTCGTCTCGAGCCCACCAAGGGCCGTCCCGGCTATCAGGCCGAGCAGCAGCGTCGCATCCTCGAGCGCCTGACTGCTGCCGAAACCCTCGAACGCTACCTGCATACCAAGTACGTCGGCCAGAAGCGCTTCTCCCTCGAAGGCGGTGAAAGCACCATCGTCGCGATGGACGAGCTGATCCGTGTTGCGGGCGGCAAGGGCGTGCAGGAAATCGTCATCGGCATGGCCCACCGTGGCCGCCTGAACGTGCTGGTGAACACCCTCGGCAAGTCGCCGAGCATGCTGTTCTCCGAATTCGAAGGCAAGGCTGCGTCTGACCTGTCGGCTGGTGACGTGAAGTACCACATGGGCTTCTCCAGCGACGTCATGACCGCCGGTGGCCCGGTGCACCTGACCCTGGCCTTCAACCCGTCCCACCTGGAGATCGTCAACCCGGTGGTCGAGGGCTCCGTGTATGCCCGCCAGACCCGTCGTGGCGCCAAGGGCAAGGCCGAGGTCATCCCGGTCCTGATCCACGGTGACGCGGCCGTCGCCGGCCAGGGCGTCAACCAGGAAATGCTCAATTTCGCGCAGACCCGCGGCTACGGCACGGGCGGCACGATCCACATCGTGGTGAACAACCAGATCGGTTTCACCACCTCCGATCCGCGCGACTACCGTTCCTCGTTGTACTGCACCGACATCTTCAAGATGGGCGAGGCGCCGATCTTCCACGTCAATGGCGACGATCCGGAAGCCGTGGCCTTCGTGATGGGCCTGGCCGTCGAATACCGCCAGGAGTTCAAGAAGGACGTTGTCGTCGACATCGTGTGCTACCGCAAGCTGGGCCACAACGAGGCCGACGAGCCGATGGTCACCCAGCCGCTGATGTACAAGAAGATCGCCAAGCACCCCGGCACCCGCAAGCTGTACGCGGACAAGCTGAGCCAGCTGGGCATCGTCAAGGCCGACGAGCCGGAACAGTTCATCAAGGACTACCGCGCAGCCCTCGACAAGGGCGAGCTGCTGTCCAACCCCGTGCTGTCCGACTTCAAGCGCCAGTTCGCGCAGGATTGGGCGCCGTACGCCGGCAAGGCCTACACCGACAAGTGCGACACCACCGTGCCGACCGCCGAGCTCGAGCGTCTGGCCACGGCGCTGACCACCGCGCCGGAAGGCTTCGTGCTGCACCCCCGCGTGCAGAAGATCATCGACGATCGCAAGGCGATGGGCGCCGGCAAGCTGCCCTTCGACTGGGGTATGGCCGAGAACCTGGCCTACGCCAGCCTGGTGGTACAGGGCTTTGGCATCCGCCTGTCCGGTGAAGACGTCGGCCGTGGCACCTTCTTCCACCGTCACGCCGCGCTGCACGACCAGAATCGTGACCAGTGGCACGATGGCACCTTCTACCCGCTGCAGAACATCCGCGAAGGCCAGGGCCCGTTCTACTGCTACGACTCCGTGCTGTCCGAAGAAGCCGTGCTGGCCTTCGAATACGGTTACGCCTCGGCTGAACCGAACCAGCTCGTGATCTGGGAAGCCCAGTTCGGCGACTTTGCCAACGGTGCCCAGGTGGTGATGGACCAGTTCATCAGCTCCGGCGAAGCCAAGTGGGGCCGTCAGTGCGGTCTCGTCATGATGCTGCCGCACGGCTATGAAGGTCAGGGCCCGGAGCACTCTTCCGCCCGTATCGAGCGCTATATGCAGCTGTGCGCCGAGATGAACATGGAAGTGTGCATCCCGTCCGGACCGTCGCAGATCTTCCACCTGCTGCGTCGCCAGGCCCTGCGCAAGCTGCGCAAGCCGCTGGTGATCATCACGCCGAAGTCCCTGCTGCGCCACAAGGACGCGATCTCCTCCCTGGACGATCTGTCCAAGGGCACCTTCCAGACCGTCATCGGCGAAGTGGACGAGCTCGACGTCAACAAGGTCAAGCGCGTGGTGATCTGCTCCGGCAAGATCTACTACGAACTGCTGGCCCACCGTCGCGCCAACAACATCGACGACATCGCGCTGGTTCGCCTGGAACAGCTGTACCCGTTCCCGCGCGAAGCCTTCGCGGCGGAAGTCAACAAGTACCCCAACGCCAAGGAAGTTGTTTGGTGCCAGGAAGAGCCCCGCAACCAGGGCGTGTGGTACTGGCTGGCGTCCCGTCACCATCTGGACAGCGCCCTCGGCGACGAGCGTAAGTTCCTGCTGGTGGCGCGTCCCGCCGCGGCTTCGCCGGCGGTCGGTTACTACGCCAAGCACAACGCGCAACAAAAGGCAGTCATCGAAAATGCGTTTGGCGAAATCAAAGCCTGATGCAAACGTCCACGCCGAACTGAAAACAAGGGAGAAGATATGCTGATCGAAGTCAAAGTGCCCCAACTGTCCGAGTCCGTTTCCGAAGCCACGCTGGTCAGCTGGCACAAGAAGGAAGGCGACGCCGTTTCCCGTGACGAGAACCTGATCGACATCGAGACCGACAAGGTCGTGCTCGAAACCCCGGCTCCGGCCGATGGCGTGCTGGTCAAGATCGTCAAGAACGGCGGCGATTCGGTGACTTCCGGCGAAGTGATCGCCACCATCGATACCGAAGCCAAGGCTGCCGCCGGTGCTCCGGCCGCTGCTGCCGCACCGGTTGCCGCTGCCCCCGCAGCTGCTACGGCCGCCGGTGCTGCCAGCCCGTCCGCCCGCAAGATCCTCGACGAGAAGGGCATTGCTGCCGCTGACGTCGCCGGCTCCGGCCGTGGTGGTCGCGTGACCAAGGAAGACGCCGTTGCTGCCCAGCCGAAGGCTGCCGCGCCGGCAGCTGCGGCTCCGGCCGTGGCCGTCCCGACCGGTGATCGCGTCGAGCAACGTGTTCCGATGACCCGTCTGCGTGCCCGCATCGCCGAGCGCCTGCTGCAATCGAAGAACGAAAACGCCATCCTGACCACGTTCAACGAAGTGAACATGGCTCCGATCATGGCGCTGCGCAAGCAGTACGGCGACAAGTTCGAGAAGGCCCACGGCGTGCGTCTGGGCTTCATGGGCTTCTTCGTGAAGGCTGCCGTTGCCGCCCTCAAGAAGTTCCCGATCCTGAACGCTTCCGTCGATGGCAACGACATCGTCTACCACGGCTACATCGACATCGGCATCGCTGTCGGTTCGCCGCGTGGCCTGGTGGTGCCCATCCTGCGTGATGTGGACAACATGTCCATCGCCGACATCGAGAAGAAGATCGCCGAATTCGGCCAGAAGGCCAAGGACGGCAAGATCTCCATCGAAGAGCTCACCGGCGGCACGTTCTCCATCTCCAACGGTGGCGTGTTCGGTTCCATGATGTCCACCCCGATCATCAACCCGCCCCAGTCCGCGATCCTCGGCATCCACGCCACCAAGGACCGCGCCGTGGTGGAAAATGGTCAGGTCGTCGTGCGTCCGATCAACTACCTCGCCATGTCCTACGACCACCGCATCATCGACGGCCGCGAAGCCGTCCTGGGCCTGGTCACCATGAAGGAAGCCCTGGAAGATCCGGCCCGTTTGATCCTGGACGTCTGATCGATCCAACCGTCGGCACGGTCGCGGCCCGCAAGGGCTGCAGCCGTGCCGCGTTTTTGTCTGCACAAGGAAGAGACTAAATGGCGAAGCAATTTGACGTGCTGGTCATCGGCGGTGGTCCCGGTGGCTACGTGGCAGCGATCCGCGCCGCACAACTCGGTTTCAACACGGCCTGCGCCGAATCGAATCCCTACGCCGACCCGAAGGGCGAGCCCCGCCTCGGTGGCACCTGCCTGAACGTCGGCTGCATTCCGTCCAAGGCGCTGCTGCACACCTCGCACCTGTTCGAGGAAGCCGGCCACGCCTTCGAGGAGCAGGGTATCTCCGTCGGCACGCCGAAGATCGACGTGGCCAAGATGATCGGCCGCAAGTCCAAGATCGTCGAGCAGCTCACCGCCGGCATCAAGGGTCTGTTCAAGAAGAACAAGGTCACCTTCCTGGCCGGCCACGGCGCCTTCGTCGGCAAGACCGACGCCGGCTGGCAGGTCAAGGTCGGCGAGGAAGTCGTCGAAGCCAAGCAGGTCATCGTGGCAACCGGCTCCACCGCCCGCCACCTGCCCGGCATCCCGGTCGACAACAAGCTGGTCTGCGACAACATCGGCGCCCTCGACATCGACGCCGTGCCCAAGCGCCTCGGCCTCATCGGTTCCGGCGTGATCGGCCTGGAAATGGGCTCCGTGTGGAAGCGCCTCGGCGCCGAAGTCACCATCCTCGAAGCGATGGACAGCTTCCTCGGCGCTGCTGACCAGGACCTGGCCAAGGAAGCCCTCAAGCTGTTCACCAAGCAAGGCCTCGACATCAAGCTGTCCGTCAAGGTCGGTGCCGTCACCGTCGGCAAGAAGTCCGTCACCGTCGAGTACGAAACCAAGGATGGCGCGCAGACGGCCGAGTTCGACCGCCTGATCGTCTCCGTCGGTCGCGTGCCGAACACCGCCGGCCTCAACGCCGAAGCGGTCGGCCTCAAGATCGACGAGCGCGGCTTCATCGACGTGGATGGCCACAACCGTACCAACCTGGACGGCGTGTGGGCGGTGGGCGACGTGGTGCGTGGCCCGATGCTGGCCCACAAGGCCATGGAAGAAGGTGTCGCGGTGGCCGAAACCATCGCCGGCCAGAAGGGCCACACCAACTTCGACACCATCCCGTGGGTCATCTACACCTCGCCGGAAATCGCCTGGGTCGGCAAGACCGAACAGCAGCTCAAGGCCGAAGGCGCTGCCTACAAGGTCGGCAAGATCCCGTTCATGGCCAACGGCCGTGCGCTGGGTGCCGGCACCCCGGCCGGTTTCGTGAAGATGATCGCCGACGCCAACACCGACCGTATCCTCGGTGTGCACATCATCGGTTCCAACGCCTCCGAGCTGATCGGCGAGGCCGTGGTGACGATGGAGTTCGCCGGTGCGTCCGAAGACCTGGCGCGCATCTGCCACGCTCACCCGACCCTGTCGGAAGTGGTGCACGAAGCCGCCCTGGCGGTGGACAAGCGTCCGCTGCACTTCTGATGACGGCGGCCGGCGCTGTGTAGTCCTTTGTAGCCGGCTCCGCGCATCACCCGGGGGTGGTCAGGCAGTAAAATGCCTGACCACCCCCGTTTCCATAAGTGGCGCGACCCTAGAGCGCCCAGACAACACCTGCCACGACGATGCCCCATCGAATCCTCAAGGTTGCCGAGCACGGCATGCTCGAAGCCTACGACGCCACCCTCAAGGCCCGCGGCTTCAAGTCCGACCCCGCCCAGCGCGCAGCCGCCCAGCGCCTGCAAGGCCTGTACTCCGAGCTCATCGCCTTCAAGGCGGCCCGCAAGGGCACCCTCCGCAAGCTGCTGTCGCGGCCCAAGCAGCCGCGCAGTGTGTATTTCTGGGGCGGGGTGGGGCGCGGCAAGAGCTTCCTGATGGACTGCTTCTACGATTCGGTCCCGTACCAGCGCAAGCGCCGCGTGCACTTCCACGCCTTCATGCAGGAAGTGCAGAACGACCTGAAGAACCTCAACAACGAAGCTGACCCGCTGCAGAAGGTCGCCGACCGCATCGCGCGCCAGACCCGCCTGCTGTGCTTCGACGAGTTCCACGTGTCCGACATCGCCGACGCGATGATCCTCGGCCGCCTGCTCGACGCGCTGTTCGCCCGCGGCACCATCTTCGTGATGACCTCCAACTACCCGCCGGACGGCCTATACCCCAACGGCCTGCAGCGCATCAACTTCCTGCCGACCATCGACATGATCAAGCGCCGTTTCGACGTGGTCGAGGTGGATCACGGCACCGATTACCGGCTGCGTACGCTGGAGCAGATGGACGCTTTCCTGGTGCCTGCGGACGAAGCTGCGGACAAGCACCTGGCGGCGGACTTCGAGAAGATCGCCTGCACCAAGGGCAAGCCCGGTGAGATCGAGGTGCTGGAGCGCAAGCTGAAGGTTCAGCGCATCGCGCCCGGCGTGATCTGGTTCGACTTCGACACCTTGTGCGGCGGCGCACGCTCGCAGAACGACTACCTGGAGATCGCCCGCGAGTACCACACGCTGATCCTCTCCCGCGTGCCGAAGATGAGCGCCGCGATGGCCTCCGAGGCGCGCCGCTTCACGTGGCTGATCGACGTGCTCTACGACCACCGGGTCAAGCTGCTGGTCAGCGCCGAATGCCAGGCCTACGACCTCTACGTGGAAGGCCGCCAGGCCAACGAGTTCCACCGCACGGTCAGCCGCCTGATCGAGATGCGCTCCCGCGACTACCTCGCCGAAGCCCACCGGACCTCCGCGGTCTGAGCCCGGCATGAAGCGCCGCCAGGCCTGCCTCGCCCTTGCCTTGCTGGCCGTGCTCGCCACGGCCCGGGCGGAGCCGCGCCTGGAGATCGTCACGCTGCGCCACCGGCCCGCCGAGCAGATCCTGCCGGCGCTGCGGCCGCTGGTGGAGGCTGGCGGGGCCTTGTCCAATATGGGCGACAAGCTGTTGCTGCGTGTGTCGCCGGCCAACCTGGCCGAACTGCGCGCCGCCATCGATGCGCTGGATACGCCGCTGCGCCGCCTCGTGGTGTCCGTGCGCCAGGATCAGGACGTGGCGGGGCAGGGCGGGGGCGCCGGCGTGGGCGCCCGCCTGTCGCCCGGCAACAGCCGCGTGATCGTCGAGGCCGGGGCCGGCAGCTCCCGCCGCAACGAGCAGCTCAGCCAGCAGGTCCAGGTGGTGGAGGGCGGACGCGCGCTGATCCGCGTCGGCCAGTCCCTGCCCATCGCGATGCGCGAGTGGCGCGCCGGCCCAGCCGGCTGGCAGGCCGTGGACAGCGTGCGCTTCCTGGACGTGGGCAGCGGCTTCATGGCCGCGCCGCAGCTGATCGGCGAGCAGGTCAGCATAGCCATCACGCCGGCCGTCGAGCAGATCCGCCCTGACGGCAGCATCGAATCCTCCCGCCTGTCCACCCAGGTCCGCGGCCGCCTCGGCGAATGGATCCCCCTCGGCGGCAGTCAAACCGACAGCCGCCGCTCCGACTACGGCACCGGCGGCCTCCGCCAGGGCGACAATCAGAGCCGCGGCCAGGTCTGGCTGCGGGTCGATGCCCTCGACTGAGCCACCCCTTGCTTTTCAGTACCATGAACGTCGAACAAGCCTTCGCGCCCGATGGCCCCCTGGCCAAGGCCATTCCCGGATTCGCGCCGCGCCGCCAGCAGATGGAGATGGCCGAGCACATCGCCTTCACGCTGAAGGAGAACCGCGTGCTCGTCGCCGAGGCCGGCACCGGCACCGGAAAGACCTACGCCTATCTGGTGCCGGCGTTGCTGAACGGCGGCAAGGTGATCATCTCCACCGGTACCAAGACGCTGCAGGACCAGCTCTTCAACCGTGACCTGCCGACCATCCGCGCCGCCCTCAAGGTGCCCGTTGCTGTCGCGCTGCTGAAGGGCCGCGCCAACTACGTGTGCCACTACCACCTGGCCCGCAACCTGGCCGACGCGCGCCTGCAGACCCCCGAGGACGCCGCCCACCTGCGCGCCATCGGGCGCTTCATGGAAATCAGCCAGACCGGCGACAAGGCCGAATGCCCCGAGGTGCCGGAAGACGCCGCCGCCTGGATGTTCGCCACCTCGTCGCGGGACAACTGCCTGGGCCAGGAATGCCCCAACATCAAGGAGTGCTTCGTCGCCGCGGCGCGCCGCAACGCGATGGACGCCGACGTGGTGGTGGTCAATCACCACCTGTTCTTCGCCGACGTGAGCCTGCGCGACGAAGGCATGGGTGAGCTGCTGCCGTCCTGCAACGCGGTGATCTTCGACGAAGCCCACCAGCTGCCGGAAACCGCCAGCCTGTTCTTCGGCGAGAGCGTGTCCACGTCCCAGCTGCTCGAACTGGCCCGCGACACCCGCTCCGAAACCGTGGCCGCCGCCCGTGACTGCCTGGATCTCATCGAAGCGACCCGCAAGCTCGAAAAGGCCACCCGCGACCTGCGCCTGTCCGTGCACGCCGAGAACGCCCGCTTCGGCTTCGCGCAGATGGAAGACAACAAGCCTTTCCACGAGGCGCTGGAAGCCCTCGGTGACGAACTGGCCGCCTTCGGCGCCATCGTCGAGACCCAGGCCGAGCGCTCCGAAGGGTTGGCCAACTGCCTGCGCCGCACGCAGGAGCTGCAGGAGATCCTGGCCCGCTGGATCAAGCCCGAGAACACCGACTGGGTGCGCTGGGTGGAAGTCTTCAGCCAGGCCCTGTCCCTCAACGCCACGCCGCTGTCCATCGCCAGCATCTTCAAGCGCCAGATGGACGGCCACCCGCGGGCCTGGGTGTTCACCTCGGCCACGCTGGCGGTCGGCAAGGACTTCGGCCACTACTGCCGCGAGCTGGGCCTGCACTGGGTCGAGCCGCCGATCGAAACGGCCGTGTGGGGCAGCCCCTTCGACTACCCCGCCCAGGCCGTCCTCTACGCCCCCCAGGGCATGCCCGAGCCCAACAGCCCGGACTACCCGGACGCCGTCGCCAAGGTCGCCTTCCCGCTGATCCGCGCCGCCCAGGGGCGCACCTTCGTGCTGTGCACCTCGCTGAAGGCCATGCGGCGCATCCACGAGCTGATCGGCGACTACCTGGAACGGGAAAAGCTCGACCTGCCGCTGCTGATCCAGGGCGAGGGCTCGCGCACCGAACTCCTCGACCGCTTCCGCCGCCTCGGCAACGCCATCCTGGTGGCCAGCCAGAGCTTCTGGGAAGGCGTGGACGTGCCCGGCGACGCGCTGTCGGTGGTCGTCATCGACAAGCTGCCCTTCGCCCCGCCCGACGACCCGGTGCTCGCCGCACGCATCGAGCACATGCAGAAATCCGGCCGCAGCCCCTTCATGGAATACCAGCTGCCGCGCGCCGTCATCAACGTCAAGCAGGGCGCCGGCCGCCTGATCCGCACTGAACGCGACAAGGGCGTCCTCGCCATCTGCGACCCGCGCATGCTCACCAAGCCCTACGGCAAACGCGTCTGGCAGAGCCTGCCGCCGATGACCCGCTCGAAAGTCGAGGCGGAAGTCGTCGCCTTCCTCGAAGACCTGCCACCGCCGGCCAGCGGGCGCTGATCGGTGTGGGGGCGAATTCATTCGCCCGCGGACTTTATTCAACCGATAGAGGGCGAATGAATTCGCCCCAACAGGGGGTAGGTCAAGGATTTTGGCGGCACGCCCTTGCTACAATCCCGCGCCTGTCAATCCGTTGGTGGCGCGGGTCATGAAGGTATTCGGGTTTGCCGGCTGGTCCGGTTCGGGCAAGACCACGCTGATCGAGAAGATCATTCCGGAGATCACCGCCCGGGGTTTCCGGGTGTCGGTGATCAAGCATGCGCATCATGGTTTCGACATCGACAAGCCGGGCAAGGACTCCTGGCGCCACCGGGAGGCGGGGGCGAGCGAGATCCTGCTGGTGTCGGACGAGCGCTGGGTGCTGATGCACGAATTGCGCGGCGAGACGGAACCCGATCTGGGCGCCCAACTCCAACGCCTGTCGCCCTGCGACATCGTGCTGGTGGAAGGCTTCAAGGCGGTGCCGATACCCAAGATCGAGGTGTATCGCCCGGCCCACGGCCGTCCGCTGCAGTATCCCGACAATCCGTCCGTCGTCGCGATCGCCACCGACGCGGCACTCGATGCCCCCATGACCTGTCTGAATCTCAACGATGCGGCCGCCGTGGCCGATTTCATCCTCCACCATCAGGGGCTCCTATGAATACTTCCCTGCGTCCTTTCGAAGAGGTGCGCGACGCGCTCTTGGCGGCCGCCCAGCCGGTGACGGCCGTCGATACGGTACCCACGTCGGTAGCCCTCGGCCGCGTGCTGGCCGCCGACCAGGTGTCCGGCCTCAACGTGCCGCCCCTCGACAATTCCCACATGGACGGCTACGCGGTGAACACCGCCGATCTGCCAGCCGCCGGCACGCGCCTCGTCATCGGCCAGCGCATCCCGGCCGGCAGCGTCGGCCACACGCTGGCCCGCGGCACCGCGGCGCGCATCTTCACCGGCGCGCCGATTCCGGCTGGTGCCGATGCTGTGGTGATGCAGGAGCTGTGCGAAACGGACGGCGACGGAGTGGTCATCAACCATCTGCCCAAGCCCGGCGAGTGGGTGCGCCGTGCCGGCGAGGACATCGCAGAGGGCAGCACCGTGCTGTCCGCCGGTGTGCGCCTCAATCCGCAGATGCTGGGCCTCGCCGCATCGGTGGGCTGCGCGACGCTGCCGGTGCTGCGGCGCCTGCGGGTGGCGCTGTTCTCCACCGGCGACGAGCTGGTGATGCCCGGCGAGCCGTTGCCGCCCGGCGCCATCTACAACTCCAACCGCTACGTGCTGCGCGGCCTGCTGGAAGCCCTCGGCTGCGAGGTCAGCGACCTGGGCATCGTGCCGGACAAGCTCGATGCGACCCGCGCGGCGCTGCGCGAGGCGGCCGGCCGGCATGACCTGATCGTCACCAGCGGCGGCGTGTCGATGGGTGAGGAAGACCACATCAAGCCGGCGGTGACGGGGGAAGGGCGGCTGGATTCCTGGCTGATCGCGATGAAGCCCGGCAAGCCGGTGGCCTACGGCCATGTGAACGATCCGGCCGGCGGCGCCGGCGCGGCCTTCATCGGCCTGCCGGGCAACCCGGTGTCGAGCTTCGTCACCTTCATCCTGCTGGTGCGGCCCTTCGTGCTGCGCGCCCAGGGCGTCAAGGACTGCCTGCCCAAGGCGATCCCGCTGGAGGCGGCCTTCGACTGGCCCAAACCCGACCGCCGTCGGGAATTCCTGCGCGCGCGCCTGGGCGCCGACGGCCGCGTCGAGCTGTATCCCAACCAGGGGCCCGGCGTGCTCACGTCCACCGTGTGGGCCGACGGCCTCGTGGACAATCCTTCCGGGCAGGTCATCAAGGCCGGCGACCGGGTGCGTTTCATTCCTTATTCCGAACTACTGTCATGAGTGTCAAGGTTCTGTATTTCGCCAATCTGCGGGAGACCCTCGGTTACTCCCACGAAACCCTCACGCTGCCCGCCGGCATTGCTACGCTGGGCGACCTGCGCGCCCACCTGGCCCGCCGCGGCGGGGTGTGGGAGGCCCTCGGGGAAGGCCGCAACGTGCGTGCGGCGATCAACCAGGAAATGGTCGGAGCCGACGTGGCGGTGGCGGACCGGGACGAGATCGCCTTTTTCCCGCCGGTCACCGGAGGCTGACATGAGTGAAATCCAGCGGCAGTTCGATTCCGTGGCGGTCCAGGAGGCCGACTTCGACGTCGGCGCGGAGATCGCGGCGCTGTCCGCCGGCCGTGCCGACGTGGGCGCGGTGGCCAGCTTCGTCGGCCTGGTGCGGGCCGACAAGCTGAGCGGGGAAGGCAGCGAGGTGTCGGCGATGACCCTCGAACACTATCCCGGCATGACCGAGAAGTCCCTCGAAGCCATCGTCACGGAAGCCTACGGCCGCTGGAGCCTGCTCGGCACGCGGGTGATCCACCGCTTTGGGCGGCTGGTGCCCGGTGATCGCATCGTCTTCGTCGGCGTGGCGTCCTCCCACCGGGGCGATGCGTTCGCGGCCTGCGAGTTCATCATGGACTACCTGAAAACCCGCGCCCCGTTCTGGAAGAAGGAAGACACGCCGGAGGGCGGGCGCTGGGTGGATGCCCGCGAGGCGGACGACGACGCGGCGTCCCGCTGGGACTGATTGCGCTTGCGTTGCGGGCAGCAGCCCTGCTGCCCGGATGTCGTCATTTCAACAGGCCGCTGCCGTCCGCAGCGGCCTGTTTGCATTGCAGGGGCGGAAATGAGGCTGGCGCGATTGCTGCTATGAAAGCGGATGGCACGTAGCCGCGTGCCAAACAAACCGTTCCGTTCCTGATCGAAGCCTCCAGCGAGGGGCCAGCCTCATGCCTCCCCAATTCAAATCCGCTTTCCTGCCGTCAGCCGGACGCTGATACGGACGAGCCAGACCATGTGGATCGTCAATATCGCGCTGCGCCGCCCCTACACCTTCATCGTGATGGCCTTGCTGATCTTCCTGGCCACGCCACTGGCGCTGCTGCGCATCGCCACGGACGTGCTGCCGGAGATCAACATCCCGGTCATCAGCATCATCTGGAGCTACAACGGCCTGTCGCCGCAGGAGATGGCGCAGCGCATCACCACGCCGAACGAGCGCTTGCTGGGCACCACGGTGAGTGACATCGAGCATCTGGAATCCCAGTCCTACAACGGGATGTCGATCATCAAGGTGTTCCTCCAGCCCCATGGCAGCGTGGAAACCGCGCTGGCCCAGATCGCCTCGACCGAGGGCGGCGCGCTGCGCCTGCTGCCGCCCGGCCTCAATCCGCCGCTGGTGATCAAATACACCGCCTCGGCGATCCCGGTGGTGCAACTCGGGGTGTCGAGCAAGACGCTGCCGGAGCAGGTGCTCTTCGATACCACCTTCAACAGCCTGCGCCCCAAGCTGGTCTCCATCCCCGGGGTGGCGATGCCCTTCCCGTATGGTGGCAAGAGCCGGGTGGTGTCGGTGGACATCGACACCAATGCGCTGCAGGCAAAGGGTCTGGTGCCCCTCGACGTGGTCAACGCGATCAACGCCCAAAACCTGATCCTGCCCGGTGGCACCGCCAAGCTCGGCGCCACCGAGTTCAACGTCAAGGTGAACGGCGCATCCCGCACCGTCGAGGAGTTGAACGACCTGCCGGTGCGCATCGGCAATGGCCAGGCGGTTTACGTGCGCGACGTGGCGGTGGTGCGCGACGGCTTCTCGCCGCAGACCAATATCGTGCGGCAGGACGGCAGCCGTGGTGTGCTGCAGTCGGTGCTGAAGAGCGGTGGTGCATCCACGCTGCAGATCATCGACTCCCTCCGCACGGCCCTGGCCGACGCCCTGCCGAGCCTGCCGGAGGACATCACCGTTACGCCGCTGTTCGACCAGTCGGTGTTCGTCAAGGCGGCGATCTCCGGCGTGGTGCATGAAGGCCTCATCGCCGCCTGCCTGACCGCCGCGATGATCCTGCTGTTCCTCGGTAACTGGCGCACCACCTGCATCATCGCCATCTCCATTCCGCTGTCGGTGCTGTCGTCCATCCTGGTGCTGTACGCCCTCGGCGAGACGATCAACATCATGACCCTCGGGGGGCTGGCGCTGGCGGTCGGCATCCTGGTGGACGACGCGACGGTGACCATCGAGAACATCGAGCGCTACCTGCACCTGGGCCACGACCTGGAGACGGCGATCCGCGAAGGCGCCGGGGAGATCGCCGTGCCGGCGCTGGTGTCCACACTGTGCATCTGCATCGTCTTCGTGCCGATGTTCTTCCTAACCGGTGTGGCGCGCTTCCTGTTCGTGCCGCTGGCCGAGGCGGTGATCTTCGCGATGATCGCTTCCTACATCCTGTCCCGCACGCTAGTGCCGACGCTGGCGCTGCTGTTCATGAAGAACCAGCGCCACGGTGCCGACCGGGAAACGGGCGGGGACAGCCTGCTGCAGCGCCTGTACCGGCGCTTCGATGCCGGCTTCGAGCGCCTGCGCGGCAGTTACATCGTGCTGCTCAGTGCGCTGCTGCCGCGCCGCCGCGGCTTCATCGCGATCTTCCTGGGGGCTTGCATGCTGTCGTCCGGGCTGTATTTCTTCCTCGGCCGCGATTTCTTCCCGGCGGTGGACGCCGGCGTCATCCGTCTGCACTTCCGCACGCCCACCGGCACCCGCATTGAGGAGACGGCGCGTATCGCCGACCGCATCGACGCGGTGATCCGGGAGCAGATCCCGGCGGCAGAGCTGGAAACCATCGTGGACAACCTGGGCCTGCCCTACAGCGGCATCAACCTGTCTTACAGCAACGCTGGCACCATCGGTACGCTGGACGGGGAAATCCTGGTGGCACTGAAGGCGGGGCACGGACCGTCGGCGGTCTATGTGGACCGCCTGCGCGAGGAACTGCCGCGCCGCTTTCCGGGCGTCGAGTTCTTCTTCCAGCCCGCCGAAGTGGTGACCCAGATCCTCAATTTCGGCCTGCCCGCGGCGATCGACGTGCAGGTGGCCGGCAACAAGCTGCAGGACAACTACCGTTTCGCCGCCCTGGTGGAGAACGCGGTGCGGCAGGTGCCCGGCGCGGTGGACGTGCATATCCACCAGCGCCTCGACCAGCCGGCCCTGCAACTGTCGATGGACCGCAGCCGCCTGCAGCAACTGGGCCTGAGCCCGGCCAACGTGGCGCAGAACATCCTGATCCCCTTGTCCGGCAGTTCCCAGACTGCGCCGAGTTTCTGGCTCAATCCGAAGAACGGCGTGGCCTACAACATCTCGGTGCAGACGCCCCAGTACAAGGTCGACTCCATCGATTCGATGCTGCAGATCCCGGTGGCCGGCACCGGCGGGGCACCCAACCAGCTGCTCAACAATCTGGTCCAGGTGTCGTCCGCAAGGGAGCCCGCCATCATCTCGAATTACAACATCGAGCCGGTGATTGACCTCTACGTGAGCGTGAGCGGGCGCGACCTGGGTTCGGTGGTGGCCGACGTGGAGCGCATCGTGGAGGAACTCCGGCCGCAGCTGCCGAAGGGCAGCAAGGTCACCCTGCGCGGCCAGGCACGCACGATGGACTCGTCCTTCATCGGTTTGGGTGTCGGGGTGGTGATGGCCATCGTGCTGGTCTACCTGCTGATCGTCGTCAATTTCCAGTCGTGGGTGGACGCCTTCATCATCATCACGGCGCTGCCGGCGGCCCTGGCCGGCATCGCGTGGATGCTGTTCCTCACCGGCACCACCCTCAGCGTGCCGGCGCTCACCGGGGCGATCATGACGATCGGGGTGGCCACCGCCAACAGCATCCTGATGGTGTCCTTCGCCCGCGAACGCCTCGCCGCCGGCGAGCCGCCCCTGTCGGCCGCGCTGGAAGCCGGGGCCACGCGGCTGCGCCCGGTGCTGATGACCGCGCTGGCGATGATCATGGGCATGCTGCCGATGGCCATCGGCCTCGGGGAGGGCGGAGAGCAGAACGCGCCCCTCGGCCGCGCGGCCATCGGCGGCCTGCTGTTCGCCACGTTGTCCACGCTGGTCTTCGTGCCGTTGGTGTTTGCCGCGGTACATCAAACTCTCGCCCGCCGGGCCGCGGCCCGGCCGCAACAGCCCCAGGGCAGCCTTGCCGAAGGACATTCCTGACATGACTGATTCCCGCCATTCGAACATCGGTATCCACGGCCTGCATGCCCACGAGGCCGCCCACGGCATCCATCGCCTGCGCCTGCTCAAGCGCAGCCGCAACCTGGCACTGCTGGGCCTGGCCGCGCTGGGCGCCGGTGTGGCTGGCATCGCGGCGCAGCGCACGGCTACCGCCAACGATCTGGCTGCCGCGGCCCAAGTCCATGCGACCCGCCACGTTAACGTCGTATCGCCGAAGAGCGGTGGTGGCGAAAACCTGCTGAGCCTCCCGGGCACCCTGCAGGGCTATTCCGAGGCGCCGATCTATGCCCGGACCAGCGGCTACCTGGCCGCCTGGTACAAGGACATCGGCGACAACGTGAAGCCGGGCGAGGTGCTGGCGCGCATCGACACGCCAGAGGTGGTCCAGCAACTGGTCGAGGCCAAGGCCGCCCACAATCAGGCCCTGGCGGCGCTGGCCCTGGCCAGGAGTTCCCTGGAGCGCTGGGAGAGCCTGCGCAAGCTGGACTCCGTGTCCCAGCAGGAGGTGGATGAGCGCCGCAACGCCCACGCCCAGGCGGTTGCCGCCACCGCGCTGACCGCCGCCACCGTGCAGCGCCTGCAGAGCCAGCTCGGCTACAACCAGGTCACCGCGCCCTTCGCCGGCGTGATTACCCGGCGCACGGTGGACGTGGGCAACCTGGTCGATGCGGGCGGCAGCACCAAGCAGCTCTTCGTGCTTACGCGCGCCGACCCACTGCGCATTTACCTACAAGTGCCCCAGGGCTTTGCCCGCCAGGTCAAGCCGGGCGACAAGGCCAGCGTGAGCCTGCAGGAATGGCCGGGGCGCGTCTTCAGCGGCAGCATCGTGCGCACGGCCAAGGCCATCGACACCGTCAGCCGTACGCTGCAGGTCGAGATCACCCTGCCCAATCCGAACGGAGAGCTGCTGCCGGGGGCTTACGCCCGGGTGGACATCAAGGCCGCCGCCGCAGACAACGAGGGGCACTTCCGCCTGCCGAGCAACACGCTGCTGTTCCGTCCCGAGGGGCCGCGGGTGGCGGTGCTCGGTAGCGATGGCAAGGTGCACCTGCAGCCGGTCACCATCAAGCGCGAGCTGGGCGTGGAGGTGGAATTGGGCAGCGGTGTGAAGGCCGCCGACCGGATCGTGCTGAATCCGGCCGATTCCCTCGCCGACGGCGATGTGGTGGTCGTGGCGCCGGTTGCCGACAAGAAACCCGAAGCGAGGAAGGCGGGTTAGTCCCTCCGCCCCCGCAGCGGAATGCCTTAGCGGATCTCCGGGGTTCCATTACCGTGGGGGCGAATGAATTCGCCCCTACGGGGCAGCCAGTTCATCCCAGCCAGCCTGGCAGTCCGGTGGCCAGCCACGGCAGCCAGGAGATCGCCAGCGCGCCGAGGAAGATCGCCAGCAGGGCCGGCAGTACCGACACCGCCACCTCGCGGATCGGCTTGGCGAACATCGCCGACGCGAAGAAGATGTTCATGCCCGCCGGCGGGCACAGGAAGCCCATCTCCATCACCGCCAGGAAGATCACCCCGAAGTGCACCGGGTCGATGCCGTAGCTGATCGCCACCGGCAACAGCAGCGGCACCAGCACGACGATGGCGGCGTAGATCTCCATCAGCGCGCCGGCGAGGAACAGGAACACGTTGAGCGCCACCAGGAAGGCGAACTTGTTCGGCAGCGCCTGTTGCACCCATTCCACGGCAGCGTCCGGAATGCCGGCGTCCACCAGGTAGTTGGTGAGGCCCAGCGCCATGCCGAGGATCAGCATCACGCCGCCGATGACCTGTGCGCAGTCGGCCAGGCAGCGGCGCAGCCGCGCCCAGTCCAGCTCCCGGTGGGCGATGGCCTGGGTGAGGATCGCGTAGGCGGCGGTCAGGGCCGCGCTCTCGGTGGGCGTCGCCATGCCGCTGACCAGCGAGCCGATGGCCACCAGCGGGGCGAGGATCTCCCAGCGGGCCGCCCAGGCGGCGGTCAGCGCGGCGCGGGCATCGGGGCGAGGCTGGGCGGTGTCCGTGGAGCTACCGTTGCCGCGGCGCAGATAGCCGCCGATGAGCAGCAGGAACGCGACCATCACCAGCGCCGGGA
Source organism: Pseudomonadota bacterium (assembly GCA_018241665.1). Classification (GTDB taxonomy): domain Bacteria; phylum Pseudomonadota; class Gammaproteobacteria; order Burkholderiales; family Rhodocyclaceae; genus Zoogloea. The sequence continues at coordinate 205,673 of JAFEDK010000002.1, forward strand.
CGATGCCGGCCAGGAACATGGTGTTGATCGGTACGCGGGCGATGATCGCGTACATGATCAGCGGCACCGACGGCGCCAGCAGCACGCCCAGGGCGCTGGCGCTGGTCACCAGGCTGATGCCCTTGCGCTCCGGAAAGCCGGCGTCCCGCAGCAGCGGCAGCAGCAGCCCGCCGAGGGCCAGGATGGTGACGCCGCTACCGCCGGTGAAGGCGGTGAAGAAGGAGCACAGCAGCGCCGCGGCAATGGCCGTGCCAGTGACGCCGCCGCCGAAGCAGGCAGTGAATAGGGTGCCGAGGCGGCCGGCCGCGCCGCTGCGGGCGAAGACCAGGCCGGCCAGCGTGAACAGCGGCAGCGCCGGCAGGGACGGATTGACGGTGATCTGGTAATGGCTGAGGGGTACCGAGGCCAGCGGCTGGCCCTCAGACCAGAACAGGGCCAGCGCGAGGCCGCCGAGGATGGTGAAGATCGGCGCCCCGGCCAGCAGCGCCAGCACCAGCCACAGGGCGAGCGGCGCGAGGGGCAGCGTCGCGTCGTCGAAATGGCGGGCGAAGGCGAAGCCGCCGGCGGTCAGCGCAATCCCGAGCAGCAGGCTGGCGATCCGGTAGTCGGAGCAGCGGCTACCCAGCTTGAGGCCCAGCAGCACGAAGCCGGCCGGCATCAGCGCCTGCACGCCCCATACCGGAATGCCGTAGGCGAGTTCGCGGCCGGCCTCCAGTTCGCTGGCGACGAAGTTCCAGCTGGCGCTGCCGAGCATGCCGCACAGCACAGCGGCGCTCCCCTTGGCGAACACCGTCGAGGCCGTGCGCACCACCGGGTTTCGCGATGTGGAGAAGCCGTTGCCGAGACTGGTCAGGTGTCCACCCCGTTCGGCGACGAGGGCACCGAACATCGCCAGCGCGAGACCCAGGTGCTGGACCAGCAGCGGCGCATTGTCGATGCCCTTGCCGTGCAGCGGCCGCAGGGCGATCTCCACCAGCGGGATCAGGGTCATCAGCGCCAGTGCCGCGGAGGCGATGGCTTCATCGAAGGAAAGCAGGCGGCGCATGGGGGATCCGGTGGAGCGAGGCGCTCGTGGGGGCGAATTCAGTCGCCCTCAGGGAGTGAGAAAGGTTGGTTGACCACAGGGCGAGGGCGAATGAATTCGCCCCCACAGCAAGAGCCCACAGCAAGAGCCTGTGGTTGTGATGGCTGTGCATCGGATCGGGCCGTAGGGGCGAATTCATTCGCCCGTCACAGCTTCAGCGCTTGCCAGCCCGATAAGCCTTCAGCAGTGCGAACACCTCGTCGAAGGTGTCGGCCGGCACCATCTTCCCGCGGATGCGCGGGTAGAGCTTGTCGGCCAGGTCGTTCCATTCCTTCATCTGCTCGGCGTTGGGCTTATGTACCTGCAGGCCGCGTTTCTTCATCGCCTCGACGGCTTCGTCCACTTCCTGGCGGGCCTTGGTGCGCATCTGCAGGCCGGCCTTGGCGCCGGCGCTGCGCAGGGCTTCCTGGGCAGCGGGGCTCATCTCGTCCCAGCTTTTCTTGGTGACCACCAGCGCGCCGACGATGGGCGCCCAGTTGATGTCGAGCATGTGCGGGGCGGTGTTATAGACCTGGCTGGCCAGCGCGAAGTAAGGCGTGGCGGGCACCGCATTGATCATGCCGGTCTGGATCGACGGCAGGATGTCGGAGGTTTCCAGCGGCACCGGCGTGTAGCCGAGGCTCTTCATGATCTCCTGCTGCTCCGATTCGCCGGCCCAGGCGAAGAACTTCATCTTCTTGTAGTCGTCGGGGCGTAGGGCCGGCTCCTTGGAAAAGAAGCGCACCCAGCCGGCGTCGCCCCAAGCGAGCACGACGAAGCCCTTGTCGAGGAACTTCTTTTCCATGCCGGCACGCATCTTCTCGCGCACGTAGTCCACTTCGTCCCAGCTGCGGAACAGCAGCGGCATGTTCTGCAGCGCGGCAATGGACGGCTCGATCTCGCGCAGGCCGACCACCGATAGCAGGGCGCCCTGCAACTGGCCGATGCGCATGCGGCGGGCCATGTCGGTTTCGCCGCCTTGGGCGCCGTCCGGGTAGATCACGTACTTGGCGCCGTCGCCTTGGGCGTTGCGCCAGGCTTCGCCGACCTCCATCAGCTGGCGGTGGTAGAGGGAGTTTTTCGGGGCCAGGGTGCCGATGCGCAGCTGGCCGGCGGCCATGGCATTGGCGCCGAGGAAGAGTCCGACAGCGAGGGCGGCGAGGCGGCTGAACTTGAACATGGGGCGTCTTTCTGTACGTTGAGGGCGGCCGGGTGGAGCCGTGGGTGGCGGGCGGCGGGCGGCCGGAGCGGGCTTCAGAACAGGTCGTCGGCCGACTCGATCAGCCAGCGCGCGCGGCGGCGCATGACTTCGTTCGACAGGGCCAGCGGGCTGCCCGGTGGGGCCTGGATTGCGACGGCTTGCTGGAGCAGGTCGAGGAAGGCCGCCTTGTCGCCGGCCGGTTGGGCGATGCCCTCGGCCTTGCCGACGAAGGCGCCGGCATTGCGCCCGTTGCCGAGGCGCAGGGCCTCGTCGAAATAGGCCAGGGCCTGCTGGCGGCTGCCATCGGGGCGGGCGACTTCGAAGCTGCCCATCAGGCCGGCCAGGCTGCCGTTGCCGAAGCCCGGGTCAGTGCGCCAGGCCAACTGCGCCAGCGCGATGGCGAGAGGCAGGTCGGCAACGGTGTCGGGGTCGTCCTTGGACAGGGAGATCAGGCCGCCCCACGAGGCGGCGCCCCAGTAGGCAAGGGCGACCTGTTCGGGCTCGAGGCGCAGGGGGCGACCAGCGGCGAGTTGGGCGCGGAAGCCAGGCTGGGCTGCTTCGAGGGCCGTGAGGGCGTGGTCGCGGCCACGCAGGTACAGGCGGGCGGCGCGTTCGCGCAGGCGCTGGGCGGCCTTGGCGTCGGTGGCTTCCAGGCGGTCGGCCTCGAAGGCGACGAAGGCGTAGGCGTACTGGGTGAAGCCACCCGCCACCGCCGCGGCCAGCGGGGCGTGACGGGGCTGCTGGCGCAGCACCGATTCGGACAGCTTGAGGTAGAAGGCGCTGGCATCGCGTGCGAGCTCCAGGTCATCCTCGCTGGATTGGCCCTGAGCGGCCAGCTGGTCGGCAACGCCGCGCATGACCAGCTGGGTCGGCGAACAGGCGCTCAGGCCGGTAGCGAGCAGGAGAGGAGCAACAAGGCGCGCCAGACGGGCTGGCGTGGCGGTGATCGGCATGGAAGGGCGTGGGTCTGGTGGTCCGGCGCTTCGGGCCGCAGGCCCGAGATGTCGAAAAGATAGCCCGCCAATGTTGCGCGGGCGTGACCACCGGGCGCACGCAGGTGCATGCCGGGAGGGATCAGCGGATCAGCTCGGCGAGTTTTCCCCTGGGGACATTGAGGAAGCTGCCGATGGCGGCCAGATGTTCGTTGTGATCCGTGAGCTGGATCAGTCGTGGTTCCAGCACGTGCATGTCGAAATGCCCCGGCCGGCTGCCGTACTGTTGCACCGAGTAGCCCCACGTGATGCCGGTGTTGTAGAGACGGCCGATCGGGCCGTCGAGTTCGACGACGTAGTTGGCGAACTTGGTGTTGGTGAGACCGGTGAATACGCCCCGCTCGAAGTTGCCGTTGATCTCCCGCGGGGTATCGATCAGCCAGCATTCGTTTTCGCCGAGCTGGCGCATCTCCTGGCCGGCGTAGGTGTCCGAGTGCCCGCCGATCTTCACCCCGTCGCTGCCGTAAAGGCACTGCTCGAGAACGATGGCGGTGTCGTCTTCGGGATAGCGCTTGTCGATGTTCCACTCGCCGACGACGGTGTGGGCGAACAGCTGGGTGCGGGGCAGGATCAGCTGGAGCAGTCCGAGCTTATGCTCGTGGCTGCCCTGGCGGGTGAAGCGGACCTGGAAGTCCGCACCGTACTGCACGGCGACGCCGGCCTCGTGGGGATTGAGTTCGCGGGTCACATAGGGCGTGATGTCCAGTGCGAAGTGATCGAGCTGGTAGTGCGCCAGCTGTCCGTAGTTGCTCATGGCCGTACCTTTCATGCTTGGGTAGGGGCAAGAATGCCCTGCGACGCAGCCGGACCGCCCTGTGAATCCTCTCCCTCCGCGATCCGCCTGCATCAATATATAAATAGCATTTTTTTGGCGCGGCCGGGGGAATCAATCGAGCAGGTCTGAATATTCCTTTTGCACATAGCCGTCGAGGCGGGTCCACGGCAGCCTGGCGGGCATGGCCTCGCGGGTGGCGATCAGGGTGCTGCGCTGGGTGCCGGCTGGATTGGCCGATTCGATGCGGCGCGGGTATTGTTCCTTCTCGTCCCACAGCACCTGCACGCGGGTCTGCGAGGTGCCACCTTCATACCAGCGGGTACCGGCCGGGGCGCTGCGGCTGCTGGTCTTCATGCGCTTGAGCTGTTCGGGGTCGAGCAGCTGGTTGGCGGTGGTCCATTTGCCATCAAAGCCGATGTTGGCGTAATCCACCGGGGCGATGTCGACGATCATCCTTTCGTGCCCATTGACGATGCGCACGCGCAGCTTGCCGTCGTTGCCGCGCTGCACCCAGCGGGCGGCGGCGGAGGTGTCCATGTGCTTGTGATTCTTGTCGCCGGCCTTGTGGTCTTCGGTTTCGTGGGCGTGGGCCGGAAGGATGCGCTCGACCCAGCTTTGCTCGTCCCGGCGGACCAGGCGTTCGCCGAAGCGCACGATGCGGGTCACGCCGTCGGCGCCGAGGGTGGTGATGTCGTGTTCGACTTTGAGGGCCAGGTCGCCGGCGACGGCGGGGGCGGCGAGGAGAATGCCCAGCAGGGCGGGGAGCAGTCGTTTCATGGTGATCGGGGTGAAGGATGGTTGCAGGGTGGATTCTGTGTGGCGAGTTTGTGGGGTGAGTTCTGTGAGGTTTTGCCTGTAGGGGCGAATTCATTCGCCCGCTGCGTGCACTTCGAGCGCCGTGGGCGAATGAATTCGCCCCCACAGGCAGAGCCCCTACAAGCGGAGCCCCCCACAGGTAAAGCCTCAACAGGCAGAGTCTCGTGGGCCACTGTCCGGGCTCGAGCCGCGGACAAACGAAAAAAGCCCGACCTGGAAAGGTCGGGCGAATAGGGGCTGGTTTTCAGTCCAGGGATGCCCCTTGGGATGGCTCGACCGGGATCAGAGGCCGAGGGCGGACTTCACCAGGCTGAAGACTTTGGTGTTGACCATGGTGCCCTTGAAGCCGGCATTGCCGGCACCGCCGGCGAACAGCATCACGTCGCCGCCGCCGTGGGTTTCGTTGCCGACAGCGCCAAGGTTGACACCGACTTCCTGGATGTAGTCGTCGGCGCTGGTGTCCACATTGGTCAGGTCGTCGCGGACAGCCTTGCGGGGGCCGCCGCCGTTGCCGAACACCAGTGCCGTGTAGGGCTTGCTGTCGGCGGCGTTGGCCAGCACGGGCTTGCCCTGCACGGTGGTCTGCTTGATATCGGTGACCTTGCCCAGGATGGGGTTGCCCTTGTGGGCGTAGCCGTTGATGGTCATCGTGTGGTCGTGGTCGGCAGTGACGACGATCAGCGTGTTCTTCAGGTCCACCAGGCCGAGGGCGCGCTTGATGGCGTCGTCGAAGGCGATGGTGTCTTCCAGCGCGCGCTTGGCGTTGGTCCCGTGCAGCGCGTGGTCGATGCGGCCGCCTTCGACCATCAGGAAATAGCCCTTGCTGTTCTTCTGCAGGATCTTGATGGCCTTCTCGGTCATGTCGGCGAGGCTGGGCTCGTCGATGTTGTTGGCCGTCTTGGCGCGATCCAGCTCGTAGTTGAGGTGGTCCTTGTTGAACAGGCCGACCAGCTTGCCGGTGGCGGCCGGGTCGATCGCCTTGAAGGCGGTGCCGCTGTTCACGTAGGTGTAGCCGGCTGCCTGCAGCAGGGCGGTGAGGTCCTTGCCGTCGGTGCGCTTGCCGCCGGCGGTGCTCGGCACGAAATGGCGCCAGCCGCCGCCGAGCAGCACGTCCACGCCGCTGCCGAGGGCCGCGTTGAACTTGCCGGAGCCCGGTACCACCTGGGCGGCGATGTCGTTCTCACCGTCGCGATGGCAGATGTGGGAATAGGTCGCGGCCGGAGTGGCGTGGGTGATGCGGGTGGTGGTCACCGCGCCGACCGACTTGCCGGCGGCCTTTGACAGTTCCAGCAAGGTCGGCACGGCGGTGCCGTTGCCGCTGGCCGGGCAGGTGCTGTCGCCGGTGGCGCTGTTCACATACGCGGTGGCGCCGTTGTAGGCCTTGGTGTCGGCGCTCATGGAGATGACTTCGTTGTTCATCTTCACGCCGGTCATATAGGCGGCCATCGACGGGGCGGAGTCGGTGGTCTGGGCGTCGTTGGAGTAGGTCTTGATGCGCGCGGTGCGCTTCAGGGTTTCCATCGTCAGCTGGCCGGCTTCGCCGTATTTGTAGATGCGGCTGGCGGTGACGCTGGTGGGGCCCATGCCGTCGCCGAGGAAGAAGATGACGTTGGTGGCTTCGCCGGCGGCGATAGCGGAGGAGGTGGCGCCGATCAGGGCGATGGCGGCCGCGCAGGTCTTGAACTGGGTTTTCATCGTGGGTGAGCTCCGCTTACAGGCCGACCGACTGGCGGATCAGGTTGAAGACTTCGGTGTTGGTGATGACGCCGGTGAACTTGTCCGCACCGCGGCCGATGGCGCCGAGGAAGACGTCGGTGCCGCCGTGGGTTTCGCTGCCCGCGGCCATCGGGATGGCGGCTTCCTGGTGGTAGCTCTTGTCGGCGACCTGGGCATCGGTGAGGGCGGTGCGGGTGGCCGGACGGTTTTCGCCGTTGCCGAAGCCGATGATGGTGAAGGGGGTGCCGGAGCTGTCGAGGTTCAGCGCGCCGGTGACGAAGTTCTTCAGCAGGCCGAGCACGCCAGGGTTGCTGGCGGTGGTGGCGCCGGTGCGGGCGGCGTAGCCGTTCAGCACGATGGTGTGGTCGTGGTCGGCGGTGACGACGATCAGCGTGTTCTTCAGGTCGGCATCGACGGTCTTCATCTTGGCGATGGCGGTCTTGATCGCCTCATCGAAGGCCACGGTGTCCTGCAGCGCCTTCTTGGCGGTGGTCTCGTGCAGGGCGTGGTCGATGCGGCCGCCTTCCACCATCAGGAAGAAGCCCTTGTCGTTCTTCGACAGGATGTCGATGGCCTTGGTGGTCATCTCGGCCAGGCTGGGCTCGACGGCCGGGTCGCGGTCGAGGTCGTAGCTCATGTGGCTGCTGGTGAACAGGCCGACGAGCTTCTTGGTGGAGCTGGCCGCGGCGGCGTCGAACTCGGTCTTGTTCTTGACGTAGGTGTAGCCCTTGGTCACGAACTCGGCGGTCAGATCGCGGCCGTCGGTGCGCTTGCCACCGGCGGTGGTGGGCAGGAAGAACTGGCGGCCACCGCCGAGGAGAACATCCACGCCGTCGCCGAGGGCCGTGTTGTAGCCGGCGCCGCCGGGCACGGCCTGGGCGGCGATGGTGTTTTCGGCGTCCCGGTGGCAGACGTGGGCGTAGGTGACGGCCGGGGTGGCGTGGGTGATGCGGGTGGTAGTCACCGCGCCGGTGCTCCAACCGGCGGACTTGGCCAGTTCGAGCAGGGTGGTGACGGCCTTGCCGTTGCCGGTGCTCGGACAGGTGCTGTCGGTGCCGTTCAGGTAGTCCTTGCCGGTGGCGTCGAAGGCCGAGGTCTCCGCCGACATGGAGATGACTTCGTTGTTCATCTTCACGCCGGTCATGTAGGCCGCCATCGACGGGGCCGAGTCGGTGACCTGCGCGTTGTTCGAATAGGTCTTGACGAAGGCGGTCTCGGGCAGCGTGTCGATGGTCAGATCGCCGTCCTCGCCGACCTTGTAGATGCGTGCCGCGGTCAGGGTGTTGATGCCCATGCCGTCGCCGAGGAAGAAGATGACGTTCTTCGGCGCATCATGGCTACTGCTGTTGCCACCACAGCCGGCGAGGAGTGCCGTGGCTGCTGCGACGGCGAGGAAGACGGGTTTCAACATGCTGCGGAAGCCTCCGAGGGAAAGGGGATTTGTCAAAGACGGCAAATATGGCAGTGATGTATTGCGATTACATGAAAGCCAGGTGATTGCTTCAGGGCCGGAATGCCGCTCGTGGGGGCGGATTCATTCGATCTCTGCGCGCCAATCGGGTACGCGGGAGAATGAATTCGCCCCCACGGAGGCAACCCCCGCAGTGGAGGCTCAGCGGCCCATTTCCTTCAGGTAGGTCTTGCGGGCGGCCAGCGCGGTGTCGGCGAAGTCGGAGAACACGCCGTCTACGCCAAGGCGGTAGAAGGCCAGGTATTCGTTCTGCGGGTCGCCCTTGTAGTCGCTGGCGAGGCGGCGCTTTTCGTTGCGGAAGGTGTAGGGGTGGACGAACAGGCCGGCCTTGTGGGCATCGGCGATCAGCGTGGTGGCAGGCTGGCTGACGGTGTCGGCTTCGTTGATTTTGCCGTCGCCGTTGATGTCCTTCAGGTTGCCGCTGGCGTCCAGCGTGCCCTTGACGGTGATGATGTAGCGCTTCCACGGGCCGATGCCGTCGGCGTAGGTCTTGATCTCGGCGAGGCCGGCCGGGGTGACCATGGCGCTGAACAGGCGGCTGTCGCCGGCCTTAGCCCAGTCGTAGGGCTTGTCGTAAGGCATGGCGTAGGTGAGGGCACCGGTCTTGAGGTTTACGTCATCCGCATCGATCAGCTGGATCAGCTTGGTGTTGAGGCCCTTGCTGCGCATGTACTTGAGGCTGCTCGGCTCGAAGGACTGCACGAAGATCGGGGCGGTCTTGCTGTTCCAGCCGGCCTTGTTGATCAGGTCGATGAGCTTGTCTTCCAGCGGCAGGCCGAGATCGCGGTGGTAGGTCGGGTTCTTGGTTTCCGGATAGACGGCGATGCTGCGGCCGCTGGCGGTGCTCTTGGCCTTCACCAGGTCGATCAGTTCCTGGAAGGTGATGACCTTGTAGAGGCCGTTGTACTGCTGAGGGCGCTCGGCATCGGTGGAGATGCCGCCGAGGGTCTTGATCTCGGCCAGTGTGAAATCGCTGGCGAACCAGCCGGTCTGGGTCTCGCCGTCCACCTGGATGGTCTTCTTGCGGGATGCGAATTCCGGGTGGTTGGCCACGTCGGTGCTGTAGGCCAGGTTGGGATCGTGGCGGGCGATCAGCACGCCGTCCTTGGTGGAGATCAGGTCCGGTTCGACCACGTCGGCGCCCATGTCGATGGCCATGCTGTAGGCCTCGAGGGTTTCTTCGGGCAGATAGCCCGAGGCGCCGCGGTGGGCGACGACGAGGGGCGCGTCGCCGTTCAGCGTCGGCAGGCTGTTGCCATCGTTGGAGCCGCCGCAGGCGGACAGCAGCAAGGCGCTGCAACAGGCCAGCGCGACGGGGGTGAGGCGGAAGGGAGAGGACGGGGCGAGAGCGGGCTTGAGCATGGAAATCTCCGGGTAAAAGCCCGTGACGATGCCATCCTCTTATGACGAATTCGTTATTTCGCGGTGAAGTCGGTAGTTTTCACATCCGCTGTGGCTGTGTCGCTTGCGCGTTTTCTGGTCGAGACAGGGCGAATGAATTCGCCCCCACGGGGAGGTGGCCGTGGACCGGCGGAACGACACCAGGATGCTGTTGCCGGTCATGTGGATGTGGGGTCGAATTCATTCGACCAAACCCTGCCTATTCATGTGCAGCACAGCGGAATGGGCGCTACCAATGAAAAACGGCGCCCGCAGGCGCCGTTCGATACCAGCAGACCGATGGAATTACTTCTTCGGGGTCAGCTTGGTGAAGGCCTGGAAGGCTTCGGTCGAGGCCTTGGTCATCTGCTCGTAGGCGGCACGAGCGGTGTCCATGGCGCTCTGGATGGAGCCCAGGGCGTTGTGGTCGCCGATCGGCAGGCCCTTGAAGAGCTTCTGGAAGGAATCAACCACGTCCTGGCCGCCGCCGGTCAGCTGCTCGGTGACCATCTTGCCGACTTCGGCCTGGGTCTTGGCGGTGATCTCGGCGATCTCGCGCGCACAGGTCAGCATCTTTTCGGTGGTGCTCTGGGCGTAGGCGGTGCGCAGGTTCAGGGCTTCGGCCGGATCCTTGACGCTGGACAGGGCCTTGGCGTTGGCGACGCCTTCTTCGAAAAGGGACTTGGCGGTGCCGACCTGCAGCTCCATGATGCGCTGGGAGTTCTCGATGGAGAGCTGGGCCAGGCGCATGGCGGCTTCCAGGCTCTTCTTCTGAATTTCGTTGAATTGCTGTTCTTGCTTTGTAGCCATAGTTTTCTCCACACGTTGTTATCGAACAGTAAAAGCCCCAGATTGAATCCCTCCCGTGGCCTCCTGTGAAAAACGATAGCACAGGCTCTTCTAAGGACGATGGCAAGGGTGTAAAAATTCAGCGCGATATCGTGCATTATGTTGCACTGCAGCAACAGCTGTCGCGAATAACCCTCACTGGTTGTCGGTCAGCCCTGCGCGAGCCTCTTCGGCGGAGTCGAAAATCTTCGGCGGAACATGTCGTGCGCTCAGGGCTTCCCCGAGTTTCGCCCGCAGGAAAGGGTTGGTGGCGTAGCGGGTCACCCGGGTGTAATGGGTCTCCATCAAGCCTTTGATCATGTTCGCGTAAGGTTCGATGAGGTCGTCGAGGATGTCGAAGCCGTGGTAGTTCACGACGACCGGCACCTTGTGGCCGACCGGGTCGAGGATGCTGGCGACCAGGGCGCGGATCTTCTCGATGTCGCCCGGATGGCGCAGGCGGAGGTTGTCGAAGTCGATGAAGAACAGGTTCTGTTCGGTGTCATAGTGAAAGCGTGACTCGAGCGGCGTTGCGACGATGCTTTGGCGCAGTTCCATTGGTGCGTCGCGGAAGATGCGTTCGTCCATCAGGCACGGCGTGCCGCGGATGACCGGCTTGAAAGCCATGTGGGCGAGGATGTCCCGTTCCACGTCGATGCCCGGCGCGATCTCGATCAGCTCGACGCCGTCCGGCGTCAGCTCGAACACGCAGCGCTCGGTGATGTACAGCACTGGTTGCCTGCGTCGCACGGCTTCGGCGCCGCTGAAGGTGCGGTGCTCCACCTCCTTGACGAACTTGACCGCTTTGCCTTCGACGAGGATCTTCAGCTGCCCGTCCTCCAGCGCCACTTCGAGGCCGCCGGCGGTGAAGGTGCCGACGAAGACGACCTTCTTGGCGTTCTGGCTGATGTTGATGAAGCCGCCGGCGCCGGTCAGCTTGGGGCCGAACTTGGAGACGTTGAGGTTGCCCTGCTCATCGGCCTGGGCGAGGCCCAGGAAGGCGATGTCGAGGCCGCCGCCGTCGTAGAAATCGAACTGACTCGGCTGGTCCACGATGGCCGCAGTGTTGACCGCCGCGCCGAAGTTGAGCCCGCCTTGCGGAATGCCGCCGATCACGCCGGGCTCGGCGGTGAGGGTCAGCAGGTCGATGACCCGCTCCTCGGCGGCCACCGCAGCGACGCCTTCGGGCATGCCGATGCCGAGGTTCACCACCGCGTTGGGAATCAGCTCCATTGCCGCGCGGCGGGCGATGATCTTCCGTTCGCTCATCTCCATCGGCTCGAGGGAGGTGACCGGGATGCGGATCTCGCCGGAGAAGGCCGGGCTGTACTGCTCCATGAAGGTCTGCATATGCCACTCGGGGCGCTCGGCCACCACCACGCAGTCCACCAGGATGCCGGGGATTTTCACCTGCCGTGGGTTGAGGGAACCGGATTCGGCGATGCGCTCCACTTGCGCAATGACGATGCCGCCGCTGTTGCGCACCGCCATCGCGATGGCCTGGCCTTCCAACGTCAGGGCTTCCTTCTCCATCGTGATGTTGCCGTCCTGGTCGGCGGTGGTGCCGCGCACGATGCCGACGCTGATCGGGAAGGCCTTGTAGAACAGGTATTCCTCGCCGTCGATCTCCATGACCCGCACCAGATCCTCGGTGGTGCAGCTGTTCACCTTGCCGCCGCCGAAGCGCGGATCGACGAAGGTGCCGAGGCCGACGCGAGTCAGCGTGCCCGGCTTGCCGGCGGCGATGTCCCGGTACAGGTGGGTGATGACGCCCTGGGGCAGGTTGTAGCCCTCGATGCGGTTGGCGACGGCCAGTTCCTGCAGGCGCGGCACCAGGCCCCAGTGGCCGCCGACGACGCGCTTGACCAGGCCTTCGTGGCCGAGATGGTTTAGGCCACGGTCCTTGCCATCGCCCTGGCCGGCCCCGTAGACGAGGGTCAGCCCCTCGGGCTTGCCGCGCCCGTCGCTACTCTGGTCGCGGGTTTCGAGGAAGCGCTGTTCAAGGGCGATGGCGATGTTCTCGGGAAAGCCGATGCCGACGAAGCCGGTGGTGGCGACGGTGTCGCCCGAGCGGATCAGCTTGACCGCATCGGCGGCGCTGACCACCTTGCCGGTGTTGCGGCCCTGGGGCGGGGTGATTTTCTGTTTGGTGGGGCTCATCGGTTTGTCTCCTCTGGCACTCGGGGCAAGGCTCAAACGATACCGAAAAGATAATAGGCGGCAATCACCACGAACACCGCTGAGGTCTTGATGACGGTGATTGCGAAGATGTCGCCGTAGGACTGCCGGTGGGTCAGGCCGGTGACCGCCAGCAGGGTGATCACGGCGCCGTTGTGGGGCAGGGTGTCCATGCCACCGGAGGCCATCGAGGCGACCCGGTGGAAGACTTCCAGCGGAATGCCGGCCGCCTGGGCGTTGGCGATGAAGGTCTCGGCCATGGCGGCCAGTGCGATGCTCATCCCGCCGGACGCCGAGCCTGTGATGCCGGCCAGCGTGGTGATGCTGATCGCCTCGTTGATGAGCGGGTTGGGGATCGCCTTGAGGGCGTCGGCGATGTAGATGAAGCCCGGCAGCGCGGCGATGATGGCGCCAAAGCCGTACTCGGAGGCGGTGTTCATCGAGGCCAGCAGCGCGCCGCCGACGGCCGCCTTGGAGCCCTCGGCGAATTTTTCCATCACCGGCTTGAAGGCGAACACCAGCACGCACAGGATACCCAGCAGCAGCGCCGCCTCCACGGCCCAGATGGCGGCGATCTTGGTGACATCGGTGGACACCGGTTTGGCCAGGCCAGGCAGCGCCAGTTCATGCACCTTGCCGTAGAGGTCGGGGATGAGGTTGGTGAACACCTTGTTGAAGATGCCGACCACGAACAGCGGCAGGATTGCGATGACCGGGTTGGCGAGCTTCTCGTGGGTGAAGGGTTCCGGTTCGTTGAGCAGCTTGTCGCCGTAGCCCTCGCCGGCGTTCTGGGCAGTGCGGCGGCGCCAGTTGAGGAAGGTCAGGCCGACGATCAGGATGAAGATGCCGCCGATCACGCCCAGCGACGGGGCGGCCCAGGTGTTGGTCTTGAAGAAGGTGGTCGGGATGATGTTCTGGATCTGCGGCGTGCCGGGCAGGGAGTCCATCGTGAAGGTGAAGGCACCCAGCGCGATGGTGCCGGGGATCAGACGCTTGGGGATGTTGCCTTGGCGGAACATCTCGGCGGCGAAGGGATAGACCGCGAAGACCACCACGAACAGGGATACGCCGCCATAGGTGAGCAGCGCGCAGACCAGCACGATGGACAGCATCGCCCTTTCGCGCCCGACCATGTTGATCACCGACGAGACGATGGCCTTCGAGAAGCCGGACAGCTCGATGACCTTGCCGAACACCGCGCCCAGCATGAAGACCGGAAAATACAGCTTCACGAAACCGACCATCTTGTCCATGAAGAGACCGGTGAAGGCCGGCGCAACGAGGCCCGGATCGGTGAACAGGACGGCCCCGAGGGCCGCCACGGGCGCGAACAGAATGACACTGTAGCCCCGGTAGGCAATGAACATCAGAAACACCAGGGCTGCGATGACTATCAGGAAATCCATGGTCCTTACCTTTCTGTAACGACATTGAAACGGAACGGAAACGGGAGCGTGAACGGAAATGCTGATGCCGCCGTATTGCGTGGCGACGCCCGAACTCAAAAAAATGATCGGCAAAGATTACGCCATGTGAGTGATGCGCATGGCGTTGTTTTGTTAGGGGTATTCCCTTAGATATAAGGGCTTAGGGGATTACCCGGGGGGCGTGCGGGATGAGCCTGGCTGATTTGGGAAGGGCGTTTCGGGCGGACTGGGAAACTGCAGGATCAGAAGGCCTGATCCCATTTCGGAGAAAGACTGTTTGTCGGGTGGGCGGGAAGCGGGCGATTCCGGTGCCAAAAGGCTCGCGGGCAGGATCACGTTGTCGGGAAACTTTACTAGACAACTGAGGGAGCGTTCCGAAGCAGGGTCAAGCGACTGAATTGATTGCGGTTTTCTTTCTGGCGTATATATTGCTCATTATAGGCACCGGGAAAATAGCATTGCCCGTTTTCAAAGGAGGGGGAGTGGCGTGCAATAAGGAAATATTGTGGGCTCTCCGTGAAAGAGTCCGCACACAGGCAGGGTCGGCAGGCGCAAGCTAGACCCGCTGTATCGCATGTCGTAACTTTTTTCGGCTTTTCGGGATTTTCCGCATCCGGGGGGCAAAGTGAGTTTTCAAGCATTTCGCTGGCCCGTTCCGGACTTCCTTGCGGCATGAAGAAAGGTCGAGGAGGAACTGGATCATGAGCCCGCTGAGTTGGTGGCTTGATTACTGGGCCGGCGCCTTTGACGCTTGCCTGTCGCACATGGGCGTATGGCGGCCCGCGAGGCCGCTGGACGAACACGTTCAGGACAGTGTCTGGAGGTAACCCGCGGATACCCGGGCGGCTTGCGTGAAGTCGGCCCTGCCGGCTCTCAACGGAGGTCGCGGCCGACCGGTGCATCCAATACGAATGCCCTTTGTCCAAATGGCGAAGGGCATTGCTTTTTCCTCGGCAGGCCGTGGTGTGGAATACGGCACGGACACCGTCGTCCTGTGTTCAAGTCCGCCAGGCCGGCGTCGTTAAGGGCAGGTTTGTCCGGCCCGGCATCGGGTGGGGCAACACCGGAATGCACATTTGTCGGCATGCCGGTGGTGGTGTTGTCCGAGATTCGTCCGTATGGAAAACGAGAACCGCCTGGACCAGTTGCTGCGCTGGTCCTTGATCGAGAATGCCTTTGCCCAAGGGCAGGGGGGGGCCCTGCTCAATGGCATCGCCGTGATTGGCATTGCCTGGCTGCACAAGTCGATGACCGGCGACTGGCTGGCGACCCCGTGGCTGATGGCGATGTTCGCGGTGATTGCCGTCCGGCTGGTGACGCTGCGCTGGGGCGAGCGGACCTTCGCTGAACATTCCCTGCCGTTCATGGAGCGCCTGTTCTGGATGCCGCTGGCGGCCGTCTCCCTGTCGTGGGCGCTGTTGCCGTTCCAGCTGCGGCCGGACATAGGCACCGAGGAAGTTCTGGTGCTGGCCCTCATTCATTTCGGCCTGGCCGGGCGGGCCGCGTCGGTGCTGGCGCCCGTCCTGTGGTCGGCGCGTTTCTACATCGGCTGTCTGCTGCTGCCGGGCGCCATCGTGTTCTTTGTGTTGCCGTCGCCGGGTTCAGCGATTCTCGGTGGGCTGACGATCGGCTACCTGCTGACCATGTTGTCGGCGCACCATTGGGCCCGCCGGACCCTGCTGACGGCCCGGCGCAGCCTGATCGAGAACCAGGGGCTGTTGGGCGAGGCGCGGCACCAGCAGGAGATCGTCGAGGCCCTGAACCGGGATCTGGTCGTCGCCCGCGATGCATTGACGACGCAGAATGCGGGGCTGGAGAAGATGGTGGCCGAACGCACCGCGAAGGTTCGTCTGGCCTCGGCCGCCATCGAGAACATCGCGGCCGGTGTCATCGTTACCGACGCGGAAGGCCTGATCGTCGAGGCCAATCCGGCCTTTTGCGCGATGACCGGGATGTCGCCCGCCAGCATCGTGGGGCAGCCCATCGGGACCCTCAACCCGGCCGATCACGACCCGCTCGCCGTCGAGGCCATGTGGGGCGAATTGCGCCGCCTGGGGCACTGGAGCGGCGAGGTGTGGAGCCGCAAGGCGGACGGCGGCCTGTTCCTCGAGCGCCGCTCCATCGACGCGGTGCGCGGTGCGGACGGCGCGGTCACGCATTATGTCTTTGCCGTCATGGACATCACCGAGTCCCAGGAGAAGGACGAGCGTATCCGCTTCCTGGCCTTCCACGATGCGCTGACGGGTTTGCCGAACCGCTTCCTCCTCGAGGATCGCCTGCGTCACGGCATCGAGATGGCGCGCCGGGACCGGGAGCAACTGGGGCTGATGTTCCTCGACCTGGATCAGTTCAAGAGCGTCAATGACAGCCTTGGCCACCAGGTCGGGGACATGCTGCTGATGGAGGTCGCCCAGCGGGTGAAGGGGCTGGTGCGTCAGTCCGACACTGTCGCGCGCCTGGGAGGCGACGAATTCGTCGTGCTGGTACGCGGCCTGCAGAACGGCCGCGTCTGCGCGATGCTGGCCCGCAAGATCATCGAGGCGATCAGCGAGCCGATCCAGGTTCTGTCTCACCGCATCAATATCGGTACGTCGATCGGCGTCGCGGTGTTTCCGGATGACGGTACGGACGGCACGACGCTGATGAAGAACGCCGACGTGGCGATGTACGCCGCCAAGGCCGCGGGGCGGGGCGTGTACCGCTTCTTCGAGCCTGCGATGTCGGACGCCGCCCAGTTGCGCCTGGAATTGGAGACGGCCTTGCGCCATGCGCTGGCCCATGGGGAGCTGAGCCTGCACTACCAGCCCAAGGTGGTGGCCGGTAGCGGAGAGATCGTAGGTTACGAGGCGCTGTTGCGCTGGCACAACGCGGAACGCGGTGCCATCCAGCCGTCCCAGTTCATTCCGGTCGCGGAGGATTGCGGATTGATTGGCGAGCTGGGGCGGTGGACCCTGCGTGAGGCCTGCCGGCAGATTGCCGCTTGGCACCGTGCCGGCTACGGCTGGCAGCGGGTGGCGGTGAACATCTCGGCCCGCCAGTTCGTCGAAGGTGATCTGGTCGGCGAGATCCTGTGTCAGGCGGAGGCGGCGGAGATCCCGCCGACGCTGCTGGAGATCGAGCTGACCGAGAGCATGGTGATGAACCGGCCGGACGACGCGGCGCAAACCCTGCAGGCCCTGAAGGAACTGGGCGTGACGGTGGCCATCGACGATTTCGGTACCGGCTATTCCAGCCTTGCCTACCTGCGCCGCCTGCCGATCGACGTGCTGAAGATCGATCGCTCTTTCGTCGGCGAGGCCGATCTGGACGAGCATGGGGTGGCGATCATCCACACCATCCTCGCGCTGGCCCGCACCCTCGGCCTGGCGGTGGTCGCCGAGGGGGTGGAGACGGAAAGCCAGGCGGACCTGTTGCGGCGTGGCGGTTGCGATTTCCTGCAGGGCTATCTGTTCAGCCGGCCGGTGCCCGCGGAGGTCATCGAAGAGCGCTGGCGTACTGCCGCTGCGACCACTCTGGCCTCCGCCGGCTGAGTGCGGCCGGCCGGTGTCTTACAACGAGGTTTCCTTCTTCTTGAGGCGGTAGTTGAGCTGGGGGCGGGTGATGCCGAGCAGGCGCGCCGCGCCCGACAGATTGCCCTTGGCTTCCTTGACCGCGTGTTGGATCAGGGCCTGTTCTAGGCCGTCCAGCCCGATGCCGGCGGCGGTGATCTGCTTGCACAGGGCGTCGGTGGCATCTTCGGCATCCGCCGAGTCCAGGCTGCCGGCATCGTTGATGCCGACCTGGCTGGCCTCGAAGTCCTGCGGGCCGGCGAACAGATGCTCCACCTCGATCCATTCATCCTGCGGCGCAAGGATCACGCCGCGTTCGATGGTGTTCTCCAGTTCGCGGATGTTACCGGGCCAGGCGTGGCCCTTGAGGGCGCGCAGGGCCTTGTCGGTGACGCCGGCGAGGCGCTTGCCGTGCAGGGCTCCGAAACGCTTCAGCATGGCCTCGACCAGCAGCGGAATGTCGGCGACCCGCTCGCGCAGCGGCGGGATCACCACCGGATAGACGTTGAGCCGGTAGAACAAGTCGTTGCGGAAGCGCCCGGCCTTGACCGCGGCGTGCAGGTCCACGTTGGTGGCGGCGACTAGGCGCACGTTGATCTTGCGCGTACGGTCATCCCCCAGGCGCTCGATCTCGCCTTCCTGCAGCACGCGCAACAGCTTGGCCTGGGCGGCCAGCGGCAGTTCGCCGACCTCGTCGAGGAACAGGGTGCCGCCGTCGGCGCGCTCGAACTTGCCCATCCGCGACACCTGGGCGCCGGTGAAGGCGCCGCGCTCGACGCCGAACAGCTCCGATTCGATCAGGTCGTGGGGCAGGGCGGCACAGTTGATCGCCACGAAGGGACCGGCGGCGCGTGGGCTCATCTCATGCAGCGCGCGGGCGAAGCGTTCCTTGCCCACCCCGGTTTCACCGAGCAGCAGCACCGTGACCTGGGTGACCGCGGCCTTGTCGATCAGCGTATAGGCGTGGCGAAAACCGGCCGACGAACCGATCAGGCTGGGCGGCGGCAGACGTCGTTCCAGCGTGGCACGTAGCGCGTCGACCTCGCTGCGCAGTTCGAGCATGCGGCTGACGATCGAGTCGGCCTCGTAGTAGGGCGTGTAGTCGGCGGCGTCCGGCCATTCCTCGACCGGTTTGCCGACGATGCGGCAGCGGTTGCGGCCGGTGGCGACGCACTCGGTCTCCTTGAACAGGATGAAGCGCCCCATGAAGGCCGAGGTATAGCCCGACGCGTAGCCGATCTGCATCCAGCACACCGGATGTTCTGCGTGGCCGAACTCGCGCACGTGGACTTCCGCCTCGACGGAGTTCTCCCACAGGAAGTCGCCGTAGAAGTGCTTGGCGTCCTCGTCGAAATCGAGCTTGAATGGCGTGACGTGCACCATGCCTTCGAGCATGTGCAGCTGGGGGCCGACCACGAAGGCATCCTGCAGGCTTTGGTTGCCACGGATCTTCCGGGCCAGCTCGGCGTCACGGGCGCCGGCGGCGTAGCCCATGCGGGTCAGGATGCGGCGGGCCTGGTCGATCCCCACCGAGTTGATGAGTTCCTTGCGCAGTTCGGACAGGGCCGCCGCATGCATCAGGATCATGCGGCTTTCGTGGAGCCAGATCAGGCCCTTCTCGGAACAGAAGCGCACGAGGCTGCGCAGATCGGCGTTCTGCGGGTAATGGATGTCGCTCACGATGTCTCCTCCAGCGTCTTCCGCCGCTTGATAGGAATAGTGATGGCCGGCGTGTCGCCGGGCGGCGGGAAGACAGGGCCTTATACCACGTGCCCGATGTGGGGCTGCGGACGCTCTGCACGGCGGAGCGTCGATTCCTCATCAGCTTGCGTTATAAGAATATTGGCGATAATAATACAGAATCTCGAGAAAAATGAAGCCGGGTCGATTCGCCAGCAAGAGCGAGCAATCCGGATCGACGATACGCCAGGAGGAGACCATGGCCCAGAAGTACCTGATCCATATCGGAAACAGCGGTGAGGACTACACCTGCGATGCCGAACTGAACCTGTTGCGCGGCATGGAAGTGCTGGGGCGGCGGGGCATTCCCGTCGGCTGCCGCGGCGGCGGCTGTGGCGTATGCAAGGTGGCGATCCACTCCGGCAGCTACGAAGCCCGCAAGATGAGCCGTGACTGCGTGAGCGCGGAGGAGGAGGCCAGCGGCGTGGTGCTGGCCTGCCGGGTTTTCCCCCGCGGGGAAATGTCCCTGACCGTGGTTGGCAAGATGGTCAAGGCGCTGGAGCGGGGGATGGAGAAGCAGACGGGGGCGCCCGTGGACGCCCCCGCTGTGCAGTTGCCGGCCAGGCCGGCAAACTAGAGCACGGAACTCAGAACGGCTGCGGCCGCGGCGTGTTGTCCACGGACGGCGGCAGGATGGGCAGCTTGAACGAGGGCTGCTGGCCGGTGAGGGTCTTCAGGAAGGCGACGATCTTCGCATTTTCGTCGGCGCTGAACTTGCGGCCCAACTGGAGCCGGCCCATGGTGTCCACCGCTTCGCCGAGGGTTGCCGCACCGCCGTCGTGGAAGTACGGATAGGTGAGCTCCACGTTGCGCAGCGTGGGCACCTTGAACAGGAAGCGGTCGGCCTCCTTGCCGGTCACCGCGATGCGCCCTTCGGCCGGGCTGTTTGCCTTGTAGGCTTCCACTACCCCCATCTTCTGGAAGGAATTGCCACCGACGGCAGGGCCGTTGTGGCAGGCCACGCAGCCGCTGTCCTTGAACAGCTTGTAGCCGGCCAGCTCTTCCGCATTGAGCGCCTTTTTGTTGCCCTTCAGCCACTGGTCGAAGCGGGAGTCGGGCGTGACCAGCGTCTCTTCGAAAGCGGCGATCGCGCCGGTGATGCGGTCCACGTTGATCTCGTCCGAACCGAAAGCCTTGCGGAAGGCCGTTACGTAGCCGGGAATGGTCTTCAGGGTGTTCACCGCCAGTTCGTGGCTGAAGGCCATCTCGCCCGGGTTGGCGATCGGACCACCGGCCTGGGCCTTCAGGTCGGCGGCGCGGCCGTCCCAGAACTGGGCCAGGTTGTAGCGGGCATTGAGCACCGTCGGGGAGTTGATCGGCCCTTTCTGCCAGCCGTGGCCGATGGAGCTCTTCAGGTTGTCGCTGCCGCCCATCGACAGGTTGTGGCAGGAGTTGCAAGAGATGGAGCCTGACTTGGACAGGCGCGGGTCGAAGAACAGGGCCTTACCCAACTCGACGGCGGCCGGGTTGGTCACCTTCGGCGGCACGATGGGCTGGATCGGCTCTGCGGCCGGCGCGGCATGGGCGGGGCCGAAGGCGCCCAAGGCTAGGGCGACAAGTGCGGCGGTACGGCGGATGGTCATCAGGGACTCCTTGCAAGTGGGGAAAGTGGATGGTCGCTGTCTGCAGGACTGTGGTGCCCCGGGCGACTCGGACCGGATGTTCCGTGAAAAGGTTTAAGAAATCCTTAAGGAATATGCGTTTAGGGATTTTGTATGTCAAATGCCTATTTTGGGTCTCGCGTCAGGTGTGATCCGGGAGCGGTGGGGTGAGCGGAAACGGTGCTCGGCTGATGACGTTGTGTTGCGGTGCAAGCACCCGCTGAAAAAGACGCCGGCATTCCCGCCAGCCTTGGCTGGCGCGGAGCACGGTCATTACGCTGAAAGATCATCCGCTTGGCATTGGTCGCCGGCTCGCCTGGCCGGATGTGACCGGTCCGATTTCATTGGCATGATTGCTGCCACGGCATGCGCTTTCCAATCAGGAGGTGATGCCGATGAAACCGTCTTTCAATCATGCTCAGCCCGGGCACCAGCTGCAGACCGGGCGGTCCGCTCCACGCCTGTCCATGCTGGCGCTTGCCGTCGCCGCGGCCTTGCTGGGCAGTGCGCCCTTGCAGGCCGCCGAAGGGGGCGATGGGAAATCCGCCGCAGAAACAACCGGCAGCGCGCTGGATACCGTCATCGTCACCGGGGTGCGTGGCGGCCGGCGGACGGTGGTCGAGAGCCCGGCGCCGATCGATATCATCAGTGCGGACCAACTGGCGCGCAGCAGTGGCCGGGCCGAGCTGGGAGAGGCGCTGACCAAGCTGCTGCCATCCTTCAATTTCGGCTACCACGTGGCCGGCGTGAATTCCATCGTGCGGCCGGTTTCCAACCGTGGCCTCGGGCCGGCCTATACGCTGGTGCTGGTCAATGGCAAGCGCCGCCACAACAGTGCGCTGCTGACCAACGGCGGCGGCGACAGCAGCGGCGTCAATGCGGTGGACCTGGACCTGATCCCCCTCAGTGCCGTGCATCACATCGAGGTGCTGAAGGACAGCGCGGCAGCGCAATACGGCACGGATGCGGTGGCCGGCGTGGTGAACATCGTGCTCAAGCGCAATTTTGGTGGCCACGTGGGCCTGTCCAGCGGCCGGTTGTATGAGGGCGACGGGGATCTGACGACCACCAAGGGAGAGGCGGATTTCGGGACCGAGCTGGGTACCGACGGCTTCATCCATTTCAGCGTCGACGCGCGCAAGCGCGGCCAGTCGTGGAACAACTTCCCGGCGACCAATACCGTCAATTGGTCGCCGGCTTCCAACCCGAAGAACGCCACCTGGAACCGGGACGGCGCGCACAACGGGGATCCGCAGATCGAGGCCTGGAACCTGTCCTACAACGCCGAACTGCCGGTCAATAGCGAGGTGTCCCTGTACTCCTTCGGTACTGGTGGGCAGCGCGATACGGTGGCCGGCAACAACTTCCGCCGCGCCAATGGCCTGGCGACGATCACCCAGCTGTTTCCCGACGGTTACTTCGCCCTCAACAATTCCCACGAGATCGATTTCCAGTTCGTCTTCGGTGCGAAGGGGCGGAGCAACGACTGGGAGTGGGATCTGAGCACCTCCTATGGCAAGAGCCGCAATCGGCAGTTCAGTGACCTGACCATCAACCCGTCCCTCGGCCCGGCGTCGCCGACGCGCTTCGACAACCTGGCCACCTACCAGTTTGCCCAGTGGGTGAACAACCTGGACGTGACCCGCGCCTTCGACATCGGCCTGAAGAAGCCACTGCAGGTGTCTTTTGGCGGGGAGTTCCGTCAGGACGGCTTCGACACCTTCGCCGGCGACCCCCTCGGCTATACCAACGGCGGCTACGTCTTCAAGGCCGGCGACCAGGAGGGCGACCCCAACGTGGGCAAGCCGGCCAACGTCGGTGCCCAGGCTGCTGTGGTGCTGGCGCCGATCGACGAGGCCCGTCTCAAGCGTAACGTGGCGGCGGCCTACCTGGACCTGGGCTTCCACCCGCGGGAGAACTGGTTCGTCGATACCGCTGTGCGGGCCGAACACTATGGCGACAGCTCCGGCAACACGGTGAGCGGCAAGCTCAATTCCCGCTATGACCTCACGCCCCAGTTCGCAGTGCGCGGCACCGTGGGCTCGGGCTTCCGCGCCCCGTCCCTGTCCCAGATCGGCTATGCGCAGACGGACAACCGCACCAATACCGATATCAACGGCAACCTGGTGCCCAGCCTGTCCAAGCTGCTGCGCAATACCTCGCCGCTGGCGCGGGAACTAGGGGCAGAAGACCTGAAGCCGGAGAAGTCCACCAACTTCGGCCTGGGCGTGACCTTCCAACCCAACCGCCAGACCAGCATCACGCTCGATGCCTACCGGGTGGACATCCGCGACCGCATCATCCGCACCGGCTACCTGTACGGCCCGGCCTTCGTGCCGCTGCTGCAGAAGTACGGCTACACCGGGAGCGAATGGGTACAGTACTTCGCCAACGCGGTGGATACCAAGACCACCGGCGTGGATCTGGTCGCGGAGACGACGCGGGACTACGCCCGATTGGGGACGGTGCGCTGGAGCGCCGCCTTCAACTGGAACAAGACCGAGGTGGAGAGGATCAGGAACACGCCGTCGGCGATCGCCAAGCTGGGTGTCAACCCCGGCGGCAATACGATCTGGTTCCCACGCTCGTCGGTGGGCGGGCTCACCGACGGTTATCCGCAGACCAAGTTGATTCTTGGCGCGCGCTGGTTCATCGACCGCTTCGACATCAACCTCGCCGCTACCCGCTATGACAAGCTGACCTGGTTCCGTTCCGAGAGATCGGCCCAGGACGTAAGCTTCGGCGCCAAGTGGATCACCGACCTGGATGTGAACTACGCGTTGACGAAGTCGTGGAAGCTCACCGTGGGCGCAGCCAACCTGTTCAACGTGCGTCCGGACAAGAACGGGCCCGGCGAGCCGACCACCGGGACGTCGAGCGCCGTATACGGCACCCAACCCTACGCCACCGGCGGCGGCTTCTACTACGGCAAGATCGCCTACGATTTTTGAGCCGGAAGAGGGCGGATCCGGCGCGGCCGGGTTCGCCTGACTGTTTCACCAGATCATCAAGCCGCACTGCAGCATTTGATCAATTGATTCATCAATAAAATCCGCTTTTTCTCGTAATCTCGAGAAAAAGCGGATTTTGTCTTTTTGGATCAGTGAGTTGTCAGATCTGGTACGGGGCTTGAATAGGAGAAGCCTGTTGCAGACCAGACCGAGGACACGATGATCGATCCGACCACCCCGCCGCCCGTGGATGTGAACCGCAAGTACGTACGCCTGGTGGAGCGGCGGCCCGACGGCCTGGTGGAGTTCGAGTTTTCCATTTCCGACCCCGCGCTCTTCGTCGAGATGCTGCTGCCCGAGGCGGCCTACGAGGAGTTCTGCCAGACCAACCGGGTGATCCTCCTCGAGGGTTCCCGGCCGGAGGCGGAGGAGGACGGCGACTTCAACTGGAGTCTCCACGAGGCCACGCACCAACGCTTCAGATGAACCGGCCGGGCCGAGCGCCCGGAATTTGAATAGAAGAAGGAGGAGAGACACCATGCAGATGGATCTGCGCACCGTCACCATCAAGCCGCAGCGGCAGACTTTCGACCACATCGCCCGCCGCATCGGCGCGGACAAGGCGGCGACCCGCTACCAGGAAGGCACGCTGGAAGTTCAGGCGACCCACAACTTCCACTACCGCCCGACCTGGGATCCGGACCATGAGATCTTCGATGCGTCCCGCAGCGCGATCAAGATGGCCGACTGGTACGCCTTCAAGGACCCGCGCCAGTTCTACTACGGCGCCTACACGCTGGCCCGCGCCAAGCAGCAGGAAACCGCCGAGTCCAACTTCGACTTTGTCGAGGGCCGCGGCCTGGCCGACACTCTGCCGGCCGAGCTGACCGACACCGTGCTCAAGCTGCTGCTGCCGCTGCGCCATGCAGCCTGGGGCGGCAACATGAACGCTGCCTTCATCACCGCCTACGGCTACGGCACCGCGCTGACCCAGCCGTGCATCTTCCATTCGATGGACATGCTGGGCATCGCCCAGTACATCACCCGCGTCGGCCTGCTGCTCGGCGACGACGTGGAGGTGCTCGACACTGCCAAGCAGAGCTGGATGGAAGACAGCGCCTGGCAGGGCCTGCGTCGCTACGTGGAAGACTGTTTCGTGCTGAAGGACCCGCTGGAAGTCTTCGTCGCCCAGATGGTGGCGCTGGACGGCCTGCTGTACCCGCTGGTGTACGAAACCATCATCGACAACGTGCTCTCGTCCAAGGGCGGCACGCCGATCGCGATGCTCACCCAGTTCATGACCGACTGGTTCGCCGAAACCAGGAAGTGGGTCGATGCCACGGTGAAGACCGCTGCCGCCGAATCCGCCGAAAACAAGACCCAGATGGAAACCTGGATCACCCACTGGCGCGACCGCGCCGCCGCCGCGCTGATGCCGATCGCCCAGATCGCCCTCGGTGCCGAAGCCGACGCCATCACCAGCGAGGTGGTGGACCAGTTCAACGCGCGCATGGCCAAGGCCGGCGTCAGCCTCTGATAGGAAGCCCCATGTCCAAGGTATTCATCGCGCTGCAAACCAACGACGACACCCGCCAGATCATCCAGGCCATCCTCGCCGACAACCCCCACGCCATCTGCAACGAGCAGCCGGCGATGGTGAAGATCGACGCCGAAGGCTCGCTGGTCGTGCGCCGCTCGACCATCGAAGAACTGATCGGCCGCGACTTCGACCTGCAGGAACTGCACATCAACCTGATTTCCCTCACGGGCAACGTCGACGAGACCGACGACGAGCTGACCCTGAGCTGGAACGCCTGAACCCCTCGAGGAGACACGCAAGATGGACATGAAAGTCGGCAAGAAAAAGCTGGGCCTCAAGGAGAAGTACCAGCACATGACCCGCGGCCTGGGCTGGGAAACCACCTACCAGTCGATGGACGACGTGTTCCCCTTCGTCAAGTACGAGGGCATCAAGATCCATGACTGGGACAAGTGGGAAGACCCGTTCCGTCTGACCATGGACGCCTACTGGAAGTATCAGGCCGAGAAGGAGCGCAAGCTGTACGCGATCATCGACGCCTATGCCCAGAACAACGGCCACCTCAACGTCACCGATGCGCGCTACCTCAACGCCATCAAGCTGTTCCTGAACGGCATCAGCCCGCTGGAGTACATGGCCCACCGCGGCTTCGCGATGACCGGCCGCCAGTTCCCCGGCGTCGGCGCACGGGTCGCCTGCCTGATGCAGTCCCTGGACGAGATCCGCCACGCCCAGACGCAGATCCACTCCCTGTCCAACTACAACAAGTACTACAACGGCTTCCACGACTACCGGCACATGCTGGAGCGCGTGTGGTACCTGTCGGTGCCGCGCTCGTTCTTCGACGACGCCGTCACCGCCGGCCCCTTCGAGTTCATGGTGGCGATCGGCTTCAGCTTCGAGTACGTGCTGACCAACCTGCTGTTTGTGCCCTTCGTGTCCGGTGCCGCCTACAACGGCGACATGGGCACCATGACCTTCGGCTTCTCGGCCCAGTCCGACGAAGCCCGCCACATGACGCTGGGCCTGGAAGTCATCAAGTTCGTGCTGGAGCAGGACCCGGACAACCTGCCCATCGTGCAGCAGTGGATCGACAAGTGGACCTGGCGTGGCTACCGCGTGCTGACCCTGGTCGGCATGATGATGGACTACATGCTGCCCAAGCGCATCATGAGCTGGAAGGAGGCCTGGGAGGTCTACTTCGAGGAGAACGGCGGTGCGCTGTTCAAGGACCTGGCCCGCTACGGCATCCGTCCGCCGAAGTGGCTCGACCAGATCGAGCAGGACAAGGACCACATCTCCCATCAGGCCTGGGCGACCTTCTACAACTACGCCGCGGCGTGCAACTTCCACACCTGGATCCCCACCGACGACGAGCTGGACTGGCTGTCGCAGAAGTACCCGAACAGCTTCGACAAGTACTACCGGCCGCGCCTGGAGCACTGGCGCGAGGAGGCCAAGAAGGGCAACCGCTTCTACAACAAGACGCTGCCCATGCTGTGCCAGACCTGCCAGATCCCGATGATCTTCACCGAGCCGGGCGACCCGACGCAGATCTGCTACCGCGAGGTCGATTACAAGGACAACAAGTACCACTTCTGCTCCGACGGCTGCAAAGAGATCTTCGAGCACGAGCCGGAGAAGTACATCCAGGCCTGGCTGCCGGTGCACCAGATCTACCAGGGCAACTGCTTCGAGGAAGGCGTCGATCCGACCGCCGAGGGCTTCGACCCGCTGTCGGCCGTGCTCGACTACTACCACCTGGCCCAGGGTCGCGACAACCTGGACTTCGAAGGATCGGAAGACCAGAAGAACTTCGAGGCCTGGCGCGGCATGGCGACCAAGAACGCTGCCTGACAGACAGGCGTGAGTCCGGCCCGGTGCAGGGCGCCGGCCGGATTCCGCATCGGAAAAATACAAGGAGACAAACCATGGGCGTAGCCGCCATCAAGGAATATTCCTTCGAGTCCGCCGACCGGCTCGAGAACTTTCACGGCAACCAACTGCTGTACATCGGCTGGGACCAGCACCTGCTGTTCTGTGCGCCGTTCTGCCTGCCGTTCCCGCCGAGCATGCGTTTCGGCGACATCATCGACAAGGTTCTGCCGGGCGTCTTCGGCTACCACCCCGACTTCGCCAAGGTCGACTGGAGCAAGGTCGAGTGGCTGAAGTCCAGCCAGCCGTGGCAACCGGACTTCAACAAGACGCTGGCCGAACTGGGGCTCAAGCACAAGGACGTGCTGCGCTTCCGCACCCCGGGCCTTACCGGCATCAAGGGTTCTGCGAGCTGAATCATGTCCTACGAGCTGACCATCGAACCCCTCGGCCAGACCATCGAGGTCGAGGAGGGGCAGACCATTCTCGATGCCTCCCTGCGTGCCGGCATCTGGCTGCCCCACGCGTGCTGCCACGGCCTGTGCGCCACCTGCAAGGTGCAGGTGGTGGACGGGGAAGTGGATCACGGTGAAGCGTCGAGCTTCGCGCTGATGGATTTCGAGCGCACCGAAGGCAAGACCCTGGCCTGCTGTGCGCGCCTCGAAAGCGACGTGACCATCGAAGCGGAAATCGAGGAGGAGCCGGATGCCGAATCCATCCCGGTGAAGGACTTCCCCGGCACCGTGAAGCGCATCGAGCAGCTCACGCCGACCATCAAGGGTATCTTCGTCGAGCTCGACGAGCCCATCCACTTCCAGGCCGGCCAGTACATCAACCTGGACATTCCCGGCCTCGGCATCAGCCGCGCCTTCTCCCTGGCCAACGTGCCGTCGACGGGGCGGGAGATCGAGCTCAACGTGCGCATCGTGCCCGGCGGCACCGGTACCGGCTATCTCCACGAGAAGCTGGCGGAAGGGGATGGTGTCAAGCTCTCAGGCCCCTACGGTCGCTTCTTCGTGCGCAAGTCGGCCAATGTGCCGCTGCTCTTCATGGCCGGCGGCTCGGGGTTGTCCAGCCCGCGCAGCATGATCCTCGACCTGCTGGCCGAGGGCAGCACGCTGCCGATCACCCTGGTGTACGGCCAGCGCAGCCGCGCAGAGCTCTATTACCACGACGAGTTCCTGGCGCTGGCGGAGAAGTATCCCAACTTCACCTACGTGCCGGCGCTGTCGGACGAGCCGGCAGATTCGTCGTGGCAGGGCTTCCGGGGTTTCGTGCACGAGGCGGCCAAGGCCCACTTCGACAACGACTTCCGCGGGCGCAAGGCCTATCTGTGCGGCCCGCCGATGATGATCGACGCGTGCATCTCGACGCTGATGCAGGGCCGCCTGTTCGAGAACGACATCTATACGGAGAAATTCTTCTCTGCGGCGGATGCCCAGCAGGTGCGCAGCCCGCTGTTCAAGCGGGTGTAGGCGGAACGGTACCCCCCGGAAAAGGCAAGCTCATATCCCTGTGGGGGCGAATTCATTCGCCCGACAAGCGCGGATCAAGCACCACGGGCGAATGAATTCGCCCCCACAGCGAGGAGTGCCGAGGCTCCGTTTGCGATTTAAATCGATATAAAAATAAAATCTCGAGAATAAATTGACTTATCGAGATGAGTGTTTAAGATAACCACAGTGCCCGCCGGGTCGGGAAACCGCGCCGCAACGCGGTTTCCCGGACCATGCCGGCATCCACAAGGACAAGAGGAGATAACGAAATGGCAATGACCGGAGTTCTGCGTCCCGGCCACATGCAGCTGCGTGTGCTGGATCTGGAAGAGGGCGTCAATCACTACAAGAATGTGCTGGGCCTCATCGAGACCGGCCGCGACGCCCAGGGCCGCGTGTACTTCAAGGCCTGGGACGAGCGTGACCACCACAGCCTGATCCTGCGCGAGGCGGAATCCGCCGGCATGGACTTCTTCGCCTTCAAGGTGGCCGACAAGGCCACGCTGGAAAAGCTCAATGGCGATCTGCGGGCCTACGGCGTCCAGACCGAGCGCATCCCCGCCGGCGAGCTGCTGGAAACCGGCGAGCGCGTGCGCTTCGAGATTCCGTCCGGCCACCAGATCGAGCTCTACGCCGAGAAGACCGACGTGGGCAACGGCATGAGCTACGTCAATCCGGACCCGTGGACGCCCGATGCCGAGCGTGGCATCGCGCCGGTGCGCCTCGACCACTGTCTGCTCTACGGGCCGGACATCGAGAAGGTGCAGAAGCTGTTCAAGGACGTGCTGGGCTTCTACCTGGTCGAGCGCGTGCTGATGGAAGACGGCGAAACCGACCTGGCGATCTGGCTGTCCTGCTCCCACAAGGCCCACGACATCGCCTTCGTGCGCCACCCGGAGCCGGGCAAGCTGCACCACGTGTCCTTCCTGCTGGATACCTGGGAGAAGGTCCTGCGCGCCGCCGACATCATGTCGATGAACAAGGTGTCCATCGACATTGGCCCGACCCGCCACGGCGTGACCCGCGGTACCACGATCTACGCCTTCGACCCGTCAGGCAACCGCTTCGAGACCTTCTGCGGCGGCTACCAGCCCTATCCGGACTACGCGCCGATCACCTGGACCTGGGAAGAGGTCGGGACGGGCGTGTTCTACCATGACCGCAAGCTCAACGAGCGCTTCCTGACGGTCGTTTCCTGAGCACCCCAAGGGCTGGGCCAAGCCCAGCCCGCTCAGTGATGCCGGCCGGCCGCGGTACCCGCGGTCAGGCCGGCGGTCAGGATCGCCGCCTCGACGGGGCGGCTCATCAGATAGCCCTGCACTTCGTGGCAGCCGATGCCCGACAGGAAATCCAGCTGCTCGCGGGTTTCCACCCCTTCGGCAATCACCCTCAGCTTCAGTGACTGGCCCATGCGCACGATGGCCTCGGCGATGGCGCGGTCTTCCTCGTCGTCCGGGATGTCCTTGACGAAGGACTGGTCCACCTTCAGCTTGCTGACCTGGAAACGCTTCAGATAAGCCAGGCTTGAGTAGCCGGTGCCGAAGTCGTCGATGGCCACCGACATGCCAAGGCTGCGCACGTAGGCGATCAGCTCGATGAAGCGGGCGGCGTCGCTCATCAGCGCCGACTCGGTGAGTTCCAGCTCGATCAGCTGCGGGTCGGCGCCGGTGTCCCTCAGCACGGCAGCCAGCGTGGCCGAGAAGTCGTCCCGGTGCAGCTGCACCGCCGACACGTTGACGGCGATCTTCAAGGCCTTGCCAGCGTCAGCCCAGGTACGGGCCTGGCGGCAGGATTCGTACAGCGCCCATTCGCCGATCGGCAGGATCAAGCCGGTGTCTTCGGCCAGCGGGATGAAGCGTCCCGGGCTGATCTCGCCCAGCTGCGGCGAGCGCCAGCGCATCAATGCTTCGGCGCCGATCATGCGGCCGTCGCCGATGGTGAACTGGGGTTGATAGACCAGCCGCAACTCGCCTGCGCCGAGGGCCCGGCGCAGCTGGGTGGTCAGGGACAGGCGCTCGGCCGAGTCCTGGTTCATCCGTTCGTCGAAGAAGCTGAAGGTTGCGCGACCGCGGGCCTTGGCGTGGTACATGGCCATATCGGCCTTCTTCAGCAGGGTGTCGAAATCCTTGCCGTCACCCGGTGACACGGCGACGCCCAGCGTGCCGGTGGCGGTCAGCGCGTGGCCGCCGAGCTCGAAGGGCTTTTCCAGGGCGCGGCAGATCTTCTCCGCCACCGCGGCGTAGAAGCGCGTGGACTCGTCCCCTTCGACCAGGATGATGAACTCGTCGCCGCCCAGGCGGCTGATCGTGTCGCTGTGGCGCAGGCAGCCGGCCAGGCGGTTGGTCACGGCCATCAGCAGGTCGTCGCCGATGGCGTGGCCGAGGGTGTCGTTGATGTGCTTGAACTGGTCCAGGTCGAGGAAGAACATCCCCAGCGTGCCGTTGTTGCGGACGCTGCGCTGGAAGGACTGCTCGAACCGGTCACGCAACAGGATGCGGTTGGGTAGGCCGGTCAGCGCGTCGTGGTGGGCCATGTATTGGATCTGCGCTTCGGCAGCCTTGCGGGCGCTGATGTCGCTGAAGGCCGCCACGTAGTGGGCGACGCTGGCGTCGGGATTGCGCACGACGCGGATGGTCAGCCACTTGGGGTAGACGCGGCCGCTCTTGTGGCGGTCCACGATCTCGCCCTCCCAGCGGTCGTCCCGGGCCAGGGCTTCCCACATGGACTTGTAGAAGTCGTCCTCGTGCTGGCCGGACTTCAGGATGGACGGGCTGCGGCCGAGCACCTCCGCCGCCGCGTAGCCGGTGATGGTGCTGAAGGCCGAGTTGACGCTCTCGATACGGTTGTTTGCATCGGTCACCATCAGCGCCTCGTTGCTGTGGTTGAAGACCAGCTGGGCCAGTTCCAGCTGGGCGTGCTGCTCGCGCTGGCGGGTGATGTCGCTGAAGACCCAGATGGCGCCTTCGCTGCCGCTGCGTGCATCCACCGGCCTGCCCGACAGGCGGATCCATACGTGGCTGCCGTCCTTGCGCAGCATGCGGACGTCGCCCTCGCTGTAGCCGCGGGTTGCCAGCTCCTGGTAGATATGGCCGCCGACCTCCAGGTAGTCCGTACGGCTCGAATAGAGGATCTCGGTGCTCTGGCCGATCAGGTCCGAGGGCGAGTGGTAGCCGAAGATCGCCGCCATGTGCTGGTTGGCGTCGAGGATCAGGCGGTCGCGGCAGAAAATGATGCCCACATGGGCGTTGTCGAAGATCGCCCGCTGCTGGACCAGCAGGCGGCCGATGCGGGCCTCGCCTTCCTTCAGCGAAGTGATGTCGCCAACCGTCAGCACGAAGCCTTCGTCGGGCATCGGGAAGCGCCCGAGCTCCAGTACCGGGCCGTCGCCGCTGCGCTGCTCGAAGCGCGTGGCCCTGGATTGGGGGGCCAGGCCCGGCGGGCACAGGCGGCTGATCGCCGCGCTGTGGCGGCGCAGGGTGGCGAGGGGGCTGCCGGTTTCGGCGAGGGGCGCCGGCAGGGCCAGCAGCGTGAAGAAGCGCTGGTTGCAGGCCACCAGGCGTTCGTCCCGGTCGAAGACGGCGATGCCCTGGTCGATGCTGTCCAGGGTGGATTGCAGCAGCTGGGACTTGCGGGCCAGGGCTTCCTGGCGCAGCAGGGCCTCCTCGGCCTTCAGGTCGGTCACGTCGGAATAGATGCCGACCAGGCCGCCGTCGTCCATGCGCCGTTCGCGGATCTGCAGGATCTGCCCCGACGGAAGCTTCAGTTCGCTGCGCTCCCGCCTGTTGCGGCAGGCCTGGAAGCGGTGGGGCAGCGTGGGGTCGGTGGCGCAGGCGGCCAGCAGCTCGCCGAAGGGGCGGCCGCCGAGGTGGCCGTCGAGGCCCCACAGCCGCCGGAAGGCTTCGTTGCAGAGCAGGATGTGGTCGTCGGCATCGAACAGCGCGAAGCCGTCGGACATGTTGTCCATCGCTGCCTCGAGCTGGTGGCGGGCGGCGCTGGCCTCGGCGGACATCTCGCGCAGGGCCTTCAGGGTGGCGACCAGCTCCTCGGTGCGCTGGCGGATCTGCTCTTCCAGCATGAAGGTGGTCTGCAGCAGCCCGTAGCCCCGTTCTGGCGCCGCCGGGTTGCTCTCCACCTGGTAGACCAGGGCGTCGATCATGCGGTCCCGGCGCTCGATCTCGGCGCGCAGGCCGGCGGGGTCGTCCGGGGCGCAGCGCAGGTCGTCCGGCGGGCTCATCTGCGTGCCTCCTTGCCGAACGCGATGCCGGTGAAGGTCTGGTTCAGGTGCAGGCCGAGGAACTGCTCGCCAAAGGTGTTGAAGCCGACGACGCGACCATCGGCCAGGCGACGGCCGACCACGTCTGCAATGCCGGTCTCGGTGGCTGCCAGGCGGCGCAGGATGCAGTCGCAGCCGAGGATCAGGTCGGCCTCGCCGACGGCCGTGGAGGCGGCGCCGAGGGCCTTGTCCAGATTCGTCAGCAGGTTTTCGCCGCGGGCGATCTTGAAGACGATGCCGCGGTCGATGGCACAGAAGAAGTCGAGGCTGCCGTCCGGGTTGGCGCGCTGGATCGAACGCACGAAGTCGGTGCCGCCAATGCGCACGAGGACGGGGTTGGCGGCAAAGATGGCGGGGGTCAGCTCGGCAGCCGTGAGGCCGAGGGCATGAGCGTATTCATCGGCCGCCGGGCAGCCGTTCAGTTCGGTGACGCGGCGCTCGGTGGGGATCGCTCCGGTGACGATCAGGCGTGCGCTGGTGGGGGTGAAATGCTGGGTGTGGAAGACCTCCAGCGGGCGGTGGCTGACGCCCACCAGCAGGACGGCCGCGTTCTTCACCAGCCGCCCCTTGTAGATCACCCGGGTATCCACGAAGTGCAGGTCGTCACCAGCCGAGCCGCCGGACAGGGGAATTCCGCCGAGGCCGTCGTGGAAGGCACGGGCGACGCTTTCCTCGCGGCCGCACAACCCGTCCACCAGCATGAAGGCGAAGCAGGACAGGCTGTCCAGACGAGTGTGGCGGGCCTGCAGGGCGTTGCGCAGGTCGCGGGCGAAGGCCGTCATGCAGTGCAGGTCGAGGCGATCCAGGCCGTCGAGCAGCCCGATCTCGAAGTCGATCACGTCGTCGCCGAGGGAGGCGCCGGCCAGGCTGGCCTGCTGGTAGCCCCGTGGGCCGATTTCGCCGGCGGTCGTGCAGCCGATCTGCGGCGTGCGTCCGAAGGCCATGGCGAGACCGGCCTCGAGTTGTTCCGGTGCAAAACTGCTGGAGGCGAATACCAGGGACAGGCGGTTGGGCGCAGGGGCGAGCTGGCTGGCGAGCTGGCGGGCCGCTTCGGTGGCGTCCGCGTGCTGGCTTTCGCCGACGCGGATGCCCTCCGCGGGGTCTCCGTTGGCGGGGTGGGGCTTCATTGTAATTGTGTCTCCTCGGCGTGGCGCGTCGGGCGCGGCCACTGCGGCCGGCGTGGGCACGCCGGCAGGAGATTAACGGAGCGGCGGGCGTATGTCTTTAGTTATATCGCACCGAAGCCGGCAGTCCGGCTGGCGTGGATCTAGCTAATGAAGTCCGCTGGCAGCTGGCGGACTGCATCCAGCGTGCGCAGGATGTGATCGGAGAGGATACGCGTGGCCTCGGCGCTGTTGCGGGCCAGCGCCGCATCGACGATGGCCTGGTGCTCGGCGTGGACGTCCCGCGGGATCGGCTGGCGGAACAGGGACAGGCGGCGGTAGCGCTCCGACTGGTGGTACAGGATGTTCTGGAAGTGGCGGATCCAGCGTGACGGGCAGGCCGAGATCAGCACCTCGTGGAAGGCCCGGTTGCGCAGCTCCCATTCCTCCCGGGTGCCCTTGGCGCCATCGACGAGCTTGTCTTCGGCGCGGGACAGCATGTGGAAGGCCGCCACCACGTTGGCCTCCCAGGTGTCGTCGCCGAGCTCGATGGACTGCTGCAGCGCCGACGTTTCAAGCAGTACGCGGGTGCGGGTGATGTCGGCGAAATCGTCGAGGGAGATCGGCGCGACACGGAAGCCGCGCTGCCCCTGGGCAACCACCAGCGCGTCGGTGACGAGCAGCTGCAGCGCCTCGCGCAGGGTGCCGGCACCCACTTCATATTGATCCTTCAGGTGCTCGACCCGCAGCTTTTCGCCGGGGCGGTGCACGCCTTCGATGATGTCCCGGCGCAGCTGGCGGTAGGCCGCCTCGGCCAGGGTCTTGGGTTCGTCGGCCTCGCTGGCGAGGTCGGTGCTGGTGACTAGGTCGTTCATGGTGTGGATTTCCGGTGTTTCCGGCGGGTCCCGTGGGTACCTGCCTGTTGTTATGAATTCTAGCCGAAGCGGCTTGGTACGATCATAATCAAAAATCTCGAGAAAAGTTGTTGACGTCGAGATAAGAAGGAAATATCGTTCCATCAACGACACTGATTCAGGACTGCCCACAATGAGCCAGCCATCCGCCACCCCCCTTTCCGTTCCCCAAGCCGTGATTTCCGCCGAGGCGGCCAGCCTGGCCTTGCAGGCGGCGGTGGATCACGCCAGGCAGATCGGCGTGCGCATCAATGTGGCGGTGGCCGACAGCGGCGGCAACCTAGCTGGCTTCCTGCGCATGCCGGGCGCCTTCGTGCAGTCCATCGACATCGCCATCGACAAGGCCTACACCGCGGCCGGCTTCGGCTTCTCGACCAAGGACTGGATGGCGGTGATCGGCCACGACGAGGGCATGAAGCTGGGCTTCTCCGCCCGGCCGCGCCTGGTGGTGTTCGGCGGTGGCCTGCCGATCCGCGGTGCGGACGGCCTGATCGGCGGCATCGGCGTGTCCGGTGCGTCCGAAGCCCAGGATGAGGAATGCGCACGGGCGGCCCTCAAGGCCATCGGCGCCGAGTGAACAAGACAAGCTCTTCACCAAGAAGGACGAACAGCAGATGAAACTGATCAAGAACTTCATCAACGGAGAATTCGTCGAGGCCGCCGGCGGCCGCCTCTTCGAGAAGCACTCCCCGCTCGACAACAGCGTCATTGCCCAGGTCAGCGAAGCCGGCCTGCCCGAGGTGAATGCGGCGGTCGCCGCCGGTCATGCGGCGCTCGAAGGCGAATGGGGCCGCATCACCGTCGCCGACCGTGTCGAGCTGCTGTATGGCGTGGCCAACGAGATCAACCGCCGCTTCGAGGACTTCCTCGCTGCGGAAGTCGCCGACACCGGCAAGCCGCGCAGCCTGGCCAGCCACCTGGATATTCCCCGCGGCGCGGCCAACTTCAAGATCTTCGCCGACGTGGTGAAGAACGTGCCCAGCGAGTTCTTCGAGATGGCCACGCCGGATGGCCGCGGCGCGATCAACTACGCGCTGCGCCGTCCGGTCGGCGTGGTCGGCGTGGTGTGCCCGTGGAACCTGCCGCTGCTGCTGATGACCTGGAAGGTCGGTCCCGCGCTGGCCTGCGGCAACGCGGTGGTGGTCAAGCCGTCTGAAGAAACCCCGCAAACCGCCACGCTGCTCGGCGAGGTGATGAACGCGGTCGGCATCCCGAAGGGCGTCTATAACGTCGTGCATGGCTTCGGTCCGGATTCCGCTGGCGAGTTCCTGACCCGTCACCAGGGCGTCAACGCGATCACCTTCACCGGCGAGACCCGCACCGGCGCGGCGATCATGAAGGCCGCCTCCGACGGTGCCCGTCCGGTGTCCCTGGAAATGGGCGGCAAGAACCCGGCCATCGTGTTTGCCGACGCCGACCTGGATGCGGCCATCGAAGGCACGCTGCGTTCCTGTTTCGCCAACTGCGGCCAGGTCTGCCTGGGCACCGAGCGCGTGTATGTGGAGCGCCCGCTGTTCGACACCTTCGTCGCCCGCCTGAAGGAAGGTGCCGAGAAGCTGGTCGTCGGCCTGCCCGACAAGCCGGAAACCGGCATGGGCCCGCTGATCTCCCTGGAGCACAAGCAGAAGGTGCTGTCCTACTACCGCAAGGCGGTGGAGGAGGGCGCCACCGTGGTGACCGGCGGCGGCGTGCCCGACATGCCGGGCAGCCTGAGTGAAGGCGCCTGGGTCCAGCCGACCATCTGGACCGGCCTCGGCGACGACGCGGCCATTGCCCGCGAGGAAATCTTCGGGCCCTGCACGCTGGTGATGCCCTTCGACAGCGAAGAGGAAGTCGTCCGCCGCGCCAACAACACCACCTACGGTCTCGCCGCCTCGGTGTGGACCAAGGACGTGACCCGCGCCCACCGCGTCGCCGGCCGTCTGGAAGTGGGCCTGGTGTGGGTCAACTCCTGGTTCCTGCGCGACCTGCGTACGCCCTTCGGCGGTGCCAAGCAGTCCGGTATCGGCCGCGAAGGCGGTGTGCATTCCCTCGAGTTCTATACCGAACTGAAGAACGTCTGCGTAAAGCTCTGACAGCTCCAAACAGTAGGGGCGCATTCATTCGCCCTCGGCTGCCTGAATTAAGTCCGCGGGCGAATGAATGCGCCCCCACGGTGAAACGATAAAAAGGATTTCAACGATCATGAGCAGCATTCCGTCCTCCCCGGAAATCGGCCGCTTCCTCCCGGCGGCCGGCCGGCAGACCAACGTCCATGACCTGGGCTCTGGCGAGCCGGTGCTGCTCATCCACGGCTCGGGGCCGGGCGTCACCGCCTGGGCCAACTGGCGTCTGGTGATGCCGGCCCTGGCCGAGGCCCGTCGCGTTATCGCGCCGGACATGCTCGGCTTCGGCTACACCGAGCGCTTGCCCGGCGATGTCTATTCGATGGACCGCCAGGTTGCCCATGCGATCGCCGTGCTCGACGCCCTCGACGTCGAGCGCACCGACCTGGTCGGCAACTCTTTCGGTGGTGCTATTGCGCTGGCGCTGGCGATTCGCCATCCCGAGCGGGTCCGCCGCCTGGTGCTGATGGGCAGCGTCGGTGTGCCCTTCGAAATCACCCCGGCGCTGGACGCCGTGTGGGGCTATCAGCCGTCTTTCGAGGCCATGCGCGGCCTGCTCGATCTGTTCGCCTACGACCGCAACCTGGTTAACGATGAGCTCGCCCAGCTGCGCTACGAGGCCAGCATCCGGCCGGGCTTCCAGGAGTCCTTCGGCGCCATGTTTCCGGCCCCGCGTCAGCGCTGGGTGGATGTGATGGTCAGCAATGAGGCCGATATCCGCGCGCTGCCGAACCAGACCCTGGTGATCCACGGTCGCGAGGACAAGGTGATCCCGCTGCAAACGTCCCTGACTCTCGCCAGCTGGATTCCCCGTGCCCAGCTCCACGTGTTCGGCCAGTGCGGCCACTGGACCCAGATCGAGCACGCCAACCGTTTCGCCCGTCTCGTCGCCGACTTCCTCGCCGAAGCCACCGACGCCGAACCCCAACCGCTTTCCTGAGAGAAATCCATGGACAAGGCCCTGATCACCCAGCTTGGCGACGAGCTCTACAACGCCCTCGTCAATCGCGAAACCCTGACCCCGCTCACCGAGCGCCATCCCGAGATCACCATCGAGGATGCCTACCAGATCCAGCAGCAGATGATCGCCCGCCGCCTGGCGGCCGGCGAGCGCGTGGTCGGCAAGAAGATCGGCGTGACCTCCAAGGTCGTCATGAACATGCTCGGCGTGCATCAGCCCGACTTCGGCTGGCTGCTCGACGGCATGGTGTACAACGAAGGCGAGGCGATCCCGGCCAACACCCTGATCCAGCCCCGCGCCGAAGGCGAGATCGCCTTCCTGATGAAGAAGGACCTGATGGGCCCCGGCCTCACCGCCGCCGACGTGCTGGCCGCCACCGAGGGCGTGATGGCCTGTTTCGAGATCGTCGACAGCCGCATCAAGGACTGGAAGATCAAAATCCAGGACACCGTCGCCGACAACGCTTCCTGCGGCGTGCTGGTGCTGGGTGACCGCATGGTCGATCCGCGCAAGGTGGACCTCGCCACCTGCGGCATGGTCCTCGAGAAGAACGGCGAGATCGTCGGCACCGGCTCCGGCGCGGCGGCCCTCGGACACCCGTGCAATGCCGTGGCCTGGCTGGCCAACACCCTCGGCCGCCTGGGCATTGGCCTGAAGGCCGGTGACATCGTGTTGTCCGGCTCCCTGGCTGCGCTGATCCCGGTGCAGGCCGGCGACAGCCTGCGCGTCACCATCGGTGGCATCGGCGGCTGTTCCGTCCGTTTCAGCTGAGGCCGCCATGGATCTGCAACTGACCGGCAAACGCGCTCTCGTCACCGGCTCCACGTCGGGCATCGGCTTCGCCATCGCGCGCCAGCTGGCTGCCGAAGGCGCCGAGGTGATCATCAACGGGCGCAGCCGCTCCGGCGTCTCCGCCACCATCGCCCGCCTGCTCGAAGCGCTTCCGGAAGCCAAGGTCACCGGTATCGCTGCCGATCTGGGAACGGCCACCGGCTGCGAGGCGCTGGTCACCACCTGTCCGGACGTGGACATCCTGGTGAACAACCTCGGCATCTTCGATCCGCGTCCGTTCGAGGAGATCGACGACACCGAGTGGTTCCATTTCTTCGAGACCAACGTGATGAGCGGCGTGCGCCTGTCCCGCCACTACCTGCCGGCGATGAAGGCCCGCAACTGTGGCCGCATCGTGTTCATCTCCAGCGAATCCGGCATCTGCCCGCCGGCCGAGATGGTGCATTACGGCATGAGCAAGTCGGCCCAGCTGTCGGTGGCCCGTGGTATTGCCGAAACCTGTACCGGCTCCGGCGTGACGGTCAATTCCGTGCTGCCCGGCCCGACCCGCACCGAAGGCGTCGCCACCTTCTTCGGCCGCCTGGCGGAAGAGCAGGGCGTGTCCCTGGAGCAGGCGGAGAAGGATTTCTTCGCCAACGCCCGGCCGACCTCGCTGCTCAAGCGCTTCATCGATCCGGCGGAGGTGGCGAATCTCGTCGCCTACGTCTGCAGTCCCCTTTCGTCTGCCACCCACGGCGCGGCCCTGCGGGTCGAAGGCGGTGTGGTGCGCAGCATGGTTTAACCCTTCGCGACCCCAAAAGGAAACACAGCGATGACCAAGAAAATCAAATGTGCCCTGATCGGCCCGGGCAACATCGGCACGGACCTGCTGGCCAAGCTGCAGCGCAGCCCCGTGCTGGAGCCGGTGTGGATGGTCGGTATCGACCCGGAATCAGACGGCCTCAAGCGGGCCCGTGAGATGGGCCTCAAGACCACCGCCGATGGCGTGGACGGCCTGCTGCCCCACGTGCTGGCCGACGGCGTGCAGATCGCCTTCGACGCCACCAGCGCCTACGTGCATGCCGAGAACAGCCGCAAGCTCAACGAGCTCGGCGTGCTGATGGTCGACCTCACCCCCGCCGCCATCGGCCCCTACTGCGTGCCGCCGGTGAACCTCAAGCAGCACGTCGGCCAGCGTGAGATGAACGTCAACATGGTCACCTGTGGCGGCCAGGCGACGATCCCGATGGTCGCCGCGATCTCCCGCGTGCAGCCGGTGGAGTACGGCGAGATCATCGCCACCGTCTCCAGCAAGAGCGCCGGTCCCGGCACCCGCAAGAACATCGACGAATTCACCCGCACCACCGCCGGTGCCGTCGAGAAGGTCGGCGGGGCGAAGAAGGGCAAGGCCATCATCATCATCAACCCGGCCGAGCCCCCGCTGATGATGCGCGACACCGTGCATTGCCTCGTCGAAGGCGAGCCCCAGCAGGACGCGATCCGCGAATCCATCCAGGCCATGATCCAGGAAGTGCAGAAGTACGTGCCCGGCTACCGCCTGGTCAATGGCCCGGTCTTCGACGGCAACCGCGTGTCGGTCTTCCTCGAGGTCGAAGGCCTCGGCGACTACCTGCCCAAGTACGCCGGCAACCTCGACATCATGACCGCCGCCGCCGCCCGCACCGCCGAGATGTTCGCCGAGGAAATCCTGGCGGGCAACCTGACCCTGCAGCCGGCCTGAACTGA
>JAFEDK010000030.1:0-107950 GCA_018241665.1 Pseudomonadota bacterium
GTCAAATTTAAACGCGCGCCGACAGTGTTCGGTGTCTGGGAGCTTAGCGGGCACATGCGCCATGTCCGGTCGTATCGATTGAATCCCTGGGGCACGTGCTCAAGTATCCGTCGAGTGAAAGCTGGCGACGGGGCGGGCTCTTGTGATTCGGGTGGCTCAGGTCAAGGGGCTAGGTCGTG
Source organism: Pseudomonadota bacterium (assembly GCA_018241665.1). Lineage (GTDB taxonomy): Bacteria > Pseudomonadota > Gammaproteobacteria > Burkholderiales > Rhodocyclaceae > Zoogloea. Next base: position 180 of record JAFEDK010000030.1, read on the forward strand.
GGTACTTACGGGGTACTGTGCGGGGAATTACCCGCACAGTACCCCGTTGATCTCTGCCGCTATCGGATGACGGCGTTTCAGGCCTTGTACCCGTACAGATCTACTGTTCTCCGCCGCGCTTGCCGGCGTGTTCGCGGGCGAGGCGTTGCTGAACCTCGGATGGTGCCGGCTCATAGTGGCTGAAAGCCACGCTGCAGCTGCCGTCACCACCGCTGATTGACTTGAGGCGGGATTCGAAGCCCTCCATCTCGGCCATCGGCACTACGCTGGTGATCTCGGTCCAGCCGGGTTGTGGGCTGTCGGTGCCGGTCACGCGGCCGCGGCGGCCGGACAGCTCGGCGCTGATGCCGCCGAAGTGCTCGTCTGCGACCCGCACGGTGAGCGTCACTAGCGGCTCAAGCACTACCGGGCGGGCGCCCTGGACGGCTTCCTGCACGGCGTGGCGGGCGGCGGTGACGAAGGAGACTTCGTTGGAGTCCACCGTGTGGTGCTTGCCGTCGAAGACCACCACACGGATGTCCTGCAGCGGGAAGCCGCTCAGTACGCCCTCGGTGATGGCCTGACGGACGCCTTTTTCCACTGCGGGCATGAAGTTGCCGGGGATCGTGCCGCCCTTCACTTCGTCGGCGAAGTGCACGCCGGCGCCGCGCTCCAACGCTTCTACGCGCAGCGCGACTTCACCGAACTGGCCGGCGCCGCCGCTCTGCTTCTTGTGGCGGTAGCGGGCTTCCGCCGTGCCTGCGACAGTTTCCCGGTAGGGAATGGCCGGCGGCTTGGTGGTGAGGTTGAGGTTCCAGCGCGCCTTGAGGGTTTCCAGCAGCGACTTGAGATGCACTTCACCGAGGCCGCGGATCACCGTTTCCTTGGCCTGCAGGTCGTGCTCGACGTTCAGGCACGGGTCCTCGTCGAGGAGTCTGTGCAGGGCTTCGGATAGCTTCTGCTCGTCGCCGTGCTTCTCGGCGGCCAGGGCCAGGCCGAACACCGGTTGCGGGTAGGCCGGCGGGGCGAGGTGGTAGTGGTCCTCGTCATGGGCGTCGTGCAGCACCGCGTCCCGGTGGATCTCGTCGATACGCGCTACGGCGCAGATGTCGCCGGGAATGCCGGCCTCTATCTCGACCTGGTTCTTGCCCTGCACGCGTAGCAGGTGGCCGACCTTGAAAGGCTTGCGGGCATCACCGATGAAGAGTTGAGTGTTCGGCGTGACGGTGCCCTGGTGGATGCGGAACAGGCCGAGCTTGCCGCGGAAGGGGTCATTGCTGACCTGGAAGACGTGGGCGATGACGTGCTTGCTCGCGTCAGTGCTGACGGACACCGGTGCGGCGGCCGGCCCTTCTCCCTTCAGGAAGTGCGGCGGGTTGCCTTCAGTGGGGTCGGGCAACAGGCGGCCCATCACATCGAGCAATTCCGTTACGCCGGCACCGCTGCGTGCCGACGTGAAACACACCGGGATCAGGTGGCCTTCGCGCAAAGCCTGCTCGAATGGGGCGTGGAGCTGTTCCGGCTGCAAGGACTCGCCCTGTTCGAGGTACTGGGCCATCAACGCTTCATCCACCTCGACGACTTGGTCGACGAGTCGGTCGTGGGCTTCGCGGACGCTGGAGAATGCCGTGGCTGCGTCGTAGTCAGGCGCGAAGAAGCAGTCGATGACCGCCTCGCCGCCCGGCGCCGGCAGGTTGATCGGCAGGCATTCCTTGCCGAAGCTGGTGCCAATGCGCTCCATCAATGCACCCAGATCCACGCCCGGCGCGTCGATGCGATTGACGACGAGCATCCGGCACTGGCCGGCGGAGGCTTCCATGACCTTGCGGGTCACGGTCTCGACGCCGGCTGCGGCGTTGATCACGACGACGGCGGTTTCCACCGCCGGCAGGGTGGCCAGTGCGCGGCCGAGGAAGTCCGGCAGACCCGGGGTGTCGATGGCATTGATCCAGTGCTCGGCCCATTCAAGGTGGGCGACGGCGCTGTTGAGGGAATGGCCGAGGGCCTTTTCCTGGGGATCGTAGTCGCTGACGGTATCGCCGCGCTCGACCGATCCGGGGCTGCCGGTGGCGCCGGCCGTGGCCAGCAGCTTTTCGAGCAGGGTGGTCTTTCCGCTCCCGGACTGGCCGAGCAGGCTTAGGTTACGGATATCGCGTACCGAGGTCGGTGTCATGAGGCGCTCCCTTGTTGTCTGTCTCGAAAGCTTGAATGCCTAGTTTGATACCAGTATCTGCTTCTGCAAGGAGCGCGACAACGACTCAGGTCAACAAAGAGGGCTCACCATTCGAATCCGCGTCGCATCGTCGTTGGCGGGATGACCTCGGTCAGGCTGGACAGCAGCTGCGTGACGGCGTGGTCTTCGGTACGGTAGGCGGCGTGGGCGCCGAGGTGGCTCCAGAGCCCGGTGCGCTCCAGCACGTCGATGACCTGCTTCTTGAGGCCGCAGCAGGCCAGCGTGCGGCCCGATTCTGCCAGTTGACGGTGGACGCGGCGCAGGGCCTCGACGCCGCTGGCGTCCATGTCGTTGATGCCGGCGCAGGACAACAGCAGCACCTTGAGGCCAGGATGGTCGCGCTCGACGGCCAGTACCGCGTCTTCGAAGGTGGCGGCGTTGACGAAATGCAGTGGGCCGTCGAAGCGCAGGATGGTCAGCTGCGGATGGGCCGGCGGCAGGTCGAAGCGCGCGGCGTCGCGCCAGCTGCCGTCCGGGTGACGGCCGAGCACCGCGACGCGGGGCTTCATGCTGCGGTAGATCAGCAGCGCCAGAGACAAGATCAGCCCGGACAGGATGCCGATCTCGATGTGGGGGGCGAAGGCCAGCGTGGCGACGAAGCTCACCGTGCCGGCCAGGCCGTCGTCCCGGTTGGCGCGCCAGGCTTCCTTCAACTGGGCCGGCGACAGCAGCGCGGCGAGGGTCACGAGGATCACCGCAGCCAGCACCGGTAGCGGAATGTGGGCGATCAGGCCAGGCATGCTGAACAGCGCAGCCAGCACCATCAGTGCGCCGACCACCGAGGCCAGCCCGGTACGTGCGCCGTGGGCGAGCAGGAAGGCCGAGCGGCCGAAGGAGCCGCTGACCGGGTAGGCTTGGCACACCGACGCGGTGAGCTTGGCGAGGCCCTGGCCGATCAGCTCCTGGTTGCCGTCCCAGCGCCGCCCGGTGCGCGCCGAGGCGAGCTTGCAGCTCGACATGGCCTCAAGAAAACTTACCAGCGCCAGCACGAAGGCCGATGGCAGCAGGTCGGTGATCTGCCCCCAGTCCGGGCGCGGTAGCGCGAAGGCGAGGGTTTCCTCTGGCAACAGGCCGACGGCGTGGCCCCCGTTGTCCTCGAAGCCGGTCAGCCAGGCGACTACGCTGAGGCCGCTGACCACGATCAACACGCCCGGCCAGCGCGGCAGCAGGCGTTTGAGGGTGATCAGCAGCACGACGGCGGCGAGGCCGAGGGAGGCCGAATGGAGGTGGACGTCGGGCAGGGCTGTCGCCAGGTCCACCACCGCTTCGAAGAAGGGGCGCTGGCCGGCGCTGCGCAGGCCGAGCAAGGTGGGCAGCTGGGCTACGCAGATGAGCAGCGAGCAGGCGTTGATGAAGCCGTGCAGTACCGGATGGGACAGTAGGTCGGCAAAGTGGGCCAGGCGCAGCGCGCCGAAAGCCAGTTGCAGCAGTCCGGCCAGCAGTGCCAGTTGGACCGCCAGCACCAAGTAGGTCTCCGAGCCGGGCAGGGCCAGCGGGGCCAGTGAGGTGGCGGTGAGCAGGCTGGTGAGGGCCACTGGGCCGGTGCTGAGCTGGCCGGACGAGCCGAACAGAGCGCCAACGATGCTCGGCAGCAGCGACGCGTACAGCCCCACGTAGGGCGGCAGGCCGGCCAGCTGGGCGTAGGCGAGGGCTTGCGGGATCGCCACCAGGGCCACCGTGACGCCGGCCTGCAGGTCGGCCCGCAATCCGGTGGCGTCCAGTTGGCGGGGCCAGTCGAGGAAAGGGAGCAGGCGGACGAGCAGGGGGGGCATGGGGCCAGATGGCAGTGTTTGGCGGCAGGAGCCGAAAGTTTAGCCTGCGCCCCTGCCCGCGGCACATTTCACAATCGCGGTGCGGGCGGGATCAAGAAGCTGCACGAAAGGGTCGATAAGCACTGGATAATACTGGACTGGAGTGAGCCGGGCCCATTGCCCGCCTGGTTTCGCATAGGTCGGAGACGTATTCGCGTTTCTTCCGATGGTGTCGGTTTCGAGATCAATCCATTCATGCCATGAAGCCGTACCTGCCCGCTTCCGTTCCTGCCGATGACCCATCCTCCGCTCGGGCAACAATCCTGATCGTCGACGATCTGCCCGAGAACCTGGAGGTGCTTGGCGAACTGCTGCAGCCGCTGTATCGCGTGCGCGGCGCCCAGAGTGGTGTGCGCGCACTGGCGGTGGCGCGTAGCAGCCCGGTTCCCGACCTGATTCTGCTCGATGTGATGATGCCCGGCATGGACGGCTACGCGGTGTTCGACGCCTTGCGTGCCGACCCCCTGACCCGCGATATCCCGGTGATCTTCGTGACGGCCCTCGATGGGGTCGAGGCTGAGGAGCGGGGGCTCAGCCTGGGAGCCGTGGACTACATCACCAAACCATTGCGCCCCAGCATCGTGCTGGCGCGGGTGCACAACCAGCTTGAGCTCAAGCGTGCGCGGGATCGCCTGCGCGATCAGAATGCCTTCCTGGAGGCCGAGATCGCCCGCCGGATGAGCGACAACCTGCTGATCCAGGATGTGAGTATCCGTGCGCTGGCGCGCCTGGCGGAGATCCGGGATCCGGAGACCGGCAACCATGTCCGGCGCACCCAGGCCTATGTCGAGCTGCTGGCCCGCCGCCTTGCGCTCGATCCGCGCCACCAGGCGACGCTCACACCGGACAGCATTGATCTGATCGTCAAGTCGGCGCCCCTGCACGATATCGGCAAGGTCGGCATTCCCGATCACATCCTGCTGAAGACCGGCAAGCTGAGCGAGGAGGAGTGGGAGATCATGAAATCCCATTCACGCCTGGGCAGCGAGGCGATCCGCAATGCCGAGGAGGATGCCGAGCGGCCGGTGCCGTTCCTGGCCTACGCCAAGGAGATCGCCCTCTACCATCACGAACGCTGGGATGGTTCCGGCTATCCGGAAGGGCTGGCGGGTGAGGCGATCCCCCTGTCGGCCCGCCTGATGGCGCTGGCCGACGTATTCGATGCGCTGGTGTCGCGCCGGGTCTATAAGGCAGCGGTGCCGCTGGAAACGGCCCGCGACATGATCTGCGCAGAACGGGCCAGCCATTTCGATCCCGCCGTGGTGGATGCCTTTCTGGCCGAATTCGGGCGTTTCTCCGCGGTGGCCGGCCGCTATCAGGATGAGGGCAGCGAATGAACGGGCGCATCGCCCGCGTAGTGCTCATCTACGCGCTGCTCGCCACGGGCTGGGTCCTGTTCTCCGACAGCCTGGTGAATCTGCTGTTTCCCCAGCCCGAGGAGTTGCTGGTGGTCAGCACCCTGAAGGGCTGGGTCTTCGTGGCCGTGACGTCCTGGGCCTTGTGGGTCGTGTTGCGCCGTTTCACCGGACACTCGGAACAGCAGGGATCCGGGCGTCTGCGGGCGCTGGCCTGGCTGCTCCACGAGCGCGCCGCGATGCGTCTGCTGCTGCCCTTCTCCCTGTTCGCGCTGACTGTCGTGGCCATTGGCATCGGCAGTGCGATGCTGACCCTGCGCGAGCGGGAAGAGCAGGAGATCCGCCGGCTTGAGGCCGTGGCGGATCTGAAGCTCGGGCAGATCTCCTCCTGGCTCGATGAGCGGCGGGCGGATGCCCAGGCGCTGGCAGGGGACCCGAGTTTTGCCTTGCTGCACGCCCAGTGGTCCAACCCCGACGCCCGGCAGCGCCTGCGCGAACACCTGGAGGGCGTGCGTCGCGCCTATCGATATGGGCGGGTGACGGTCCTCGACGAGGACGGCCGCACGGTGGTCTCGTCGGGGCCCGCTGCGGAGGTGCCGGACCCTCTGCGCCTGGTCGTGCGCAAGGCGTTGGCTGAAGGGCGAGTGCTCGACACCAATTTTTATCGGGACGGCAGCGGGGAAAGTGCCCAGGTCCGGCTCGATTTCGTGGCGCCCTTGAAGGTCGGGGAAGGAATGCCACGCTGGGCCGTCGTCCTCGAGGTGGACCCGCGCGCCTTCCTGTTTGCCTACCTGCAGGGTTGGCCGCTGCCCAGCAGGACTGCCGAAACCCTGCTGCTGCGGCGCGACGGCGACGTGCTGGTGAATCTCAACCCCTTGCGCCATCAGGAGATCCCCTCTCTTGGCCTGCACCTGCCGTTGAACAGCGCTGCCGTGCTCGGCGTCCAGGCCGCGCTGCATCCAGAAAACCGGTCGGCGATCATGGGCGCGGTGGACTACCGTGGCCTGCGGGTGGTCGGGGTCGGGCGGCCGGTGCCGGGGACCGACTGGACCATGGTGGTCAAGGTGGACGAGGACGAGCTTTACGAGGGGGCCCGTCGCCCGATCTGGTGGATTGCGCTGGCCATGGGCTTCGCGCTGTTTGCCACGGCGGGCGCTGCGCTGCTGCTCTTCCAGCACCGGGAATTGCAGCTCACACGTCAGCGCGAGGAGGCCCAGGGGCGGCAGCTGCGCGCCCTGCAGGTGCTCGATGCGATCGTCGGTCAGGCGGTGGACGGCATCGTGCTGCTCGATGTGGAAAGTCTCCGTTTCGTGGAGTTCAACGAGGCCGCCTGCCGGGGGCTTGGCTATACGCGGGAGGCGTTCGCGGCGCTCCGCCTGACCGACATCCAGGTCAATCTGTCGCAACAGGAGATCGCCGCGCGCGTGCAGGACATTGCCGCCCGCCAGGAGCCGGTGATGTTCGACAGTCGCCAAAAGCGTGCGGATGGCAGCGTGCGCGATGTGGAACTGAGCTACAGCGCACTGGACATCAATGGCCGCCGTTATCTGGCGGGCATCTGGCGTGACGTCACCGAGAAACGCAAGGCCGCCGAGCTGCTGCTGAAGCTGTCGCTGGCGGTGGAGCAGAGCCTGGCCAGTGTGATCATCGTGGATCTGGATGGCCGGATCGAGTACGTGAACAAGGCCTTCCTCGATGGAACGGGCTACACGCTGCACGAGGTCGTCGGCCAGCGGGCGGGCTTCCTGAAGTCGGGGCTGACGCCGCCGGAAACCTTTGCCGATCTGTGGCGAACCCTGCGGGCCGGCCGGCCGTGGGAGGGCGAGTTCGTCAATCGGCGGCGCGATGGCGAAATCTGCGTGGAGTTCGCGCGCATCTCGCCGATCGTCCAGGCGGATGGCCGCACCACCCATTATCTGGGAATCCAGGAAGACATCACCGAGCGCAAGCGGGTTGAGGAAGAACTCGACCGCCACCGGGATCACCTGGAGCAACTGGTGGCGGAACGAACCCATCAGCTCGAGGAAGCCAACCATGTGCTGTCCGAGCGCTCCGCGGAGCTGGAGGCGGCGCGCCAGGCATCCGACACCGCCAACCGGGCGAAGAGCGCCTTCCTCGCCAACATGAGCCACGAGATCCGCACCCCGATGAATGCCATCATCGGTCTGACCCACCTGATGCGCCGCAATGCCGACAACGACGAGGCGCGCATGCGCCTGCAAAAGGTTGGCGACGCGGCCGACCACCTGTTGTCCATCATCAACGACATCCTCGACATCTCGAAGATCGAGGCGGGCAAGCTGAGCCTCGATGAGGCCGAGTTCAGCCTTGAGGACGTGGTGCGCAACGCCTGCGCGCTGGTGGCCGACAAGGCCATCCAGAAGGGGCTCGAAGTGGTGGTGGATACCCACGGCGTGCCGGCCTTGCTGCATGGGGACGCGACCCGTCTCGGACAGATGCTCGTCAATTACCTCGGCAACGCGGTCAAGTTCACCGATGCGGGCCGGATCGTGCTGAGGGCGCGCCGTGAGGCGGGGCCCGATGACAAGGTATGCCTGCGCTTCGAGGTCATCGACAGCGGTATCGGCATTCAGCCCGATGTGCAGCAGCGGCTTTTCAAGCCCTTCGAGCAGGCCGACGAGTCGACGACCCGGCGCTTCGGCGGTACCGGGCTGGGCCTGGCGATCGTCGGCCACCTGGCCCGCATGATGGACGGTAACACCGGCGTGGACAGCCAGCCGGGGCAGGGCAGCCGCTTCTGGTTCACGGCCTGCTTCGGCAAGGCTGACCGCCATGATGGTGTGCCCCTATCCTTGGAAGGTTTGCGCACGCTGGTGGTGGACGATCTGGCCGAGGCCGGCGCCATCCTGGCGGACATGCTCCGCATGCTGGGCGCCCGTGTCGAGTGCTGCGACTCGGGGCTGGCGGCGCTGGAGCGTGTGCGTCTGGCACAGGAGGCCGGGAGCCCGGTGGACCTGCTGTTCATCGATGCGCTGATGCCGGCGATGGACGGGTATGAAACTGCGCGTCAGGTGGACGATCTTGCGCTGGCCTCGCCGCCGCGCTGTGTCGTGCTGACCCAGGAAGACGAGAGCGCGCTGCTGGCCGATGGTAGGCACCCGGGCGTCGCGGCCACGCTGGCCAAGCCCGTCCTGCTGTCCAACCTGCAGCGGGTGCTGGCCGGCCTGGTGGCCTGGCGCCGGCCGCTGATGCCGGCCGACGCCGCGCAGCAGGATGAGGCACGGCTGCTGCGTGAGCATGGCGGTGCGCGGGTGCTCGTGGTGGAGGACAGCCGTATCAACCAGGAGGTCACGCTATCGCTGCTGGAGAGCGTCGGCCTGCGTGCCGACCTGGCGGAGAACGGAGCCCAGGCGGTGGACAAGGCTGCCGGGACCGGTTTCGATCTGATCCTGATGGACATGCAGATGCCCGTCATGGATGGTATCGAGGCGACCGAGGCGATCCGGGCCCGTGGGTTGGCGATGCCCATTCTGGCCATGACCGCCAATGCCTTTGGCGAAGACCGGGAGCGCTGCCTGCAGGCCGGAATGAACGACCACCTGTCGAAGCCCGTCGACCCTGCGGTGCTCTACGCCAAGCTGCTGCAATGGCTGCCGGCGCGCCGCCAGCCGCCGGCGGGGACGGCGGAGACCGTCGTGGTGGTAGACCGCGGGGAAGAGGCGAGCGCCGACGAGTCCACGGAAGTACTGGCGAGCCTGGCCGCGGTACCCGGCCTGGATGTGGCCTATGGCCTCAAGAACCTGCGTGGGCGGATCCCCAATTACCTGCGATTGCTGCATAAATACGCGGCTGGCCACGCCGTCGATGGCGGCAGGATCCGCGAGGAGTGGGAGGCCGGCAACCAGGGGGAGGCGGCCCGCCTGGCCCATTCCCTGAAGGGGGTGGCCGGCATGATCGGCATCCGCTCGGTGCAGACCCTGGCGGCCCGCCTCGACTCCGCCTTGCGCGGCGAAGAAGGGGCGGATATCAATGCCTTGCTGGTCGAGCTGGAACACGCCCAGGCCGCGGCCATCGCGGCGGTCCGCGCCTTGCCCGATCCCCAAGACCAGGCGGCGAGCGGGGCGCGGACGGAGCCGGGCCAGGCCGATGCGCAGATCGCCCGCCTGGACGCGTTGCTGGCCGAAGACAACGTGGCGGCGGTGCGTGTCGCGCGGGAGGCCGCCGACAGCCTGAAGCCGGCGCTCGGCAGCCTGTGGCCGCGTTTCGAGCGGGAAGTGGCTTCCTACGATTTCCCGGCAGCCTTGGCGACCCTGCGTTCGCGCAAATCCTGATTGACCGGTGGCGGGCGTCTGGGGGATGCTCGCCAGCCGACGAAAACCGGCCCCTGGCCGTGCTCCTGTCATGACGTCTTCCTCCCTCTCCGCCTCCTCGCCTGCCGGCGCCTTCTGGCCGCTGGTGCTCACCGCCTCGGCGGTGCTGATGATCACGATGGGCGTGCGCCTGTCCCTCGGCCTCTACGTGTCGCCGATCAATACCTCCACCGGGATGGGCATCGCCGCGATCAGCTTCGCGATGGCGATCGGGCAGTTCATGTGGGGCGCCTCGCAGCCGGTTTTCGGCGCCTTGGCCGACCGCTACGGTCCGGGCAGCTCGTTGTTCACCGGGGCCGTCATGCTGATCCTCGGGCTGGTGCTGACGCCTTTCGTCAGCACCGAGTTCGGCCTGGCCGTGACCCTCGGGCTGCTTGTCTCGGCGGGTGCCGGCGCGGGCAGCTTCTCGATCCTGATCGGTGCGCTGGCGCAGCGCCTGCCGCCGCCGCGGCGCGCCTTCGCGTCGGGTTTCATCAACGCCGGCGGCTCCTTCGGGCAGTTCGTCTTCGCGCCCCTGTCCCAGTTCCTGATCGCCGGCTTTGGCTGGGTCACGGCCCTTTACGGGCTGGCGGCGATCTGCCTGCTGACGATCCCGCTGTCCTGGCCGCTGCGCCACAAGGTCGAGCATCCGCCGTCGTCCGCACCCGACCTGGGCCTGCGCCAGCAGCTCAAGGTGGCGCTCGGTGACCGCAGCTACTGGTGCCTGCACGCGGGCTTCCTGACCTGCGGTTTCCACATCGCCTTCCTGGTCACCCATCTGCCTGGTGCGGTGGACCTGTGCGGCCTGCCGGCCAATGTGTCGGCCCTGTCGCTGGCCCTGATCGGCCTCGCCAACATCGCCGGCAGCCTGGGGGCGGGCGCCCTCGGCCAGCATTACCGCATGAAGTGGATCCTGACCGTCATGTACGCGTCGCGGGCGGTGCTGGTCGGGCTCTACCTGCTGGCGCCGAAGACGCCGATGACCTTCTACGCCTTCTCCATCGGCCTCGGCCTGACCTGGCTGGCGACCGTGCCGCCCACCGCCGGGCTGGTCGGCAAGCTGTTCGGGCTGCGCTACCTGGCCACGCTGTTCGGCCTGACCCTGCTGTCCCACCAGATCGGCGCTTTCTTCGGGGCCTGGCTGGGCGGGCTGGCGCTGGTGCATTTCGGCAATTACGACTGGATGTGGTATGCCGACATCGTGCTGGCGCTGCTGGCCGCGCTGGTCAATCTGCCGATCCGCGAACCGGTGCCGGCGCATCGTTGATGCCGTCGGCACGGAACTGACGGCCGCCGGCGCCGGTCATCCTTGAAAGGAGGATCCGGGCCTTGCCTGCCCACTGGCGTGGGCAGGCAAGGCCCGGAGGCAAGGATTCGTTCGAGGAAGGAGAGGGCAATGGGATCTGCGGACAATAATGTGACGGACGGCGGCCGGGGCTTGGGGGCCTCCATGGCGGGGTTGTGGCGTCGCCTGGTGCGGGGCAGGGAAGAGGCGCTGGCGCCGGTACCGCGGGCCGAGGCCGTGCCGGCGCGCAGTTGGCGGCGTATCGACGAGCTGTTGCAGGCGGCGGCTGGTGACTACGACGGCGAGGCCCGCGCCCGGGAGCGCATGGGGCAGCTGCTGGCCTTCTACCTGGCAGCCGGCGATGACGACCGGCGCGCTTTCCTCGCGCGCCTGGAAGCAGACTACGGCCCGGTGGAAGTGGACGTCCGGCGCGCCATCGAGGCCTACATGACGGCGGGGGGCTCCGCGGAGCGGGCCCGCGCCGAAGGGCGCCTGAGTGCCAGCCTGGAGTCGCCGCGGCTGCGCATCCTGCGCCAGTTCAACCTGTTGCCCCACGGCGTGCATGCGTTGGTGGACCTGCGTGCGGATCTGCTGCACCTCGGCGTGGACGCCTGTCCGGGGCTCGACCAGGATCTGCTGCGCCTGTTCGTCAATTGGTTCGATGCGGGCTTCCTGGAACTGCAGCGGGTCGGCTGGGAGTCGCCGGCGTCGCTGCTCGAAAAGCTGATCCGCTACGAGGCGGTGCATGAGATCAAGTCGTGGAGCGACCTGCGCAACCGGCTGGATTCCGACCGCCGCTGCTACGCCTTTTTCCACGGTCGCATGCCGGGCGAGCCGCTGATCTTCGTCGAGGTGGCGCTGGTGCGCGATGTCGCCGACAAGGTCCAGACCCTGCTCGACGAGAGCCAGCCGACCCTCGACCCGGAGGCGGCGACCACCGCGATCTTCTATTCCATCTCCAATGCGCAGAGCGGCCTGCGCGGCGTGAGCATGGGCGAGTTCCTGATCAAGCGCGTCGTGCAGCAGCTGTTGCAGGAATTCCCGCGCCTGCGCACGTTTGCCACCCTGTCGCCGGTGCCCGGTTTCAACCGCTGGCTGGACAAGCGCCTGGCCGAACCGGCCTACGTGGAGCGCATCCCGGCTGACGTCCGCAAGCTGCTGGACGGCACCGGCAAGGCCGGTGTCGCCGCGCTGCTTGATTGCGTTGGTGCCGAGATCGCCGGCAGTCAGCCGCCGTCGGCATCGTTGCAGGCTTGGCTGAAGGGCGAATGCAGCTACTTCCTGGCCCGGGAGAAGAGCGGCAAGCACCCGCTCGATCCGGTCGGGCGTTTCCACTTCTCCAACGGCGCCAGCCTCGGCCGCATCAACTGGCTGGGCGACGTGTCGGCGCGGGGCTTGCGCCAGTCCTGCGGGCTGATGGTGAATTATCTCTACAAGCTGAAGGACATCGAGGGCAACCACCAGGCCTATGCCCGCGAGGGCACGCTGGCGCTGGCCTTCGACGTGGAGCGGCAGCTCGAGGCGGCCGTCGAGGCGCGCAAGGAGTCACGTGCGGGGCGGGCGCCACGGGCCCGCAAGGCGCGCGCCGAGTCTTGAGCGCTGTCTGACTCCGTCGGCCGGGGCTCAGCCCCGGTCGCGGAAGGGCAGGCGCTCCGATAGTTCGTCCAGGTAGGCGTCCACGCCGCCCCGCTCCTGCGCCAGGAAGCGGCCCACCGCGTCGCGGAAGCGTGGGTCGGCGATCCAGTGGGCGGAGGACGTGCGCACCGGTTCCAGTCCGCGGGACAGCTTGTGCTCACCCTGGGCGCCGCCTTCGAAGCGGGCCAGGCCCTCGCGGATCGCGTAGTCGATGGCCTGGTAGTAGCAAGCCTCGAAGTGCAGGCAGGGCACGAATTCGACGGCGCCCCAGTAGCGTCCATAGAGGGCTTCCGCGTCGCGCAGGAAGAAGCTCGCCGCGATGGGCGTGCCGGCCCGTTCGGCGATCATCAGCACGCAGGCGTCGGCGTTGCGCTGTCCGAGGGCGGTGAAGAAGGCCAGGTTCAGGTAGGGCGTGGAGGCGTGTTCGGCGTAGGTGCGCCGGTAGCAGGCGTGGAAGAAGGCCCATTCGTCGGCGCCGATCTCCTTGCCGCGCAGGATGCGGAAGTCGATGCCGGCATCCATTACCTTGCGCCGCTCCTGGCAGATTTTCTTGCGCTTGGGCTGGGCCAGCTGGGCCAGGAAGTCGTCGAAGTCCCGGTAGCCGGCATTGCGCCAGTGGAACTGCACGCCATGGCGGATTTCCAGCCCGGCTTCCGCCAGCCACGCGCTTTCCTCGTCGGTGGGGAACAGCACATGCAGGGATGAGGCGCCTGACGCGCGCACCTCGTTGAGTAGCAGGGCCAGCAGCAGGCGGCGGGCGGCTTCGTCGTGGCCGAGGATGCGCCGGCCCGGCACCGGCGTGAAGGGCACGGCGGCCAGCCATTTTGGATAGTAATCGAGGCCGTGGCGCTGGTAGGCGTCGGCCCAGGCCCAGTCGAACACGTATTCGCCGTAGGAATGGCTCTTCAGGTACAGCGGCATCGCGGCGAGCAGTCGGTCGCCTTCCCACAGGGCCGCGTGGCGTGGCCCCCAGCCGGCGCGGGGCGCCACGCAGGCGCTGTCTTCCAGTGCGGACAGGAAGGCATGGGACAGACTGGGTTGATCGCCGGCGAGGGCGTCCCATTGGTCGGCGGGGATTTCGGTGAGGGCTGAATGCAGGCGGAAAGTCGGCATGGAAGGCTCCGGAGCGCGTGGCGGCAGCATACAAGCACGGAGCGGGCCTGTGGCCACCGGTGCGGCCGGCGGCGGCGTCGCGATGGCGGCTTCGGGGTATAGTGTCGCCCCATGAAAACCCCTCTTTCCGTCGCTGTCGCCCAGCTCAATAGTGTCGTGGGCGACCTCTCCGGCAATGCGCGCCGGATCCTGGATGCGGTGGCCCGGGCCAAGGCTGCGGGCGCCGACGTGGTGCTGACCCCCGAGCTGGCCCTGTGCGGCTATCCGGCCGAAGACCTGCTGCTGCGGCCGGCCTTCCTCGAGGCCTGCGCCGACACGCTGGCCGAGCTGGCCGTCGAGGTGCGCGGCATCACCGCGCTGGTCGGTTACCCGGCATTTGCCGACGGCAAGCGCTACAACGCCGCCGCGGTGATCCAGGACGGCCGTGTCGTCGCCACGTATTTCAAGCACCGCCTGCCCAACTACGAGGTTTTTGACGAAGAGCGCTACTTTGCGGCCGGAACCGAGGCCTGCGTCTTCGAGCTGAAGGGCGTGAAGGTCGGCGTCAATATCTGCGCCGACGTGTGGGAGTCTGGCGCCGCCGACGTGGCCCGCGGGGCCGGGGCCGAAGTGCTGCTGGTCCTCAACGCGTCGCCCTTCCACATGAACAAGCAGGCGCTGCGCTACGAGGTGCTGCGCGAGCGCATCGCCGACACCGGCCTGCCGGTGGTGTATTGCAACCTGGTTGGCGGGCAGGACGAGCTGGTCTTCGACGGGGGCTCCTTTGCCCTCGACCGGGACGGCACGCTGGCCTGGCAAGGCAAGGTCTTTACGGAAGAACTCCATCTGCTGCAGTTCGCCGATGGCGCCTGGCAGGGCGGCAGCGTGCCGGCGGTGTGCCCGGTCGAGGCCGACGTCTATGAGGCGCTGGTCCTCGGCGTGCGCGACTACCTGGGCAAGAACGGCTTCCCCGGCGCGATCATCGGCCTGTCCGGCGGCGTCGATTCGGCGTTGACGCTTGCGATCGCCGTCGATGCACTGGGCGCCGAGCGCGTCCGCGCGGTGATGATGCCATCGCCCTACACCGCACAGATGAGCCTCGATGATTCCCGCGAGATGATCCGCCGCATCGGCGTGCGCTACGACGAGATCGCCATCGAGCCGGCGATGCAGACCTTCGCAACGCTGCTGGCGCCGCAGTTCGCCGGCCTGGCGGCGGATACCACCGAGGAGAACCTGCAGGCGCGGATCCGCGGCATGATCCTGATGGCTCTGTCCAACAAGACCGGCTCCATCGTGCTGACCACCGGCAACAAGAGCGAGATGGCCACTGGCTACGCCACGCTGTACGGCGACATGGCTGGCGGCTTTGCGGTCATCAAGGACATCTACAAGACCTTCGTCTATCGCCTGTGCGCCTGGCGCAACGCCCAGCCGGATGGCCCGGTGATCCCCGACAACATCCTGACCCGGCCGCCCTCAGCAGAGCTGAAGCCCGACCAGTGCGACCAGGACTCCCTGCCGCCCTACGAAGTGCTGGACGCGATCATCGCCGGCTACATGGAAGAGGACCTGTCGCCCCATGAGATCATCGCCCGCGGCTATGCCGAAGCGGAGGTGTATCGTGCGGTGGCCATGCTGCGGCGCAATGAATACAAGCGCCGCCAGGCACCGATCGGCATCCGCGTGACCCAGCGCGGCTTCGGCAAGGACTGGCGTTATCCCATTACGTCCCGCTATCGCGACGCCTGAGAAGCGGAGATTACCCTCGTGAAGGGCTGCTGCCGCGCTCCGGCTTAACCCGTGGGGGCGAATTCATTCGCCCGCCGTTCGTTGATCGGAGTCCGAGGGCGAATGAATTCGCCCCCACTTTGGGGTGGCTAGACGCTAGCTTGGGTTGTACTACTGTTTAGATTTCCCTGCTGTGGCTCCCGCCCGCATATACGGCGGGGCGCCACGCGGGGCCGGATATTCCGGCTAGAATGCCGGACCGTTCCAAGGAGACCGTATATGAAGAAGATCGAAGCCGTCATCAAGCCCTTCAAGCTCGACGAAGTGCGCGAGGCCCTGTCCGAAGTGGGCATCACCGGCCTGACCGTCACCGAGGTGAAGGGTTTCGGTCGCCAGAAGGGCCACACCGAGCTGTACCGCGGCGCCGAGTACGTGGTGGACTTCCTGCCGAAGATCAAGATCGAGGTGGTCGTGGCCACCGACGTGCTCGACCAGGCCGTGGATGCCATCATCAAGGCTGCCCGCACCGGCAAGATCGGCGACGGCAAGATTTTCGTGATGCCCGTCGAGCAGGTCGTGCGCATCCGTACCGGCGAGACCAACGAAGCGGCGATCTGATCCCCGCAAGGCGGTCGGGAACTTTGGTCCCGACCGTGCGCTGTGCGTAAAATGCCGGGTTTTAAGCTTTCCCGGATTGACGTCATGGCTTCTACCGTCCGTACCCGTTTTGCCCCCAGTCCCACCGGCTTCCTGCATATCGGAGGGGCGCGCACGGCGCTGTTCTCGTGGGCCTTCGCCCGCCGCCATGGCGGCACCTTCGTGCTGCGCATCGAGGACACCGATGTGGCCCGCTCCACCCCCGAGGCGGTGCAGGCGATCCTCGACGGCATGAACTGGCTCGGCCTGGAATGGGACGAAGGCCCGTTCTACCAGATGCAGCGCATGGAGCGCTACAAGGCGGTCGTCCAGGAAATGCTGGCTGCCGGCACGGCCTATCCGTGCTACATGTCCTCCGAAGAGCTCGACGCACTGCGCGAGGCCCAGCGGGCCCGCGGCGAGAAGCCGCGCTACGACGGCCGCTGGCGTCCCGAAGCGGGCAAGGTGCTGCCCCAGCCGCCGGCCGGCGTAGAGCCGGTGATCCGTTTCCGGAACCCCACTGAAGGCGTCGTGGCCTGGGATGACCTGGTCAAGGGCCGCATCGAGATCGCCAACGCCGAGATGGACGACCTCATCATCGCCCGTCCGGACGGCACGCCGACCTACAATTTCTGTGTGGTGGTGGACGACTGGGACATGGGCATCACCCAGGTCATCCGCGGTGACGACCATGTGAACAACACGCCGCGCCAGATCAACATCCTCAAGGCGCTGGGCGCCGAGGTGCCGCAATACGCCCACCTGTCGATGATCCTCGGCGACGACGGCCAGAAGCTGTCCAAGCGCCACGGCGCGGTCAGCGTGACCCAGTATGACGACGACGGCTACCTGCCGGACGCGGTCATCAACTACCTGGCCCGTCTGGGCTGGAGCCACGGCGACGACGAGATCTTCTCCCGCGCGCAGCTGGTGGAATGGTTCGACCTCGACCACATCACCCCGTCCGCCGCCCAGTTCAACACCGAGAAGCTGAACTGGCTGAACGCCCACTACATCAAGCAGGCCGACAACGCTGCGCTGGCCGCCGACGTGTCCCGCCGCCTGGCCCGCCGCGAAGTGAATCCGGAAGCCGGCCCGGCGCTGGAGGCAATCATCGCGCTGTACAAGGACCGTGTGAGCACGCTCAACGAGCTGGCCGACGCTGCCGAACCCTTCTACATCGACCTGCACGTGGCGCCGGAACTGCTGGCCCAGCACCTCACCGATGCTGCCCGTACGGCGCTGGCGACGCTGCGTGCCAAGCTGGCCGAGGCGACTTGGGAAAAGGCGGCACTGAGCGCCGCGATCAAGGAAACCTGCACCGAGCACGGCATGAAGATGCCCCACGTGGCGATCCCGCTGCGCGTGGTGCTGCTCGGCCAGCCGCAGACCCCGTCCATCGACGCGGTGCTGGCGACAATGGGCCGCGAGCTGGTGCTGGCGCGTCTCGACCGGGCGCTGTAAGCAAGCCTGCAGCCCCGACGGGGCTGCAGGCTCGTTTGTGTGGGGGCGAATTCATTCGCCCTCGATCGGTTGAGCAGGCTCCGCGGGCGAATGAATTCGCCCCCACGGGAGAGCTCTCTGGCGTCTCAAAAGTCCGCGCTGCTCCTGCCCGAGGCCCCTTGGGCTGCGCCGACGATCTCGCCGTTGCGGACGCGTACCGCGTCGCCGACGCGCCAGCTCGGCGCACTCTGTTCGGTGATCACGCGGCGGGTGCCGTCGTCCATGCGTACCGTGACCTGGTAGTGGCTGACGGTGCGGGCGCGGCGCTCGACTTCATTACCGGCGAAGCCGCCGAGCACGGCGCCGCCGATACGCGCGAGCTTCTTGCCGGAGCCTTCGCCGACCTGGTTGCCGAGTACGCCGCCGAGGATCGCGCCGCCGACGGCGCCGAGGCCGGAGCCTTCGCCCTTCTGCTGGATCGCCTCGACGTTCTCGATCACACCGCATTCGCGGCAGATGGCAGGCGGCGGGGTTTCGATGACCTTGCGGGCCGGGCCGCTGCTGGCGCCGGCCGGCGGGGGCGCCGGTACCGCGTCGGCCGGCGGCGGATTGCCGGCCGTGGCCGGCGTCGCGGCGGCGACCGGATGCTTGGTGTGCTCCTTGGCGGGCTTGGAGGCTAGACGCGGGGCTTCGTGGCGCTCGACCTGCTTGGCCGCTGGTGCGGGCTCGACGGCCTGCGGCTGGACGCTGGCGACCGGCGCGGGTTCGGTGCTCGGGCTTGGGGCAGCGGTCGGCGCGCTGATCGGCGCCGGCGGGGTGACCGGTGCGCTGGCGACGCTTTCCGGTGCGGTGACCGGCGCGTGGGAGGTGTCGGGCAGCAGGCCGGTCAGCTTGGCGACGCCGGCCAGGCTCAGCGCGGTGACGGAGGCGGCTGCCACCCACATCATCGGGTGCAGCGGCGTACGTGAAGGACTGGTGCTCATGCGTGTTCTCCTCAATGAATGAGGAGAGTAACGCCGTGGGCCGGCTGGCGGTGACATCTGCAACCGCCGCTTACAAAAGTCGTGAAAGTCCTTACTCGTCGCCACTTGCGCCGGGGCGGGGCGGCTTGAGCAGGTAGCGGGCCGGGTCGAGGGCGTCCACCAGCTCGCGCTCCAGCGGCAACGGATCGCCGTCGAGCTGGCTGGCCAGTAGCTCGCCGATGAGGCTGGCCCACACCAGGCCACGGGCACCGAAGCCGGACACGGCAAACAGGCCCGGCTGGCGCGGAATGTCGGTGAGGGGCGTGGTGCGCTCGGCGCGTTCGACGGCCGGGATGGCGCCGACCATCGGCAGGCGGTCCGGTGAGGCCGGGCGGAAGCCGACGCGGCCGTCGAGCTGGGTGGGGTCGTAGGCGGCCGCGTAGCCGGGCAGGATGAAGTCCAGCTTGGTGAGGTTTTCCCGGTGCTCGGCCTCGCGCAGCTCGGTGCCGTCGTCGTCGGCCAGGAAGGTCGCGCCAGCGCAGCGCAGACCGTCCACTTCCGGGCTCACGTAGCCAAGGCGGCATACCACCACCTTCGGCGGGCTGCCGGCAGCGGCGGGCAGGTGGGAGACCTGGCCACGGGCCGGGCGTACCGGCAGCGTGGCGGCCTGGGGCAGGGCACGGATGCCGACGCCGTTGGCGAGGATCGCCACCGGGGCTCGGGCGATCTCGGCGCCAGCCGGGTCGAGGGCGATCCATGCGTCGCCCTGGTGCTCCAGGCGGGCCACTTGTTGCCCGAAGCGGGTTTCGACGGTGGCTCCGGCGGCTGCGAGGTTGGCGGCGCACAGGGTCGGGGGCTGGATCCAGCCGCCGCTGGGGAACCACCAGCCGCCCAGCTCGACCGGCCAGCCGACGATCTCGCTGGCTTCGTCCTTGCCCACGAAGCGCAGGTAGTCGGTGGGCGGGGTCTGGGTATCCACGACGGCCTTCTGCTTGCCTTCCTGCTTGGCGTCGCGGGCCAGGTGCAGTACACCGCAGGCCTCCCAGCGCGGCGCATGGCCGGCTTCGGCCAAGGCATCCAGATGGTGGAGGCCGTACAGGAAGCCGGCGCGGGTGATGCGGGCCAGGCGGTTGTCGTCCAGGCTCGGCAAGGGGCGGAACACGCCGGCCTTGTTGCCGGAGGCGCCGTGGCCGGGGCCGGGGGCTTCGTCGACGATGGTGATGCGCCAGCCGCGGGCGGCCAGGCGCTCGGCGATGGATGTGCCGGCCACGCCGGCGCCGATCACCAGTGCGTGGCGGGGCTGGGCGGGCGTCGTGGCGGATGGGGCGTCGGCGAAGTGCCCGCTCAACATCTCCCGCTTGCCGCCGAAGCCGGGGCGTCGTTCCAGCGTGAAGCCGGCGTCCTGCAGCCCGCGGCGCACATGGCCGGTCACCGACCAGGTGGCCAGCGTCGCGCCGGGTGCTGCCAGGCGGGCGAGTTGGGCATAGACAGCGGGTGACCACAGCTCCGGGTTGTTGGCCGGCGAGAAACCGTCCAGGTAGAAGGCGTCGGCCTGGGCTTCCAGCTGCGGCAGGGTGGTCAGTGCGTCGCCGAAAATCAGTGTCAGCGTGACGCGCCCGGCGTCCAGGTGGAGGCGGTGGAAGCCCGGCACCAGCGGTGGCCAGTGGCGGCGCAGCTCGTCCGCCAGCGGTGCGAGTTCGGGCCAGGCCTTGTGCAGCTCGGCCAGATCGTCGGCCTTGAAGGGGTGTTTCTCGGTGGAGACGAAATGCAGCTGCGTACAGCGGGCCGGGTTGTTCCGCCACGCGGCCCAGGTCGCCAGGAAGCTGAGCCCGAGGCCAAAGCCGGTCTCGACGATGGTGAAGCGCTCCCGTCCCTGCCAGCGCTCGGGCAGCGCGTTGCCGGCCAGAAAGACGTGCTGCGCCTGGCCGAGGCCGCCGGCGGTGGTGTGATAGACGTCGTCGAAGGTGGGCGAGTAGGGCGTGCCGTCGGCTGCGCGGACGAGTGTGGCGGGGATCAGCGGCGAGTACATGAGGCGATGGCTTGCGGGCGGATTGGGGCGGAACTTTGGCACCGTTCCCGTTTGCTGTCGAATCTTTCGGAGCCATGCCGTGTCACACCCTGCAAGGGCGAAGGTGGCACCTCCTGTGGGGGGGAGAATGGCAGCTTTTGTTGGTGTTGAGGATGGTATCTCCTGTGGGGGCGAATGAATTCGCCCCCACAGGAAAGCCCCACAGGAAAGCCCCAAGGGGATGGCGATGGGGCAGAGATGGGATTTCACCCTTGGCTCCGCGCTGCAGCGTCCATGGCCGGGCTAGAATCCCTGCTTTCGCGAAGACAATACTAAGGACATCCGATGCGTACCCCCAACGGCTCGCCCATCCGCCGCGAGGCCTATCGGCCGCTCGCCTACGGCGTAGAAACCGTCGACCTGGATTTCGTCCTCGAAGCTCAGGCCACCCTCGTCACCAACCGCATGCGCTGCGTGCGCAATCCGGATGCCGATGCTGGCCCGATCGTGCTGCTCGGCGACGGCCTGAGCCTGATGTCCGTGCGCATCGACGGTGCCGAGCCGGCGCCCGGCCAGCTGCGCGAGACCGGGGCCGGCCTGGAGATCGACGTGACGGCGGAAGCCGTCGAGCTGGAGATCGTCACGCGCATCGACCCGTCGGCCAACCTGACCCTGTCGGGCCTGTACCAGTCGCGGGGCGGCTACTACACCCAGTGTGAGGCCGAGGGTTTCCGCCGCATCACCTATTTCCCCGACCGTCCGGACGTGATGGCGCGTTACACCGTGCGCCTGGAGGCCGACGCGGCCCTGTGCCCGGTGCTGCTGTCCAACGGCAACCTGCTGGAAACCGGCAACCTGCCCAACGGCCGCCACTTCGCCCGCTGGGAAGACCCGTTCCCCAAGCCGTCCTACCTGTTCGCGCTGGTGGCCGCCGACCTGAAGGCGCTGGAGCGCCGCGTCACCACAATGTCCGGCCGCGAAGTGCTGTTGCAGGTGTGGGTAGAGGCGCGTGACCTGGACCGCGTCGAACACGCGATGGAGTCGCTGGTCCACTCGATGCGCTGGGACGAGGAGACCTTCGGGCTGGAGCTCGACCTGGACCGTTTCATGATCGTCGCCGTGTCCGACTTCAACATGGGCGCGATGGAGAACAAGGGCCTCAACATCTTCAACACCAAGTACGTTTTGGCCAACCCGCAGAGCGGCACCGACGTGGATTACGAGAACGTGGAGAGCGTCGTCGCCCACGAGTACTTCCACAACTGGACCGGCAACCGGGTGACCTGTCGCGACTGGTTCCAGCTGACGCTGAAGGAAGGCCTCACGGTCTTCCGCGACCAGCAGTTCTCGGCGGACATGCTGGCCCGCGCTTCCGACTCCCCCGCGGCAGCGGCCTCGGCCCGCGCGGTGACGCGCATCGCCAACGTGCGTGTGCTGCGCAGCGCCCAGTTCCCGGAGGATGCCGGCCCGATGGCCCATCCGATCCGCCCGGACAGCTACCAGGAGATCAACAACTTCTACACCGCTACGGTGTATGAGAAGGGCTCCGAAGTCATCCGCATGCTGCATACCCTGCTCGGCAGGGAGGGCTTCCGCAACGGCATGGACCTGTACTTCTCCTACCACGACGGTCAGGCGGTGACCTGCGATGACTTCGTCGGCTGCATGGCGGAGGCCAACGGCGCGGACCTGGACCTCTTCATGCGCTGGTACAGCCAGGCCGGCACGCCGCGCCTGAAGGCCGAAGGCGTCTTCGATGCGGCCGACGGCAGTTACACGCTGACCCTCAGCCAGCGCACGCCGCCGACGCCGGGCCAGGCGGACAAGCTGCCGTTGCATATCCCGGTGGCCATCGGCCTGATCGACGCGGATGGCAAGGATCTGCCGCTTAAGCTGGAGGGCGAGGCCCGCGCCGGCGACACCACGCGCATCCTCGAACTGAAGGAGGCCAGCAAGAGCTGGCGCTTCACCGGTCTCGCCGCCGAGCCGGTGCCGTCGATCCTGCGCGGTTTCTCGGCGCCGGTAATCCTCGAGCTCGACGAGGACGATGCGCGCCTGGCCTTCCGCATGGCCCACGACAGCGATCCCTTCAACCGCTGGGACGCCGCCCAGCGCTACATGGAACGGGTGATTCTGGCTTTGGCTGCGGATGCCGCCGCCGGCCGCAAGCTGGAAGTGCCGCAGGCCTTCGGCCACGCCTTCCGGGCGCTGCTGGTCAATGAAGCCCTCGACCCGGCCTTCCTCGCCGAGATCCTCGCGCTGCCGGCCGAAGCCTATCTGCTGGAGCGCATGCCGCAGGCTGACCCGGCGCCGCTGCGCGCCGCGCTGATGCACCTGATGCGCGAGTTGGGCCACGCAATGCAGGCCGATTTCCTCGACCGCTACCTCGACCTGGAAGTGGACGGCGACTATCGCTACCACCCGGCGGATGCCGGCAAGCGCGCGCTGCGCAACCTGTGCCTGCGCTACCTGACTGCCTGGGGAGGCGCGACGGCCATCGATCTGGCGAAGAAGCAGTTCGAGCACGCCGGCAACATGACCGAGCGCTACGGTGCACTGGCCGCGCTGGTGCAGAGTGACGCCCCGGCGCGCTTCGACGCGCTGGCCGCCTTCCACGAGCAGTACAAGGACGATGCGCTTGTCCTCGACAAGTGGTTCCTGCTGCAGGCCAGCGCCTGGCGCTGGTCCGACGCGGCGCCGGCCACCCTCGAACAGGTGCGCGAGTTGATGAGCAACCCGGCTTTCAGCCTGTCCAACCCCAACAAGGTGTATTCGCTGCTGGGAGGCTACTTCCGCGCCAACGCGGCGGAGTTCCACCGGCCCGACGGCGCCGGCTACGCCTTCTGGGTCGAGCAGGTGAAGGCGCTGAACAAGAGCAACCCGCAGGTCGCGGCGCGCATGGCGCGGGCGCTGGAAGGCTGGCGCAAGTTCACGCCGGAGATCCAGGGACGCATCCGTGCGGCTTTCGAGGTGCTGGCCCAGGAAGAGGGGCTGTCGGCCGACGTCGCGGAGATCGTCGACAAGGCGCTGGGCTGAGTTGCAGCCTGCCGCGGGCCGCGCGTCATGACGCCTGCCCGCGGTGCGCTCCCGGGTATTATCGCGGCGGTCTGTCGTCCGTGTTGCCGACCCGGGCGGCGCAGGACTGATCGAGGAGCCGGATCCGCAGCGGGGCGGGTTTGATGGCCTGGTCGGTAAAGCTGACCTGACGGTCAATGGCCGCCGGCAGGTGCTTACGCAGCCGCGCCACCGCGGCGACGATCCCGCGGGTTACCGGGGTGCCGGTGCCGTACATTTCATCGACGGCGCTCAGACAGGGCTGCATGGCGGCATTGAGCGGTGCCGGCGGCGTGCCGGAATACTCGGGCCAGGCTGGGTGGTCGGTGACGTAAATTTGCCCCGCTTTGCCCAGCAGTTCCGGCTTGTGCTGGAAATCGTCGATCTTCACCAGGTTGTGCGCATAGGGCTTGCCGGCGAGCCTGTCCCATTCGTTGAGATTGGCTGCCTGGGTTCCGCCCAGCACGAGTGCGTCCGGGTGGGTGCGTGCAAAGCCGAGGACATTGCCGTTCGCTTCGCCATGAAGCAGGCGGGTATGGGCTTCGATACCGGCCAGCGTGATGCCGCCGGCGGCCACTACCAGGAAGACCGGAATGGCCAGTCGCAGGCTCAGCCTGGCCAGCCCGAGGCCGGCCAGGGCAGCGATGGGGGCGGCGAACATCAGCGCGTAATTGACCTGTTTCGGG
This sequence comes from Pseudomonadota bacterium, assembly GCA_018241665.1. GTDB lineage: Bacteria > Pseudomonadota > Gammaproteobacteria > Burkholderiales > Rhodocyclaceae > Zoogloea. Next base: position 24,400 of record JAFEDK010000030.1, read on the forward strand.
ATGAGCCGCAAGGGCGATACCGAATAGATGAAGAGGGAAAACGCGCCGATCAGCGCGACGGCCCAGAGTGCGAGGAAGCGTCCCGCGCGCGGATTGGCGCGTTCGCGCAGGGCCACGGCGAGGCCCGGGATGGCCAGCAGGGGCACCAGCCAGAACGCGCGCCCATCCCTGAACATCAGTCTCAGGTAGTAGCCGGCGCTATGGTCTCCCCAGGGCGAGGCGTTCTGCACGAAGTTGGTTTCGATGTTCCTGCGGCCGGCATTGAGGTAGTAGAGCGCATCGCCATAAGCCCACTGGAAAACCAGCAGGTTGGGGATGGTGGCCAGCACGACGCCGAGGAGCAGCCAGAGCAGCTGGCGGTAGCGGGGCAGGTGGAAGAGGGCCAGGCCGCACAGCACGAGGCCGAACACCGCCGTGGGTTCCGGCTTGATCCAGCCGGCGAATCCGCAGGCCAGGCCGGAAATGACCAGGGCGGCAGTGCCGCCGCCGCGCAGCGCATGCCAGAGCGCCAGGATCGATGTGGTGAGCATCAGGGCGTACGGCGGGTCGGCCCACAGGGAGGTAGCCAGATTGATGTGCAGCGGCATGACGCTCAGCATCAGGGCGGCAAAGACGCCGGCCCGGAGGCCGAAGCTGCGGGCCATGAAGAGGAAGACGAGGGCGATCTCGCCGAGGGAGGAGAGCAGGCCCCACAGGGAGACGGTGCCGGCACTGGCACCGAAGAGGGTGATCAGGCCGGCGACCGGTAGCGTCATCCCGAGGCGCAGGGCGCCGATGTACGAGGTTTCAGGCCATTGGCCGAGGGAGGCCATCAGGCCCCGCAGGGAGTAGGTGATGTCGTCCGAACCGGTGAAGCCGATGAACATGGCCAGACGCAGGGCCAGAGCCAGGGCCAGGATGGACGCGAGATAGGGCCAGCCTCGCGGCGCGGGAGTGGTTTGAGTCGGCATCGGCTAAGGCGCGGTTGGTTGCCCTCGTCGGACGGAGGGAAAGGCGGGGAGGATCAGAGAGTGGACAGCACCTTCTGGATGACTTCAACCTGGAACTCTTCCAGTCCGATCCACAGGGGAAGGCGAACCAGCCGGTCGGAAATGTCCGTGGTGACCGGCAGTTCCCCGTGGGGGCGTCCGAAGCGCTGTCCTGCGGGGGCGCTGTGCAGCGGGATGTAGTGGAAGACGCTGTTGATCCCGGCTTTCTTGAGCCCGTCGATGAAGGCCGTCCGGGTGCTCAGGTCGGGCAGCAGGATGTAGTACATGTGGGCGTTGTGCTGGCAATGGGCCGGGACAACGGGGCGGCGGATCTTGCCGGCCTTTTCCGCCTCGGCCAGCCACTGGTGATAGGTGTTCCAGATGGCCAGACGTTGCCGGGTGATGCTGTCGGCTTCCTCGATCTGGGCGGCCAGAAAGGCGGCGATGATTTCGCCGGGCAGGTAGGAGGAGCCGATGTCGACCCAGGTGTATTTATCCACTTGCCCGCGGAAGAACTGGGAGCGGTTGGTGCCTTTCTCCCGGATGATCTCCGCCCGCTCCGCGAAGTGGGGCGTGTTGGCCAGCAGGGCGCCACCTTCGCCGGAGATGATGTTCTTGGTTTCGTGGAAGGACAGGGCGCCCATGTGGCCGATGGAGCCCAGCGGGCGGCCCTTGTAGTGGGCCATGACCGCCTGGGCGGCGTCTTCGATGACGAGCAGCTTGTGCTTGTTGGCGATCGCCATGATGGCGTCCATCTCGCAGCCCACTCCGGCGTAGTGCACCGGCACGATGGCCTTGGTGCGTTCGGTGATGGCGGCTTCGATCAGGCTCTCGTCGATGTTCAGGGTGTCGGGCCGCACGTCCACGAAAACCGGCACCGCCCCCCTCAGGGTGAAGGCATTGGCCGTCGAGACGAAGGTGTAGGAGGGCATGATCACCTCGTCGCCGGGCTGGATGTCCGCCAGGATGGCTGACATCTCGAGTGCCGCGGTGCACGAGTGGGTGAGCAGGGCGCGTCCGGCCCCCGTCCTTGCTTCCAGCCAGCGGGAGCAGCGTTTGGTGAACTCCCCGTCGCCGGCCAGATGACCGTTGGCGTGGGCCTGGGCGATGTTCCAGAGTTCCTTGCCGGTCATGTAAGGCTTGTTGAATGGGATATTCATCATCTTCTAGGACTCCTGGGCTGGCGACGGGCTGGGGTGACGGAACACCCAGAATTTCTGGAGGAGGAACAGCAGGGCGGCGATGCAGAGAATCATCACACCCTGGACGATCTGGTGGGGCAGGCCGAATTGGTCAACCAGCAGCAGCAGGGCCGCGAGGTTCACGCCGTAGCCGATGCCATAGCTGGCGCAGTAGCGGAAAAAGGCCGTGCCGTGCTCGCCCCGGTGGCCGAAGGACCAGCGTTTGTTGAAAAAGAAGGTCTGGATGACACCGATGGCGTACAGCAGGCTCATGGCCAGCTTTGCGCCCAGGCCGAAGGAGGTCAGTGCCAGGTAGGCCATGTAGAGGACGGCATTGGAAACCAGGCCGACGGTGCCGTAACGGAGCAACTGGTTCAGGGTGCTGCGGTCGCTCATCTGGGCCTGACCCAGTGGAAAGTGGTCAGCGGCGGTGGGAAGTGGAAGCCGAGCCTGGCGTACAGGTTGAGCACCCGGTGATTGCGGGCCACGATGCAGGTCTGGATGCGCTGGCTCCCCCGCTGGCGGGCGTGGGCGATCATTGTCTCCCAGCTGCGCCGCCCGTAGCCCTGGCCTTGGGCGGCAGGGGCGACGGCGGTGAGGTGCCAGTAACAAGTGCCGTCCGCCTGTTCTTCTGTGATGAAGAAGGCGACGATCCGGCCGCCGTCACTGATGGCATGCAGCCGCTGGCTGGGGTGGGCAAGACTGCTGCGGACCCAGTTCTGGTAGCGGATGTCACCAAGCTTCGACGAAAGGCGCGGGTCCATGTGGAAGCGCTCGTTTCCGAAGGCGCTGCCGGCGATGTCCAGAATGGCCGGCAGGTCGGCCTCGGTCGCCGCATGCACCTCGAGGGTCGCCGGGTGGGGGGCTTCGGCGGAGAGCGCCAGTTCCGGCTGGTAGGCCATCTCGATGAAGCGGAAGCCGATGTCCTCCAGCAGAAAGGATTCGTTCAGCCGATCGTGGGAGAGCCGGCAACTGGCGAGGCAGGCGCCGCTGCGTTGCAGGGCGTCGACGAAGGGGCCGATGTCGGTGCGAGCTTCACTGCCGTGGAGGGCCATCGTCTGGATCTGCAAGACCGGGGCCCCGAACAGTTTCGAGTCCCACGGGGCTTCGGCCCAGGCCAGTTCGAGGTTGTCAGTGTCGATGCGTCCATTCAATGGCGTCGTCGTGTCGAGGGGCTTATCCGGCATGGGTCGATTCCGGCTGGACGGTCGTGGCGATGGGGGCGGTCTCGGCCAGCGTCGTATAGGGCGGGCGCTCCATGGAGCGGAAGTGCATGCGCGCCAGGTATTCCCCGAAAATGCCCATGGCGAAGAGCTGGACGCCGGAGAAGATGGCGATGATGGAGGCCAGGAAGGTGAAGCCCGGTACCGTGCTGCCGAAGATGAGGTAGCGGCCGACCACGTAGCTCAAGACCAGCAGGCCCAGGCTGCCGAAGAACAGGCCGAGCATGCTGGCAATCTGCAGGGGCAGCACGGAGAAGCCGGTCATCATGTTGATGGCGTGATTGATGAGCTTCTTCAGGCTGTATCCCGAGTCGCCGACCAGGCGGTCGTCCTGGCGGACGAAGACCGAGGAGAAACGGGTCGTGCCCCAGGTCAGCAGCACGTCGATATTGACCGAAGGGCTGCGGTAGTTCTCGAAGGCGGTGCGCAGCCGCGTGTGAAAGACCCGGAAGGCGCTGACCTTGCTGGCGGATTCCACGCCCATGGCGCCCTGCAGGGCCAGCTTGGTGACGCGGGAAGCCATGTCGCGGAAGAAACCATGGGTTTCCTTGGCCGGCGAGCCATAGACCACGTCATAGCCTTCCTCCAGCCTGGACAGCAGTTTGTGGATCTCTTCGGGAGGATTCTGGAGGTCGTCGTCGATGGTGACGATCACGTTTCCCCTGGCGGCCCGGATGCCGCACAGCAAGGCGTTGTGCTGGCCGTAGTTGCGGCCGAGCTTGATGCCGCGCACCCGGCTGTCCTTGGCGGCAAGGGCCTGGATGACGTCCCAGGTGTTGTCGCCGCCGCAGTCTTCCACCAGCAGGATCTCAAACCAGTCGGCGAGCGGTGTGAGCGCAGCCGTCAGGCGTCGGTGCAGTTCCGGGAGCATCTCCTGAGAGCGATAACAGGGAACGACGACGGACAGGCTGGTGGGCACGGGCAACCTCGGAAGTGGTCTCTCCGTCCCTCTGGGGCGAGTGCTTGCCCTCGAGGGGGATTGACTTGTCTAGTTCAGATGCATTTTTGTCGGCGCAAAATAGCATATGAAGTGGAATCCCGGTGCGGAGTAGTTGTCACGTAGTGCCAGATGAGGCTGATTGGCGCGCTACTCCGGGGGCGGCAAGGATGACGCAAACCTCCCCCGGCCGGCTGAACCGGGGCGGCTGGGGCTTGGTCGAAGTGCGTAGGCGAATGGGGCTGCCCACCAAGGATGGGCTTCCACCGGCTTGAGCGCGGTGGGGGCGGATTCAGGGCTACTTGACGGTCGTCGCCGACATGCTGGCGAACTCCAGCACGAGGGTGGCCAGGGCGTCGGACTCTGCTTCGATCTCCGCCGCCAGGGTGGCCTGTTTCTCGGCGATCCATTGCGGGTCTTCGAGATCGTCGGCCCAGCAGAACGGGGCCTGGCTGTGCATGCGGGTCAGGCGCTTGCGGCGGATGTCGAGGAGGTTGCGCAGGCGGACGGCTGCAGAGGGCGGAAAGGGGCGCGGGCTGCTGCTCATTTCCCGCTCGATGAAGGGCGCGAGTGCGTCGAGCAGGTCGGCGTCCATGTCTCGGTAGGCGTCATCCACCTTGCCCCAGTAGCGCTCGGCGAGTGCTTCATCGGGGCGGATCTCGGGGTGCAGGTGACGTGCCAGCCGGCGCCAGGCGGAACGGCAGCGGGTGACCCGGGCCGGATCGAGGGGCGGGCGGCCGCCCGGATGGCGCTGGCTGTCGGCCAGCACACGGGTGTGGTCGGCTTCCAGCGCCTGCCAGGCCAGCACTTCGGAGGCCACTGCCCGTTCGATGGCGGCCAGTGCCAGGCTGCTCAGCGGTTCGCCGCGGCGCAGGCGGGCCTGGCCGAGTTCAACACGGCTGCGGTAGGCCCGGTGCTCGACTTTCAGGCCCAGCAGGCGGACTTCCAGTTCGCCGAGGCTGGCCTGGTAGCGGGCCAGCAGGTAGGGGCGCTCGAAGCGCTCGAGCCATTCGACGGCTTCGAGGGTATCGGCAAGGGCGCCGGCCAGTGCATCGGCGTCGGCGGATTCTGGATGGGGAACGGAATTGCGGTCGGCAGACATGGCAAGGCTCCGGATGCAGTGGCTCGGCACGCATGACGCAGTGCCGCACAGACATCCAGAATTATGCACCTGTACGCGTGCTTCGGCGCGCTCCGGTATCATAGCGAACCTTCTTTTTGCGGTGCGGCAATGGAACTCATTACAGCCTTCATCGACATCGTCCTGCATCTGGATGTCCATCTGGCAGACCTGGCGAACAACTATGGCACCTGGATCTACGCGATCCTGTTCCTGATCATCTTCTGCGAGACCGGGCTGGTGATCTTCCCTTTCCTGCCCGGTGACTCCCTGCTCTTCGTGGCGGGCGCGCTGGCCGCCACCGGCGGCATGGATATCGGCGTGCTGTGCGGCGTGCTGCTGGCCGCCGCGGTGCTGGGCGACAACACCAACTACTGGATCGGGCACACCATCGGGCCCAAGGTGTTCCGCTGGGAGAATTCCCGTCTGTTCAACCGCCAGGCCTTCGACAAGACCCACGCCTACTTCGAGTCCCATGGCGGCAAGACCATCATCATTGCCCGCTTCCTGCCGCTGCTGCGCACCTTCGCGCCCTTCGTGGCTGGCGTGGCGCGCATGACCTATCCGCGTTTCGTGGCCCTCGACTTCCTCGGCGGCGCGATCTGGATCTTCTCGCTGACCCTGCTCGGCTACGGCTTCGGCAACCTGCCGGCGGTCAAGAACAACCTGTCGGCGGTAATCCTTGGCATCATCGCCATCTCGCTGCTGCCGGTCTTCATCGGCTGGTTGCGCGGCCGTTCGGCGGCGCGGGCGGCGGGCTGAGGACACCCCATGCAGAAAAATATCGTCATCCTGATTTCCGGTCGCGGCAGCAACATGGAGGCCATCGTTGCCGCCGCGATTCCCGGCGCCCGCATCGCCGGCGTGATTTCCAACCGGCCCGACGCGGCCGGCCTGGACTTCGCTGCAGAGCGAAGCATCCCGACGCGGGTCGTCGACCACAAGGCCTACCCGAACCGGGAGGCCTTCGATGCCGCGCTGGCCGAGGCCATCGACGCCCTGGCGCCCGATCTGGTTGTGCTGGCGGGTTTCATGCGCGTGCTTACCGATGCCTTCGTGAGCCGTTACAGCGGTCGCCTGCTCAACATCCATCCGAGCCTGCTGCCGTCCTTCCCGGGCCTGCACACTCACCGGCGGGCGCTGGAGACCGGCGTGCGCGTGCACGGCACCACCGTCCATTTCGTGACGCCGACCCTCGACTGCGGCCCCATCGTGGTCCAGGCCGTGGTGCCGGTATTGCCCGGTGATGACGAGGCGACGCTGGCCGCCCGCGTGCTGGTGCAGGAGCACCGCATCTACCCTCAGGCGGTGCGCTGGTTCGTCGAAGGGCGCCTGAGCTTCGATGCCGAGGAGCGCGTCCGCGTCCGTGACGAACTGGCCGGCCCTACCGGCTGGACGGTGCCGCCGGTCGAGGCCTGAGCCGTCGATGAGCGTGTTCCGCCGGGCAGGTACGACCCTCGCCGTCGCGATCGGTGTATCGCTGTTGGTCCATGGGATCGTCCTGGTCGGCCCAGCCTGGCGCCTGCCGTCCGAGCAAGCCAGCGTGCTGCCGCCGCTGGACGCGCGTCTGGCGCCACTGCCGAAACCGAGTTTGCGGGAGGGCAAGCAGCCCGCCGCAGCTCGCAAGCCGGTGCCGCGTCGCAGCCCCGCGCCGCATCGGGCGGTGGCGGAGAGTGGGGCCGCGATGGAGGCGGTGCCCGTGCCGGGGCCGAGCCAAGGGTCGGCCGATGCCGGTCCGGAGTCGCCGCCAGCTACCGCGGCAGCCGGCGTGGCCGATGCCCCGGCCACCGCGCCACCGACGGATCTTGCCAGTGCGCAGACGCCCGCGGCGGGCTACGGTGATGGCTGGATCAAGTCCGGCCGGGTCCAGTACAACGTGATCCGCGGCGAGCGCAACTTCATCATTGGCCGCACCACCCACGCGTGGACCCACGACAAGGACCACTATTCGATGGAGACGGTGGTCGAGACCGCCGGCCTCATCGGGCTGCTGCGGCCGTTCCGGATGATCCAGCACAGCGAGGGACGCATCGGCCCCAACGGCCTGCTGCCGGATCGCTTCACCGTCGAGCGTGACGGGCAGTTGAAGGAGAAGGCCGACTTCGACTGGGCGGCCGGCAAGGTGGCGTTGACGGCCGGCGAGCGGCGGCGGGAGTTCCCGCTGGCCGAGGGCGACCAGGACGTGCTGACCCTGATGCATGATCTGGCCCTGCGCCCGGAGGGCTTCAGCCGGGCCGAGCTGCTGGTGGTGACAGGCAAGAGCGCGGTGCGCTCGGTGATCCAGAATCTCGGCCTCGAGGAGCTCGACATTCCCGCCGGCAAGGTGTCCGCCTATCATCTGGGCAGCACCGGCCACCGCGGCGAGCTGAAGATCGACATCTGGCTGGCCCGCGACTACGCCAACCTGCCGGTTCGCCTGAAGATCACCGACAAGAACGGTGACGTACTCGACCAGGTTGCCACCGGCGTCGACCTCGGCACACACACCCCGCAGTAAAATCGCGGGCAAATCCAATAAATAATTCGGGGCCGCTTCGCCGGCCCCGGTCCGCTCCATTGGGCGAGCATGCTCGCCCCCACAAGCAAGAGTAACGAATTCCCATGACCATCACCCCCGCCCAGATCCAGTCCGCCAGCCAGGCCCTGCGCACCGTGCTGCGCTTCGAATACCCCGCCGATTCGGTGCTGTCCCGCTATTTCAAGGACCTGCGCGAACTGGGCGCGCGGGACCGGGCCTTCGTTGCCGAGGCGGTCTATGGCGTGCTGCGCCGCAAGCGCTCCCTCGAACGCCTGTGTGGCCCGGAGGCCTCCACCCGCCAGCTGATCCTGGCCTGGCTGGCCCGCGTCGAAGGCACCACCCTGCGCCAGCTCGGCGAGGGCCTGCACGGCCGCGACATCGACTACTTCACCGAGATCAAGGGCCGTGACGCCGGCGAGATGAGCCTGGCCGAGTCCACCGATCTGCCCGACTGGCTGGCCGAGCGCCTGCTTGCCACCCTGAGCCCCGAGCAGGTCGTCGCCCTGGCCCAGAGCCTCAACCGCCCGGCGCCGCTGGACCTGCGTGCCAACACCCTGAAGATCGAACGCGATGCGCTGGTTGAGCGCCTCAAGGCCGACGGCATCGCCTGCGCGCCGGGGCGCTATTCCCCCGCCGCGGTGCGCCTGGAGGGCAAGCCGGCGCTGCAGAAGCATCCGCTGTTCCTCGACGGCAGCTTCGAGGTGCAGGACGAGGGCAGCCAGTTGCTCGGTTTCCTGCTGCAGCCCAAGCGCGGCGAGATGGTCGTGGACTTCTGTGCCGGTGCCGGCGGCAAGACCCTGCTGCTCGGCGCGCTGATGCGCAACACCGGCCGCCTGTACGCCTTCGACGTGTCCGACAAGCGCCTGTCCAAGCTCAAGCCGCGGATGGCCCGCTCCGGTCTGTCCAACGTCCATCCGGTGGTCATCGCCAGCGAGAACGATCCGCGCGTCAAGCGCCTGGCCGGCAAGATCGACCGGGTGCTGGTGGATGCACCGTGCAGCGGCCTCGGCACCCTGCGCCGCAACCCCGACCTGAAGTGGCGCCAGAGCCCCGAGGCGCTGGCCGAGCTGACCGCCAAGCAGGCCGCCATCCTGGCCAGCGCGGCGCGCCTGGTGAAGCCGGGCGGCCGTCTGGTGTACGCCACCTGCAGCCTGCTGCCGGAGGAGAACGAAGCCATCGTCGCCGCCTTCCTGGACGCCAACGAAGGCTTCGCGGCGCTCAACGCGCAGGAAGTGCTGGCCAAGCAGGGCGTCGCCATCGAGTGCGGCGAACAGCTGCACCTGACCCCGCAGACCCACGACACCGACGGCTTCTTCGCCGCGGTGCTGGAGCGCAAGGCCTGATGCCGCTCCGCCTGCTGCTGGCGGGCCTGGTGCTGCTGTGTGCGGTGCAGGCCCGTGCCCTCGAGCGGGATCCGTCCACGACGGTGAGTGCCAAGGGCAAGGTGGAGATCGCTTTCTCGCCCTGGAACGATCCGGAAGCGGTACTGCTGAAAGCGATTGGCGAAGCCAGGGAACGCATTCTGGTCCAAGCCTATCTATTCACCAGCAAGCCGCTGGCCCGCGCGCTGATCGACGCCCATGGGCGCGGCGTGAAGGTCGAGGTGATGCTGGATGCCGAGATGAACCGGCCGGCCTCGCCGAGCGTGCTGCCCACCCTGCTGGCCGCCGGCATCCCGGTGGCGGTGGAGACCCGTTACAACATCGCCCACAACAAGGTGATGATCTTCGACCCGGATTCGCCGCGCGCCGCGCTGGCCACCGGGTCCTACAACTTCACCCGGGCGGCCAGACTGTCTAACGCGGAGAACCTGCTGGTGCTGCGCGGCAATCCGGCGCTGGTCCGCGTCTATGCCGACAACTGGCAGCGCCAGCGCGCGGAGGCCCAGCTGGTGCGCAGCCTGGACGATCTGCCCGAACGCAAGAGGAGAGAGAGTGGAAGAGAATCAGATCGCGCACCTGCTGACTGACCTGTGGGACGACCTGCAGCAGCCCACCGTGTTCTGGCAGGTGGGCGTGCTGGTCCTGTGCCTGGCGCTGGCCGGGCTGATCACGCGGCAGATCCGCGTGTTCCTGCACAACCGCCTCAAGGCTAATCCGCAGCTGCGCCGTGGCGCCGGCGAGGAAAGCCTGCGCCGGGTGATCTTCCCGGTCACTGCGCTGGGCGTGGTGCTGGTCGCCCGCATCATTCTCAGCAACTGGCAGCACGTTAATCTCTTCCGCCTGGCGGTGCCCTTGCTGCTGGCGATGGCGGCGATCCGCCTGACCGTGCATGCGATCAAGCGGGCCTTCCCGCAGGCCGGTTGGCTGGCGGCCTTCGAAAAGTTCTTCGCCTTCGCTGCCTGGATCATCGTCGCGCTGCACATCAGCGGCGTGTTGCCGACCGTCATCGACGGGCTGGAGCAGATCGACTTCACGATCGGCAAGGCCAGGCTCAACCTGTGGATGCTGCTGCAGGGGGCGCTGACGGTGCTGCTGACGGTGCTGGCCGCCCTGTGGCTGGGCGGCGTCATCGAGACGCGGCTGATGAACACCGAGGGGCTGGACTCCAACCTCAAGCTGGTCTTCGCGCGCCTGGTGAAGGCGGTGCTGATCGTGCTGGCGGTGGCCATCGGCCTGCCGCTGGTGGGCATCGACCTCACCGCGCTGTCGGTGTTCGGCGGGGCGCTCGGCGTCGGCCTCGGCTTCGGCATGCAGAAGATCGCCGCCAACTACGTGTCGGGCTTCATCCTGCTGCTGGACCGCTCGATCCGCCTCGGCAACCTGATCTCGGTCGGCAACGAGCGCGGCGTGGTCAGCCAGATCACCACCCGCTACACGGTGCTGAAGGGCATGACCGGCATCGAGTCCATCGTGCCGAACGAGACCCTGGTCGGTTCGGTGGTGCAGAACGAGACCTTCACCGATCCGAAGGTGCGCATCGCACTGCCGATCCAGGTCAGCTACACCAGCGACCTGGAAAAGGCGATGGCCATCCTCGTAGAGGCCGCCAGGCTCCAGCCGCGGGTGATGGACGATCCGGGGCCGGGCGCCTTCGTGGAGTCTTTCGCCGACAGTGGCATCAACCTGCAGCTTGGTTTCTGGATCAAGGACCCGCACGAAGGCACCCTGGGCATCCGCTCGGCGATCAACCTGGAGGTGTGGCGGCGCTTCCGCGAGGAGGGCATCGAGATCCCCTTTCCGCAACGGGAAGTGCGTCTGCTCAACCCCGTAGTCCCGCAGGCCAGCGTATAAGCCGCCACAGAGAGCGGTGGCCAAGCATATTTCAGTGTTGCTGAAAAGCCCCTCCTGGGGCTTTTTTGCCTTTTGGCTTCGCTTTCACCTTGGTTTGGTATAGGGACTCGACTAGAATCGGCGCACTACCCAACGAAGGATCGTAGCCCTCGATGTTCTCCGGACTGTTCGATTTACCTTGGTGGGGCTACGTAGCCGTCACCCTCGCACTGACCCACGTCACCATCGCTGCGGTGACGATCTTCCTGCACCGCCACCAGGCGCACCGTTCTCTTGAGCTGCACGCGCTGCCGTCCCTGTTCTTCCGCTTCTGGCTGTGGCTGACCACCGGCATGGTGACCAAGGAGTGGGCGGCGATCCACCGCAAGCACCACGCCAAGTGCGAGACCGCCGAAGACCCCCATAGCCCGCAGATCCACGGCATCAACAAGGTGTTGTGGACCGGCGTGCTGCTGTACGTGAAGGAGTCCCGCAACCCGGAAACCATGGCCCGCTACGGCCACGGTACGCCTGACGACTGGATCGAGCGCAAGCTGTTCTCGGCCTGCCCGAAGACCGGCATCTTCATCATGCTCGGCATCGACATCGCGCTGTTCGGCGTGTGGCCCGGCGTACTGATGTGGGGCGTGCAGATGCTCTGGATCCCGTTCTGGGCAGCTGGCGTCATCAATGGCCTGGGGCACTTCTGGGGCTACCGCAACTACAACTGCGCGGATGCCTCCACCAATCTGCTGCCCTGGGGCATCCTGATCGGTGGCGAGGAACTGCACAACAACCACCACAGCTTCGCCACCTCGGCCAAGCTGTCGGCGCGTTGGTACGAGTTCGACATCGGCTGGATGTATATCCGCATGCTCGAGATCCTTGGTCTGGCCCGCGTCAAGAAGACCATCCCGACGCCGCGCTTCGGCGCCGCCAAGGCGCTGGCCGACTTCGATACGCTGCAGGCCATCATCACCTGCCGCTACGACGTGATGACCCGCTACGTGAAGTCCCTGAAGGCCATCGCCCAGGAAGAGTTCGCCGCCCTCAAAGCCCAGTCCGGCGGCACGCTGAAGGTCAGGGAGCTGCGCCGTTGGCTGGCCGCCGAAGATGGCCAGCTGTGCGCCGACGAACGCAAGCGCCTGGCGTCCCTGCTGCAGGGCAATGCCCGCCTGCAGACGGTCGTCGCGATGCGTGAGGAACTGACCGCCCTGTGGGCGCGCTCCTCGGCCAGCCACGAGCAGCTGTTGCAGCAACTGCAGGACTGGATCGCCCGCGCTGAGCAGAGCGGCATCCAGCAGCTGGAGGAGTTCTCCCGCCGCCTGCGCCGCTACGCGGTCTGATCCCCGTCCCGACCCTTGCAAGCCCGCCCGTGAGGCGGGCTTGTCGTTTCTCGAGCGAGCCGTGTCCAAGCTGATCCTCTTCAACAAACCTTTCGGCGTGCTGTGCCAGTTCACCGGCGAAGCCGGCAAGCAGACCCTGGCCGAGTTCATTCCGGTGCCCGGCGTCTATGCGGCCGGCCGCCTGGATGCGGACAGCGAAGGCCTGCTCGTGCTGACCGACGATGGCGGCTTGCAGAAGCGCATCGCCGATCCGCAGCACAAGCTGCCCAAGACCTATCTGGTGCAGGTGGAGGGCGTGCCCGACGAGGCGGCGCTGGCCCGCCTGCGTGCCGGCGTGGACCTGGGTGATTTCGTCACCAAGCCCTGCGAGGCGCGCCTGGTGGAGGAGCCGGGCTGGTTGTGGCCGCGCAATCCGCCGATCCGCGAGCGAAAATCGATTCCGACCAGCTGGGTCGAGATCGTGCTGCGCGAGGGCAAGAACCGCCAGGTGCGGCGGATGACCGCCAAGGTCGGTTTTCCGACGCTGCGCCTGATCCGCGAGCGCATCGGCGACTGGTCGCTGGCCGACCTGGTACCGGGAGAATGGCGGCAGGCGCCGGTGCCGGCGAGCCTGCGGAGCCGGCTCCCGGCTGCTGCGCATGTGGCGACGCGGCCGGGCAAGCCTGGTCAACCGCGCCGTAGGCCCCGCGTTGCTTGACTGTAAATCTGTGAGGGCGAATTGGTTCGCCCTCGAGTCGTTTGAATGACCGCCACGGGCGAATGAATCCGCCCCAACAGTAACTTTCTTCCTGTCGTTGCCATGGCCCTGATCCGTTTTTCCCAGTTGTCCGTCGCCGTCGTCGCGCTGTCGGCCCTCGCCGCCCACGCCGCCGGTGAGATGCCGCTCACCGAACTGTCGGTCGGCATGTACCGCATCGAGGCCGAGGCGGCCATCAACCAGGAGGACCGCATGCGCGGCCTGATGCAGCGCAAGAGCATGCCGCAGAACCACGGCATGCTCTTCGCGTTCACCGAGTCCCAGCGCCACTGCATGTGGATGAAGAACACCCTGCTGCCGCTGTCGGTGGCCTTCATGGACGAGCAGGGGCGCATCCTCAACATCGAGGACATGCAGCCGCAGACCGAGAACAACCACTGCGCCGCCGGGCCGGCACGCTTCGCGCTGGAGATGAACCTGGGCTGGTTCAAGCAGAAGGGGATTGCGCCGGGGGCGACGATCAACGGCGTGGCCCGGCTGGCCGGGGCGGCACGCTGAGCGTCTGAGGGGACGGATGGAGGCGGGCGTGGTGGGATGGGCGAATGAATTCGCCCCTACAGAAAGACACCGCCTGGGGGGAGGTACAGCCCGCGCGTCATCACCGGGCTTGCATTGCGTGGGGGCGAATTCATTCGCCCAGCGCAGCCTGAACCTGGCTTCCGTTGCGGAGGGGCAGACGAGAAGGGCGCCTTGCGGCGCCCTTTGTCATTGGAGCGGGTGAAGGCTCAGGCCGTCAGTTCGAGCAGCTTGCCGAAGGCCGTGGCGAACTGGGCGAGGCCGTCCTGTTGCAGGCGCTCGCCGAGGACTTCCAGGTCCAGGCCGAGGGCGGCCAGGGCGGCGATGTGGGCGGTGGCACCGTCCACATCCTCGGTGATGGTGCCGGCACGGACCTGGCCGTGGTCGGCGAAGGCGGCCAGGGTGGCGTCGGGCAGGGTGTTGACGGTTTCCGCGCCGATCAGCGGCTCGACGTACATCAGGTCGGAATAGGCCGCGTTCTTTGTGCCGGTGCTGGCCCACAGCATGCTCTGCGGGCGGGCGCCCTTGGCCGCCAGCGCGGCGAAGCCCGCGCCGTGGAAGCGCGCCAGGTAGCGCTGGTAGGCCTGGCGGGCCAGTGCCACACCGGCCTTGCCGCGCAGCGCGAGGGCCGCCTCGCTGCCGATCTCTTCGAGCTGCTTGTCGATCAGGCTGTCCCAGCGGGACAGGAAGACGCTGGCCACCGAGCGCACGCGGGACACGTCACCGCCGGCAGCGGCGAGCTTCTCGAGGCCGCGCTGGTAGGCGCCAGCCACCGCATCCACATGGCTCAGCGAGAACATCAGCGTCACGTTGATGCTGACGCCTTCGCCGGTCAGGGTTTCGATGGCGCGCACGCCGGCCGCGGTGGCGGGGATCTTGACCAGCAGGTTGTCGCGGGCGACGGCGGTGCGCAGGCGGCGGGCCGCGGCGACGGTGCCGGCCTCGTCGTCGGCCAGCGCAGGGGAGACTTCCAGGCTCACGTAGCCGGCATCGCCCCGGCTGGCGTCGAAGACCGGGCGGATCAGGTCGCAGGCGCGCTGCACGTCCTCGATCACCAGGCGCTCGTAGCGTTGCTCGGCCGACAGGTTCTCGCCGTTCAGCGCATCCAGCGCGGGGCGGTAGTCGTGGCCGTCGGCGATGGCTTTGTGGAAGATCGCCGGATTGGTGGTCACGCCGGCCACGCCATTTTCGATGTGGCGGGCGAGCAGGCCTTCGTTGATCAGGGCGCGGGACAGGTTGTCCAGCCAGACTTGCTGGCCGGCGGCACGGGCGGCTTGAATCGGATTCATGGATGCGGGCTTCGGCGTGGCGGTGGTTCGGAATGATTCCGCCATTCTGGCGGAATCCCGTGGCAGAGGAAAGTCAGCGCGGCGGCCAGTGGATCTCGAAATGCCCGGGCTGGGAAGTGGGGCGGGCCGCGCCGCCGGCAATGGCGGGCAGGCGGTTGAGGAATTCCGGTTCGCCGCTCAGCGTGCCGTCGAAGCGCGGCATCTGGCCCGGGGCCGCCTCGCCGTTGCCGTTGGCGAGCACGTCGCCGGCAAGGGTCTGCAGGGTGTAGCGGACCAGGCCGTCGTGGGCATTCAGGCGGATCTCGTAATCACCGAACCGGCGGCCGGGGAACAGCGCGCTGCGTGCGCCGCGCCACAGCAGGCGGGCCTCGCCGGCGCAGCGCCCGTCGGGCGGACAGTGCCAGGCTGGCGCTTCGACGGTCAGGTCGCCCTGCCAGCCGGCACGGGCGGCCGGGTGGGGGAGGGGGCCGAGGGCTGCGTCGGCGGGGGCGTGCAGGCTGAAGCCGCTTATGTCGAGGCCGCGCAGGCCGGCTTCGACGTGGCCGACGGGGACGCCGCTGCTGGCCAGCGACCAAGCGGCGCCGCCGCGGCCGAGGGCGCTGGCGTCGAAGTCCCAGCTCAGCGGCAGCCAGGGCTTCAGGCTGCGTCCGTTGGCATCCCGGCTGGCCAGCACGCCATGGCCCTGCCACAGGCTGCCTTCGGCCTGCTGCAGGCGCAGGCCGTCCTGGGTCAGGCGGGCCACCAGCAGGTCGATGAGGCTGGCTGGTGCCCTGGCAATCAGCAGGATCAGGGTCAGCAGTGCAAAGACGATCAGTTTGCGCAGCATGCTTCAGGGAGCGGCCGGCCCGGCGAGCACCGCGTCGATGCTGGCCTGCGCGCCTTGTTGCTGGATTTCCATGCGCAGGATGCGCAGGCCCTGGTCGCGCTGGACGGCGGCGAGCCAGGCAACGAGCTCGTCGAAGGGCGCCTGGCCCTTCACGTGCAGGCCTTCGCCACCAGCCTGCACCGCGAGGCCGAGGCCGCGGCTCTTGGCGGCCGCCAGGGCGGCGTCGAGCAGGGCTGGGCCGGTGGGGGCCTGCAGCGCCGCCTGACTGCGCAGGCCGGCGATTTCGGTGGCGGATTCCTGGACCTGCTCCAGCTGGGCAGCACTGCGCGGCAGGCTGCGGTCGAGGCGGGTACGTTCGTGGCGGGCCCAGTCGATCAGGCTGACGGTCGTGCCGACGGCGACGACCGCGCCGGCGATCAGCACGAGACGGCGCTCCCGCGGGCTGATGCCCTGCCACGCAGTGGCGAGGCGGGTGATGGGGCCGACGCCGCCGGCGGGTTTGGTGGTGCTCATTGCAGGTTCTCCCGGCGCAGCAGCAGATGGGGGGCGTTGCCGTCCTGGCGCAGGTCGGCGAGCAGGCCGCGGCTGGCGAGCAGGCCGACCACCGCTTCGGCACGGGCGGCCGCGCCGCCGCCGAGGGTCAGGTCGAGGCGGCCGTCCTCGTAGCGCAGCGCGACGATGCCGGCCGCCGCGTCGGTGCCGAGGGCTTCGGCGGCCTGGGCCAGCAGGGCCAGCGCGTCGTCGTCCCGCAGCAGACCGTGGCGCGCCCGTTCCTGGTTCAGCTGCTGGCGCATCTGGGCCGCCGGCGCGACCACCGGGGCGTTGGGGAAACTCGTGCGGTAGATGCGTTCGATGCGTCCCTCGATGTCGCTGAGCTGGTGCTTCATCCAGAGCACCTCACCCACGTTGGCGGCCAGCCACAGGGTCAGGGCGCCGCCGGCGACGGCCAGTGCAGGTCGAAGGCCGAGCCAGGCGCCCCCGCGGGTGCGCGGGGCAAACTCGCCGTGCAGCAGGTTGGCAGCCTTGCGGTCGGCCCCCTGCCACCACAGGTAGGGGGCGGCAGGCTGGACGGGGATGCCGGTCTCGGCCTGGAGCCGGGCCGGTTCCGGCCCCGCGGCGCCGCTGGCCAGGTGGACGTCGATACGGGCCGGGGCGGTGTTGGCGGCGCGGGCATTGCCGGCCTGCTGGGCCAGCAGCGGGGCCAGGATGTCCACATCGAGGGCCAGGCCGGCGTTGGGGGCGGTGCGCAGGATGGCGCCGTCGGTGGCCAGGCTCAGCTGCCAGCTCTCCGGGTCGGCGGGGGCGGTCTGCAGTTCGGCGAGCACGCGCTGGGGCTGCCGGCCGATGGCAGCGAGCTGGGCCACCACCAGCCGCAGGCGTTCACGGGCGACCACCAGCACGCCGGCCAGGTCGCGTTCCCCATCGTCGGCGGGGCGGCGGTGGCTGACGGTGAGGTGCTGGCTGTCCGGATCCTTCAGCAGCCGGTCTTCCAGCGCGTAGGCCAGCAGGCGCGGCAGGTCGCGGCGGGTGGCGCGCGGCAGCGGTACTTCGAGCCACAGGCACTGGGGGCCGCTGAGGATGACTTCGCATGCGTCGGCGGCCGGCCAGTGGCGGGGCTCGCTGCGGCCTTCGGAGAGCGGCTGGCCATCCGGGCCGAGGAGCGCCCAGAGGCAGTCCGGCCGGGTCGGCCAGTGCTCGTCGATGGCGAGGATGAGACGGGTCATAGCAGTTTCTGCCAAACGATGGTGGGCCAGTTCTGGCTGCGGTCCAAAAGGACCTCCATGCGGACCATGGAGACGCCGAAGCGGGCGCGGCCAGTGGCGAGGAAATGCCGGCTGGTGGTGGCCAGCCGGGCGGTGTCGGGGTTGAGGTCCTGGGACGGCAGGCGGGCCTGGAAATCCGGCAGGTCCTTGAACCAGGCGCGGCCGCGCTGGACGATCAGCACGCGCGCTGCGTCGAGGCTGAGGCCGGGAATCGCGGCGGCAAGCACTTCCGCCGGCGCGGTATTGACGTTGATCTTGCTGTCACCGGGCAGGGCCGCCACGAAAGGGGTCAAGCGGGCCACCAGGTCGGGCGTGAAGCCGCGCACCTGGGTCAGCTCGCTGACCGCCAGCAGCGGGCCGTTGGCCGGCCGGCGTGCCGGTGTCTGGGCTTCGTACCAGGAGGACTCGGCACCGCCGGGCAGGCGTGGGGTGTCGTCGGCGTCGAGCCAGTCGAGCAGGGCTGACGCGAGGTTGAGGGCATCGCCCTCGCCGACACCGACAATGGCCAGCAGGCGGCGGAATTGCTCGACTTCGAACAGATTGGCGCCATCCAGCTGGACCAGGTTGTTGAGGTTGATGCGTCCGGACAGGTCTTGTAGTTCGCCGCTGACCTCGCCTTCCTCCACCGGCGTTGGTGGCACCTTGACGGCCCAGCTCTCGCCGAGGTGGTCCACCTGGGTGGTGCGGGCATCCTCGGCCAGCACGTTGCGCGCCCAGTCCACCGCGCCACGGGCCAACAGGCGGGCCTGGGCCTGGTCGTGGCGGCCCATCACCTGGTCCATCGCCACGCCCAGGTCGCCGACCGCGGCGGCGGCGATGCTGGCGACCAGGGCCACCGTGAGCAGGGCGAGGATCACCGCCGCGCCGCGCTGATGGCCGGGCCGGCGGGGGAGGCCGAAAACGGAGGAGAAGGGGCGGCGGCTCATCAGCGGAGGGCGATCATGCGGGTGATGGTGCCCACATCGGGCAGATCGAGCTCGAGGATCACCGCATCCGGCAGCGGCGCGCGGCGGTCTCCCGGTGGCCAGGCGTCGAGGCGGTTGTTGTTGTACAGAAAGCGCCAGCGCAGGTCGCGGATGTTGTCGAGGAGGGGGACGACCACGGGCTCGCCGAGGGGCTCGCGGCCACTCCAGCGCAGCCATTCGAGGCGCCCGTCCACCAGGCGGAAACCGACCCGGCGCACGCCGCGGCTGTCGTCGAGGCGCAGGAACTGGAACTCCGGGCCACCGCCGTTGGCGGCGCGGCCGAGGAGCATGGCTGGCGTGCTGGTGCTGGCGGACAGCGTCGGCGGGGTGCCGGGCGAGCCCCGCTGATCGCCGGGGGCGACGGCCTGCAGCAGGTCGGTGTCGATGCGCTGCATGCCGCGGCCAATGGCGCGCCAGCGTTCGAAACTGGCTTCCAGGCGATCGCGGCTGGTGGCGACTTCGGCCAGCGCGCGGTAGGACAGCACGCCGAGGATCGCGAAGATCGCCAGCGCCACCATCAGCTCGATGAGGGTCAGTCCGCCTTGGAGCCGTGGGGTAGGCAGGCCCTGTGTCTGGCTCTGTGTCTGGCTCTGTGGGGGCGAATTCATTCGCCCGACGCGGGTGGCCCCGTGCACGCGGGCGAATGAATTCGCCCCCACAGAGGAAGCCCCCACAGAGGAAGGGATGGCGTACAAGGGCCTCATCGCAGGGGCCTCGCGAGGTAGCCGCTCAGGCGGGCGATGGCGTGTTGGTCCGATGCTTCCGAGAAAACGCTGACGTCCACCCGGCGGAACAGGGGGTTGGCGGTGTTCTTCACCTCTTCACGCCAGCGGTAGTTGCGGCCGGCCTGCTCGGCGCTGCCTTCATTGCTGCCGGCGTTGGGCCAGGCCTGGGTGGCGCGCAGTTCGGCCAGGCGGTTCTCGGCGATCCAGTCGCCGATGAGGCGTTCGCGCAGTTCGGCGGAGGACTGTGCGGTGACGCCCATCGCGCGGAAGGCGGCGGTCAGCGCAATGGCCAGGATGGCCAGAGCGACGAGGGTTTCGAGCAGCGTGAAGCCGCCAGCCCGGCGGGCGCCGGCACAGCTCATGAGCTGCGGCCCGGCAGGGCCAGGCTCACGTCGCCGTTGGCTTTGCCAATCAGGCGTGCCTCGCCGCTCGGGGTGGCGACGCGCAGTTCGTATTCGGGCGCCTGGGTGCCGAACTGCAGGCGCGGCGCGGCGGCTTCCGGCTGGCCGTCGATGCGCAGCCCGGACCAGTACAGGCCGCCGGGCAGGGTCTTTTCGGTGAATACCGGCGGATCGTTGAGGGGGCGCCAGTTGTCGTCCGGGTCGAGGGCCGAGAAGCGGTAGCCGTCGGGCAGGAATTCGATGACGATCGGCCGGCCGCGGACCGCCGCCCGGTCGGCGGTGGCTTCCAGCACGAGGCGCAGGCGTCGCAAGGCCTGGTCGGCATCCCGGCCGCGCAGACTGTCGAGGCCGAGGCTGATGCCGGTGGCCATCACGCCCATGATGACCAGCACCACCATTACTTCGATGAGGGTGAAGCCGGTGGCGTGGCCTCTCCGGGGATGCTCCTGTGGGGGCGAATTCATTCGCCCGCAGTCGCTGAACGACGCGACCGGGCGAATGAATTCGCCCCCACGGGGGGGGGCCAGGGTGGCGGAAGCTGTCGTCACAGATTCCAGGAGCCGATGTCCGCGTCGAAACCCTCGCCGCCGGAGACACCGTCGGCACCGAAGCTCATCACGTCCACTTCACCTTTCAGGCCGGGGATCACGTACTGGTAGGGCTTGCCCCAAGGGTCCATCGGCAGCTTGTCGAGATAGGCCTTCCAGTTGTCCGGCACCGGCGCTGCGCTCGGCTTGGCGACGAGGGCCTGCAGGCCTTGCTCGGCGCTGGGATAGCGACGGTTGTCGAGCTTGTAGAGCTTGAGGGCCTGCATGATCGCCGAGATGTCCTGCTTGGCGGCGACCACGCGGGCTTCGTCGGGGCGGCTCATGACCTTCGGCACCACCAGTGCGGCGAGCACGCCGAGGATGACGATGACGACCATCACTTCGATAAGGGTGAAGCCGCGGCTGCGGCGGAGGCGATTGAGCATCGGTACGTCCTTATTTCATCAGGGTGTTGATTTCGATGATCGGCTGCATCACCGCCATCACGATGAGCAGTACGAAGCCGCCCATCAGCAGCAGCAGGATCGGTTCCAGCAAGGCGGTGAGGGTGGCGGTGCGGTTCTCGAGTTCGGCCTGCTGCAGGCGGGCGGCGCGGTCGAGGAGCTCGTCGATGCGGCCGGTGGCTTCGCCGTTGGCCAGCATGTGGATCAAGAGCGGCGGGAACTGGCGGCTGGCGCCCAGCGCGCGGGACAGGGGCTGGCCCTCGCGGACGCGCTCGGCGGCGACGCCCACCGCGTCGGCCAGCGGCAGGCGGCTGATCACCTGGCGGCCGGCGTCCAGCGCGGCGAGCAGCGGCACGCCGCTGCCGGCTAGGATCGACAGGGTGCTGGCGAAACGGGTCGCGTCGAGGGTCCGCAGATGGCGGCCGAGCACGGGCAGGCGCAGCAGCCAGGCGTCCCAGCGGCGCTTGACGGTGGTGTCGCGCAGCGCGCCGCGGCCGGCGAGGATGGCACCGATGATGGCCAGGATCATCAGCCAGCCCCATTCGCGCAGCACGGCGCTGACGACGATCAGGCTGCGGGTGAGCAGCGGCAGCGCCTGCTTGCTTTGCTGGAAGACGGACACCACCTGGGGGACCACGTAGGTCATCAGGCCGATGATGACCATCAGCGCCACGCTGGCGACAATGGCCGGGTAGAGCAGGGCCTGCAGGGTCTTGGTGCGCAGCGCGTTGCTGCGGTCCAGGTAGTCGGCCAGCTCGGTCATCACCTTGGCCAGCTCGCCGGATTTCTCGCCGGCCGCCACCGACGCGCGGTAGAGCGTCGAGAAGGCCTGCGGGAAGCGGTCCAGCGCGGCGCGCAGGCTGTAGCCGGCGAGGATCTCGGAGCGCACGCCGGCCAGCAGCTGGCGCGTGGTCTCGGTTTCGGCCTGCTCGATGAGGGCCGCCAGCGCCTGTTCGACGGTCAGGCCGGAGGCCAGCAACGTGGCCCACTGGCGGGTCAGCAGGGTGAGGTCGGCGTCCTTCAGCTTGCGTCGTGCGACCTTGGCGCCGCCGCTCCCCTGGGCCACCGAGGCGACTTCCAGCGGAAACAGGCCGCGCTCGCGCAGCAGGCCGCGGGCGGCCTTGCCGGTGTCGGCTTCGAGGACGCCGGCTGACTCTTTGCCGGCGGCGTCGAGGGCGCGGTAGCGGAAAGCGGTCATTCGCGGGTCACGCGGAGCAGCTCTTCGGCCGAGGTCTGGCCGTCGGCGAGCAGGCGCAGGCCGTCGTCGCGCAGGCTGCGGGTGCCGTGGGCGAGGGCGTGGGCACGCAGCGCGGCTTCGTCGGCGCTGGTGTGGATGAGGCGCTGGAAGGCGTCGTCCACGACGATCAGCTCATAGATGCCGCTGCGCCCCGAGTAGCCGGTGCGCGAGCATTCCGGGCAGCCGGGGGCGTGCCACAGCTGGGCCGGCGCATGGGCGCCGAGCAGGTCGCGGTCGGCTGCAGCGGTTGGTGCCGGTGTGCGGCACACCGGGCACAGCTTGCGTACCAGGCGCTGGGCCAGCACGCCGCGCAACGTGGACGCCAGCAGGAAGGGCTCGACGCCCATGTCCACCAGGCGGGTGACCGCCGAGGCGGCGTCGTTGGTGTGCAGGGTGGCGAGCACCAGGTGGCCGGTGAGGCTGGCCTGCACGGCGATCTGGGCGGTTTCCAGGTCGCGGATCTCGCCGATCATGATGACGTCCGGGTCCTGCCGGAGGATCGCCCGCAGGGCCCGCGCGAAGCTGAGGTCGATGCGGCTGTTGACCTGGATCTGGCCGACGCCGGGCAGGTCGTACTCGACCGGGTCCTCGACGGTGACGATGTTGAGGCTGTGGGCGTCCATGCTCTGCAGCGCCGCGTACAGCGTGGTGCTCTTGCCGGAGCCGGTGGGGCCGGTGACGAGCAGGATGCCGTGAGGTTCGGCGAGCAGCCTGGCGAAGGGATCGACGGTGTCGGCGGCCATGCCGAGGCTGTCGAGGCTGCGCTGGCCGTTGCCCTTGTCAAGCAGGCGCAGCACGATGCGTTCGCCGTGGGTGGTGGGCAGTGTGGATACCCGCACGTCTACCTGGCGGCCGGCCAGGCGCAGCGCGATGCGGCCGTCCTGGGGCAGGCGCTTCTCGGCGATGTCGAGGCTGGCCATGATCTTGATCCGCGAGGCCATCGCGGCGTGCAGCGCGCGGTGCGGCTGGGCCACGTCCACCAGTACACCGTCGCGGCGGAAGCGCACCACCGAGTGGCGCTCGTAGGGCTCGATGTGGATGTCGCTGGCGGCCTGGCGCACGGCCTGGGTCAGCAGCGCGTTGATCATGCGGATGATCGGCGCGTCGTCCTGGGTTTCCAGCAGGTCTTCGACGGCCGGCAGTTCGGTCATCAGCTGGGTCAGGTCCACCTCCTGGCCGACGTCGGCGACCACCTCGGCAGCGTTGTCGTCGGCGCCGGAATAGGCCTCGGCGAGGCGGGCCTCGAAGCCGGCGCGGGGCAGGGTCTCGATGCGCAGCGGCACGCCGAGGCTGCGACGCACTTCGCCGAGGGCGGCCAGGTCGGCGCCTTCGCGCAGGATCAGGTCGGCGTGCTCGCCACCGTGGGCGGCGACGAGGATGCCGTGGGCCTTGGCGAAGGCATAGGGCAGCGACGGGGCGCTCATGGGGCCGGCGGCGTGGTCGGGGCCGGTGCGGTGGCGGCGGCCGGTTCGGGGATGCGGTAGAAGGGCACGGTGGGTGCCGGGCTGCCCGGCGGCGGCAGCTCGGGGGCGCTCGGCTCGTTGCGCATCAGCGCCTCGGTGCGGTCGATGGCGCGCTGCTGGCCGATGACGTAGTTGTAGCGGTCGGACGACAGGTTCTGGATGCTGGCTGCGTCGCGCAGGATCACCGGGCGCAGGAAGACGATCAGGTTGGTCTTGCCGCGGCTGCGGGTGTTGTAGCGGAACAGGCCGCCCACGTAGGGCAGGTCGCCGAGCACGGGCACTTTCTCGACGCCGCCGTTGTAGGTGTCTTCCACCAGGCCGCCGAGGGCGATGACGGCGCCGTCGTCCACCAGCACGGTGGATTCGATGGAGCGCTTGGTGGTGGACGGGCCGTTGGTGGCGGTGGCGGTGGTGTCGATGATCGCCGAGGCTTCCTGGTAGATCTGCAGGCGCACGGTGCCGCCTTCGGAGATCTGCGGCTTGACCTTCAGCGTGAGGCCGACGTCCTTGCGCTCGACGGTGGTGAAGGGGTTGGTGGTGGTGCCGCCGGTGGTGGCGTAGGAGCCGGTGACGAAGGGCACGTTGCGGCCGACGACGATCTTGGCTTCCTCGTTGTCGAGGGTCACCAGGTTGGGCGTGGACAGGATGTTGGCCTTGGTGTCCGACTCAAGGAAGCGCGCCAGCATGTTGAGGTTGGCGATCTCCTTGCCGCCGACGGTGACCGTGCCGCCGCCGAGGACCAGGTTGAGGCCGTTGCCGGGCAGCGTGGTGGACGAGCTGGAGGCCAGCCCGGCGGCGAGGTTGAGGATGTTGTTGCCGCTGGAGCTGAAGCTGGTGCCGCCATACACGCTGGTCGAGCCGATCTTGCCGGCCTGCCACTGGATGCCGATTTCGGCCGCCTTCTCGGTGCTGACCTCGGTGATCAGGGCTTCCACGTAAACCTGGGCGCGGCGCTTGTCGAGCTGGTCGATGACCTTGCGGATGTTGTTGTAGATGGCGTCCGGCGCGGTGATGATCAGCGAGTTGGTCATCGGGTCGGCCTGGATGAAGCCGTTGCCGGTGCCACTGTTGTTCGTGCTGCTGTTGCTGAAGGACGGCGTCGTGCCCATCGTGCTGGTGCTCGAGCCGCTCGTGGTGGCGCTGCCGGTCGTGCCGGTGGTGTTCGCGGTCGGGGCGAAACTGCTGCCCTGGCTGCTGGTGCCGGTCCCGGTGGTGGAGCCGGCTTCGCCGGACACCACCGCGCGCAGGGTCTGGGCGACCTTAACGGCTTCGGCATTCCGCAGGTACACCACGTGGATGTTGCCGGCCGCGCCGGGCTGATCCAGGTTGGCCACCAGCTGGCGAACGGCGTTGATCTTGGACGGGTTGTCGGAGCGGATCAGCAGGCTGTTGGTGCGCGGGTCGCCGATCACGGTGACGCGCTGGCTGGCGTCGCCGCCGGTGCCCGGTGCAGTGGCAGCAATGCCGCTGGCGCCGTCGTTGAGCAGGCGGGTGACGGTCTGGGCCAGGTCGAGAGCAGAGGCGTGCTTGAGCGGCATCACGCGCATGTCGCCCTGGGGCACGTCGATGGATTCGATGATCTGCGCGATGCGGCCGATGTTCTCGGCGTAGTCGGTGACCACCAGCGAATTGTTGCCGGGATAGGCGGTGACGGTGTTGTTCGGCGATACCAGCGGGCGGATCACCGGCACCAGCTGGGCGGCCGATTCGTTCTTCAGGTTGAAGACCTGGGTGGTCAGGCGGTCGCCGCCGCCGGCGCCGTTGCCCTTGCCGACCGGCACCGCGTGCAGCTTGGCGTCGGCTTCCGGCACGATCTTGGTGACGCCCTGGCCCTCGACTGCCGCGTAGCCCTGCAGGCGCAGCGCCGACAGCAGGATCGAGTAGGTCAGGTGGCGGGCCACCGGGCGCGCGGTGACGATGTTGAGGGTGCCCTTGACGCGCGGATCGACGATGAAATTGCGCCCGGAGATCTTGGAGATGGCCTGGATCACCGCGCCGATGTCGGCATTCACGAAGTTGAGGGACACCGGCTCGCCATTGGCGGCAGTGCCGTTGTCGGCAGCGAAGGCCAGCGGTGCCGGCAGGGCCAGGGTCGTGGCGACGGTGGAGGCGAGGCAGGCGGCGAGAACGCGCCGGGTGACCCCGGGGCGACGGCGGGCTGATTTCATTGGTTGCTGACAGGTTGCGCCGGGAGGCCGGCGGGATAAGGTGCTTGCCCCGACGCGTCGCTGCCGATGATGGCTGGTGTCGGGGATGGGGACGGGAAGATCGCCGGGGTGCCGGGCATCGGCTGCGCGGGGTTGGCGTCACTGCCCGTCGCGGCGCCGCGGTCGACGAGCTTGATGGTCTGGCGGGCGCCACCCGAGGTCAGCTCGATGCTGTCCCGGCCGATGGCCGTCAGGGTGACGCCGGGCTGGATCTCCTGGCCTTCGACGACGCCCTGCTGGGCGCCGCCGTCGATGGCGATGATGGCCCAGCCGGGGCGGCCGTTGCCGCCGGTTACCACGGCCTGCAGGGTGTAGCGGCCGGGCTGTGCGACGACGACGCCCGGACCGCTGTCGGACTGGCCCATCAGGTGGCGGCTGGCGATGGCCTGGGCAGCGGCCTGCGGGTCGGCGATGGTGATGATGGGGAGGGCCGGCGGACGTGGTGCGCTGAAGCGCCAGAACAGGTCTGCCGCCACCCAGGCGGACAGGGCCAGCGCGACACCCCAGGCGAGCGGGGTGACGAAGCGGGCGGCGCGCGGCCAGGGCAGGCGAGACAGGTCGAAGCGTTCGGACAGGTTCATCGGGTGCGTCGCACAAAAGACCGACAATCTTAGCCGGCCTCTGTTACGGGATAAAGCACCGCGATGACGCAGGGCTGAGATCCACGCCGATCGCAGGCCCCGGCAGGGAGGGATTACGCGGATATGCCGACGGTGAGGGATGCGGAATAGCCGTTGCTCACCGAGCCGCTGATCGATGCCATCTGGAGGCTGTAGCCGTCGCTGAAGACGTTGTCGGTGGCGAGGCTGATGGCGTTGAGGTTGCTGGCGCTGCTCTCGTAGCCGCTGGTGGCATACACCTCCTGGCAGGTGGCGGTCGGAAAGGTCAGCTGGGAGGTCTTGAGCTTGTTGCCGTAGGCGCTGGCCTTGGCGAGGCTCGGGTAGATCTCGAAATGGATGTGGGGGACGCGCCCGAGGTAGCAGCCGGGGAAGATGGTCAGGAAAGTGACCTTGCCGTTGCTGTCGGTTTCCTGCACGCCGCGCAGGTAGTTTTCGCCGGTGATGCCGGTGCTGTAGAGGGAGTACAGGCCGTCGCGGGTGCAGTGCCACAGGTAGATCGCGTAGCCGGCCAGGTTGGCGCAGCTGCCGGCGGTGTTGACCAGCTGCAGCGTCAGGGTGAGCGGAATGCCTGCCGCCACGCCGCTGGCGCCGGCGATGCTGGAGCGGATGTCGCTGCGCACGATGCCCGACAGGCTGAGCGCGTTGGCGACGCCGTTGCTGTTGTAGTTGGAGCCGTCACCAGGGTAAGGGCCGGCAGTCTCTTCGGGGATCACTGAACAACTGCTCACGGTGCTCGTCGAGGTGCTGCTGGACCCGGTGGAGACGGCGATGCTGCCGAAGCTGGCGGAGCCGCCGCCGCCGCAGCCGACCAGCGGCAGCGGCGCGATGGCGCCGGCCAGAAGCCAGCGCAGGCTGCGGCGGCGGTCGGTGTTGGCCTTGAACAGGGTTTCGAGGTCGTGGATGAGGTGGTGGTCGTGCTTTTCCATGGTTCGCTCCGCGCTGGGGAAGGGTTTCCGGCTGGGCCGGGTCGCAGCGGAGTGTAGGAAGAGCGGCCGTTAAGGCCTGTTGCGGCAGGGTAAAAACGGGTTAAGGCAAAATGGGCATCAAGGCGGCGCGTGACCGCGCGGGGCGGCGGTCAGGGCGTCCGACCAGCCGAGCACATCCAGCAGCGTGGCGAATTCGCCCTCGGGCGCCGCGAGCAGGTCGAGGGGCTGGCCAGTATGAGGGTGCGTCAGCTGCAGGCGCGTGCACGCCAGAAACATGCGATGGCAGTTGAACAGCTGCTGGAAGAGCCGGTTGTGACGGCCCTTGCCGAAGGTCGAGTCACCGATGATGGGATGGGCGATGTGCTTCAGGTGGCGGCGGATCTGGTGGCGCCGGCCGGTGTGCGGTGTCAGTTCGAGCAGCGCGTAGCGGCTGGTCGGGTAGCGGTCCACCTGGTGCGGCAGTTCGCAGACGGCCAGGCGGCGGAAATCGGTGACGGCCGGTTGGGCTTCATCCGAACTCTGCTTGCCGACCCATTCCTTGTCGTCGCGGCGGCGCGACAGCGGGTGGTCGATGCGTCCGCTTTCCGGCGGATGGCCGCGCACGACGGCCAGGTAGGTCTTGAGGACCTGCTGGCTCTCGAACTGGGTGCCGAGGGCGCGGGCGGTGTCCCTGTCCAGCGCGAACAGCAGCACGCCGGAGGTGCCGCGGTCGAGGCGGTGGGCAGGATGCACGTGGCGGCCGAGCTGGTCGCGGAGCAACTGCACGGCGAAGCGGGTTTCGTGACGGTCCAGTTCGCTACGGTGGACCAGCAGCCCGGCGGGCTTGTGGATGGCGACGAGGTGTTCGTCCTGAAAGAGGATGGGCAGCATCGGGCGATGGTAGCCCAGGGAGGCGCCGCGGCGGTGGCGAATAAAGGCGCATCCGCCATTTCCAGTGGGGGCGAATTCATTCGCCCTCCGAGCTAGAACAACCGACCGAGGGCGAATGAATTCGCCCCCACGGATGCTGGTGTCGGGGGCTTCAGCCGACGTGCTGTTCGCCGCGCGCGAGGCGTTCGCGGATGGCCTGCAGGACTTCTTCGTCGGGCTCGGTGTCGAGCAGCGTGGCGAGGGCATCGACGGGAGCATGGGCGACGGCGGCGAGGCGTACCGACCAGTCGGGATCAGCCAGCATCTTGGCGGCATCCGGCGGCAGCATGCGCCCGGCGGCGATGCGGCGGACCTCAGCCTCGCTGTCGTCGGCATAACAGCTCAGGGCGAAGGCGGGCAGGCGGCTGGCGACGGCCTTGCGGACTTCCCGCTCGGGATCGTGGATCAACGGGCGCAGCAGACCGTGGGAGACCTTGCGGACGGCGAACATGCGTACCAGGTAGTCGATGTCCTTGAGTGCCCATTCGAGCTGTTCGGCGGGCAGGCGTTGCACGGCGATTGCACGCACGTCCCGGTCCGGATCGTGGATCAGCTCGGGCAGGCGTTCGTCGGGGATGCGGCCGGCGACGACGCGGCGCACGACTTCATCGGTGTCGTGCATCAGGTGGTCGATCGTCTCCAGCGGCGCGTAGCGGGCGGCGATGGCACGGCGCTCCCAGAAGTCGTCACCCAGGTAGGCCTCGGCTTCGCCGGGGTTGGCGCGGAAGAAGCGGTCGATCTGACGGCCGCTCATGGCCACCACGCAGCGGTCGCCGGGGGTGCATTGGCCGGCGGCGAGGAGATCGGCGTGGTGGCAGCCGGCACAGTCGGCCGCCACCACGCGCAGGCCGTGGGCGCCCCTGTCAGTCATCGTCGCCGGACAGCAGGGTGAACACGATGCCGCAGCCGCGATCCTCGTTGGTGGTGAGGGACACGCAGTGCTCGGTGGCATCCAGCAGGTACATGGCGACGCCGTCGTGTTGGAGCCAGGTCGGCATGCGGGCCGGGATGTCGTCCTCGTTGCAGATCAGCAGGCGCAGGCCGGGGTGCTCGACGCGCATGACGGCGAGCATTTCGGTGGAGCCGTTGTGGGCCTTGATCCGGCCGGCCAGCTCGCGGGCCAGCTCGGGGGTGATCTGCGGGCGCGGGGGCAGGGCGTTGGGGGCGTTCATGATTCGGCCTCCTCCACCTCGGTGTCCTCGGCAAAGCGGGCCAGGGATGCCGGCTCCACGCCCATCACGCGGGCCAGCCAGGGCGGCGGGGCGAGCATGGCGGTCTGCAGCTTGGCGAGGGCGTTGGCCACCGGGCCGCCCGCCGGCCACTTGACCGGGTGCACGCCGGCGCGCACGACCTTGGCCGCCGCGGGGCCGCCGATGGATTGCACATAGACCAGCTGGCAGTCGGCGATCAGCGCCGAGCGGGCGACGTTCTTGTCCTCTTCGGCGTCGGCCTCGGCGGTGCCGCGGACGGCCACCAGGCGGCTGTCGGTGGTGCTGACCTGGTAGATCAGGAAGCGCTGGCAGGAGCCGAAGTGACCGTCGGTCAGCTCGCCATTGTTGGAGGCCATCGCGACGCGCAGGCTGTTGGGCAGATCGCCGTCGGCGTAGGGTTGCGGCTTGGGCAGGCCGTCATCGACGCCTTCGCCCCACAGGAGGCGTACGGCGCGCTTGATGGCTTCCTTGTCGATGGTGGTCTTGCCGTCTTCGCCGGCCAGCCACAGGTTCAGGTCGGCGACGGTGACGCCGCCGAGCTTGTCGGCGGTGAGGGGCAGGCCGAGCCGTTCGGAGACCACGCCAATGAAGCCGCGCAGGTCGAGTTCGGGGATTTCGCGGACTGCCAGGGCGAGTCGCAGGGCGATCTCGCGGGTGAGGGGGGCGGTTTCACTCATGCTTGCGCTCCTTGGGCTGGAGGTCGTGCCGGTCCTGCTCAGGGCGTGGGCACGATACAGCCGTCAGTCGGACACACCGAGACGCACTGGGGCTCGTCGAAATGCCCCTCGCACTCGGTGCAGCTGTCCTGGTTGATCAGGACCGTGCCGCCCGACGCCTGGATCGAATGGGTCGGGCAGACGGTTTCGCAGTCGGCGCAGAAGACACACAGGGCTTGTCTGATCTCCATGGCCATGGCTGCGTAGTCCGTGCTGGGAGGTTCCGGTCGGGCGAGATCAGTCGTCCTCGCCGCCCATCCGCTTGGCCTTGACCGTGATCGGCAGGCGCGGCTGGGTTTCGAGGGGGTCGAAGTACCAGCGGCTGCCGTCCTTCAGGACGAGCTCGCCGCCCCAGCGCTCGGGGGTGTCGAATTCGAGGGAGACGATGTCGTCTTCCAGGTCTTTCTTGGGGAGGTAGAACGACAACGCACCGTTGTCGCCGCGCCGGATCATGATGTTCGCCATATCGGTGTACTCCTTCTGTTCGTGCCGAAGCCCCCCGTCCGGGGACGGGGGGCTTGCGGGGATGCCGATTAACGAACCAGGTCGTGGTTGTAGTCGGTGGTACCCATGCCGCGGGTTTCTTCGTCGAGACGCTCCATCACCGCATTCACCAGGGTGGTGAGCATGTACATGGCACCTTCGTAGCCGAGGGTGGTCATGCGATGCAGGTGGTGACGGTCGAAGATCGGGAAGCCGAGGCGGATCACCGGAACTTCGAACTCCTTGCCCTTGTGCAGGGTGTCGCGCTGGATGTACTTGGCGTAGGAGTTGCCGATCAGGAAGTCAGGCTTGTCGGTGAAGACCAGGCTGCGCATGTGCCACAGGTCGCAGCCGGGGTAGGCCTTGCCGTGGATGCCGTACGGCGAGCTGGCGAGCAGCTTGTCGATGGCCTTGGCCCACTTCTTCGAGCCGTTGTTGGACAGGATGTGGGTCGGCTCGGCACCGCATTCCATCAGGAACTTGGTCAGGCCCAGGGTGAAGTCCGGATCGCCATACAGCGCGAACTTCTTGCCGTGCAGCCAGGTGTGGGAGTCGCCCATCATGTCCACCAGGCGGCCGCGCTCCAGCTCGAGGCTGGCGGGGATCGGCTTGCCGGTGACTTCCGAGATCTTCATCAGGAATTCGTCGGTCCAGTCCAGGCCCATCGGGATGTTGAGCTTGGGGACGTCGTGCTTCCAGGTGTTCTCGACGAACTTCTTGGTCTTTTCCAGCTGCATCGGCTGGAGCAGAACCGTGGTGATGGCGTTCGGCGCGGTCTTGACCTCGTCGATGGTGGTGCCGCCTTCATACATGCGGAACTTGCCGTCGGACGGGGTATCGAGCACTTCGGTGGGGTCGGACAGCAGCGTCGCGTCGACACCCATTTCACCCATCATGCGCTTGATGACACGATAGTTACCGAGGTAGGTCTCGAAGCCCGGCACGAAGTTCACCTTCTGGCTGGAGCCGACAACCTTGCCTTCCATGGCGTTGAGGGTGAAGTAGCGCGCGATGCCTTCGAACATGTTGTCCCAGCCGGTGGTGTGGCTACCGACGAAGGACGGGGTGTGTGCGAAGGGGACCGGGTATTCCTGTTCCAGGTGGCCTTCCTTCTTGGCGTTGTTGATGAACGCGTTGAGGTCGTCACCGATCACCTCGGCCATGCAGGTGGTGGACACGGCGATCATGGTCGGCTTGTAGATCGCCTTGGCGTTGGCGAGACCGTCGAACATGTTCTTCTGGCCACCGAACACGGCTGCATCTTCCGTCATGGAGTCGGACACGCAGGAGACCGGCTCGCGGAAATGACGGTTGAAGTAGGTGCGGAAGTAGGCCACGCAGCCTTGCGAGCCATGGACGTAGGGCATCGTCTTTTCGAAGCCCAGCGCGCACAGCACGGCGCCGAGGGGTTGGCAGGCCTTGGCGGGGTTGACCGTCAGGGCTTCGCGCTTGAAGTTGAGTTCCTGGTACTCGGCGGTGGTGGACCACTGGAAGGCTTCGTCAACCTTGGAGGTTTCGTGACCTTCTTCGTAGTCTTCCTTCTTCCGCTTCAGGACGTCCTTGTACTCGTCGTTGCGGAACAGGGGATAGCACGGCTTGATGTCGTCGACTTCTTGCATTTCTCGTCTCCCAGCCCGGCCGCCAATCTGCGGACCCAGGCAACAGGTCGGAAAGGTGGGTGGCGACAGGGGTCGTCACCCGCATGGGGCTTGCGTCGCCCCGCCGCGAGGGCAGGGCCGATGCAACAGACTCGCTAGGGAATCAGGCGGCGGCAGCCAGCGGGGCTGCGTCGTCGTTCTTCTTCCACGGCGGGGTCTGCGTCTTCCAGCAGGGGTTGTTCAGGGTCATGTCCATGTCACGGGCGAAGATCGCGAAACCGTCGTAACCGTGGTAGGGGCCCGAGTAATCCCAGGAGTGCATCTGACGGAAGGGGATGCCCATCTTCTGGAAGATGAACTTTTCCTTGATGCCGGAGCCGACGAGGTCGGGCTTGACCTTCTTGACGAACTCTTCGAATTCGAAGCCGGTGACGTCGTCGTAGAGCAGGGTCGCGTTGCCCATTTCCTTGACGGTGCGCTCGTAGTCGTCGTTGTGGGCGAATTCGTAGCCGGTGCCGACCACTTCCATGCCCAGGTCTTCGTACGCGCCGATCACGTGACGGGGGCGCAGGCCGCCCACGTACAGCATGACCTTCTTGCCTTCGAGGCGCGGACGGTACTTGGCGATGACGGCGTCCATCATGGCCTTGTACTTGGCGATCACGCGCTCGGCGCCTTCTTTGATGGTGTCATCGAAGTAGGTGGCGATCTTGCGCAGGGATTCCTCGACCTTGGTCGGGCCGAAGAAGTTGTACTCGACCCAGGGAATCCCGTACTTCTCTTCCATGTGACGGCTGATGTAGTTCATCGAGCGGTAGCAGTGGAGGAGGTTCAGCTTGACCTTCGGGGTGTTCTCCATTTCGGCCAGGGTGCCGTCGCCGGACCACTGGGCGACCACGCGCAGGCCCATTTCCTCGAGGAGGATACGGGACGACCAGGCGTCACCACCGATGTTGTAGTCGCCGATGATCGCCACGTCGTACGGGGTGGAGGCGAATTCCTTGGCGTCACGGTTGCCGATCACCCAGTCACGGATCGCGTCGTTGGCGATGTGGTGGCCGAGGGACTGGGAAACACCGCGGAAGCCTTCGCAGCGCACCGGCACGACGGTCTTGCCGAACTTGGCGGTAGCCTTCTTGGAAACGGCTTCGATGTCGTCGCCGATCAGGCCGATCGGGCACTCGGACTGCACGGAGATGCCCTTGTTCAGCGGGAACAGTTCTTCGATTTCGTCGATCAGCTTGGCCAGCTTTTTGTCGCCGCCGAAGACGATGTCGCGTTCCTGGAAGTCGGAGGTGAAGTTCATTTCACCGAAGGCGTTGATCCCGGTGACACCGACGTAGTAGTTGCGACGACCGGCACGGGAGTACTGGCCGCAGCCGACGGGGCCGTGGGAGATGTGGATCATGTCCTTGATCGGACCCCACACCACGCCCTTGGAACCGGCATAGGCACAGCCGCGGATGGTCATCACGCCGGGCAGGGACTTGCGGTTGGAGGTGATGCACTTCTTGGCATTGGCCTCGTGATCGTTCACCGCGAGGTGCTTCGTACGATCCTTCTTGGCCTTTTCGGGGTAAACCTCCAGCACCTCCTGGATGAGGGCTTCGGTTTCTTCACGCGTAAGCGCAGCCATGGTGTTGCTCCTTTTGCGTCCCGCTAATCTGCGGCGACGAAATCAGGTTGGCGGAGAAGGTGCCGGCCGGGCGCAGCCGGCACCAAGGTACGGCGTAGCGCGCTGATCAGGCGGCCAGTTCGGAGGCAGTCTTGCCGACGATGGACTCGTCTTCCTGCTCCATGATCCCGAATTCCATCAGCAGGGATTCGAGTTCTTCCATTTCGATCGGGGTCGGGATCACGAACTTCTTGTTCTCGAACACCTTGCGAGCCAGAGTGCGGTACTCGTCGGCTTGCTTGTGGGTGGGGTCGTATTCGATCACGGTCATACGACGGATTTCAGCGTGCTGCACAGCGTTGTCACGCGGCACGAAGTGGATCATCTGGGTGCCCAGGCGCTCGGCCAGGGCGATGATCAGTTCGTCTTCGCGGTCGGTGTTACGGCTGTTGCAGATCAGGCCGGCCAGACGCACGCCACCGGAGTTGGCGTACTTCACGATGCCCTTGGCGATGTTGTTGGCGGCGTACATGGCCATCATTTCGCCGGAGCAGACGATGTAGATTTCCTGGGCCTTGTTCTCGCGGATGGGCATGGCGAAGCCGCCACACACCACGTCGCCGAGCACGTCGTAGAACACGAAGTCCAGGTCTTCGTCGTAAGCGCCTTCTTCTTCCAGGAAGTTGATGGCGGTGATAACACCACGGCCAGCGCAGCCGACGCCGGGTTCCGGGCCACCGGATTCGACGCACTTGACGCCGCCGTAACCGACGGACAGGACGTCTTCGAGTTCGAGGTCTTCGACGGAGCCGGCTTCAGCAGCCAGGGCCATGACGGAGGTCTGGGCCTTCGAGTGCAGGATCAGGCGGGTGGAGTCAGCCTTCGGGTCGCAGCCGACGATCATGACCTTCTTGCCCATTTCGGCCAGAGCCGCTACCAGGTTCTGGGTGGTAGTAGACTTACCGATACCGCCCTTGCCGTAGATGGCGCATTGACGCAGTGCCATTTCGATTCTCCTTGGGTTTATCAATCCGACGAGACCCTATGCCTCGTGTGACTACTTAATCGCAAGCGCTGTGCCACGTCCGAATTGTTTGTTCAAGTTGTTGAATTTATTTGTTTAAATTGTTTTTGTGGGGTGGCTTTGTCGCGTGTGGGATGCGACAAGACCCTACGCTTTGTAGGGAGTTTCACAGCTTGGGTGATGTCGTCGGAGTGAAAGGGGCGGAGGAGGTGCCAGCCTTGCCGCGGGGCGCGCGTCTGCCGATCAACCGCTGCAACCTGCCTGCGGCGATCATCGGCGGCCTGACCTACCAGCAGAATCCGGCGCCGCTGGTCATCGATGGGGTGTGGGAGTTGCACCGCGGCCTTTTCGAGATGCTCGACGCGTTGCCCGAGGTGGCGCAGCGGGCCGCGCGTTTCGTTGACTACATGGTGGTGAGCTTTCGCCTGGAGGCGCTGGAGGAGGTTGGCTTCAATCCGGGCTTCGGGCGCCTGGCGCCGTGTCGCAACCGGGCTGCACGTACGAACAGCAATTACCAGCGCGTGGTGCGCGGCTGGGCTTTCGATGCGGACGGCCGGGAGGCGGCGGTGCTGAAGGGCTGGGTGGAGTCGCGCTTCGGGCTGACGCCGCGCTACCACCGGGGCTCGCTGGCCGACACCGGCAGCAATGCTTACTGGGGCTACCTGGAGGCGCGGTCGGCCGGGCTGTATGGCACCAACGCCCTCGAGGCCCAACTCGACCTTCTATATACCTATACGCAGTACGAGCTGCACCGGCCGGATCCGGACCGCACGCACCTGACCCTGTTCCGTGGCGTGAACAAGCTCGACGCCCACGAGCGGGTTGCCGGGCAGGGGCGCGCCGACAGCATCTACCTGCTCAACAACCTCAATTCCTTCTCCACGTCCCGCGAGCGGGCCAGCGAGTTCGGCGACTACATCCTGCAAGCCGAAGTGCCGCTGACCAAGATCTTCTTCTACAACCACCTGCTGCCCGGCATGTTGAAGGGCGAGGACGAGTTCGCGGTGATCGGCGGCCTTTACGCGGTACAGGT
Organism: Pseudomonadota bacterium; assembly: GCA_018241665.1. Lineage (GTDB taxonomy): Bacteria > Pseudomonadota > Gammaproteobacteria > Burkholderiales > Rhodocyclaceae > Zoogloea. Next base: position 60,180 of record JAFEDK010000030.1, read on the forward strand.
CACCACCTTCTAGTCTTCTCCTGTGTTTCTCCCGCGGGGCAATCCCCACAGGGGCCGTCCTTTAGGGCTTGTCGTGAATGCGACAACTGGCGGGAAGCCTGCGCGAAGGCGCTTTGTATTGCAGCCGACAAACGGTTTGCAGGCCGCGCGGGGCACGGCATTGGCGGGGTAGGGGGCGTTCCCGGTGGCATGGCACGGGCTTTGCGTGAAGCTTGGCATTCGAGGTCAATCTTTTCGGAGGCCATCATGGCGAGCCCTGCCAACCTGAACCTGCAACTCCTCGCTGCAGCCGGCGACCCGTCCGACGTGACCACCATCGCGCTGGCCGGCGTGATCGCTGGTGCGGCACTGCGCCCAGCCGAGTATTCGGCGCCGATCGCCGGCCTGGGGGTGGAGGAATTCGCCTGGTTGCTGGAGAGCGAATTCCCTTACCTGGAGTGGAACACCCACCTGGCCCTGCGCGCGCAGCAGAAGTCGGCGCCGCGCCCCTCCAATTCCCTCGACGAGTTTTCCGACCTGCTGGCCCTGCTGTGGGACCACCGCGCCGAGGACGACACGCGCAGCCTGTGGCTGGCCTGTGCGGTGTCCACCGCCTGCATGTCGGCCAACCACCTGTGGCAGGACATGGGCCTGCCGTCCCGCCACATGCTCGGCGAGGTGCTGCAGAGCCACTTCCCGGTCCTGCACGGTCTCAACAGCGGCGACATGAAGTGGAAGAAGTTCTTCTACAAGCAGCTGTGCGACCGGGCCGAGGTGCATGCCTGCCGGGCGCCGAGCTGCACGGTGTGCAATGACCGCCCGACCTGCTTCGGCCCCGAGGACGGGCTGCCGCTGGCGGCCTTTGCGCCGGCAGCGATGGCGATGCATGCCTGATTTACGTCCGAACCGGTTTTTCCGCCCGCCGGCTGCCGAATGCAGCCGGCGCGGCGGCAGTTGCAATTCCAGCGTTTGCCCTCCTTCTTCTCCATCCCCACGGAGTCATCCATGAGTCAGATCATTCCCGCCGATCTCCTGGCCAGCCTGCATGCGGGCCTCGCTTCCGGCGACATCGTTCCCTACCTGGGCGCCGGCGCGCTCTCGCACGTTACCCACAAGGTCTCCGGCAAGCCGATCCCGGCCGACAGCAACAGCCTCATCCTGGCCATGAACAACGGCCAGCCGATGGCGCCGCGGCTGATGTACGAATTCCCGCGGGCGGCGATGAACGTCGAGCTCAAGCGCGGCCGCGCGGCGGTGAACAAGTTCCTGATCGCCACCTACGGCTCGGACGAATGGACCGACTCGGCCTTCCACGGCTGGCTGGCTGGCTTCAACCCCGACTACGTGATCGATATCAACCGGGACACCCAGCTGCAGCGCCTGTGGTCGAAGACGCCGCACATCCTGGTGGTGGGCATCGCCCGCATGGCCGGCACGGCCTTCCGCTACCGGTTGTATCAGCATGACGGCGAGAAGTACGCCGAAGTCAGCAACGAAGGCGTGGACAGCTCGCTGCCGGTGCTCTTCAAGCCGATGGGCACGCCGTGGCCGCAGCCGGACTTCATCGCCTCCGATGCCGACTACGTGGATTACATCACCGAGCTGATGGGCGGCTTCTCCATCCCCCCCTTCCTCAAGGCCCGCCGTGCCGGCAAGCGCTACCTGTTCCTCGGTCTGCGTCTCAATCGCGACACCGAGCGGATGGTGATGAGCGACATCATCTACGACTGTGCCACCGGCCCGACGGCCTGGGCACTGATCGAGGAGCCCACTGCGAAGGAGCGCCGTTTCTGTGCGCGCCTCGGCATCGAGATCATCGAGGCGCCGATCTCGGCCCTCTACGGCGAGGCGCTGGCCGCTGCCTGATCCGGGCGGGCAGGGCGGCTGTCCGGCCGTCCTGCCGAACCAATGATCGTGGACCGGGTCAGTCCACGATATGCAAAATACCCAGACCCCCTCCATCGATGCGCTGCTGGCATATGTCCGTGCGGTGCTCCCGGACCACCGCCAGAACCAGCGCGACCTGCGCAAGCTGGCCGCCCACTTGCGGGCATTGCTGATCGCCCATGACCTGCCCGACCGCATGGATGCCTGGCGGGCGCTCAATGCCTGGTTGGCAGGTGGTTCCCTGTGGAACGACGTCTATATCGATTCCGCTGATGTTCATGGTTCCGCAACCCAGCGTTTCGCGGTATTGATGGACGTGCTGGCGGCTCATCCGGAGCTTGCCGCAGAGCTGCGCCGCGCCATTCGTCAGATCCTCGACGAGACCGACGGGGCCAACCTGTTCGGCGAAGTGGGCATCCCCAGCGACCGGGGTTTCCTGTCCGAATTCGGCGACCGCCTGACCACGCGGCTGATCCCGTCGCCACGGGACGACCACGACCTGGGCCACCTGATGAGCCGCAGCTATACGCGGACGCGGGATCTGACGCTGGTCCGCGGGCTGCAGCCGTCGTCCTTCCAGCGCCTGGTGGATCTGCTGTTTCCAGCCGGAGAGCCGGCGATGACGGCGGCGCTGGAGCGGGCCATGGCCGATGGCTTCCGCCTGCTGCTGGCGCGGGTCCAGGGGCAGGGCTTGTCCCAGAAGCTACGCACCCGCAGCCAGCCGGGGCCGGTGGCTGGCTCGCCGTTTCGGCGCCTGGGCGACTGCGGCGAGAACCTGCTGTGCGCGTGGGAGCAGGGGCGCCTGTCCACGCCGTTGCTGGAGGCGTGGGAGGCCGGCGTGGCGGCTTGCCGCGACGAGATGCATGTGATCTCCACGCGCCTCGAAGCGGAAGGCATCAGCGTGGACATCGTCTATGGCCTCGATGTGCTGGAGCGTTGCCTGGCCCGCCTGGAGGCCATCGTCGCGGTGATGCAGGCCGGGCGCGACAGTCCGGCGCCGGCGCTGGCCTTGTTGCAGCAACTGGCCTTTGCCGCCCACGAGAGCACCAGCCTGTGGCACGTGGTGCGCAGCAACCTGCGCCGCCTGCAGCGGCGCATCGTGGACCGGGCCGGCGAGACCGGCGAGCACTACATCGCCGAGACCCAGAAGGACTACCGCCACATCTGGGTGGCGGCGGCCGGGGGCGGTTTGCTCACAGTGGCCACCGCGGCGATGAAGATGGCGATTGCCGGCGCCGGTCTGGCCCTGTTCCTGGAGGGGTTGGGTTCCGGCCTCAACTACGCGCTCAGTTTCCTGCTGCTGCAGGCGCTCGGCCTGATGCTGGCCACCAAGCAGCCGGCGATGACCGCGGCGACCTTCGCGGCGATCATCCGCGACAGCAAGGGCGAGGCGCGTCTGGAGCGCATCGTCGATTACGCCGCCTGCATCTGTCGGTCGCAGCTGGCGGCCACCATCGCCAACGTGGTGGTGGTGGCCTGCGGTGCCTACGCCTTCGACGCGGCCTGGCAGTGGGCCAGTGGCCATTCCTACCTGAGCCGGGCCGAAGCGGATTACGTGTTCCACGCGCTGAGCCCGGTGGACAGCGGCACGGTGTTCTACGCCGCGCTGACCGGCTGCATCCTGTACTTGGCAGCGCTAGTCGGCGGCTGGGTGGATAACTGGGCGGTCTATCACCGCCTGCCGCAGGCGATTGCCGAGCACCGCCTCGGCCATCGCTTCGGCCGTCTGCGCATGATCCGCCTGGCCGGCGTGGTGTCGCGCAACATGTCCGGCTGGGCCACCAATATCTCGCTGGGCCTGATGCTCGGCATGACCCCGGTGCTGGGGCGCTTCTTCGGCTTGCCGCTGGATGTGCGCCACGTGACGCTGAACTCCGGCATCCTCAGCCTCGCCACGTCGGCGCTGGACGTGGAGCTCAGCACCGGCCTGCTGTCCCTGGCGATCGCCGGGGTGGCCGTGATGTTCGTGCTCAACCTGGGGGTGAGTTTCGCGCTGTCGTTGCTGACGGCGGTGCGCGCCTACAACCTGCCGAAGGCGGATCTGAAGGAGCTGCGGCGGCGCTTGTGGCAGCGCCTGCGTCGTCAGCCGCGGGATTTCCTGATGCCGCCGCGGGTGCCGCAGCCGGTGTAGATCGGCGCGGGGCAGGGCACTTCTGTGGGGGCGAATTCATTCGCCCATGGACTCCGTTCCAGCAATGAAGGGCGAATGAATTCGCCCCCACAGGTTCCCCCCACAGGTTCCCCCCACAGGTTCCCCCCACAGGTTCCCCCCACAGGTTCCCCCCACAGGTTCCCCCACAGGTGTCCTACGGGAGACGTCTGGCAGACGGCTAGTGCAGGTCGTCCTTGTCCGGTGGGACGGGCAGGATGGGGATGCCTTCCTCGATCAGTTCGATCATGTCGCTGGGCTTGGCCTGGCCGCGGATGGCGCGTTCTTCGGCGTCGCCGTAGTGGATCCGGCGGGCTTCCTCGACGAAGCGCTCGCCGACGTCCTCGGACTGTCGGGCCGCACTCCGCAGGGCTTCGATCAGTTTGGCCGCGATGGCCTGGGGATCGGGCTCAGCGGGCCGGGTGTGGGACGAGGTCTGGACATAGGGTGCCGATGGCAGGCGCTTGACCTGGTGGGTGCCGCAGTGGGGGCAGCTCACCAGGCCGCCGGCCTGCTGTTGCTCGAAGGCGTCGCTGGAGGCGAACCAGGCTTCGAAGCGGTGGCCTTGTTCGCAGCTGAGGTCGAGGACGATCACGGCGCGGACCGGCGAGCGTCGGCAAGGGTGGTGCCCGGAACGGGAATCGAACCCGTAGGCCGTGAGGCGGCGGATTTTAAGTCGGGGGGCACGAGATTGCAGGAGAAGGGCAGCGAAAGATACATCAATGGAATCAGTTGTTTGGTTGCGCTGGCTTTATACCACTTTCTCTCCGGGTTTGCCCCGCAGTGTCCCGCCAGTGTCCCATGATGCGCACAAGACAAACCCGCCACTGAGGCGGGTCGGTCGGGGGGGGCCAAAATTTGGCGAGGTCGGCGGGGTTTGCTCAGGTCTGAGCTATCCCGCCTTTCCGCATCTGCGCGCATGTGGTGTCCGCGTAGTTCTCGAGATCGTTGGCGATGTAGCAGCCTAGTGCGGCCAACTTGGCAGCCTCGGAGTATTCGGGCGCTTTCTCCTTGATGATGTTCAGCAGCGCAGCCAGTTGCCCGAAGGCGGCGGTCACGGCTGCGCCCTCCGTCCACGTGCATCGCACTGCGCTTGTGCGGTCCAGCCCAGGAGGTCATCAGCACGGCAGCGTGCCCGTTCTCCCAGCCATGCAAGGGTGTGAATCATCTGGACTTGGTTCTGGATGCCATACAGCAGCGCGGACACGTCCTCCGGCTCTCTGAGCCATCCTCCGGTCTCATCGTCGCCAACCAAGGCTCCCAGGTTGCCACACGTCCTTGCGAGGTTCTGTGCCATCAGAATGGCTTCGTCCGTGCTGCCGGTGAGACTGTCCAGTTCCTTAAGGGTCAGACGGTCGGCTGCACGCTCCCACAGCAGAGAAACGGCGTCGTCGAGGGTTCTCATGCCGCAGCCCTCCCGGCAAACGTCAGACGGTAAGCCAGCGCAGGCCCAGCCAGGCGGCGCAGGGTTCGGTACAGGGTGAAGCGGGTCCGGGCGCTCATTTGTTCATCCCCCGCACGTGCTCCAGCACTTCCTCCAGCGCACTCACGCGGCCGGTGTGGAAGGTCTGCCCACGCTTGGTACGGCCCTCGGCCACGCCGCGCTGGCTCTCTTCAATCAGGGATTCCAGCACCGCCGGCAGCGACGGTTCCAGCGCGGCCGCTTTGGCGGTCTCCTGGTCTCGATAGGCGCTCTCCACGGCGGAATCGACAACCCCCTTGGCAATCTCAGTGAGATACAGGGCACCGAAGGCCGACATATTGTCGGTGTCCTGCGCCAACCGGTTGATGGCGTCTTGAGCGATGCACAGAAAGACGGACGCCTGTTCGAGAGCATCAATCGTTGAGACGCCCGGCTGGACGGCGAACAGATTGCCGTCGCCGAATTTGAAAAACTCGTGAAGTGCGGTGATGCGCTTAGGCGCGGATGCGCCTGCATAGATGGGGTGCATGGTGATCCTTTGGTTCGGTCAAAAGATCCCGCAGCCCCACGCCAATGGGGCGGCAGGAACCGTACGGCGTTGGCGTACCGGCCCAAAGGAAACCGGCGAGCCCGAAGGCTCCACCGCACGGCCCCACCATTGAACAAGCGTAGCCATGCAACCGACGTGAAAAAGCCGCGACGAACGCGGCCTCAATCGGCCTTTGGGTTACGGGACGCCAATCCCGTGCCCCTTCTGTCTCGGGGGCGTGTGCATGGTGCCGCAGCGGGCAGCGGGCCGTCAATCGGTTTGATTGATTTGATTCCCGTTTGAATAGGGGGAATTTTCCCTGCATGGGATACCGGGTGGTTACTGACGCCCCTAGCCCCCAAGGATTGCCCGCCCCCTCCCTCTACATTCCGGCCGGGCACTACATCTCACGAGCGCGACGGCCCAGCTCGTCCAGCCAGTCACCCACAGTCAGCGGTACGCACACCTCCACCGCGAAGCCCCTGAGCTTGAGGCGGTGGGCGGCACGGTAGGCGGCGGCCTGCCCGGCGAAGTTCGCGTCGTTGTCGGCGAACACGATGACGTGCTCCACCCCGGCCGGGGGCTCGAAGCCCTCAACACCTTGGGCGCTGATGCACGACCACACCGGCACCTCGAACAGCTCCGATGCCGCGAGTGCAGTCTCAATGCCTTCCGATATTCCCAGGACTTGCGAGACAGGCGTCAGGCGAATCGCAGCACCGGCAATGGGGAAGCCCTGCATGAGCTTTTTCGGGGCAGCCACAGGGGCTTTCTGGCCGTTCTGGATGTACGTCCGATGAATCGACAGCGCCTTGCCGTCCGGGCCGGTCACGGTTGCCACCATCGCGGCGAAGGTGCCGACGACAACCTCGCCCTCCATGTACTGGAGGCCGGGATGCACGCGGATGGACTCGGGCAGGTCGTACAGGCGCAGCCCCCGGCCAGTGAGATACGTCTCGGCCTCATCTCCGCGCTGAATCGGCTTCGACCCCTTCCACACCCGGCGCAGGGCTTGGAGCTTGTCCTCGTCGCTGCGCTCGGGCTTGCCGACGACGGGCTGCACGACGCCCGCCAGCCGCTCGATTTGCAGCGCGGTATCGCGGAAGCCCTGGCCGGTCAGCGCCATCGCCAGCTTCACGCCGTCACCCGCCCCACAGCCCGAGCAGTAGTAGGTGCCGCGTCCGTCCTTGTCATCGAAGCGGAAGCGGTCCTTTCCACCGCACAGCGGGCAGGGGCCGTGCTTGCCGCTCAAGCTGCGCTCGTCCATGCCCAGGCCGTGCAGGATGCCGCGCCACCGGCCTTGCGCTGCGGTACGCACGTCCATGCGGTTACCCATGCTGGCGGCCCTCCTGCGCCTTCTCGCGGCCCTTGGCGAAGCGAATCTGCTGCGATTTGAGCCAGGACAGCAGTTCATTCGTCGGGGCGGCCTCCACCTCACGCAGGCCACGCGGCCACACGTCGAACATCTCCCGGTACTTGTGCGAGACCCAGCCCGACGAGTAACCGCGCTTGCGGGCGACAAAGAGCAGTTGCGAGAACACGTGTTGCTTCGTGCCCTTCATCGCCGGCTTCTTGGTCTTGCGGTCGATGCGCACCAGTTCGCCGTCGGCCACCTCCACGTCACTCTGCCGAGTCGGTGCGAAACCGCATTTAGGGCAGACATGGACGCCAGCCGGGCGGACGAACTTGCAGCTCGGGCAGGGCTTCGGCTCGCTGGCCTTGCGCTCCTGCTTCTTGCTGCCGGACGTGTTGGCCTTGCCGTCGTCCAGCTCCAGCGGCAGGTCGTCGGTAGCGAAGCCCAAGCGCAGGACGGTGCCGGAATGGTCCAGCAGCAGCGCACGCGCCTTGCCCGGATGCGGGCGCAGCACCCGACCGACCATCTGAATGTAGCGAATCAGGCTCTTCGTGGGGCGGGCCAGAATCATCACTTCCGTGCTCGGGCAGTCCCAACCTTCGGCCAGCAGCGCCGAATTGGACAGCACCGTGATTTCGCCACGGGCGAAGGCATCGAGGATGGCGGCGCGCTCATCGTCGTCGTGGTGATAGTCGATGTGCGCGGCCTTGATGCCGGCGCGCTGGAAGGCTTCGACGATGTGCTGCGAGTGCGGGATGTTCGACGCGAACACCACGGTCTGCTTCCCGGCGGCGAGGCGTTGCCAGTGCTGCACAATGTCGCCGACCAGCGCCGGCTTATCGACGGCTTCGGCGAGCTGGGTTTCGCAGTAGTCGATTTCCCCACCGATGCCGCGCTGAGTCTTGACGCCCGACAGGTCAGGGTCGGCCGGCGCGAACACGTCACAATCGACAAGGAAGCCTTGGTCGATAAGCTCGCGGATGGTCACGGCCTCCACCAGCTCCTGAAACAGCGGGCCGCGCAGCTCATCGTAGTGCTTGCCCAGGCCAGGGCTGAATGGCGTTGCCGACAGGCCGACCACCGGCACCCGGTTGTACTTGAACAGCAGCTCGCGGTACTTCTTCGAGCCGGCGACGGCATGCGCTTCGTCGATGATGATGAGGCCCACGTCATCAGGCAGGCCACGACGATGTACGGTGTCGATGCTGCATACCAGCACCTTCGCATCGAGGCTGCGCGTATTCTCCGCCTGAAGGATGCCGTGGGCGATGCCGGCGCGGGTCAGGCGGCGCGATGCTTGGCGCACCAGTTCCTTGCGGTTCGCCAAGAACACCACCCGACGGCCCTTCGCCACCGCCCCCAGAATCATGGCAAAGCCCATCTCCGTTTTGCCGCTGCCGGTCGGGCTGTAGAGCATCACTCGCCGATGCCGGGCCAGGATGGCACGTATCTTTTCAAGGCCGCGCTCCTGATAGCCCCGCAGTTGAATCCCCGCCCCAGCCAAGGAGGCGGAGGCTTGGGCTTGGGTGCCTTGCGTCTGGATGGTGGTCATGCCGCACCCCCAATCCCGAGAGCTGCCTCGGCGATTTCCACGTCAGCCTCGAAGTCCGGCTGAAAATTATTCGTCCCTGGCTTGGGGGTTTTGGGGTTGGGTTTTGGCTGGGGTTGCTGGTCGAGCGGTGCCTTTATATTAAGCATGCCTGCGGGCATGCCCGAGGCATTGCCTGTGGCATTGCCCGAAGCACGACCTCCCCACCGTGCCGCATGGCCTTTTTGGGATTTTTGGCGGGCCTTGTTGACTGCCTCGTAAGCGGCCTCAAGCTCGTCGCTCCAGTCCTCGCGCAGCCATTCGCCGTACTTGACGATAAAAAGCGGCTCCAGGGCTTTGCGGAGTTTTTTCCACTCGGCGGGAGATGTCGCGGTGATGCGGGCCAGCGCAACATCGTCATCGGGAATCGGGCCGATGCGCCACAAGTGCATCTTCAACAGCAGCAGCGAACCGCAAGCAATCGCAGGGGCGGGCAGCGCCATGACTTCGGCCTGCCAGGCGGCAATATCGACAAGCAGGCCTTTTGGCGGGGTGATTTTCGGCGCCATTACACCCCCCCGAGGATCGCGGCGAGCGCAGCGGCAAGGGCCGGCACGGAGACCACAAGCAGGCCGACCAACTGCGGATGAATGAACCCGGCCTGGCGGCGGCGAACGGTCATCGCTGCGACGGCGGCACGGGTCGGCTCGTCGGTCAGGTCGAGGCGGTACTCGGCAATGACGCGGCCGTGGTAGTCGATTTCGCGGGACAGGATCGCCCAGCCATCATTGACCAGCTCATTGATATACGCGGCCAGTCGCCAGGATCTCTCAAAGCTGGGTTGCGAGACCGGGCTGGCAATCATTGCCAGCAGCGCATCGTGTTTGACGGTGCCGGCAGTCGGGACGATGGGGGCCGGGCGGCGCGGCAGCGAGTCAGGGAAAAGGTCTGTATGATTGGCGCTGTCCGGGCGCTGGTTTTCCTTCTTGGGGAGCCGGCGCTTTTCCATTATCGGCCCCCTTTCTGCTGGTCATCGATCCAGCGGAAATAGGCGTCTTCGTCGATGAGCACGCGACCGGCCAGCCGGACGATAGCTCCAGCCTCTTCAAGTCCGTTGCCGGGAATCGTGCCCTTGGTGCTCTTGCGGGTCTTGGCCTTGAAAACCTGATTGGTGATTGCCGGCAGCGTCAGGAATGACGCGTGACGCTCGGCAAATGCTTTCAGGGTGAAGATGCGACGGGGCGGCGGTTCGCTGATGGCGGCGGCCAGCGGGCGGCCAATATCTGCTTCTTTGTAGGGGGCGGCTTGTTGCATGGCGTGAGTCCTCGGTGTGTTGAGGATTCACATATTTCTACCGGGGAAACCGGGGAATGCACGAACAACAAAAAAGCGGCAAGGGCCGTAACCCATTGCCGCTAAATGATTTTCTCTGTTTTTGCTTATTGCCGTTTACTTTCCCGGCCGGGAGTCCCGGCTTTCCCGGTCAGTCTGTGGGCCGTTTCCACCTGCCCCCCTGCAAGGCTTCACGCCGAATGTTCGCGGCCGTGAGTTTTCCGCGCGAACCAAGGATTCCTCGCTTGATGGCTTCGGCCGCTACCCTTTCGGATATGTCCTCGATGCTTGACCATGCCCCGGCCTTCAGGTCTTTTCGATGCAGTTCGTCCGCAATCTCCCTGACTTGGTCTTGCCAGAGGACAACGCTTCCTTCCTGCTGGTCGTCGCCCTGGTGCTGCGCCTGCTCCGGCTCGATCTCGGCGGGCTGCCTAGGAGTCGGGGCGGTCGTCACATGAACTTCGTCCGCCTTGAGCGGGAGTAGCGAAGCAAAATCCAGCAGTTGCAACTCTCCTGCCTTGAATGCTTCTCTCAGCAAATCGCGCCACTTTCTGTGGGCCTCGGCACCAACAAGCCACACGGAACAAGGGTCGTTTGAGTGCTCGGCAAGCTCGGGAGTGCAGGAGACCAAAACGCCGGCCTCTTCGTAGTTGTCGGGCTTGGCTCCACGCTCAATGTCACAGAGCAACGCCTCAACTTGCATGATTTCATAATCACCGATGGGCGGCTCCGTGTGTAGGTAAAGACCCTTGGATGCCACCCAGCGTAGAAGGCTCGGGACATGGAGAGCGGCCGCACCAAATTCACGACCGCACAGTATCGGGTACAGCGGGGCTTTCTTCACGGGCTGCGCTCCTTCAAGCGCCCTTCAACGAGGTGCCGCGCCAGGCGGGTGAAGGTGTCCCGCTTTTCGGTTCGCGGGCCTAGGCGCGGCGGTGGTGCTCGGTCAGGCCATCGATTACTGCACGCCTAGGCGTTCAGCCAGCTTCTGGCCGGTGGCGACGATGTGCCCGTCAGACAGGTGTGAGTAACGGGCCACCATCGCCAATGTTCGATGCCCCAGAACTTTGGCGATCTCCACCAGCGATACACCGGACATAGCGAGGTACGAGGCGGCGGTGTGGCGTAGGTCGTGCCAGTGGAAGTTCTCGATGTGGGTGGCCTCTAGGGCTTGCTCCCAGGCTTGCCGCAGGCTGCGCTGCGCGGCCTTCTCCTTCACTGGGGGAAATACCCGGTCATCCTTCAGTTGCCGAACCTTGGAGCGTTCTTGCAGCAGGTTGAAGGCTTCTCCAACCAGTGGGAGCGCTCGGCGGTCGCCGTTCTTGGTGTCGTGCAGGGTGATGACTTGGCGGCTGAAGTCGATTTGGGCGAAGCGAAGCCCCATGATTTCGCCCTGCCGGGCACCCGTCGTCAGGGATAGCACGACAGCCAGGTAAAGGTCTGGATGATGACGGCAGGCATCCAGCAGGCGCACGCGCTCATCGTCGGACAGGAACCGCACCCGACCCTTGTTCTCGGCAGGCCGGCGGATGCGCTCCATTGGGTTGCGCTCCAACCACTGAAGTTCTTTCACGCCATAGGCCAAGCAGGATGACAGCGCGGCGAGGTAACGATTTACCGTCGCACCTGTGCGCTTCAACAGTTCGCCAGTAGTGGCGTCCTTCTTGTTGGTGGTGCCCGCCAGCAACTTGTCCCGCTCTTTGGCGACACGGGCCGGCGAGATGTTGTCGAGGCGGTCGGGGCCGAAAACCTCGCGCCAGTAGGCCAGGCGCTTGGCGTCCTTGGCATGGGGGGCGTACTCGTCTGCCAGATCCCCGAAAGTGTGGCGCTTGGCTTCTCCGAAGTGCCTGCCAGCCTTCATATCGGCTTCGGTCTTTGCGGCCCACGCCTTTGCATCGGTCAGGCGCTCGAAGGTGGCAGTCTCCGGGGCGAAGCCTTGAAGGCGAACCTTTACCCTGTAAGAGGTGCCATCCGCAGTTGTGCGTTTCTCGATGGTTGCCATGATTCGCCTCTGAGGAATGATGTGCGCATCCTAGAACAAAGCAGAGAAAACGACAACAGCGGATTAACTATCTTGTGTTCATGTTTTGCAATGCACTGAATGATATGGATTTTTTTGTTTTTAGAAGAGGGTTAGGGACTTTGGTGGGACAGTTCCGGCCCAAAAATGGGACTTGTCCACAGGAGAGCCGGGGGGCGGGTCGAATGAGGAGGGGGTGGGACAGTTTGTTTTCTGGTGGTGTCCCGCTGGTGTCCCGTGCTGTCTGTGCAAAGAAAAAGCACTTAGCCAGTTTTGCGCTAAGTGCTTGATATTTATGTGGTGCCCGGAACGGGAATCGAACCCGTAGGCCGTGAGGCGGCGGATTTTAAGTCCGCTGTGTTTACCAATTTCACCATCCGGGCAGGTCAGCTTATTTCGGCGGCTGCTCGGGCAGCGTGATGTTCACTTCCAGGATCTCGCAGTTGTCCTGCTTCTCGAGCTGGACCTTGATATCGTCGAGTCCGACATTCACGTACTTGGAAATGACTTCGATCAGTTCCTTCTGCAAGGCAGGCAGGAAGTCCGGGGCCCGGTTGCTGGTCCGCTCGTGGGCGATGATGAGCGACAGGCGCTCCTTGGCCACTGACGCGGTCTTGGGCTTCGAGCCGAAAAAGTAGGAAAGGAGGGACATCTTACTTGCCTCCGAAGAGCCGCTTCAGGATGCCGGGTTTTTCGTAGCTGACGAAACGCAGCGGGCGGTCTTCGTCCAGGAAGCGGGCTACCACGTCCTGGTAGGCGGTGGCGACGTCGCTGTCCTTCAGGTGGATGGCCGGCGTGCCCTGGTTGGAGGCCTGCAGCACGTCGTCGGACTCGGGGATCACGCCGATCAGCGGTACCCGCAGCAGTTCCTGCACGTCCTTGTACGACAGCATTTCGCCTTCTTCCACGCGCTTGGGCGAGTAGCGGGTGATCAGCAGGTGTTCCTTGACCGGTTCGCGGCCTTCGACGGCACGGCGGCTCTTGCTCTGCAGGATGCCGAGGATGCGGTCGGAGTCACGCACCGACGAGACTTCGGGGTTGGACACCACGATGGCTTCGTCGGCAAAGGTGAGGGCCATCACCGCGCCGCGCTCGATGCCGGCAGGGGAGTCGCACACCACGTATTCGAAGCCCATGTGGAAGAGCTCCTTCAGGACCTTTTCGACGCCTTCCTCGCTCAGCGCGTCCTTGTCGCGGGTTTGCGAGGCCGGCAGGATGAAGAGGTTCTCGCAGTGCTTGTCCTTGATCAGGGCCTGGCTCAGGTTGGCTTCGCCATTGATGACATTGACCAGGTCGTACACCACGCGGCGTTCGCAGCCCATGATCAGGTCGAGGTTGCGCAGGCCGACGTCGAAGTCGATGACCGCGGTCTTGAAGCCGCGCAGGGCCAGCCCGGACGAGAAACTCGCACTGGTGGTGGTCTTGCCGACGCCGCCCTTGCCGGACGTGATTACGATGACGCGTGCCACGGTATCCCCTTAAATAGTGGTGTCGCTTCAGTAGTCGTTCTGAAGCGGGATGATTTCGAGAGTATGTTGGTTGCCCGAGCCGATGAGACGCACCTGGGCCGCGCGGCCGGCGGCGTTCGGCGGGATGCCGCGCTCGAAGGTCCGGTAGACCCCGGCGATGGATACCAGTTCGGGACCGAAATTGGTGCTGAAGATGCGGGCGGAGGTGTCGCCCCGGGCGCCGGCGAGGGCGCGGCCGCGCAGCGGGCCATATACGTGGATGCTGCCGTCGGCAATGATCTCGGAGCCGGGGCTCATGCCGGCCAGCAGCACCAGGTCGCCGCCCTTGGCGTAGATCTGCTGACCGGAGCGCAGCGGGCGTTCGACGATCAGGGTCGGAGCCACGCCGCTGCTGGCAGGCTGGGCTTCGGCAGGCGGTGGCGCTTCCGGCACGGGGGCCGGCGCCGCCACGGGTTCCGGTTGCGGCACCGGGGCCGGTTGGGGCGTGGCGATGGGGCGTTCGGCCCCCAGGCCTTCCTTGCCGAGCAGCGCCAGGTTGGCGCGGCGGGCGCCTTCGTGCAGGTGTTCAGGCAGATCGCGTACGCCGATCGGCTGCACCTGGTAGCGCCGCAGCAGGCTGGTGATGGCAGTCCAGTCCACCCAGTCGGGCGTGCTGGCGAGCTGGGAGAAGTCGAGCACCACCGGTTCGCCGGCGAAGAAGTCGGGCATGCCGCCCATCATCATGTGCATGGCGTCGGCGAGACGCACGGCGTCCGTCTCCCTGACGTAGGCGGTCATCACCGCCAGGCTGGCGCCTTTGAACTCGATCAGTTTGCCCTGGGAAGCGTCGGCCATAGAAGATGCGCTGCGTAAGTGCGGACTAAAACCGTGGAAGTCTACTTTTCAGCAGGGTTTCGGGCAAGTCCGCGGGTGCAATGGGTTGTTTCAGTGAAGAGTGGGCGGTTCGGCGAACAATGCGGCGATGTCGTCGGCGCTGAAGCGGTATTCGTGGTTCGACAGGTCGTCGTGGATCACCACCTCGCCATGTTCGGCGAGCACGGCTTCCAGTTCGGCGCGGCCGAGGGAGCGCAGCATGTCGCGCACCTTGTCCCTGTCCTGGGGCCACTCGTGGCTGACTTCGCGGGCGTCGAGCAGGCGTACGGTTTCCTGGTGGAAGAGGCGCAGCAGCACTTCGTCGGCGGGTAGCCCAAGCAGTTCGTCGGGGCGGATCGTGGACGCCAGGCGGGTGACGCGGTCCCAGCCGTCGGCGTCCTTCTTGTCGGCGTCCGGCAGCTTTTGCAGGAACAGGCAGGCAGCGGCCTTTTCCGACGAGGCAGTATGCAGGGCGGCGGGCTGCTGCTCGGACTGGGTCAGGTAGTGTTCGAAGATCTCGGCGACGCTGTCGCCTTCGATCGGAACGTAGCTCTGATACGGGTGGCGCAGGCCGGGCATGTCGAGGCTCAGCAACAGCTGACCGTCACCGAGCAGGTCGGCGATGCCGTGCTGGCCGGCCGCCTCGGGGGCGGCCTTGGCGTAGCCGCGCAGGTTGAGGGCCTCGTTGATGTCCACCACCAGCAGGCTCACCGGGCCGTGGCCCTGCAACTGGATGGTCAGGCGGCCGGTCTGCTTGAGGTTGCCGCCGATGACGCTGGCGATGGCGCTCATGGCGCCGAGCAGGTCGCGCACATTGGCCGGGTAGTCGCGGTTCTCGAGGATGCCCTGCCAGACGTCGTCGAGTTTGACGACGGCGCCGCGGATGTCGAGCTCTTCGAGCAGGAAGCGCTGGATGTAGGAGTTGCTCATTCCGGGGTGCCCGTCGCAGTGAGGAAGCTGGTGTACAGGGTGGTGTCGAGGCCGACCAGCAGCTGGCCGCTGTCGGTTTCTATGACCGGGCGGCGGATCAGGCTGGGGAATTCCTGCATCAGCTGCACCGCGGCGCTCTGGGTTTCAATGGCCTGCTGTTCGGCGGACAGCTTGCGCCAGGTGGTGCCGCGGGTATTCACCAGGCTCTTCCAGCCGATGGCCTTGCTCCAGGCGTGCAGTTTGCCCGAATCGATGCCGGCCTTTTTGTAGTCGTGGAAAGTGTAGGCGACGCCATGCTCGTCGAGCCAGGCGAAGGCTTTCTTCATGGTGTCGCAGTTCTTGATGCCGTAGATCGTGGTCATGGGAAAAACAGCGCGACGCCCCGGAAGGCGTCGCAGGAAAATCAAATAGATGGAACGGATTTTAGCCGCCTGGGCGGGCCGGCGGGCTTATTTGTGAGAGGGGGGACCGTGGAGGTCCCCCTCAAGGGCTTTTCAGGGCTCCCTGCAGGACTTCCTTGTGGGGGCCAATTCATTCGCCCCTACTTTTTCAGGGCTTTGGCGAAGGCGGACGCCAGCGAGCCAGCCAGCGCCGGTTCCCGGTTCGGCTTGCTGGCCGGACGCTGACCGCCGCGGGGGGCGTCGCGCCGGTCGCCGCCGGGCTTGTGGCCGCCGGCCTGGGGCTGGTCGCCCATGCGCATGGTGAGGGCGATGCGCTTGCGCGGCAGGTCGACCTCGGTGACTTTCACCTTGACCACCTGGCCGGCCTTGACGATGGTGTGCGGGTCCTTCACGAAGCGGTCGGACAGGGCCGACACATGGACCAGGCCGTCCTGGTGCACACCGATGTCCACGAAGGCGCCGAAGTTGGTGACGTTGGTGACCACGCCTTCGAGGATCATGCCGACGGCGAGGTCCTTCAGGTCCTCGACGCCTTCCTTGAAGCTGGCGGTCTTGAACTCGGGGCGCGGGTCGCGGCCGGGCTTGTCGAGTTCCTTCAGGATGTCCTGCACGGTGGGCAGGCCGAAGCGTTCGTCGGTGTAGCGCTCGGCCTTCAGCTGGCCGATGGCGCGGGCGTCGCCCAGCAGCTCACGGACGTTCTTCTGGATGTCGGCGAGGATGCGCTCGACCACCGGGTAGGCTTCCGGGTGCACCGCCGAGGCGTCCAGCGGGTTGCTGCCGTTGGTGATGCGCAGGAAGCCGGCGGCCTGCTCGAAGGTCTTGGGGCCGAGGCGTGGTACGTCGAGCAGCGCGGCGCGGCTGGGGAAGGGGCCGTTGGCGTCCCGGTGGGCGACGATGTTGGCGGCCAGCGTGGCGTTGAGGCCGGAGATGCGGGTCAGCAGGGCGACGGAGGCCATGTTCACGTCCACGCCGACGGCATTCACGCAGTCCTCGACCACCGAATCCAGCGCGCGGGCCAGGCGGGTCTGGTTGACGTCGTGCTGGTACTGGCCGACGCCGATGGATTTGGGATCGATCTTGACCAGCTCGGCCAGCGGATCCTGCAGGCGGCGGGCGATGGAAACGGCGCCGCGCAGGCTGACGTCCAGGTTGGGGAATTCCTTGGCGGCCAGTTCGGAGGCCGAATACACCGAGGCGCCCGCTTCCGACACGACGATCTTGGTCATGTGCAGCTCGGGGCGCAGCTTGATCAGGTCGGCGGCGAGCTTGTCGGTTTCGCGGCTGGCGGTGCCATTGCCGATGGCGATCAGCGACACATTGTGCTTTTCGCACAGCTTCGACAGCGTGTGCAGGCTGCCGTCCCAGTCGCGGCGCGGCTCGTGGGGGTAGATGGTGGCGGTGTCGAGGAGCTTGCCGGTCTGGTCGACGATGGCCACTTTCACGCCGGTGCGCAGGCCGGGGTCGAGGCCCAGGGTGGCGCGGGCGCCGGCGGGGGCGGCGAGCAGCAAGTCCTTCAGGTTGCGGCCGAAGACGCGGATGGCTTCCTCTTCCGCCTGTTCGCGCAGCTGGCCGAGCAGTTCGAGTTCCAGGTGCAGGGAGATCTTGACGCTCCACGCCCAGCGCACCGTTTCGCGCAGCCAGGCGTCGGCGGCGCGGCCCTGGTCCTTGACGCCGAAGTGGCCGGCGATGCGCCCTTCGCAGGGGTTGGGGCCGGGCGTGCTGCCGTCGGTGGGGTCGGAGTCGAGAGCCAGTTGCAGGCGCAGGAAACCTTCGTTGCGGCCGCGGAACAGGGCCAGCGCCCGGTGGGACGGCACGGTGCCGATGGCTTCGCGGAAGTCGAACCAGTCGCGGAACTTGGCGGCGGCCGGGTCGTTTTCCTTGTCGGCGATCACCGTCGAGGCGACGACGCCATGGTCCTGCAGGTATTCGCGCAGCTTGCCGATCAGCTCGGCGTCTTCGGCGAAGCGCTCCATGAGGATCTGGCGGGCGCCGTCGAGCACCGATTTGGTGTCGGCAAAACCGGCTTCTGCATTGAAATAGGTGCTGGCTTCGTTCTCCGGCACCAGGGTCGGGTCGGCCAGCAGCGCATTGGCGAGGGGCTCGATACCGGCCTCGCGGGCGATCTGAGCCTTGGTGCGGCGCTTCTGCTTGAAGGGCAGGTAGAGGTCTTCAAGGCGCTGCTTGGTTTCGGCGTTTTCGATGGCCTCGCGCAGGGCGGGGTCGAGCTTGCCCTGTTCGTCGATGCTGGCGATCACCGCGGCGCGGCGGTCCTCCAGCTCGCGCAGGTAGCCGAGGCGTTCTTCCAGCGTGCGCAGCTGGGTATCGTCCAGTCCACCGGTCACTTCCTTGCGGTAACGGGCCACGAAGGGCACGGTGGCGCCTTCGTCGAGAAGTTGCACGGCAGCGAAAACCTGACGGGGCTGTACACCTATTTCGGCGGCAATGCGTTGTTCGATCGGCAGAAGCATGGACGGGTGAAGGCCAGAAAAAGGGCGCATGGTGCAGAAACGCAGCCGCGCCTGCAAGCCCGTAGCCGGTGGAGTTTCCGGTAAAATCCCAAGATTATCCATGTCGCGCAGACCCCCGTTTTCGCGTACATCCAGTCGGGGCGCCCCATGTGGCGGCCCGGCGCAGCAGGAGAGCACACCGCATGAACCCGATAATCGCCGCGTTGACGCTGGCGCTCGGCTTGATGATGGTCGGAGGCGAAGCCTCTGCCGCCCATCATCAGGCCAAGGCCGATGCGCACAAGGCAGCCCCGGCTTCTAAGAAGCCTGAGGCCAAAAAGAGTGCCAAGGCCGGAAAGTCTTCCGAAGCCAAGGCCAGCGCATCCAAGAAAACCTCTTCGGGCAAGGCTGCCAAGGCCGCCAAGGCGGAAACGCCGCGCCAGGCCGCGAAAGCCAGCAAGGCCGGCCGTCACGACAAGGCCGCCGCGGCCGAAAAGGGTGGCAAGGCGGGCAAGGGCAAGGCCGAGCGCAATGACCGCCGCCATCACGGCAAGTCGGCCCGGCAGGAGCGGGCGCCGCAGGTTGCTGCGCCCCTTTCGCCAGATGCCAAAGCTGCCGCCAAGGCCGCCGCGCTGAAGACCGTCGAGTCCCGTGTTGAACCGCCGAAGCCGCCCAGCCGTAGTCATGGCCGTGCAATCGGGCGGGAGGCGTTCGCGCCCATGGCTGGTCGTGAAGCGCTGGGACGTGAGGCTTTCACGCCGAATTCGGCGCCGCTGCCGCCGGCGGAGCGCCGAGCCGCGATTCCGGTGCCGCCGCCCGTCGCGTCCGGCGGGCGCCAGAGTGTGGTGATTCCGCCGCCGGTGGCCAGTGTGCCGGCACCTGCCGCGCCGGCTGCCATTGCTGCGCCGCGCCCGGCGCCTGCCCCGCAGGCTCATGTGGTGCGTGCGCCGTCTAGTTTTTCCGGCGGGGAAATGTCGGCTGCGGAGGCTGCGGCGGCTGCAGCGGCGGCGATCAATGCATCGGCTGCACCGGCTCCCACGCCGGCTCCGGTCGCGGCTCCGCGGGCAGCGGTTACGCCGGCGGCGCCCGTGAGCGCGCCACAGGCGCCGGCTCCGGGTGCTGCAGCACCGTCTGGCAACGTGCCGCTGGCGGTTACTACGCCGACTCCGTCCCGTCCGGCACGGGGCGCTTCGCGGGCCTATGCGATGGATGGCGCGACCTTCTATCAAGGTGGTCGCAAGATCCGGGTCCAGGGGCTGGACTCACGTGAGCCGGGGATGACCTCCGAACACGCCACCCAGCGCTTGCAACGGGCACTGGATGCGGGCAGCGTGACGGTGGAGCCGGTGGAGATGGATGGCTCCGGCCATACCGTCGCCATCGTCCGGGTGAATGGCCGCAACGTGGCCGACACGGTGCGCGCAGCCAATTGAGTGCTCCTGCGGGGTGTGCCGGGTCCAGCCCGCCTCGCAGGAGACAAGGAAACTTGGGGCGGCCCGACGTTTCCTTGAGGCTGCTTCTTACATTGCGATGAGGGTCTGCCGGCCCCACCAGTTGGTGCCGGCAGCCAGTTCGACGGGCGCCTTCACCGCGGCGGCCTCGACGCACAGCATGCGGCGGAAACCGTCGGCAGGCATGTCGGCGAGGGCCGCGCACTTTTCCTCCCACGGATTCCAGATCACTACATCGGGGAAGTTCTCGGTGTGGATGCCCATTGCCCGGCGATCCTCCCGTACCAGCAGGGTGCGGGGCGCGCCGTGGTAAACGCGGTCGACTTCCCCTTCGATGGCGAGGCCGACGCCGGTTTCCTTCTTGATCCGGTCGCCGTCGGCGCTGTCCCGGTATTCCAGCCCGCGCAGCCCTTCGATGCTCAGGGCCTCGACCTCGCGAACCTTCAGGTAGGTGTGCAGGGCCGCGGTGAAGCTGAACGGCGCTGCGCCGGTGTTCTCCACTTCCAGTTCCATGTCGAGGCGGTCGCCGCCGATGGAGATGCTCATCTCGGTGGCGAAGGCGTGCGGCCACAGGGCACGGGTGGCGTCGTCGTCGGTGAGGCGCAGGGTTGCTACGGCGTAGTCCTTGCCGGCGCGGGTGGTGGTGACCTCCCAGCGGCGGTTGCGGGCGAAGCCGTGCTTGGGCAGGGGGCCGAGGCCGGCGAACTGCGGGAAGCACACCGGCACGCCGCCACGGATGGCGGTGCTGCCGTCGAATATGGCCTGCGGGCTGAGGTAGAGGCGGTCTTCGCCGCCGGCCGGTGTCCATGACAGCACATGGGCACCGAACAGGGAGATCAGGGCGACGGCGCCGTCCGGCGTCTGCAGCTTGAGAACGGGCTGGCCGTGCAATTCGGCGGTTTCGATCTGGTCGGTCATCTTTCGCGGGCCGGCCTCATCGGGCCGGCGCTTGAGTGTTACAGAGGGCGCGATGATAGCGCGACGACTTCCCGATGGCGGAAGCAGTCGACAGTGTGATCGTTGACCATGCCGGCGGCCTGCATGAAGGCGTAGCAGATGGTGGTGCCGACGAAGCGGAAGCCGCGCTTCTTGAGGGCCTTGCTGAGCTGGTCGGACAGTGGCGTGCTGGCCTGGGCGTCGGCGAGGCTGCGCAGGTTGTTGTGGATCGGCTGGCCGTCCACGAAGCGCCACAGCCACGTGTCGAAGCTGCCGAACTCGGCCTGGATTTCCAGAAAGGCGCGGGCGTTGTCGATGGTGGAGGCGATCTTCAGGCGGTTGCGGACGATGCCCGGATTGGCAAGGAGGGCAGCCTGGTCGGCTTCGGTGAAACGGGCCACGGCGGCCGGGTCGAAGCCGGCGAAGGCCTGGCGGTAGTTCTCGCGCTTGCGCAGCACGGTGATCCACGACAGCCCGGCCTGGGCGCCTTCGAGGGTCAGGAGCTCGAACAGCGCCCGGTCATCGTGCAGCGGCACGCCCCATTCCTGGTCGTGGTAGGCCTGGTACAGGGGATCGTCCCCGCACCAGGCGCAGCGGATGAGCCGGGCGTCGTCCATCGTCAGCCTTGCAGGGTCAGGATGCCGTGCTTGACGGTGTTGTCTTCCGGGTCGTTGGTCAGCACGAAACCCAGGCTGGAGACGAACTTCAGCATGCGTTCGTTGTTCGACAGGAAGATGCCGGTCATGGCGTTCAGGCCGCGGTTGCGTGCGGTTTCGATCAGCACGCCCATCAGTCGCCGGGCCAGGCCGCGGTGCTGCCAGTCCTCGGCGACGACGATCGCGAACTCACAGGTCTCGCCATCCGGATTGACGGCGTAGCGGGCCACCCCGATCTCCACTTCTTCGTCGTTTTCCTCGATGGTGGCGACGAAGGCCATTTCCCGGTCGTAGTCGATCTGCGTGAGGCGGGCCACCATTGCCGGCGGCATCTCGCGCAGGGTATTCATGAAGCGCAGGTACTTGGTCTCGGGCGAGAGCTTGCGCACGAACTCGATTTCCAGGTCGGCGTCTTCCGGCTTGATCGGCCGCACGGTGATCTCGCCTTCCGGCATCGAGATCTTGGTGATCAGGTGCGACGGATAGGGGTGGATCGCCATGTGATCGTAGCGGTCGGCGGTGGGCGCAATGTTGTCCACCACGATGCGCGCATCGACAGCGACGGCGCCGTGCTCGTCCACGATCAGCGGGTTGATGTCCATCATGCGGATCCACGGCAGCTCGCAGACCATTTCGGAGATGCGCAGCAGCACGAACTCCAGCGACTCCATATTGATCGGCGGCATGTTGCGGTATTCGCCGAGCAACGTGGACACGCGGGTGGACTTGATCAGGTCCTTGACCAGGTAGTTGTTGAGCGGCGGCAGGGCCACTGCGCGATCGGCCTGGATTTCCACATGGGCGCCGCCTTCGCCGAAGGTGATCACCGGTCCGAAGATCGGGTCGCGGAAGGCGCCGACCATCAGCTCGCGACCGTAGGGCTTGATGACCATCGGTTCGATGGCCACGCCGTTGATGATGGCGTCGGGACGCTTGCGCTTCACTTCCTCCAGGATCTCCTGGTAGGCCGAGCGCACGGCGGCGAGGCCGCTGAGGTTGAGGCGCACGCCGCCGGTGTCGGCCTTGTGGGTGATCGACGGGGAGTCGATCTTCATGGCCACCGGCAGACCCAGTTCTTCAGCCAGCACCATTGCCTCGGTGGCGGAGCGGGCGACCACCGTTTGTGCGATGGGAATCCGGAAGGCGGCCAGCAGGGCCTTGGATTCCATTTCGTTGAGGTTCTTGCGGCGTTCGGACAGGGCTGTCTCGATGACCAGGCGGGCGCTCTCCACCGACGGCGGGTTGAGGTCGGAGGACAGGGAGCTCGGTGTCTGCACCAGCAGCTTCTGGTTGCGGTAGTAGGCGGAGATGTGGCCGAACAGCTCGACCGCCGGCTCCGGCGTGCGGAAGGTGGGAATGCCGGCGGTTTCGAACAGCTTGCGCCCCTCGCGCACTTGCTCCTCGCCCATCCAGCAGGTGAATACCGGCTTGTCGGCGGCCCGTTCGATTTCGATGACCTTTTGCGCGACCTCGGTGGGGCGGGCCATGGCCTGGGGCGTCAGGATGGTCAGCACGCCTTCGACGTTCTCGTCGGCCAGCACGATGTCGAGGGTCTTGCTGTAACGCTCGGGGTCGGCGTCGCCGATGATGTCCACCGGATTACAGTGGGACCAGTTGGCCGGCAGGATCTCGTTGAGCTTGGCAATCGTGCCATCGGACAGGGTCGCCAGCGGGATGCGCAGGTCGGCGGCGCGGTCGGCAGCCATCACGCCGGGGCCGCCGCCGTTGGTAATCACGGCCAGGCGGTTGCCGCGCGGGCGGAAGTGGGAGAACAGCGCGTTCGCGGCAGCGAACAGCTGGCCCATGTTGTACAGGCGGATCACGCCGGCGCGGCGCAGCGCGGCGTCGAACACCGCGTCCTCGCCCACTGTGGCGCCGGAGTGCAGCAGCGCGGCGTGGGAGCCGGCGGGGTGGCGGCCGACCTTGATCAGCAGCACCGGCTTGACGCGGGCGGCGGCGCGCAGCGCGCTGACGAAGCGGCGGGCATCCTTGATGCCTTCTACATATAGGAAGATGCTCTCGGTGCGGGCATCCGAGACCATGAATTCGAGAACCTCGCCGAAGTCGATGTCCACCGAGGTGCCCAGGGAGACGACCGACGAGAAGCCGACGTTGTTGGGGCGCGCCCAGTCGAGGATCGCCGAACAGAGGGCGCCGGACTGGGAGATCAGGCCGATCGAGCCCTTGATGGCGCCGCCGTGGGCGAAGCTGGCGTTGAGGCCCAGTTCGGGGCGCAGCACGCCCAGACAGTTGGGGCCGAGCAGGCGGATACGGTGGCGGCGGGCGTTCTCGACGGTGTTCTTCTCGAGCATGCGGCCGCGCGGGCCGGCGTCGGAGAAGCCGGACGGGAGCACCACCACGGACTTGCAGCCGGCGCGCCCACAGGCGTCGACGATGGCCGGCACGCGGTCGGCCTTGGTGGTGATGACGGCCAGGTCAAGGCGCTGCGGGATGTCCTCGACGCTCTTGTAACAGGGGACGCCCAGCACTTGGTCGTACTTGGGGTTGACGGTGAACAGCTTGCCCTTGAAGCCGGCCTCCAGCATGTTGCGGACGAGAATGTTGCCGAGGGACAGCTCTCTTTCGCTGGCGCCGATGATGGCCACCGAGCGGGGCTCGAAGAGGGGCGTGAGGTAGTGCTGTTCGTTCATGATGGGTACTCGGGTGAGTGCGGGTCGTGCGGCTATTGGGTTGCCGTTGCCACGTGGCTTCGGGTCGTCTGGGGCCGGGGCGGATTTTACCCTGCGCAGGTGATCCTAGTATTGGTAATCCTGCTGATTTATTGCGCCGCACAACGAAAGCTGTGATCTAGGTCAAATGGTGTGAATTCAAATTGTTGCGCGTCTGCAACGCTTACCCCGGAGGCATGTGCCAGGATCGGGTCGGGCTTACTGCAAAGGGGGAGGTCGGGATGGACAGGCAGGCACGAATTTCGGCGGACATGAAAATTCGTGCCAATTAATGTTTGACGGCATCGTGATAGGTGTGTACTATTCGCGGCTCTCGGGGTGTAGCGCAGTCCGGTAGCGCGCTTGCTTTGGGAGCAAGATGTCGGGAGTTCGAATCTCTCCACCCCGACCAAAGCTTGACCCGGGTGCCCACGGCGAACTGCCCGTAGCTCAACTGGATAGAGCACCGGCCTTCTAAGCCGGGGGTTACAGGTTCGATTCCTGTCGGGCAGGCTCTGAAAAAGGTTTTTGATCGGCGATCTTGGTCGACGTTCAAGCAGTGGCGGCATTAGCTCAGTTGGTAGAGCACTGGATTGTGATTCCAGGTGTCACCGGTTCGATCCCGGTATGTCGCCCCAGGCATCAAGAAAAACCCGCTGATTCGTCAGCGGGTTTTTCCGTTTACGGCTCACCGGCCTGCATGCGGGCGAGCGGGCCGCTTTTCCGTTCTTATCCTCTCAAGCTGCCTGTCCCTCCGCCGTTAATCAGCCACTACAGTCTGCCTGCTCCAGAGAGTCCGTATGAACGCGCCAGAACCGAATTTTCATGGGATTGCCCTGCGGACAGGTGAGCTTGCCCGCATCGTTCGCGTCAATGAGGAGATCAAGGCTATCGTGGCGACGGCCTTTCGTATCAACCTGATGGCGCTCAATGCGATCTTCCTCGCCAAGCGGGCGGGCAATGCGGCGCTTGGCTTTGGCGTGCTGTCCAACGAGCTGCGCCGGTTTGCGCAGGATCTGACCCGTCACATGGCATCCCTGCGCGAAATGACTTCCGGCTCGGTGGGGAGCGTTACCGGCGTCGTCCAGCAGCAGCGTATCGCTCGGATCCTGGCTGAAGCGCTCAAGCTCAGCGGTGAAGGCGTGCCGGGGGCGAGGGAGGCCCGCAGGCGTGGTGCAGCCAGGCTTGCCGAGCAGCAGAGCCGCCTCCGGGGGCTTGACCTGCGGCTGCGCGCCGCTGTCGAGGAAACCCAGCAGTTGGTTGAGCTGGGTGGTGTTCTGGCTCGCTCGGCCAAGATCGAAGCGGCTTATGGCGGCGGCTTCAGTGCCGCATTGATGCAGGTGTCGACGGATTTTGCCGAGGTGATCGCCCAGATCAAGCGATCCCTCGAGGTTCTTGGCAAGGAACGCCTCGTAAAGGATTAGGAAACCCATGAAACAGGCCCATTGCATCTACCAGGATGAGGAGCACCGCTGGCTGGCGATCGCGCGGGATGCCACCAAGCCCGGTTACATCATCGATACCAATGAATACGTGGTGGTTCACGGTGATGAAGCCTTGCTGTGTGATCCGGGCGGCATCGAGATTTTTCCGGCGGTCTTTTCGGCTTTGTCGGCGGAGTGCGATCCGACGAGGCTGGCGGGAATCTTTGCGTCCCACCAGGATCCGGACATCATCTCCTCGCTGGCCTTGTGGCTGGAGTTCAAGCCCGACCTGAAGTGCTATACCAGCTGGCTATGGCAGAGCTTTCTTCCCCATTTCGGCGGGCACGATTCGACCTTCGTGCCGATCCCGGATCAGGGTACGACGATCCGCCTCGATGGCCTGGAGCTGCAGGCCATCCCGGCCCATTACCTGCACTCGTCGGGCAATTTCCACCTCTACGATCCGAAGGCCAAGATCCTCTTTTCCGGCGATGTCGGCGCGGCCTTGTTGCCGGCGGACAACAACGATCTGTACGTGCAGGATTTCTCTCGTCACATCCGCCATGCGGAGGGCTTCCACAAGCGCTGGATGGGCTCGGACCGGGCCAAGCGCGACTGGTGCGAGCGGGTCTCCCGCCTGGAGATCGACATGCTGGTGCCGCAGCATGGGGCGATCTACCAGGGTGCCGACGTGCAGCGCTTCATCAACTGGTTTGCTGCACTGGAAGTCGGCGTGCTGCGCAGCTAAAGTGTCGCGGCCCCGCTTTTGCGGGGCCCGCCGACAGCCGGAGTGCCGCGGCGGCAACACGGAGGCGCGGCATGTATCTGGCTCTCAAGCATTTTCACATCACCTGCGTGGTGCTCAGCGGTTGCGGCTTCGCGTTGCGGGGCTGGTGGTCGCTGAGTGGCTCGCCGCTGCTGCAGGCCCGCCTGACGCGGGTGCTGCCCCATATCGTCGATTCGTGCCTGCTGGGCAGTGCGCTCGGTCTGGCCTGGATGGCTGCCCAATATCCCTTCGTGCATGCCTGGCTGACCGCCAAGGTGCTGGGCTTGCTCGTCTATATCGGGCTGGGGAGTGTTGCGCTGAAGGCGGCGCGCCCGCGTCGCCAGCGCGCCGCAGCCTATGTGGGCGCGCTGGCGACGCTGTCGTGGATCGTGTCGGTGGCGGTCAGCAAGAGTCCGCTCGGCTGGCTGGCCTGGCTGTGAGGCCAGCCGCCGTCAGGCGGCGTGGTGGTTGAGCAGGCGCTTCAGGCCCGGCGTGTCGAGAATGCGGATGTGCTTCTGCTGGACGGCGACCAGGCCTTCTTCCTGAAAGCGGGAGAAGGCGCGGGACACCGTCTCGAGCTTGAGGCCGAGATAGGAGCCGATTTCGTCGCGGGTCATGCGCAGGTGGAACTCGGACGGCGAGAAGCCCCGCGCGGTGAAGCGCTGGGACATGTTCAGCAGGAAGGCCGCCAGGCGTTCTTCGGCGCGCATTGAGCCGAGCAGCATCATCACGCCGTGGTCGCGAACGATCTCGCGGCTCATGATCTTGTGGAACTGGTGTTGCAGGCTCTCCACCTCCCGTGACAGCTCCTCGAGTCGGGTGAAGGGGATCACGCAGACTTCGCTGTCTTCAAGTGCGATGGCGTTGCAGGAGTGATGTTCGGTGCTGATGCCGTCCAGGCCCAGCACTTCGCCGGTCATCTGGAAGCCGGTTACCTGGTCGCGGCCGTCCTCGAGGATCACGTCGGTCTTGAAGGAGCCGGCGCGGATCGCGTAGATCGCCTCGAAGGAGTCGCCCGAGCGGTAGAGGTGCTGCTGCCGCTTGATCTTGCGACGGCTGCCGACGAGCTCGTCGAGCTGGTCGATCTCATTGGGGTCGAGGCCGAAGGGAAGACACAATTCCCGCAGGTTGCACTGGGAACACGCGACCTTGATGTCCACGACCGTCACCGGAATCACCGATTTCATCTGCACGCGCAATCACCTGAACTGGAAGGTTTTACCAACGTTTGGGGCCCTTTGATCCACGTCAATACTGTTTTGGATCGATTCTGCGATTGTTCAGCGCAACCAACAGAAGTGCACCATGAACACGACACAAAAAGACCTGATATTCGATCCCGAGCTCATTCGCAAGTTTGATGTGAATGGCCCGAGGTATACGTCGTATCCGACCGCGGATCGCTTCGTTGAGGCGTTCAACTCCGAAGCCCTGAGCGACTGGCTGGGGAGACGTACCGTCGGCGGAATCGGCAAACCGCTCTCATTATACTTCCACATCCCCTTCTGCAATACGATCTGCTATTACTGCGCGTGCAACAAGATCATCACCAAGGATCACGGTCGCTCCGCCAAGTATCTGGATTATCTTGAAAAAGAAGTGGACATGCAGGCGGCCAAGCTCGACGGGCCGCGGGAAGTGCTGCAATTGCACCTGGGCGGCGGCACGCCGACCTTCCTGTCCCACGATGAACTGCGCCGCCTGATGGGCATGGTCCGCAAGCACTTCACGCTGGTGCCGGACGGTGAGTACTCCATCGAGGTGGACCCGCGCAAGGTGGACGAAGCCACCGTCGCGCTGCTGGCCGAGCTCGGCTTCAACCGCATGAGCGTCGGCATCCAGGATTTCAATCCGGATGTGCAGAAGGCGGTCAACCGCGTGCAGAGCGAGGAAGAAACCAAGCTGGTGATCGACGCGGCGCGGGCCCATGGCTTCAAGTCGGTCAGCGTGGACTTGATCTACGGCCTGCCCAAGCAGAACGTCATCAGCTTCAACCGCACCCTCGAGCAGATTCTGGCCTTGTCGCCGGATCGTCTGTCGATCTACAACTACGCGCACCTGCCGAGCCTGTTCAAGCCGCAGCGTCGCATCATCGACGCGCAGCTGCCGTCGGGCGAGACCAAGCTGCAGATCCTGCAACTGGCGATCCGCCGCCTGACCGAGGCGGGCTATGTGTATATCGGCATGGACCACTTCGCCAAGCCGGACGACGAGTTGACCACGGCCCAGCGCCAGGGGCGCCTGCACCGCAACTTCCAGGGTTACTCCACCTACGCGGAGTGTGACCTGCTGGCCTTCGGTGTGTCGGCGATCGGCAAGGTCGGGCCGACCTATGCGCAGAACGTGAAGACCCTCGACGAGTACTACGACATCATCGACACCGGCCGTCTGCCGGTGCTGCGCGGCATTGAGCTGACGCCGGACGACCTGCTGCGGCGGGCCATCATCCAGGCGCTGATGTGCCACTTCGAGCTGTCCATCGAGTCCATCGAGATCGCCCACCTGATCGATTTCAAGCAGTACTTCGCGGCCGAGCTGGCCGATCTGCGCGAGATGGAGAAGGGGGGGCTCTTGAAGATCGACAAGCAGTGGATCACCGTGCTACCCGCCGGCCGCATGCTGGTGCGGGCGATTGCGATGGTCTTCGACAAGTACCTGCGTGCCGACCGGGAACGCACCCGCTACTCGAAGGTGATCTGAACTTCCGGCCGGCTGGCCGCTCCGAGGTGGGCGGGCTAGAATGCCGAGCCAAGTGTTGGAACGCGCCCCGTGTTGCCCACGGGGCGTTTTTGTTTGGCCGGGATCGTGCGCGGCTGTGGGGGCGAATTCATTCGCCCGGCGACCGCATCGCGTCCTTCCCGTGAATCCGTTTGTCCCTTGTCTGTGCAGGTCAAGTTGATGCCCGAAACCGGCTATTTCGCAGTCTTCCTCATCGGTCTTCTCGGCGGCACCCACTGTGTCGGCATGTGCGGCGGCATCGTCAGCGCGCTGACCGTGCAGCTGCCTGGCCAGCGGCGCAGTGACTGGCCCCTGCACCTGGCCTACAACGTCGGGCGGATCAGCAGCTACACGCTGGCTGGCGCGGCGATGGGGGCGATCGGCACGGTTGGGCTGCTGTTCAACAACATCCTGCCGATCCAGTTGTTTCTGTACGTGCTCGCCAACCTGATGCTGGTAGCCCTTGGGCTGTACCTGACCGGTTTTACGCGGGCCCTGGCCGGCGTCGAGCGTCTCGGCCAGAAGCTGTGGGCACGCATCCAGCCGCTGACCCGGCGCTTCCTGCCGGCGCGCAGCGCAAGCCAGGCTTTTCCGCTTGGCCTGTTGTGGGGCTTCCTGCCCTGTGGCCTGGTTTACAGCGTGCTGGCGACGGCGCTGGTGACCGGTTCGGCCGAGCGCGGCGCGGGCCTGATGCTGGCTTTCGGACTCGGGACGCTGCCCAACCTGCTGCTCGCCGGTATGCTGCTCAAGCGTCTGCGCGACGTGGTGCGGAACCGGGCGGTGCGCACGGGGTCTGGATTGGTGGTGCTGGCCTTTGGTGTGTATGGGCTGGTGACGACGCCGACTCTTGGCAGCAATCTGTGGAATGGCGTGGTCTGCCATTTCTGAGTTTTTTCCTGGAAGGCGGAGCGAATCATGAAAATCCTGCTGGCCGTCGATGATTCTCCGGTTGCCCAGCGTGTCGTCGATCAGGTGATCGCCCTGGCGGGACAGTTGAAGAGCGTTCCGGACGTGCATGTGTTGTATGTGCATCCGCCGATTCCCATCGAGTTCGCGACCCGCCACGTGGCCCGCGAAGCCCTGGATGCCTATTACCGCGACGAAGGCGAGGGCGTGCTCAAGGCGCCGCTGGCCCGCCTGAAGGCGGCGGGGTTGCCGGTGACGCCACATATCCTCGTGGGCCAGCCGGCTGATGTGGTGCTCCACCAGGCGACTGTGCTGGAGTGCGATTACCTGTGCCTCGGTCGGCACGGCCGCAGCGTGGTTGCGGATCTGTTCGTTGGCTCGGTGGCGACACGGGTGCTGCAGCGGGCCACGCTGCCCGTGCTGCTGGTGGGCTGAGGGAAGCTAAGCATGGGGAACGAGCCAGGTACGCGTTACGACCTGCCGGTCTCCGGGATGAGCTGCGCGGCCTGCGCGACGCGGCTCGAAAAGGTCCTTAACCGGCTGCCCGGCGTCAGCGCCGAGGTCAATTTCGGTACTGGCAAGGCCCGCCTAGCTGCGGGGGGCGAGGGCGCTACGGCGTCGGACATCCTGGCGGCGATTCGCAAGGCCGGCTTCGACGTGGCGCCGCAGACGCTGCAACTGAGCTTGTCCGGCATGAGCTGCGCGGCCTGTGCGGCGCGTATCGAGAAGGTCGTCAATCGTCTGCCCGGTGTCGAAGGCAGCGTCAATTTCGCCGCAGAAACCGCGCGCGTCCGCTATGTGCCGGGGTTGTCCGAGCCGGCCACGATCATTGCGGCGATTCAAAAAGCTGGTTTTACAGCTACGCCCGTCGTCGCCCGCGACCGGGAGGCTGACAAGCTGCGCAAGGAGGCCGAGTTCCGCGCCGAGCTGCGGCTGTTCTGGATCTCGGCGCTGCTCAGCGCGCCTTTTCTGGTCCAGATGATCGGCATGTTCTCCGGTGGGCTGGACGCCTCGGCCCATCACGCGGAGTGGCTGCCGCGCTGGCTGCAGGGCCTGCTGGCGACGCCGGTGCAGTTCTGGATCGGGCGGCGCTTCTACAAGGGCGCCTGGTCGTCCCTGCGCGGCGGTGGCGCCAACATGGATGTGCTGGTGGCGCTGGGCACCAGCGTTGCCTACTTCTTCAGCTTGGTCGTGGTGGTGTTCGACCGCCACGATCTGCATGTTTATTTCGAGGCCTCGGCCAGCATCATCACGCTGGTGCTGCTCGGCAAGCTGCTCGAAGCGCGGGCACGGGCGCGCACGTCGGCGGCCATCGAGGCGCTGCTGCGCTTGCAGCCGCCCACCGCCTGGGTCGAGCAGGATGGCGCGTTGCAGGAGGTGCCGGTCGAGCGCGTCGTGGCGGGCATGGTCTTCGTGCTGCGTGCCGGTGATTCCGTGCCGGTGGATGGCGAGGTGTTGAGCGGCGATTCGTCGGCGGACGAGGCGATGCTGACCGGCGAGAGCGTGCCTGTACCCAAAAAGACCGGCGACAAGGTTTTTGCGGCAACCGTCAATGGCGATGGCGTGCTGCGCTGCCGGGCCACCGGCGTCGGCACCGAGACGCTGCTGGCCGGCATCGTGCGTCTCGTCGAGCAGGCCCAGGGCGGCAAGCCGGCGGTGCAGAAGCTGGCCGACCGCATCGCCGCCATTTTCGTGCCGACGGTGGTGGCGATCGCTGTGCTGACCTTTGCCGCCTGGTGGTGGTTGGGCGGCGAGCTCGCGCCGGCCCTCGTCAATGCAGTGGCCGTGCTGGTGATCGCCTGCCCCTGCGCGCTGGGTCTGGCCACGCCGACGGCGGTGATGGTCGGGACCGGACAGGGCGCCCGCGCGGGTATTCTGGTGCGCAACGCCGAGGCGCTGGAACTGGCCGAGAAGATTGTCGTGCTCGCGGTGGACAAGACCGGCACGCTGACCGAAGGACGCCCGGCGGTGCTGGATGTAAGCCCGCTGGAAGGCGTCGCGGCGAACGAATTGCTGGCTGTCGCGGCGGCGGTCGAGCAGGCCAGCCACCATCCGCTGGCCAAGGCTGTTGTCGATGCGGCGCAGGCAGCCGGCTTGCAGTGGAGCCTGGCCGACGCGGTACAGACGAGCGGCGGCAAGGGCGTCAGCGGTCGTGTGGATGGGCGCGAAGTGTGGATCGGCTCGCCGGACTTCCTGGCCGGGCAGGGTGCCGAGTTGCCGGCCAAAGTGCTGCAGCCCCTGCTCGATGCCGCCTTGACGCCGGTGTGCGTGGCGGTCGACGGGAAGCCGTGGGGCGCGCTGGGGCTGGCCGATCCGCTACGCGCCGGTTCCAGGGCCGCTGTGGCGCGTCTGCAAGCGCTCGGCGTGCGGGTCGTGATGCTGACCGGCGATCATCCGGCGGTGGCGGCGCGCATCGCGGCAGAGGCCGGGATCACGGAATACAAGGCCCAGGTGTTGCCCGGCGAGAAGGCGGCGGCGGTGGAGGCCCTGCGCGGCAGCGGCCGCGTCGCGATGGTCGGCGATGGCATCAACGATGCGCCGGCGCTGGCGGCGGCGGACGTGTCCTTCGCGATTGGCGCCGGTTCCGACGTGGCCATCGAGGCGGCCGACCTGACGCTGGTGCGCAACGACCTGAACAGCGTGGCCGACGCGATCTCCCTGTCGCGGACGACCCTCGGCAAGATCCGCCAGAATCTGTTCTTTGCCTTCATCTACAACGTGCTGGGCATTCCTGCCGCGGCACTGGGCCTGCTCAACCCGGTGATCGCCGGCGCGGCGATGGCCATGAGTTCGGTGTCGGTGGTCAGCAACTCCCTGTTGCTGCGGCGCTGGCGCCCGGGAAAATCCGACTGAAAGGAAAAACGATGGAAGACGTGGTGATCAAGGTCGGCGGCATGAGCTGCCAGGGCTGTGTGAAGAACGTGACCGGCGCGCTGTCCGCGACGCCCGGCGTGGCCACCGTGGAGGTTTCCCTGGAACAGGGCGAGGCGCGTGTCAGCTACGACCCGGCCAAGGTGTCGGCCAACGCGCTGCGCACGGTGATCGAGGACGCCGGCTTCGACTCGGATTGAGCGCTTTCCGTCATAAGGGTTTGTCCCAGCGTCACAAGGCTCACTTATAATGCCGAGCTGTCTTATATCTAATAACGGGAGGTAGTGATATGGGTTTCGATCAGGTCAAGGCCGGTAAGGACGTTCCGAACGACATCAACGTGATCATCGAGATTTCCGCTCAGGGCGATCCGATCAAGTTCGAAGTGGACAAGGACAGCGGCGCCGTCTTCGTTGACCGCTTCATGGGCACCTCCATGCGCTATCCGATCAACTACGGCTACGTGCCGCACACCGTTGCCGGCGACGGCGACCCGGTGGACGTGCTGGTCGTGACCCCCTTCCCGCTGCAGCCGGGCGTGGTCATCCGTGCCCGTCCCGTCGGCGTGCTGAAGATGGAAGACGAAGGTGGCGTGGATGCCAAGGTCGTCGCCGTGCCGGTGTCCAAGCTGACCCCGCTGTACGACAAGGTCCAGACCATCGACGACCTGCCCGAGCTGCTGATGAAGCAGACCGTGCACTTCTTCGAGCACTACAAGGACCTCGAGCCGGGCAAGTGGGTCAAGGTGACCGGCTGGGGCTCCGTCGAAGACGCCAAGAAGGAAATCCTCGAAGGCCTGGCTGCCGCTGCCAAGTAAGCGACTGCTTGCTGAAATGAACAAAGGCCCGCGCCATGCGGGCCTTTGTTTTTTTGTGCGCCCTGAGAGGGATTCCTGTTTTGGGGCTGTGAGGGCTGTCGGGGCGAATTCATTCGCCCGCGGAGGTGAAGCCACGCGCGATGGGCGAATGAATTCGCCCCCACAGAAGGCAGAAGGGCGCGGTAGCGCGCAGCTTCATACCGCCTGGCCGGCCGCGTAGCCCGACGCCCACGCCCACTGGAAGTTGTAGCCGCCCAGGTGGCCGGTGACGTCCATCACTTCGCCGACGAAGTAAAGGCCCGGCACTTTGCGCGCTTCCAGGGTCTTCGATGACAGTTCCCGCGTGTCCACGCCGCCGAGCGTGACTTCCGCCTTGGCGTAGCCGAGGGTGCCGTTGGGCGTGATCGTCCAGCCGGCCAGGGCGGCGGCGATGGCGTCCAGCTCCTTCGGGTTGAACTGGTTGGCCGGGCGGTTCCAGCCACGCTGCTCGCACCACGCATGGGCGAAGCGCTTGGGCAGGCGGTCGGCGAGCAGGTTGGAGAGCAGGGTCTTGCTGCGCGCCCGTTCGCCGAGCCAGGCGCGGACGTCCTCGGCGGGGAACAGGTTGACGACGACCTGCCGGCCACCATCGCTGTCGCCGTAGTCCCGCGCCTGCCAGTAGGACGATACCTGCAGGATCACCGGGCCGGAGAGTCCGCGGTGGGTGAACAGCAGGTTCTCGCGGAAGTGCCCGGTGCCGCATTCGGCGACCGCATCGAAGGCCATGCCGGCCAGCTCCTTGTAGATGGCCAGCTCTTCCGGCGGTAGCGTCAGCGGCACCAGCGCCGGCTTGGGCGGCACGATGGCGAGGCCGAACTGCTCGGCGATCCGGTAGCCCAGCGGCGAGGCGCCGATCTTCGGGATCGACAGGCCGCCGGTGGCGACCACCAGGCTTTCGCAGCTGAAGTGGCCGTGGCTGGTGTCGAGCAGGAAGCGCGCCTCGGGCGTGCTGCCGGCCGTCACGCCGTTGAGCGTGCAGGGCATCGCCCAGCGCACGTCGCCGTTTTCACATTCGGTGCGCAACATGTCGATGATGTCCTGGGCCGAGTCGTCGCAGAACAGCTGGCCGTGTTCCCGCTCGTGCCAGGGAATGCCGTAGCGGGCCATCAGGTCGAGGAAGTCGGTGGGCGTGAAGCGGGCCAGCGCCGAGCGGCAGAACTGCGGGTTGCGCGACAGGTAGTTGGCGAGGCCGACCGTCAGGTTGGTGAAATTGCAGCGGCCGCCGCCGGAGATGCGGATCTTCTCGGCGAGCTTGCTGGCGTGGTCGAGGATCAGCACGCGGCGGCCGCGCTGCCCGGCCTGGGCCGCGCACATCATGCCCGCCGCGCCGGCGCCGATCACGATGACGTCGAAGTGGGGGCCGGCTGCAGGTGGTTTGGTGTGCGGATTCATGGACTTGGCGAGCGGAGGTAAGGCCGGAAAGGGCGGGGAGGATAGACCCTGGCTTGCGTCAGGGCAAACACTGCTTACATCGTCATTTGCCTGAATGGCTTACGCTGCTAGGCTTGATGAATATTGAACGAAAAGCTCGCCTGCGCCGCCGGCGCGGAGAACAAGGGACAAGAACATGATGGACAAGCTGCGCGCCGCCGGCAGGCCGGCAAAGTGGGCGCTGCGGGGGCTGGCTGTAGTGGCCCTGGTGGGAGTGGCGGGGTTCTGGATTGCGCCGCCGCTGGTCAAGTCGGTGGCCGAGAAGCAGCTCGGCGAACTGCTGCATCGCCCGGTGACGATAGAGGGGCTGTCGATCAACCCCTACGCGCTGTCCGCCGAGGTGCGCGGCTTCCAAATGCTGGAGCCGGACGGCAAGAGCCCGGCGGCGAGCTTCGCGTCCCTGTACGTGAACCTGGAGGCGGAATCCCTGCTGCGCGGCGGTGTGGTGGTGGAGGAGGTGACGCTGGTCGAGCCGACGGTCAGCGTGGTGCGCCTGGAAGGCCAGCGCTACAACTGGTCGGACGTCATCGACGAGATCCTCAACAAGCCCGACGACGGCTCCAAGACCCATTTCGCGCTGCATAACATCCGCGTCGAGAAGGGACGCATCGATTTCGACGACCGGCCGCTGAAGCAGAAGCAGGTGGTGTCCGACCTCGATCTGGGCGTGCCCTTCGTGTCCAATCTGCCGTCCCAGGTGGAGACCTTCATCGAGCCGCTGCTGGCGCTGAAGGTGAATGGGGCGCCCTTCGTTGTGAAGGGCAAGTCCAGGCCGTTTTCCCTGACCCGCGAGTCGGTGGTCGGCATCAAGTTCGACGGCTTCGACCTGACCCGCTACGTGGATTACCTGCCGGTCGAAAAGACCTTCCGCCTGCCGAGTGCCAGGCTGTCGTCCGACCTGGAGCTGAGCTTCGCGCAGCCGGCGGACCAGCCGCCCAGCGTCAGCGTGAAGGGCTCGGTGGGGCTGGATGGCGTCGAGGTGCAGCATGCCGATGGCAGCCCGGCGATCAAGCTGGCGGCCGTGAAGGTTGGCATCGACAAGCTGGCGCCGCTGGCGCGGGAAGCGGCCATCGGCATGGTTTCCATCGAAGGGCCCGACGTGACGGTGGCGCGCCAGCGTGACGGGGCGATCAGCCTGCTCGCGCTGCTGCCGAAGCCGGCCGCCGCCTCTGCGACCGCGCCCAAAGCGCCAACGCCGACCGAGCCGCCGAAAGCCGCCGAGGACAAGCCCTTCGCGCTGACGCTGAACGAACTCAAGCTCACCGGCGGGCGCATCGCCTTCAGCGATGATCTGCCTGCTGGCCCCTTCCACAAGACGCTGCAGGACCTGCACGTATCCCTGCGCAAGTTCAGTCTGGCCGGTGGTACGCCGGCGGAACTGGAGGCCGGCTTCGCCACTGACGCGGGTGAGCGTGTCGAGCACAAGGGCAGCGTGGACGTGGCGACCCTCAAGGCCTCCGGCACGCTGGAGCTGAGCGGGCTCGACCTGGTCGGGCCGCGGCCGTATTACGCGCCTTTCCTGAAACAGGGCGAGGTGGCGTCCGGCAAGGTGGATGCACGCCTGGTCTATGATTTCGTGCAGGAGTCCGGCGTGCCGAAGGTCCAGCTGAAGGCTGAGTCCGTCGCGCTGAAGGATCTGGGCGTACGCCTGAAGGGCGACAAGACGCCGCTGGCACGCGTCGGCCTGCTCGAACTGCGCGATACGGAGGTCGATACGGCTGCACGTCGCGTGACGGTCGGCGAGGTGCTCGGCAAGGCGACGCGCCTGGCCGTCGTGCGCGGCAAGGATGGCCACTTCAACGCAGAGCAGTTCGCCGCTGCCGGCGACGCACCGCCCGCCAAGGCGTCAGCTGCGCCGGCGCGCAAGCATGCTGCAGTGCCCGCCAAGAAGGCGCCGGCCGGCCCCGACTGGCAGGTGAGCATCAAGCACGTTGCCCTCGACGACTGGGGCGTTCGCCTGGAGGATCAGACTCTTTCCCCGTCCATCGTCTTCAACGCGGAGCCGCTGGCCATCAAGGTGGATGGCTTGTCCACCGCCAAGGGTAGCAAGGCCAGGGTGGATTTGCGGGCGGCGATCAACAAGCGCGGCAAGATCGGCATGGCCGGTACGGTCGGCCTTGCGCCGCTGGCCGGCAGCCTGGACCTGGACCTGAAGGCGGTCGACCTGGCGATGCTGCAGCCCTACGTGACCGAGAAGGTGAAGATCGCGATCACCCGCGGCAATGTGACGTCCCGCGGCAAGCTGGTCTTCGAGCTGCCGGCCACCGGTGGCATGAAGGGCGGCTTCAAGGGCAACCTGACGGTGGGTGATTTCGCGTCGGTGGACAAGCTCAATGCCGCCGACTTCCTGCGCTGGAAGTCCTTGTACTTCGGCGGCGTGGACATCCGTCTGGCACCGCTGGCGGTAAACATCGACGACATTGCGCTGAGCGACTTCTACACCCGCCTGATCCTCGACGCCCAGGGCGGCCTCAACATCCGTGAGATCACGGCCCAGCGGGCCCAGGAGCAGAAGGACGAGCAGGATGCGGCGAAAAGGGCCAACGGCGGCAAGCTGCCGACGCCCGGCGTGGCGACGGCGCAGCTTCCGGCCGCCGCGCCTGCCGAGCCGCTGCCGCCGGTGTCGATCAAGCGGATCACGCTGCAGGGCGGCAACATCGCCTACAGCGACCGCTTCATCCGGCCCAACTACGATGCCAACCTGACCGGCATGGGCGGGCGCCTGGTCGGCCTGTCGTCCGATCCGGGCACGATTGCCGAACTGGAACTGCGCGGCAAGGTGGACAACGCGGCGCCGGTGGAGGTCGTCGGCAAGCTCAATCCCTTCCGCCAGGACAAGGCGCTGGATATCAAGGCTTCGGTGAAGGATTTCGAACTGTCCGGCGTGTCCACCTATGCCGGCAAGTACGTCGGCTACGGCATCGACAAGGGCAAGCTATCGGCCACCGTCACCTACAAGATCGAGGACCGCAAGCTCACCGCCACCAACCAGGTCTTCCTCGACCAGCTGACCTTCGGCGACAAGGTGGACAGCCCGGACGCCCTCAAGCTGCCGGTGCTGCTGGCGGTGTCGCTGCTGAAGAACAGCCGCGGCGAGATCGACCTGGACCTGCCGATCGGCGGTTCGCTGGACGACCCGCAGTTCAGCATCGGCGGCATCATCTGGAAGGTCCTCGTCAATCTGATCGGCAAGGCGATCACCTCGCCGTTTGCCTTGCTCGGGTCGATGTTTGGCGGCAACAGCGAGGAGCTGGCCTGGCTGGAGTATGAGCCCGGTTTTGCGCGCCTGCCCGACAGCGCCGAGCCCAAGCTGAAGGCCATCGCCAAGGCGATGACCGAGAAGACCGGCCTCAAGCTCGACATCGCCGGCCGTGTCGATCCACAGACCGACCGGGAAGGCCTCAAGCACGCGGTCATGCTCGGCAAGGTCGAGGCGCTGAAGATCAAGGACATGGCGAAGAAGGGCGAGTCGCTCGGCGAGGACGGTCGCGTGCGCATCGAGGCTGCCGAATACCCGGCACTGCTGAGCCGCGTCTATAAAGACGAGAAGTTCCCGAAGCCCCGCAACCTGATCGGCCTGACCAAGGATCTGCCGGTACCCGAGATGGAGAAGCTGATCCTCGCCAACACCACCGTCAGCGACGAAGACCTGCGCCTGCTCGGCCAGCAACGTGCCCAGGCGGCCAAGAACTGGCTGCTCGAAAAGGGCCAGGTGCCGGCCGACCGGGTCTTCCTGCTGGCACCGCGCGAGGGCGACGACGGCAAGAGCAAGGCGAAAGCCAGCCGGGTGGATTTTTCCCTGCGTTGATGTGAAGGAGGAGATTTCGATGCGAGCGCAGAAACTGGACGAGGCTCAGCGCCAGGCGGCGTTGGCTGATTTGGCGGGATGGCAGCTGGAGCCCGATCGCGATGCGATCCGCAAGCAGTTCCGCTTCGCCGACTTCAACGCGGCTTTCGGCTGGATGGCGCGGGTCGCGCTGATGGCGGAGAAGCTCGACCACCATCCGGAATGGCGCAATGTGTATAACCGGGTGGAGGTGGTGTTGAGCACCCATGATGCCGGTGGGCTGACCGAACTGGATATCCAGCTGGCCCGCTTCATGGACCGGATCGCGGCTTGAGCGGCTGGCCGCGTTGCCGCGGCGCAGCATGCTTAATGACGATCGGGGTGCTACTCTCCGCGGCCTGTCAGTTCCATCTTTGATGGTTTTGGCATTTTTCGGAAACGCCCGTGTGGGGCGTCGTTCGTGGGAAAGGACTGCCGATGCATCTGACCTTTGACTGGAACGTGGCCTTGCGCCGTTCGCGGCAGCGTGTGGCCGAGGCCCGCTCGGAGCCCGATGCCGGTCGTCGCAGCTGGAAACGTTTTCCCTATGGCAACCGGGTCTATCGCTATGGGGGAACGGCCCTGGCGAGCAACTGGGGGCGCCTGCACCGGAGCGACCGGGAGCCTTATCCGGACCTGGGCAGCCTGCATGCGCTGCTCGACGCCAACCCGGCCCTGCAGGCGCATGTGCCAGATCCGGCGGCGGCCGTGTCGCTGATCGAGGAAGCCTGGCGGGCCTATCATGCAGGCGATTTTGCGGATGCTGTCGAGCATGGGCTGGCGGCCGGCCCGGTGGGCCTGGTGGTCGCGGCCAGGGCGGCCGTCGTGTATGCGGCCCACCTGGAAGAGGATGAGCAGCGGCGGACGCGCATCCTCGCCGACACGCTGGAATTCTGCACGGCGCTGATCGAGCTGGCGCCGAACTGGGCGAATGCCTGGTATGTGCATGGCCTGGCACTGGGGCGCTACAGCCAGAGTATTTCGGTGGTCAAGGCCCTGGCCCGCGGGCTCGGCAGCAAGGTGCGGGACAGCCTGCAGCGGGTCGTCGAACTGGATAGCGAGCACGCCGATGCCTATGTGGCGCTGGGTGTCTACAACGCCGAAGTGATCGACAAGATCGGCAGCATGGTGGCCGGCCTGACCTATGGTGCCCGCAAGGAGGCGGTCATCGAGCACTTCGAGACGGCCCGTCGGCTGCATCCCCAGTCACCGGTGGTGCTGGCGGAATATGCCCGCTCCACGCTGCTGGCCTTCGGCTCCGCCCAGCACGGCCGGGTGCATGAGCTGTTCGCGGCGGCCGGTGCGTGCCAGCCGGTCGATGCGCTGGAGCGCCTCGACGTGGAGTGGGCGCTCAGCGAAACGGAATAGCCCGGGCGGGCGGGAACCGGGGCGGGAGCCCCTCGGGGCTGCTCAGCCCTTGGCGCGGATCAGGCGCGCCTTCTCGCGCTCCCAGTCGCGTTCCTTCTCGGTTTCCCGTTTGTCGTACTGTTTCTTGCCCTTGGCGAGGCCGACGCTGACCTTCACGCGGCCCTTGGTGTAATGCAGGTCGAGGGGTACCAGTGCATAGCCGGCACGCTCCACCTTGCCGATCAGCTTGGCGATTTCTTCTGTGTGCAGCAGCAGCTTGCGGGTGCGGGTCGGATCGGGGTGAATGTGGGTCGAGGCAGACTCCAGCGGCGTGATGTGCATGCCGACGATGAAGATCTCGGCGCCACGGATCACCACGTAGCTTTCCTTGATGTTGGCACGCCCGGCGCGGATGCCCTTGACCTCCCAGCCCTCGAGCACGAGGCCGGCTTCGTATTTTTCCTCGATGAAATAATCGTGGAAGGCCTTGCGGTTGTCGATGATGCTCATTGGCGTAGGCTTGAACGGACGCGTAAAATCGCGCATTTTAACAGCTCGCTAGTTCGCCCGCGCCCCAATGGCAGCCGTCAAGAAAACCGTTCTGATCGAATTCACTCCAGCCCAGATGTTCGATCTGGTGGACCGCTGCGAGGATTACCCCAAGTTCCTGCCCTGGTGTGGCGGCAGTGAGGTGCATGGCCGTGACGAGAAGGTCACCAAGGCCACGCTGCACATCAACTACCACGGCATCAAGTCCCACTTCAGCACCGAGAACGACAAGGACTACCCGCGGCACATGCACATCCGCCTGACCGACGGGCCGTTCACGCACCTCGACGGCAGCTGGGAGTTCATCCCGCTGGGTGATGCCGCCTGCAAGGTCGAGTTCAACCTGCATTACGAGTTTTCCAACCGGCTGATCGAGAAGGCGGTGGGGCCGGTGTTCAGCCACATCGCGAACACCTTCGTCGATTCCTTCGTGAAGCGCGCCGCGCAAGTCTACGCCAAGGGCTGAGATGTCCGATTCGATCAACGTGGAAGTCTGCTACGCGCTCAGGGAGCGCCAGGAAATCGTCCGCCTCAGGCTGCCTGAAGGCAGCACGGTACAGCGCGCGGTGGAGGCTTCGGGCCTGCTGCAGAAGCATCCCGAGATCGATCTGGCCAAGACCAACAAGCTCGGCGTCTTCGCCAAGTTGGTCAAGGCCGACACGGTGCTGCGCGACAAGGACCGGGTGGAGATCTACCGGCCGCTGATCGCCGACCCCAAGGAGGTGCGCCGCAAGCGTGCCGAAGAGGGGAAGGTCATGAAGAAGGGCGGCGGGCCGGCGGAGGCCTGAACCCGGCCGGCATTGGGCGCCGGACTACTTGCAGCTGCGTTCCAGGTATTGCCGGATGCGCGTCACTTCGCCCGCGCGTTCGTCGTCGCTGACGTAAACCTGCTCTCCCGCCTCGTTGTAGCGCACCGTCA
This sequence comes from Pseudomonadota bacterium, assembly GCA_018241665.1. Taxonomy (GTDB): domain Bacteria; phylum Pseudomonadota; class Gammaproteobacteria; order Burkholderiales; family Rhodocyclaceae; genus Zoogloea. The sequence continues at coordinate 101,805 of JAFEDK010000030.1, forward strand.
GCTGGCCGCTTTCCAGTCCGGTCAGTTGCTGGCGGAAGCGCGCGCACTCCTGTTGTTGCTGGTCGCCGGCGAGCTTCTGCTTGCGCGCCTTTTCGTCCGCCTCGGCGGCTTCTGCGCGGCGTTTCCTGAAGGCTAGTTCTTTTTCGGCGGTGCTCTGCGGGGCGCTGCCACCGGTGGCCTCGGAGGCGACCGGCCGCGGTGCCTGCGGAGCTTGGCGAAGGGTGCGCGTCTGGGCGTCGGTTGGTGGCGAGTCGGCGTAATGGATGCGGCCGCTCGCGTCCTTCCAACTGTAGATGGCCTGGGCAAGGACGGCCGGGGCGGCGCCGGCCAGCAGGATGAAAAGGAGCTTGCGCGGCATTCGATACTCCGGTAGGACAAACTTTTGCCGCAGGGCGGCTAACTGCGTATAATACGGATTTGGTTCTAGGGATTAAAGCCATGCGAGTGATCCAGAAGGCGCTGACGTTTGATGACGTCCTTCTCATCCCCGCCCATTCGAGCGTTCTCCCGCGCGACGTCAGCCTCCAGACGAAACTCACGCGCAACATTACCCTGAATATTCCGCTGGTGTCCGCCGCAATGGATACCGTCACCGAAGCACGCCTCGCCATTGCGCTCGCGCAGGAAGGCGGGATCGGGATCATCCACAAGAACCTGACCCCCCAGCAGCAGGCAGCCGAAGTAGCCAAGGTAAAACGTTTCGAATCGGGCATCCTCAAGGACCCGATCACCATCCCGCCGACCATGACGGTCCGCGAGGTGCTCACCCTGACCCGTACCCACAAGTTCTCCGGCCTGCCGGTGGTGGATGGCGGCAAGGTGATCGGCATCGTCACCAACCGTGACACCCGTTTCGAGACCAATCTCGACCAGCCCGTCTCGGCGATCATGACGCCCCAGTCGCGCCTGGTTACGGTCAAGGAAGGCACCAGCCTCGACGAGGCCCGTGCGCTGATGCACAAGCACCGCCTGGAGCGCGTGCTGGTGCTGAGCGAAGACGGCGGCCTGGCCGGCCTCATCACCGTCAAGGACATGATGAAGTCCACCGAGCACCCGCTCGCCTGCAAGGACAGCCTCGGCCGTCTGCGTGTCGGCGCGGCCATCGGTGTCGGTGCCGGTACCGAGGAACGCGCGGCACTGCTGGCCGAAGCCGGCGTTGACGTGATCGTCGTCGATACCGCCCACGGCCACTCCCAGGGCGTGCTCGACCGCGTCAATTGGGTCAAGAAGAACTTCCCGAAGGTGGATGTGATCGGCGGCAATATCGCCACCGCAGCTGCGGCCAAGGCTCTCGTCGAAGCGGGCGCCGACGGTGTCAAGGTCGGTATCGGCCCCGGCTCCATCTGCACCACCCGTATCGTCGCCGGTGTCGGCGTGCCGCAGATCACCGCGGTCGACAACGTCGCGACTGCGCTGGCCAACTCCGGCGTGCCGATGATTGCCGACGGTGGCATCCGCTACTCCGGCGACATCTCCAAGGCCATCGCGGCCGGTGCCAACGTCGTGATGCTCGGCGGCCTGTTCGCCGGTACCGAGGAAGCGCCGGGCGAGACCGTGCTGTTCCAGGGCCGTTCCTACAAGTCCTACCGGGGCATGGGTTCCCTCGGTGCCATGCAGCAGGGCGCCGCAGACCGCTACTTCCAGGACAACGAAGGCAATGTGGACAAGCTGGTGCCGGAAGGCATCGAAGGCCGCGTCGCCTACAAGGGGCCGGTGACGGCGGTGATCCACCAGCTGATGGGCGGCCTGCGCGCCTCCATGGGCTACGTGGGGTGTGCCACCATCGACGAGATGCGCAGCCGCGCTGAATTCGTCGAGATCACCTCGGCAGGCATCCGTGAATCCCACGTCCACGACGTGCAGATCACCAAGGAAGCGCCGAACTACCACGTGGATTGAGTCTTTCCGTTCCCGTGCATCAAGGGCAGCCTGCGGGCTGCCCTTGTTCGTTGACGGGCTGCGGCCGGTGGCGGACTGTCATTTCGGGCCAGGATAATTGCGCAGAGGCGCGCGCCCGCGCTGAACCTATCGCCGCAAATCCACTCCACATAGCCATGCTGACCCGAACCCGATCCGATTCTTCATCCACGGCGGCCGCGCTGGCTTCCGTGGTCGACGTCAAACACCTGAGCCGTACCGTTGCCACCGACGATGGCGGCACGTTGCACATCCTCGAAGATGTCTCCTTCAGCATCGCCGCCGGCGAGGCGGTGGCCATCGTCGGGGCGTCCGGCTCCGGCAAGTCCACCTTGCTGGGCCTGCTGGCGGGCCTGGATTCGCCGTCCGGTGGCTCCGTGCATATCCGCGGCGCGGATCTGTTCGCCCTCGACGAGGACGGGCGGGCGGCGCTGCGCGGCGAATGCGTCGGCTTCGTGTTCCAGTCCTTCCAGTTGTTGCCGGCCCTGACGGCCCTCGAGAACGTGATGCTGCCGTTGGAGCTGGCCGGGCGGAAGGATGCCCGTCAGGAGGCGGAAAGCTGGCTGCAGCGGGTCGGCCTGGGGAGCCGCCTGGGGCATTACCCGCGCCAGCTGTCCGGCGGCGAGCAGCAGCGTGTCGCCGTGGCCCGCGCGTTTGCGCCGCGCCCGGCGCTGGTACTGGCCGACGAGCCGACCGGCAACCTGGACGTGGCCACCGGCGAGGCGGTCATCGAGCTGATGTTCTCCCTCAACGTCGAATCCGGCACGACCCTCGTGCTGGTGACCCACGACACCAGCCTGGCGGAACGCTGCGGGCGCAGTTTGCGACTGTCTGCCGGGAAGCTGGTGTAGCGGCGGATGTCCCCGGGCGGCTTGTTTTGTCAGGGGCTGACTTTGCTGGGGTTGATTTTGTGTGGGGGCTTTTGTACGAGGGCTTTTGTGGGGGCGAATTCATTCGCCCTTAGGTGGTTGGCCAAGCTCCGCGGGCGAATGAATTCGCCCCCACAGGCTCACCCCACAGGCTCACCCTAGAGCATTTCCCGGCTGGCTCGGTCGTTACGAAAGAATCTGTTCCTTCAGCCCGCAGCGCTTGAGGATGCTGCGGCCGGCTTGCACGCCGCTACGGATGGCGGATTCGATGGTGGCGGGGTAGTCCGATGCGATGTAGTCGCCAGCCAGCCACAGGCCGGGTTGGGGCGTCGCGACGCCGGGGCGGACGAGGCCGGGCGTGCATGAGAAGGTGGCGCGCTTCTCGGTGATGATCTGCGACCAGGACAGCGCCGGCAGCGGGCCGAGCACATGCTGCAACTCCTGCAGCAGGGCGACTTCCAGCGCTTCCTTGCTGATTTCCTGGTGGGCACCACGGGCGCTGATGACGACGCTGACCAGGCCTTCCTCGCCGCCCAGCGCGGCGCGGTCGAAGGCCCACTGGCCGTAGCCGCCGCTGAGGCCAATCATTGGTTCCGGGAAGCTCACCGGCCCGTCGAAGGCCAGCCAGGCGGTGACGATGGGTTCGTGGCGCAGCGCGGCGAGGCTGTCCACCACCGGGGCCATCGCCGGCAGCGTCTCCACCAGCGGTGCCACGTGGTAGGGCGCGGTGGCAATCACCACGTGTTCGAACAGCGTGGTCCACGGGTCGCCATCCAGCCTGTAGCCGCCGCCAATGCTCTCGATGGCCTTGATCGGTTCGGCGATGCGCACCGTGTGGCCACGCATGGCCAGCCAGCGGGAAGCCGGCACGGGGAACAGCTCGGACAGGTCTAGCCGCGGCAGCTGCAGGTCGGATGCTGAGGCTCCGGCGGCCAGGCTGTCGCGCAGTACGTTGGCGAAAACCTGGGCCGACGCGTCGGCGACCGGCGTGTTGAGGGCGGCCACGCACAGGGGCTCCCAGATCAGGCGGGTCAGTCTGTCGGTCTGCTTGGTTTCGGTGAGCAGCTCGGATACCGGGCGGTCCGGTTCGATGCGGAATTTGCGGGTCTTGAGGCTGCGCATCAGCCGTGCCATCGCCAGCTTGTCCTGCCAGCCCAGGCCCTTGGCGCGCAGCAGGCCGACGGCCAGGTGCAGCGGCGCCGGCAATGGAGCGGCGCGCAGCGCGCATTCGCCGGGATAGACCAGCGCCAGCTTGCGTGTCTCCAGCACGCTCGGCTTGACGCCGACCAGGCGCAGCAGGCGCAGGGTTTCGGTGTAGGCGCCGAGCAGGATGTGCTGGCCGTTGTCCACCCGGTAGCCGTCCTTGTCCACCACGCGGGCGCGCCCGCCAAGTACGCGGGACGATTCGAACAGCGTGACCTTGGCCCCGCCGCGGGCCAGCGTGACGGCGGCGGCGAAGCCGGCGTAGCCGCCGCCGATGACGGCGATGTCGGGGCCGGTGTGCATCAGCCGCGCAGCCAGGTGCGCCCGGCGATCCAGATCTTGCGCAGCGGCGTCAGCGAGGTGCGGCGGTCGAGTACCTGGAAGCCATCGGCCTCGATCTCGTCGAGCAGGGTGCGGTAGATCGCCGCCATCACCAGGCCGGGACGCTGGGTCTTGCGGTCCTCGTCCGGCAGCAGCGCGAAGGCCTGCTCGTAGAACTGGTGCGCGCGCTGGGTCTGGAAGGCCATCAGCTCGCGGAAGTTGTCCGAGTGCTGGCCGTCGAGGATCTGCCGGGCCGGCACGTTGAAGCGCTGCAGCTCGTCGATGGGCAGGTAGATGCGGCCGCGGCGGGCGTCCTCACCCACGTCGCGGATGATGTTGGTGAGCTGGAAGGCCATGCCCAGGTCGTGGGCGTACTTGAGGGTCTGGCGGTTGGTGTAGCCGAAGATCTCGGCGGACAGCAGGCCGACGACGCTGGCGACACGGTAGCAGTACAGTTGCAGCGCCTTCCAGTCCAGGTAGCGGGTCTGCTGCAGGTCCATCTGCATGCCGTCGATGATTTCGAGCAGCTGCTCGCGCGGCAGCGGGAATTGCTTGTTGATCTGCTGGAGGGCCTGGCCGACCGGGTGTTCCGGTGCGCCGTCATAGATCTGGGCAACCTGCATGCGCCACCAGTCGAGCTTGGCCTGGGCGATCTGCATGTCGTGGCATTCGTCCACTACGTCGTCCACCTCCCGGCAGAAGGCGTACAGGGCGGTGATCGCCTGGCGCCGTTCGGGGGGCAGGAACATGAAGCTGTAGTAGAAGCTGGAGCCGCTGCTGGCAGCCTTCTCCTGGCAATAGGCGTGGGGGTCGGTCATGGGGCGCTATCGGGTAAGGGCGCGCCAGGCGAGGCGCGGCCAGTCTGTCTTGCCGAGGGTCGGACGGCGGCGGAACACGTCGTAGCCGTTCGCCTCGATCTTGTCGAGTATCGCAAGTCCGCCCTGCACCACGAGGCGCAGCTCCCAGCCGATGCGGCCGGGCAGGCGGTGGGCGAGGGGGGCGCCGCGCAGCATCATGCAGCGGGCGCGCTGGATCTGGAAATCCATCAGCGCGGTGAATTGGGGCGTCACCTCGCCGGTGGCGATGCTGGCCTCGCTGACGCCAAAGCGTTCGAGCTCGGCCAGCGGCAGGTAGATGCGCTGCTTCCGCCAGTCCACCGCTACGTCCTGCCAGAAGTTGATGAGCTGCAGGCTGGTGCAGATCTGGTCGGACAGGGCCAGGTTGTCCGCCGTGGCCTCGTCGTAGAGGTGCAGCAGCAGGCGCCCGACCGGGTTGGCCGAGCGGCGGCAATAGTCGCCGAGTTCGTCGAAGTCCGCGTAGCGGGTCTTGCCCACGTCCTGGCTGAAGGCGTCGAGCAGGTCGCGGAAGAGCTGCATCGGCAGCCCGAAGTCGCGGATGTTGCGGCTCAGGCGCTTGAAGACCGGTTCCAGCGTTGGATCGTCGAAGGGACGGTATTGCTCGATCGCCAGCAGCGCCCGCTTGTAGTCGTTGAGCCGGGCCAGGCGCATGATCGGCGTTGCGTCGCCCTCGTCGGCAATGTCGTCGGCGCTGCGGGCGAAGGCGTAGATGGCCTCCACCGGCTCGCGCAGGTGCGCCGGCAGCAGGAAGGAGGCGACGGGAAAGTTCTCGTAGTGTTCGACGGGCATTGGCGCGCGGAGTATACCCGCGGCGCCTGGCCGCTGGCGGGCGCATGCCACGGATGCAGGCGAAATTCCGCAAGCCCGGCGCGCCGACAGGCATTCTTGCGCCTGGCGGCACCATCGCTTGGGCGAAGGAGACGGGGCGGCGAGAGGTCAGACGGTGGTGGGGGATTGTTGGGGGATTGCTGTTGGGGGA
>JAFEDK010000030.1:108040-116025 GCA_018241665.1 Pseudomonadota bacterium
GCTGTGGGGGGATTGCTGTGGGGGCGAATTCATTCGCCCGCGGTGGTGATACCACGCGCGTTGGGCGAATGAATTCGCCCCCACAGTTTGATGAGCCTTACGGTGCCACAGCCACAGCCACAGCCACAGCCCATCTCCGGCTTAAGATCGGGAACCAATCCCTGCCAATCGACACCTATCAGTTGTCCCGTTCCCGGCCGCGCTGTTTCGTCCTCATTCATGCTCGAAATCGAAAACCTGTCCCGCAGCTTCAACGGCCGGACCGTGCTGCAGAACATTTCCCTGCGCCTTGTTCCTGGCGAGTACGTGGCCATCGTTGGCGAGTCCGGGGTCGGCAAGTCGACCTTGCTGAACCTCATCGCCGGGCTGGACCGGCCTGATGGTGGTTGCCTGCGCCTCGACGGCGAGGATTACGCGCAACACGACGAGGATGCGCTGACCCGCCTGCGTCGGGACAAGCTGGGCTTCGTGTTCCAGGCCTTCCACATCCTGCCGCATCTCAACGTGGCCCAGAACGTGGCGCTGCCCTTGTGGCTGCAGGGCGTCGAGCGGGACGCCGCCGACGGCCCGGCCCGCGAGCTGCTTGATGCGGTCGGGCTGGGGGCGCGGGGCGACAGCTGGCCGCGGGAGCTGTCGGGCGGTGAGATGCAGCGGGTCGCCATCGCACGGGCGCTGGTCCATGCGCCGCGCCTGGTGCTGGCCGACGAGCCGACCGGCAACCTGGACCCGGCCAACGCGGCGCGGGTGCTGGCCCTGCTGGCCGAGCGCGTTCGCGCCGCCGGGGCGATCGGCATCCTGGTCACCCATTCGCTGGAGGCGGCGGCCACCGCCGACCGCACGCTGCACCTGACGGCGGAGGGGCTGCGCGGGTGAGCGGACAGCTGATGGGGTGGAGGCGCCTGGCGCCGGTGTTCCTCGGCTCTCTGGCCCGGCGGCGGCTGGCGACGCTGTTCTCGCTGGTCGCCATCGTGCTCGGCGTGGCGCTGGGCATGGCCGTGCAGGCGGTACACGAGGCGGCCCTGTCGGAGTTCGACCGGGGCCTGCGCAACATGGCGGGCGCGGCGGATCTGCAGGTGGTCGGCCCGCGCGGTGGCTTCGACGAACAGCTCTACGCGCGGCTGGCGGCCCATCCCGATGTGGCCGAGGCCAGTCCAGTGCTGGAGGTCGAGGCGCGGCTGGTCGGGCGTGACGAATCCCTGCAGGTGCTGGGGGTCGATGCCTTCGTGCTGGCGCGGGTCTCGCCGCAGCTGCTGCCGCGCGCCGGCAGCGGCGACCGTTTTGCGATCTTCGCCGGCGACGGCGTGTTCCTGTCCCACGCGGCGGCGGTGCGGCTCGGCGTGAAGGCGGGTGATCTGCTGCGCGTGCAGGCCGGCAGCACGGAGGTTGCGCTGACAGTGGCCGGTGATCTGCCGGCGATGGGCGACGACCGCCGCCTCGGCGTGATGGACATCGCCGCCGTGCAGACGCTGTTCGGCAAGCTCGGCCGCCTGAGCCGCATCGACCTGCGCCTGCGCGAAGGCGTCGATGTAACGGCAGTCCGGCGCAGCCTGCAGGCCGAGCTGCCGGACGGCGTGCTGGTGGAGACGCCGGCTGCCGAGGCGGACCAGGCGGCCAACCTGTCGCGGGCCTACCGCGTCAACCTGACCCTGCTGGCGGCGATCGCGCTGCTCACCGGCGGCTTCCTGGTCTTCTCGGCACAGGCCTTGTCGGTGGTGCGCCGGCGCAGCGAGTTTGCCTTCCTGCGCGCCATCGGTCTGTCGCGGCGAACGCTGTTCGGCTGGTTGGTGGGGGAGGGCGCTGCGGTCGGCCTGCTCGGCGGCATCTTCGGTGTGGCCGTCGGCCATGGCCTGGCGTGGGGCGCGCTGGCGCTGCTTGGCGGCGACCTGGGGGCCGGCTATTTCTCCGGCCTGGCGCCGCGCCTGCAGTTCCAGCCGCTGGCCAGCGTCGTCTATGCCTTGCTCGGTGTCGTGGCCGGGGTGGCCGGTGCGTGGCTGCCGGCTAGGGAAGCCTCGACGGTGGCGCCGGCCCAGGCCCTGAAGGCCGGCGACGAGGCTGCGCTGCACGGCGGACGCGGCCATCCGCTGTTCGGCCTGGCTTTGTTGGCCGGCAGCCTGGCGGCCTGTGCGCTCCCGCCGGTGGATGGCCTGCCGCTCGGCGGCTACCTGGCGGTGGCCTGCGTGCTGGCCGGAGCGGTGCTGCTGTTGCCGTCCATCGCCGCGTTGCTGGCCCGCCTGCTGCCGGTCGGCGGGCCGGTGGCCGCACGGTTGGCCGTGGCCCGGCTGGCGGCTGCGCCCGGCCACGCGGTGGTGGCGGCGGCCGGTGTGCTGACCAGCGTTGCGCTGGCGGCGGCGATGGCGATCATGGTGGCGTCCTTCCGGGATTCGGTGGACCAATGGCTGACCCAGCTGCTGCCGGCCGACCTCTACCTGCGCGCCGGCCGCGCCCAGTCCGGCAGCTATCTGGACGAAGCCCTGCAGGCGCGCATCGCCGCGACCGCCGGTGTCGGGTCCGTGGCCTTCACCCGCCACGACGGACTGCGCCTGGCCGCCGGGCATGCACCGGTGGCGCTGCTGGCGCGGCCGGTATCCGCTGAGGGCGGCGGCTTGCCGTTGGTTGGACGAACTGTTGCGGTGGAAGGGCCGGCCGTGTGGATCTCCGAAGCCATGCAGGACCTCTACGGCTGGCGGCACGGCCAGCAGGTCGAGTTGCCGCTGGCCGGCAAGCCGGTGCGCCTGACGGTAGCGGGCGTGTGGCGCGACTACGCACGCCAGACCGGCGCGGTGATGATCGACCTGGACAGCTACCGCCGCCTGACCGGCGATCGCCTGGTCAACGATGCGGCGATCCACCTCGCGCCGGGCGCGGATGCGCTGCGTACGGCCAGTGCATTGACTGCGCTGGCCGGCTCCGGCGTGCTGGACGTGGCTTTCCCCGGCGAGATCCGGGCGATCACGCTGCGCATCTTCGACCGTACTTTTGCGGTGACTTACCTGCTCGAAGCGGTGGCGGTGGCCATCGGCCTGGCCGGCGTGGCGGCCAGCTTCGCGGCGCTGGCGGCGGCCCGCCGGAAGGAGTTCGGCATGCTGCGCCACCTCGGGCTGACGCGCCGCCAGATCGGCTGGATGCTGGCCCAGGAGGGCGCGCTGGCAGCCGGTGTCGGCGTGCTGGCCGGCCTGCTGGCGGGGGGGGCGATCGGGCTGGTGCTGATCGAGGTGGTCAATCGGCAGAGCTTCCACTGGAGCATGGACCTGCATGTGCCGTGGTTGTCGCTGCTGTCGTTCGGTGGCGGGCTGGTGGTGCTGGCAGCCTTGGCCGCGGTGCTCGCCGGTCGCCAGGCCATGCGCCAGGACGCGGTGTTGGCGGTGCGGGAGGATTGGTGATGGAGCGTCGTCGTTTCCTGCTGGCGCTGGCCCTTGGGGCGGCCGGGCGCGCTGCCGCGGCCGTGGATTTTGCGCCGGTGCTGCCGGGGCGGCGGCTGGTCTTTCCGGCCGACCACGGCGCCCATCCGGATTTCCGCACCGAGTGGTGGTACGCCACTGGCTGGCTGAGCCTGCCGGACGGCAGCCCGCTGGGCTTCCAGACCACCTTCTTCCGCGTGCGCACCGGCGTGGGCGAGGACAGCCCGAGCGCCTTTGCGCCGCGCCAGCTGATCCTCGCCCACGCGGCGATTGCCGATCCGCGCCTGGGGCGGCTGCGCCACGGGGAGCGCTCCGCGCGGGTCGGCTTCGGGCGGGCCGGCTTCGAGCTGGGGCGCACCGGCGTGTGGGTCGGCGACTGGCGCTTCGCGCGGGACGGCGGGCGTTACCGCGCCGAGGTGCATGCCGACGATTTCGCCTACGCGCTGGAGCTGCAGCCGGCCGGTCCGCCGCTGCTCAACGGGCAGGGCGGCTTCAGCGCCAAGGCGGCTGATCCACGCCATGCCAGCTACTACTACAGCCGCCCGCAGCTGGCGGTGAGTGGTAGCGTGACCCTAGATGGGAAGCAACAGCCGGTGCGCGGGAAGGCCTGGCTGGACCACGAGTGGTCCAGCGAACTGCTGCCGGAAGGCGCCAAGGGGTGGGACTGGGTCGGCCTCAACCTGGACGACGGCAGCGCGCTGATGGCCTTCCGCCTGCGCGACGGGCAGGGCCAGGCACTGTGGGCGGCGGCGACCTGGCAGCTGGCCGGCGGTGGTGCGCGGATCATGCGGCCGGCGGAGATCGTCTTCACGCCCGGCCGGGCATGGCGTTCGCCGCGCACCGCCATCACCTATCCGGTGGAATGGCGGCTGCGCGTCGGCGAGCGGGAGTTCGGCCTGCGCCCCTTGCTCGACGACCAGGAGCTGGACAGCCGCCGCTCCACCGGCTCGGTGTACTGGGAGGGCGCGGTGCGGGTCGTCGAGGGCGGACGGGAAGTCGGCCGTGGCTACCTGGAGATGACCGGCTACGGGGAGCGCATCCGGGTGGGTTAGCGCTTGCTACTGGGGGTTGGCACGGACGTGTCGCGCCATTTGTTTGAATAGAGATGGAACATGAAACGCATCAAACTCGTCTTGTGGGCGTCCTTGCTGGCGCTTGCCGGGCTGTGGCTGCTGGCTGATACGCTGGCGCCCGAGCCCTTCACCTATTTCTCCTTCCGGACGGTCTTCGTCCAACTGACTGGGGTGGTCGCCATCGGGGCGATGAGCATCGGCATGTTGCTGGCAGTGCGGCCGAAGTGGCTGGAGCCGCATCTCGACGGGCTCGACAAGATGTACCGCCTGCACAAGTGGCTGGGCATCACGGCGTTGGTGGCCGGTGTGCTGCACTGGTGGTGGGCGAAGGGCACCAAGTGGATGGTCGGCTGGGGCTGGCTGGTCAAGCCGCCGCGCAAGCCACCGTCCGGCGAGAGCCTGGGGTTGGTCGAAGGTTGGCTCCGTACACAGCGCGGAACGGCGGAGTCCCTCGGCGAGTGGGCGTTTTACGCGGCGGTTGTGCTGATTGCGTTGGCCCTCGTCAAACGCTTTCCCTACCACCTGTTTACCAAGACCCACAAATGGCTGGCGGCGCTGTTCCTCGTGCTGGCCTATCACTCGCTGGTGCTGATCAAGTTCGCCTACTGGACGCAGCCGGTCGGCTGGGTGATGGCGGTGTTGATCTTTGCCGGAGTGCTCGCCGCGCTGCTGTCCCTGACGGGGCGGATCGGCGCCCGGCGGCGGGTTGGCGGGCAGATCGAGTCGCTGACTTACTACCCGGAGCTGCGCGTGCTGGAAACGGCGATCCGGCTCGACGCAGGCTGGGCCGGACACGCGGCGGGGCAGTTCGCCTTCGTGACCTCCAACCCGAAGGAAGGCGCGCACCCTTACACCATCGCGTCGGCGTGGGATGCTGCCGAGCGCCGGATCGTTTTCATCACCAAGGCCCTCGGCGACCACACCGGCCGTCTGCGTGACAGCTTGCGCGTGGGCATGCCGGTGCGTGTCGAAGGCCCCTACGGCTGTTTCGATTTCGAGGACCGCAAGTCCCGCCAGATCTGGATTGGGGCTGGCATCGGCATCACGCCTTTCGTCGCGCGGATGAAGCAGCTGGCCCGCGACGCGGGCACGCAGAGCATCGACCTCTTTCATCCGACCGCGGATTTCGAGCAGGCCGCCATCGACAAGCTGGTGGCCGACGCGGCGGCGGCTGGCGTGCGCCTCCATCTGCTGGTCGGGAAGCGCGACGGCCGGCTGGACGGCGACCGCATCCGCGCTGAAGTGCCGGAGTGGGCGGAGGCGAGCGTCTGGTTCTGCGGCCCGCCGGCGTTCGGGCAGGCCTTGCGGGAAGATTTTGTCGCCCACGGCCTGGCCGACGACGATTTCCATCAGGAGCTGTTCCAGATGCGCTAGCCGCGGGCGTAGCGCTCCAGCCCGTCGGCGAGGAAATCGAAGACCCGGCGGATGCGTGGTTCGTTGCGCAGGTCTTCGTGCATCGCCAGCCACATTTCCAGCTCGAAGCGCACCTGACCCGGCAGTACCGGCAGCAGCGCCGGGTGGCGTGCTGCGATGCCGGCCTGGCAGGCGCCGATGCCGAGGCCGGCGAGGAGGGCGGCGTGCTGGGCGTGCTCGCTGTCGGAACGGAAGGCGAAATCCTCGGGTGCCAGCGCCAGGCCGCTTTGCTGCAAGGCGCGCAGCGCACCGGCGTCCCGGTCGAAGCCGATCAGTGCGTGGCCGTCCAGCTCGTCGATCACTGACGGCAGGCCGCGCCGTTCCACGTAGCGGCGATGGGCGTAGAGACCGATGGCCAACGTGCCGAGGCGGCGCGCGACGAGGGCCTCCTGGCTCGGGCGGACCATGCGTACCGCGATGTCGGCCTCCCGCTGCAGCAGGTCTTCGTTGCGCTTGGTGAGGGCCAGTTCGATGCGGATCGCCGGGTGGGCGGCCTGCAGGTCCGCGAGGATGGGCGGCAGTACCTCGCCGCCGATGGTTTCGCTGGCGGTGAGGCGTATGGTGCCGGCAATCTCGTCCTGGCCCGCGGAGGCGGCCCGCCGCAGCGCGCCGGCCTGGGCCGCCATCGCCTCGGCCGGTGCGGCCAGGCGCCGCGCGGTATCCGTGGCTTGCAGGCCAGTCGGCGTGCGGATGAACAGGGTGCAGCCGAGGGCAGCCTCTAGGGCTTCCAGGCGGCGTCCGATGGTTGGCTGCGTGGTGCCGAGGGCACGTGCGGCGCCGGACAGGCTGCCTTCCCGCAAGACGTGCAGGAAGCTGCGGTAGAGATCCCAGTCGGGCTCGTCGGGCGATGTGGTGGTCATACGAAAATGTATAGCTGGCCAAAGATTTTCGGCAATTTTTGTATGGGATACGAATCCCTACAGTGACGTCATTCCCATTGCATTGGACGTCACGACGATGAAACTCCTTTCCTCCCTGGTGTTGCTGGCGAGCTTCCTGGCGAGCCCGGTTGCTGCCGAACAGTCCGCGCCGCACCCCGAAACCCGTTTCCTGGAGCGGGATTGCGGTCGCCTGGCCTACGACGACAGCGGCGGCGATGGCCCGCTGCTCATCGCGCTGCCCGGCATGGGCGACCTGCGCTCCCAGTACCGTTTCCTGCGCCCGCTGCTGGTGGCGGCCGGTTACCGGGTGGTGAGCATGGATGTACGCGGGCAGGGCGAGTCGAGCGTCGTGTGGGCGGACTACTCGGCCCATGCGCTCGGCGGCGATGTGCTGGCGCTGATGGATCATCTTGGCGCGCCTTCGGCTGTGGTGCTCGGCAACTCCTTCGCTGCCGGCGCGGCCCTGTGGGCGGCCCATGATGCGCCGGAGCGGGTGCGCGGTAGGGTGCTGCTGGGGCCGGTGCTGCGCGACTTGCCGGCCGCGCCGTGGGTGAGGGCGGCCCTGTGGCTGGGCTTCGCCGGCCCGTGGCGGACGGCTTTCTGGCTGAAGTACTGGGACAGTCTGTTCCCGCTGGCGCCGCCGCCCGACCACGCACAGCAGCGCGAGCGCCTGGCCCGCAGCCTGCGGGAGCCGGGGCGCATGCAGGCGCTGGAGACGATGATCGGCCTCTCGAAGGCCGACACCGAGGCGATCCTCGACCACATCCGCGTGCCCAGCCTGGTGGTGATGGGCACGGACGACCCGGACTTCGCCGATCCAGCTGGGGAGGCACGCCTGATCACCGCGCGACTGAGCGGGGAGAGCCTGCTGGTGGAGGGGAGCGGCCACTACCCCCACGTGGAAGCGCCGGATCGGGTTGGGGCGAGGATCATCGGCTTCCTTGAGGGCTTACGCCGGGAGCAGCCGAACGTGGGCGGGTAGTGGGCGTCTGGGGGAGCAATCTGTGAGGCGGGGATGCGGGTCAATCTGTGGGGGCGAATTCATTCGCCCGCGGAGGTGAGGCCACACGCGTCGGGCGAATGAATTCGCCCCCACAGCCCGCAGCCCACAGCCCGCAGCCCACAGCCCGCAGCCCACAGCCCGCAGCCCACAGCCCGCAGCCCACAGCCCGCAGCCCACAGCCCACAGCCCGCAGCCCACAGCCCGCAGCCCGCAGCCC
>JAFEDK010000031.1 GCA_018241665.1 Pseudomonadota bacterium
AAGGATTGCGATTTCAGTGGGCTGTCCCGATGTGGGAAAAGGACGCGCAACTGTGGTTGCGCGACTCGGTCGAACGAGGTCACATCACGTTGATGCTCAACGCCTTCGATGCATCCGTCAGCGTGACCATGATGACGGCTTGCGGCAAGCTGCGGAATGACGAGGCGCTCCTCAAGGCTGCCACCGTGCAAAAACGACCGACCGGAAACGAGCACTTGTTTTACATGCTCAACGCAGGTCTACGCCTCATGAACCATGCGTCCGGTCAATTCGCCCGTACCCAGGAGCCCCCGCTGGACAGCCGGGTCATGGTGGCCGGACGTGGGGCAAATGCGGTCCACTTGATGAACATCTTTGTCGCCGCAGCCCAAGCGGCAAAGGCGCTCTCGACCACAGCTGACCAGGCTATTCATTAAACCTTGCACCAGGGCCGCGAAGCGGCTGATTCACGGGGGGGCGGCCACATCGGCTGCCCCTCTTTCTTTGAACAGGGCGCGGTAACCCAGGTAATAGGGAAACGGCCAGGCATCTTGCCTCGAGGCAAGATAGTGCAGCGGGCCGGCAAGAAAGGATGGTCAACCGCCTTTGATGAGCTGGGCGCCCCATACGCCATGGCAGGGCGGGCAGCGAATGCCCGGCCTTGCCTCTGAAGAAGCCTTCTTTATTAAGAAGTAGTACCGCCCTCGTCATTTCGCGGCAAGTGCTTGCGGACGCTCAATTTTTTCCAGAACGGCTGCTCACCAAATGACGCGTCGGAGACTACGAAATGTCCTGCCATCGTCATATCGCGAACGGGTGGTTTGGCGGCCGGTCGAGGCACTACTGTCGGAACGAGAGGTGCTTCCGTCACGGGAGTCCTGGCGTCGGGCTTTGGCACGATGCGAGTGACGCTCGCGCCTGTGGCGTCCGACTCCACTCGCCACCGCCCAAGCCGGCCGATGGCACGCAGTGCAGCACGCACATCACTCAGGCGTCGTCGCTGTGTACTGGCGGGTGTCAAGCCGCTTCTCGACGGCCACAGCCGAGCAACCAGCGTTTCGTGCCCGATGGACATCGTCTTGCCGACGCCGAGACAGGTGGACAGGAAGGCATGGACCAACATTGCCGTCTGTGAAGGCAGGCAGAGCCGCTCGGACAGGAGCACCTGAGCGTAGCTCGGCGCCAGCAGCGCAGCGGCCAGACGGTGGTTCAATGCGACATGAACGCGCTGGTCATCTCCGAGCAGCCAGCTCACCAACCTGCACGAACGCACCCTGCGCGTCGACTCGACCCGTTCCCAAACCGTCACCTCACACAGTCTCATCAACGACTGGCGTCGGCTCTCTGTCACTTGGCCGCCCACGCTCCTGCCGCCGCAACGGCGGTGCAGTTCGCTCCAGCTGCAGTGCAGCTTCAGGGTTGAAGGTGCATTCACGAGCGGTGCAGCGGTACCGGCGTGTAGCCCTGACCATAGCAGCGCTCCTACTTCGCTGCGGTCGGTTTCATCCAGCATGTGCTCTGCCGGACGCCGGCGATGCTGCTCCTGTGCTATCTCGAGCAGGGCTAGCAGCAGCGTCTGTTCCGGCGCCCCCATCGCCTCGCGCGCGCTGAAGCGTAGCGTCACTCCGGCGTACTCGAACTGCTCATTGAGCACCGGACGGGGTTTGCTGTCCTTGGCCAGTGGCCGGAACAGCTGGCACAGCCCGAAGGGCTGCGCGAGACGAACAACCCGTGGCGAGGTGGGAATGGACGTTGCAATCTCTCGATTCATGCGACCTCCCCGGCGGGCACCAGCACACCGTGAGGGCCGCGCGCAACGACCATGGTGCTGGGCGTTTCGATGTAGTTTGCCTTCGGTACATCAAGCAGTACATGCCGGTGCAAACTGTTCAGGGGCAGGCCATGCTGCTTCGCAGACTCTCGAGTGGGACGGCTGAGGTTGAGCTGCCAGCGCACCGCGTTTGTCAGGGCTGTGGACCCTCGTCCCGCATCAGCACCGCCTCCGTAGCCGTTCAGTGCTGCTGCACGACTGGCATGGTGAACCAGCAGCCAAGCTGCGCCGGTCGACTTTGCATAGCTCGCGATATGACGAGCAAGAGCCTTCATGGCTGTCGAGTCGTTCTCATCCGCGTTGTGAAAGTCCCGCACAGGGTCGAGGACCACCAGTCGAGCGCCTTCGCAAGCGTGACGCAGCAGGTCACCGGAGGGGGTCTTCTCCCAGGTATCTCCGAGTAGGTTGACTTGGTCGCTGCCTGCCAGGGCGTGGATGCCGAGGTTCCTTTCTAGGAGCCCCGCCGCCAGTTCAGGGTCGATGTCAGAGGCTGCGAGTTGGACGCTCATGATGGCGTGCAGCCGTTGCCACACCACGTTGGCAGATTCCTCGGCGAGAACCAGCACCACACGCTCTGGCTTCTGTGGTCGTCCTGAGATGCCACCGACAAGGCCGTCCAGTAGTGGCGTGCCGGTTGCCATCGCAATACCTATTTGCAGCGCCAGCATCGTCTTGCTCACCGCGCCGGGGCCTACGACGAGGCCCACAGTTTCGGCCAGCAGTCCGGGAAGGACGTGGTCCAACGCCGGTGGCTCATTGCGCAGCATGTACCCGATGTTGAGTGGGCGGGAAAAAACATTCTTCGGTGCCTCAGTCATGGCGCGGGCCCTCCACGCGCTGGGCGAGCCAGGCGTCGACATCGGCGGCACGCCAGCGCAGCAGCCTCGTCCCCTCGATGCATAGGCGCGGCGGGACTGCGGCCGGATTGCGGTGGATGTCCTTGCGGATGGTTTCAGGGCTTCGGCCCAGGAGGGTCGCGAGGTCCCCAAGTTTGAGGACCGACTTTGTTTCAGACATTTATTGCTCCACGCCGGTGGTCGGAGCACGAGAGCGACCGACCGCGCCCGCTCGTGCCCGCTGGCGCCACAAAACGGCTCCAGCTGGCACGTCTAGGAGCGTGTTTTAGCCAGCGTGAAATGACAAAGCGGCCACCAGGGCCGCATTTGTCTCGAGGAGACGCGAATTCAAAGCAGAGGATTGGGATGTCCACGCCAGACCTGCTCACACGCATCGACCAGGACGGCGTTCTCCAGCGGCGACAGAATCAACAAGCGCTCCAAAAAGACGTGCAGCGGATTGCCTGTGTCCACGTTTTCCAACTCCTCGATGCCGTACGCGTCCGCCACCATGCCTGCGAGAGAGTAGGAGGGCTCCCAGTTCCAGATAGGGGTGCATTGGGCATTGAGCAGAAGGTCGAAATCAGCAGAAGAAAACCGGCCCTTGAGGTGCTCGGCCGCTGTCTCCAGCAACATGAAGTAGCGCGCGCTGGCTTGCACCACCGGAACATCACACGGGATGTTCAGGACATCACTTTTACGGGCTTTCAGGGAGTTCGTGAGCCGCTGAAGGGTGTATTCCTCCTGGATGGCATGGTGGGACATCGCCTCATCAGCTGCGTGTAGCAGGTGGTGGACGGCTTCAGAGTTCAAAGGAACGAAAACGTCGTTATGCAGGTCCGACATGTTGGAGTCTTTCAAAAAATAGAGTTGCTAAAAACGGAAGGACCCGGTGATGACCGGTCGCGTCCTGTCGTGTTCGCTGACGCCACCAAGCGGCACCAGCTGGCACGTGTAGGTCGGGTGTTTATTCCCTCTGAACAAAAAAGAAGGGGGAAGCCATGGCTTCCCCCTTCTTGGTCAATCAACTCTCTCATCGCCACCGTGACGGTCGGTGTGCAGCCTACCGGCGTCAGTCAGCGAAATCGCGGTGCCCTCTCAGCATCTCTGCTTCAGATTCGTCATGAATCGTTGCAGCCCGCTGCAGCCAGCGCACCATCTCCGGCAACTGGTGCATGCCAAAAACATCTCGTCCAGAGGCTTCGATGTACATGGCCACCAGCGCACGCTTGGCAGACAGGGAGAGCTCGCTCATGTCCGCCGGCAAGTTCCTGCGCGCGACCGGGTCGTCGAGCATCTGCGCCATGGCACGGTCCAATGCATCCTCCTCAGGCTCCCGTGGCGTTACAAAGTCGGACATGGGAATGCGGCCGGCAACCATCTTGACAACGACAGGCGGTACACCCAAGTAGTGGGCACAGGCGACGGCAAAGTCGTCGCTGATGTGCCGTGTCTGCCGCAGGCCGCTGCGCAGCTGGTTGACGTAGCCGTAGGTCACGCCCAGACAAGCTGCCATCTCGCGGTACTCCTGGCGCCGCCGACGGCATTCATCAAACAGCCAGCCGATGAGCGGGCCGCCAGGCGATGCATACAAACGGCTGACTCGCTCTTCCCTGGACTCCTCCTGCGCGGCGGGAGACGGGATGGATGTCCTTCGGGAGGTGGCTGGGTTGGCTTGCAAACAAAAATTGGTGTTCATCGGTGAGTGTCCTTAGCGCGTGCACATGCACGCCTTACGTGTAGTCACTGGTGCTTGAATTTGGTGCGTCCTCGCGAAGGATTTGCGTACCCATCGCTGAGTGAGTTCTCCACACCAAGTGGTATGTGGTGACAGAACACCGCACCTGCGTGCGGCAAGCTGCCAAGAGTGCCCCTGCTGTCTGCAACGATGGAGGGGCAAAGCGGAGGTCATCGCCACGGCCCCTGTATCTCACCCCTTGCGCGTCTTCACAAAGCCCTTCTCTTGCAGCGCACGCAACAGGCTCTGTCGACTGCCGTCCAGCGCCTCGGTCAGCTCAGACCACAGGCGGTACGTTCGCGTGCTGCGCGCGCCCTCGGCAGGCGCGTAGCCATAGGCACCGTCGCGTACAGCTGCAGCGGCGGCCTTCACGGCGGCCAGCGCTTCTGTCAGCCTGTCCGCTGCTGCGGGCATTGGTTGTGGAGGTCGGCTCGGTACGCCATCTACCAAGCGGATAGCATCCAGCGCCTGCAGAGCAGGGGCGAGACTGGAGCGCGGCACGCGCCGCTCCTGGCTGAGCTGTGCAGCCTCCGCCAGCAGCCGCGCGGCCTCCGCGATACGCCACTGGGGGTCTAGCGCTCTGCGCTCCTGGGCGGCGCGGGCTTGCGCCGCAGGTCGCAGAACCTTGTCGCGCAACTGCTCCTGTTCAGCCTTACTCAGCAGCGGCAGCAGCTGCGCGGGGATGGATTCAGCATCGGCATCGATGACGCCTACATAGTCTTCGGTGGGGTACCCATGCGGTACGCCAGGGCCGACAGGTACCCAGCGTCGACGGTAAAGATAGGCACGACGGCCTCGGATATTGATTTTCATGAAAGGCTCCCGGCAGCTCCGACGGAGCCCCGTGTGACGTGTAGACACATCGACTGATGTCCCAGGGATAGACGCTCAGCTGCACCACGGAAACGCGAATGCCTGTCGGGAAGTGGCAAGGAAGAACCCTCTGCATTGGCCTGAACGGCTTCTAGAAGCGCCTGGCCCGATGGCAGCAAAGAGCCCACTCGATGGCACCAGCGGGCGGACGGCCGTGCGTCCAGCCCGGGCCCTTGTGAAACCGTTGCTGCGTGTAAGAGGCTCGGATGGCTTTGGTGGGCGTTTATGGGAGCACAGCTGCTCGCGACTGGGCGCGGCAAGGCGGTGCGAACCGCCGCCGTCCCCGCGCGTGCCGTCTTTGGAGGAACGGGGTGCGTAGCACCTCACCCGGCCGGGGCCCCGGGGCCGCCCGAAGGAACACCTGCTTGGGGCGGGCTTGGGGTCAGCCGAGGCCGCAGGGCACGCCGTGAGCACAGTTGCGCAAGCCGTCCTGAGATACCTCCTCCCTCGAAAAAACATCTGCGGACGGCGGCGGTTCGCACCGGCGCAGCCGGGCGATGGAACAGTGGCGTTGGAAGCACGTCGCGACGAAAACGCGGCTGACGCACGCCCGTGGCGTGCGAGACCTCCAGCGGGGAAAGACACCTGCCCCATGCCCGGTGGAGGTCGTGCAGCCGGACATCGATATCACCCAACGCTCTACAGGTCTCGCGAGGTGTGCTGGGTGGTGTGAACGGGCAGCGCGATAGCGATGCGTTCGCTACACGAGGGAACCACCGGCACGAGGCCCAACGGCACCGCACGGTTGCTCAGGGGGCCGGTGGAACCAACCACCGGAACTCTGACAATGACAACGCACCCCGACGACACGCCCGACTCCACCCCGGGACCTGCCACCACTGCCACAGGTGCAAAGATGCAATGCACCAACGAGAGTGCTGCTCCTGCCCCTGAGACGCACGAGCCCCTGTCTACGACAGAAGAAGTCTCCCGGAGGGTTGCTCGAGGTGTGACGGCACGCATCGGAACATGGCCTTTGCAGGAGGCCATTTGGCTGCGCTCGCTGTCATTGGCCAACCGCTTTCGCGTCATCCGCACCATCGACATCGCGGTGCACTGCTTTGCGGAGCGACCGTTCAAGGCGGCGCTGAGCGCCGCTCAGAGAGCGGTACGCGGCATGTGTAAGGCGCGATTGCTTGCCAGGTACCGGACCAGCCGCTTCATGACCGTCTATGGCCTCACCGAACGTGGTGTCGCATGGTTGGAGGAGCGTGACGTTGCTGCCGCAGCGTCCGTCCGGCGCGTTACCGATATGACGAATCCAGAGCATCGGCTCTGGGCACAGTTTGTGACACTGTGTTCGGAAGCGCGGGGGCTGGAAGCGATGTCTGAACAAGAACTGCTGCAGGTTCTCAGCACGCGGCTCGGTTCAGGCGACTCTGCTGCGCAGGGCCTGCTGCAGGTGGCGACCCAACCACCCGGGAAACGTCGTCTCCTGAATCTTCGACCCGACGCTGCGGCATTCGAGTCAGACGGCGTGACGTGGTTTGAGGTCGACCGTAGCGCGCGTGGGTCCGACCGCGCCGCATCCCTCAAATCTCTGGTGCTCTCGGTGGGCGCGGCCACAACGCTCAAGCCAGTGCTGCGCCGGGTCGTTGTCTACACCCGTACCGAGCGCATCAAAAACCGTGTGCTCGCGACGTTGGCAGGCCTCGCCGCGGAGACAGCGCGGCACTCGCTGGCGGAGGGGCGCCGCCGGCTGGTGCCCACGGACGGGCAGCAGTTCGAGGTGTGGCTCACGATGGAGGAGCGGCTGAAGGACGGGCGCCTGCGGCTCGTGGACCTGCTGGCCGGGCATGTGATGGTGCAGGAGTTACCCATTTGGCTGCCCCGCGTGCGCATGGATGGGCGCGGCGGATTTTCTACGCAAGGCTGGTTTACCGACAACTATCTGCCTTACCGCAGGCCGGTGAGTATGCCGCCGTGGCTCCACCCTACAGGACTGCTGATTCCGGGTGATGGTGCTGCGCGCGTCGATTTAGATTCGCGCGCCTCACCTGCGGGCCGGAAGTGAGGTGTCAGCAGCAACTGCTGAGACGGCAAGACACATGAGTTCGCAGGACGTGCGAGTGGTGTCTATACGAACTGCGCGATATCGCGCTTTGGAAGGACAACATGAACAGACTCAGAGAGCTCACATACGAGCCATCGAAAAACGACCTGGATACCCAGTTCGCCAAGGGGCGCCTGATGTCCCCTGCGGAAGTTGCTGCAGCCACCAGGCATCGCACCCGCTCAGAAATCGAGCGCTACGAGCAGCGATGGATGTTGTGTGGTGACGTCAAGGTTGCAACTTATGACCTGTTCACCCGTATCCCGGGTAGCGATATTCCGTTTCGGGTGAGTGCATTTTCATCCACGCTGGGCAGCCATTGGGGCGTGATAACGCACCAGCTTGAAGGCCATCAGCATCGATTTGTGCTGCCTCTTGGGGAGCCCGCATTTGCGGCGTTCTTCCGTGCGATGCCGATAGCTCGGCACGGATTCTCACTGGGCAGAGCAGGAGGGCTGGAAGCTGTCGTGATACAGGGGCAACCGCTCGGCGCAGACATCCGACCGCTGCTCCAACTGTGCGAAAGCGCCAGCGGGCTGTCGTCTGCGGTCTGCCTCCAAGATTTGCACCGGGTCATGTTGACGCTGGCCAGGGCAGATGCCATACCCAGTTTCATCACGGGGTACGAGGTGACGGACGTGAGTGTCTCCATCACTCTTCCAGGTCAGTTGGCTGCGCCGGCAACAACCGGGGAAGCAGTGCACTGACCAAAAAGGAACGCGGTTGCTACACGAACAAGACAGGGCATCCGCCCTGCGTTCAAAGAGGACATCACATGCAAGTTTTTGGAAACGTCGCCACCCAGCCCGAGGCCAAGAAGAGCAAGACCACTGGCAAGACGTACTTCGAATTTCGCCTGGCGGAGAGTCAGCGCGGTGTCGATACCGAGCCCACCTGGTACACGGTGCGGGTCATGAAGGGCAGCAAGCCGCTGCTCGACAAGGGCGACTTCGTCAAGGTCACAGGCAAGCTGAAGACAGACTTCTATCTGTCACGCGAAGGCAAACCGACGGGAACGCTGCTCATCATCGCTTTTGAGGCGGCAAAAATTGCCAAGCCTTCCGCTGTCACGGCGGAGGTAACAGGGTAACAACCCCAAGACTGATTCGCCCTGTGAGACTTCAAGTCTCACAGGGCTTTCTTGTGGGGCGAATTTGCTCGATGGCATTACCATTCGCTCCATGTAACATAGTGTGACAGTATCCTTTTCCACTTGAAAGAATCAGCTTCATGAAACGCGGTATTTCCATCTGGTCCGTGCTCGTCACCTGCGGGTTGCTCCTTTATTTCTTCGGCTTGTTTTTTGCGCCCGAACACAAGGTGTGGGGGAAGCCTTTTTATGTCTGGCCGATTCGCGCAGGGATGCTGCTCTTCGGTCTTGGGGTGGTCATCGGTATCGTCCAGGCTGTTGTTGGCCGTGTGAGAAAGGCCGGAGCGGTGCGTCGCTGGGTGGGCGAGGCTGGAGATGAGCAGGAGCGCCGCCGTCGCCAAAGCATGGTCGGCCGCCTGGGTGCAGGTGGTGCACTGGCTGCGGCAGGCATTGCGGGGTACGCTGGGCCGACGGTCAACGTAGACGGCACGCCCATGCTTGATGGGGGCGTGGTGGATGTCATGGGCAAGACCTATGGCGATAGCGGTGTGTCATTCGAGCATCACGCCAGCACCGGACTTTCTGACAGCGATGCTTACAGCGGCACGGATTCCTCCGACATCGGCGGTATGAAATGGTGAAGCTGAACTGGGCGGCGGTTGTTGTCTTTGGTCCATTCTGAGCTTGGAAACGGTTGGGCGTTTGCACCTGAAGTTCCAAGACCTCTTCGCTAGGTAGAAGCGGTGTCCCCAATCTCCCCTATTGGGGGGGCAATGTGACGATGCGCCAACAGTGAGGGTGATTCATTCAGCATTCTCTTCGAGCCAATTGGCAATGCTGGCGTAGGAGATGCAATCCATCTCATCGTGAATCATTTTATTGAAGAAGGCGTGCATGTGCCGTTCGTTGAGCCAGAAACATTCTGCATATTCTTCCAGTGCTTGTAGAAAATATTTGATTTCTCGGGGTTTGTTAAAAAGCCTCTTGAAGTCTGGATAAGTTTCAAGCTTTATGCTCCCGTATTCTGAAGCTCCCGCAATGGAATCCAGTACATAGTTGACTGCGCTCGTGTCGTTCTGATTGAGCATCTTCTGGATGTTTCTCAGTGGAACAAAGGCGCCGGTCTCCACGTCAAGTCCACCGTGCTCCGAGAAAATCTCCTTCCAGCTTTCGACGCCATTGTTTTGTTCGAATTGCAAAGGGGTTTTGATGGGGTTCAGTTGAATCATGATTATTGTCTTGTGTATTTTTGGGTTGAATCTTGTTTGATTAAGCAAATCAGCGGTTCCTGTCGCTGAATCGGAAGCAGCCACCAGGCTTCTCAGCAGAAGGGAAAGTAGATGAAGCCCTTACGGAAATTCAGCTTCTTCCTCCAATCCTGGGGCTTTGCACTTGTCGGCTTGCGCTTGACCATTCCCTTGGGCAGGAAGTGGATGGCGGTCCGGAGGTGAATGTCTGCCCGGTCATCAATCGCTGGTGGGTTGAATGAATCAATCTGCGAGAACATCATGAAATGCGAAACCCAGTGCGCATGTTGACCCAGCGATTCCAATTGATGGGACATCAGCATCACGCCGGGGAGGGGAATCTCAAAGCACGTGAATTCATGTGTTATTTCGACAGACTCCGCGTTCATGGCTTGTAGTGCATAGGCAATGGTCGCAGGGTGCGTTGTATCGAGCAGCTTTTGGCTGCCGATGCTCAAGGAGCCGACAGTGACGCCTTGCGAATTTTCATAAAAAGAGATTTGGAATTTGTTTTGCATTTGGATTCGGAAATAAAAAAAGCCCCGACGAGCGGGGCTTGAATAGGGGACGTGTGAGGGTCTGTCGACCGTTGGTCAACAATGAGAAATAGGTTGCGTAATAGGCGCCACCATCGGTCGTGGCAGGGTAGTTTGCGAGTCTGCGCGTTATCGATGGTTGCCTGGACGGCGGGATTTTTTAAAGAACACGACAATCCGACGCCCGCAGCGATGTGCGGGTGGAGTCGTGTTCTTGCGCGAGATATTGCGCTGATGAAGAAGCGAACTGTAACACGATACTTCTCGGCCGTGCAACGAGCCACAACATTTTCTGTAGCGGGCATGCACCCACCGGAGAGCGCTCCACGGAGTAGGGCGCACCTCCTGCGGTTTTGGAGCCGCGAAGACCGTTGGGTTCGCCCCTGCCGGACTGCAACCTCCCTGACCTGCCAGAACGACTCTCGCCGGGCCCGGCGGGCGCGATGCCCCTCAGGCCGACGAGTTGAGTCGATGGAGCAGGGCCTGTCCCCGTGTCTTGGCCCTCACGGTGGGGTGGCTGGCGCGGGATTTCGGGGCGCATGCCTTTCGCGGGGCCTCATGCCGGGTGGGTGACGCTTCGGGTATCGCCTGTGTCCCATCCAACTGCGCGGCAGGCGTGGGAGAAGGCTCGGATGGCGTACGCTTGAACGTCGCGTCCATGAAGGACTGCATGTCGTCCGGGTGCCAGTACTCCCTGCTGGCGAACTGCACGGGTTGCGGGAGCAGCCCTTCCTCGATGTAGTTGTCGACGGTCTTGACGCAGACGCCGAACATCTGTGCCACGTCGGCGCGGGTCACGAGGCGGAATTCCTGGCAATGGGGCATGGCATCGCTAATGCTGTTGTGTTGCCAGGTGTAGGCCCCCTGTTTATTCCCGCACCGCATGCGCGGCAGCCCTCAGGCTTGCAGACGTGGCCGAAAAGGGATGACGTTCGACACCTTGCTCGGCGCCTCCTCGGTAACGGCCTCCTGCGTATCGGTGCAGGGCGGGGCGGCAGGCAGAACTGTTTCCCCGTTACCGGATGCCTCCAGGATGTCTTTGACTTTTACGTCGGCGTGCTTGCTGAGGAATCGGCGCCCGCGGTGGATGCGAATCTTGGCCTCGTCCTTGAAGCATTCGTCGAGCTTTGCCGCGAGCCGCGATGCGCACAGGTGGGCGTAGCGCATCAGCATGCGCACGTCCCGGTGCCCACTGAATACCTGCAGCTCCGGAATGCTGAATTTGCCGGTCTCGGCCAGGCGCGATAGCGCCTCGTGCCGGCAGTCATGGATACGCAGGTCCTGGATGCCGGCCATCGCACATGCCTTGTCCCAGGCCCCCACGATGTGGTCCAGGCCGACATCGAATACGTAAGCTGTGTCCTTGGGCAACTCGGCCAGTACGTCGATGAGGTCCTGGCGTAGCGCCAGCTTGCGCGCGCGCCCGTTCTTGGTCTCGGGTAAGAAGGCGGTTCGGGCTTCGAAGTCGATGCGGTCCCAGGTCATATTCACGGTCTCGCCGCGGCGCGCTCCCGTCATGACCTGGAACAGATAGAAGGCCTGCAGATAGGGCTCGACATGGGCTTCTTCCTCGGCCTGCGCCCGCAGGCGCTTTCTGACCTCCACCAATACCTTCTTGCGGGCGCTGTTGCTGCTGAACGACGTGCCCGACAGCTCCTGGTCGGCGAGTTCGCGCAGCATGGGCTCGATGGCGCGCTCCAGGTCCAGCTGGGCGAGCGCCTCGAGCAGCCGACGCTCTTCGTCGGCAGAAATCCGGCGGTCGCGCTCGTTGAAGAAGTCCGGGCGCCGCACGGCGTCCATCGGGTTCTTGGCGAGGTTGTAGTCCCAGACTTTCAGTGCCACCTTGAAGATGGCCTTGAGCCGGTCGATTTCCCGGTCGACCGTTCCTTTCGCGACGACCTCGAGGCGCTCGTCGATGAAGCCTTCGATGTCGACTGTGGTGACCTCTGCCAGGCGCTTGTGAATCCAGGCGAGTTCCGTGCCGGGTTGGCGCATCTTGAACTTGGGCTGGCGCACCTTGCGCCCTCGGGCCCGGAGCTCTTCACGGTATTGGGCGAGCAATTCGACGCCTCGGGGGCCGCTGTCCTCGAGCCAACCCTCCAGGACGTAGGCGAGCACCTCGCCGCTTTTCTTGCGGCTGGTTTCTTCGAGCAGATAGCGCACCAGGATGTCCGCGAAAGTGACCTTCAGGGCGGCTGTGTAGTCGATGAACAGGCCGCGCTTGCGCTCCTCGCTGGTCTTTTCGATGAACTGGGTGGCCGCGGCCTCCGACTCGAAGGTGGCCTCGAGCGGCTTGTGCCCCTGCTCGCGTATGCGGACCAGCCAGCTTTCGTCGAGCTGCACGACCATCGGCTTGTAGCCCTGGGCACGCAGTTCGCGCATGTACGTCTCGACCTCAGCCACTTTGTTGAAGCTGAAGTACAGGGTCAGGTCGGGCTTGTTCTTGACGGTGACGCGAAAGCGGCTGCGATTGGCAATGTGTGCCATGGATATCTCCGATTAATGAGGAGACTCCTGTAGGCAGTGGGCTTATATGGACCCGGTAGCTGGCCGTTGAATCCCAGCCGTTTGGCACAGAATTGGCACAGAACCGCCAGAAAGCAAAACAGCCGCGTCGTGGCGGCTGTTCTAAGTCCTTGATTTACAAGGAAATTCTGGTCGGGGTGAGAGGA
>JAFEDK010000032.1 GCA_018241665.1 Pseudomonadota bacterium
GTTAGCTTGACAAAATTTCCGTCGAGCAACTCGACATGATTAAAATACGCAAGTCTGTCGCCCTTTGAAACAAACAACTGCCTGTATTTTGCGTTTTCCTTGTCCTTTGCATACCAAAGCAGTGAGTCGAATGTATTATCCAACATTCCGGCACCACGGCCCGTGGTTGTTTGGAATGCAATCTGAGAGCAGAAATTGCTCGCTCCAAACACTTCATCCAAAACTTCACGGACATGATGAATGTTTTCATCAGATATCTGAATGAAGATGCTTCCGGAGGCACTGAGCAAGTCTCTGGCAACTAAAAGCCTGTCGCGAAGATAAGTCAGATAGGAATGAAGGCCAAGCTCCCAGGTATCACGGTAGGCTTTAACCATTTCCGGCTCGCGAGTCATATCGTCATCGCCGCCGTGCCTGACATCCTTCTTGCGAACGAACGGCTGAAAATTCGACCCAAATTTAACGCCGTAGGGCGGGTCCATAAAAATCATTTGAATCTGGCCGCCCAAACCCTCGAACTCCATCAGTGAATTCATGATTTGCAGGCTGTCGCCCAAAATCATCCGGTTCTGCCACGGCCCCTTGTGCTCGTAGGCGTCGAGCTTGTCGGTCACGTCCAGGCCGCCGTCGCCGAACAGGTCCAGCGTCGTGCCCTTGGCCTTGCGGCTCTTGATGCCGTCGAGAATGGCCTTGGTCGAGTGCCGCTCGTGTACGAACAGCGGCACCGTGGGCACATCAATCTGGTGGCGCTCGGCCTTGCCTGCCCAGTTCAGGAAGGGCTGCGACAGCGCCTTCAGCAGGTCTGCCGCTGCCTTGAGCGACTGCACCTGCACCCCGCCGCCGGCCCACACCTGGGGTGCGGCAAACACCGCCGCCTCGCCCTCGGCAGCGCTGCGCTGCACCAGCCCAATCAGCCACTCGGCCAGGTCGCGGTCGCGGTTCTCGTCCCAGCTCAGCGCCGGGTCCAGGCTGCTGTCGTAGCGGTAGGTCTTGGGCGGCTTCTTGGTGGTGAACTGGTCCTGCACGCCCACGTCCGGGCGCTGGGTGGCCTCTTGGCTGTGCTGGTAGTCGGTGGTCTGAGCGTTGGTGGCTGAATTGGAAGTGCTGCGACGAGTTGCCAAGGGGCCCTCTCTCTCGTTTGTTATTCGGATAGCCCGAAAGGATACTGGCGAGACGTGATATTTCTGCGGTCGAGCGCGAAATTCGCGCGAGACTCCGTGTGCGGAGTACGCCAAGTCTTCAGGCCTGGCGCACGTTGCGGGGACAGCCGGCGTCCAGCCGCTGCCGGGGAGCCGCGCCATAGGACGTGGGGCCAGGCGTTCAGCCGCAGCCCCGCAAGCTGCACCGTGCCCACACGGTCGGCGCGCGGCAGGGGGCGCCACAAGGAAGAGTTCGCCCCAGCGAACTCAGGCCCCCCAGGGCCGGTGACGCAGTGGGGGAGCAGCGCAGCGAATCCCCGCCCCAGGCCGCTGAAAGCGGTCGGGCACCCTGGGTGGGGCCGGGCGTCCAGCCGGAGCCGATGGACGGGCCGCCAGGCACGTGCGTCGGCGCGCCACACGCGGGGTGCCCGACCGTTGCACTCGCCGACAGCGAGTTCAGCGGGCAAGGGGCGCGGTGTTGGGGGTGGATGCGGGCGTCCAGCCTGCAAGATGGTGTGTCGCCCTAGCGACCGAAGAGCCATCGTGCCGCCCTTCTCGACGGTGGAAGCGTCTGCTTCGACCGTCTCCCTCTTGGCGACGGTCTGCAAGACGGTCGCATCGGACAGGCCTCGCGGGCGGGTCGAGAAATATTTCACGCCCGCCGAGTTGCAGGCCGACAGTTTTCGGTTACATTGGCGGCACACATTCATCAGCGCCATATCCCCCAGCGCAAGAGCACGGCAACCCCCACCTCCGGTGGCGAGTGGTTCCGTGCTCTTTAACATTTTGTGCCTGCTGGCATGCCCTGGGGTCGACGCGTTGGAAAGATGATGTCCGCCTCGCCCAGGGCCGGCGCCGACTCCCCCCCTCTCCCCTACCAAATTTCTCGAACTGCTGGCCGTGGGCCAAGGCAGTTCGCTTTACCTATTCCGAAAATGAAAAGCAAAGTTCAAATGGTGCAGGACCCGACGATTTACGCCGTCCTGCAAGTGATTTACAGGCTCTCCCCGGCATTGCTGGCGAGTCTTCAACCCGAAGCGGTCGCACACGGCATCGACGAAGAGTTCACCCTCATCGACCGTGTGAAGTCCGGCACAGCAGCGGCCCTCGGCGACGACAAGATGACCGCCGAACAGGTCGAAACCGTCTTCGAGCTCTTCTCCGAAGAGATTGAGGAATACCTCGAATTCAGTCTGATGAACACGTTCCGGTGGACTCTGCTGGAAACGCTCGGAACCCAGCACTGAGACCCAGCCAGGTCAGTGCACTGACCAGATGAATACCACTCGGCGAACCTGACGCCGAACACCACCAAGCGCCACGAGGCGCTTTTTTTTCGCCTACTCGCCGGCGGCCAAGGGGCTGCTGGCACCTCCAACGGAGAACCCTATGCAAAACAACGTCCTGTCTGTTCTGTTCGGTAACGGCGCCAAGGCCATCAAGCCCGAGAGCACTACTGCTGCCGTGAACTATTCGATAGCCGAAATCTCCCGCCGCAACGGCGGTTTCGATGTTACCGGCTTCAATCTGGACGGCAGCTACCAAATCCTGTCGCGGAAGACGGGCCAGATTGTCAACCTCGGCGCCAAGCAGCTCGACGAGGCGACCCTGTTCGCCAAGCTCGGCGTGGCCTACTGCCAAGAGCACTTCAGCGTGACCGACCCCAAGACCAAAAAACGCGTCTTCTCGGCCGACATCCTGGCTGACAAGATTCGCCACGAGTGTGATGCCTTCGGCCTGGCCAAGCCGGAAACGGTGCGTGGCCCCGGCCTCTACCTCGAAGGTGAGCGCCTGGTGGTCAACTACGGCGCGGCGGTCTATGACCAAGATGGCAACGCCATCGACACGACACCCAGCAACTCGCGCATCTATGTGTCCGGCGAAAGCATCGGCTTCGACTTGGACACACCGTGCGCCACGGCTGCCGATGTGCATATGTTGGAATCGACATTCGAATCCTTCGGCTTCGAACAAAGCTGGGGGCCGAAGGCGTCCCTGGGCTGGTGTGCCAGCACGGCCATGGGTGCCGTTCTGCCGAACTGCCCGGCCGTCATCGTGAGTGCCGAGTTGGGCTCCGGCAAGACGACCTGGGCCAAGCTGCAAAAGGCGCTGTTGGGGTCGCAAGCCGTGCTGCGTGACGGTGTTCCCACCGAACCGCAGGTGTTGCACGCCATCCAAGACAGCTCGCGGGCACTTGTGTGCGACGAGTTCGAACCCTTGAAAGTCAGCAAGTCCCGCATGGACAAGCTGGCCGAGGTGTTCAACAGCGGCTTCACCAAGAGCGCCGGCCAGGGCAAATTCACTCGCGTGATTGGCGGGCGCCTGCGTTACTTCAACCCGCCGGCCGGCGTCGCCATGTGCGGCATCACCTTGCCAGAACTCGACTACGCACTCGAAAGCCGTTCGGTGCGCCTGTCCCTGGTTCCCAAGACGCGTGCCGGCCACGCGAAAAGCCCGCTGCTGAACAACCTCAATAGTGAGCTGGCAGAACGCATGGGGACACGCATGCGCCGCCTGCTGGTGCAGCGTCAGCAGGTGCTGCGCGCGACCCGAACCACGGTGCACCAGATGCTGCAGGACATCGGGCACACCGACCGACTGGCCGATACCTACAGCCCCGTGCTGGCGGGCTACATCGCACTGAAACATGAGACAGTTCCGTCGCACGATGTCCTGGCCGCGCTGATTGCCGAGTTCGGCTTGCACGCGGTCAAGACGGAGGACAAGGAATCGCCCAGCGACGCCTGCCTGAACGTGATGCTGGACCGCAAGTTCGTCCTCCACGTCGAGAAGGACGGCGCAAAGGTCAAGAGCCACGTGCGAGTCCGCGATGCCGTTCGCCTGCTGGTCGCGCTCAAGAACGACAAGGCTGCCCGCCGCTTGGTGGAACAGCAATTGGAAATGCTGGGCGTGCGCACGCTGATGGACGACGACAGCGGCGCCTGGAAGCTGGCGGTTGCGGCGTCTCAGCACCACATCGGCGTGCGCCAACTGTTTCAGGGCACAGCCTGGGCGCGTGGCGGTTGGAAGGACGCGCTGCTGCGCCTGAAAGGTGCTGCCAAGGGACAGGCCCGCGTGGCGGGGGTCAGCATCAAGGTGGTGTTCTTCGAGCTGCCGGCCTCGGCCATTCAGGCGGTCTACGACGACGAGGATGAGCAGTCGGTGGGCGCGGCCCCCGCGCCTCGTGAAGTCGGCACCGTGCGTGGCGAGTGGGTGCGCTGACAATTGGAAGCAGTGCGGGCGCAAGGCCCGCACTGCATGAGTGTGGGAACGGCGTAACGGCAAGCGCCGTTCACGCCATTCCCGCGTTACGCCAACAAGGCTTCAGACTTAGCCCTCTCGCTGCTACGCAGACGGTCTGATTCGGTCTTGGCCATTCTGATACCGCGTACAGGCTTGACGGCTTGGGCGGCCAGCGGCGAGAGTGCCACGGCGCCTTCACCATGGCTGGCGGCTTCATCTGTGGTCAGTCGTTGCTCAAGCCACCCGTAGAACACGGTCGGGTGCCAGTAGACACGGTTGCCCAAGCGCTTCGGGGCGGGTACGGTGCAGTCGTTCACCCAGTTCTCGATGGTGCGAAGAGACACCCCCAGCACCTCGGCGATGTCGTCCTTGGTCAGGGGCTTGAAGGCGGTGGTCACGGTGGACTCCAGAAGTTGAGGTCCAGCGTTTAGGAAGGCGTTTTAGCCGGCGCACGGGTGCGGGAAACGACGGCCGCCCTGCGGCCGTCTGCGTGCGTTCTGCGGTCTCGCCGTTAGTGGCAAATTAGTGGCAGAAGGCCCCAACTTGCCACTAACCGAAGCTGCGCGAAGCTGAGCGCAGGCGAGCGCAAGTGCTTGATTTACAATGAGGCAACCTCAACCCGGAGCGGGTCAAAAGGGCATTGAGGGCGCGTTCGGGACGTAGAGGCCGGAGGTGCGAATCCTCTCACCCCGACCAGATTCCTGCTGGT
>JAFEDK010000033.1 GCA_018241665.1 Pseudomonadota bacterium
GGTGCTGTCGCCCTCCCAAATCGGAGGCTCTTGACCTCCCTGCGCTGGGTTCACCGAGACGGTAGGCGCGGGAGCCGACATGCAGGCGTCGTTTTCCGCGGGCGTCGCGTCGATCTCTACCGTGCCCGCGAAAGGTGCTGGTCGCTCGCCAGACTCCCAGATCAGCGCGGGAGCGAGACGCAACAGGGTGAACGAATGGGACCAGCCGGTCGTGCTGGTCACGGTCGCGCGCCAGACCGCTTTGCCGTCCGAGGTGGGCTGGAGCATGCCGTGGTCTTGCAGCACGTTGAACACGGCGGTGTTGTTCGCAGGAATGCCATCGATCCCCTGAGACAGGAGGTGTGCGCGCAGTTTGTCCGAAACCGTCTTGCTCACCAGCCACAAACCATCCTCGGTGAGCCAGCCATCGGAGGCTTCCGGCTGGTTCAGCTTCAACTGTTCCTTGAGCAGGTAGCGCAACCCGTCCAGCAGCTTGCGTTGCAGTGCGTGCTTGGGCGCGGCCATGGCGCGCACCGGATCGCCGCCCAGCTCCTGGGCCACCGACGCCCGGTCTGCTTGCACGACAAGTTCCCCCAGTACACCGGCATGTTCGTACTGACCGGCCAGCACATAGAGCAGCGGTGCCCAGAGAGCCGGATAGTCGCTGAGCCAGTCCAGGACGTGGCGGTCGAGCAGTTGGCGATAGAGCAAGCCTGTTGCGGCGCTGTGCAGGCGGTATTCGCGGTCGTCACGGTAGCGAAATCGGTACGCCTGGTGCAGCGGGCCATGCCACGGATGCCAAGTACTGCCGTCGGCCAGTTCGACGTGTAGATCGACGGCGATCTTGCCAATATCGTGGAGCAGCGCAGCATAGGCAACGGCGGCGGTCCAGGCTTCGGACTGCGCCGCCTGGTCTTCGGGACTGGCACCGATGGGCAGCAGATGGGACTGCCGCAGTTTCAGGCTGTAGGCGACGATCTCCAGGCCGTGGTCGAGCATGCCGCCCGGGTAGGCATGGTGATGCGCCTCGGAGGCCGGGAAGGCCTGGACCAGTTCGGCATAGCGTTCCAGGGGCGTGCGATACAGGGTGGCGAATTGCCTACGCGAGAGCGAGGTACGCTGCCAGATGTGCTCCAGCAGCTTCTGCCGGCGTGGGGTGGCCAGCAGCGATGCGGCCGACTCAGGACGCAGCAGCCCTTTCGGGAGGGCGGTGACGGGTGGTGGCGTCGGTGCGGCAGCGACCGGGGGCCGTTTTCGCTGGAACAGGGAAAGCATGTGGGTGTCCTGATGACGGGCCGACCGGGAGGCCTTTTGGCCTTTTCGAGGTAGGGCCTTTCCCCTTGCACCCCATTCCCTTGCCATTTCGGCCCTTTGGCCTTTAACCGTTTCGGTATAGCGAGGCCTGGGTTGCGGCTCCAGCGTCAATGTGGAACCCGCTCGAATGCATTGGACGGCGACCCGGCGCTGGCCTCTGCCTATGCTGTGGGAACGCTGCTTCCGCCAGGTAGGTTGTTCTCACTCAGGCGACTAAGTTGACAAACGCGACAAAGGCGACTAGAGTGAATCCTGTCCCAAACCTACTCGGGAGATGACCATGCCCACTGCCATTGAATTCATTGCCGACCGTCTGCCGCGCGTCACGGTGGAAGATGTACGCCGCTTCGCGGATACCGTCGAAATCCGGGATGCCACGGCTTTCGCGGCCGAGTTGCAGGCGTTCGTCCACGAGCGTGTGGAAGCGGTGACACTGCCCGCCAACTTGGAGGGGGAGACCGTTGGGCAGGCCCTTGCACGCAAGGCGGCCGCGCTGCGTGCCGACACGCGCTGGGCACCGAATGAAACCGACGTCCAGCGAGGCCGTGCCGTGCTGCTGGAAACCTTCAACCAGCCGCACAACCTGCCGCCCGCGGAGTTCGCCAAGCTGGCGGACAAGTCGCGCCAGCAGATCTACAAGGACATCCTCGCGCGTCGGCTGCTGGCGCTGAACGTGGGGCCGCGCGGTCAGAAGCTGCCCGACTGGCAGCTCGACCCGGTGAAACAGCAGTTGACCCAAACCGTGCTTCAGGAGGTCGAGGGTATCGATCACTGGACGATCTACCGCGCACTGTCCGAACCGCTCGAAGGCTTGGGTGGGCGCTCGCCGGTGGATGCGGTGACGCATGGCACGATCGACGACGTGGCCGAGGTCGTGTTCAACGTGCTGGGCGTTCAGGTGCATTGAAGCGAGATCGCCATGAGCCACGAGCTGCCTTCGTTCCTGATCGATGCCGGTGAACTGCTCCAGCATGTGAGCCGCGTCGTCTATCGGGGCAGCCCGCTGTACTATGGTCGCAGCAGCACGAATCGCTACGATGACCCGGCGGGGGCCTACGGCGTGCTCTACCTGGGGCGCGACCTGCCCACGGCGCTGATGGAGTCGGTGTTTCACAAGCACCAGTGGCTTGAAGACACGAAACGCTCCATCGCCCTGAAGGAGGTCCACGCCCGGATGGTCCGCGCTGTGGGCGTGCTGGACGACGTGCTCCTGGCCGACCTCACGGCGCCGGGCGTGATGGCGGGCTACTTCGGCCTGAATCTGGAGCAGTTGGCGAGCCGCGACTACACGCACACGCAGCAGGTGTCGGCCCAGGTGTATGCGATGGTTGGCGACGACGGCCAGCCGCTGTTCGACGGGGTGCTCTATCCGTCGCGCAACAACTATCCCGCCGCGAGCATCGCTCTGTTCGAGCGTGCGGGAACGAAGGTCAGCATTGTCGAGGACATCGACCTGGTTGACCATGTGGACTGGCCGCGTTTCGTTGCCACCTACCGCATCGGCGTGGAGCCCGACTCCGGCCCGGTGGAACCGGATGACGAAGCGTCCTGAAGCAGCAAGAAAACACATTGAAGCCCGAAACGGAATGAAGTGGAGCACACTGGAATAGGCATTCCTCAGTAGCAGGAGACGACCATGAACACCACAACCCGCACCAGCACCGCAGAACGTATCGGCCGCGCCTTTGGCCGTGGATGGCGTGCCTATGCGCGTGGCGAACGGCGGGTGTCGAATTGGTTGGTGGCCAAAGGGGTGCCTTCGGTTGGTGCCACAGTGCTGCTGTGGGCGGTCAAGCTGGCTGTGCTGGGCGCGCTGCTCTACGCCGCCTTCTGGTTCGCACTCGTGTTGCTGGGAGTCGTGGTGGCGGGATGGGCGGCGGCTGCCAATACATCGGAAGAAGACGAGTGGCCGTTCACCGACCTCACCGAACTGCGCAAGACACCCGGCTACGATCCCAATCTGTACAACGATACGTCGCACGAGTTGTACACCGACGACTGATCGGCACCGCGCTACTTCAGCTTACCTCCGGTAAGGGCCCCAGCGCCCTTACCGCCTGCTTGGCCGGCGCTCTTGCTGCCATCTGAAAGCCCCTGGATGACCTGCCCGGCCCGAATCCCAACCCAGGTAAGGCTCGCAAGCCAAAAGCCCGGCAAGACCAGGAACATCGTGCCCATGACGAACATCAGGAGCAGGTCGCCAAAGGCATTGTTCAACCCCACCAGCGGATCGAAGTTAGTGTGTGGCCGGTTCCAGCCGAAGCCCCACCCATAGAGCGCATCGAGGATGGTGCTGTCGATCCAGCGTGCGAGTTGGAACCAGAAATCGGTGAAGAACAGCGCGAACTGCACGACGCTGACGGTGACGACCGTCTTCAGGTCATAGGTTCCGACGACCAGTACGAGCGGGATGCAGATGACCAGTGCCATCTTGAGCAAGGCAAGCACCATGGGCAGCGCCTGGCGCACCACGTCCATGGCGGGAAATGCGGCAAGTGCCCCGACCGCCATTCCTACATCCCCCGTGGCCCGCGTCACGATGTTCGGCAGGGTCTTGTCGATCTGGCCGCCGTAGTCGGTATAGACCGAACCCTGGTTGAGCTTCTGCTGTCGCGGTGACGCGATGGTACGGACCACCGAATCGTCCACCTCGGTACGGCTCAGGAACCCGGCCCAGCCCGCCAAGCGATTCAACAGGCTGGGGTCCACCTGGCCCAGCAGCCGTGCCCGCAGGCCGTTGCTGCCATCGGCCCACCACTGCCTGCAGGTCGGGTAGCCGCCGCCACTGGCCACCTGCGCAAGCCCTGCGTCGCGGGTGTCGTCATAGGGCCATGACTCGCGCGCCGTGCTGGAACGGTAGCTGTCGTAGTAGCCGCCGGTATCCGTGAAAAACCTCGAACCGATCCAGGTCACGTCGTTCATTTGAGCTTCGTCCAGCTGCGGCCGCGCCATGAACAATTTAGCGCGTGCAGGTCCGTAGCAGTCGTGTGTGAAATCGGCCACTTCCTGAGCCAGAACCGGGTCATTGATGCGGGTAGCGTCGATCTCCATGCGCATCTGTCGCAGGTCTGTCCCGCACGGGATTGCCGCCACCGAGGCGCTGGTGACGGCGCGCGAGAGCGCGTGCATGAAGGCCCACCAGACCGGCACCTTGGCACTCTGGTTGTTGATGGTGCTGAAGGACTGGGACCAGCCGGTATCCGTGGGCTGCGGCACGTTGACCTGGCACTGGGCCGAGCGCGAGCTGTCGTACTGAATTGTGTTGAGGTCCACGTCGATGAGGGGGATGCCGGCGAACATCACCACCACGATGGCGACGAACACCCGGTTCTCGATGCGTGCGGCCGAGAGCACGCCCTTGTTGCCTTCGTCGGCACCTTCCGCACGGGCCTTAAGCCATTCCTGCACGATGATCGCCACGAAGGGCAGTGCGAATACCCCGCTGGATACCAGTACCGCCCAGATGCCGTTGTTGACGATCCAGGACACCAAGGTCAGGTAGTACTCCAGGTAGTCGGTTGTGAAAAGCGTCATGGCTCGGACCTCCCCTCAGCCCTGCATCAACAGGCTGGCTTCAAGCGCCACGATGGCAACGACGCCGGCGATCTCGCTGCGTACCAGGCGGCGCCGCGCTTGCGCGTCGTCCTCACGCGCAAGCAGCCGGCGACGCATCCAGACCCAGCCGTAGGCCGTCGCGCCATACAGGCACAGCCGCCAGACCAGGAAGTAGCCCGCTGCTGCCGCCAGCCAACGCTCCCAGCCCGCGACACTTCCGACGAGGTAGATGCCAACGATGTTGGCACCCACGGCGACGGCCGCGAGTACCATCGTCCACAGCAGCGCCTTCGCTGCGCGCCGGTTGAACAGCCAGCGCGGGCGCAGCCAGGCCGCACGCATCAGGCTCATGGCCGGCCTCCCGGATTGCCCTTCTGCAACTGATCGAGGCGGTCAGGCACCGGATCGCCTTCGTAGATGCCACGCGAGCCCGCCGCGCGCGTGCCGTGGCGCTGGATGATCGCCATGGGCGAGTTGTTCGCCAGCTCCCGGCGCAGCTCCAGCTCGGTCTTGAGGTTGCGAATCTCGCGATCGAGCGTGTCGCTCTCGTGGTTCACCGCCTCCACGGCGAGCTGGTTGGCCGCCACGTTGGGCTCCTTCTTGCCGGTCAGCAGCGTGCGTTGCAGCAGTAGCGCCTTCTCCAGCACCGACGCCAGCGCAACCTCGGACGCCAGGCGCTGCGACAGCAGGTGCTGGTCCGGTTCGTCGCGCAGTGCCTCGACCACGCCGCGCGTGATGGGCAGCGACGCGCTGCCGGCCTCCCGCAGGTTTTCGGGCGTCGTGTTCTTCGCCTTGGAGACCAGGTCCTGGAGCGCCTGCAGCTTGGCGTCGTACTCCTCCTGGATCAGGGGCGTCAGCCCGACGCCGGGCACCGTCTCCGTCTTGGTGCAGGCGTCGCAGGTGCGCTGCTCCTTCTCGCCGAGCACCCGTGTTGCCCACTCGATGGCCGCCTGCGGCGTGGTCCAGGTTTGGCACGACAGGCTCGTGCAACTGGCCGGAGCGATTGCCGACGTGTCGGTCACCCCGCGGCCATTGACCAGGTTGTAGCCCGCGCGGGTGACGTCACCGACCACCTTGATCGCGGGCTGACCGGAGCCGCCAGCATTGCTTCCCCCGACCCAGGGCACGCCATCGTTGCCACGGCGCGTCTCGGCCTGCTCGATGGCCGAGACGGCATCCGTGCTCGAAACAGCGTCACGCAGCGCCAACCCCTCTGCCATCTGGCTCCAGCCGAGTTGGCCGCCAGCCGTTTCGGCCATCTTTTCGGCCATGGCGCGGCACGTCAGCTTCGAGCGGTCGAAATCCAGCCGCGCTTGCAGAACGCCGTTGGTGAGCAGGTTGTAGAGGCCTGGATCTGCACGCTGGATGATCAACGCCGGCAGGGACGCCACAGCACTCGTAGCACTCTGGATCACCGAGGACATGATCTGCTGAAAGCCATTGGTGACACCGTTGAGTTGATTCTTCAACGTGGTCTGGATGCTCATGTCGCCGCAGATCAGATTGCTGTTCCAGCCGACACCCACGCCGAGCGAGCGCATGCCGGCTGCGCGGCCCATCGAAACGGCGCTGCCGCCGCCGATGGAGTACATGACGTCATCGCCGATGACGTTGCCGCTGGTCTGGTAGCCCAGTTGGCCCCAGGCCACGCCGCTTGCCAGAACCAACGCGCCGGTAAGCGCCAAACAGATCCTCTTGCCACGAGCCGGTGGGGAGAACTGCATAGAGTCGGAACGCTTCATCGCGGCACCTCAAAGGAATCAACGCTGCCAAGGAACACCTGTCCACGGCGTTCGCAGCAGGCATACGGCCGCCACAGCGCCCAGGCGTAGTCGCCTTGCTGGGCCTGAGTCAGGAAGCCGGTGCGTGGGAAAACCGTGCAGGACGAGGACAGGACGGGCGTGAGTTCCTGCCACTTGCCAGTCGAGGCATCACCCTCCATCAGCGCGCTGGCGGGCCAGTAGCCATCGCGGGCATTGGCAAGCAGCGGCTGGTACACGGGGTCTCCTCGTTTTCAG
>JAFEDK010000034.1 GCA_018241665.1 Pseudomonadota bacterium
GTGGCGGCTGGACCAGCGGCGGCTGGACAACTGGCGGCTGGATCAGCGGCAACTGGAAGACTGGCAGCTGGACCGGCAGCGGCGGGACCAGCGGCGGCTGGACCAGCGGCTGCTGGACCAGCGGCGGCTGGACGACTGGCGGGAAGACGGGCGGCGGGACCAGCGGCGGCGGGACCAGCAGCGGCGTGACCAGCGGCAGCTGGACGACTGGCGGCTCGACCAGCGGCGGCTGGCTGACTGGCTGCTGGGCCAGCGGTGGGTGCGCTTGGGCCAGCGGCGCTTGGGCCAGCGGTGGCTGGACAACTGGCGGGAGGGCCAGCAGCAGCTCGTCCTGCCCTGGCAGGTCCCGCACTTGCTCGTCCAGCAATGGCAGTTGCTGCGACGGCGCTTGCCGTTGCTGGCCCACCGCTGGAGCACTTGTGCGGTCATCGTCCGGTTCCTCAACGAAACCTGAAACGCCCCATGTTAGGGAACGAAATGAAGTCCGCCAGAGAGCAAAAGACAGAGCAACAACGATACCCTCCCATTCGTGGTCAACCTGCAAAGGTGGTGCTGCCTCCTTCGGAGTCTTTGCATAGTTGTACCGCTGGCGCAGCACACGTTGCGCAGCTTCAAACGGCTTGCGCTTTTGGAGCAGAGCAGCCTTGAGGAAGTCGAGGACGTGGGCATCGACCGAATACTTGGAGGGCAGCACGGGGCGCGGAAAGAGAAGCTTCAGTCGCTTCCAGATGGGCTGGAAAAAGCGACCGTCACTGGAGTTGCCGCGGCGAGCGATGGTAGAGATTCCGTACCGACCAGCGCGAAGCATTTTTGGACAGGTCGACCTGCCTCTGCGGCCAAACCCACTCGATCCATTGCCTTGGGAGCTCAGATAGCTCGGTGTCGACGACGTGCTGGCCGATCTCCACGATGTCCTCCACGCCGAGCCTGAGCGTCTTGAAGAGCCGAGTGACCGTGCGCGGCGAGAGTACGAGCGAGAATGCATCGAACAGCGAAAACTGCCACTGATCCTCGTCCGCCGTCTCTGGTGAGCCGCTTGGTCCGGGCCCGGACTGCTCCATGCCGATGCCGCGAAGCTGTTGCTGTACCTCCTCCATCGGCAGACCCAGCAGCTTGTCGACCGACCAGGGCAAAAAGTAAAGAGCAAACGCGACGTTGATGATGTCGTCGACGAGCAACAACGGCCGCCTCTTATGCGGGCTTCGGAGAGTCAGTTTCCGCTTCATAACATAATGCCGAGGACACGCGTACTCTGTTGTGAGGTGCGAGATGTTGCTGAAGAAGCCACAGTCGACGATCGAAAAGATGACGCTGTGTCCAGTTCCGTCTTCCGTGCAGTGCCCAGAAGGATACGTCATAGCATACGACGGCGGCTCCATCGAGGGAGCCAGAGCCGGTGGCTTGCCTTCCGAGAATGCAGCGTAGACTCGGCCATCGACGACGCTTAGATGGGTTGAAAAGCCTGGGACGGGGTGGCCACTTTTCATGCCCACCAGCTGTTTCCTCTGGAAGGCAGCCACCAAGCGGTTGACGTCGTGGCCCAGTTCGTCGGATACGGCAAAGTCGCTCAGCAGCTGAGCAGTATACGGCCCAGCATGCCCAGCATTGTCTAGCAAGTAAGAGCGGCCAAGTTCTCGCAGCCTCTGTACGAGGCGGCTGCAGTCGTTGGCACTGAGGGGCTTTGCGCCGCTGCTGCTGCTGCTGCTGCCGCCGCCGCCGCCGCCGCTGGGGCTGGTTCCGCTGGTCCCGCGAATGCTGGCTCCACGGTCGCCGCGGCTGTCGGGGTCGCCCTTGCTCTTCTTGGGCGGCTGCAACTCGTCCTTGGACGACCCATCCTCATCGCCGTCCTCGTTGCTGTCCTCAGCGCTCTTGGCCTTCTTCTTGGCGGGGCTGCTGCGCGGAGACGTCAAAGTTGCCCCACCCGCAGCGCGCTTCCCCCTGGCCGGCTGCACGACGAGGAAAGCTGACGGTGCGTTCTGCAGCAGTTCCTCCAACTTTGCGGAAAATGCTGGCCAGTCAGGAAGCGTTTCCATTGCCGAGGCAATCTCGATCCGTGCAGCACGGCTGACAGCGGCTTCGAGGCCACTCTCCGCAGCCAAGAGCAGATATGGCACATTCCAGGAGATCTCAGGCCGCTTCTTGGTCGCACCGCAAGCAACCGAAGAGGGAAACACGCGGCAGCTGCTCTCGAGCTTCTGCGAGGTGAATGGCGGCAGCTCTGCATAGTGGCTCAGCAGCGAGGCCAAGTGGGCGACGAGGAGATCGTCGTTGGGACACACGTCCTCGTCCCTCATGGTGACTGGAACAGAACGGTAGCCCTGTACGTTCAGTTCAGCTTTCGGGGGGGAGGGGAGGGGGAGTCCGCTGAGGCGGGAGCCTCGCACCGCTGCTACCAGTATGCCGTGCGCATAAAGTTGAGTGCGGCGCGTCGGATCTTTGGCATTGGAAATGAGTTGGAAGAACCGTTTCGCTCGGTCACGGTCCTCCGGTTCGAAGAGACGGCCGATACGCCTGCTTCGATCCTGCCATTGCAGTGGCACATACTCGAACCCCAGGGCCCAGGAGGCCCATTCGCGGGCCGCCGAGCCGTGGTTTTGCGCATGCTCGGCGAACAACGATGCGACGAAAAAACCTGCAGACGATGTCGTCAGCGACCAGCGGACACTCATGCCTGACCGCGCACCGCGTTCGTCTTTGCCAAGTGCCTGCCATAGGTTGCTGAGGTACGGCGGAAGACGAAGGAGAGGCGACGTGGGGTTGGCTGTGCCGGCGCTCGCAGTTTTGCTGGTCCCGCCGCCACCGGCACCGCCCGGCGCTCCCTTCTGGGATGGCAGATGGGCCGCCGGCGAAGCAGCCGCATGGCTGATGACGGGACGGCGGAGCGGAGGTGCTGGCGACGGACGAGGCGAAAGACTCTCGTGCGTTCGTTCCGCCGACGGAAGATCAGCAGATGATGGCAAAAGTAACCACGCCATTGCCTCCATGGCGAACTCGAGCACCGATTCCACATACGCAGCCGCAGCTGACCCACTTGGAACCACGCTCAGCGAGCTGGGGGGCGGGCAGGCGCTCCGGCTCGCGTCATCGGCTCTCGCGCGGATCCACAGGGCACCGCGCAAGAACTGCTCGACGAGAACTTGATCCTCCTTGACATGCTCAACGAGGAGCTTGCATAGCAACGGCAACTGAGCGTGGTTGCGCATGCGCATCGAGAGATTGATGCACACGGACAGCATCTCGTCGCCGCGCAACAGATGGGCCAGGCCGAGAGAACGGAGCAGTTCGGGCAAATGTTGCCCAAGTTCCGACGCCATAGTGCCGCGAGCAGGGCAGGCGGGGGGGCGGGCGCCGCAGCTCGGCTTCGCTGGCTGCGGCGAAACTGACCGGCCGCACGCAGACCGGCCGCACGAGACAACGCGGCGAAGTGAATTTTGCTGCTGCTTCGGCGAGAGTGAATTCTGCGGATGCAGCAGACGGAGGGCGAATTTTGCTGCTGCTTCGGCGAAAGTGAATGCTGCGGACGCAGCAGACGGAGGCGAATTTTGCTGATTCAGCGGGAAGTGGAAGGCGAATTTTGCTGGTGGTTCCAGCCAAACTAGACCCCGCCGCCCGCGGTGGTTGCCGCAGCCCGGAAAAATGAACGATGCGCGCTCTTTCATTCGCCGCTTGCATCGGCCTCGCGGTAGACTAATGCAGCCTCCGCTGCTCGGCGGCTGTATCCAGTTAGCTCCCGCCGTACCCGGTCGGCAGCTGCAGACGATGCAAGTCCACGACGAGCGCTCCGCTGAACCAGCAACTCGGCCTCCGTCGGCCCGCCATCCTTCCTCTTGCCCGGCTTGGAGGCTTTCTTTCCGCGCTCGCCAACAAAGGCAGCGCAGAGCGGCTGGCCTTCCTCTCGGAGCGGTATCCTGCTCGGCCATTCTTCGAGCGCGATGCTCTTGTCGTCGAGCCATCGACAGATGGCGAGCGCCGCTTCAAAGTACGTCGAAGACGGCGGCAGCTGCCCGCCTGACTTGAGCGGCCGACAAGTGACATTGCGCGTGAGGGCAGCGGTCGAGTGCGGCGTCAGGCGGGCCCGTCCGAGGATATCTTGGCAGATGCGGAAACGGCGAGGGTCTTTCTCGCCCACGGTCTTCTGCTGCTCTGTCTGCCGCGAGCGGTATTCCTCCCATATGTCGTCATCTGTCCGGTTGACGCCGCTCAGCAGCAGAGCTCGCTCGGCAGCGGGGCCAAAGTTGTTGCTGCTGGAAGCGCCGCCGCTGGAACCGCCGCCGCCGCCGCCGCCGCTGTTGCTGCTGGAACCGCCGCTCGCAGGGAACCAAAAGGCGTCCAGCTGGCCGTAGAGACCCTGCCGGACGTAGTTGCTGTTGTAGATGAATAGCTGGCTCGTGAGATCCGCGAGTGCGCAGCGCTGCTTCTCGGTGAGCGATGCGCTCGAACTGCATGCGAAGAGATCGTTCTCATCGACGACGGAGAGCATGTGGCGCAGAGGGCGGATGACCTCGTCGCGTGATAGCGTCGCAGTCTCGATGCCTGGAGGCTCGAGGAGGCCT
This sequence comes from Pseudomonadota bacterium, assembly GCA_018241665.1. GTDB lineage: Bacteria > Pseudomonadota > Gammaproteobacteria > Burkholderiales > Rhodocyclaceae > Zoogloea. The sequence continues at coordinate 4,554 of JAFEDK010000034.1, forward strand.
AGGCGCGAAAAAAAGTCGGAAAGCTCCGAGACGATGGCATGGGCAACATCGAGGCGAAGGTTGCCGGCAGCCACGCCGGGGCCCATCACGCCCAGTCGAATCTCGAACCGAATGCCAGTGAACTCGCCCAGGTCCAGCTGCTGCTCGAGCACGTCAACGGCTCGACGAATCAGGTCGAGGCGCTTGCGGCCACCGCGAACAGACCTCGGCAATGGGGTGAAGAGCGCGGCCAGTCCATGTGCCTTGTAGTAGTGCAGGATGCGCGGGTATCCTTCGACAGCAACAGCATACAGCTTGGGAGAAGGAGGTTGCTGTGGTTGCTGCTGCTGCTGCTGCTGCTGCTGCTGCTGCTGCTGCCGCTGTTCCAGCCGGTCAGGAACATCTTCCAGCATTGTCGGCGGGTTGACGGGAAGTAAGCGGCGGCGCCCAGTGCCAGGAGGCTGCCGAAATGCGGACAGGTGACCGAGGTGCTCGAGCAGCGGGAGGGGTTGCGAGAACGTTATCTGCAGCGATCCAAATCTCTTGACCCACTCGAGCGACATGGCCTGGCAGACTGGGTGAATGGCGACCTTCCCGTGCAGGGCTGAGGCGTTCGGTGCAGCGACCGCCCGACAGATCGTGACGCCGGTGCCGCCCATGCGAAGGTTGGCACCCCAGTCAAAGTAGTGCATGCGCGCGATGCAGATGGGCGGGCGAGCCGAGTGAAGGCTCGAGGCTGCTGCTGCTGCCGCCGCCG
>JAFEDK010000035.1 GCA_018241665.1 Pseudomonadota bacterium
CTCTTCGACCTTGGCGTAGGCGGCGGGCTTGTTGTCCGGGGTGACGGGAACGTGGTGGAAGGGGATGCCGTGCCACTCGACGAAGCCGCGGAAGGTTTCGTGGTTGGAGATGACGCAGGGGATGTCGATGTCCAGGTCGCCGGACTGCCAGCGGGCGAAGAGGTCGTACAGGCAGTGTTCTTGCTTGGAGACGAGGATGACGACGCGCTTCTTGCGGGCGCTGTCGGAGATGCGCCACTCCATGCCGAACTCGGCGGCGATGGGGGCGAACTTGTCGCGCAGGGTGTCGATGCCGAAGGGCAGGGAGTCGGCGAGGATTTCCTGGCGCATGAAGAAGCGGCCCGCCTCGGCGTCGGCGTGGTGGCTTGCCTCGGTGATCCAGCCCTGATGGCTGGCGAGGAAGCCGCTCACTGCGGCGACGATGCCGACCCGGTCGGGACAGGAGAGGGACAGGGTGTAACGACGACTCGATGACATGCTCTCAACTCCGCTGGAAGTTCATGTAGAGAATTATTTTTGCACATAGTGCATCTCAAGGTGAATCGTGTCAACTATTTTTTCCTCGTATGAAACACCTGCCTGTGCAATAATTTCGCCATCGAGATTTAGGTGGGAGACCCCCCATGAGCGAACAAGAAGGCAGCGGCAGCCTGGAGCGCTACCTGGGCAACACGATCCGTGACCTGCGCCAGAAGCACGGCCTCACCATTGCGGACGTGGCCAACCTGGCCGGCATCAGCCGCGGCATGCTGTCGAAGATCGAGAACGCGCAGACGGCCACCAGCCTGGACACCCTGTCGCGGCTGGCCGGCGCCCTCGGCGTGTCGATCGCCACGCTGTTCCGCGGCTATGACGTGCGCGACGGCAGCGCGCAGCTGGTGAAGGATGGCGAGGGGATGGAAGTGGTGCGGCGTGGCACCAAGAAGGGGCACACCTATCACCTGCTGGCCTACGACCAGGGGCCGACCAAGGTCTTCGAGCCCTTCCTGATCACCATCGACCATGAGTCGGAGACCTTCCCGATCTTCGAGCACCCCGGCACCGAGTTCATCTACATGCTCGAAGGGGAGATCGAGTACCGCCACGGTCAGAACACCTACGTGCTGAAGCCGGGGGATGCGCTGACCTTCCGCGCCGACATCCCCCACGGCCCGGAAAAGCTCAGCAAGTGCCCGATCCGTTTCCTCAGCGTACTGATGTATCCCAACCCGGGCGACGCGGGCTGAGCCGCTATTCCCGGCACCGTTGGGGCTGTCCGGACTGATGGCCTTGCTCTGAGGGTCGCCGAACCCGTGGGGGCGAATTCATTCGCCCGCGGACTTCGTTTAACCGGCGGAGGGCGAATGAATTCGCCTCCACAGAATGCTGCCACCCCCACGGGGAAGGTGTTTCACGTCTCGCCCGGTCCCAGCCGCGCCAGGTCGGCGGCCAGGGCGTCCTCCCCGCGCAGCTTGCCGGGTTCCTGGCGGTAGCTGCCGGTGCCGCGGATCACCGCGAACTGCCAGGTCTTCTCGATCTGTTCCCGCTCACGGTTTTTGGTGAAGGCGGCGATGAAGCGGTTGATTTCCTGCAGCAGGCGGCACGACGACGGCTCGTCGGCGACGCCGACCGCGTAGAACCAGGGCTGGCGCGACAGCGGCTCGGGCAGGATCTCGATGCGGCCACGCCACGGGCTGTCCTGCCCGTAGCAGGCCCACGCGAAGATCGGGTGGTCCACCGCGAAGGCATCCACGGTGCCGTCGGCCAGCGCGTCGTGGATGACGCCCTGGTCGGAATAGCCGATCAGGTTGGCCAGCCGCACCGTGCCCGGTTCCTTGCGGGTGTGCTTGCTCCAGCGCAGGCCGGCGGCTTCCAGCGCGGCGAAGGCGGCCGGGTCGTTGATGCAGCCGAGGACCTTGCCTTCCAGGCTGGCCACGCCGTCGATGCGTGTGTCGTCGTGGCGGCGCGCCAGCACGTAGTTCAGGTAGGTGTAGCTGTCCGAGAAGGCCACGCCCTTGTAGGCGGCATTCGGCGGCAGCGCGCTCCACACCAGGTCGGCGGCGGGCTCGCCGGGGCGGCGGCCGGCCTGCAGCAGCTCGGTGCATTGGTCCCACGGGTGTTCGACGAAGTCCACCGCCACGCCCAGGTGCTTGGCGAAGGCGCGGGCGTAGTCCACGTCCAGCCCGCGCAGCGGTGCGCCGGGCTGCAAACGGAACGACAGGCCCTTGAAGGCGGGTTCGATGGCGACCCGCAGGCGGCCGCGCTGGCGGATGTCGGCCAGCCGGTCGTAGCCGGCGTCAGCGGTGAGGCCTTCCCTGGCGAGCAGGCGGTCGAGCACCGGCACGATGTCGTCGTGGGGCTGCTTTTCCAGTCCGCCCAGGTCGACGCACAGGCGTTCGGCCCATTCGAGCTTGAGGCGCTGGCGGTCGAAGGTGGACTGGTTGAGGGTGTGCATGGCGGAAATGACCCGCCCGTGGTCGTCGAGGGTGGCGAGGGCGTCGCGCAGCCCGGCGAAGCTTTCTTCGATGCGTGTGAAGGCGGCGCCGGTTTCCTGGTTGGAGCGGGCCACGCTGGCCGCGCTCTCCTGGCGGAAGCCCTGCAGGCCCTGCTGGAAATCGGCAAAGTTGAGCAACTGGGATGCGCTTTTGGCGTTGGCGACGGTGTCGCCGGCGAGGGCGCGGATGTTGTCGGCGACTACCGCGAAGGCACGGCCCTGTTCGCCGGCGCTGGCCGCTTGAATGGCGGCGTTGAGGGCCAGCAGGTCGAGGTCGCGGCCGATCTTCTCGAGCACCTTGACCACTTCGCCGATGCGCGCAACCTTGGCCGACAGCGTGGCTTCCAATTCGGCCAGGCCAGCGTCGATGTCGCTTGCGGTGGCGGCAAGCGTGGCTTCGGCCTGCTGGCGCAGTGCGTGGGCTTCCTCGCTGCCGTTCAGCATGCGGCGCTGGCCGCGTTCGATCTCCAGGGTCATCGCACCGATGCGGGCTTCCACTTCGCCCAGATGGGCGGCGTGGGCGGTTTCGGCGTTCATGCCATGGCGGATCAGGTGGGCGATGTGGCGTCCCCACAGGGCCAGGCGCCGGCCCGGCGACGGCGGGGCCGGCGGAGCCACTGCGGGCTCCGGGGCCCCGCCGCCGACGGCGTCGTCGGCGGCCATGAAGTCGTTTCCGCGGGGCCGGAACAGGCCCTTCATAAAACGATTCATCGACATGGGCTCAGTCGTGGTAGGCGGACTCGCCGTGGGTGCTCAGGTCGAGGCCTTCGCGCTCCGCGTCTTCGCCGACCCGCAGGCCGATGGTCAGGTCCACCAGCTTGAAGGCGATGTAGGACACCACGCCGGACCACACCACCGCGGTACCCACGCCCCAGGCCTGGGCGACCAGCTGGGCGCTCATGTCGTAGGGGGCGACGGCGTTGGCGACGTAGTCATAGACACCGGTGCCGCCCAGTTCGGGCGAGGCGAACACGCCGGTCAGCAGGGCGCCGAGGATGCCGCCGACGCCATGCACGCCGAACACGTCGAGGGTGTCGTCCATGCCGAGCATGCGCTTGAGGCCATTGACGCCCCAGTAGCACACCAGGCCGCCGAGCAGGCCCATGATGATGGCGCCCATCGGGCCGACCAGGCCGCAGGCCGGGGTGATCACGACGAGGCCGGCGATAGCGCCGGAGATCGCGCCGAGCATCGACGGCTTGCCCTTGAAGACCGCTTCGATCAGCGTCCAGGAGACGGTTGCCGCGCAGGTGGCCACCAGCGTGTTGAAGAAGGCCAGGCCTGCGGTGGCGCCGGCTTCCAGGGACGAACCGACGTTGAAGCCGAACCAGCCGACCCACAGCAGGGAGCCGCCGACCATGGTCATCGTCAGGCTGTGCGGGGCCATCGATTCACGGCGGTAACCGAGGCGCGGGCCGATCATGAAGGCGCCGATCAGCGCGGCGATACCGGCGTTGATGTGCACCACGGTGCCGCCGGCGAAGTCGAGGGCGCCCTTGTTGAACAGGAAGCCACCCACTTCAGCCGCTTTCTCGGCCGCTTCGGCGGAGGTGAAGGCGTCCGGGCCGGCCCAGTACCACACCATGTGGGCCATCGGGATGTAGGAGAAGGTGAACCACAGCACCATGAAGGCCAGCACCGCGGTGAATTTGATGCGCTCGGCGAAGCCACCGATGATCAGTGCCGGGGTGATCGCCGCGAAGGTCAGCTCGAAGGACGCGAAGATGTACTCGGGCAGCACGACGCCCTTGCTGAAGGTGGCGACCACGGTGTCCGGCGTTACGCCCTTCATGAACAGCTTGTCAAAGCCGCCGATGAAGGCATTGCCGTCGGTGAAGGCCAGGCTGTAGCCATAGACGGCCCACAGCACGCCGAGCAGACAGAAGATCACCAGCGTCTGCATCAGGATCGACAGCATGTTCTTGCTGCGGACCATGCCGCCATAGAACAGGCCGAGGCCCGGGGCAGCCATCATCACCACCAGCAGGGTGGCGGTGATCAGCCAGGCGGTGTCGCCCTTGTTGGGTACGGGGGCGGCCGCCGGCGTTGCAGCAGCAGGGGCCGCGCTGGCGGCGGCATCGACGGCGGCGCTGACGGTTGCGGCGGCTGCCGGCGCGTCGTCGGCCCAGCCGGGCATGGCGAAACAGAGTGCGAAAAGCAGGGTTGCCAGGGCAAGAATGCGTTTCATGGGAGCGCTCCTAAAGGGCTTCGAGACCGGCTTCGCCGGTGCGGATGCGGACGGCCTTCTCGAGGTCGAAGACGAAGATCTTTCCGTCACCGATCTTTCCGGTGGCGGCGGCCTGCTCGATGGCGGCGATGGCGCTTTCCAGCGTATCGTCGGGGACGGCGACTTCCACCTTCACCTTGGGCAGGAAGTCCACGACGTACTCGGCACCCCGGTACAGCTCGGTGTGCCCCTTCTGACGGCCGAAGCCTTTCACGTCGGTGACGGTGACGCCGTTTACGCCGACGGCATTGAGGGCCAGGCGGACCTCGTCGAGCTTGAACGGCTTGATGATTGCGCTAATCCATTTCATTGGAACCTCCATGGGAGGCCCGGCGACCGCAAGGAAGCCGGACGGGATGTGGGCGGGTTTTTCATAGGCGGTATTGCATGTAAAGAACAAAAGTTTCATGCAAAGAAAAGCACGAGCTATGCCAAGCCACAATCCCTACAAAACCAAGGGATTTAACAAAATGAAAATGAGATCCACGCACTAAAAAACGGCGCGGAGGTCAAAACTGCACCAAGTCGGGCAACCGGAATGGGGGGAAGACGTGACGGGAAGACGTCGGGAAAACGACAAAAAAGTCGCAAACCGGCGTGAAGGGCAGGCTGTATCCTGTTTGATACGTAATACGGTAATACTGGTATGTCGTTTGCTTGAATTGAGCCGTATCTATGTTGAGGAGGGGTACGACATGTTCTCTACACTATGGCAGTACTGCCTGACCCGCCTGCGTGCCGGCCAGGCCTGGATCTCAGAGACGACCTGCAATTCCCGCTCGGCACGCCTGGCGACGATGGGCCTGCAGGGGCCCGCGGAGCGTGACGCAGGGGCAGACGGCTTGCACATGCAGCAGTTCGGCGGCTGGCGCTGAGCCGACCCGACCGTGATGAACCCGCCGTGCGGCTGGCTGCCCGGCGGGTTCGGTGTTTTCTGAAGGTGGACTTTCGGCAAGCTGTCGGGAGTCTTGCAAATCTGAAATTTTTGCCAAATAAATGTGAAAACGACAGATTTGCCGTGAAGTTTTCCCTCCTGGAAAACGGGGTTCGTCTCTATCGTCGAGGCCATCCCGGCAGTCACCACGCAGCAACGGGACCCAACCACTACTGCGTCAGCGACTCAACCCACAGGAGTTCAACTTCATGACAAAGCCTTCTGCCGTACCACGCCTTGGCGGCGTTCTTAAAACAGCGGCACTCGGTGCCTGCGCCATGGCGCTGCCCTTCTCAGCCCATGCGTTGGTGGTTACCACCTCCGATGTCAGCTTCAACGACACGGTGAGCGTCAGCGACGCCAAGGCGACTGGAGCGACCAAGGCCAATGTGGCCTTCGGGAGCAGCGCGGTCGCCCAGTTCGATCCCAGTCTCGGTGTGCTGACTGGCGCCACCATCAACCTGGAGTCTGTCCAGAGCCTGTCCGTCGAGACGGTCGTGAAGGCGGGTACCAGCAGCCCCGGAAAAGCCGATTTTCACGCCCAGGGCAGCGGTAGCCTGAAACAAGGTACGCAGCTGACGGCTCCCGGTGTGAACCGCACCTTCTCCTCGTTGACCGCCAGTGACTCGTGTTATGCAAAAGGGAAGGGCTCGGCATGTAGCGACGGGGCGAGCACGAGCAACTCAGTTGCCAAGATGAACGGCGCTGTCAGTGGGGGGAACCTGGATGCCTACGTTGGGTCCGGTTCGGTGCAGGTCAATCGCAGCACGTCATCGCTGAACGCCCAACAGACCGGTAACGGGTTCAACGGTGCTGCCACGACCACCGCCACGGCCAACTGGTCCGGTACCGTGGGTGCCACTTATTCCTACCTGCTGCACGCAGCGCCGCTGATCAATGGTTCGAGCTCGTCCATCGTGACCCTCGACCTGGGTACGTTCCTGACCGGCACGCCAGCCAGCCTGCTGTTCACTGTATCCAACCTGTCCGGTGATCGCGCCGGTCTGGATTTGGACGCGATCAATGCCAGCGGCGACACTGGCGTGCTGTTCACTGACCTGTCCAACTTCAGTGAGCTGAACCCCGGCGATTCCCTGCTGTTCAGCGCCATGCTGGATACGGCACTGCCGGGTATCTATGCCAGCCACTACCAGCTCGCCATGTCGGATGCCGATGTCGGGGCCGCGTCCAGCCGGAGCAGCTATACGGTAGACCTGTATCTGACCGCCAGTGTGCAGGCGCCGCTGGTGCAGCTCCAGGGCTTTGGTTTCAACGTCGTGCCCGAGCCGGCGAGTCTTGCGCTGGTTGGCGTGGGCATTGCTGGCCTCGGCTGGAGCCGTCGCCGGCATCGCTGAGTCTGCAGGGCTTGCGACAGCAGGCCGTCCCGATGGACGGCCTGGCTTGCAAAGACGAGGGCGCGTTGCGTGAGCGGCGCGCCCTTGCCGTTTCCGCCGGGAGGATCCGTGTAATGCACAAAGCGTGACTTATTTCACGCTGAGCGACCAAGGGTAGGGTCTTATTCTTGAGCATTCTTCATGGTCAAGCCGACCGCGCGGGGGAGCCATCATGTCTTCGACTATGCCCGGACTCACCGATAGCGCGCTGGCGGATCCATCCGCGGATACCTCCCTGTTCCTGTCGACGCTGACCGCCAGTCCACGTGAAAAGCGACTGGCGCTGTCCGTCCTGTTGTTGTCCCTGCTGGTGTTCGCGCTGCTGGCGCCGTTTGCCAGCGTGCCGCTGACGCCGATCTGGGGCTTCATCCCGTGCTACGAGTCGTGGCTGGTGGTGACCGACCTGATCACCGCGGCCCTGCTGTTCAGCCAATATTTCTCCTTCAACTCCAGGGCGCTGTTTGTGCTGGGTTGTGGCTACCTGTACGTGGCCTGCATGACCGTGGCCCATGCACTGAGCTTTCCCGGGCTGTTTACGCCCACCGGCCTGCTGGGCGCCGGCCCCCAGAGTTCGGCCTGGCTGTACATGTTCTGGCATGGCGTCTTCCCCCTCTTCGTCGTGGCCTATGCGCGCTTCAAGGGGCGGGATTGCGTGTCGGCGGTACTGCCGCGCCGTCCGCGCCTGCCGCTGGCGGCGGCCGGGGCCGCGATGGTGGCCTTGAGTGCCGGCTTCACCGCACTGGCCACCGCCGGGCAAGACCTGCTGCCGGAGCTCATGGACGGCGATCGCTACCGTTCGTCGATGCCGCTGGCGGTGGCCCTGGTATGGGCCTCGAGCCTGCTGGCGCTGGCCGTGCTGTGGTTCAGCCGGCCCCATTCGGTACTCGACCTGTGGCTGATGATCATGCTGTGCGCGTCCTTGATCGATATCGCGCTGTCGGCGACGCTCAACGGCGGGCGCTTCGATCTCGGCTTCTATGCCGGCCGCGTGTATGGCCTGCTGGCGGCGAGTTTCGTACTGCTGGTGCTGCTGGCGGAAAGTGGCATCCTGTACCGCAAGCTGGTGCAACTCACCGAGGCCCTCAAGCGCCTGACCACCCAGGATGCGCTGACCGGTATCGGCAACCGGCGGGCCTTCGACGGCACCCTCGACCTGGAGCTGCGCCGGGCAATGCGCAGCGGCCAGCCCTTGTCGCTGCTGATGATCGACGTGGATCATTTCAAGAACTTCAACGACCATTTCGGTCATGTGGAAGGCGACCGCTGTCTGCAGATGGTCGCCAAGACCCTCAACGTCGCGGTGGTCCGCGCCGCCGACATGGTGGCGCGCTATGGCGGCGAGGAATTCGTGGCGCTGCTGCCCGGCACTGATACCGCCGCCGCGGCACAGGTCGCGGAGCGCCTGCGGGCGGCGGTGGAGGCCTTGCGCATCGTGCACCGGGGCACCCTGGAAAGCAGCCGCGTCACCGTCAGCATCGGCGTGGCCTGCCTCCATCCGGTCTGGTCCGCCGCCAGCGCAGGCCAGGAGGCGGGTTATCCGGTCGGCCTCGACCTGGTGGAGCGTGCCGACCGGGCGCTGTATGCCGCCAAGACGGCCGGTCGCAACCGGGTGGTAATGGCTGAGCCGTCGCCGGGGTGACGGCGGCGGTGCCTCATTTGGCGGCGCCGCTGGGCAGGTGGGCGTGGCCGCTGTTGAACTCGATGCAGGCGCGCTCCTCGGCGTACTCGATGATCACATCCTTGCCGGCGTGCTTGGCCTCGCGCACCGCGTACACCACCGGGCGTGGCTTGTCGGCCTCGGTGTACTTGCGGATCGGCACCGTCACCGTGAACGGCCGCGTCAGCACCGTCGGGTCGGTGATGCGCGCCTCGTAGTTGTAGCGCTTGCCGTTGGGGTCGAAGGTGTAGCGCTCCTCGATCTTCACGTTCTCGCTGACGAACTCGCCGCTGCGTCCGAACTTGGATTTGCCGTTGTAGTTCGAGATGCTGACCACCAGCGTGTTGCCTTCCCAGCGGCCGCGGGAGTCGCCGTTCCACAGCTTGATGTTGTCGGCCAGGTGGGGCTTGTTGTCCAGGTGGATGATGCGCGTGCCCTGGTCGAACAGGAACACGACGTAGCCCGGATACTGGTAGATCTCATGGCCGTGCATGTACAGGGCCTGCGGGATGCCGGGCGGCGCGCAGCGGGCCAGCGGGTCCACGTACTCGGGCTTGATCGGGTTGGCGTAATAGGTCTGGTATTCCTGGACCTTGGCCCGCGCCCACGGCTGGTAGGGCACCTGGCCGTCGGCGGGGTCGCTGACCCGGCTCGGGGCGCGCTGCTCCCGCGGCGGCAGGTTGCGCTGGCGCTCGCCGCTGGAGATGCCCTCCGGATCGGTCAGGTTGAGGTAGCTGCCGAAGGCCGGGCCCCAGAAACCGCTCACGTCGGGCTGGCCGTCGGGCAGGCGCGGGCCTTGCCAGGGGCCGGCGGGGATCTTCGGGATGCTCTTGTCCACCACCGGCGCCGGCGTGGCGGCCGGCTGCGTGGGGGTGTTCTGGGCCTGGGCTGCGCTGGCGGCAAGCAGGCAGGCGGAGGCCAGCAGCGCGGCGTGGCGGTGGCGGGATCGGGTCGAGGTGCTGTCGGTCATCGGAGTGTCCATCGCAGGCGGGTTCCTTCCTCAGTTCTTGTCGCGCTTGGGCGGGTAGTACTGGTCGAAATCGAGGGTGAAGCGGTAGTCCTCGATCAGCTGGAAGTCCTTCTCCCGGTGACGGTGGAGGATCACGCCGAGGGTCCACGGGCGGCTATAGACCTGCGGGTCCTCGAGGGTCGCCTTGTACTCGACGGTGTTGGCGTCCAGGTAGGTCCACCGTTCCACCACGTGCAGGTCGTTGCTGTGGAAGTTGCCGGCCCGGTCGAGCCAGGTCTGGTCGGTGAAGTTGCGCGCGTCCACCACCAGGGTGTCGCCGTCCCAGCGGCCGCGGGAGTCGCCGGACAGCAGGTCGCCGATCACGTCCGGATGCTCGGTCTGGTTGGTGTGGATGGTGCGGACCGTGTGGCCGAACTGGAACACTAGCTTCAGATCGCGGGGACGCTGGAAGATCTGGAAGGGCTCCGGGTAGTAGATGCCGCGCGGCACGCCGAGGGTCCAGCCCTTGCTGCGCGGGTCGGCGGTCTCGCGGGCCTCGAAGTTCTTTTTCTTCTGGGCCAGCGCCTGGGGCAGGTAGGGGATGAACTTGCCTTCGACGACGCCGGCGCCGGGGGCGGCATCCTTGCGCGCGGCGTGGGGTTCGAGGTCGTCGTCGGCCGGCGTGAGGGTCTGCCAGATTCCGGAAAAGTCGGGCTTGCCGTTGGGCAGGCGCGGGATCGCGTCGTGGGCGAAGGCCAGCTGGCCGGCCAGCAGCATCAGGCCGGCGGCCAGCAGGCGGATGCCACGGGGCGGCCGCGCGGGGATCGGTGCGTCGGTCAAGACGTATATCTCCTGTGGAATGGTGGGGCAGGGCGGCACGGGCCGCCGCGCTTCTTACTTGGTGACGGGGGCCGGCGTGCCGGCCAGCTCCGGCGGGCGCTTGTCGTTGGGGTACCAGAAGACCCGGTGGCAGGCCTCGCAGGCCTGGTCGATGGCCCCGCCGGCAACGGTGAAGCGCTCCACGCTGCGCGCGTCGATGGCGGCCAGCGCCTCCTCGGCGGCCTGTTGCAGGTGGCGTGCGTGGGCGACGAAGCGTGGGCGGTCCTTGCCGATCAGCGTGCTGATCTCCTCGGGCTTGAGGATGCCGGCGACGTGGGCGTCCTCCAGCTGCTTGCCGGGATGGGCGACCGGGCGGCCTTCGACGGCCAGCAGGTTGGCGGCCTCGGCGAGCTGGATGGCCAGGTGGCGGACCGTGGTCCAGTCTTCGTCGGTGCGCGGCTGCTTGTCCTCGACGCCCTTGGCGGTGACGGTGCTGGAGACGGACTCCCACAGCGCGTCGGCGCTGGGATCGACGATGGACTGCATGATTTCCTGGATCGACGCGGTCGGGCGGAAGGCCGGCTCGGCGGCCGCCTTCGGCGCATCGTCCCGGCAGCCGGCCAGGCCAATGGCGGCCAGCAGCGCGAGGGCGGATAGCGTGGGCTTGAACATGGCCGGGCGCCTCACACGAAGCCGATGATGCGGCCGGCCAGCGCGGCGCCGAACCACGCACCGAGGCCCAGCACGATGCTGACGCGGGCCCGCGCCGGCGACGGCTGGGCGCTGCGGCTGACCGGGCCGAGCAGGAGCAACTGGATCAGCACCGCGGTGGCCAGCAGCCCGAGCTTGGCGATGAACACCGGCTTGTAGAAATACAGCAGCGGGCTCGCCGAGAACATCAGGATGCCGCTCGCTACCGCCAGTGCCAGGCCGAGCCAGATCAGGCGGTTGGCCTCGCGGGCGACCGAGGGCAGCGGCTGGCGCCCGAAGGCCAGGCCCAGCACGCGCAGGCTGACCAGCGCGAGGGAGGCCAGCAGCAGCACGAAGCCGAGGACGTGGATGATCTGCAGGCCGGCGCCGACCAGGTGGTCGGCCTTGCTGACGGAGTGCGCGAAGGCGCTGTTCTGCAGGTCGGTGAGGAGTTCGCGGATGGGCATCGCTGTTACCAGGCAGGAATGTAGGGAATCAGGCGGCCGCAGATGATCACCAGCGTCCACAGCACCAGCGAGGCCAGCCCGGCCAGCTGCGCGTTGGCCGGCAGCGCGCCGTGCTGGGCGTTCTGCACCGCCGGCTGGCGGGCGATGACGAACTCGAAATACAGCGCGTTGAGGCCGCCGAGCACGATGAAGGCCAGCTTGAACGGGAAGGGCGGGCTCGCCACCAGCGTCGCCGCCTCGGCCCAGAACAGCAGGCCGCCGGAGATGAAGATCGCCGCGAAGCCGCCCAGCACGTAGGGGCGCAGGTGGTGCAGCACGTCGTTGAGCGGCACGTGGCGCAGGAAGAGGCCGAGCAGGCGCAGGTCGGTGAGGAAGATCAGCCCGACCGAAATCGACAGGCCGATCAGGTGGATGCCTTCGATGATCGGGAAGGCCAGCGCCGATTCGGCGATGGCGACGCCGATACGGGTGCCTTCGATGGACTGGGCGAGTTCGAGGATGGAAGCCATGGACGGAAGGACTCGTGTTTCAGCGGGCCGCCGTCGGCGCGTCGCCGGCGCCACCGGTGAAGAAGCTGCGCCCGTCGGCCAGCGTCACGCTGACCGCGTAGCCGAGGGGGCCACCGTTCTTGGCGCGATAGCCCTTGATGCGCACTTCGGCACCGATCGGCAGCTCGGTGCGGGTCAGGCCTTTCTGCTGCAGGGCCAGCGGGGTGCCGAACTCGGCGCCCCAGTTGGTCACGCTGCCGTCGGCGTTCTTCACGTCGAAGTACACCCAGCTGTGGGGATTGACCCATTTGGCCTTGGTGACGGTGCCTTTGAGGTCGATCGGCTGGTCGGCGTCGAATTCCGCGGCGAAGGCGTGGTGGGCGTGGGCGGGGCCGCCGGCGGCGGCCAGCAGCACGATGGTGGCCAGCGCGCCCAGTCGGGAGCGGGAAGGCTTGAACGGGGTGTGCATCGGATTCTCCTGTTTGCGAGACGTGGGCGTGCCCCTCTCCCGTGGGGAAGAGGGGCAGCGGGACGGAGGGGTCAGTACAGCGAGGCGCTGATGGTCACGCCGAACCAGCGCGGGATGCCCGGCTTGTAGCTGTTCCAGCTGGGCTGCAGGCTGGTGTCCTCGTTGAAGAGGTTCTTCACCACGAAGCTCACGTCGAACTTGTTGTCCTGGCGGCCGACGCCGATGGCCAGGTCCGCCACGCCGAAGCTCTTGGTCTTGCTGTAGCGGGACAGGGTCGGATCGGCGTAGTAGCTGCTCTGGAAGTTGTAGTTGAGGTTGGTGTGGAAGACCTTGTTGCCGAGGATCGGATAGGAGAAGTCACCGAACAGGTTGCCGCTGAACTTCGGGGCGCCGGCCAGGGTCCTGCCGCTGGCGTCGAAGTAGGGCTGGCTGGCATCGCCGCCCAGCTCACCCGGGTTGGCGGCGAACTTGAAGTCCTTGTAGCGGGCGTCCGTGTAGGCGCCGGCGAAGCGCAGCGTGGTGTAGGGCAGGCCCGAGTACACCACGTCCAGCTCCAGGCCCTTGGTCTGCACCTTCGGTACGTTGCCGAGGGCCGACAGGTAGGCCGGCAGGCCGTTGTTGTTGAGGCGAGTCTGCACCTCGTCGAACACATACACCGGCTGGATGTAGTTGCGGATGTTCTGCAGGAACAGCGCGCTGGTCACCGACAGGGTCTTGTTCAGGAAGAAGGACTTCAGGCCCACTTCGTAGGAGTCGGTCTTCTCGGTATCCGCCGGCACCGACTTGCCGCCCAGCACCGTGCCGCCGACGATCTGCGACACGCCGGCTTTCTCGCCGTGCTTCCAGGTGGCGAAGCCGGTGTGGGCGTTGTTGAAGCGGTAGGTGGAGCCCAGCTCGATGGTCGGCAGGGTTTCCAGGTAGGACTGGGCGATGGTGTCCTGGTACAGCGCGCCGATACGGCCGGCGCGGATCGCCTTGGCGGCGGCGACCTGCTTCTTCTGGTCCGCCGACAGCGCACCGTAGGTGGCGACGCCGAAATACTTCTGCGCCACCAGGTCGGCCAGGGCCAGCTGGGCGGCGTTGTTCGACGCGGCCAGCACGCCGTTGGCGTTGTTGGCGAAGCCGTTGAGCTGCACGTTGTTGACCGAGGCCGGATTGAGCTCGGCGCCGAAGCCGTTGGACTCGATGTAGCTGCTGCCCGAGGTCTTGCGCGATTCACGGCTCAGGCGCAGGCCGGCGCTCAGGCTGAGCTCCTTGGTCGCGTCCCAGATCAGGTTGGAGTAGGCCGCCTGGCTCTTGTTGTCGATGCGGTTGCGGACCTTGGTGATCAGGCCGTCGAGGGAGTTGAGGAGCAGCGCGCGGCCGGCGGAGTCGGTGGCGTTGGGCAGCAACGGATTGACCGGGTCGAGCAGCGCGTACTGGGCCGCGTTGGCGTACCAGGCGCCGCCGTCGGAGCCGTAGCGCTCGGTCTGGCTGGTGTTGGGGAACTGGCTCTGGAAGAAATACAGGCCGCCCTGGTAGCGCAGCGTGTCGCTCAGCTTGCTGTCGAGGCGGATCTCCTGGCTCAGCTGCTTGTACTCGGTCTGGGTGCCGCGCGGTGCGCGCAGCCACTCGAACTGGGTGTGGGTGCCGGCGCCCTGGGAGAAGTCGTAGTCCCGGTAGCCGGTGATGAAGGTCAGCGTGTGCGCGTCGTTGAGCTTGTACTTCACGTCGGCGGTCACGCCCTTGGTGGCGTAGGTGTTGGGATACTCGCCGAGGGTGTTGATCTCCTTGGCGTAGTAGTCGGCCACCGTGTAGTCGGTCTTCTGGCCGAACCAGCGCCGGCTGATCTTGCCGAAGTTGTCTTCCGCGTAGTTCACCGGGATCGGCTGGCCGGCGGAATTGAGGCGGTCATAGTTGGCCGGCGTCTTCAGGCGGAAGGCGAAGCAGTTCTCGCAGATCTCGCGGCCCTTCGGCGTGAAGTCCAGCGACAGGCGGGCTTCCAGGTCCTTGTTGGGGGTCAGCAGGAACTGGCTGCGGATGTTGGTGCGGTCGGTGTTGCGCCACGAGTAGTGGCTGTCGTTCTTGTTGTCGTAGGGGCCTTCGGCGGTTTCCCGGTTGACGGTCAGGCGGTAGGCCAGCACGTTCTCCTGGATCGCGCCGCCGATCACCGCGGTGGCGATGGCGGTGTTGCGCTCGCCGTAGGTGATCGAGGCACGGGCTTCCGGCGCGAAGCTCGGCTTGCGGGTGTTGATGGATACCCGGCCGACGTTGGAGGCGCGACCGCCATCCACGCCGGTGGGGCCGCGGGTGACGTCCACCGACTCGATGTCGAGGAAGTTGCCCAGTGCGGTGATCGAGCTGATGCCGTAGCTCACCCCGTCCACGTTGACGCCGACGCTGGGTTCCAGCACGCCGGCCCCGGCCGCCCAGCCCACGCCACGGACGAAGATCGACGCGGTGTTGGGGTTCTGCCAGGACGTGCGCACGTTACCGATGCGATTGACGATGTCGCGGAAGTTATTGACGTGGAATTTCTCCAGCTCCTCGCCGGTGATCACCGAGACGGACTTGGGGATCTCCTTCAGCTTGGCGTTTTTCACCGACACCGCTTCGAGCAGCAGCGCGTCGCCCTTGTTGGGGGCCAGCGGGATCTGCGGCGCGGGGGCGGCTTCGGCGACGCTGGTGGCCGCGGCGGGCCTGGCCGCCGGCGCGCTGCCGGTGGCCTGCTGCTTCTGTTGTTCCAGGGCCTGGCGCAGGCGTTCGTTCTCGGCGGCGAGGCGCTTGTTCTCGGCCTGCACATCACTCAGGGACTGGGCATGGACCGGTAGCGCCGAGAACAGGGTCATGCCGGCGCAGAGGGCGGCAATCGGGGAAAGGCGGAAGCCGCGATGATGGCTATTGATTCGTGCAGGGTCGTGCTGCCGGGAGATCCTGTGCTTGCTCATGAATGATGGGGCTCCGAATGTAAATAAATGTTCGAGAGCGTCAGTTTGAGCAAAGCCTATGCCAATGGCGGTTTGTCCTTATTCGTTTGTGTTTCTGGCTGAGTGGGTTTTTGCAACCCGATTGATTGACTTTTAATTCACTGAATCAGTTTTAAAACAATATGTTGTAGTTGATCGCCGAATCTCCCAGAGCGCCGCTGTGCCGTAGTGGAAGGCATGGCCGGAAATTGACGTAAAATGGCGTGAATTGACGGTTGAAATAAGCCAGGTGCCCTTACGTCAGCTGCCGGCGCGAAAATGATGGGCTGTTTCAATTCCAGCACGGCTGATGCTTATTCAGCAGTCCATGTGCGTGGAATAAACGGGGAAATGACGCCATTTGCCGTGGAGGCAATATCCCGTCATCGGATGAAGGCAGGGGAAATTGCTGCCGGCATTGCCTGGGAAAGGATGCCGGCAGAAGGGCGCGCCGCCTCCGGGGGAGGGGCGTCCTGTTTACAGCGCCTGCTGGGCCAGGCGGCGGCCTTGCATCGCGTTTTCCTGCATCACGCGGGCGCGCGCCTTGTTGCGTTCGGACTGGCGCAGGCCGAAGGCGTCGCGCTCGTCGGTACTGCTGCGGGCGGCCTCGATGGAGCGGACGCAGCGCCAGCGCTCGCCGCAGCGGGTCATGATCTTCTGCATCGATTCAGGGCGGTGGTAGGTCATGCAGTGGTAGCAATAGACTTTGGTCGTCACGGTCACCTCGTCACAGCTTGGCACATGAAATTGCACGCCCGGTCGGGGCGGGCGCGCCTCCAGACTCCATCGCCAGCATGCGCAGCAGAGGTTGCATGGCGATGACAGCCTGTCCGGCAGTGGCAAGGCATGGCCTGGATGCACCGGGCTGGCTGACGCAGGTGCGGGAGACCGTGGGGGCGAATTCATTCGCCCTCCGCTGGCCGAGCAGCCACCGCGGGCGAATGAATTCGCCCCCACAGCCCACCCCACAGCAGCCGGATCGTCTGCAGGTTGCGTGTGTCTTCCATGAACTTCCGCGGCATCCGGCCCTCTACAATGCGGCCGCGCCGCATGTGCTCTCCCTCGCTCTGGCGGCGCTGCATCACAATCGAGAACGCAAGGACACGCACCCTCATGGATATCGCCCGCATCACCCAGACCCGCCACACCACCAAGGCCTTCGACGCCGAGCGCCAGATCCCCGAGAACCTCGTCGAGCAGCTGCGCGTGCTGCTGCGTAACGCTCCGTCGTCGGTCAATTCCCAGCCCTGGCATTTCGTCATCGCCGCCACGCCGGAAGCCAAGGCCCGTGTCGCGCAGGCCACCCAGGGCGGCTTCGCGTACAACGAGCCGAAGGTCCGCAAGGCCTCCCACGTGGTGGTGCTGTGCGCCCGCACGACGCTGGACGACGCCCACCTGTCGGCGGTGCTGGCCGCCGAGCAGGCCGACGGCCGTTTCGCCACCGACGATGCCAAGGCCAACCAGGACAAGAGCCGGCGTTTCTACGTGAACCTGCACCAGACCGAGCTGCAGGACGAGCGCAGCTGGATCGAGCGCCAGGTCTACATCGCTCTTGGCACCCTGCTGCTCGGCGCGGCGGCACTGGACATCGACGCTTGTCCGATGGAAGGCTTCGACGCCAAGGCGCTGGACGAAGCCCTCGGCCTCACCGAGCGCGGCCTTGCCGGGGTGGTGCTGGTGGCCCTCGGCTACAGCGGCGCGGACGACTTCAACGCCAAGCTGCCCAAGTCGCGCCTGCCCGATGGGGCGCTGTTCACCGAGCTGTGATCGACACGGGGGCTGCGGCCCCCGTTTTTTCGTGGACGCTCAGCTGCCCGGTTGCAGCGTCACCGTCACCGTCTGGCGGCTCCTGCCGCGCAGGATCTCGACCGACACGTTGTCGCCGACCTTGAAGTCGTCGAGGCGTGCCGCCAGGCGGGCCACCGAATCCACCGGCTTGCCTTCCACCGCGACGATGATGTCGCCCGGCACCAGGCTGCCGTCCGGGTTCTGCGTGATGCCCCGCAGGCCCGCCTGGTGGGCCGCCGAGCCGCGCGGCACGCGCAGGATCACCACCCCCTCGACCCCCAGCCCGCGGGATAGGCGCTGGTTGAGGTCCTCGTCGAGCTCCACGCCCAGCGCCGGGCGCAGATACTTGCCGCTGTGGATCAGCTGCGGCACCACCCGCATCACCGTATCCACCGGGATCGAGAAGCCGATGCCGGCCGAGGTGCCGGACGGGCTGTAGATCGCCGTGTTGATGCCGATCAGGCGGCCGGCCGAGTCGAGCAGCGGGCCGCCGGAGTTGCCGGGGTTGATCGCCGCGTCGGTCTGGATCAGGTGCTCGATCGACGGCCCCTCGTCGTCGCCCTGCAGGCTGCGGTCCAGTGCCGACACGATGCCGGTGGTCAGCGTCCAGTCCAGGCCGAAGGGATTGCCGATGGCGAAGACCTTCTGCCCCACCTTCAGATCGGCGCTGGTGCCCACCGGCACCGGCGGCGGGCGCTTGAAGCCGACGCCGATGCGCAACACCGCGATGTCGTGGGCCGGGCTGGCGCCGACCAGTGCCGCCTGGTAATCGCGCCCGTCGGCGAGGCGCACGGTGGCCTGCGAGGCGCCGCGGATGACATGGAAATTGGTCACCACGTGGCCCGCGTCGTCCCAGATGAAGCCCGAACCGGTGCCGCGCGGCACCGACATCACGTTGCGGGTCCAGTTGTCGCGTACCAGCTGCGAGGTGGTGATGAATACCACCGAATTGCGCGCCCGCTCGAACAGCTCGATGGTCGATTTCTCGTCGGCGGCCAGGTCGCCGCGCGGCGTCACGATGCGCTCGCTGGCCTGCTGGGGGCTGAAGGCGGACTCCAGCGCCGGCAGGAAATGCCACAGCAGCATCAGTGCGCCCACGCAGGCGGTGATGATCAGCCAGCGCTGCGCGAAGCGTTGCTGCTGGTGGGAGGAATCGTCGTCGTAGCGCATGCGGGCTGCCTGTCGTCGGGGGCCGTCGGGCCGCATGCGGAGCACTGCGCCGCGCACGCGCCTGCGTGAAAGATGGGGGATGCGGAGGCGAACTTCAAGGCCTTGAAATTGCCATGGCGCGCACTCAGCTATGGGGGCATGGGCGCCCCGGCGCCGCCTTTTCCCCTACTTTCAGGAGGCTCGCATGTACTACCGATCCATGTTCCCCCGCGATCTGTTCGCCGAACTCGAGCGGCTGCAGCGGGAGGTGCCGCAGACCGTCGAACCCGGGCCGAGCATTCGCGGCCAGAAGCGCGGTTACCCCGCCCTCAACGTGGGTGGCACCCCGAATGCCGTGGAGATCTACGCCTTCGCGCCGGGCCTCGACCCGGCCACGCTGGACGTGCAGCTCGAGAAGGGCATCCTGACCATCGCCGGCGAGCGCAAGGCGCCGGCCGTCTCCGAGCAGGCCACCGCGCATATCGGCGAACGCTTCGCCGGGCGCTTCCGCCGCGTGGTGTCGCTGCCCGACGACATCGACCCGAATTCCATCGTCGCCAAGTACCGCGACGGCGTGCTGCACGTCAGCGTGCAGCGCCGCGAAGAAACCCAGCCGCGCCGCATCAGCATCCAGTAAGCCCCGGAGGACCGACCATGAGCGACACCAACCAAGCCCCCAAGAGCGCCGACACGACCCGCGAGGAGGTCGCGCTGCTGCCCCCCGTCGATGTGCTGGAGGACGCCGGCGGCATCACGCTGTATGCCGACCTGCCCGGCGTGCCGAAGGACCGCCTCAGCCTGCACGTGGAAGCCGACGTGCTAACCATCGACGGCGAAGTCGTGCTCGACGCGCCGGCGGGCATGGAGCTGACCCATACCGAGGTGGGTCTGCCGCGCTACCGCCGCCAGTTCACGCTGTCGAAGGAGCTCGACGCCGGCAAGGTACAGGCCCGCTTCGAGCACGGCGTGCTGACCCTGCGCATCCCCAAGGCCGAACACGCCCAGCCGCGACGCATCGAGGTGCAGGTGGTGTAAGGCGGTCGGCGGGGCCCTGCATGCACTGGTAGTCCCGGTCCGACCCAATCCCAATCTCAATCCCTGTGGGGGCGAATTCATTCGCCCTCAGCTGGCCGAGCAGCCACCGCGGGCGAATGAATTCGCCCCCACAGGAAAGCCCCACAGGAAAGCCCCACAGGAAAGCCCCACAGGAAAGCCCCACAGGCAAGGTGCCGGGGGGCTGGCCCTCAGTACACGCCGTAGTTGAAGGCCAGTTCGATGCGCTGGCTGCGGCTCAGCCCGTCCAGGCCGAGGAGGCGCTTGCCGTCGCTGCGCAGGCCGTAGCGCCGCTCGATCTCGGCCAGGTAGCGGGAGGCGCGGCGAAAGCGGCCTTCGTAGGTGGCCACCGGCAACAGGTAGAGGTGCGAGGTCCAGTACAGCTCGCCGGGCGCCACCGGCAGGCCGCTGAGCTTGCGGGCGTAGTCGCTGACGCGGGCGTCGGTGTAGATGACCAGCGCGTTGTAGCCCATGTCCTGGGCGA
The DNA here is from genome assembly GCA_018241665.1 of Pseudomonadota bacterium. GTDB lineage: Bacteria > Pseudomonadota > Gammaproteobacteria > Burkholderiales > Rhodocyclaceae > Zoogloea. The sequence continues at coordinate 19,987 of JAFEDK010000035.1, forward strand.
AGTCGTAACGCCGTCGGCGGTCGGGGATGAAGACGCTCCAGCCGTCCCGCGAGAAGGCGTGGGGGGCCACGTCCACCAGTTGCCCGTCCGGCGCCAGCCATACGGAATGGAAGGTGAAGCCGTGGGCGCCCTGCTGCGGCCCGGCGTGGGCCGGCAGGCTGTGCAGCCAGCCGAAGCACTGGCGCCCGCCCGACGCCGCCACCGTAGCGCGCACCACCGCGTGGCAATACACGTCGCTGCCGGCCTCGCCGGCACCCCGGTGGCGGACGTGCAGCGGCCCGCTGCCGGCAAAGTCGCGCATGCGCTTGTCGACGACGGGGGGCAGCAGGGCGGCGGACGGGGCCATGGTGGATGAGAGGATGAGCGGGGGGCGGAAGTTAACATGCACTATCGCCCAGCTTCCACTGCACCGGCCAGATATCTTCGTGCACGTGTGCACGGTCTTCTCTCACGCGTGCACGCTCAACTTCGGCGTGCCAAAGAAGAGCGTGCACGGGCCAAAGGTCTTCGTGCACGGCGCGTAGTTCATCTTTGGCGCGGCAATGTTCTTCGTGCACCGCCCAATGTTCATCTCTCAGGCGTGCACGAAGAACTTCGGACCGGCTGAGTTGAGCGTGCACGCGGCAATGTTGATCGTGCACGGCGGTGAGATGAAGGTGGCGGCGCCGATGTTCATCGTGCACGTGGCGGCGTCGAACATCCCGTGCCCGATGCGCAACATCGGCCGGTAAATAAAGGATACGCACGGCGCGGCGGCGTGCATGGGGTTGACCGGGGCGTTATGATCGCTCGGACACGTCATCCCGAGACTCCCAGTTCCCGTCGATCCCATGCGGACCCCTGTGCCGTCGTCTGAAGTGCCGAAGTGCGCTGTCCCCTCCGCTGCTGCCGACGAGCGCCCGGAACGGGGGGCTGCGGCGAGCCCGGGAGGCCAGCGGGCCGCCATCGGGTGGTCCTGTTGCAAGTCCCTCGGTGGTTTCCTGGTTTTAGCCGTTGGCGTGCTGTTGCTGCTCGGTTTCTTCCTGGCGGAGGGCTACCAGGGCCAGACCCGGCTGGCGACCGCCAACGCGCAGAACCTCGTCGCGGTGCTGGAGGCGCGCCTGGATGTGTCCCTGCGGCGTACCGAGACGACCCTCGCCGCGCTGGCGGCAGAGGTTCCCATCGAAGCCCTCGATCCCGCCGCGCGGGAGCACTATGCGCCGGATTTGCACCGCCAGCTCGCCGCCTGGGCCCAGCGCTTTCCGGAGATCAGCGGGCTGCGCCTGATCGACCGGGACGGCAACGTGCTGTACCTGTCCGAGAGCCTCGCCACCGGCACGCCACCAAGCGCGCGGGGGCGCAGCTATTTCGAGGTGCTGAAGCAGCATCCGGAGCATTCGCTGTTCTTTTCCGAGGTCAGCATCGGGCGCATCAGCCACCGGCCGCAGCTCTTTGCGGCGCTGCCGATCCGCGACGCCCAGGGGCGCTTTGCGGGGGCGGCGATGGCGCCGCTCGAGCTCGACTACCTGTCCACGCTGGTGAACGCCATCGATCTCGGCCCGCACGGGGTCGTCACCTGGCGGCGCAGCGACGATGCGCGGCTGGTGCTGCGCATTCCGCCGCGGCCGGATTCGGTCAATCAGTCGCTCGCCGGCAATCCGATGCATGCGCGTATCGCGCAGGGCGACCGGGAAGGGATCATCCGCTTCCAGGCCGCGCTCGACGGGCAGGAGCGCATCTACGCCTTCAAGCGGGTCGGTGTCTACCCCTTCTATGTGGCGGTGGGGCTGGCCACCGCCGATTTCCTTGCCGAGTGGTGGCGGACGGCCTTGATCGCGACGGTGTCGACGGTGGCCTGCCTGGCGCTGCTGGGCGTTCTGCTGTGGCGCCAGGCCCGTTACCGGCAGGATCTGGAGCATACGGTGGCCCGGCGTACCGAGGAGCTGATGCAGGCCACCCGGGCCGCGGAGGGGGCCAACCTGGCCAAGAGCGCCTTCCTGGCCAACATGTCCCACGAGATCCGCACGCCGCTCAATGCGATCATCGGCATGGCGCACCTGTTGCGCCGCGGCGGCCTGAATGTCCGCCAGACCCAGCAGCTCGGCAAGCTGGAGGCGGCCGGCGTCCATCTGCTGCACATCATCAATGCGGTGCTCGAACTGAGCAAGATCGAGGCGGGCAAGCTCAGCATGGACGAGGTGCCGCTGCACCTGGAACGCATCGTCGACGGGGTGGCCGACCTGATCCGCGGGCAGGCCGACGAGCGCCGGCTGCGTCTCGACGTGCAGCTGCAACTGCCGGCCTGTGCGCTGCTCGGGGATGCGACCCGCCTGCAGCAGGCCTTGCTGAACTACGCCAACAACGCGGTGAAGTTCACCGAGGCCGGCGCCATCACGCTGCGCATCGAGACGCTGGAGGAGGATGGGCACAGCGTGCTGCTGCGCTTCGTCGTCGCGGACAGCGGCATCGGCATCGCGCCGGAAGCCATGCCGCGTCTGTTCAACCCGTTCGAGCAGGCCGACAACAGCATGACCCGCAAGTACGGGGGAACCGGCCTCGGGCTGGCGATCACCCGCAAGATCGCGCAATTGATGGGCGGTGAGGCCGGCGCCAGCAGCACGCCGGGGCAGGGCAGCACCTTCTGGTTCACCGCCCGCCTGCGCAAGGGTGAGGGGGATGCCCCGGCCGTGGTGGTGTCTTCCGTCGAGGCGGCGGAGCACACGCTGATGACTCTCCACCAGGGGCGCCGCGTGCTGTTGGTGGAGGACGAGCCGGTCAATCGGGAGATCATGCTGAGCCTGCTCGGTGATGTGGGGCTGGTGGTGGATGCCGCCGAGGACGGCGGGCAGGGTCTGAGCATGGCCACTGTCACCGACTATGCCTTGATCCTGATGAACGTGCAGATGCCCGGCATGGACGGTCTCGAAGCCACGCGGCGCATCCGCGCGCTGCCCGGCGGGCGGGAGGTGCCCATCCTCGCGCTCACCGCCAACGCCTTCGCGGAGGACAAGGCCCGCTGCCTGGAGGCCGGCATGAATGACTTCGTCGCCAAGCCGGTGGCACCGGAGCTGCTGTTCGTGCTGTTGAATCGCTGGTTGTCGGACACCGCGCTGAGCTGAGACTGCAGTCGGAGCACGCGGAGGGCGGGGCTCGTGGGCGAATGAATTCGCCCCCACAGGCAGGCCGCGGGGGGCTAGCTCGGGACCAGGTCTTCAACCCGCGCCAGTCCGTCGGTGACCTGTTCGAGCCGATCCACCGTGTGGGCAAAGCGCGCCGCGGTGAGTTCGCCATCCTTGTCGCCGGAGGCGGTCTCCAGGGCCGCGGCGGCTTCGCCGAGATCGTAGGCGCCCAGGGTGCGGGCGATGCCTTTCAGGGTATGGGCGAGCCGGATCTGGGTGCCCCAGTCGCCGGCGGCCATGGCCTGGGCAAAGCTGGGCTCGAAGGTCTTGCCGTGGGTGTCCCGGAACTTGGCCAGCAGGCGGCACAGGGATTTCATCTTGCGGACATAGGTCAGGGCGACTGCCACGTCGATCCCCGGCAGTTGCGGGTAGGCGGTGGCGGGCGTTGCGTCCCCTGCGGCGGCGGTATCGACGGCGGGCTCGGGGAACGGGGGCAGCTGGGCGGCCATCGCGTCGAACAGCAGGTCCATGCTGATCGGCTTCGCCACGTGGGCATTCATGCCGGCGTGCCGGCATTCTTCCTTTTCGGCGGCCATGGTGTTGGCCGTCAGGGCGATGATCGGCAGATCCCGGCAGTCGGGGTTCTGCCGCAACAGGCGGGTTGCCGTGAAGCCGTCCATCACCGGCATCTGCACGTCCATCAGGATCAGGTTGGGGCGCTGGCCGGCCACGGCTTCCAGTGCCTCCTGGCCGTTGGCTGCGAAGCGGACCGCCAGGCCGACGTTGGTCAGCAGCTCGCCGATGATTTCCCGGTTGATCTCCACGTCCTCGACGACCAGGATGTCCAGCCCGTGGAAGCGCGACCACTGGCGGGTGGTGGCGCCACGCCGCTCGATGACCGGCGCTCCCTGGTCGGGAAAGCCGAGGCTGTTGGCGATCTCGACGTAAAGGTGGCGGGCGCTGACCGGCTTGGCCAGCAGGCCGTCGATCTCGCCGGCGACCGCGTCGAGTTCCTTGTGGTGGCTGAAGGCGGTGGCCAGCAGCAGCGGCGGGCATTTCATCTGGCGGGCGCTGTAGGCCGACTTCAGGCGGCGGATCGTCTCGATGCCGTCCATGCCGGGCATCTGCCAGTCCACCAGGCACAGCAGGTAGTCGGGCAGCGGTGCCGACTCCAGGCGGGCCAGGATTTCGCTGCCGCTACTGGCGAGCTCCACCTGCAGGCCCAGCTGCCGGCACAGGTGGGCGTGGATGTGCTGCGCCACCGGGTTGTCGTCGATCACCAGCACCGGACGGGCGGCATGGGCGGCCAGCTGTTGCCCGAAGTCACCCAGGCCGCGCCGGCGGTCGGGCCCGAGGGCCTTGAAGCGCGCGGTGAAGTGGAAGGTGCTGCCGGCGCCGAGGGTGCTTTCGACCCAGATCCTGCCGCCCATCAGCTCGACGAGCTGGCGACAGATGGCCAGGCCAAGGCCGGTTCCGCCATAGCGGCGGGTGGTCGAGGAGTCGGCCTGGGTGAAGGGGCAGAACAGCCGCGCCGCCTGTTCCTCGCTGAGGCCAATGCCTTCGTCGCTGACCGAGAAATGCAGCTCGACTTCGTCCCGTTCCACCGGGCCGGCCAGCACCGTGACGATCACGTTGCCGCCGGTGGAGAACTTGAGGGCGTTCGATACCAGATTGGTCAGGATCTGGCCGAGCCGCAGGGCGTCGCCCTCGAGCAGGCGGGAGTCGTCGTCGATGTCGTAGTGCAGCTCGACGCCCTGTTCCTCGGCGCGCAGGGCGACGATGCCGGAGAGCTGCTCGAACACCGCTTCGAGCACGAACGGGGCGCGTTCTAGGTCCAGCTTGCCCGCCTCGATCTTCGAGAAGTCGAGGATGTCGTTGATGATGGTGAGCAGGCTCTCCGAGGCAGCCCGGATCTTGCCGACATAGTTGGCCTGGCGGGGGCTCAGATAGGTCGCCAGCGCCAGGTCGGCCATGCCGATGATGGCGTTCATCGGGGTCCTGATCTCGTGGCTCATGTTGGCCAGGAAGGCACTCTTGGCGGTGTTCGACCGGAGGGCGTCCTCGCGCGCGGCTTCGAGCTCGGCCATCAGGCGATGGCTGCGGGTGACGTCGCGGGCGATGCCAAGCACGCCGATCAGCCGGCCGGTGTCGTCGTACATCGGCGTCTTGATGGTCTCCAGCATTTCCTGGTGGCCGTCGTCCCGGTAGGTCACCGTTTCTTGATTGACGCAGGCCTGCCCGCTCTCGATGGCATGCAGGTCGTACTGCCGGAACGCGTCGGCCTCTTCGGTCGAGAGGAAATCGTGATCGGTCTTGCCGATGATCTCGCTTTCGGAAGCCCCGAGAAGACGTTCGAACTTGTTGTTGCAGGTGATGAAGACGCCCTGGGGATCCTTCAGCCAGACCAGGTCGGGCAGGGTGTTGATCAGCGTGCGCAGCTGCCGGCGCTCCTGTTCGAGCAGGGCGATGGATTCCTTCAGCCGGTCCTTCATGTGCAGGATGGAGGAGGCGAGGCTGTGCTCGTCGCCGTAGGTGACGTCCACCTCCGCGCCGAGATCCCCCAGCGCGATCTGGCGCGCCACCTTCTGCATGGCGATCGGCTCGCCCCCCAGGCGGCGCAGGATGGCGCGGGCACTCACCAGCATCATGCCCCCGGCCAGCAGCACGCCGCCGAGGGTCAGCACGCCGACCAGCAGGCGGACGCGGGTTGCCGTCAGATACAGATTGCTCGAGGTCTGGTCGGCGAAGGCCGAGGCGATCTTCACCGTCGCATCGACGGCGGCCCGGTGGGCTTCATAGCGTTCCAGCAGCGTCTGCTGGAGTTCGGCGGCTGCGGCTGTATCGTCGTGCTGGAGGGCGGCGACATAGTCGTCGAACAGAAAGCGCCAGTAGGCGTCGGCCGTGTGCTTCTCGGTTGCCAGTAGCGCGTCCCGAAGCGCCGGGCCGAGGGCCTGTTGTGCCCAATAGGCGTTGCGCTCGTCGTACTTGCGCTTGAGGGCGGACAGCTTGTCCAGCAGCGGCGGGCGCTCCGCTGCCCGGGCCTGCCCGAGCTGCAGGGCCGTCAGCTGGGCCTCGATGACGTACAGCGGCGGCGGCAGCACATCGGCGATGACGTCCTTGCCCTGGGCCATGCCGTGGGCGGCATCGATGATCGATTGCGTCGCGCTCCAGACGAGGATGACCAGGCCCGCGAAGAGGGCGCACACCACCGCTGCGACGACGAGCAACTGCTTTCTTACATTGAGCGATTGGAACACCGTTCCTCCCTTGGTTCTGCCGGGAGCGGGGCGCTATCGCCGCCGCGGCTGCGTATTGTTTCCGATTCCGGCGGCAGTGAGGAGGACGGGGTCACGGGGCGGGGGCTTTGTGACCTTCTGACACACCTGGCGGTGCCGTTGCCGGGCGGGAAGCGGGGGGCTGTGCGCCGACTATACTGCAGCGCTGAAGTCATGCGCGCTGGCGGGTATGCTTGGCGCCTTGTGTCCTTGAGCGGAGTACGCTGCGATGTTCATCGAGTCTCCCGACCAGGTTCCGCTGCGCGAACTGGTCACCGCGGCCGGTGATGCCTTCCTGGTGCCCGAGCTCATCCTGCGGGTGGATGACGAATCCCTGTGCGGCTGGCAGTTGCGTTACGGGGACTGGACGGATTACCCCGACCGGCCCGGCGGACGGGAGGGCGTGGAACAGGCGCTGCAGGCGGCCATCTTCGACATGCGCTTCCGCATCGAAACCCTGGGGAAATAGCCCGCCCGGCGCCGTCCAGCGCGGAGCGCAGCGTGGCCGTGCCCCCTATACAGGAGTTGCCATGAGCACCCACACCGTCCGTCTCCACCGGGTCCTGCGCGCACCGCCGGAGCGCATCTACCGGGCCTTTGTCGATCCCGCGGCGATGGCCAAGTGGCTGCCGCCGCATGGCTTCACCGGCACCGTCCACCAGCTGGATGCACGGGTCGGCGGTACCTACCGCATGTCCTTCACGAACCTGGGCAGCGGGCACAGCCACAGCTTCGGCGGCACCTACCTGGAGCTGGAGCCGGCTGCGCGGCTGCGCTACACGGGGGTCTTCGACGATCCGAACCTGCCCGGCCAGATGCAGACCACGGTCGTGCTCAGCCCGGTGTTCTGCGGCACCGAGCTGAACATCGTGCAGGAAGGCATCCCGGAGATCATCCCGGTACAGGCCTGCTACCTGGGCTGGCAGGAGTCGCTGCAGCTGCTGGCCCAGCTGGTCGAGCCCGAGATTCAGGGCTGAGGCGGGGCGGCAAGATGCAAAAAGGGGCGCATTGCGCGCCCCTTGTGCTGACCGCTAGCAGGCAATAGCCGGGTCTCAGTCTCCCTTTGGACCGTTGTGGCAGTTGTAGCAGCCGACCTTGGTGCCGGCGGCCAGCGTGTAGGCCTTGCTGTCGTGGGTGAAGGTCTTGGCGATCTTCACCTGGGATAGCGGGCTGCCACGGTAGTCGCTGCCGTGGCAGGTGGTGCAGGACGACGCACCGCTCGATTCGACCATGTCGCCGTGGGCATCAACCCAGCTTTGGCCGATGGTGTGCATGCCATGGGGCCCACCGTTCTTGGTGAGCGGCACTTTGGCGTGGCATACCGTGCACTCGGTGATCGTGCCGGCGTAGCCCTGGAGGGCCTTCGACTGCAGCAGGTCGTTGTCGTGGCTGCTCGCCCAGGTCTGGTTCTTCGACGAGTACTCGGCGTGGGTGGAGCCGTGGCAGGCTTCGCACTGGTTCTTGCCGTGGCCGACGCTGAAGCGGAACAGGGAGAAGCCGGTCTTTGGCGTATTCGGGGGGGTGGCGAAGCGGGTATCCGTGACCACGCGCAGCGCGCCGGTCGTCACGTCGGTGACGGCCGTCGTTTCACGCTTGCCGTCGTGGTGGCAGGACTGGCAGTTGGGCTGCTGCAGCCAGCCGACCCGGCTGGCCTTGCCGACCGCGCCCATGTTGCCGTGGCAGCTCTGGCAATCGAGGCCCGGGGTCTCGCTCATGGCGCCGCGCAGGCACTTGGTGACGGAGCCTGGGTGGCACTGGTAACAGGAGTCCCGGTTGCCGATGCTGTCCAGCGCGACCTGCTTGAGCGGATCCTTCACCTGGCCGTGCAGGCGGTGCATGGCGGACGTGAGGGCGGAGATCTTCACGCTCTGGCCGTTGGCCGTGACGGTGAAGCCCGGTGAGGCGAGCGCATTGGAGCCGTGGCAGGAGGCGCACAGCGTCGGCGTGCCCTGGTCGGCCCGCAGGGCAAGGCCACCGCTGGCTACCGGTTGCAGCTTGAGCAGGGCCGCTTGGTAGACCGGGTCGTTGGCATGCTTGTCGTCGTGCAGGCGCAGCACGTTCTTCTTCCAGTCCTTTTCCGGATCGGCGCTGTAGTTGGCCCAGCCGCGCACGGGCGGTTTGGCCGCATCCTTGCTGGAATTGCTGGCGTGGCAGCTGATACAGGTCATTTCGTCGGAAACCGGCAGCACGGTCTGGGTGCTGGCCAGCACGGTGCCACTGCTGTTCTTGGCGACGACCTTCACCATCGGGTAGTAGTTCTTGTTGTAGCCGCTGCTGGTCAGCGTGTCGTCGTAGGGCAGGATTGGCAGGCCTTCGGCCTCGTACCAGCTCTGCACCTGGTTGTAGCTCATCGCGGCCGGCTGGGTGCTCGGCGTCGGGTTGCTGACCGTCGGATCGTTGAGGTTGAGGCCGCGGTTGGGCGCCGGCGCACCGCCGTACAGGGCTTTGACGTACTGCCAGAAGTTGGTCTTGTTGGCCGAGGAGGTGTTGATGGAACCCGACGGGTCGCGCATCGCCTCGTAGCTCAGCGTCACGCCGGAGGTGACCTGCTTGCCGTACTGACGGTCGATCAGTTGGGCGTGCAAATTGTTGTAGGGCGGCAGGATCGACATGATCGAGTAGTCCTTGCCGTCCACACAGTGCATGCCCAGGTCGTTCCAGGCTAGCAGCGCGTAACGGGACGCGAAGCTGCCGGTGGTGGCGGTGACGGTGGTCGTCGTGCTGCTGCTCTGGGTGGTGATGCTCGTCGACGAAACCGAGTTTGTGCCGAGGAAGGGATTGGTGGAGTCGGACCAGTTGCCACTGGAGGCGTCGTCGCTGTGCCTGCTGCCCGTCTTGGTCGTGCTGCTCGTGGCCTTGGCGCTGCGTTCCGATGTCTGAACCTGTTGTGTGCCGGAACTGGGGAGCAGCTTTTGCAGCCAGTCGGAGTCGGCATAGGCCAATCCGCCCAGCACGCCGGCAGAAAGGAGAGTCAGTGTGATGCCGAGGCGCCGTTTGCGCCTCGCCGGTGGATTCGTCGTGTGCATGGATGCTCCCGCCTTTGGCTGGTTGGATCGCGGTGGATTCGAACGGGCTTGTGGCGGCGCACGACGGGGAACGAGACGAGGTCGTGACTTCAGCGTTCAAGCCTTCTTGTCAGCTGAAGTCAGGTGAAAAACCCATCCCGGTAGAGGAAATCAATACCATGACGTCAGTGTGGTATTGATTTTAGGGTGAGTGCTGGGTTTGATTCAACGGTACTTACAAATATTCTTATATTCTGAATATTTGGTAACAACTGAAGCTGGCAAGTGAAGCGCGGGGCTCACTTGCCATGCATCATGGGGCGTGCTCAGGAGCGTTTGCGGGCCGGCGGCCGTGGCAGGCTGGCATCCGCCTGTTTGGCCATGTCGAGCATCGCATCGCGGGACTTGATGGCCGCGTCGAGCATGCTGCGAACCATCTGATCGACGATCGCTGGGCCGGCCGTCAGCATCGAGGGGGGCGCGGTTGGCGTCTTGCCCGGCTTGTCGCTGTGGAGATTCAACAGTTCGGCCAGCTCGTGCTGGTTGGCGGCGACCACCTCGTTGAAATCGCCGGCGTAGCCGATCACCTGGTCAATGAAATGCTCGGTCAGTGCGACCTGGGCTTTGTTCCAGCTTTGCAGGTCGCGGGCCCTGGCGAGGGTCTGGACGGTTTCCAGATTGCCCTCCATCAGCGACTGGGCCGCCTTGAGGTTGAGGGAGACCAGGCGCTGGGCGCACACGAAGCTGCCCTGGTAGAAGGACATCAGGTCGTTGAGCCGTGCCGTGCCAGTCGGCGTGTAGAAGTTCTGCAGCGGGAACATGGGCACCTCACCGATGTGGTCGTGGGAGCCCATACGCTACGCGTTTTGCGGTGGGCGGCGCTTGCTCGATGTCAATAAGCGTGCGCGCCGCGCTGCCGTTCAGACGGCCGCCGCCGTGATCTTGCTGGCGGCCTTGAAGATCAGTTCCTCGAGGATGTGCTCCAGCACGCTGCGCAGGGACGGTAGCAGGATCTGCGGATCGAGGTCCGGGTTGCGGATCATGCGCACCGTGAGGCCCTCGAAGACCGCGTAGAGCACTTCCAGCGGCCCTTCCATCTGGGCGTCGGTACAGCCCACGCCGCGGAACTGCAGGCCTTCGCGGACGAGCTCGACGAGGCGTTCGCGGGCAGTGCGGTCGGCGGTGTGCACGATGGTGGCGACGTCCGGATTGCGTGCGGCTTCGGAGACGATCTCCAGCATCAGCGGCGCGTCCTGGTCGTTGTTGAGTTCTTCGGTGCAGTGCTGGATGTCATCCACCATCGCCCGCAGGATGTCGCCGTCGGCGCTGGCGGAACGGATGCGCTGGGTGATGGTCAGCAGGTTGAGCAGATCGCGCTCGACGATCGCCGCGATGATCGCTTCCTTGTTCTCGAAGTAGTGGTAGATGTGGCCGACGCTCATGCCGGCGGCCTTCGAGATCTGCGCCATGCTTGCGCCGTGGAAGCCCTGGCGGCGGAAGCATTCGGTGGCGGCATTGAGCACCTGGGCCTTGCGGGCCTCGGCGCGGGACTGCTCCTGCTGAGCGTAAGTCTGTGTGTTCATGGCTGTTTTCTCCTCGTCCTCGTTTCATGGGGCAACCCTTGCGTTGAGGGTCTGCCGTCTGCAGGCGTTTGCTTGTACGGCAAATTCTAATATAGAATGAGCGCTCGAACTAGAATGAGCGTTCATTCTTTTATGGGCGCCGAATATTTTTTGCTCTCCCCAACGGGCAGTTTTCGCGCCCACTCTAGGCAGGAAAGGTGTTGGATATGCAGATCGAAATTAACAAGGCGGTGCGTTCCGCCGGGCTTCTGCTGGCGCTGGGCAGCGTCATCCTGAGCGGTTGTGGCGAGCCGAAGGCGGCCGGCGAGCAGCCCCCGATGGGGCCGACCGAAGTCGGCGTGGTGGACATCCAGCCGCAGAAGGTGGCGTTGACCACCGAACTGGCCGGCCGTACCGCCGCCTACATGGTTTCCGAGGTGCGGCCGCAGGTCGGCGGCATCATCCAGAAGCGGCTGTTCACCGAGGGTGGCGACGTGGCCGCCGGCCAGCCGCTGTACCAGATCGATCCGGCCACCTACCAGGCGGCTTATGAAAGCGCCCGCGCCAGCCTCGCCAAGGCCGAGGCCAACCTGGCGAGCACGCGCAGCAAGGCGTCCCGCTACGAGGAGCTGGTGGCCATCAAGGCGGTCAGCCAGCAGGATTACGACGACACCCAGGCCGCCCTCAAGCAGGGCCAGGCCGACGTGGCGGCAGCCAAGGCGGCGGTCGAGACCGCACGCATCAACCTGGCCTACACCAAGGTGGCCTCGCCGATCGCCGGGCGCATCGGCCGCTCGACGGTGACGCCGGGCGCGCTGGTGACCGCCAGCCAGCAGACCGCGCTGGCCACCGTGCAGCAGCTCGACCCGATCTATGTGGACGTGACCCAGTCCAGCGCCGAGCTGCTGCGCCTGAAGCGCGACCTGGCCAGCGGCCAGCTCAAGAAGGCCGGCGCCGGCCAGGCGACGGTCAAGCTGGTGCTGGAGGACGGCAGCGCCTATCCGCTGGCCGGCAAGCTGCAGTTCTCCGACATCACCGTGGACCAGAGCACCGGCACGATCACGCTGCGCGCCGTCTTCCCGAACCCGAAGGGCGACCTGCTGCCCGGTATGTACGTGCGCACGGTGCTCGAAGAGGGCGTCGACGAGCAGGCCATCCTGGTCCCGCAACAGGGCGTCAGCCGCGACACCAAGGGCAACCCCACCGCGATGGTGGTGGGCGCCGACGGCAAGGTCGAGCAGCGCACCCTCAAGACCAGCCGCGCGCTGGGTGACAAGTGGCTGGTCAGCGAAGGCCTGAAGGCCGGCGACAAGCTGATCGTCGACGGCCTGCAGAAGATCCGTCCGGGTGCGCCGGTCAAGCCGGTGGCGGCCACCAAGGCCGAGGCGCCGACGCCGGCCGGCCCGGCGGTCGCGGCACGCTAAGGGAGCACGAGCATGTCCCGTTTCTTCATCGACCGGCCCATCTTCGCGTGGGTCATCGCGATCGTCATCATGCTCGCCGGCGTGCTGGCGATCCGCACGCTGCCGATCTCCCAGTACCCGCCGATCGCCCCGCCCGCGGTGTCGATCAGCGCGACCTACCCCGGCGCCTCCGCCAAGACCCTGGAAGACACCGTCACCCAGGTGATCGAGCAGAAGATGAAAGGCATCGATCACCTGACCTACATGTCGTCGGCCAGCGACTCGTCGGGTTCGGTGACGATCACTCTGACCTTTGACGCCGGCACCGACCCGGACATCGCCCAGGTGCAGGTGCAGAACAAGCTGTCCCTGGCCACCCCGCTGCTGCCGCAGGAAGTGCAGAAGCAGGGCGTGCAGGTTGCCAAGGCCACCAGCAATTTCCTGATGGTGGTCGGTTTCGTGTCGGAAGACGGCAGCCTCAGCGACATCGACCTGGGCGACTACGTCGCCTCCAACGTGCAGGACATCCTGGCACGCATCAACGGCGTTGGCGAGACCCAGCTGTTCGGCAGCAAGTACGCGATGCGCATCTGGCTCGATCCGGCCAAGCTGCATAACTACAAGCTGACTCCGGCCGACATCAGCGCCGCCATTACCGCCCAGAACGCCCAGGTTTCCGCCGGCCAGCTCGGCGGCATGCCGTCGCCGAAGGGGCAGCGCCTCAACGCGACGATCACTGCCCAGAGCCGCCTGCAGACGCCCGAGCAGTTCGGCGCGATCCTGCTGCGCACCACCGCCGACGGCGCCTCCGTGCGCCTGCGCGACGTGGCGCGCATCGAGCTCGGCGGCGAGTCCTACGACGTGGTGGCGCGCTACAACGGCAAGCCGGCCACCGGCCTGGCGATCAAGCTCGCCACCGGCGCCAATGCACTGGATACCGCCGACGCGGTGAAGGCCAAGCTGAACGAGCTGTCCAAGTTCTTCCCGCCGGGCGTGAAGGCGGTGGCGCCCTACGACACCACGCCCTTCGTGAAGGTCTCCATCGAGGAAGTGGTGAAGACCCTGGTCGAAGCCATCGTGCTGGTCTTCCTGGTGATGTACCTGTTCCTGCAGAACTTCCGTGCCACGCTGATCCCGACCATCGCGGTGCCGGTGGTGCTGCTGGGCACCTTCGGCGTGCTCTCCGCGGCCGGCTTCTCGATCAACACGCTGACCATGTTCGGCGTGGTGCTGGCCATCGGCCTGCTGGTGGACGACGCCATCGTGGTGGTGGAGAACGTCGAGCGGGTGATGAGCGAGGAAGGCCTGTCGCCGAAGGAGGCGACGCGCAAGTCGATGAGCCAGATCACCGGCGCGCTGATCGGCATCGCGCTGGTGCTGTCGGCGGTGTTCGTGCCGATGGCCTTCTTCGGCGGCTCCACCGGCGTGATCTACCGCCAGTTCTCGATCACCATCGTGTCGTCGATGGTGCTGTCGGTGGTGGTGGCGCTGGTCCTCACCCCGGCGCTCTGCGCAACGCTGCTGAAGCCGGTGGAGAAGGGCCACACGGCCGGCGAGGGCGGCCTGCTGGGCGGCTTCTTCGGCTGGTTCAACCGCGCCTTCGAGCGCAGCAACGAAGGCAGCCGCTCCGTCGTTGCCCGCATGCTGGGCAGCAGCAAGCGCTACCTGGTGATCTACGGCCTCATCGTGATCGGCATGGGCGCGCTGTTCCTGCGTCTGCCGACCGCCTTCCTGCCGGAAGAAGACCAGGGCTTCCTGATGTCCCAGGTGATCCTGCCCGCCGGCTCGACTGCCGAAAGCACGCTGGCGGTCATGGAGAAGGTCGAGCACCACTTCATGGAAGACCAGAAGGAGGCCGTGGATTCCATCTTCACCGTCACCGGCTTCAGCTTCGCCGGCAGCGGCCAGAACAACGGGATCGCCTTCATCAACCTGAAGGACTGGAGCGAGCGCAAGCGCCCCGACCTGAAGGTGGCGGCGGTGGCCGGCAAGGCGATGGGTTATTTCTCCACCTTCCGCAACGCGATGGCCTTCGCCTTCGCGCCGCCGGCGGTGGTGGAACTGGGCAACGCCAGCGGCTTCGACTTCCAGCTGCAGGACCGCGCCGGCCTCGGCCACCAGGCCCTGATCGACGCCCGCAACCAGCTCCTCGGCATGGCGGCGCAGAACCCGCTGCTGGTCGGCGTGCGCCCCAACGGCCAGGACGACACCCCCGAGTACAAGCTCGACATCGACCACGCCAAGGCCGGCGCGCTGGGCCTGTCCCTGGCCGACATCAACAACGCCCTGCAGACCGCCTGGGGCAGCGCCTACGTCAATGACTTCATCGACAAGGGCCGCGTCAAGCGGGTCTATCTGCAGGGCGACGCCTCGGCGCGCATGCAGCCGGAAGACCTGAACAAGTGGTACGTGCGCAACAGCAACGGCGACATGGTGCCCTTCTCGTCCTTCGCGTCGGCCCACTGGGCCTACGGCTCGCCGCGCCTGGAGCGCTACAACGGCCTGCCGTCGGCGGAGATCATGGGCTCCGCGGCGCCCGGCCACAGTACCGGCGAGGCGATGGTGGCGATGGAAGACATGGCGTCCAAGCTGCCCGCCGGCATCGGCTTCGAATGGACCGGCCTGTCCTACCAGGAGCGCCTGTCCGGCTCCCAGGCGCCGGCCCTGTACGCGATCTCGCTGCTGGTGGTGTTCCTGTGCCTGGCCGCGTTGTATGAGAGCTGGTCCATCCCGTTCGCGGTGATGCTGGTGGTGCCGCTGGGGATCATCGGCGCGCTGCTGGCGGCGATGATGCGCGGGCTGTCCAACGACGTGTACTTCCAGGTCGGCCTGCTGATGACCATCGGCCTGTCGGCGAAGAACGCGATCCTGATCGTCGAATTCGCCAAGGAGCAGATGGAGCACGGCAAGGGCCTGATCGACGCGACGCTGGAAGCGGTGCGCCTGCGCCTGCGGCCGATCGTCATGACCTCGCTGGCCTTCATCCTCGGCGTGCTGCCGCTGGCCATCTCCAGCGGTGCCGGCTCCGGCGCGCAGAACGCCATCGGCACCGGCGTGATCGGCGGCATGCTGTCCGCCACCGTGCTGGCCGTGCTCTTCGTGCCACTGTTCTTCGTAGCCGTGCGGCGGGTGTTCCGGGGCAAGACCGCTCCGGACGCCGCGCCGGCCGAATCCATCCCCGCCCAGGAGGTGCGCTGAGATGCCCCGCATGACTCTTCTCGCCGCGGCGCTGGCCTCCGCCGTGTTGGCCGGCTGCGCCACGCTGGCCCCCGACTACGCGACGCCGGCCGCGCCGGTGCCGCAGCAATGGCCGGCCGACGCGGGCGCCACGGGTGCCGCCGCGGCCGACATCGGCTGGCAGGACTTCTTCACCGATGCCCGCCTGCGCCAGCTCATCGCGCTGGCCCTGGACAAAAACCGGGATCTCCGCGTCGCCGCCCTCAACATCGAGAAGGCCCGCGCCCAGTACCAGATCCAGCGCGCCGACCTGTTTCCCACCGTGCAGGCAACGGCCGGCGGCACCGGCCAGCGCACGCCGGCCAGCCTGTCCACCACCGGCCAGGCGATGACCACCCACCAGTACACCGCCGGCCTCGGCTTCGCGTCCTACGAGCTGGACTTCTTCGGCCGCATCCGCAGCCTCAAGGACCAGGCCCTGTACCAGTTCCTCGGCACCGAGGAAGCCCGGCGCAGCGCGCAGATCAGCCTGGTGGCCGAGGTCGCCAGCGCCTACCTGACGCTGGTCGCCGACAACGAGCGCCTGAAGCTGGCCGGGGAAACCCGGGTCAGCCAGCAAAGCTCCTATGAGCTCACCAAGCGCCGCTTCGAGCTGGGCAGCGCATCGGAGCTGGACCTGCGCCAGGCCCAGACCAGCGTCGATTCGGCGCGCGTGGACGTGGCCCGCTACACCGGCCAGCTGGCCCAGGACCGCAACGCGCTGGCGCTGCTGATCGGCGGGCCGCTGCCCGACGAGCTGGCCCAGCCGGGCGATCTGGGCAGCGTCTCGGCGCTGGCCGGCGTGCCCGACGGTGTGCCGGCGGACGTGCTGCAGCGGCGCCCCGACGTGCTGCAGGCGGAACGTGCGCTGCAGGCCGCCAATGCCAACATCGGCGCGGCGCGCGCGGCCTACTTCCCGAGCATCACGCTGACCGCCAAGGGCGGCGTCGCCAGCAGCCAGCTGTCCGACCTGTTCAAGGGCGGCGCCGGCAGCTGGAGCTTCTCGCCGCAGATCACCCTGCCGATCTTCGACGCCGGGCGGATCAGCGCCAACCTGAAGGTGGCCGAGGCGGACCGGGCGATCGGCCTGGCCCAGTACGAAAAGGCCGTGCAGACCGCCTTCCGCGAAGCCGCCGATGCGCTGTCGCTGCGCACGCCGCTGGAAGGCCAGCTGGCCGCCCAGCAATCCCTCGTCGATGCCACCGCGGCCAGCTACCGCCTGTCCAAGGCGCGCTTCGACAAGGGTGTGGACAGCTACCTGGCGGTGCTCGACTCCCAGCGCGCCCAGTACAGCGCCGAGCAGAGCCTGATCACCGTCCGGCTGGCCGGGTTGAGCAACCAGGTCACGCTGTACAAGGTGCTCGGCGGCGGCGCCAAGTAAGCGCCTGCCTCGCGCCCCGCGTCACAGCAGGGCGCTCAGGTGCAGGATCGGGAAGGCCTGGTGGCGCTCCAGCGCCCGGGCCGCCCGCAGTACGCGCAGGTCGGCGAACTGTGGCCCGACGATGTGCAGCGCCACCGGCAGGCCGTTGCTGTCGATGCCTGCCGGCACTGCTGCGGCCGGTTGCTGGGTGAGGTTGAACGGGGACAGGAAGGGCGCAGCCGGCGCCGTGCCGAGCCGCGGCACCGGCTGCGAGGTGACCGGCGTGACCAGCAGGTCGTAGCGCTGGTGGAAGCGGCGCAGGCTGGCCCCCAGCGCCGCACGCGCCTGGTGGGCCGCCACCACGTCGGCCAGGCTGTGCTGCTCCGCCTTTTCGACCGACTCCCGGATCGCCGGATCCACCAGCGCCAGCCCGGCCGCGCCGATGTCCCGGCGCAGGCGCACGGCCCGCTCGGCGGCCAGCGCATCGAGTATGGGCGCCGGGTCCGCAAAGCCCGGATCCACCGCCTCGACGATGGCGCCCAGGTCCGCCAGCCGTGCCACCGCCCGGTCCACCACCGCGGCGATGCCCGCATCCACCTTCAGATAGCCCAGCGTGCGGCTGTAAGCGATGCGCAGGCCCTTGATGCCCTGGTCGAGGCCGGCCGTCCAGTCGCCGATGTCCTTCGGCAGGCTGCTCCAGTCGCGCACGTCCGGCGCGGCGATCACGTTGAGCAGCAGTGCCGCGTCGGTGACGTTGCGGGTCAGCGGGCCGATGTGGAACAGGCTGCCGTTGTGGGCCGCCGGATAGCCCGCCACCCGCCCGTAGGTGGGCTTGAAGCCGAACACCCCGTTCACCGCCGCCGGCTGGCGGATCGAGCCGCCGCCGTCGGTGCCGACCTGCAGCGGCCCCAGGCCCAGCGCTGCGGCCACCGCCGCGCCGCCACTGCTGCCGCCACTGGCGTACTGGCGGTCCCAGGCGTTCGGCGTGATGCCGGCCAGCTTCGTCTCGGTGAGGCCCTTCCAGCCGAACTCGGCGGTCTGCGTCTTGCCGAGGATCACCGCGCCGTTCTCGCGCAGCCGTGCCGCCGCCGGCGAATCCTCGCTGGCCGGCGTGTCGGGCGTGGCGAGGCTGCCCTTGCGGGTCGGAAAACCGTTCACGTTGAGCAGATCCTTGAAGGCGACCGGAATGCCGTCCAGCCCGCCGAGGGGCTTCTGGCGCTGCCAGCGCGTCTCCGAGGCGCGGGCCTGGACCAGCGCGAACTCCGCATTCACTGCCCGGTAGGCGTTGTAGTGGGGCTGCAGGCTGTCGATGCGTGCCAGCACCGCGCGGGTCACTTCGACGGGCGACAGCTTGCGGCTGCGGTAAAGGCCGAGCAGGGCATGGGCGCTGAGTTGGGTCAGGTCGGTGGGCATCGGGGCGTCTCGCGGGCGGAAGGGAAGGAGGGCGCTGCTGCGCAAGTTCCATGCCCCGGGGGTATGGGTGCGCCGCAGTTTCTCGTTTTATCCCGTGTTCTGAAGGGCTTGGCGCGCTGGCTGCAATTCCCGGCGGGAAGGCCTGGCGCAGTTCGCTGCGCGGAAACCAGCACGTCGCTGATGCGCCGCCAGCATCGCGCCTACAGGTCTGGCGAGCTGATTTGTTTTGCATATCAACAAACGCGGAATGAATGCCTTTTCTTAATCGCGCATATCGTTCGCATTTCTTTTCAGTTCCGGCGTTTGATTCAAATCAATAAATTGGCCTCAGCTTGTTATGACGAGTTGAGATGTCCTCCACCGAACTGCAAACCTCCCGGCCGGAATTCGCCGATGTGCCGCTCTACCGGCAGATCAGCAAGGCGCTGCGCCTGCGCATCCTCGACGGCGACTGGCCGGCGGGCACCCGCCTGCCGTCCGAGAGCGAACTGGGCGCCCAGTTCGACGCCAGCCGCATCACCGTGCGCCAGGCCATCGGCGCGCTGCAGCAGGAAGGCCTGATCTACACCCGGCAGGGCAGCGGCAGCTTCGTCAGCCGGCCCAAGGCCTTCCAGAACGTGAGCCGCCTGCAGGGCTTTGCCGAGCAGATGGGCAGCCACGGTCACGAGGTGCGCAACCGCCTGCTGAGCCTCGCCGAAGTGGCCGCCGATGCGCGGGTGGCGGCACGCCTCGGCGTCGCGGAGGGGGCGACGGTCATCGAGATCCGCCGCCTGCGCCTGCTCGACCGGGAGCCGGTGTCGGTCGAACTGACCTGGCTGCAGCAGGACCTGGGCCTGCAGGTGGCGCGGGCCGACCTGGAGGGCCGCGACATCTTCGTCATTCTCGAGAACGACTGCGGCGTGCCGCTGGGCCAGGCCGAACTGGCCCTGGACGCAGTGGCTGCCGACACCGAGCTGGCCAGCCGGCTCAACGTGGCCCGGGGGGCGCCGCTGCTGCGCGTCGAGCGCCTGACCCACGACCACGCCGGCCGTCCCGTGGATTACGAGTTCCTGTACTTCCGCGGCGACACCTTCCAATACCGATTCAAGGTGGATCGCGATCCATCCTCTGCGGAGTGAGTTATGCCCAACGACATTAAGGTCATCGAAAGCGAATACGACGTGGTGGTGGTCGGCGGTGGAACCGCCGGCCCGATGGCCGCCATCAAGGCCAGGGAGCGCAACCCCGGCGTGCGCGTGCTGCTGATCGACAAGGCCCACGTGAAGCGCAGTGGGGCGATCTCGATGGGCATGGACGGCCTCAACAACGCCGTCGTGCCGGGTTACGCGACGCCCGAGCAGTACACCAAGGAAATCACTATCGCCAACGACGGCATCGTCAACCAGGCCACGGTGTATGCCTACGCCAAGCACAGCTTCGCCACCATCGAGCAGCTCGACCGGTGGGGCGTGAAGTTTGAGAAGGACGCCAACGGCGACTACGCGATGCGCAAGGTGCACCACATGGGCACCTACGTGCTGCCGATGCCGGAAGGCCACGACGTCAAGAAGGTGCTCTACCGCCAGCTCAAGCGGGCGCGCGTAGAGATCACCAACCGCATCGTCGCCACCCGCCTGCTGACCGCCGCCGACGGCAGCGTCAACGGTGTGATGGGCTTCGACTCGCGCACCGCCGAATTCCACGTGATCCGCGCCAAGGCGGTGGTGCTGGCCTGCGGCGCCGCCGGGCGGCTGGGCCTGCCGGCCTCCGGCTACCTGATGGGCACCTACGAGAACCCCACCAACGCCGGCGACGGCTACGCCATGGCCTACCACGCGGGGGCCGAGCTGGCCAACCTGGAGTGCTACCAGATCAACCCGCTGATCAAGGACTACAACGGCCCGGCCTGCGCCTACGTGACCGGTCCGCTGGGCGGCTACACCGCCAACAACCGCGGCGAGCGCTTCATCGAGTGCGACTACTGGAGTGGCCAGATGATGCTGGAGTTCTACCAGGAACTGCAGAGCGGCAACGGCCCGGTGTTCCTCAAGCTCGACCACCTGGCCGAGGAGACCATCCAGACCATCGAGACCATCCTGCACGGCAACGAGCGGCCGAGCCGCGGACAGTTCCACGCCGGCCGCGGCACCGACTACCGCCACCGGATGGTCGAGATGCACATTTCGGAGATCGGCTTCTGCAGCGGCCACAGCGCCTCCGGCGTGTATGTGAACGAGCGCGCCGAAACCACGGTGCCGGGCCTCTACTCGGCCGGCGACATGGCTGCGGTGCCGCACAACTACATGCTCGGCGCCTTCGTCTATGGCTGGTTTGCCGGCGTTAATGCGGCTGAGCGCGCCGCCGCCATCGACTTCGCGCCCATCGACGCGGAGCAGGTCGAGCGGGAGAAGGCGCGCATCTTTGCGCCGCTGCTGCGCGAGCACGGCCTGCCGCCGCTGCAGGTGGAATACAAGCTGCGCCGCTTCGTGAACGACTACCTGCAGCCGCCCAAGGTGACCCGCAAGTACGAGATCGCGCTGGAGCGCTTCGCCGAGATCCGCGAGGACCTGCAGCAGCTCAAGGCGGCGGACGCCCACGAGCTGATGCGCTGCGCCGAAGTGGCGGCGATCCTCGACTGCGCCGAGATGGCCGCCCGCGCCTCCCTGTTCCGCACCGAGAGCCGCTGGGGCCTGTACCACCTGCGCGTCGACCACCCCGAGCGCAACGACGCCGAGTGGTTCTGCCACGCCCACTTGAAGAAGGGCGCCGACGGTCGCATGAGCCACCTCAAGCGCCCGGTCGAGCCCTACATCGTGCCCATTGCCGAGCAGGAAAAGGACGCCTACGACCGCCTGCGCCTGAACCCGACGACGGCCGCCCGGGCCGTCGCCACTGCCTGATTTCCGGAGATACCCATGGCTTTCCAACCCCGAAGCATCGCCCAGTACAGCGAAGCGGCGGTCACCGTAGACCTGGACAAATGCATTGCCCACAAGGGCTGCACGGTGTGCATCGACGTGTGCCCGATGGACATCCTCGACATCGATCCCGCCACCGGCAAGGCCTACATGAAGCGGGACGAATGCTGGTACTGCCTGCCGTGCCAGAAGGACTGCCCGACCGGCGCGATCCAGGTCGCGATTCCCTATTTGCTGCGCTAACCCCAACCGACGGACGACCCATTCATGCGATTTTCGACCCTGACCAAGACTGCCGCCGCGGCGCTTGCCGCGATGACCGTGAGCCTGGCTGCCCACGCCGAGACCCTGCGCGTGGCGATCGGCACCCAGGACACCACCATCAACTGCGCCACCGGTGGGCTGCTGATCCGCGAACTCAAGCTGCTCGACAAATACCTGCCGAAGGACGGCAAGTACAAGGACGTGCAGTACGACATCCAGTGGAAGAACTTCACCTCCGGCGCACCGCTGACCAACGAGATGGTGGCCGACAAGCTGGACATCGGCACGATGGCCGACTTCCCCGGCTCGGCCAACGGCGCGGCCTTCCAGAAGGCCGGCAAGAAGAGCCTGTTCATCACCGTGCTGTCCGGCAGCACCGAGGGCAGCGGCAACGGCGTGGTGGTGCCGAAGGATTCCACCGTCACCTCCCTCGCCGAGCTGCGCGGCAAGACCATCTCGGTGCCCTTCGCGTCGGCCGCCCACGGCATGCTGCTGCGCGCCCTGAAGAGCCAGAAGATCGACCCGGAGAAGGACGTCAACATCGTCACCCAGGCGCCGGAAGTCGCCGGCCCCGCGCTGCAGGCCGGCAAGATCGACGCCCACGCCGACTTCGTGCCCTTCGCCGAGCTGTTCCCCTACCGCGGCTTCGCCCGCAAGATTTACGACGGCGTCCAGTCGTCCACGCCGACCTTCCACGGTTCGCTGGTGAACGCCGAGTTCGCCAAAAAGTACCCGGAAGTGGTGGTGGCCTTCCTGCGCGCGGCCATCGAGGCCGACCGCCTGTTCGCCAGCGACCCCGAGAAATACAGCGAGCTGATCGAGAAGACGACCGGCATCGAGGCGCCGGTGAGCTACCTCTTCCACGGCCCCCTCGGCCTGCAGACCCGCGACTTCACGTGGAAGCCCGAGTACCGCCAGGCCCTCAAGACCTCCATCGACACGCTGCACCTGATGCGCCGCATCGACGTGACGCTGGACCCGGCCACCTTCGTGGATGACCAGTACATCCGCGCCGCCTTCAAGCAGGCCGGCCTCAACTACGATGCCCGTCTGAAGAACTACGACAAGCTGCCCCTCAAGGCCAACGATGCGCTGACCGGCAAGCCGATCACCGACTTCAAGCGCCTGGCTGGCTTGTGGGTGGCCGGCGAGCCCAAGGTGCGCCACTACGCCAGCATCGGCAACGCCTTCCAGGATCTGCGCCGCCTGGAGCAGTCCGGCAAAAGCGTGCGTGCGGTGTATGTGCATGACCTGATCCACCACATCAAGCTGCTGGCGCCGACGGCCTGGTTCGCCCGCGACGCCCAGGGCGAGGTCAGCGCCTTCCTGCAGAAGGACGCGGCGGTGGCCTACGCCTCGGCCAACAAGGGCCAGCTGCTCGATTTCGCCGCCCTCAAGGCCGCCGGGGGCGGCCGGTGAGCGCGTCCGATCGCCCTTCGGCGGGGCGGCGCCTGCTGCCCGTGCTGTCGCTGCTGGCCTGCGTGGCGCTGTGGCATCTGGTCGCGTCCCGGCACCTGAACCTGGGCCTGGTGACCTTCCAGAACGTGCCGCAGCCGCTGGAAGTGCTGGATGCCGCGTGGGCCCTGCTGCAGTCGCCGAAGCTCCAGTACCACCTGGGCAGCAGCCTCAGCCGGGTCCTGTCGGGATTCGTGCTGGCGGCCGTTGCCGGGGTTGCGCTGGGATTGGCGATCGGGCGTTTCCGCTGGGTCCGGGAGACGCTGATGCCGCCCCTCGAGGTGGCCCGGCCGATCCCGGCCGTCGCCTGGATTCCCTTGTCGATCCTGATGTTCCCGTCCTCGGAGGGCAGCATGATCTTCATCACCTTCGTCGGCGCGCTGTTCCCGATCCTGCTCAACACCATCCACGGCGTGCATGGTGTCGACCCGCGCCTCATCGCCTCGGCGCGCAGCCTCGGCACACGCCGCTGGGGCATCTTCCTGCGGGTGATCCTGCCGGCCGCCGCGCCGTCGGTACTCACCGGGCTCAGCATCGGCATGGGCACCTGCTGGTTCTGCCTTGTCACCGCCGAAATGATTTCCGGGCAGTACGGCATCGGCTACTACACCTGGGAGTCCTACACCGTCCAGAACTACGCCAACATCATCGTCGGGATGCTGTTGATCGGCCTGCTCGGCATGGGCAGCAGTGCCCTGCTGCACCGTGCAGGGCAGGCCCTGATGCCCTGGTATCGCCCCGGAGGCCGCGCATGAACGCCGTACTGAAACTGTCCGACCTGTCCCCGGCGCAGCCCGCCACCGGCAGCCTGGAGATCGAACGGGTGTCCGTCGAGCTGGGCAGCGGCGCGGCGCGCTTCACCGCCCTCGACGACGTGTCCGTGAGTATCCGGCCCGGCGAGTTCGTGTGCCTGCTGGGGCCGTCCGGCTGCGGCAAGTCCACCCTGCTGGGCGGGCTGGCCGGCCACCTGGCGCCATCCAGCGGGTGCCTGCTGCTCGACGGCCAGCCCATCGCCGGGCCCGGCCCGGAGCGCGGCCTGGTGTTCCAGCACCACACCCTGTTCCCGTGGCTGACGGTGCTCGACAACGTCGCCTACGGCCTGCGCATGCGCGGCGTGCCGCGTGCCGAACGCCGCGCCCAGGCCCTGACCTGGCTCGCCGAGGTGGGTCTGCAGGGCTTCGAGAACAGCTACCCCAATGCCCTCTCCGGCGGCATGCAGCAGCGCGTGGAGATTGCCCGGGTGCTGATCAACCAGCCCCGCGTGCTGCTGATGGACGAGCCCTTCGGCGCCCTCGACGCGCTGACCCGCCTGAAGATGCAGGAGCTGCTGCTGGCCCTGTGGGCCAAGCGCCGCATGACCGTGGTGTTCGTCACCCACGACATCGACGAAGCCCTGTTCATGGCCGACCGCATCCTGGTGATGAGCGCCCGCCCGGGGCGGGTGGTCGAAGAGATCCGGGTGCCGGCGGAGCGCCCGCGCACCGCCGAATGGCTGACCGGCCCGAGCTTCATCGAACACAAGCGCCACTGCCTGTCCTTGCTGCGGGACTCCGCGCCGGCCATGCCGCTGGCGCGGCTGTCGCCCCTCAGCGAGCCGTCGGGCGACGCGGCGGACGCCACCGCCTATTCCGATTGACCCCTTGAAACCGATTCCCATGACTGTGCCCCTTCTCTCCGCCGACGACGCCGACCTGGCGGCCCTGCTGCCGCGCCTGCAGTCCGATGACGCCACGGTGCGCCGCCTGGCCCTGATCGAACTGGCCGAACTCGAAAACGAAGACCACGCGCCGTGGCTGGCCGCCGCGCTGGCCGACCCCGATGCCGTGGTCCGAGCGGAAGCCGCCGACCGCCTCGCCTACTGGGAAAGCCCGCAGACCGTCACGGCGCTGCTCGGCGCGCTGGACGATGACGCCGAGCCGGTGCGCCACGCCGCCGCCCACAGCCTGGCCGAGATCCGCCAGCTGGACAGCGGCCGTCTGCTGCTGCCGGCCTTGTCCAGCCCCAGCGCCTTCGTGCGGGCCAGTGTGCTGCGCGCGGTGCGCGAGCTGCGTCTGGCGGAAAGCTGCACGCCGGCACTGGCCGCCGCCGAGGCGCAGGAGGCCGAGGTCCGTCGCGAGGCGGTGGGCGTGCTCGGCTGGCTCAAGCGCAGCGAGGCGCTGCCGGCGCTGACCCGCCTGGCCGGGCACGATGCCGACCCCGAGGTGCGCCGCGCCGCCGTCGGCGCCCTCGGCCTGGCGCCGGACGCCAGCGTGCTGCCGGGCCTGCTCGGCGCGCTCAAGGACGAGGTCTGGCAGGTGCGCGAAGAGGCCGCGACGACCCTCGGCAAGCTCAAGCTGGCCGAGGCCGTCGACGCGCTGATCGCCGCGCTGGAGGACGACTACTGGCAGGTCCGCCTGCGCGTCGCCCGCACCCTCGGCCGCCTGCAGGACGAACGGGCGGTGCCGGCGCTGGCCGGCTCGGCGCTGGTCCATTCGTCCGCCAACCTGCGTAAGGAAACCGCACTGGCCCTCGGCGAAATCGGCGCCGCCAGCGCCCTGGCTGCGCTGGAGCAAGCCCAGCAGGATTCCGACCCCGACGTCCGCAAAGCCGCCCGCCTGGCCATCGGCCAGATCCAGCTGCGCATCGGCGCGGCGAGCTGAGCCACGGGCCGGAGCCTCTGCAATGCTGCAGGTCAGTAGGTCAGTAGGTCAGTAGGTCAGTAGGTCAGTAGGTCAGTAGGTCAGTAGGTCAGTAGGTCAGTAGGTCTGTTGGGCTGTGGAACTGTGGGGGCGAATTCATTCGCCCGCGGAGGTGAAGTCACCCCCATAGGGCGAATGAATTCGCCCCCACAGCAGAGCCCCCACAGCAGAGATCCCCCAGCAGCCCCACAGCCGCATTCGCCCCCACGGCATCGTTCGCCAGGGCTGGGCGAATCAATTCGCCCCTACAGGATTTTCCTGGCCCGCCCGTGCCTGCTGGGCGGCCAGGATTTCCGGCAGGTTCAGTTCGATCCAGTCGGCCAGCGCCTCGACCTTGCGGCCGATCTGCTCGCCCAGCGGCGTCAGCGTGTATTCCACGTGGGGCGGCACCACCGGGTAGGAGACCCGCGCGACGAAGCCGTCGCTCTCCAGTTGCTGCAGCGTCTGCGCCAGCATCTTTTCGCTGATCCCGTTCACCTTGCGGCGCAGGTCGCTGAAGCGGTGTGTGCCGCCGAGCAGGCCGACCAGCAGCAGCACGCCCCAGCGGCTGGTCACGTGCTTCAGCACCTCGCGGGATGGACACTTCTCGGCGAACACGTCCCCGCGCCGCATCATCTCGGCCAGGGTCGAGCGGGCTTCGGCCCCGTCGTTGTGGTCTGCATTCATGATTGCACTTACCTTTTGGTGCGTACTTACTAAAAGTTAGTTAGGCGGATATTCTGCCGCTTCCTCTCTCCCAAATAAAGGAAGTCGCATCATGATCGTCGTTACCGGCGCCTCCGGCCAGCTCGGCCGCCTCGTCATCGAGAACCTGCTGCAAACCGTTCCCGCCGCCCAGATCGTCGCCGCCGTGCGCACGCCGGCCAAGGTTGCCGACCTCGCCGCCCGTGGTGTGCAGGTTCGCGAGGCCGACTACAACCGGCCGGAAACCCTCGACACCGCCTTTGCCGGCGCCGACAAACTGCTGCTGATCTCCTCCAGCGAAGTCGGCAGCCGCCTGCCCCAGCACCGCGCGGTGATCGACGCCGCCAAGCGCGCCAAGGTCGGCCTGATCGTCTACACCAGCCTGCTGCGCGCCGACACCACGCCGCTGCCGCTGGGCGCCGAGCACAAGGCCACCGAACAGCTCATCGCCGAAGCCGGCCTGCCGGCGGTCATCCTGCGCAACGGCTGGTATACCGAGAACTACCTGGCCAGCATCCCGCCCGCGCTGCAGTACGGCGTGGTGCTCGGCAGTGCCGGCGAAGGGCGCATTGCCTCCGCCGCCCGTGCCGACTACGCCGCCGCCGCGGCCGCCGTCCTCACCCGCGACGGGCAGGCCGGCAAGGTCTATGAACTGGCCGGCGACGAGTCCTACACGCTGGCCGAGCTGGCCGCCGAGATCGCCCGCCAGTCCGGCAAGGCGGTGGCCTACCAGAACCTGCCCGAAGCCGACTTCAAGGCCGCGCTGCTCGGCGCCGGCCTGCCCGAAGGCCTCGCCGCGCTGCTGGCCGAGTCCGACATCGGCGCCTCCAAGGGCGGCCTGTTCGACGACGGCCACCAGCTCAGCCAGCTGATCGGCCGCCCCACCGCCGGCCTGGCGGCGCTGGTCAAGGCGGCGTTGCAGTAAACCCGCAGCGGCGCATCCCCGCGCCGCCGGTTATCCTTGCCTTGCTCCGGGCGCCTGCCCATCCTTCAGCCACGTCCTCTGTGGGGGCGAATTCATTCGCCCACAGGATGCAAAGGCGGCCCCGGTGCTGACGTGACTCACCCAGCAACACCTGCCCAAACCAACAATCAGGAGACTGCATGAAGCTCTATTTCAAACCCGGCGCCTGTTCCCTGTCCCCGCATATCGCCCTCGAAGAAGCTGGCCTCAAATACGAGTCCGAAAGCGTCGACCTCGCCACCAAGGTCACCGGCAGCGGTGCCAACTACCTCGAAGTCAATCCCAAGGGCTACGTGCCGGCGCTGGTCCTCGACTCCGGCGAAGTCCTCACCGAAGGCCCGGCCATCGTCCAGTACATCGCCGACCTCGCCCCGGAAAAGAAGCTCGCGCCTCCCAACGGCAGCATCGAGCGTTACCGCCTGCAAAGCTGGCTCAACTTCATCGCCACCGAAATCCACAAGTCGGTGACCGCCTTCTTCCACCCGCTGAGCAAGGACGACTGGAAAGCCGCCGCCAAGCTCAACCTGGAACGCCGCCTCGGCCACGTGAACCAGCACCTCGCCGACAAGCCCTACCTGCTCGGCAATGACTTCAGCGTCGCCGACGGCTATCTGTTCACCACGCTGGGCTGGATGAAAGTCATCAACTTCGACCTCAGCCCCTACCCGAACCTGATTGCGTTCCAGGAACGTGCAGCCGCGCGGCCTGCAGTGAAGGCGGCGATGAAGGCGGAAGGGTTGGTTTGATGTAATAAGCCGGCGCGAAAGCGCCGGCTTTTTTTTGGAAACTGCGGGTTCTCGGCTATTGCTGCCATCCGTCGCCAGATTCTCAACTGACAGTTCCCGACCCAATACTGCCGTTGAGTTTTGAGGAAAGCTACCGTTCAACGTTGAAGCTGAGCCGCGAGCGGCGGCTTGCCGACGCGAGTCGGCTCGAGCGATTTGTTAGTCGTATTAATCGTCATGGTATGACAACACGCCCTTGAGGCTGGCGGAATCTACTCCAGCCGCACTGAATGCCTTCTTCAGGATAGAGAGCCCTATAGCCGGAGTTCGGGGAGCGACCCCCGATGTAAAGTACTCGTTTGTGTACGAGTATCCACCCTCAACAGTTTTCTCCTTTATTTTTATGGACCCCGGTGATTCCTCATAGTCTCGCTTGTAGGCCCAGTCTCCGTTAGGCTTTACCTCAACTTCATCAGGCAAGTTTTCAAGCACAGCTTCGACTAGATTGAAGTTCAGATGAGGACAGAATCTGAAGCGATAGAGATTGGTTTCAAGCTCATGACGAATACGCCTTTTATCAAAGACGAAAACATGGCCAGACTTGAGGAAGCCGCCCTGCTTGAAGCTGCCGTATGAAAACCATTCACTCCATGCGGTCCAGTCCATACGCGCATTCTTGCAACCCCAAATATTGAGGCGCTTTTCATCCACTCCAAAACAGTAATCAAGTGGTCGATATGCGGTGCTACGCCGCTCACTACACCAAGTGAAACCGAACACGTCATCCCAACGTGATTCTTCCGCATCAACCCAAACCTTGCGGTTCCGCATACCCTTGAGATCTTCAACCAGCTTCGCTGCTTCGGCGATCTGTTCTTTGGGCCATGCAGCCATGTACCAAGTCTTCCTTCCTTTAACGCACTCAGCGTTTTCGGGCGCAAGCTTGGCCTTTCGAATAGCATCAACGAACCCACTGGCAGTGGATTCGGAAAATTCTATAGCAATACCAACGCGTGGAATTGTGTACTCGACCGCAACCGCTGCTGCTTTGTCGGACAGTTCCAACGAACTTCCACACTCAGGGCAGAACTTCGCCGACCGAAAAACCTTAGCTGAGCATCTTGGGCATGCGCGTGTCGCATCCCCCGACTTAAGAGAGGCACGAACCTCTGACAATATGAGTTGAAGTTGTTCGTTTGAATCGCCCCGGGTTTCCTATACGGTCCCGTTCCTCAAAAGATACCGCTGTTCAAACTCGACCGGCGGTGGCGGGTCGATGTGACTG
>JAFEDK010000036.1:0-140 GCA_018241665.1 Pseudomonadota bacterium
CGCGCGCGCTGATCGAGGCCGCCGAATTGAACGTGCCGCTGGTCACGGGCGCCGGCACCGGGACGATGGCACACGAGGCCACGAGCGGCGTGTACGGCGAGCTGCAGGCCGGCTCCTTCCTGTTCATGGACGCGGACTAC
>JAFEDK010000036.1:208-4669 GCA_018241665.1 Pseudomonadota bacterium
GCGCTTTGCCAACGGCGGCGACGAACACGGCATCCTGCACCCGGCCAGCCCTGGCGCCCAGCTGCCCGCGTTGGGCGAAGTGCTATGGCTCATCCCCGGCCACTGCGACCCCACGGTGAACCTGCACGACCAGCTGATAGGCGTGCGCGGCGGGCTGGAGCATGGCGTGGTGGAGCACGTCATCCGCGTGGATGCGCGTGGGGCTGTGACGTAAACGTCAAGGCTCCACCGCCGGCAGTCGCGCAACCAGC
Source organism: Pseudomonadota bacterium (assembly GCA_018241665.1). Taxonomy (GTDB): domain Bacteria; phylum Pseudomonadota; class Gammaproteobacteria; order Burkholderiales; family Rhodocyclaceae; genus Zoogloea. Next base: position 460 of record JAFEDK010000036.1, read on the forward strand.
GCGTCCCAGGCGATGGCAACGTCGGGCAATATGGTCAGCGCGGTGCTGCCCTTGAGCTCGGACATCTCGGGAATGCCGTAGCGCCCGTCCACCAGGGTATGCACGGTGAGCGTGCGATCCGTGGGGTGCACCAGCCAGTATTCGCGCACGCCGGCGCGTTCGTAGATGCGCCGCTTGGCGATCTGGTCGTGCGCTGCCGTGCTGGGCGAGAGCACCTCCGCCACCCAGTCGGGCGCGCCACGCACGCCGCGGCGGTCGATCTTGGCCGGGTCGCAGACCAGCAGCACGTCGGGCTGCACCACCGTGTCTATGTCGTCGTCGGCCTCGGCGCCACGGGGCAGGCGCACGTCAACGGGGGCAATGAGCACACGACAGGGTGCGCCCTCCAGTGCCTGCCTCAATTGAAAATAAAGATCGCCAGCGATGTCCTGATGCTCGACGCTGGGTGCGGGCGACATCATCCAGGCCTGGCCGTCGATCAGCTCGTAGCGAACGTCGTCAGGCCAGCGCAGGTATTCGCCATAGGTGTAGCGTTCGGCGGCGTGCTTGGGTGCTCCCATGTTCGACTCCGTGGCAATGGGGGTGCTCGTCATTGTCGCAAGCAATCAATCAGCCGCAAAGACGAAAGGCCGCATGTAGCGGCCTTTCCATTTGGTGCATCTTTCAGCTTGTTAGCGTCCAGAGCGCATTTCCCAATCGTATAACGCGTGGAATCTTAACACAGCATGTTACAACCTATGCTATAGAAAATTGCACGGAGGGATTCATGGGCAAGATGCGTTACCGGCTGGCCTTGGACTTGGGCAGCACTTCGTTGGGCTGGGCCATGATCCGGTTGAACCAAGAGCAACCCGTCGCCGTCATCAAGGCAGGTGTGCGCATCTTTGGGGATGGGCGCGAACCGAGTCGTCCGGGAGAACTCGGTAGCTCCTTGGCAGCCACTCGGCGTCTCAAGCGCGCGATGCGCCGGCGCCGCGACCGCTTGCTCAAGCGAAAGAATCGAATGATGGCGCTGCTGGTGCAGCAGGGATTTTTCCCTGCCGACCCAGAAGCGCGCAAGGCATTGGAGCAAATCAATCCGTACGAGTTGCGGGCCAAGGGTCTGGACACGCAGTTGAGCCCTGCCGAGTTCGCTCGCGCCCTCTTTCACATCAACCAGCGCCGCGGCTTCAAAAGCAACCGCAAAACCGACAAGAAGGACAACGACAGCGGCGCGCTCAAGACCGCCATCAGCGCGCTGCGCCAGCAACTCCATCCCGCAGGCTCTGACGGCAAGGCCCGAACGGTCGGGGAGTTGCTGTGGCGGCGCATGCAAGCCGGTACGGGGGTACGGGCGCGCTACCGAGAAATGCGTATCGAGAAGGACGATGGCAAGACACGCATCGACAAAAGCTACGACCTGTACGTGGATCGCGCGATGGTGGAAGCCGAATTCGATGCGCTGTGGGAAAAGCAAAGCAGTTTCAATCCGCAGCAATTCAATGAGGACGCTCGCCTGGCGCTGAAAGACTGCCTGCTGCACCAGCGCCCGCTCAAACCCGTCAAACCCGGGCGCTGCACCCTGCTTCCCGATCAGGAACGGGCGCCGCTGGCCTTACCCAGCCAACAGCGCTTTCGCATTTATCAGGAAGTGAACCACTTGCGCATCCTCGGGGCGGAACTGCAGGACTCCGCCCTGACCCTGGCGCAACGCGATGCCGTCGTCGATGCGCTGGAGCGACACGGCAAGCGCAGCTTCACGCAGATCAAAACCCTGCTGAAACTGCCCGGCACCACGCAATTCAACCTCGAAGACAACAAACGCCTGGAACTGAAGGGCAATGCCACGAGCGCGCTGCTCGGCAAAAAGGACTTTGTCGGGCCTGCCTGGTTCGACCTCGATCCAGCACGACAGGACGCAATCGTGATGCGTCTTCTGACCGAGGAGAGTGAACAAGCGCTCATCGCGTGGTTGCAGGCTGAATTCGACCTCGATGAACACCGAGCCGACACCATTGCGAATGCCAGTCTCGCCGAAGGATATGGCAGCCTCTGTGCCCAGGCGTTGGCGCGCATCCTTCCTCAGCTCAAGGGCGACGTCATCACCTACGACAAAGCCGTTCAGGCTGCCGGTTTTGAGCATCACAGCCACATCAGCCACGCAGCGACAACCGGAGAAATCCTGCCGGCCCTGCCCTACTACGGCGAATATCTGCAACGCCATGTCGGTTTTGGCACCGGCAATCCGGAAGATCCAGCCGAAAAGCGCTTCGGCAAGATTGCCAACCCGACGGTACACATCGGCCTGAACCAAGTGCGCACGGTGGTCAACGCGCTGATCCGGCGCTACGGCCACCCGAGCGAGGTCATTGTCGAAGTGGCCCGCGAGTTGAAGCAGAACCAGGAGCAGCGCAAGGAGCAGCAGCAGCAACAGGCCCAAAACCAAAAGCGCAACAAGGATTTGCGCACCTGTGCGGCCGGCGTACTGCGGATCGCAGCGGAACGAGTCCGTCAGGCAGATATCCAGAAACTGATTCTTTGGAAAGAACTGAGCGACGACCCAGCCGAGCGCCGCTGCCCCTACAGCGGCGTGCAGATCAGCGCCGCCATGGTGCTGTCCGACGAAGTGGAAATCGAGCACATCCTTCCCTTCTCCCAAACGCTCGACGACAGCCTGAACAACAAGACCGTGGCCACCCGCCGTGCCAATCGTGTCAAGGGCAACCGTACGCCGTTTGATGCGCGCGCTGATTTCGAACGTGAAGGCTGGGCCTATGACGCCATCCTGGCGCGTGCCGAGCTGATGCCGCGCAACAAGCGCTACCGGTTTGGTGTGGACGGGTATCAGAAGTGGCTGCGTGAAGACAAGGACTTCCTGGCCCGCGCGCTCAACGACACGCGGCACCTGAGCCGCGTTGCGCGCGAGTACCTCAGTCTGATCTGCCCGCAGGCGACGCGCGTGATACCCGGTCAGATGACCGCGATGCTGCGTGGCAAGTTCGGCCTCAACGACATCCTCGGCCTGGGCGGCGAGAAGAACCGCAACGACCATCGCCACCACGCGATCGACGCCTGCGTGATCGCCGTCACCGACCAGGGTCTGCTGCAGCGCTTTGCCCAGGCCAGTGCCAGCGCGCGCGAGCGTCAGCTCAATAGGCTGGTGGACGACATGCCGCTACCGTGGCCGAGTTACCGCGAACATGTGACGCGGGCGATTCACAACATCTGGGTCAGCCATAAGCCGGATCACGGCCATGAAGGTGCCATGATGGAAGAAACCTCGTACGGCATCCGGCGTGACGGCAGCATCAGACAAAAGCGCAGGGCGGACGGCGGCGAGGGACGTGAAATCAGCAACCTCATCCGGATCGCCGAGCCCTCGCGGCCTGATCGTCACGGTGTAGATGCCGCTGGTCTTGCGTTGCCGTACAAGGGCTATGTCGGCGGCAGCAATTACTGCATCGAGATCACGCGTACCGAAGAGGGCAAATGGACTGGCGAAGTCATCTCGACCTTCCGCGCCTATGACATTGTTCGGACGAACGGCCTGGCCAAACTACGCCACCAGAAGCTTGGCCAAAATGGTCTTTCGTTGGTCATGCGCCTTGGAATCGATGACATCGTTCGAATGGAACACGAAGGACGTGAGCAGACCCTGCGCATGGTGAAGGTGGCCGCCAGTGGGCAAATCTGGTTCGCGCCGATTCATGAGGCCAACGTCGATGCGAGAAACCGGGACAAAGCCGACGCATTCGCCTACGTATCAAAGATGGCGGGCTCTTTGAAGACCTCCAAGGCACGCCTGATCACCATCTCGCCAATCGGCGAATTGCGCGACCCTGGCTTCACGGAGTAGCACCATGCTTGGCCGCATCGTGGAAGTGGCCGACGACCGGCGCCACCTGTTCATGCATCGCGGCTTCATGGTGGTGCAAGAGACTGACGGGGATCGCAAGGAACTGGGACAGGTTCCGTTGGATGACATTGCGGCGGTAATCGCCAATGCACACGGCCTGTCCTACACCAACAACCTCCTGGTGGCATTGGCCGAGCGCGGCGCCCCCTTCGTGCTGTGCGCCGCAAACCACAACGCCGTGGGCATGCTGCTGCCCATCGAGGGCAACTTCGAACAGTCGCGCCGTATCGAGGCGCAGATCGCAGCCAGTCAGCCGACACACAAGCGCCTGTGGGCGGCTGTGGTTCGCAGCAAGCTGGAACAGCAGGCAGCGGC
>JAFEDK010000037.1 GCA_018241665.1 Pseudomonadota bacterium
CCTTCTACTTGGGCGGTGAGGATGACGACGGGCAAACCGCCATCGAAGTCCTGCACGACCAACCGAGACGGTGGTTTTGGGCACTGCGTCAGGTGCTCGATATCTTGACTTGAGAGCTCGGCATGGATGACCCAGCCTGGTGGAGCCTTTTCGAGGCCCGCGTTGGCTGCCATTTCGGCGACTTCCGTGGGACTCAGCAATTCGGCGTAGCGTGCCCGATGACACCCGAGCAAAAGGGAGGGGTAGTTGCCGCTTTCGAAGGCTGGATTGCTATTTTTGACATTCAACATGGTTTCCTTGAAATGAAATGACCTGGAAACCTGTGTAGCGAATGAGCTCCGCAAACTGTTCGCGTACCGTCGTCACGGCTCGGTTTGCCCGGAGCCTTTCCTGTAAGTTCACGGCGTCATCTGAAAATGTCACTTTCTGTACGTTAAGCTAGCACCTTGCTAGCGTTTTACTTACAGGAACCCTCTGCAATGGCCGTTGCCAAATCCCAGGTAGTCAGTGTCCGCGTGGAGCCCCCCATCAAGGCAGCTCTGCAGTTGGCTGCTGAGCGAGAAATGCGCAGCATCGCCAACATGGTGGAGGTCATGGTGGTCGCGTACTGTCGCGCCCAAGGCTATCCCCTCGAAGGCGTCCCCGTCGACACCCTGCCCAATACCAACGTGCGGGGAAGTGCGGTGTGACGGAGCAACGCCAGGCACTTCTGTCCCAACTCGGTTTTCGCTTCGGCATCAACGGGCCGCATGCAGCGCGGACCATGATGCTGGACGACCTGCGCCTGCTGCTAGGGCACACGCCGCAGCAAGCCACACGCGCCGACTACGTATCGGCGGTAGTCGATGGCAACGTGTTGGGCAAGCCGACACGCAAGGCACGTGAATTGGCGCTGCGGCACATGGCCACTTTGTATGCCCTAGACCCAATCAATCCTATTTTCCGTGCCCTACGGCACCTATGGCCACTCAACGAAGCGGCCCAGCCGCTGCTTGCCCTGGCTGTTGCTCTGGCGCGCGACCCGCTTTTGCGCGGCACCCAGTCCTTCATCTTTGGTCAAGTTGCTGGCGCCGCGGTGCCGCGAGAGGCCATGGAGGCCTTCCTCAGCGCCACGCATCCAGACCGCTTCAGCCCCGCATCGCTCAAGTCGTTCGCGCAGAACGTCTCAGGCACCTGGACGGCTGCCGGTTTACTGCATGGGAGGGTGCGCAAGACCCGTGCCGTGGTTGAGCCACACCCCGAATCCGTTGCGCTGCTGTTGTTCTTCGGCTATCTAGAAGGCCGCACGGGACAACGTCTTTTCTCGTCCGATTGGACCAACCTGCTCGGCAGTTCCCCGGATGAGCTGGAGGCGCTTGCAACATCGGCGTCGCATCGGGGCCTGATGGTCTTCATGAACGCCGGCGGCGTCAAGGAAGTGCGCTTTCCGGGCTATCTCACCGCCGAAGAAGAACAAATCCGACAGGAGGTCTCGCATGTCGTCTAAGGTCGCAAAACTGGTGTCCGCCTACCGCCAGCACCTCACGGTACCGTGGCAGGTGGGCCTCGCGGCCATCCAGCGCGTCATCTTCGCGGTCTATGACAAGGCCGACGAATTGCGCCTACGCGCCAACGTTGAGGAATTTGCCTTGGCCACCCAGCAGGCAGACAAGCGGTGGCTCGTGCTCGACGTGACCAACGCCTTCCCAGAGTGGATGGCCGCACAGGAATACCGCGATGCGTACTTCGAGTCACCGGAAGACCTGGCCGGCTATCAGGCGGGCGAGTTGACCGAGTTCGTGGCCGACCTCACTACCCGCCTGAAAGAACGCATCACAGCAGAGGCAGACGCTGACACTGTGGTCGCGCTCCTGGGTGTCGGAATGTTGTTCGGCTTGGCACGTGTCTCATCCGTCGTCGAGGGCATCAAGGAAGCCGTGCAAGGCCGCCTGCTGGTGTTCTTCCCTGGTGAGCACCACCCGGAGAACCACACCTATCGCCTGCTGGATGCGCGCGACGGATGGAACTACCTGGCCGTGCCGTTGCTGGCCAAAGACTAAGCAATTTCAAGAATCAGAACGAGGGACCACTCATGCTGAACAGGGACATCTACAACAAGGCGCCGCAAGAGAATCGCCTCGTCAACAACGGCGTGGCGGAAGTGTCGGAGGACCACTCCGATGCCGCCCAAGCCATCTTGCGCTACGAGCTGGAAACCTTTGTCTGTGACGGCCAGTATGAAAAAGGTCTGGAGACCATCCTCGACAAGTTCCTGGTGAACCTCGATGCGGGTACGGAACAGCCGGGTGTCTGGATTTCTGGCTTCTACGGCAGCGGCAAATCTCACCTTGCCAAGATGCTGCGCACGCTGTGGACCGACTACCAGTTCAGCGACGGTGCCACCGCCCGTAGCCTGGCCAAGCTGCCCACTGGGGTGTTCGAGCTCCTGAAGGAGCTCACCACGCAGGGCAAGCGTCACGGCGCGTTGCATGCCGCCGCGGGCAAGCTGGGCGCGGGCGCGGGCGACAAGGTTCGGCTGGCCTTGCTCGGCATCGTGTTCAAGTCCAAGGGCCTGCCCGAGCAGTATAACCAGGCCCAGCTGGTGCTCTGGATGAGCCGCGAAGGCATCTTGTCCATAGTTGAAGCAGAGCTGAAGGCCGCTGGCCGCTCCCTGGCGCAAGAGTTGCCGCACATGTACGTGTCCAGCCACCTCGCCAAGACGCTGCTCAAGGCCCGCCCCGACCTAGCCCATACAGAAGCAGACGCGCGCAAGCTGCTCAAAGAGCAGTTCCCGCAGGTCACCGACGTTACCAGCGAACAGATGACCACGGCCATCGAGGCCGCGCTCGCGGTGGATGGCAAATTCCCACTGACGCTGGTGGTGCTGGACGAAGTGCAGCAGTACATCGGAAACGACGCAGAAAAGGCCTTCCAGGTGCAGGAAGTCACCGAGACCCTGTCCAAGCACTTCAACGGCAAGCTGCTCTTCGTCGGCACCGGCCAGTCTGCCCTGTCCGGCATGCCCAATCTGCAGCGCTTGATGGGCCGCTTCCCGGTGCAGGTCATGCTGGGCGACTGGGACGTCGAGAACGTCACCCGCCAAATCATCCTGGCAAAAAAACCCTCCACGCAGCCGGAGGTCGAACATGTGTGGCGGTCTAACCTCGGCGAAATCTCCCGCCACCTGCGTGGCACCAAGCTTGAGCACGTCACGGACGACGAAGACGTGATGACGTCGGACTACCCGCTGCTCCCGGTCCGTCGCCGCTTCTGGGAACGTGTTCTCCGAACCATCGACACCACCGGCACCGTCTCCCAGCTACGCAGCCAGTTGCGCGTCGTGCACGAGGCTGTGCTGGCCACCGCCGATGCGCCACTGGGACATGTCGTTTCGGGCGACTTCCTGTACGACCAGATTGCCGCAAACCTGGTCTCCACCGCTCAGCTGCCCAAGGAGGTGTTCGAGAACGTCCAGCGTTTTGCCGCAGGTAATGAGCAAGCCCAACTCAAGTCCAAGCTGCTGAAGCTGGTTTACCTCATCAACAAGCTTCCTGCCGATGCCGCGCTGAGCATAGGCCTGAAGGCTACCGAAGAGGCTCTGGCCGACCTGTTGGTCACCGACCTTTCGGCTGGGTCTTCCGAGTTGCGCAAAAAGCTGCCTGCACTGTTGGATGAACTGCAAAACCAAGACCGCCTCATCATGGCATTGGCGGGGAGCAGTGGAACCGAATACCGACTGCAGACCCGCGAATCCAGCGCCTGGTACGACGAGTTCCGCGCCCAAGAAACAGAACTTCAGGCCGCGCCACAAAGGGTCGAGCAAAAGCGCGCCGACCTACTCAAGAGCCGTTTTGGCGATGTGCTGAAGAAGGTCCGAGTCGTGCAGGGCAAAGACAACGTCGAACGGCGCCTCACGCCCACCTACGAAGACAGCCTGCCCAAGGACAACGACAAGAACCTCTACCTGTGGATTCAGGACGGTTGGCAAACCGAAGAAAAGTCTGTCATCGCCGAAGCCAAGGCCAAGAGCGCGGACAACCCCACGCTGTTCGCCTTCCTGCCCGCTCAGCACAAAACTGAGCTGACCAACGCCATTGTGGCGCTGGAGGCCGCCCGCACCACCCTGCAGAAAAAGGGCAGTCCATCCACCGAGGAAGGCCGCGACGCCCAGCGCTCGATGGAAAGCCGCCAACGCACTGCCGAAAAAGAACTGGCCGAACTGGTGGAGCAACTCCTGGCCGGAGTGCGCGTGTTCCAGGCCGGTGGGCAGGAAGCGGTGGACGGCAACGACCTGGCCGACCGCATCAACCGCGCCGCCAAGTCTTCGGCCATCCGCCTCTACAGCCAGTTCGACGCCGCCGACCACGACCAGTGGAGCAAGGTGCTCGACGAGGCCCGCAAGGGCAACCTGGAGGCGCTCAAGGCCGTGGGACACCCCCAGGAAGCGGACAAGCACCCGGTTTGCCAAAAGCTGCTGGCCTACATCGGTCCGGGTAAGAAGGGCGCCGAGATTCGCGACAACTTCGAGGCCCCGCCCTTCGGCTGGCCGCGCGATGCCATCGATGGTGCCCTTTACGCCCTGCTGGCTGCGGGTCACTTGAAGGCCACCGATGCCGTATCCAAGCCCGTCGATGCCAAGGGCCTGGACCGCGCCAAGCTCACCCAGACCCACTTCCAGCGCGAGAGCATCAACATCACGCCGCCGCAGCTCATCAAGATTCGCTCGCTGTTCAGCGCCGTGGGCGTGCCCTGCCAGCCCAAGGAAGAGCTGACCAAGGTGCCCGCCTTGCTGGCCAAGCTGCGCGAGCAGGCATCCAAGGCCGGCGGCCCGGCGCCTGCGCCTGAGGTGCCCAAGCTGACATCCATCGAAGCCATTGAGGCGCAAACGGGCAACGCCCAGCTGCTGGAGCTGTTCACCCGTTACGACGAACTCGTCGGCCTGTCCAAGGCCTGGAGCAAAACGGCCGAAGACATCGCCAAGCGCCTGCCGGTGTGGCAACAGCTCAACCTACTGCTGCGCCACGCCAAAGCCCTGGGCCCCTACACAGCACTCAAGGCCGAGGTCGATGCCATCGAAGCGCAGCGCAGCCTGCTTGCCGACCCAGACCCCGTGCGCCCGCTGCTCGACAAGGCGGTTGACTTGCTGCGCCAGGCTCTGAACGCCAAGCTCGAAGCCTTTTCTCATTCCTACCAACAGCAGCAATCCCAGCTGCAGCTTGACGCGGACTGGAGCAAACTCAGCGATGGGCAGCGCGCCGAGCTGGAGTCCAAGCACAATTTGTCGGCGCTCGAAGCGCCCCCCCTGGGCACATCCGAGCAATTGCAGGATGCGCTAGACAGCTGCGACTTGGACCACTGGGTTTCAAAGGCGCAAGCATTACCCAGTCGCTTCGAGGCTGCTCGCCACGCCGCTGTACAGCTGCTTAAGCCCAACGTCGTCCATGTGGCGCTGCCCAAGCGCACTTTGAACGATGAGGCTGAGTTGAAGGCGTGGTTGGCAGAGGTGGATGTACTGCTGAGCACTAAGCTCAAACAAGGGCCGGTGTCGCTTTGAGCGGGCAGGAGTGAATCATGGTCGACTCAATCATTCAAGCAACAGCCAAGAACCTTGGAATGGATACATCCGATGTTGCCGCCGTAGCCAATGAACTCATGTTGCAGCTGCACCGCGCTCAATTTGAGCGCAATGAAGTGGAGGGGGCTGACTACATGGGGGCCAGCCAAATTGGCACCTTGTTCAGGGCGCTGCCGCGCAAAGCCTTCTTTCACTTCTTGGGCTTCTACGAGCATATGCAACTAGGCCAAACAGAGTGGGAACAAGGCTACGCCAGCGAATACCTGGCTCGGCTTGCCCCTCGTAACGAATGGCAGCCCTACACGCATCAGATGAGCGGATGGAAGAAGGGCAACTACTGGGTGGGCCGCAAATAATGAGTGCGCTTTTGAATTCTCCCCTCCCCAAACCCCAACGGACCCAACTCGAAAACACCGTCAAAGCCGCCCGTGAGGTCGCCGAAAAAGGCGCCCGTGCGGCGCTGGCCCAACTGGCCGTGGGCGAAGCCAGTGCACCCAGCTACCTGACCGACGACCTCAAGGCCGTGCGCCGCCGCCTGCGCGCCCATGGCCGCGCCTTGGGGGACAAGAAGGCCAGCGACGACACCCAGGCCCTGCAGCATCTGGTCTGGGAAGTGGCCTATGAGCATTGGCATCGCATGCTGTTCGCCCGCTTCCTGGCCGAGAACGGCCTGCTGTTGTGGGAGCCCGGCGCGGCGGTGTCGCTGGACGACTGCGAAGCCCTGGTGCAGGAGGCCGACCCGCCAATGAACCTTGGCTCCAAGACCCAGTGGGAGCTGGCCGGCAAGTTGGCCGCTCGGATGCTGCCGCAGGTGTTCAAGCCACAGAGCCCGGTGTTCGAGCTGGCCTTCGCGCCCGAGCACCAGCGCGAACTGGAGCGCCTGCTGGCCGCGTTGCCGCCCGAGGTCTTCAAGGCCAGCGACAGCCTGGGCTGGGTCTACCAATTCTGGCAGGCCAAGCGCAAGGACGAGGTCAATGCATCAGAGGTGAAGATTGGCGCGGATGAGTTGCCCGCCGTCACCCAACTTTTCACCGAGCCCTACATGGTGGACTTTCTGCTCCACAACTCGTTGGGGGCATGGTGGGTGACACGGCACCCGGGCAAGACCTGCCCCGTGCCACTGACCTACCTGCGCACGCTGGAAGACGGCACGCCTGCGGCAGGCAAGTTCGAAGGCTGGCCCGACAAGCTCGACCAGTTCAAGCTGCTGGACCCCTGCTGTGGCTCGGGCCACTTCCTGGTGGCGGCATTCCTGCTGCTGGTGCCCATGCGCATGGCGGCCGAGGGCCTGGGCGCGATGGACGCGGTGGACGCCGTGCTGGCCAACAACCTGCACGGGCTGGAGCTGGACGCCCGCTGCGTGGAAATCGCCGTCTTCGCGCTGGCCCTGGCGGCTTGGCGCTTCCCCGATGAGAACGGTGACCCGCTGGGCGTGCGCGCCGACATGCCGGCGCCTCAGGTGGCGTGCTGCGGCTTGAAGGTAGCGGCCAAGCCTGAGGACTGGATGGCCCTGGTGCCGGACGACGCCGCCAACGCCGCCTACCTGCGCCAGGAGCTGCGCCTTTTGCACGCATGCTTCGCCCAGGCGCCGTTGCTCGGCAGCCTGCTGGACCCGGCGCGCAGCCTTAAGAACGACCTGGCCACGTCCAGCTTTGACACCCTGCGCGACCTGCTGGGGCGGGCGCTTTCCACCGAGCGTCCGTCCACGCTGTGGGGGCAGGCCAGCGAGCTGGAGGACGACAGCTGGGACTTGGCGCTCACCGCGAAGGGTTTGATGGACGCTGCGCGGTTGCTGGACGGGCGCTACAGCCTTGTAGTGACGAATGTGCCCTACCTCGTGCGGAATCGTCAGACGGATTTCCTTAAGACCTTTTGCGAAGCAAATTTCAGCCGAGCCAGGCAAGACTTGGCGAATGTCTTTCTGGAGAGGTGTATTGAACTGACCAGTGACGTGGGGGTAGTTCAGCTTGTGATGCCGCAAAACTGGCTATTTCTTTCTAGCTTTTCGAAGCAGCGCCAAGAGCATCTTGTCGAACATTCCCTTCAGCTTATTGCACGCCTGGGGGCAGGAGCATTCGAGACCGTCAGTGGCCAAGTTGTGAATGTAATTCTTCTCACGGAAGGACGGCAACCACCTTCGACTGAGCATTCGATGCGCGGTCTTGATGTGCGGTCACTGTCGAATGCGACTGATAAGGCGAGGGCGCTCATTGAAGCGGACCTCTTGTCAACGCAACAGTCAGCCTGCAGAACTGGTGAGCACCTTATCTCGTTTGACTCGATTTCGGAGCACAAGCAACTTCGCGTGTTCGCGGATATTGTTGAGGGAACATCACGGGGAGATTTGGAGAGGTTTGATAGGTTTTTCTTTGAGTTGTCCGCAATTGACCGGTCCATATGGAGTTTGTTGGTCAACTCACCTGAAGGGGCTGATGTATATGCCGGCCGCGAGCTTGTCATCGAGTGGAGAAATGGGGAAGGCGCACTGGCTCAGAGTGATGGTGCGCGCATTCGTGGTAGGAGTGCCTGGGGCAAGAAGTCTGTATTCGTTGCGAGAACCGGGGATTTCCGTGCAACCTTGAGTACGGGCGAAATTCATGCTCAGAATGGCGTGGCGGTCATTCCGAGAGACCCAAACGACCTTGCGGCAATTTGGTGCTTTGTTCGCGACGAAGGATTTAAAGCTGCTGTACGCAGGATTAACTCCAAAATCATCGTCCCCTCAGGTGCTATTTTCTCGGTTCCATTTGACGCTCACCATTGGAGAGATGTTGCATCCCTAGAGTATCCAGAGGGTTTGCCGCGCGTCTCCACCAATCAACCTACTCAGGCCATCTTCCACGGCCACCCGCAGCCCGCCACCGACCCGCTACAGGTCGCCGTCGCCCGCCTCGCCGGCTATCGCTGGCCGGCCGAGACCGACGCAGCGATGGAACTGGCCGATGAGGCCCGCACTTGGATTGCCCGGTGCGAGAAGCTGGCCGAGCACACCGACGACGACGGCATCGTCTGCCTGCCCTCTGTGCGCGGCGAGGCACCCGCGCATGACCGCCTGCTCAAGCTGCTGATAGCCGCCTGGGAGTCCGTCCAGCCCGGCAGCTGGAAGCCGGCTGTGCTCGACAAACTGCTGGCCGATGCCGAGTGCGCCGGCAAGGGCCTGGACGTCTGGCTGCGCGACAAGTTCTTCGAGCAGCACGCCAAGCGCTTCCACCACCGCCCCTTCATCTGGCACGTGTGGGATGGCCTGAAGGACGGGTTCGCCGCGCTGGTGAACTACCACCAGCTCGACCATAAGAAGCTCGAGCGCCTCATCCACACCTACCTGGGCGACTGGATTCGCCAGCAGGAGGCCGGCGTACGGTCTGGCATCGACGGCGCCCAAACCCGCCTGGCCGCCGCGCAGGACCTGAAGCGCCGGCTGGAACTCATCCTGGAAGGCGAACCGCCCTACGACATTTTCGTTCGCTGGAAGAAGCTCTCAGAGCAGCCCATCGGCTGGAACCCAGACCTCAACGATGGCGTGCGGCTCAACATCCGCCCCTTCATGACCGGCGAGGTCCTTCGCCACAATAAGAAGCCCAAGCTCAACATCACGTGGGACAAGGACCGGGGAAAGGACGTCGAAAGCGCGCCTTGGCTCCAGGTGTTCAAGGGCGACCGCATCAACGACCACCATCTGACCATTGCAGAAAAAGTAGCGGCAAGGGAGGCCAAGAATGACTGACTACCAAGGGATGCGCTGGTTCAAATGCGACCTGCAAATGCAGACGCCGGCGGACGCGCCGCACTGGCGAGGTGCGGCTATGGGAACGACGGTCAACGAGCAGAAGGAGGCCGCTCGTGCCTACATACGCCGGTGCTACGAGGTTGGCCTTGAGGCAATCGCCATCACGGACCACAACTACCTTTCGAAGTCGTTCATCCCGCTGCTGCAAGAGGCGATTCATGAACTGACGGGTGAGTTCGGATACAGGATGGTTTTGTTCCCCGGATTCGAGTTTGAAGCCGATGTCGGAAAGGGCGTCCATGTCCTGGGCATCTTTGAGCCGGATGCAGACCTCGAAGAGCTGGACCATCTCCTGACGGAGTGCGGTATTGGGTATCCGCGCGTTCAAGGAGGCGTGCTCGCAAAATCAACACGCCGGCTCCCAGAGCTGTTGAAGTGCATTCAGCAGGTGAACCCAGACGGGAAGCAACGAGGCATCGTCGTAATGCCTCATGCGCTCAAAGACGATGGCCTGTTCGACAACGGCAAGGTCAGCGAGTGGTTGCAACAAACGGAGTACCTGAATCCAGACTTGCTTGCCGTGGAGGTCCCGAAGCCAGTCCACGAGATGAGCCCCGGATGGCGCAGGCTTTTTGGCGCAGGTACCGACTGTGACGCAGCATGGCGGCGCCAGCGCTCGGTGGCATGCATCATGTCATCGGACAACAAGGCGCTCACCAAGGAAGAGAACGCCGAAAACTACATTGGCATGCGGTACACCTGGGTCAAGATGTCTGAACCTTCGGTTGAGGCGTTGCGTCAGGCATTTCTGGACCACGAGTCACGAATCCGCCTCCAAACGGTGAGGCCCAGCAATGATGAGCGTCACCCTCGGTTGGTCAGCATTGCGGTCAAGGGCGCGGCCTTTGTGGAAGACCAGGTTGTGCACTTCTCACCGAACCTCAATTGCATCATTGGCGGACGGGGAAGTGGAAAGTCTTCGTTATTGGAGTACATCCGTTTCTGTTTTCAGCCTGACTATCTGTCTTCCGTAGATGCGGACCTGCATGAGAAGTTGAAGGGCATTCACCGAACCGTTGAGAGCGGCGACGCTGAGCTGCACGTGTCCTTCGAAGTTGCCCCCGGCGTTTTGGATACCGTCCTGTTGAAGCCGAGCGCCAAGGAACACAGGCTCATAAACCGCGAGGTGCACGACCTGCGGACGGTGCTGGACCAGATGAGGGTGCAGTTCTTTAGCCAGGGTGAGCTAAGCAGGCTGAGTAAGCCGGGGCAGAAAAACCAGGTGCTGAGATTGATTGATGCCTCCTGCAGTGAGCGCCTGTCTGAACTGGCTGGCCAGGAATCGGCGGTACGCGGAGCGCTGGAGAAGCTTTTTGCGGCTGGCCGGCAGGCCGAAGCGTTGGCGGGAGAGGTCCAGCGTACCAAGCAAGAACTCGATGAGCTGACCAGGCAGTGGCAGGCACGCAAGGAGATTCAAGCAGACGCGGCAGCTCACCGCCTTGCACAGGATGCCAAGCAATTCGTCAGTGCGGCAGTGGCGCTGGCAAAAAGCGATGCAGAGACGTTACGCGCGGCGCTATCGGGGCTGGACTCAGTTCCTGAGCTTCCCGAGCCTGCGGCAGGCTGGCCAAGCTCTGAGTGGTTTGCGGACATGCGGGGCGCATTGCTTCGCGCTCGGGAATCGCTGTGCGCGGAGGTAGAAGCTGCCGTTGGCAAATACACCGCTGCCATTCAAGGCGAGCTTGAAGGACACGCGAAGTGGCCGACGGTCAGTTCCCAGCTTAGCGACGCGGAAGCAAAGTTCCTTGCTGCTTGCCGAGACAAGGGTGTGCTGCCCACCGATGTCAGCAAGCTGCAGGAAGTCGACCGCCTTCGAAACGCACGGCAGGCCGACCTCGATACGAAGCAGAAGCAGCTTGCAGTCATGCACCAGCAGGCTGCCGACTTCGACAAGACATTGTCCAGGCTTCACACCATCTGGCGCGAGCAGTTCGATGCCCGCAAAGCAGCTTGTGCAGCATTGCAGAGGCCTACAACTGTGGTTGCAGCCAGCTTCATGCTGGATGCTCGCGCCTTCGATACGGCCTGGGAGCGACTAGCACCCAGGGACAGCCGTACCCGTCTTGGACGAAGCTGGGAAGACATCGGACGGTCGGTCTTTGCAGTATTCGCTCAAACACCGGCTTCGGCAGCTCCCTGGGAGGTTTTTCAACAGTGGTTGAAGTCGCCCGAATCCATGCCCGCAGGGAGTTCGGCGACTTCGCTGGCGACGGAGCTCGTGAAGCATATGGAAACCCCCGACGTTCGTGCAATTTGGGAGAAAGTTCGACTGACGCGGGTTGATGACCTCATTGACGTAGAACTCAAACGCCCAGACGGAACAAGCGCTGGACGGATGAGCGGCGAAGGAGGAAAAGTTCTGTCTGAAGGGCAACGCAATACCGCCCTCTTGAGTCTCATCCTTGCAGAAGGGGTAGGCCCCATCGTCATCGACCAACCTGAAGACGAGCTGGACTCGAACTACATCTTCAGCGACCTCGTTCCCCTGCTTCGGCACACGAAGAACGGTCGCCAACTCCTGCTCGCGACGCATAACGCCAACTTGCCCGTGAACGCGGACGCTGAGCTCATCTACGCATTCGACGCGCAAGACGGAAAGGGCAAGAAGCGAACCCAAGGCGGTCTGGACAGGGCCGACGTGACCAGAGCCGTGCTCGACATCATGGAAGGCTCAGAGCAAGCCTTCAAGCAGCGCAGCGAGAAGTACCACTTCTGACAAGAGAACAGGGAGCAAGAACAGATGGCCACCAGAGCCCAAGCATTGCAGCACCTCCGTTTGGCCATGGCCAACCCGGAGGCGGACTTCCGAAAAGGTCAGTGGGAGGCCATCGACCACATCGTCAACCACCGCGGCAAGGTGCTCTGCGTCCAGCGAACCGGCTGGGGCAAGAGCATGGTGTATTTCGTATCGGCAAAGCTCATGCGTGCGCAGGGCGCCGGGGTCACGCTCATCATCTCGCCGCTCTTGGCACTGATGCGCAACCAGATTGAGGCGGCGCAGCGGCTTGGGCTCAGGGCTCTCACGGTCAACTCGACCAACCAGGAAGACTGGGGCCACGTGCGCGACGAGCTGCTAGTCGACCGTGTCGACCTGCTGTTGATTTCTCCTGAGCGACTGGCCAACGACGAGTTCGTGGCCGGGACTTTGCAGCCCATCGCCGCTCGAATCGGGCTGCTGGTCATCGATGAGGCGCACTGCATTTCGGACTGGGGGCATGATTTCCGGCCGGACTACCGTCGCATTGGTCAGGTGTTGGCGCGGCTGCCGGCCAACATCGCAGTGTTGGCGACCACGGCGACGGCAAACCGTCGCGTGGAGCAAGACGTCGCGGCTCAATTGGGTGGTGCCGTCGCCGTACAGCGCGGCCCTTTGGTTCGAGAAAGCCTTGCGCTGCAGAACATGCGTATACCGGGCCCCGCCGACCGTCTCGCCTGGTTGGCTGACCAGATTCCCCAACTTCCTGGAAGCGGCATCGTCTACACGCTGACCACCCGCGACGCGGACCGCGTCGCCGAGTGGCTGCGCTTGAACGGCATTGATGCGCACGCCTACCACGCAGGCAAGACGGACGACGAACGGCAGGAGCTCGAACAGGCCCTGCTGCTCAATCGCATCAAGTGCTTGGTTGCGACGACGGCGCTGGGCATGGGCTATGACAAGCCGGACCTGACCTTCGTCATTCACTACCAGACGCCCGGTAACGTAGTTGCCTACTACCAGCAGGTCGGGCGAGCTGGACGAGCGATACCGGTTGCCTACGGCGTGCTGCTTTCGGGGGATGAAGAGGACGACATCAACGAGTACTTCCGAGACTCCGCGTTCCCGCCCGAGTGGCAGGTCAATCGCATCTTGGAGGCACTGGAGGCTGCGGACGAAGGCTTGAAAGTGCGCGAGATTGAACGTGCTGTCAACTTGCGCCAATCGCAGATTGAGAAGGTGCTAAAGCTGCTGGTCGTCGAACCGCAGTCGCCGGTGCTGCGCATCGAGGGCGCGTGGTATCGAACGCCCAACCACTTCCAGCTTGACCGCCAGCGGATTGCGCACCTCACGGCACAGCGCGAGGACGAATGGGCGCAGATGAAGCGCTACCTGGGCAATGAGCGCTGCTTGATGCAATTCCTGGCCGAGGCCCTGGACGACCCCAATGGGCAGCCATGCGGTCGATGCGCAGTCTGTCTGGGGCGCCCCGTACTGCCTGTCGAGCTACAGCGGAACACTCACATTGAGGCACAGAGATTCGTGCGACACAGCGAAATGCCCTTGGAGCTGAAGAAGCAATGGGACCTTGACGCGCTCGCCCAGTATCAAGCTGCTTTCGGCTGGAGCAAGCAGAACATCCCACAAGCGTTGCGAGGCGAAGAGGGACGCGTCCTGTCGCGCTGGGGTGAACCGGTTTGGGGCGAACTTGTGGCCCACGGGAAGGCCCACGGGCACTTCGACGACGAACTCGTTGCGGCCTCCGCGGACCTCATTCTCAACCGATGGGGTGCGCCGGTCGCTTGGGTGACCTGTATTCCCTCGAACCGTCATCCGAACTTGGTGCCGGAGTTCGCGGCCCGGTTGGCGGCGGCATTGGGCGTGCCTTTCCGCCCAGTCATCCAGAAGTCGCGGGAAACCGAGCCTCAAAAAAACATGGAGAACCGCTTCCACCAGTGCCACAACCTGGACGGGGCATTCACGGTTCATTCTGAGGCCGGGACCGAAAATGCGGTCCTGCTGGTGGACGACGTCGTCGATTCAGCATGGACCTTGACCTTGGCAGTTGCCCTGCTTCGTCAGACAGGCACCGCCGCGGTGTATCCGTTCGCACTGGCTACTACCACGGCGAAGTGAAATGAGATTGAAATGAGCCACCAGGCATTGAGCGCAGATACTGAAGTTGTCCTCCTGCTGTGCGGGCGGTTTGGCGGGGAGCGGCAGGAGCCGTTCCAGCCGCTGTCGGCGCGTGATTACGGCGAATTTGCCAAGTGGCTGAATGTGCGGAGCCTTCGCCCAGCAGACCTGTTGACTGAAGCCGGCAAGGCTCAGCTTCAGGCGCTGCACGAAGCCAAGTTGGAGAAGAAACGTGTCGAGTTCCTTCTGGAGCGCGGCACTGCGATGGCCCTCGCGCTTGAGCGCTGGAGCCGCGGCGGCCTCTGGGTCATCTCGCGCGGCGATGCGGAATTCCCTAAGCGTTTGAAGCGCCACCTGAAGCATGCGGCGCCGCCACTTCTCTACGGCGCCGGTAAGAAGGAGCTTCTCGACATGGGGGGGCTCGCCATCATCGGCTCAAGAGACGCCACTGAGGACACACTGGAGTTCACGCGGGAGGTTGCCGCGAGGTGTGCGCAAGAGGGTATGGGTGTGGTGTCGGGTGGTGCGCGCGGCGTTGACGCAGCCGCCATGCAAGGTTCGACCGAGGCTGGCGGATACACCATCGGCGTTCTGGCCGCCGACCTCTTGAAGACCAGCGTCAGCCGACAGAACCGCCTGGGTCTGCAGGAAGGCCGCCTCGTTCTCGTTTCGCCGTTCTATCCGGAAGCTGGCTTCAACGCTGGCAATGCGATGGGGCGCAACAAGTACATCTATGCGCTGTCGGACAGGGCGTTGGTGATTGATTCCGCGCTGGGCAGTGGTGGCACCTGGGAGGGTGCACTGGAAGCTCTCACCCAGCAATGGGTCCCGCTCTATGTCCGCACCCCTGGAAATGGTCAGGGAAACGCGGCGCTCGTGGACAAGGGAGGCGTCGCCTTCACCTTCGTGCCTGGACAAGGAAAATCGTTACTCGACTACTTCGAGCGCACAGCTCCAGGTGTCAACAAGGTGTCCGAGCTGGCACCGCCTCAGCAGTCTTTGCTGTCCATCGATGCAAGCTCCGATGACGCCACATTGCCGAATGCTATTGCGGCGAGCGGGAGCGATGCAACGCCAGTCGTCGACACATCGGCGGAAGTACCCGAACGGCCATCCGACGTGCCCGACGGCGCGACCAATGAGGCATCAGCGCCATTAGTGCCGACAAGCGCTGTCGAACCCGAGGCCGACAACCTGGCCGAAACTGCGGCCTCTGTCCCCATCGATTCGACGCTGAGCACGCTGGACATGTACGAAGACTTCCTCAAGAAGCTGTCACTTGCCCTTCACGGCGGGCCCTTGTCAGAGGAAGAAATTGCGAAACGTCTCGTTCTTGAAAAGGGGCAAGCGAAGGTCTGGCTCAAGAGGGCCGTTGAAGTAGGTCAGGTGGAAAAGCTGAAGAAGCCTGTCCGTTATGCGCAGGGTCGTCAGCCCTCGCTTCTTGATTGAGGAGCGAAGGCAAATGATGACGTCTCCGACACTCCTGCAAGTACTGGCCGCTGCGCTCAAAGACGCCTCGAAAGTCAACGGTTCGGTGCAGGTCAAACCTGCCGCGGTCTTATGGACAGATGCCGAGGCACAGTGGACCCCGGCGCTGGCTGGGCTGCACGCTGAAGGTATTGGCATCGCCACGCTGGGGGCCTACGAACCGCATTTGCGGCGAGGACCGGCGATATGGTTGAAGTGCGCCGTCGCAGGGCTGATACCAGAAATGGGCGGCGACAATAAACCCAGCGTTCTGTACTTGCCCGGATTGAGACGTTCGGACCTGCGTGCCATCGAGAGCTGTCCTCGCGCCATCCAGCCTTTGGCCGAATTGCAGTACCGCGGAGTGTTTTGGAGCCAGGCCAACGGCAAGGACTGGACGCTCAATGCGTTCTTGAGCTCGAAGAGCGGAGGCCTGGGCCTTGACGTTTCGCAGGACAAGGCCACCCAGGTGGCCTTGTCCCAAGTGCTGTCTGCCGGTGTGTTGCTGGACAGGCCGCTGAACGAGCTTAAGGGCCGGCAAATCAACGCCGAGTGGCTGCTGAGCCTGCTGGCACCAAACCCAACCCGAGACTTGCTGGTATGGATGAACGCGCCTCAGGTTACGCAGAAGGACTGGGCCGGCGTGCGGTGGGACGTTTTCTCCAAGCGGGCCAACTCTGACTTCGGCTTCGACCCGGTCAGCGACGGGCCCCTGGTGGCCGCTGAGAAGCTGGCCCGGCGCGAGGGTAGGTGGGCGGTCGTGGCCGAGGTCTATCGGGATTCGTACACCAGCTTTCCGGAGATGCTAACGCTGCTCCGCACGGTGCAGCCGCCGCAGATGGGGTTGTTCCCGGACATGGACCAACTGGCGGGCTACCCCCAAGCCAACGAGCAGGGTGAGTCGGGCTTGCGCTATGCACTGTCTGCTTGTGCAGCAATGGATGCCATTCAAGCACGCACTGCCATTCTGGCCGCAGAGAAAGAGCACGGCGCGCGGCGCGGATGGCTATGGTCTCGCATGGGGCAGTCCTCTCTGGCGTCGGCAGTGGAGCACCTGGCCCGCTTGGCCGAGCTCAGTGCAACGGCCCCCATCGGCAACACGCCGGCAGAGTTGGCTGCGAGCTATCAACAATCCGGCTGGCAGGTGGACGATGCCGCAACGCAGGCCATGGGCTGTGTGCACACCAAGGCCGACACGGAAGCCGTCGGCTCTGCAGTGCGCGCGGTATACCTGCCTTGGCTGGAGGAAGCCGCGAAGCGACTGCAGGACGCCATGAGGAATGTGGGGGGCCTTCCGCCGCTGTTGGAGGCGTCGAACCTGTCGGCCAACGACGCCGGCACGTGCACGGTGTTTGTGGATGGCTTGCGGTACGACGTGGCGCAGCGCCTACGCGCAAAGGTGGGGGGGCTGGACTCGACAGCGCTGACAGCCCGGTGGACCAGCATGCCTTCGGTCACTGCCTCGGGCAAGGCTTGGTGTTCGCCGGTGGCTGGACTCGTTTCAGGTACAGCGGAGGATTTGGAGTTTGAGCCTCGCGTCGCAAAAGACGGGAAGCCGCTCTCCGGCTACAACTTCCGCAAGCTGCTGGGCGAAAACGGTGTTCAGCCACTCGACAAGCACGAGACAGGCGACCCAAGCGGACGCGGCTGGACCGAATCTGGAGACCTGGACCATTACGGGCATCAACACGGCATTCGCCTGGCGCGTGACTTGGATGCGCAGCTGGCCCAGGTGGTCGAGCGCGTGCAGGAGCTGCGAGACGCCGGGTGGCGCCGGATTCGCATCGTCACCGACCACGGTTGGCTGCTGGTGCCGGGTGGCTTGCCCAAGACCGAGCTGCCCAAGCACCAGGCGGAGACGCGCTGGGGGCGCTGCGCCGTCCTCAAGGACACCGCACACGGCACGCCACTGACCTTTGGCTGGGATTGGTGCAAGGATGTCCAGGTGGCGTACGCGCCCGGGGTTTTTTCGTTCATCGCTGGGGCCGACTACGCGCACGGTGGCCTAAGCTTGCAGGAGTGCCTCGTGCCCGTGCTGGAGCTGGAGGCGGCGGCGCCTTCTGAACAGGTTCAGGTCACCATCAAAGCCGTCACCTGGAGGGGGCTGCGCTGTGTAGTTGAGGTGGACACTACAGCACAGGACCTGACTGTGGACGTACGGACAAAGCCCGCACTGGCGTCGACCAGCTTAGCGGTTAGCGTAAAGCCCCTGGCAGGCGGTAAAGCCAGT
Source organism: Pseudomonadota bacterium (assembly GCA_018241665.1). Taxonomy (GTDB): domain Bacteria; phylum Pseudomonadota; class Gammaproteobacteria; order Burkholderiales; family Rhodocyclaceae; genus Zoogloea. The sequence goes on from JAFEDK010000037.1 coordinate 17,873, forward strand.
GTGGCAGTGGCCGACGACGACAACCTGGGTTCGGCCGCCGTAGTGGTGGTCTTGGGTGCCGACGGGCAGGTGCTTCAGAAACAGGTAACGACCGTGAGCGGCTAACGGCGGCCCGCCAGGTGCCAAGCTGTTACCTCGTTACCTGGGCACCGAGATAGACAACAACAAAGCGGGCGACCGGCTCCAGACAGGTCGTAGATAGGTGTTTGACGATGAAGCTCGACGACTTGGATAGGAAGGCAAGCGCAGCCTTCGAAGGCTACGTGGTACGTAAGGACCTGGTACGGACGTTCAGCCGCCAGTTCCCGGTGCCCACGTATGTGGTCGAGTTCCTGCTGGGCCGTTATTGCGCCACCACCGATGAGGCAGAAATCCAAGAAGGCTTGGATATCGTTCAGCGGCAACTGGCCTCGCGGACGGTGAAGGCAGGAGAGGAAGAGCTCTTCAAGGCCCGGGCGCGTGAATCAGGCTCCGTGAAAATCATCGACATCATCACGGCTCGGCTCGACTCTAAAACTGACTCTTATATTGCCAGCTTGCCCAGCCTGCGGCTGAACGATGTACGGCTGACCCCTGAGATGGTCAAAGAGAACGAGCGCATGCTCACGGGCGGTTTCTACGCTGAGGTCACACTAGGCTACGACGCCTCAATTGCACAGGAAAAAGGCGGTCGCCCCTTTGGTGTGGACGCCTTACGCGCCATTCAGCTTTCCAAACGTGAGGTGCTGGACGTATTAGCAAAGGGCCGCGAGCAGTTCACGACCGCAGAGTGGCGCGACCTGCTGCTGCGCAGCGTGGGCTTTGAGCCGGAGACCCTGCCTGAGCGTGCCAAGGATGCCATGTTGCTGCGTATGGTGCCTTTCGTAGAGCGCAACTACAACCTGGTGGAGCTGGGGCCCCGTGGTACCGGCAAGTCACATCTGTTCCAGCAGGTGTCGCCCTACGCACACCTCATTTCCGGCGGCAAGGCCACCGTGGCAAAGATGTTTGTGAACAACCAGAACGGCGCGCGCGGTCTAGTGTGCCAGTACGACGTAGTGTGCTTTGATGAGGTGTCTGGCGTGTCCTTCGATTCGAAGGACGGCGTGAACATCATGAAGGGGTACATGGAGAGCGGTGAGTTCTCCCGGGGCAAGGAGAGCATCCGCGCGGACGGCTCCATCGTGCTCGTCGGCAATTTCGACGTGGACGTGGAGCACCAGCAGCGCGTCAGTCACCTGTTCGGGCCGTTGCCGCCCGAAATGCGTGATGACACCGCATTCATGGACCGCATTCATTGCTTCCTGCCAGGCTGGGACGTGCCCAAGCTCAATCCGAGTCTGTTCACCCAGCACTTTGGCCTGGTGAGCGATTTCCTTTCCGAGTGCTTCACCCAGCTGCGGAACCAGAGCCGGGTATCCACCTTGCAGAACCGTGTTTATTGGGGTGGTGCACTCTCAGGGCGGGACCTCAACGGCGTCAATAAAACCGTCAGCGGTCTGCTGAAGCTGCTGCACCCCAATGCCGAGATGCCGGTGAGCGACGAGGACCTTGAATGGGCCGTGCGCTTGGCTCTGGAAGTACGTCGGCGGGTCAAAGAGCAGCAAAAGCGCATCGGCGCAGCTGAGTTCCGGAACACGCACTTCAGCTACACGATGGGTGCCGAGGGCGTGGAGAAATTCGTTAGCACACCCGAGCTGCAAAGCCAGGGCGGCATCGGCGACGAGCCTTTAGAGTGCGGGCAGATTTGGACGCTCAGCCCGGGAGGCCAGGACGAGCATCCAGGGCTGTTCCGTTTGGAGGCTACCGAGGGTCCGGGCAGCGGCGTGAGAGTCCTGAACAACCCGGTGCCTGCGCCGTTCAAGGAATCGATTCGCTGCGCCGAGCAGAACCTCTATGCCCGTGCCCAGCAACTGGTGGGCGACCGCGACCCGAGGTCACACGAGTTCTCGGTACAGCTGCGCGGCTTTGATGCAGCAAAGACCGGCGCCAAGACCGGCGTGGCCGCCCTGGTGGCGCTGTCCAGCGCCCTGCTGAAGAAATCGGTCCGCGGTGGGCTGGTGGTGGTGGGCGAGGTCACCCTGGGCGGCACCATCGAACCCATCCACAACGCCGTCACCCTGGCCGAGCTTTCCATCGAGAAGGGCGCCAAGTCCCTGCTGCTTCCGGTGTCCTGCCGACGGCAGTTGTTTGACCTGTCCGATGAGATGGCGACCAAGCTCGACATCGAGTTCTATCAGGACGGGCGAGATGCGCTACTGAAGGCGCTGGCTGATTGAGCATGTTGTAAATCAAAACGAGCCTGGGGAGGCATCGCAGTCGATGAGTGAAACTGAACGGAACGCACTTTTTATCTCTCACGCAACCCCGGAGGACAACCACTTCGTCAGATGGCTCGGCGCAAAGCTCACAGCGATGGGCTACGAGGTCTGGGCCGATGTCATGCGGCTCAATGGCGGTGATGACTGGTCCCGCAAGCTCGAGGACGCACTACGCAAACGGGCTGCCAAAATGCTCCTGGTCTGCACACCCACTGGCCTCGAGAAGCAAGGGGTGCGAAACGAAATTCAGATTGCATCCGACCTCGCCAGAAAGCTGGACGACAAGGCCTTCATCATCCCGCTGCGGCTCGAAGCATACGAAGCGCCGTTCCTCGTCGCGCAGACTCAGTACATCGACTTCAAGGTCAGTTGGGCCAGAGGCCTCGCAGAGCTGGTGAAGCTACTGCGCGACGGGCAGTTTCCCCGCGGCAGCACTAGGGCGATGGATACATGGCTAGATGCCCAATCTGCTGGGTCTGACAAGCTCGTCGAGCGGCCAGAGCCCCTGGTTTCGAACTGGCTCCAGGTCTCCAGGCAACCAGAGAGAATCCACTTTTGCGAGTCGCCAGTCGGGGCTCAGTTGGAGCCGTTCCTCAACCGCCTGAATCACACATACCCGGCCGTGCCGCACCGCACGGGCGTTGTCACTTTTGCGGTACCGGATGACGAGGGCAGGCTTGGCCCCACGCTGCCAGCGAAAAAGGTCGCCTCGATGCTGACAGAGGAGTTCTTGCATACCGGCTGGCCCTTGCTCGGCATCGAGCCCTACCAGGCGAAGCGCATGTATTCCGACTTGGGGAGCCAAGCGTTTGACCGGTTTTGCCAGAGACGAGGGCTGAAGGGCATCATCGGTTCCGGCAAGCGCATCAGTTGGTGGGGGGATGTCAAGACAGCGCCTCCTGGACAGGTCCGCTTTGACTGGGGATTCCGGCGTGGTTCCAGACAGATAGTGGGGCAATCTGGCAAGCGCGGCGTCCATTGGCACTATGCCCTGAACGCTGAGCTCCGCACCTCGCCGTTGTGGCACTTGCGGCTCTCCCCGCGATTGGTCTTCAGCCAAAACGGCATGGACGCCATAGACGACGTCAAACGTTCGCACTCGCTGCGCCGCTCGTTTGCGAAGGGATGGCGTAACGCTCGGTGGCGAGACATGCTTTGTGCGCAGTTGTGGTGGCTTGCGGACGGACGTGCAGAGATTCGCCTCCCGGTCGCTATCGACGACGCCATTGCGCTCACCGTTCCGCCGATGCAGTTCAGTTGCCCTGTCACGGTCCTTGAAGGCGGAGAACTGCCGCCCGATGAAGATGACCCGGACATTCCAGCGCATGGGTGGGGTGATGAGCTGTCCGAGGAGAACGAAGCATGAGCCGCAACGCTCGCCCCCGGCCCCAGCTGATGCACGTTGACGAACCTAAGCTCGAGTTCCGGTACGGGCAGGAGCTGGAATACTCGCGCGACGGGTTGTACTTGTACGGGCCGGTCGACGCGGTGCAGAACCCGCGGCCTGTCCGTTACGGCTTCATCGGAACGAAGGCCGGACTGCTCCGCTTCACGAGGTGGTCTGAGCAGGTGTCAGCGTTCATCCCAACACCGGCGCCTCGGCGCGGCGCGAAGTTGATTGAGCCCCATCACGTCCCGTTCCCTGGTTTCTCCGAGGCCTTCAACGCCATCTGGTCGACCAGGCCGACGCACGTGGTCGACGACATCGACGAGAAGGACCTTCACAGGCGCATGCACATCGCCAATCGCCACGAAGCCATCAAAGCAGTGGTGGACGTCTTTGTGGACCGTCTTGTCGACGTGCAGCGTCGGGACGAAGACCCGCCGAGCTTCTGGTACGTGGTCATTCCCGAGTTCATCTACGAACTGGGCAGGCCGCAATCCGTCGTACCGAAGGCCGAGCGCGTTGAAGGAAAGGTGACGCTGAAGGAGCGGGATGCACTGAAGCTGGCGGTTCAGCCTACGCTATTTGGCGAGGATGAAAAGGACGCCGAGGTCTACAAGTACGAGAAAAACTTCCGTCGGCAACTCAAAGCGCGACTGCTGGACCAGAAGGTGGTGACCCAGCTCGTGCGGGAGAGCACGCTTGCGCCCGGTGACTTCCTGAACTCGATTGGCCAGCCAAAGCGTCAGCTTGAAGACCCGGCGACACTAGCGTGGAAGCTCTGCTCCGGCTCGTACTACAAGAGCGGGGGACGACCTTGGCAGATTGCCTCGATGCGGCCCGACGTCTGTTACGTCGGTCTCGTCTACAAGCGACAAACCGAAGACGAAGCCTCAAGCTACTCAGTCTGCGCCGCCCAGATGTTCTTGTCCGATGGCGAGGGGGTCGTTTTCCGCGGCGCACTCGGACCTTGGTTCCATCCAGATACCAAGCAGTTTCACCTTGACGAATCTGCAGCCGCACGGCTGGTCGGAACCGTGCTCAGCGAGTACAAGAACAAGCACGGCCGGGACCCTGCCGAACTTTTTGTCCATGCCAAGTCATCGTTCAACGACGACGAGTGGGCGGGTTTCAAGGCAGCTTGCGAGGGCACGAGAACGAATGTTGTTGGCGTGCAAATTTCCGACGCTTGGGACCAACTGAAAATTTTCCGGACGGGTGAGTACCCCGTCATTAGAGGGACGGCGATGGTGACCAGTGAACGCTCGGCCTTCCTCTGGACTTCCGGCTTCGTGCCCCGACTTGGAACCTACATGGGTCCTGACACACCCAATCCGCTGCAGGTCAGCATTCGCCGTGGTGAAGTGCCGCTGAAGACTGTCCTTCGCGACGTTCTGGCACTCTCGAAAATCAACTTCAACACCTGCCTGTTCAACGACCGCTCGCCGGTGACCATTCGCTTTGCAGATGCCATTGGGGACATCCTTGTCGCAGCGCCGAGGAACAATGAGCCGATGCTTCCGTTCAAGTTCTACATCTGAACCTGACCGTCGCAGCAGCCTCAAGTTTCAGCAGTCTTTGCCGATATCGATTTGGGCAGCTGTAGCCCAAACAAAGTGAGAGCATCGAATGCAAGAATTTGGAAGCGCTGGCGGCCCAACCGATGACGAGCGGATGTCGATTGACGAAATCGAGTCGCTGGAGGCCTGGCTCGACGGCGATGAGCCGTTGACTGCCAATGACGCAAAGCGCCTGCTTGATAAGGGCATTAGAACTGGCGCCCTTGGCAGGAGCTTTCACTACGTTCATCTGGGTATCGCCGCTCAGACGGCAGGGCCGAAAGCGTGGTCCAAGATGGGGCTCAAAGTCTTGAAGTAGGTTGCCAACCGTTGGTTCGGTTTGCCGACACCTTCGGTGGGGACGACACCTGCTCGGGCGCCCGGCGTAGCAGATTCACTATTTGGCTCGACACCCTCAAATCGCGGACAAAACTGCCGATATCAACGGTTGCTCAGGGAAGCTGAGCATCCCCACGGCGCCAGGCGCGTCGATTGCGATGCCACGCCAGCATCTCGCAGGTAGAACCTGAGCGATTTGAAGCATCCCCAAAACGAGGACCACGGGCCTCGAACGCAGTCTTTATTGACGCATCGAACCCAAGCCCATCGAACCAAATCGACGGTATCGGAACGGGCGGGAGCAGCACGCTGCGAAGCAACTCACCGCGTTATCCACGCGTCGGACTGTCAGTGCCCCCAACCCTCAAGTCCGTAAACACGGACACAAACGACTTAAAGACTGCGTTTGAGGACACGCCCATGAGGTCCCGAAAGTGCCGTGGCGCGAATGTTCAGGATGCTGGCCACAGCCGCGTCAGCATCTCTCGAATGACGATGTATTGGATGGCGCGTAGCAGCTGAGCTTCGGCGCCCAAGGTTGCCTGCGCCGTTTCCTTGTCGTCACCGGCAGGCATGCCCTGCACCCTGGCCGCCGCTTCTTGCTGGATGCTTTGCGCCAGTGCTTCGGCCTTGCTAGCCAGGTCTTTTTTCATCGTCAGCAGTTCACGCTCTGCGGTCTTGCGCGCCAAGCCTAGAGCTTCTCCAGCTTGCAGCAGGCTCTCCGCCGTGACATCTGCGAACTTGCTGACCGGCCCCATAGCTACGCCCAGCTCGCTCTTGGGCCAGATGGCTTTGTCGGCCCCAGCATAGACCACGGCGTCGTAAACGCCCGTGCAAAGCAAGTCATAGAACGGGGCGAGCTCCACCCCCTTGGCCGTCACTTTGAAAGAGATGTTCTTCAAGTGGTTGTCACCGTTACCCACCAAGACGTTGAACGCCAGCCATCGAAAGAGCTGAATGCGTGCGCGTGTCTTGGATTGGCACCGGCGCAACGCCAACTGGAGAGTTTCCAGATTGGCGTTGTGATATTTCACCTGCCTCGACTCGTTCAGGAGCTGGCAGGTGTCAATGATGTGCTCGCGCTGAACGGCATCACCGTTTACCGCAGGCGTGCGGTCAAACCGCTGGACCAGGTACACCGGCTCGGGCACATGGATGAGGTGCACGTCTGGCACATCCAGCCCCATGGCCTTGGCTAGGCGCATCGTGAAGTACTCGTTCATCACCGACGAGGGGTAATGGCTCGACGGGGAGTCTGGCTTCAGGATATGCGTGGAAGCGGTGCCCTGCAGGGGTTCGAAGATTCCCTTGTCGGGGTCGTTCTCCCGCAGGACTACCACCATCTTGTGCTGCGCACCAGCCAGCGACATGCGCTTGGGCGAATTCAGAGTCATCGCCGCCTGAGGCAGGTTGCGGATACGCTGGCTGAGCTCTGACAAGGGCAACGGCTTCAGACCTTGGGCCGCCGGAAGCGCACCGGGGTCAAGCAACACCAGCGAACCTGCAGACTCGCCGCCGAAATGACGCAGTAGCCCGAACGCGTCGGTGTGCTCGAGCTTTGCCTCCCGTGCCAAGATTTTGAGGAGCTCTTCTTCGGGGAGCAAATTGTCAAAGTACCACTGAACCGGTCGGCTGGAAGCACCGTCCAGATGTACGCCTGTGGCGAGTGGCAACCCCGGGGACAGAGCGAAGGCGTCGGGTGCCGCGCGCCAATCAGGGCTGTACTCGAAGGCCCAGATATTCTTGGCGTCTATCAGCCAGCCCACCTCCCGGTCGTTGACCAGCACGACCAGGACACGGGGTTCGATGCCCTCTGCCAGAAGCTCACGCACGCGCTCACTGCGCTCGGCGACCAGCAGTAGGCCGGGTGCCATGTCATTCATCTGCCCCACTCCCAGACAGTGATGCAGTGCCGTCTGTCGAGCCGTCGGTGTCGGCCAGCACACGCTGGCTACGTTTCGCTCGGAGCAGACCATTGGAGCGCAAAGTGGCCAAAACGGGCTCCGCCTCCGTCGGTACATCCACGGTCAAGCGCAAGCCCGCCTCATCCAGAAGGCGCAGCACCCTCCCCAGCTGGACGGTGTCTTTGCCGTGCTCCACATCGATAAGAAAGACGTGCCCAACCCCAGCGGCTCCCGCCAGGTCATCACCGCGCACGCCCTGGGCCTTACGGGTGGCACGCAGTGCGAGACCGAGGTCAGAAACGGTATGGATGGGGACTCGCATAAGCACTCCAAAATCTATGGTTACGCATAGATTTTACCTGACAGATTTTAGGCAGGTCATAAAATCTATGCTATCGCATACATTCATCAAATCTCAGTTGGTTCTTCAAGGAAATATATGCAATAGGCTAGATTTTTACATACGGAGAGAAGTACATCGCAAAAAATATGCAATCACATAGATACAAGCGGCGCCAGCGATATGGAGCGCTTGGCCCATGGCTGGGTTCCTGAAAGGAAGCGTTCCCCGAAACAGATGCCCATGACGTGGACACATCGCTCAGCATTGAGAGGAGACACAACACCCGCCGAGCGCCTTTCCGACAAGTTCGACGGGGCGCTGAATGCAGTGCTGGGCACCAGGCCAGCACGACCGCAGTACCTCGTTACGTGAGCGCCTCATACCCCACGGGAGCCCACCAAAAACGCCTGCAGAGGCTAAATTTTCTGTGCCAATTCTGTGCCAAATCTTGGACTTTGAAGGGGTGGGAAACGGATGGAAGGCGATGGAAGAAGTGTGCTAAGCTATTGATTCTATTGGAGCCACCCCAGTCGGGCCGGGGCTCCTGAGGCTGTAGCTTGTGATTCGGGACGTAGAGGCCGGAGGTTCGAATCCTCTCACCCCGACCAGGAATTACCTTGTAAATCAAGGACATATGAAGCCCCGCAGTGTCGGGGCTTCGTGGTTTCTGAGCCCGTTAGTGGCAAATTAGTGGCAGGCAGTGTCTCTGCGCGCCGCGTGTGCGCAGGATGACTAAACAGTGTCCATAGACCTTGCTCCTCATCATTGGAGCAATGCCCATGGCATCCATCGAAAACCGGTCCCGGTTCGTTGTCACCATTCAGAATCGCGAAGACCTGACCACGACTTTCGCCTGCAACCGCGAAGCCGCACTGAAGTCCCACATCGCCCAGCTCAAGGCGGCCGGCTTGAAGCCCAAGCTCACGCGTACAAACGACTACTACGCCATTCGCATCCGCGAGGCGGGCCAGCGCATCCAGTGCCTCTACGCCACCAGCGAACAAGAGGCCATCAACATCAAGCAGCGCGTTGAGCTGGAACGCCGTAACGGCCTGTTTATCGACTACGCCAAGGGCCGCAGCGTTACGCTGGCCGACCTGATGGCGCGCTACCTGCGCGAGGAGTCGCCTCGCCACAAGGGCTTCGAAGTCGAGGGCTACATCATCAATGCGATGCTAGCCGATGCAGGGCTTCCCCGCGCGGACATCGAGCAGGCCTACCGTGAGCACAGGAACCCTCACCCATCTCACGAGGGCAAGGTGTTTCGGAAGCCCTCGGGCAAGACCGTGCGCCAGGCTGCACCAGCCACCTGCTTCATCCGCAAGCCCTTCGCCGACATCGTGCCAGACGACTTCAGCGACTACGTTGACGACCGCTGCCAGTTCGTCGAAGCTGCCACCGTCAATCGGGAAATCGATGTGCTCTCCGCCGTTTGCCACATCGCCATCGACACTTGGCGCATCCCCGTCGCCAAGAACCCCATGGATGGTGTGCGCCGGCCCAAGTTCTTCAACGAGCGCGACCGGCGCTTGGCAGACGGCGAGGAAGCCCGGCTGCTGGCTGCGGCATACGATGAAGACGCCCTGCGCTCCATCGAGCGCCGGCTTGAAGAGCTCATGCCGACCGAGCGTGCAAGCTCCCAGGAGGCTGTGACCCTCTACAAGCGAAAGACCATCGTCAAGGCCGCCCGTGCCCAGTACCTGAGCGAGGCCGAGGCTACCTACTCGCATGCGCCGTGGATGGAGACGTTCATTCAGTTTCAGCTGATGACCGGTGCACGCCGAAGCGAAACGATGTCACTGACCTGGGCGAACATCGACCTGGCCAATCAGACCGCGTTCATTCCGGAGTCCAAGAACGGACGCCCCCGCAAGTTGCCGCTGCGCACCGATGTCGTTACCCTTCTGGAGTCCCTGCCACGCAGCGGCGAACAAGTTTTCCCGATGAGCGTGGACGCCTTGCGCAAGGCCTGGGCGCGTATCTGCGAAGCAGCCGGCCTGGTGGGTCGGGATGAGCTGCACATCCACGACCTCCGCCACGAGGCGATTTCGCGCGTTGCCGATGCTGGCGGCCGACTGCCCGGCGGGTTCTCGCTGGTGGACTTGCAAGCCTTCAGCGGCCACCGCGACACCCGAATGCTGCTGCGCTACACGCACCTGTGCACTCCGGCACTGGCCAAGCGACTGGATGCGGCCTTCGCCAGCGAGACTCAGACTGTGATTCACCGAGGACGCCGACGCCTCAAAAAGGGCGCAAGCCTCTCCATGGCCGAGTTGACTTCCGGTTCTTCCAGCACGCCCCCTTTGAAGGTCACCAGCCACCATGCCCGCGCGGCCGAACGGCCGAGCAACATCATCCCGTTGAGGCCTCGAAAGGTCGCCTGAGGCGAGAGGCCCAGGCAGCGGAACAGCGTTGGCACGACCAACGCCACCGGTTACGAACGAGCGGCGCTCCTGGCGGGCGCCGCTCGCGCTTTCAAGCTTCCACTGCCTGACTCATGTCTTGGAGTTGATAGAGGTAGTCAGCCGCCCGCTGCGCCTGAGCGGCGGCCGTGAACACCGCGCGCTTGTCCGCTTTCAGCACGGCCAGCCACTCAGCCAAGTAGGCTGCATGGTCGTCCCTTGGCTCCGCGCTGACGTTCAGCCCGGCGCACACGAATGCCGCGCCCAGCTCGGCGACTAGCTCTTCCATCGCATACGCCTGGTCGCCGAAACGCCGACCGAACTGGCGCGCGAGGCGGTCGGGGTGTCCCGTCCAGTGCACCAGCTCATGCGTGACGGTGCCGAGATAGCCCGCCACGTCGCGGAACTGGCGTACATGCGGCACCTGCACCACGTCGGGACCGGGTGCATAGAAGGCCCGGTCGCCGCCATGATGCACGGTCGCCCCGGTCCTCGCGATGAACGCTTGCCCGGCTTCATCGACCTTCGGCACCTCAACCGGATGCGATGCGTCCGGCAACGGCAGGCCATCGACCTGCTCGATGTTGAAAACCGTATAGCTGCGCAGATAGGAGCGCGCTCGGCGTTCCAGCGTGTCGTCTTCGCCTTCTTCGCTCATGCCGGTGGCGGGCGTGAACTGCCCGGCATACACCACCGTCGTGCCCCTCTCGCCCTTGCGCACCTGGCCGCCCTCGGCCTGCACCTGCTTGAAGGTCATCCACGTCTGCGCGGAATAGCCGCGTTCCTGCGCTGCGGCCCACAACAGCAGCACGTTCACGCCCCGGTAAGCCTCGCCGGTGTGGCGTCGCGGCAGCATGCCGGCGGCGGTTTGGCTGCGGGCCCACGGGCGTGACCACGGGCGAACGCCGCGCTCGATGGCTTCGACGATGCGCTGGGTGACTTCGGCGTAGAGGTCGCGGGGCTGCTTGCTGGCTTCCATGTGTTCTCCTTTAGGGCTGGGGATGCGGATGGCACCCCGTGCCCGTCGGCGAGACCGGGGTAGCAAAGCGCCACTGCGGAAGGCCGGTCAGGGGCACGCACCCCGTCTGCACGGACGGCAAGGGAAGGAAGATGGGGAAGGACCGGCCGAAGGGCCGTGCCGGCAGGCACGGCGCACAGTTGCGCGGCGCGAGGGGTAGACCCCTTAGCCAGGGATGGAGAAAATTTCGCCAATGGCGAAATAAATATTGATTTCTGCGAAGTTCATCGGCTAAACTCCACCCCGAGGCTGACAGAGATAACTGTCGACTGTTGGGGTGCTTCGGCACCCTGTGGGGCCGCAAGGCTCTAACCACTCGCAAGCCCACGCCGCACGGTGCCGGTCCTCCGGTGCGCGGTACGGTCGGGGCCAGTGCGAGCCTGCCCGGGCGACCCCGGGCAGGCATCTGGAAGTGAAGGGGGTCAACTCGCCGCTTTGCTCTGTTCGGTTGCGGGCGACAGCCACGGCGCACACATCGGGTGTGGGTTGTTTGGTGCAGCCGAAAGGAACCGTCATGACTGACGTTCTGAAGCCTCCTCAGCGGCGGGCGACGAAGAAGCAACGCAAGAAGTCCTGGTGGGTGCGTCCTGAGACGTTCCGCCTGGCCACCTCGGTGGTCCGGCTTGTCTCGATGGTCGCCAAGCTGATTGACTTCCTGCTTCGGTGATTCGTCACCCCTTTATTTCAAATTCGATAGGCATGCCATGTTGAATCGCGCCCTAAAGCTGCTTCGGACCTACCACCAGTACACCCAGGTGGAACTGGCCAAGCGCCTGGGGATTTCCAACTCGTATCTGAGCGAGTTGGAGAAGGGCGACAAGACGCCCGGGCTCGACCTGCTGGAACGATACTCGGAGGTCTTCAAGATGCCCGTGTCCTCCATCCTCTTGTTCTCGGAGTCCATCCACGAGGACCGAAAGCCTGGGGCGAAGCTGCGGGTGGCGGCAGCGGACAAGATACTGCGGCTGCTTGAGTGGCTTCAGGAACGCGATGCCGTCGAGCGCGCCGCGTAAGGCCTACGCGCTGAATCAATCGCCGCTCTTCCGCATGCGCGGCAAGGGCCAGTTTGAGAATGTCATCGGCGTCAAGTGGGAGTCGGTTCCCGACCTTCTCGCTGCCGAGTCCTTCCGGGTCTGGAAAGGACCTAAGGACCGAGAAATTCAGGCGCCCATCCATTGGATGGCGGCTGTGCACAAGGTCATCGCCGACTTGCTCGCGCGCATAGAGGTCCCTGACTACGTGTTCTCGCAGAAGGGTCGGTCGTACGCGGACAACGCGCGACAGCACCTCGGCAAACACCCGGTCATCAAGACGGACATCAGCAAGTTCTATCCGAGCGTGACCCGGGCCATGGTGTTCCGGATGTTCATGCGCGACTTCGAGTGCGCTGCCGATGTCGCAGACCGACTGGCCGACATCTGCTGCTACAGGCAACAGCACCTGCCTACCGGTAGCCCGCTGAGCGGACGGGTGGCTTTCTTCGCCGCGAGGGGGCTGTTCGAGGACATCTCGAAGCTCGCAGGCGCGTCGGGCTGCAAGTTGACCCTCTATGTGGACGACATTGCCCTTTCGGGTCGGAACGCGACCAAGCGCCTGCTAGGTGAAGTGCGCATGCTGATTGCTCGCCATGGATTGAAGTCCAAGGGCAAGAAGTCAGCCACCTTCGCCGCTGGAGCGCCAAAGAGCGTCACAGGCGCGGTCATCGTCGGCGATGAGCTGCGGCTGCCAAACGAACGACATCGAAAGCTGCATGAAACTCGTTCCGCATACGCCGCTGCAGAAGGTGAGGAGCGCACAAAGCTTGGTCGACAACTCCGTGGTCGGCAACAGGAAGCCGCGCAGATTCTTCGCGCGCCACCACCTGCAACCTGAGGAGGGCTGCTGGTCGAAAACAAGAAGGGCGCCAAGCGGCGCCCTTCCTCCCCTTGCGGAGCTGCACAGGAATTTTCCGAACGAGGTGTGAACTCGAACGGGCGCGCGGGTACGCGCCTAATCAAGCATGCCCGGTGGCCTGAGTCATTATGGAGAACGGGCCTGCAAGGTATAGCAGCCGGTTTTATATGCCGCGCTGCCGCAACTCGTGTAACGTCGTCACGCTGGAACCGACCCAGACCAACGGCTCGCGCAACTCGACCGCAACCAGCTTGACGCGCTGTTCCAGCGTTACGCGTTCGGACGCGGGACGTGCGCCCCACAACGAGTTCGCGGCCAACAGCAGCCGCCTGGCATGATTCAGGTCGCGGTCGAAGACGAACACCAAGCCAGCCACCGTGAATGGCGCGTCGCCGGGCAGTCGCGTGCCGACGAACTCGACGGCCCGCAGACACTTTTCAATCTCGGCCCTCGCCTTAGGCGCGGCCTCCTGCTCCACCAGCTCGACGCCGACCGTGCCGTCGGGCCGGCGCTGCCAGACCAGACCGTCCGGCAGCTTGCGCATGGCCCGCGCCAATGCGTCGATGTTGAACGGCAGGTCGCGCCGCAGGATGCGGTATTCGCCGGCCACATGCGCCCCGGTCAACTGCCGCTCGATGAGGTAACGGGTCGCCATCGTGCGATGGAAGAACGTTGGCCCGCCGACGCTGGACAGGTCAAGCGTGTGCTGTGCAGTAACACCCCGCAGTTCCAGCCACGCGGCCCCGGCACGGGTCACGCATAGGCTGGTCGATGCCAGTGCGTTACGGCGTTCCAGCAGCAGCCCCTGTTCCACGAGCCGCCGGATAGTTCGGCGCGCAACCTGCTCGCCATAGCGTGCCGTTGGCCATACCGACCGCGCAAGCTCGACGATGCGCAGATGTCCGTACTGCGCAATGGCCTTCATGCAGCGCAGTTCGTTGCTGCGGGCCACGTCTCGCCCGCACCGCTGCGCCTTCACTCGCGGTGGCTTTGTTGTGGTCGATGGAGTCGGCGACTGCTTGGTCAGCAAGCCGGTCATCTCAGTGTTGGTCAATCGCATCTGGGTATCTCTCTGACATATGGATACCCCCGTGTAGCGACGGCCCATCTCCTGCGACCGTCTCTAGGGCGGCAGGCATGGGGCGACGGTGTTCGCGCAGTTGCGCGAAGGCTAAACCACAGTCGCTGAACGTCATCGAGCGCACGGCACGCCTGCGCGCTCCGCTGCGGCAAGCGCCGTCCACCTGACCGTTCATCATCATGGAAAACTTCATCAACAAGACCGCCCTGGCCGACATGCTGGGCATCTCCATCCGCACGCTGGAACTGTGGGTCGCCCGTCGCGGCTTTCCTGCGCCGCGCCACGTCAGCGGCAGCCGCCTCGCGTTCTTTCGCGTGTCCGAGGTCGAAGACTGGCTGGAACGCGAGTTGGCAAGCGACTTGGGCACCGGGGGTGCGCAGTGAAGCGCCCGCGCAACCGCGTCACCAGCACCGATAACGACCGCTGGTTCGAGCGTTACGGCAAGGCCGGCTACTTCTGCCTGCCGCGCGCGCTGCTGTTCAACGTCGTGGACTACATCGACAACGCGACGCTGTACGTCTACATCGCGTTGGCGTCGTGCCACTACGAAGGCAACACCACCTATGCCGGCCCCTACGTCGCCAAGCTCACCGGCAAGGACGAACGCGGCGTGCGCCAGCATCTGGCTGACCTTGAAACGCTGGGCCTCATCCGACGCGAGCCGTTCGGGCAGGGTTTCCGCATCTTGTTCGAGTGCCCCGACCGCGACCGCATCAAGCAGGGCGCCGAGGCGATAGACGCGCGCAAGCAGGCCCGACAACAGCGGCGACGCGCCGCACAGTCGGCGCCGACCGGCGAGGATTGACCAAGGGCGGCGCAAGCCGCCCTTGTCGCATTCACCAGTTCGAGCCGCCGATGCTCGACGAGCCCATGTCGGTGCTGGAAATACCGCCCATGTCGCTGAAGGACGAACCGCTGTCGCCGTAAACCTTGCCCATCACGTCAACCGTGCCGCCATCCGTCATCGGCGTGCCATCGACGTTGACCATGGGGCCTACAACGGCGGCGCCAAGAGCCGCCGAGGCGCCGACGTCGCGACTCAGGAAGCTGCGCCCTCGCCCACCGGGCGCCGTCCCCGTGTTGCGCAACCGGCCCGTGGCTGCGTAAAAGATGCCTAGCAGGAGCCCGACGCCCATCATCAGCCAGGAGGCGCGCAACGGCCAGACATAGAACGGCTTGCCCCACAGCATGTGCTCCGGTGCCTTGTCGAGGCCGTAGTAGCAAAGCAGCAAGCCATAAATGATGAGCGCCAACCAACTGAAGACGCCATGAGTCATGGGGGAGAGTCCTCGCGAATGAGCCGATATATGACGTCTCGCTGATATCGTCTCATAGTTCGACCACTTGACCCCTGCGGCACCACCAGACCAGACAGCGCACACCCTCGTCCGACGCGGCTGCACTCTCCTTCCATGCCCCAACGGGCGGGCATCGCCCGCCCTCACGTCACCCGCCCGCCAGACGGTCTTCCGATAGCTCAGACGCCATGCGGGTGACTGCCACCCGCCGGGTGGCTTCTTGTTCTTCAATGGTTCTGAAAGGTTTTTGCAGCCGCGTCTTCTTTGGAAAGGACTGGTTATTCGTGGGTGGCCGTCACGCGGTAACGGTCGCCGGGTGCTGGTCGCCCGGCCACCGTTTCACCGTTACCGCGTTTCGATGCTCACCCCTCAAATCACGCCGCTGGCCTTGTCCAGCAACTTCAGCAGGTCCGGCGGCTGCTTGACGAGGTGATAACTCCAGTGTCCGAAGCGGCCGTCGTTGTTGACGGCGTTGCACCAGCGGTGGGCCGCTGCCGCCTTTACCTCGGCATCGCCCGTCTGTCCCTTGATTTCCACCATCAGGCGCTGGCCGTTGGCCAGCTCGACGATGAAGTCCGGGAGGTAGCGGCGGCGCACGCCGTCCTTGCGGTACGGCACCTGAAAACCCAGATGGTCATTTTTCACCCAGCGCTGCACGGCGGTGTGGGCGTCCAGCGCGGTCGCGGCCGACTGTTCCCACGTCTTGGTGTCGGCGACCATGGCGTTCAGGTGGCACTTCTGCACTGGCCACGGCTGACGCCCGGTAAAGAACTCGACATGCCGGGTTGACCGCTCGCCGGCCGGCCCCGGCGTAATGACCGGGCGTTCTTGGTTCTGACCGCTCTCGTCCACCGCCTGCAAGGCGTCGAACAGGATGCCCGCCGCACGCTGGAAGTAGGGGTTCAGTGCCACGTCCTGCGCGGCACGGTTGCCCTTGCAATCCAGCTTGCTGCCCAAGAAGCGCTGTGCGTAGGTCAGCAACTGCGGGAACAGCCGGTGCATGGGGATGGTGTTGCCCTGCTCCTGCTGCCACTGCTGGGCGACCACCTTCGCCAGCGTGAACGCCACCTGCTGCACGCGCACCCGCTTGCGCCAGGCGTCCAGCGTCACCACGGCGGCAGCGCCGGGGCCATAGGCCGCCAGGGCGCCGTCTTGTGTGGTCAGCCCCTTCATCAGCACCGTGTCGGGCACTTCCATCGGGTCCAGCACCAGAGTCGGCACCTTGGCCCAATCAACTGCCAAGCGCGTGATACCTGGGTCGGTGTAGCCCTCCACTACGGGGAAGCTGATTTCGTGCTGCGCCTTGGCCGGCACTGCGTAAATCTGGTTAGCTGGCGGCGTCGGCGGCTGCTGGGCACCGCCTTCGACCTTGAACGGGATGAGTTCGAACGGAACGCCGAAGACCTTGGCCGTTTCCTCACGGAAGAAGCCCGTGGCCTCGTCCACGGCGTAGGACGTGCGACGCAGCGCCCGGCCGACCACCTGCTCACACAGCAACTGCGAGCCGAAGGGCCGCAGGCCGACGACATGCGTCACCGTCGTAGCGTCCCACCCTTCGGACAACATCGCCACGCTGATGATGCAGCGCACGTCGCGGCCAGGTGGCACGCTGGCGTCGATGGTCACGAGGCCGTTGTCCTCGTCCTCCAGCGCCTTGTGGTTGTGCTTGTCCACCAGTGCGGCGTACTCCTCGGGCACCTTGCCGCCGGGCCACGCCGTCTTGCCGATGGTTTCCAGCACGAAGCGCAGGCGTCGAGCTTCGTCGTTCCTGCCGCCGCCCTCGGCGATGTCCTCGGCCACCTTGCTATCGACGCGCACCGTCCATTCACGGCCCGGTGCGTTACGGAACTGCTCGGGGGCTGCGCCAAAGTCGCTCTTGCCGTTGGCCAACCAGTCGAACAGCTCCTTGGCCAGAGTCGTGTCGCGGCACACGATGATGAAAACCGGCGGCACGTTGCTCTTGCGATGCCCCGCCAGGAACTGGGTCTGCCATTCCGCCGCAGTCTTGCGCCACTCGTCGGCAAGTTGAGCGATGGGCTGCGTGGCGTAGCGCATCAGCACCTCGGGGGTGAGCTTGCCGCTCACGCCGTCCTTCTCGGCAATCTGCTGCACCCACCGCCACACATTGAAGTAGGCCGGCGTCTCGGTGCCGCCGATGTCCTGCGTGGGCAACTGCGGAATCTTCACCAGACCGGCTTCGATGGCCTCCAGCAGGCTGAAGTCGGACACCACCCACGGGAACGGCTTGCCGACCTCGTTGCCGCTGCCCTGGATGAAGAAGGGCGTGGCCGACAGGTCCACGCACAGCCGGATACCGTTGCTGCGACCGCCCAGCGCCTTGTTGATGCGGTCCAGCCCCTCCACCCATACCGTGGCCTCGCGGGCATCCACCTCGGCGGTTTCCTCGTCCACCGCGAACACGTCGTCAGCGTCGAGCTTGCCGCGCCGGTAGGCGTGGTGCGCCTCGTCGTTCATCACGAGGATGGCCGAGCTGCGGCCCTTGCGGTTGCCCAGCACGCGGCGCAGGAAGGCGGTGTCACTCTCGTAGTAACGCACCTCCTTGACCTCGAAGCCTGTCAGGTTGCCCTTGGGGTCGCGCAACTCGCGCAGGATGTCGAAAGCGCCGGTCAACGCCTGCTGCCGAATGTCGGCCTCGGTCAACTCGTCGCGCCCGCCCAGCTTCACCGAACGCATCTTCTCGACCGGCACGCCACGCTTGACCACCCTGGCGGTCGTGCCGTTCACGTCGGACAGCTCGCGCCGTTCAAGGTTGTGCCAGTTCGTGATGAACACCTCGCCTCGGCGCAGGTCGGGCATGCGGTGCAGCGGCACCAGTTGCCGCGTACGGTACAGGCTCAACTCGTCGAGGTTGGGGTCCAGCTCGCGCAGGCGGTCGCGGATGGTGACGTTCGGGCAGACGATGAGCACCGTGTCCGAATACGCGGCCGCCTGGGGCTGTGCCACCTTGTTCAGGATGGACCAGGCCGACAGCATGCCCATGACGGTCGTCTTGCCGCTGCCGGTCGCCATCTTGAGCGCGTAACGCAGGAACGCCTTGTAGCCCTCGGCCTTGGCATCGTCGCCCGGTTCGTCGCCGGGCACGTTCACACCCTGCTTCAGGTCGTCCGGCCCCTCGACGAGGAACAGCACCGTCTCGACCGCTTCCAGCTGGGCATAGAACAGCCGCTGTGCCCGGTCGGGGGAGCGCCACAGTTCCAGCAGTTCCCGCGTTACCTTGGTCGCCCCGGCGTAATCGCGTGCGCGCCAGTCCTTCAGCCGTTGACGAATCAGGTTCGCCAAGTCCAGCAGGTATTCCTCGCCCTTCGAGGCGTCATCCAGCAGGCTCTGTTGACCCTTCGCCTTGCGCCCGCGTGCCGCGCGCTCAGGCACCCGGAAGAAGTAAGAGGCCAAGCGTCGGCCTGGCCGCTTCTCCGGTTGTTTGGCTGCCTCGATGTGCCAGTGGTGCGCCGGCTCGTCGTAAGGCGAGTTGATGATTGGGGCTTCGACAGCGTTGATTTGACTCATTGGCGAACTCCGACGAGCCAAGAGACCCCGTAGTATTCGACCGCCAATTCGCGCACCGCCTCTATGGCGGTATGCAACTCGCCGATGTCTCGATGGGGAGGCAGTACGTCGGGCATGGCTTGTCGCTCCTCGCGGTCCGCCTTTCGCCGGACTTTGCGCCGCTCCGGCCACCAATCTTTGAGGTCTCGAAAGAGCGCCTCGTAGGTGTTGGCTACCGTGTCGCGGTCGAACTTCTCAATCCGCTTGGAAGCTTCGATGCCGCCCTTTGCGGACCGGCCCGAAGCTCTCACCGGCTCCTCTGAGAAGCGCCAAACCTGAGAAGCGTCGCCGTTGTAGACGATGCAATGCGCCTTCGTGTCGCCGATTTCCCCTGCACCTGCCACATCAATCCAAACCGAGTCGTCAACGACGGTCTGCGCGAAGAACTTCTCGTCCATCGCCTTTCGTGTGGTGAAGGCTGGGGCGCAATAGAAAAAGGCCTCATTGCCCACCGCAGCCGCGTGATGGATGAGGTTGTACTGCTCCACGTCCAACGGGAAGGCGAAGTAGGAACCGCCAACCGCATCATAGAAGCGCGCGTTCGAACCAGCCCGTGTGTCGACGTAGCGCGAGACTTTGTGCTGCAGGAAGACCGATGAGACCCCGCCGCCTTTCGCAGCGATGGTCATCGCTACGTCGTAGCCCAAACGCTTCTCTTGCTGCTGAGTGGGGATGTACGGGCAAGCCGCAAGGATGGCCTTGTTCTTGACGCAGTACTCAGCGTTGAAGGCAAATTCAAACACTCGCTCGGCAAAACCCGCCTTATCTACCGTCATGCCTTCACCTCCAGCACGCGCATCAGCTCGTTACCGCGCTCGTCAATGACCTTCACCGCCACGCGCTGCTTCGGCCCCACGGCGAACGGTTCGCTGACCGTGCCGGCCAGGTGCGACCACACCGATGGGTCGAACTCGGCCTTCAGCGACTTTTGCAGGTTGTCCCATGCCGCCGTCTTGGGGAAGAACACCTGGGTGGCGTAGAAGCTGAGCCCGTCGTAGTCGGTGTCCAGCATCCAAGCAGGCATGTTCTGGCCCTCGATGGCCTCCTGTTCCATCGTGGCGGGATTGAAGATGTCCAGCCCCAACAGTTCCACCTCGTAGAGCGCCGCTCCGTCGTCGTTCTTATTGCCCGTCTTGCGCAGCACGGCATCGGGCAGGCCGGTGACGCTGAAGATTTCGCTGGCGCGGCTGGTCTTGAGCAGGTCCGACATCGCCACGTCGGGCGTTACCGTGACGTAGGTGCAGGGCACGCGCAGCTTGGCGCGGTCTTCCAGCAACTCGCGCGCCTTGGCCTGGATGGCGAAGCCAAAGAAGTACAGGTGCGGCAACTTCAGGAAGTACGCTTCCCGCGCGGCCTCGAACACCACGTCGGACGAGATGGCCCCGTCTTCAGGGCCGAACACCACGGCGAAACGCTTGCCCTCGGCGTCGGTGCCCTCCGCGTGCAGCACGTCGCTGTCGCTCATGCGGCGGATGTCGGCCAGCACCAGTTCCCTGTTACCGGGCAGGCGCAGCGTCTTGGACTGGCGCAGCACCTGGGTCATGCGCTCGATGTGGGTCGCCGGGTCGCCGTAACGGGCGGCTGGCTCGGCCACGGCCAGCGGCAGCCCGCCGTCGGCGTCGCCGATGGCATCGTCCAGCGACTGCGGTGCGGCCGGCGTTGCGGTGGTCGCTGGCTCGGGAGGTCCATCGTCCAACACCTGTGCCGGTGCAATCGTGGCCTCGACCACGAACGGCCCGGCCACGCGCACCACGCCGCTGTTCACCTCGGGGCGGTCAACCAGCACTTCGGTGGCGGGCGTTTCGTCGTTGGCGACCGACCGAAGCATGATTCGTGGCGCGAGTCCACCAACCTCCTCACCTTTTCGGTTTTGCTTTCGTTTATAAACAAACCCGCCCTGTGGCCCGATTTGAAAGTCCTTCAATTCAAAATATGGAAACGTCGCAGTCAACAGGCGTTGTCGGGCGAGGGCAAGCGGAACACGAGACGTGTCGCAGGTAATCCAGCGTCGTCCCCATCGCTCAGCAACATAAGCGGTAGTTCCGGAGCCGCATGTTGGGTCAAGCACTAGGTCGCCCGGTTCCGAAACCATCAGCATGCAACGTTCTACAACTGTGGTCGAAGTCTGAACGACATAGAGTTTCTCAGCAACAAAACTCCCCATCAAAACATCATCCCAAACATTCCCGATGGCGCTGTACGGGAAATCGTCCAGATATGTTTTTACACGTAGCTGCTTGCCGAGCGGAAACAGTCGTCCGGCAGCTGCAAGCCTGTCCAAGCCCGCTCGACTCACCCGCCAATGGCGGCCCGCAGGACACGGATAGGTGTTGCCTTGATAAACATATGGTTTCGACCCTTCTGGCGTTTCGCCCTGCGAAGTCAAGTTGTCAGACAGAAACCGCCGCCCTTCAGGAACCGGGTCTTCGCCCGCCAGTTGGGAATTTGTTAGCT
>JAFEDK010000038.1 GCA_018241665.1 Pseudomonadota bacterium
TTCCTTCAGGCGCACGGCCTCTTCGATGGCGATTTCATCGAAGGGGTTCATGGCCATCTTGACGTTGGCCAGCTCGACGCCGGACTGGTCGGCCTTGACGCGGATCTTGACGTTGTAATCGACGACGCGCTTGACGGGCACGAGGATCTTCATGGGTTCTTGTCTCCGATTGTGTTTATTCGATCGCCGAGGCCGATTTGGCCTGCTGGCGCAGTACGAACTTCTGGATCTTGCCGGTGGAGGTCTTGGGCAGTACGCAGAACTCCACGAACTTGGGCACCTTGTAGCGGGCCAGGTGCTCGCGGCAGTGGGCGACGATGTCTTCCACCGTGACCTTGGCGTCTTCCTTCACCTCGATGTAGGCGGCCGGCACTTCGCCCCACTTCTCGTCGGGCTTGGCGACCACCGCGGCGGTCAGCACGGCCGGGTGGCGGTACAGCACTTCTTCCACTTCCAGCGAGGAGATGTTCTCGCCGCCGGAGATGATCACGTCCTTGGAGCGGTCCTTGATCTTCACGTAGCCGTCCGGGTGCAGTACGGCCAGGTCGCCGGTGTGGAACCAGCCGCCGGAGAAGGCTTCCGTGGTGGCCTTCTCGTTCTTCAGGTAACCCTTCATGACCAGGTTGCCGCGGAACATGATCTCGCCCATGGTCTCGCCATCGGCCGGGACCGGTTCCATGGTCTGCGGGTCGAGGACGGTGATGCCTTCCTGCATGTGGTAACGCACGCCCTGGCGGCCGTTGCGCTCGGCACGCTGGGCGATCGGCAGCTCGTCCCATTCCGGGTGCTTGGCGCACACGGAAGCCGGACCGTAGGTCTCGGTCAGGCCATACACATGGGTGATGTCGAAGCCGATGCGCTCCATGCCTTCGATGATCGCGGCCGGGGGCGCAGCACCGGCGATCAGCGCCGACACCTTGTGCTCGATACCGGCGCGCAGGCCCTCCGGCGCGTTGATCAGCATGCCATGCACGATCGGTGCGCCGCAGAAGTGGGTGACCTTGTGGGTACGGATCAGCTCATAGATCAGCGCCACGTCCACCTTGCGCAGGCACACGTTGACGCCGGCGTTGGCGGCCAGGGTCCAGGCGAAGCACCAGCCGTTGCAGTGGAACAGCGGCAGCGTCCACAGATAGACGGCGTGCTGCGGCATGCCCCAGCTGATGATGTTGGAAGCGGAGTTGAGGTACGCGCCGCGGTGGTGGAAGACCACGCCCTTCGGGTTGCCGGTGGTGCCGGAGGTGTAGTTGAGAGCGATGGCGTCCCATTCGTCGGCGGGCAGGGACCACTTGAACTCCGGGTCGGCGTCGGCGAGGAAATCCTCGTACTCGATCTCGCCGAGGCGGGTATCACCCGGGTATTCCGGATCGAGGGCGTCGATGATCAGCGGCTTGGGGCCTTCCAGCAGCTCGAGGGCGGGAGCGATGATGGCGGCGAACTCGGGGTCGGTGATCAGCACCTTGGCTTCGCCGTGGGCCAGCATGAAGGCGATGGCTTCCGGGTCGAGGCGGGTGTTGAGGGTGTTCAGCACGGCGCCGACCATCGGCACGCCAAAGTGGGCCTCGACCATCGCCGGGATGTTGGGCAGCATCACCGCCACCGTGTCGCCACGGCCGATGCCGCGCTGGGCGAGGGCGCTGGCCAGGCGGCGGCAGCGGCTGTAGGTCTCGCTCCAGGTGAAGCGGCGGGCGCCATGGATCACCGACAGGCGGTTCGGATAAACCTGGGCGCTACGCTCGAGAAAGGACAAGGGCGACAGCGGGACATAGTTGGCCGCGCATTTGTCCAGCCCTTGCTCGTACGGATTGTTCGACACCTGTTTTTCTCCTCTTGGTTCTTGGCGCCACGACTTGATGAGGCGGTGGCTCTGGGGCCTGTTCCCCGGTGCGGCCTTGTGGGCGGAATCCCGGAGATCGAAGAGAAGGTTCGCAGACAACCTTGTCGGAAGTTTCGTGAAAATGTACTCAATGTTGTCGGTCGTCTCCGCCGCCCGGCACGCTGGCTAAAATCGGATCAGGCAGCATGGAAACAGGACAGCGATGAACGAGCAGGACCGGCCCGAAAACCCCGTCGAGGAACGTACGCCCAGCGGTGAACACCCCGCGGACGGCGCTCATCCGTCCTCCGACCGGCGCTACCGGGAGATGCTCGGTGCCGGCCTCGACCTGCTCGACCAGGGGGTCACCGTCTTCGACGAGGACTTGCGGATGGTGGCGTGGAACGGCGCCTTCCTGCGCCTGCTCGATTTCCCGCCGGAGCTGGCCAGCCCGGGGGTGTCCTTCGAGGTCTTCATCCGCTACAACGCCGAGCGCGGCGACTACGGCCCCGGCGATCCGGACGCGCAGGTGGCGGAGCGGGTCGCTCGGGCGCGCAGCTTCCTGCCCCACGTCACCGAGCGGGTGCGGCCCAACGGCCAGGTCCTGTCGATCCGTGGCTTTCCGTTGCCGCACCAGGGCTTCATCACGGTGTATACCGACATCACCGAGCAGCGCCAGGCCCAGCAGCAGATCGCCGATCACCAGGCCGAGCTGGAGGCGCACATCCATGCCCGCACCGAGGAACTGACCCGCGCCAACGCCGAACTGACCAACGCGATCCAGTCCAACAAGGCGATCACCCAGGCCCTGCAGCGCAGCGAGCAGCGCCTGCGCGAGATCACCGATGCGATCCCGGCCGCGATCGCCTATTTCGATCGCAGCGGCACCTACCGCTACGCCAACAAAGGCTACGCGGAGTGGTTCGGCTGGTCGGCGCGGGAGGTGGAGGGCAAGCAGATCCGCGACGTCACCGGACAGGAGGTGTATGAACTCGTCGTTGGTTATCTGGCCCGCGCGCTGGCTGGCGAGCAGGTTTCCTACGAATACACCCTCACCGGCCGCGATGGCATGCCGGCCCGGGCCCGCAGTACGCTGGTGCCGGACATCGGGCCGGACGGCGAGGTGCAGGGCTGTTATGTGCACTCGGTGGATGTCACCGAGCAGCGCCGTACCGAGGTGGCCCTCGCCCAGGCCCAGAAGATGGAAGCCATCGGCCAGCTCACCGGCGGCCTCGCCCACGACTTCAACAACATGCTGACGGTGGTCATCGGCAATCTGGTGGCCCTCAAGGAAAACCACCCTGACGACCCGCTCACCGAGAACTTCGTCGAGCCGGCCATGCAGGCCGCCAACCGCGGCGCCGAGCTGATCCGCCGTTTGCTGGGCTTCGCCCGCCGCCAGCCGCTGGAGCCGCGGCCGGTGGAGGTCAATGAGCTGATCCTCGGCATGTCGAAGCTGATCCGCCGCAGCCTGCCATCCACCATCGGGGTCAGCACGGCCAGCCGCGAGCCCTGTCTGGTGGCGCTGGTGGATGCCCACCAGCTCGAGAACGCGCTGCTCAACCTGGCCCTCAATGCCCGCGACGCGATGCCCAATGGCGGCGAGCTGCGCATCGAATCCTCGCTGGAGCAGCTCAGCGTGCATGCCGCCGCCGACCTGGAGGTACCGCCCGGCGACTACGTGCAGATCGCCGTCAGCGACAATGGCATGGGCATGGACGGCAGCACCCTGGCGCGGGTCTTCGAACCCTTCTTCACCACCAAGCAGTTCGGCATGGGCAGTGGACTCGGCATGTCGATGGTGTATGGCTTCGTCAAGCAGTCGGGCGGCGGCGTGCGCATCCGCAGCCGCCAGGCCCGCGGCACCACGGTGGCGCTGCTGCTGCCCAGCATCGCCGAGGATGATCAGCCCGACGTGCTGCCGGCCGGTTCTGACGTGAATGCTGCAGACCTGGCCGGCAAGCTGGTGCTGCTCGCCGAGGACGATGTGGACGTGCGCACCGTGGTGCGCATGCAGCTCGCCGAGCTGGGCTGCGCGGTGGTGGAAGCCGAGAACGGCGCCGAGGCGGCCGACATGGTGGAGAACATCCCGGCCATTGCGCTGGTGATCTCCGACGTGGTGATGCCCGGCACGATGGACGGCCGGGCCCTGGCGCGCTTCGTGCGGCGTTTCCGCCCCGAGCTGCCGATCGTGCTGATGAGCGGCTTCGCCGAGGCCCAGGCCAGCGTCGAGGCCGACCCCGATCTGCCGCTGCTGGCCAAGCCCTTCTCCCGCGACAAGCTGCTGGCGGCCTTGCGTCCGCTGGCCGCATGAGCCAAGCTTTCGGGCTATGGCTCATACCCGTCCCCCAGAACTGATCTACGTGGTCGAGGACGAGGCGGCGATTGCCCGCCTCATCGCTGACACGCTGGAAAAATTCGGCTACCGGGCCGAGTTGTTCCGCACCGCCGAGGCCTTCTTCCACGGCCTGCGCCACAAGGCGCCCGAGCTGGTGATCCTCGACCTGGGCCTGCCGGACATGGACGGCATGGCGGTGCTGCAGCAACTGCGCGGCAAGCACGCCTGCGGCCTGCTGGTGCTGACCGGGCGCAGCGACACCTATGACCGGGTGATGGGTCTGGAACTGGGCGCCGACGACTACGTGGTGAAGCCCTTCGAGCCGCGAGAGCTGATCGCCCGCGTGCGCAGCATCCTGCGCCGCTACCCGGGCCAGGTGGTGCTGCCGGCCGACCCCAGCCAGCGCGTCGCCGAATTTGCCGGCTGGCGCTTCGAGCCGGGCAGCAACACCCTCACCAGCCCCAGCGGCGAGCAGGACACCCTCAGCACCGCCGAGGCCCAGCTGCTGTCGGTGCTGCTGGCCCACCCCAACCACATCCTGACCCGCGAACAGCTGCTCGGCGGCCGCGACGTATCGGCGCTCGACCGCAGCATCGACCTGCGCGTCTCCCGCCTGCGCCGCCGCTTCGAGGAAAACCCCCAGCACGCCAAGCTGATCAAGACCGTCTACGGCGCCGGCTACCTGCTGGCGGCGACGGTGAACTGGTCCTGAGCCCATCGCCGGACGTCGTGCATGTCATGGGCTGCGACAAATGGTCGCGTCCGCCCTCATCCGTTTCCGTTCAAGCGGCCGGGCGCGCTAAGCTGCGGCCCGGTTCCAACCAAGGAGTTATTTCCGTGCACATCATCCATAAGCTCGCGGGGCTGGCGCTGGCCAGCCTGTTCATCGGCAACGCGGCGGCCGCGGATCTCGAAGTGAAGGATCCCTGGGTGCGCGGCACCGTGCCGGCCCAGAAGGTCACTGGCGCCTTCATGCAGCTCGGCAGCAAGGGCGGCGTCACCATCGTCGGCGCGGCCAGCCCGGCGGCCGGCGTCGTCGAGATCCACGAGATGGCGATGGACGGCGGCGTGATGAAGATGCGCGCCGTAAAGCGCCTCGACGTGCAGCCGGGGCAAGCGCTCGAGCTCAAGCCCGGTAGCTATCACGTGATGCTGATCGACCTGAAGAAACCCCTGGCGGCGGGCGAGGTGGTGCCGATCACGCTGAAGGTGGAAGGCAAGGACAAGAAGACCGAAGCGGTCGAGGTGAAGGCCGAAGTGCGCGCGTTGACCGCCGCGCCGGCAATGGACCACAAACACATGCACTGAAGTCTGGCCGCCGCAGTGCGTCCGGGAGGCCGTCATGGCTGGAGTGACTTCGGGTAACCCAGCGGGGCTCCGGAAACTCACGGACGTGCGCTGGAACTCTCTGCGGGGGTTCGCTGTGGGGGCGAATTCATTCGCCCTTGCCGGTGGACCGGAGTCAGCGGGCGAATGAATTCGCCCCTACGGGCGGGGGGCGGCTTCCTCGAACAAACGGGTGATGGTCTGGCGCAGGCGCTGGGAGGCGCGGGCGTAGTCGCCGCCGGTAACCATGCGGATCGCCTCGTCGCGTCGGCCGGCGTTGAAGGCCAGCACGGCCTGGCCGGCGTGGCGATGGAATTCGGCGTGGTGGCGGCGCAGTTCGCTGAAGGTGTCGAGGGTGCCGAAGCGTTCCTGGCCGCGGCCGCAGAGCCAGCGGCCGAGGGTGCTGCGCTTGTCGAGAAAGACGTGGTCGGCGGCGATGGCGGTTGTCTTGGGGCCGAACAGGCGGGCTTCGAGGCGCGCCTTCCAGCGCATGTGGGCCTCGATGGCATCGATGGCGTCCAGGTCGATGGGGCGGCTGGTCGTTCCGGGCAGGACCGTCAGCGGCTCCTCTTCCCGTTCACCGTTGTCGGCCGCGGTATCGGTGCGCTCGCGGCGGAACCATTTCTTCCAATCCATCCATCGACCTCGCCTGTGTCTCCTGCCGCGGGCCGTCCGGAAGGGACGTGCCGGGTCGCCGAGAGCTTAGTCGATATTCGATTCAGATATCTTCGGCGGAGTGCTCCGATTGGGCGGTGGCGAGTACGCCGCTGGCGCGCAGCTTGGTCTTGTAGGCCTTCATGACCGGGCGGGAGATCATCGTCTCGGCGAGCAGACGCTGCTCGTAGATGCGTTCCACCAGCGCGTCGTCCATGCCCTGGCGGGCAAGCGCGATCAGGCGGTGGTCGGTGTCGTCGAGGATGTGGCCGGGGCGGTCCTTCACCACGTCGTAGATGATGGCGATGATCTCCTTCTCCTGCGGGTTCATCTTGCACTTGCCGTCGAGGATCTTGAGCATCACCGTCGTCGTGCAGTCGATGTCGGTGGGCGTCAGCGCTGCCTGCCGTGCCCAGGCCGCCGCGGGGTGTTCAGGCATGGGCCACCTCCAGGCCGCGGAAGGTGGCGCAGCGGGTGAAGGCGGCCAGGTCCGGCGCACAGGCCTTCTGCTTGCAGTACTTGGCGGTCAGCTTGGCGAGGCCCTTGATGTCGCGCCCGCTGGCGTCAGGGAACAGCGCCGCCAGGCGTTCGATCAGCGCCGCGTCGAGGACCAGCCCGAACTGCTCGGCCATCACCTGCCAGATGCGTTGGCGCGCCGCGGCGTCGGGCGAGGCGTACTTGATGAGGGCGATGCAGCGCGACACGATGGCTTCGTCGATGTCGTCGATGCGGTTGGTGGTGAGGAACAGCAGGCCGTTGAAGTATTCGAGCACGCGCAGGAAGACGCCGACCACCGCATTCATCGTGATGTTGTCGTCGCGCCGCTTGATGTACACGTCGGCCTCGTCGATGAGCATCACCGCGCCCCAGCGCTGGGCGCGGGTGAGCACCTCCTTCAGGGTGGTCTCCATCGCCGCCACGTTGAGGCCGAGCTGGCCGGAGTGCACCCGGTACAGCGGCCGCCGGATGATCTCGGAATACACCTCGGCGGTGAGGGTCTTGCCGACCCCCGGTGGGCCGGCGCACAGCACCGTGGTGCCGCCGGACTTGCCGGCCACGATGTCGTCCATCAGCAGGTCCATCTCGGCGGTGAGGATGTCGATCAGGTCGGTCTGCTCGGCGGGCAGGATCAGCTTCTGCTTGAGGGCCGGCTTGTATTCGTAGGGGTGGATGTCGCCGACGTGCACCCACAGGTAGTGGTGCAGGTCGAGGTGGAACATCAGGATGAAGAAGTGCACCGGCAGGCTGGTGAACAAGCCCTTGGGCATCGCGTCGCGGGACGCCTCCACCGCGTCGTCGGCCTTGTAGCGCAGGCTCTTGGCGGCGCGGCGCAGGTAGGGGCCGAGGATGTCGCCGGGGGCGTCGAGGGTCAGCACCCGGTCGGACAGGATGCCTTCGTCGTTCACCAGGCGTGCGTCGCCGCCGCTGGAGGACAGGATCACCACGTCCTTGCGCGACCAGTCGGTGTCCCGGTGGCTGGCGGTGGGGTTCTCGGCGTAGAGGGCGGTGCCGCGGCCGGAGAATTGTTCGCCGTAGCGGGCGCGCCAGTCGAAGTAGCGCTCGGCCATGTCGTCGTAGGCGGCGATCAGCTCCGGGGTTTCCTTCAGGTAGCCCTTGGCGGCGAAGATGCCGCCGACCGTGCGGTTGGCGATGTCGCTGGCGACGATGCGGATGTTGCTGGTGACGATCTTGCCGCGGGTGTTGGCCTTCAGCTCGATCAGCACCTTGCCGGTTTCCTCGTTGGAAGCCGGCGTGTAGTCGAGGCGGGTGACCACCCAGGCGGTCGGCTTGCCGGCGCTGGCGGCGCTGAACAGCCAGCCGCGGATCGCGTCGTCGGCCAGGTAGCGGGCGATGGCCGGCACCAGCAGTTCCAGGTCTTCCGATTCGAAGCGCATGCCGTCGCCCGCCAGCGCCTTGCGCAGCGTGGAGATCTGCGCGGCGCGGACGCGCATCTCGGGGCCGGCGCCTTCGAACAGCACTTCGAGGAAATGCAGTTCGTCGTGCTCCATCTGCAGGAAGCTCACTTCGGCGCGGTTGCCGAAGCGCATCTGCTCCAGCAGCCAGGACAGGCGTGGGTGGGCCTGCACCAGGGCTTCGACGAACGGGCGTTCGAGCTGCAACTTCATCGGTGATTCCTCCGCATGGGTCGGAGGCACTCACGCAAGTTTCGCGCCGCCACGCCGGCGCTCGGCCGGCCCGGCTATTTCAGGCTTGCGGAGGGCGCGGGCGATGCCATCCGTGTGGGGAAGCCGACAAGGGCGTGCGTCAATGTGCGGTCTGCCCGCCGGCCAGGGCGTCCACCAGGGCCTGGGCATGGGGCGACAGGGCCAGGTCGCGGCGCACGACAATGGACAGGTCGCGGCTGGCCCAGGGTTCGTCCAGGTCCACCACCGCGAAGGGACGCTGGCGGCCGGCGCGCTCCGCCGCCGAGCGCGGCACCAGGCCCAGGCCGACGCCGGCGCCGGCCATGCGCAGCACGGCTTCAAAGCTGCGCACCTCGATGCGCACGTCCAGCCGGCCGCCGGTTTCCGCCACGTAGTTCATCAGCCCCGTATGGAAGGCGCTGCCGGTGTGCAGCATCACGAAGGGCTGGTCGAGGACTTCGGCAATGCGCACCCGGGCCCGCGCCGATACCGGATGGCCGGGCGGGGTGACCAGCACGATGCGGTCCTGCCGGTAGGGGCGGGCGAGCAGCACGTCCGGCGGCACTTCGCCGGCGACCACGCCGATCTCCGTCTCGCCGCTGGCCACGCAGCGCAGGATCTCCGGGCTGGTCATTTCCTTGAGCGTCACGCGGATATGCGGCTCGGCGCGCAGGAAGTCGCCCAGGTCGTCGGGCAGGAAGCAGTTGATGGCGTTGGTGTTGGCGTACAGGCTGACCTGGGCGCGCACGCCGCGGGCGAAGGGCGACAGGTCGGCGTGCATCTGTTCGAGCTGGGCGAACACCTGGCGGGCGTGGCCGAGCAGCGCCTCGCCGGCGCGGGTCGGGCGCAGGCCGCGGGCGTGGCGTTCGAAGAGGGCCACGCCGAGGCTTTCCTCCAGGCGGGCCAGGCGATGGCTGGCCGAGGACGGGGCCAGGTGGGCGCGGGCCGCGCCGCGGGTCAGGCTGGCCTCTTCGGCAATCGCCGCGAAGAGGCGCAGGTCGGTGAGGTCGTAGTGCAAGCTTTCGTCTCCGGCGAACACAGCCCCCGGATCTTACCAATTCACCCCGTAGCGATCCGGTGGCCTAATGGGGGCCGTTCCAATTTGTCGAATGCTCATGAACCCCGGTCATCGTGTCGGGCTCATCTTCGCCGTTCTCGGCGCGGTGGGCTTCTCCTTCAAGGCCATCCTGATCAAGCTGGCCTATCCCTACGGCGTCGATGCGATCACCCTGCTGGCCCTGCGCATGGGTATGTCGCTACCCTTCTTCATCGCCCTCGGCTGGCAGGACCAGCGCCGCCGCCAGCCGGAAGCGCTGACCCGGCGGGATGTGCTGTTGCTGCTGGGCCTCGGCACCTCGGGTTACTACCTGGCGAGCTACCTGGATTTCCTCGGCCTGCATTACATCTCGGCGGCCCTCGAGCGGCTGATCCTGTTCGCCTACCCGACCCTGGTGGTGGTGCTGTCGGCGCTCTTCCTCGGCAAGCCGATCACCCGCCGGGCGATGGCCTGCATCGCGCTGTGTTATTCGGGCATTGCGCTGGCGCTGGCCCACGACCTGACCATTACCGGCACCGCCCGCGATGTGTGGATCGGCGGCAGCCTGGTGTTCGCCAGCGCGGTGTCCTACGCGCTGTACCTGATGGGCAATGGTCAGGCGGTCGTCCGCCTGGGGGCTGCTCGTACGACTGCGTGGGCGAGCACTGCGGCCTGCGTGCTGTGCCTGGCCCATTTCGCGCTGACCCGGCCCCTCGGCCTGTTGGTGCAGCCGGCGCCGGTGCTGCTGCTGGCGGCGGCGATGGCGCTGTTCTCGACGGTGCTGCCGGTGTGGATGGTGTCGGAGGCGATGCGCCGCCTGGGCGCCGGCCCGGTGTCGCTGATCGGCACCCTCGGGCCGGTGATCACCCTGCTCCTCGGCTGGCTGATCCTCGCCGAGCCGATCGGGTTGTTCCAGCTGCTCGGCGGTTCGCTGGTGGTGGCGGGCGTGGTGCTGGTGGGGAAAAAGGGCTGACCTGTCTCGGCCGGCGGGGCGCACCCGCCGGCCGGCTGCTCAGTCGTGCTTTGCGGCGACGATGCGGTAGCAGGGGTTGTACTTCTTGCCCGGCAGCTTCATGCGGCCCTGGGCCACGAAGGAGGCCATCAGGGCGTCCATCGGCTCCATGATGGCCGGGTCGCCGTGGATCTCGAAGCTGCCGTGCTTCTCGATCTCGCGGATGCCCTCGTCCTTCACGTTGCCGGCCACCACGCCGGAGAACGCACGCCGCAGGTTAGCGGCCAGCAGGTGGGCTGGCTGTTCCTTGTGCAGCTTGAGGCTGCGCATGCGCTCATGGGTCGGGCGGAAGGGCTGCTGGAACTCGTGCTCGATGCGCAGCAGCCAGTTGAAGTAGTAGGCGTCGCGCTTTTCCTTGCGGAAGCTGCGCACCTGCTCGACGCCGGCCTTGATCTCCCGTGCCACCCGCGCCGGGTCGTCGATGATGATCTTGTAGCGCTGGCGGGCCGCGTCGCCGAGGGTTTCGGCGATGAAGCGGTCGATGCGCACGAAGTACTCCTCGGCGCTCTTGGGGCCGGTGAACACCAGCGGGAAGGGGATCGCCGCGTTGTCCGGGTGGAGCAGGATGCCGAGGATGTAGAGGATTTCCTCGCAGGTGCCGACCCCGCCGGGGAAGACCACGATGCCGTGGCTGGTGCGCACGAAGGCTTCCAGGCGCTTTTCCACGTCGGGCAGGATGACCAGCTCGTTCACCACCGGGTTGGGCGCTTCCGCGGCGATGATGCCCGGCTCGGTGAAGCCCAGGTAGCGGCCGCCCTTGAAGCGCTGCGTGGCGTGGGCGATGGCGGCGCCCTTCATCGGCCCCTTCATGGCGCCGGGGCCGCAGCCGGTGCAGATGTCCATGCCGCGCAGCCCGAGCTGGTAGCCGACCAGCTTGGTGTAGTCGTATTCCTCCCGGTTGATCGAGTGGCCACCCCAGCACACCACCACGTTGGGCTGGGTGATCGGCTGCAGTACGTTGGCGTTGCGCAGGATGTGGAACACCGCGTCGGTGACGCCGGCCGAGGTGCTGAGGTCGAACTTCGGGTTGCCGTTGATCTCGTTGCCCACATAGACCACGTCGCGCAGCACGGCGATGAGGTGTTCCTGGATACCGCGGATCATGCGCCCGTCCACGAAGGCGCTGGCCGGCGCCCCGTGGATATCGAGCTTGATGCCGCGGGCCCGCTGCTGCACGCGGATGTCGAAGTTGCGGTAACGCTCCAGCAACTCCTTGCCGTCGTCCATCTCGTTGCCGCAGTTGAGCACCGCCAGCGAACAGTTGCGGTACAGGGTGTTCAGGGCGCTGTCGCCCTGGGTCGACAATTTGGCGGCCTCCGAGCTGGACAACACCTCCAGGCGCCCGGTGGGGGAGACTTGCGTGTCTACGGTTTCGTATTCCATGGCTGCGCTCTCATTGTCGTTGGGGGACCGGAACGGCAGCCTGCGGGACGTGAGCCTTCCCCCTGGCTGCCGGTGCGGCGCCGCTCGGGAGAGGTCGGACGACCGGCCGCGCTGGCCGGTACGGGGGTAATGCGACACCCGTCCGAATCCAGAACAAGGCGACGCTCTGTGGGGCATCTTAACGTAGGGATATTCGTCCGGGAAAGCGACGCATCTCACGAAAGGGGCGCCGGGCCTCGCTTCGGGCCGGTCTGGCGGAGCCGGCCGGGGTGCCGCCGTGTGCTATGGTCATGGCCATGGCCGCCCCGCATCCTGATCCGCTGGCCGGCTTTCCGGCCGGTTTTCTTGATGGCTTCACCTTCCGCGAGGTGGCCAAGGGCCAGCTGCTGGCCACTCCCGGCCAGGCCCTGAACCAGGTCTTCATCGTGCGCAGCGGCCGCCTGCGGGTCTATCTGGCCAGCGATGCGCGGGAACTCAGCCTGGCCATCCTGGAGCCGGGCGACATCTTTACGACCCACACGCCGACCTTCGTGCGCAGCCTGGAGCCGGCGAGCCTGTGGCTGATCGGCATCCGCGAGTTCGGCGCCAAGCTGGCCGGCGCGCCCGGCGTGGCGCCGCTGATGATGAAGGTGCTGGGGCGCATCCTCGACAACGCGGTGTCGCTGGTGGAGGACCTCGCCTTCCGCGACGTGCCGGCGCGGCTGGCGCGCTTCCTGGTCCGCCAGGCCGCCCGCCGCGGCGAACAGGCGGCGGAAGGCTGCCTGCTGCCCATCGACCTGGGCACCGAGGACATCGCCTGCCTGCTCGGCACCACGCGCCAATCGGTGTCCTCGCTGATCAACCAGTGGCAGCGGGAAGGCGTGCTGAGCCGCCGCGGGCGGCGCGCGCTGCTGATCCACGACCTGCCGGCGCTGGCCGCCCGCAGCCTGATGCAGGGCTAGCCGCCGGCCGGAGTGTCGGCTGGCCGACGGAAGCGTCGACGGCCTTTTCGTACAGTCCGTTTCGTCCATTTTCAGGAGAAACGTGATGAAGCGGGAAAGCGAACACCTTCAGCCGTCCGGCCAGCCGGATCGTTACATCAGCTTTTGCGGGATCGACTGCGATCTGAATGCCCGGCGCCTGATGGAAGTCCTCGATGCCCGGTTGCTGGAGCCGGGGCGCGGCAATGTCTTCTGGGACTATTTCCAGAAGAAGCGTCGCGGCGAGGGCGGGCCGCAGGCCGACGACCTGTTCCTGATCCACAGCAACATCAACCAGATCCGCGAGTTCCTGGAGGCCTGTGACGACGGGGCCGGGCTGGCCCTGCTCGAGCAGATCGAGGTGGAGTGCTGCTGAAGGCCGGCTTCAGGCAGCAAAGACCAGGCAGGCGCGCCCCACGTCCTTGGCCCGGTACATGGCGTTGTCGGCGCTCTTCATCAGGCTGACGTCGTCCTCGCCGTGCTCCGGAAACAGGCCGATGCCGATGGAGGCGGAGATCTGCAGCGCCAGTCCGTCCACCTCGAAAGGGTGGGACAGGGCGCTGAGGATGCGTTCGGCGACCCGCTGGGCGTCCACCGGTGCGTCGATATGGGGCAACAGCACGACGAACTCGTCGCCGCCCATGCGCGCCAGGGTGTCCGCTTCGCGCAGGCATTCGCGCATGCGTGCGGCGGCGGCGATCAGCAGCTTGTCGCCGATGGCGTGGCCGTGGGCGTCATTGACCGGCTTGAAGCGGTCCAGGTCCACGAACATCAGGCCGGCCTGCGTGTGTTCCCGGCGCGCCCGTGCCAGCGCCGACTGCAGGCGGTCCGCGAAGAGGGCGCGGTTGGGCAGGCGGGTCAGCGGGTCGTGCTGGGCCATGTGGCGCATGCGCTCCTCGCTTTCCCGCAGTTCGCGGGTCATCGCCTGGGCGTGGGCGAAGGCCCGGCTGCGGCCGGTAACCAGTTGCCAGGTCAGTAGCGCCAGCAGCAGGCTCAGGCCGGTGCCGGCCACGGCGATGACCCGCGTCGAGCCGAGGCCGCGTTGCTGCTCGAACTCCGGCGTGCTGCGGATGGCCAGGGTCCAGTTGTGCTGGGGAAAACCGATGTACTGGAGGGTGGCGAAGCGCGGCGCCGCCTGTTCCTCGGCGTCGGCCCCGGGGTGGGAGTCGAAGATCAGGTCCTCGGGGTTGGCGTTGCTGCCGTCGTAGATGCGCAGTGCGAGGCCGGGGATGCCTTCCCCGTACAGGCTGGCCATCAGCGCCTCGAGCCGGAAGGCCACGTGCACCCAGCCGCGCAGGGCCTCGCGGCGGGCCTCCGGCGTGTCGATGGGCTGGGCCTTGGCATACAGGGCCTGGTACATGGCGAAGCCGGACTGCTGGGGGACGTCATGCACCAGCAGGGTGATCTTGCGGGTCATCGCGGCGGTGCCGGCATCCCGCGCCTGCTGCATCGCGGCGCGGCGCAGGGGATCGGCATACATGTCGCGTCCGATGGCGGCCCGGTTGGCCGGCGTGTCGGGCGCGACGTAGGTGATCGGGGTCGGGGCGTTGTCGGCGTGCCCTTTTGGCCAGGGCGTGTAGGCCATGATCTGCAGGCCGGCGAAATCAGCGCCATCGGTCAGCACGCTGACATAGCGCTGGAAGTCCGTGGCGCTGACGTGGCTGGAGGCGTCGAACAGGCCGCGGGCGCCACGCAGCATCTGCTCGCAGGCGGCCAGGCGCTGTTCGATGCGGCTGGTGGTCTGGCGTACGTTGAAATCGAACTGGGTACGCAGATTGGCGTCGAGGCCCTGGCGCTCGTGCAGCCACAGCCAGCCGGTCAGGCAGAGCGAGGCCAGCCCGACGCAGACAGGCAGCAGCCGTTCGAGGTGGCGCAGGGAGAGCTTCACGGATGCTGCCTTGGTGGCTGCGCCAATACGCTCACCGGGCGCGGGCTGTCACTCGGCGCGACGGCACGGCGCGGCAGAGCAGGCGGACGGTTTTTCCTCAAACTGCAAATCTCCGTTCTTCTTGTTGTGAGCGGGATCGAAGGTTGGGCGAAGTACTATATTTGCAGTATTTGTGGTTTTTGTATGCGGCACTATTAACTTTGGCACTCTTTGCAAAAAATCAGGAATGCTGCCGCAGGTAGAGCTGCTCCACTTCCATCCGGGCCCAGGGTGTCCGGCGCAGGAACTTCAGGCTGGATGCGATGCTGGGTTCGTTGTTGAAACAGCGTAGCGGGATCTTCGCGCCGAGACCCTGCCAGCCGTATTGGGCGACGAGTTCGGTCAGCATGCGCTCCAGGGTGACGCCGTGCAGGGGATTGTTGGGCTGGGTGCTCATGGGTATCGGATGGTGGCCGGCCGCTCACTTTGGGCTACTCCGGCGTCTCTGCCAAGCCTGGAAAACCCTGTTTCCCCCTTGAGTATTCCCGTGGCGCTCTCTTATGCTGAGCGGGTTTTTATGCCATCCAGATCAGTCTCGCGGCGCTTGGCCGCGGCACTCCGCCCACCCATGCGCATTGCCATCCTCTATCCGCTGTTCGCCCTCGCTGCCTGGACCTTCCTGATCCTGGTGCTCATCGCTGTCCGCCGGCTCGGGGCCGGCTTTGCCGGCCGGGTCCATGTGTCCGATTTCCGTTTCGGCGAATCGGCGAAGGTGCCGTCCGACGTGTGCCTGCCCAACCGGAACTACATGAACCTGCTGGAGCTGCCGGTGCTGTTCTACGTGCTGGGGCTGCTGTGCTACGTGACCGGCCAGCATTCGGCGCTGCAGCTGGGGCTGGCCTGGGCCTACGTGGGGCTGCGGGTGGTGCACAGCCTGATCCACCTGGGCTACAACAACGTCTATCACCGCCTGGCGGCCTTCGCCCTCAGCAATGGGGTGCTGCTGGCCGCCTGGGTGCTGGCGGCCATCGGTCTGCCCATGGATTGAAGTCCGACTGGCCTCAGGCCTTGTCGCGCTTGGCGGCCCACACGGCCATGCCGATGCCGGCGAGGATCATCGGCAGGGACAGCCACTGGCCCATCGACATGCCGAAGGTCAGCAGGCCGAGGAAATCGTCCGGCTCGCGGCCGAATTCGGCGATGAAGCGGAAGCAGCCGTAGCCGATCAGGAAGGCGGCCGAGATCAGCCCACGGGGCCGCGGCTTGGCGGCGAACCACCACAGGATCAGGAACAGGCTGACCCCTTCCAGCGCGAACTGGTAGAGCTGGGACGGGTGGCGCGGCAGGTTGTCCACCTGCGGGAAGATCATCGCCCACGGCACGTCGGTGACACGCCCGACCAGCTCGCCGTTGATGAAGTTGCCGAGCCGCCCGGCAGCGAGGCCGAGGGGCACCAGCGGGGCGATGAAGTCGGTGACGGCCAGCCAGGGGCGATTGGTCTTGCGGCCGAACAGCCACATGGCCACCAGCACGCCGAGGAAGCCGCCGTGGAAGGCCATGCCGCCCTGCCAGACGGCGAGGATCTCGGCCGGGTGGCTCAGGTAGTAGGCCGGCTTGTAGAACAGCACGTAGCCGAGGCGGCCACCGAGGATCACCCCGAGCACGCCATAGAACAGCAGGTCGTCGATCTGCTGCGCGTCCCAGCCCAGCTCCGGCCGCCGCCGGGCATGAACCCGGCCGAGGGCCACGAAGAGGATGAAGGCGACGAGGTACATCAGGCCGTACCAGCGCACCGCGAGGGGGCCGATGGCGATGGCGATGGGGTCGAACTGCGGATGGACGAGCATGGATTTCTTGCGTGGGACGTTGGGTTAAGGGCGCGTTGCGGGGACGTGGCGCGTTTGGTGGGCGGCGTGCTGGCCGCCCGGCATGTGCACGCCGTGGCCCCGCACCCTCACTGGAACTGCTTGCGGAATTCCTCGAACTCGTTGGTCAGCCATTCCAGCTGCTGACGCAGACGGCGAACCTCCTCTTCGAGTTCCCCGACGCGGCTGCCGCGGGGGGCGGCCTGTTCGGCGGCCTCGAAGCTGTGACTCTGCTGGGCAGCGTCCTCGCCGCTCATCAGGTGGGTGTAGCGGGCTTCCTTGGTGCCGGGCGCCTTCGGCAGCTGGATGACCATCGGCGGGTACTTGTCGCCGAGCTTCTCCAGGATTTCCTCGACCTCGGCCGGCGTGCCGAAGGCATGCATGCGCTCGCAGCGGGCGCGGATCTCGCCGACGGTCTGGGCGCCGCGCAGCATCAGGATGGCCAGCACGGCCTGCATCGGCGGCGTCAGCGAATGGCGCAGGCGGATCTGGTGCTCCCACTTGACGACGCGGGCGCCGGCCTGGTGGCGCTGGCTGACCAGGCCGCGCTCGGCGAGGCGGTCGAGGGTGGCCAGTACGGTGGCTTCCGACAGGTTCATCACCGGCTCGCGGCCGGTCAGCTGGTTGCAGCCGGTGACCAGCGCATTGACCGACAGCGGGTAGGTGTCGGGGGTGACGAAGGATTTCTCGATCAGGACCGCCAGCACGCGGACCTCGAAATCGTCCAGGTCGAAGCCGGCCTTGCTGTCGGACGCGGCGGCGGGGAGGTCGGGCGTAGTGTCGGTCATGATGGGCTTCCTGTTCGTCGCGAGGCTGCCATGATAGCCGAGCGCGGGTGTCGGCCCGATGGCAGCGGGATGTCGGTGGTCTCAAGGAAACGTCGGGCCGCCCCAGGTTTCCTTGTTCCCCGTGGGGGGCGGGCTGGGCACAGCCCGGCCCTGGGGGCGTTCAATTGGCGCCGTGGCACTTCTTGTACTTGCGGCCGCTGCCGCAGGGACAGGGGTCGTTGCGGCCGACCTTGGCACCGTCGCGGACGATGGGCTCGCGGATCGCGCCGAGGGGAATCGGGGCCAGCGCCACCGGCGGCATGTGGTGGATGTCCGGCCAGGCGGCGATTTCCGGGCGCAGGTCGTCGATCAGGCCGTGGCCGGCGTCGCGCAGGGCCGCCAGCGCGTCGGCGGGCTTGCGGCGGATGTCGTCCTCCAGTTGCTCGGCGTCCACGTAGCTGTCGTCGATGAGGCCGGCGGCGAACCATTCATGGATCGTCGGCAGCTGCTCGACGGCACCCAGGTCGGCCAGGTGGGTGACGAGCTGGTCGAGCAGCGGGAAGTCGTCGCCGCGCTCGGGGTCGTCCTGCAGGGCCTGGGCTTCACGGGCGCCGAAGTCGGCGAGGAAGTCCACCACCGGTGCCCGCTGGGTGAGGCCTTCGAGGGCGGCAAGGCTCATCGCCTCCAGCGCGGCGGCGCGGGCCCAGCGGCTGGCGCCGTCGTCGTCGGCCAGCGCGGTAAGCGGGGCCAGCTCGCCGTTGCAGGTGGAGGCCAGCGCACGGCCGTAGCTGTCATGGACGAGCTGGCCGAACAGGGTGTCCACCTGGCTCTCATCCAGGTGGCCCAGCTCGGCCAGGGGCCGGTAGGCGCGGGTGTCGCGCCAGCGGGCGAGGAGCAGCATCGCGTAGAGGTGCAGCACGTAGCCGTCGGCCTGGGCCGGGCTCGGGTCGGCGGCCAGCGCCTCCAGCTCGGCCACCAGCAGCGGGGCGATCTCGTCCCGGTGGGCGTCGGCGAGCCCGAGGGCGGCCAGCGGCAGCGGCGTAGCCAGGTATTCGAGTTGCGGGCGGAGGGAGGACCAGAGTTCGGACATGGCGCGATGGAAAGCTACGACGGGTGATCAGTGTACTGGATGCCGCCCCCGGCCGTGAGGCGGGGGCGGATGGAGGCGGGCGGGCGCTCAGGCGCCGGGCAGCAGCTTGGCCAGGTAGCGGCCGGTGTGGCTGGCGGGGTTGGCGGCCAGGGCTTCCGGCGTGCCACTGCCGACCAGGGTGCCGCCGCCGTTGCCGCCTTCCGGGCCCATGTCGAGCAGCCAGTCGGCGGTCTTGATGACGTCCAGGTTGTGCTCGATGACGACGATGGTGTTGCCGTGGTCGCGCAGGCGGTGCAGCACCGACAGCAGCAGCTCGATGTCGGCGAAGTGCAGGCCGGTGGTCGGCTCGTCGAGGATGTACAGGGTGCGGCCGGTGTCGCGCTTGGACAGCTCCAGCGCCAGCTTGACCCGCTGCGCTTCGCCGCCGGACAGGGTGGTGGCGCTCTGGCCGAGGCGGATGTAGCCGAGGCCGACCTGCATCAGGGTGTCCAGCTTGCGGGCGACGACGGGCACGGCGTTGAAGAATTCCAGCGCCTGCTCGACGGTCATCTCCAGCACTTCGTAGATGGTCTTGCCCTTGTAGCGGATCTCCAGGGTTTCCCGGTTGTAGCGCTTGCCGTGGCAGATGTCGCAGGGCACGTACATGTCGGGCAGGAAGTGCATTTCCACCTTGATCAGGCCGTCGCCCTGGCAGGCCTCGCAGCGGCCGCCCTTGACGTTGAAGCTGAAGCGGCCGGGGCCGTAGCCGCGGGCTTTGGCTTCCGGCACGCCGGAGAACAGGTCGCGGATCGGCGTCAGCAGGCCGGTGTAGGTGGCCGGGTTGGAGCGCGGCGTGCGGCCGATCGGGCTTTGATCGACGTTGATGACCTTGTCGAAGTGGTCCAGGCCGTGGATGTCGACGCAGGGGGCGGCTTCGATGCTGCTGCCGTTCACGTGGCGGGCCACGTGGGCGTAGAGGGTGTCGTTGATCAGCGTGCTCTTGCCCGAGCCGGACACGCCGGTGACGCAGGTGAACAGGCCGACCGGGATGTCGATGGTGACGTCCTTCAGGTTGTTGCCGCTGGCGCCCTCGATGCGCAGGTATTTGTCCGGATCGGCCGGATGGCGCTTGGCCGGTACGGCAATGCTGCGGGTGCCGGACAGATAGGCGCCGGTCAGCGAATCCGGATGGGCGGCGATGGCCGCCGGCGTGCCTTCGGCGATCACCTGGCCGCCGTGCTCGCCGGCGCCGGGGCCCATGTCCACCACATAGTCGGCCATGCGGATCGCGTCTTCGTCGTGCTCGACGACGATCACCGTGTTGCCCATGTCGCGCAGGCGGCGCAGGGTGTCGAGCAGGCGGTCGTTGTCGCGCTGATGCAGGCCGATGGACGGCTCGTCGAGCACGTACATCACGCCGGTGAGGCCGGAGCCGATCTGGCTGGCCAGGCGGATGCGCTGGGCCTCGCCGCCCGACAGTGTGTCGGCGGAGCGGTCGAGGGACAGGTAGTCGAGGCCCACGTTGATCAGGAACTGCAGGCGGGAGGAGATCTCGCTGACGATCTTCTCGGCCACCTGGGCGCGCTGGCCGGCAAGGCGCAGGCCGTCGAAGAAGCCCTTGCACTGGGCCAGCGGCAGGCGGCTGACTTCCGACAGGTTGCGCTCGCCGATCAGCACGTAGCGGGCCTCGGTACGCAGGCGGCCGCCACCGCAGGCCGGGCAGGGGCAGTTGGCGCGGTATTTGGACAGTTCCTCGCGCACCGCGATGGAGTCGGTTTCCTTGAAGCGCCGTTCGAGGTTCGGGATGATGCCCTCGAAGGCATGCTCCTTGAGCACCGGCTTGCCGCCGTCGGACAGGTAGCGGAAGGCAATCTTCTCTTTGCCGGAGCCGTTCAGCACCACCTCGCGGGTGTCCGCCGGCAATTCCTCGAAGGGGGTGTCGATGCTGAAGCCGTAGTGGTCGGCCAGGCTGGCCAGCAGCTGGAAGTAGAACTGGTTGCGCCGGTCCCAGCCGCGGATCGCGCCGGAGGCCAGCGACAGCTCCGGGTGGGCGACGACCCGCTGCGGGTCGAAGAAATCCACGTTGCCGAGGCCGTCGCACTTGGGGCAGGCGCCCATCGGGTTGTTGAAGGAGAACAGCCGCGGCTCCAGCTCGGCCAGCGCAAAGCTGCACACCGGGCAGGCGAACTTGGCCGAGAACAGGTATTCCTTGCCGGAGTCCATCTCCACCGCGATGGCGCGGCCCTCGGCGTGGGTCAGCGCCGTCTCGAAGGATTCGGCGATGCGCCCGCGCAGGTCCTGGCGCACCTTCAGGCGGTCGACGACGACCTCGATGTCGTGGCGGCGGTTCTTGTCCAGCACCGGCAGGTTGTCGAGCTCATGCACGATGCCATCCACGCGCACCCGCACGAAGCCCTGGGCGCGCAGCTCGACGAACAGGTCGGCCTGTTCGCCCTTGCGACCGCTGATCACCGGGGCGACGATCATCAGCTTGGTTTCTTCCGGCAGGGCCAGCACCGCGTCCACCATCTGCGACACGCTCTGGGCCTCCAGCGCGTGCTCCGGGTGATCCGGGCAGTGGGGCGTGCCGGCGCGGGCGTAGAGCAGGCGCAGGTAGTCGTGGATCTCGGTGACGGTGCCCACCGTCGAGCGCGGGTTGTGGCTGGTGGCCTTCTGCTCGATGGAGATCGCCGGCGACAGGCCCTCGATGAGGTCCACGTCGGGCTTCTCCATCAGCTGCAGGAACTGCCGGGCGTAGGCCGACAGGGACTCCACGTAGCGGCGCTGGCCTTCCGCGTACAGCGTGTCGAAAGCCAGCGAGCTCTTGCCCGAGCCGGACAGGCCGGTGATCACGGTGAGCCGGTTGCGCGGGATGTCGAGCGCGATGTTCTTCAGGTTGTGGGTGCGGGCACCGCGGATTCGGATGGCGTCCATGGGGCATTGTGGGCAGGGGCAACCTGTTAATATACGCCTCTTGACCCTCCCCACGCAGCACGTTTCATGGCTTCTTCCACTGACGACAAGATGAGCCCGGCCGAGCGCCGCGCCGGCGTCTCGCTGGCCGCGATTTTCGCGCTGCGCATGCTGGGCCTGTTCCTGATTCTGCCGGTCTTCGCGGTGCACGCCCACGGCATGCCCGGCGGCGACAACGTGGCCCTGGTCGGCATGGCCATTGGCGCCTACGGCCTCACGCAAGCCTTCCTGCAGATCCCCTTCGGCGCCGCCTCCGACCGCTTCGGGCGCAAGCCGGTGATCGTCTTCGGCTTGGTCCTGTTCGTGATCGGCAGCATCGTCGCGGCGCTCGCCCAGGACGTCCAGTCGGTGGTCGTCGGCCGCGTGCTGCAGGGCGCCGGTGCCATCTCCGCGGCCGTTACCGCGCTGGCCGCCGACCTCACCCGCGACCAGCACCGCACCAAGGTGATGGCGATGATCGGCTCGTCCATCGGCCTGGTCTTCGCCATTTCGATGGTCGCCGCGCCGCTGCTGTACTCGGTGATCGGCATGAGCGGGCTGTTCTGGCTCACCGCAGGGCTGGCCGCGCTGGCCATCCTCGCGGTGATCTTCGTGGTGCCGGCTGCGCCGCCGGTGCCGCGGGCCACCGCGCGCTTCTCCGAAGTGCTCGGCAACGGCCAGCTGATGCGCCTCAATTTCGGCGTCTTTGCGCTGCATCTGATGCAGACCGCCATGTGGGTGCTGGTGCCGGCCGGCCTCGTGCGCGCCGGCCTGCCGGTGGCCGAGCACTGGAAAGTCTATCTGCCGGCGGTGCTGGTGTCCTTCACGGTGATGGTGCCGGCGGTGATCGTCGCCGAGAAGAAGGGCGCCATGAAGACCGTCTTCAACTCCGCCATCGCGCTGCTGCTGGCGGTGCAGGTCGGCCTGTATTTCGAGGGCAACGCCGGCATGTGGCCGCTGGCCATCCTGCTTACGTTGTTCTTCGTCGCCTTCAATGTGCTGGAGGCGACCCAACCCTCGTGGATTTCCAAGATCGCCCCGCCCCACGCCAAGGGCACGGCGCTGGGCATCTACAACACGCTGCAGTCCATCGGCCTGTTCCTCGGCGGTGCGCTGGGCGGCTGGCTGGCCCAGCACGTCGGCCCCGGCGCGGTGTCGCTGCTTGGCGGCGGCCTCGCGGTGGCCTGGCTGATCCTCGCCTCCAGCATGCCGGCGCCGGTGCGCCGCAACGTGGCAGCGGCCTGAGCGGCAGCCCTACAGAATTTTTAGGAGAGACATATGGCTTCGGTCAACAAAGTGATTCTTGTCGGCAACTTGGGCAAGGATCCCGAAACCCGCTACGCCCCGAGCGGCGACGCGATCTGCAACATCACCCTCGCCACCACCGACACCTGGCGCGACAAGGCCAGCGGCGAGAAGCGCGAGGCCACCGAGTGGCACCGCGTGGTGTTCTTCGGCAAGCTCGCCGAGATCGCCGGGCAATACCTGCGCAAGGGCAGCCAGGTGTACGTGGAAGGCTCCCTGCGCACCCGCAAGTGGCAGGACAAGGACGGCCAGGACCGCTACACCACCGAAATCCGCGCCGACGAGATGAAGATGCTCGGCAGCCGCCAGGGCATGGGCGGCGGCGACGAGTCGGCCCGCAACGAAGGCGGCTTCGGTGGCGGCCGCCCGGCTGGCAACTACGGCGGTGGTAACCGTGACAGCGGCGGCGGTGGTGGCAATTACGGCGGCGGCCGTGACAGCGGCGGCAACTACGGCGGTGGCGGCGGTTCCTACGGTGGCGGCAGCAGCAGCGGTGGCGGCTTCGGCGGCTCCGCGCCGGCCCCCAGCGCCCCGTCGGCGCCCCAGCGCCCGGCCGGCGGCAACGATTTCGGTGGATTCGACGACGACATCCCGTTCTAAAAAGCCTCTCCCTCCAGGGGATGGCAGAAACCCGGGCCGGCCAGTGCGCCGCCCGGGTTTTTTATCGCCTGTCTGTCGTGAGGGAAGGCCAGAAATTCCGGGTTCAAGGCGCTTCCGGTACCGGCAGTTATCGTGCTGCGGTGTCGTCGCCTTGAAATGAAGTCCGGCTCATGACAATAGCCTGTATGTAAATACAGTTTG
The DNA here is from genome assembly GCA_018241665.1 of Pseudomonadota bacterium. Taxonomy (GTDB): domain Bacteria; phylum Pseudomonadota; class Gammaproteobacteria; order Burkholderiales; family Rhodocyclaceae; genus Zoogloea. Next base: position 23,295 of record JAFEDK010000038.1, read on the forward strand.
ATGGTAGGCTGGCGCATGTCGATTCAATTTCAGGAGAGCCCGATGCTTGATCACATGACGTTCCGCGTTATCGATATTGCCCGCGCCAAGGCGTTTTACAGCGCAGCCCTGGATCCGCTGGGCTATAGCGTATGTTTCGAAGGTCAGTACGGCTCGAACATCCTCGGGTTTGCCTATCCAGACGCATCCGAGCCCGATGGCAAGAAGGCCGATGTGTGGTTCATCGACGGCCCTTCACCCTACGGTGGCCCTGCAGCAACGTCCGGTTGCCACCTCGCCTGGCGAGCCGGGAATCGTGCGCAAGTCGATGCCTTTTACAAGGCCGCCATCGCCGCCGGAGGAAAATGCAATGGTGCCCCCGGGCTTCGACCGGACTATCACGCAAATTATTACGGCGCGTTCGTGATTGACCCGGAAGGCAACAACATTGAAGCGGTCTGCCATTTGCCCGAATAGTGCTCGGCCTGACGGTTTCCAAGGACCTTCCGTCACACACCGTTTTCCAATGACCGGCCGCCAGGCCGGTTTTTCTTTTCTGCCGACCTGTCTTGCTGCCCGGGCGCGGCCCGCACGCGCTCCATCACTGAGACCTTTGGGTGTTGCCAGATAATGCTGTAGAGATAATCTGTATGTAATATTGTGGATGTTGTCATGGGCATTTTTGAAGAGACCTTCCGGGGTGCCGTGGCCACATCACTTCAATCTCAAGGAGCTTCACCATGACCCAGAACCTGGTCTCGATCACCTTCCCCCCGGCCGACATCGAGGCCATCGACGCGATGCTCGCCATGCTTGAAGCCAAGCTCGGCGCCCTCATCACGCTTTCCGCCGACGAGCGCCGCAAGGCCATCAAGATGGGCGACAAGTCCGAAGCCTTCTGCCGCCAGACCGAACTGGTGCTGCGCCAGAACCCGGGCATCGTGCCCGGCAATTTCGACCTCACCGGCTTCCAGCAGGACATCGCCGCCCTCGACGTCCTGCGCCCCCGCCTGCAACGCCTGCGCAGCCTCACCGACCGGGCCGATGACACCGAACTGGCCCTCGGCAGCGACATCATGAGCGCCGCCTACGACGGCTACGCCCTCGCCAAGGTCGGCGGCAAGGGCACCGCCCTCGACACGCTGAGGGAATCCATGCAGACCCGCCTCTCGCGCAAGCCGCGTAGCGTTGTATTGACCCAGCAAATCCTGCA